>NZ_QDKG01000002.1 GCF_003076635.1 Sphingobacterium corticibacter | reverse complement strand
AAGCTAAACTACTCACCACGCATCATGATCATTTCTTTAAAGAACTTTCTCGCCGCCGCATCGCGCTTTGGCACTTTATGTTTTACTCTATCGAGCTTAACGTTTCTTTTTTTGTTTCCCTTCCTCTGTGGTTGGGATTGCAAAGGTAGGAATCTTTTCTGATCTTCCAAATTTATTTTGAAAATATTTTTGGTGATCTCCTCTTCCCGAATCCGCTCGTTTTGTCAGCTAACGCCCCCTAAAACTCGCTTTTTCTATCCTTTCAATATCGTTCCTCCCTTGCGGAGTGGTGCAAAGGTAGAATAAACTTTCGCACCTCCAAAACCTTTTTTACTATTTCCTGTTCTAGCAAAGCTAACTACCTTAAAAAGAGGTCAGAAAATTTCGACCCAAATTCACTAGCGAATCACAAAGACTTTATCGCAAGAGGGTTTTATACTAACGGAGAATACCAGTCAAAATTGTATATCCGCCTATAGAAAATTATATATATTTGGATAAAGTGGTTTTAAAGCGTTGAAATGAATATTCTATACGGATTAGATTTATTGGGCACGATGATGTTTGCGATATCTGGTGCAATGGCAGCGAACAGGAATAACGTCGATGTATTTGGCGTCGGATTTATGGGATTTGTGACCGCTATAGGTGGAGGATCACTCCGTGACATCTTTTTAAATATACGACCTGTGTGGGTCGAAGACGGAAATTATATCATTGTGATATCTATTGGCGTACTCATTTCGCTTACTTTCAACAAGCAATTATACGCTTTGGCACGCACACTCACTTTGTTTGATGCGATTGGTATTGGTTTCTTTACCGTAGTTGGTGTTGAAAAATCGTTGAATTATGAAAGCAACGCTTTTGCGGCAGTGCTGCTAGGAATGTTTTCCGCTTCTATGGGCGGCGTGATCAGAGATGTATTATTACAAATTCCTCCACTAATATTACGTCGGGAGATTTATGCGACAGCATGTATCGCCGGCGCGACGCTTTTTGTTATATTAGATAATATGGCGGTCGACCCGGCGATCAATGCATTTGCCAGTGCAAGTCTTGTATTTACTATTCGAATTATTTCCGTTCGCTATAACTGGTCTCTCCCGATCGGGCAAAAAGCGTTCTCGAGCAAATCATAGTATAAACAGAACCTCTGATTATCGCTTTTTCTTTTGTTGTGGGAAACGCATTTTGTACGACGTACGAACTTCACCTTTAGAAATCGCCTCCAACTTCGACTTGAGCATCGTCTTTTTCAATGGTCTTAGTTTATCCAGAAACAATTTGCCTTCAATATGATCGTACTCATGTTGTACAACACGCGCAGCTAGACCGGTGAGTTCCATTTCATATTCCTCGAAATTCTCATCCAAGTAATTAATGATGATGTTTTCTTTGCGCATTACCTCCTCATTAATATGAGGAATGCTCAAACAGCCTTCATTAAAACCCCATTCTTTGCCACTCTCTTCCACCATGATCGGGTTGATAAATACATGTTTAAAATCCTTGGCAGTGGTATCACCCGGGCCATCTTCATCATCTTCACCAAATGGAGAAGCATCGATCACGAACAAACGAATCGGCAAACCAACTTGCGGAGCAGCTAAACCCACGCCACTAGCAGCATACATCGTCTCAAACATATCCTCAATCAAACCCTTTAGATTAGGATAATCCTCTTCTATCTCTTCTGCCTTTGTACGTAATACCGGATCTCCGTAAGCTACTATAGGTAATTTCATGCTATTTTTCTTTTGCAACGCAAAGTTACCAATTATTCGCCAGTGTACATATTATACAAGTAACATGTACCTGATTTACTATCAGGCATGCCTATTCCCCAGTGACTTTATTAGTTACTAAATACTAAGCATAGCAACGACGAGGCCGAATGGAAAATGTGTAATTTTGATCATGCAAGCAGTCTTAGGTAGATTTATAACAGCACTTGGCGCGATCATGATGGACGACATTAGCGCAATCACTTTAGATCAGGGAGTGGTGGAGTTATCTTCCAACAAACTGCCCATGCGCCTATGGATTTATCCAGATGATGTACATCATAGGCTGGAAATTAACGATAACTTTAAAACCATCCATATTGATCTTCATGCGCTGGTACACGACATGGACAAGATTCTTGCTCGAATACGCACAATTGCAGGCTTTGGCCGGCGAATCTATGCTCGACAAACCGTGGTGGCCCGAATAGACAAACGAATTACGACAGCATTCCTTACCGAGCACCATTTGCAAACACCGATGCCTGGAAAATATCGCTATGGCTTATATTTTGAAGGTGAACTGGTGAGTATCGCTGTATTTAGTGGCGGTCGGAAAATGCAAGGGCAACCGGAAGATTACCGTTCGTTTGAACTGATTCGTTTCTGCCACAAACGCGACTTTATTGCCGTTGGCGGATTATCCAAATTGATTGCTGCCTTTCGGAAAGATTTTAAACCGGGCGATCTCATGACCTACGTAGATCGAGATTGGTCCCAAGATTCTTCCCTGCAACAAATTGGCTTTATTGAGAAGGGAACGTTGGCTCCTCAACCCGTTGTTATTCCTCATAAACCATCAATCGCGAGTACGCTGGATGAAGACAAGGATCATCCAGCGATCTACAAGATGAATAGCGGAAGTACGAAATTGGTGTTACCATTCGATATTACGAATTAGTTTTCGTTATATTTAGACCTCAAAATATCAGAAAAACATGACAAGAAAACTACGCATGGGTATGATCGGTGGTGGCCTAGATGGGTTCATCGGCGGGGTACATCGCATAGCTGCCTTTATTGACGGCAAAATTGATTTCGTCTGTGGCGCACTTAGTGTTGATCCAGAAAAAGCAACGGAATCCGGTAAGGCTTTATTTTTACAACCTGACAGAATATATACCGACTACGTCGATATGATTCAAAAAGAAGCACAACTCCCTGAAGGCGTTCGTATGGATTTCGTCAGTATCGTAACTCCTAACTTTTTGCACTTTGGCCCAGCCAAACTAGCACTGGAGAGCGGTTTTGACGTAGTCGTAGACAAGCCTATGACCATATCAGTTGCAGAAGCGAAAGAATTACAAGACATTATACAACGCACTGGACGCACGCTGGCACTGACGCACACTTACTCGGGCTATCCGATGGTGAAGCAAGCCAAAGCCATGGTGAAGGAAGGTCATTTTGGAAAAATCAGAAAAATTGTTGTAGAATACCCACAAGGTTGGTTGGCACGATTGACCGAAAAAGAACTTAGCAGCGGAGCTGAATGGCGCTCTGACCCCACCAAGTCTGGCAAATCACTCGTGATGGGCGATATCGGCACGCATGCTGCGCACTTGGCGGAATATGTTTCCGGACTTCGCATTACCGACCTTTGTGCTGATTTGACTACATTCGTAGAAGGCCGTAGCATGGACGACGATGGTTCGGTATTGCTTCGTTTTACCGAAGGTGCAAAAGGTGTGTTAATGGCTTCGCAAATTTCTGCTGGTGAAGAGAATGCAGTACGCATTCGTATCTACGGCGAAAAAGGTGGTTTGGAGTGGGCAAATGAAGATCCAAACAACCTTATCATTAAAATGCTCGATCAACCGAGACAGATTTATCGTACTGGAAACGCCTATGCTGCTCCGTATACCTTAAGTTCTTTCGCCACCTACAACACACGTATTCCTTCCGGCCACCCAGAAGGATTATTAGAAGCGTTTGCGAATATTTACCGCAATTTCGCGGAAACGGTATCGGCAAAACGTGAAGGACAAACGCCAACAGACGAGCAATTGGATTTCCCGAATGTGCATGATGGAGTTCGCGGCATGCAATTCATCGACACTGTGGTACAAAGCCATGCAAGCAATGAAAAATGGACCAAATTTGAAGGATAATTCATGATCGGCGAGCCGAATTTGAAAACCATAATAGATCAGGCGAAAGATAATCTTTCGCCTGATTCGTTATTAATTATCATTGGTCCCACCGCCTCCGGCAAAACTTCTTTAGCCGTTTCTTTGGCAGCGGAGCTGAATGGGGAAATCATTTCCGCGGATTCCCGACAGGTGTACCGGCACATGGACATCGGAACGGGGAAAGATCTAAGCACTTACGGTGATATCCCATATCACCTCATCGACATTGCCGAACCAGGAGATCGCTATCAGGTAGATCGATTCCGACAGGATTTCTTCGCCGCATTTGATGATATCGTTTCGCGTGGCAAACAACCCATTCTCTGCGGCGGCACAGGGTCATATATCCAATCTATCTTACAGTATTCGCGCTACGCACAAATCCCTAAAGACCTTTCGCTACAGGCTGAATTGGCTTTACGTTCCAAAGAACAATTAATCGCCGACATACATCAGCTAGGCATTCCTGCCGATTACAAAATAGATTTTCACAACCACAAGCGCTTGGTACGTGCCCTAGAAATTATATTATATCTAAAACAGCACAATCCGGTTTTGAGTCCTCAGCGAATCATCCAACATTATTATGCTATTGGATTAAATCCACCGCTTATAAAAAGACGTGAAGCTGTCCATCAACGACTATTACAGCGTTTGGAACAAGGATTGATCACAGAAGTACAAAACTTATTGCTACTAGGCCTCAGTCACGAAGATCTGGATTACTACGGATTAGAATACCGATATGTGAGCTTGTACCTTCAAGGAACATTATCATATAACGCCATGGTGGAAAAACTAACCATCGAAATTCAACGTTATGCTAAGCGGCAAATGACTTACTTCCGGAAAATGGAAAAAGATAGTATTGCCATTCATTGGCTCACCTAATTATTAACATCCAATATCGTTTTTCGTCAGCGCTATCGCTGATCTATTTATAATGCCAATGTAAGTTTTGCAAAATTAGATTGTGCACAATTTAAATTAATCTACCTTTGTGATGTGAATAATGTAGAAGATAACAAACAGTTAAAGCTCAAAAGTCAGCTATGTTTCCCAATTTATGCATTAGCACGGGATATTGTAGCGGCTTACCGACCTCTCTTAGAGGCTCTTGATCTCACGTACCCGCAGTATTTGGCATTGTTAGTGCTGTGGGAAAAAGAGGAACAGAGCGTTTCTCAATTAGGCGAACAGCTGGATCTGGATAGTGGCACGTTGACTCCATTGCTCAAAAGATTGGAGCAAAAAGGTCTAGTGAATAGAAAGCGAAGTACGACAGACGAACGTAGCGTACTCATCTCCCTAACAGAAGCAGGATCAAAGTTGCAGTTTGAAGCAGCTAATATACCGTCTAAATTAATGGAGGCGATGCCCGTGTCGGCAGCTGAACTAAAAACACTTCAACACATTATTTGCAAAATCCGTAAAAACATACGTAAAATTTAAAGTCATGAAAGAAATGTATCGTATTGGTGCTACCGCTACCGGAGGTAGAGAAGGGCACGTAAAGAGTGAAAATGGCGTCTTAGATATCGACGTAAGAATGCCCAAAGGATTAGGTGGAAAAAATGATGATCATGCCAATCCAGAAATGTTATTTGCGGCGGGTTATGCCGCTTGCTTTGATAGTGCCTTGACGCTGGTGATCAAAAAAGAGAAATCGCCTGCTGGAGAAACTTCCGTAACCGCTGTGGTAGGTATTGGACAAATTGAAGGTGGTGGTTTTGGATTAGCAGCAGAGCTACAAGTAAATGTTCCTGGCGTTTCGCAAGAAGAGGCACAAGGACTTGTCGAAAAGGCACATCTAATATGCCCTTACTCCAATGCTACGCGTAATAATATCGATGTGAAACTAACCGTTACAAATAACGACTAGATAGCATCTATGGAAATCATCGCAAGTATATTGACTGCTGTAGTAGCCATCGAACACATCTATATATTATGGATGGAGATGTTTGCTTGGGAGACCGTCGGCAAGAAAACGTTTGGAAAATCACTGCCAGCAGAATTATTCAAACCAACAAAAGGCCTAGCGGCCAATCAAGGATTATATAATGGGTTCTTGGCAGCTGGTCTGGGTTGGAGTTTCTTCGTAGCTGATCCAATTTGGTCATCGAACATACGGCTGTTCTTTCTGGGCTGCGTGATCATAGCAGCCGTATATGGTGCTGCTACTGCATCCAAAAGTATACTGGTGAAGCAGGGGATTCCAGCAATCTTAGCTATGGTCGCAGCACTTGTCTCTCGATTTCTGTTTTATTAATATACCTATAAAAAAATAAGTACATATATCATACCCAATAAATTAATAAAGAATGTCATTAATAGAAGATTTAAACTGGCGACACGCCTGTAAAGCATACGATCCGACCAAAAAAGTAAGTCAAGACGATCTTAATAAAATAGTAGAAGCAGCCCGATTAGCCCCTACCTCATCGGGCTTGCAACCTTTCAAAGTGATTGTGCTAAAAGATTCAGAACTTCGTGATCAAATTGCGCCTACAGCACTAAACGCAGATTGCGTACGCGAGTGTTCGCACATCTTAGTATTCGCTGCATGGGACAGATATACTGCAGAACGTATCGATACGGTGTATGACCTTACGACAGATGTTCGCGATCTTCCTCGCGGCCGATTCGTAAATTATACAGATAAGCTAAAAGAGATGTACCTAGACGAAGCTGCTGATGCTAATTTTGCGCACATTGCTAGACAAACCTATATTGCTTTGGGATTGGCCTTGGCACAAGCAGCCGAACTGAAAATTGACAGCACACCGGCAGAAGGTTTTGATAACGCGGCTGTAGATCGCGTATTAGGATTGCAAGAGTTAGGCTTAAAAAGTGTGAGCTTGATGTATATTGGCTACGCCGACAAAGAACGCGATTGGTTAGCACCGATGAAGAAAGTGCGACAGCCATTAGAAGAATTTGTCGTAGAGATGTAAGCACAAAAAAGGTCGTTACCCTATTCGGATAACGACCTTTTTGTAATGTCTTGATGACTACAACTTGATTTCTTCTTCTTTTGCGTTGAAGAAATGAAATTCAGTCAAATAATACGAAGCCACGGGTTTGACTTTAATCCATTTACCGTACTTCAGGAACCACTTTAAACGCCTTGAGATCCAACCTTTTTTGATGTATGCATCAATGTAAGGATGCACAAAAAGGGAAATGCTTTTCTCATTTTGTTCTTGCAGGATGAAGCTCAAATTACTTTCAATATCATCTAACAGAACAATACTTGATCGAATCTCTCCCGTACCATCACACGCCGGACACTTTTCGCTGGTTACCACGCTCATTTCTGGGCGAACCCGTTGACGAGTGATTTGTACCAAACCGAATTTACTCGGTGGCAAGATGGTATGTCGGGCACGATCGCCAGCCATACATTCCTTCAAGAATACATACAGATCCTTGCGATTAGTGGCTTTGTGCATATCAATAAAATCGATCACCACAATACCGCCCATATCGCGCAAGCGAAGCTGACGCGCAATTTCTTTGGCCGCTTCCTTGTTTACTAGGAGTGCATTATCTTCCTGGTTCTCTTTGCTGGCAATGCGGTTTCCGCTGTTTACATCTATCACGTGCAACGCTTCAGTATGCTCGATTACGAGATAAGCGCCACCGTGTAGGTTTACCGTTCTGCCAAAAGATGCTTTAATCTGCTTCTCTACACCATAATGTTCGAAGATAGGTTCTTTGCTTTTATAGAACTTCACGATTCGCTCCAGATCTGGCGAGATCTCCTGTACATAGGATTTTACCTCGTCATAGATTCCAGAGTCGCTCACGTAAATATGACTGAATTCGTCGGTCAAAATATCACGGAGTATGGTGGAAGCACGATCCATTTCGCCCAGCACTTTTTGCGCAGGTTCCACATCTTTCAGGCGCTTGGTAAACCGTTCCCACTTAGAAATCAAATCCTGCAGATCCTTCTGTAGCTCTTCTACACCTTTTCCTTCGGATACGGTGCGGATGATAACCCCAAAGTTTGGTGGTTTGATGCTTTCGACAATCTTCTTTAGGCGGTTACGCTCGGCGTTACCTTTGATTCGCTTGGAGATGGAAACAGAACTGGAGAAAGGGACAAGAACCGCAAAGCGGCCTGCGATAGATAAATCCGAACTCAGGCGAGGGCCTTTGGTCGAAATAGGTTCTTTGGCTATCTGCACAGGAATGAGTGTATTCTTGGACAGTATGTCCGAGATCTTCCCTGCCTTATCGATATCTTTCTCGAGTTTTAAACTACTGAGCAGTTTCTCTTGATAACTGCCGTTCTTTACTATTCGAGATAGCTTGAGTAGTGACTGGACTTGTGGACCAAGGTCGAGGTAATGCAGGAATGCGTCTTTTTCGTATCCTACGTCTACGAATGCCGCATTGAGCCCTGGCATAATCTTTTTTATACGACCGAGGTAAATATCACCCACCGCATAGTGGTTATCCACTTTTTCGGTGTTCAGTTCTACCAACTGCTTGTCTTGTAGTAAAGCAATAGTCACCCCCTTTTCGGGAGTTGAATCGATGATTAATTCCTTTACCAACAGCTATTTCAATTATGGACAGATACAGACTCGCTCCATATCCTTTCTTGGTCCAATAAAACAAAATTGTTTAATTAAAAACGGACAATTCTCTCACGCCATTTTGAAGTGAGAGAATTGTTCCACGATGACAATAAATGTCTCTCTCCGCTAAACAGAGAGATCAACTTATTTCTTCTTATGTCTGTTTTTTCTTAAACGTTTTTTGCGTTTGTGAGTAGCCATTTTGTGTCTTTTTCTTTTCTTTCCGCTTGGCATAGCTTTAATGTTTTTAAATGATTATAAAATAATATGTTAATTACTTGCTCAACTCTTCGATTCTACGTTCGATGAATTGGGAGAGGGTCGGATCTGCAGCCATTTCCTTGCTTTTTTGAAAAGCGGCAATAGCTTCATTTTTCAACCCAATATTTTCATAGCTTGTTGCTAGATAAAAATACGATTCTGCATCGGGCTTGATCTCGATGACGGTAAGAAAGCGATCTACAGCGCGGTCAAATTGTCTTGACTGCATAGAAAACAAACCTAATGTTTTGTTGGCTTCTAGGTTTTTTGGATCGATCGCCACAACTTCTCGCAATATAGCAATTCCTGCCATAGGATTGTTAGTTCCCGTTACCATCGTAGCGCCAAGACCGGTTTTTGCAGCTAAGCTACTCCCATCCAAATCTACAGCTTGCTGATACGAATCCATGGCAAGACGGTTTAGCTCTCTTGCTAAGACGGTATCTTGCAAATTAGTATAGGCTTTGCGATAAGCATCACCTGCCTGCAACCAGTATTCGAATTTCGGATTGGTTTTGGCCATCTCTTCATAAACGAATCCTTGCGGTGCAAATTTGGCTAGATCATCCCATTTCTGAGCAATCTGCTCCAAAATGGCAATGCGATCTTCGCCTTCACTACCAGCTAATTGCCCCTCCAATTTGCTAATCTCATCAGCCAATGTTGGGTTTATACCTTGCTTAGACATGGCAGATACATCTTCCATGGTAAACATGCGCATGCCGCCACCGCTGCTTGCCGTTTCCTCGACCTGAGGCTCTGTCACTAAACCTTTGATAGGCTGTGCCAATAGCAGTCCCATTATTAGAACTACTCCTAGCACAACCGCTATCTGTATTTGTTTAGTCTTTTTCAAGTTTGATTATTTCTTGTTGCCGCTTTTTACTTTCTCTACAAACACTTTGGCAGGCTTGAAGCTTGGAACAAAATGCTCAGGGATAATAATTGCGGTGTTTTTAGAAATGTTACGCGCAGTTTTCTCAGCTCTTTTCTTCACTACGAAACTGCCAAAACCTCTTACGTACACGTTCTCGCCACCTACCATGGCTCCTTTTACTACCTTAAAGAATGCTTCTACTGTTTCCTGAACATCTACTTTCTCCAAACCTGTCTTGTTTGAGATTTCTGCGATGATTTCTGCTTTAGTCATATTGTGCTTATATACTGAATTTTCATTACAACCCCTAGGCGCACAGCACTTTGGGGACGCAAAGGTATCGCTTTATATTGATGTTTAAAAATAAATATCGTTTTTTAGCCAATTAGGGCATATAATCCCATCATCGCGATATTCATAGTCAAACTTCAACTCCTTAAAAAAGGAATCGCAAAGATAAAATTTTATATCTGTAAATCAAACAGTTGTTTCACTTATCAGACGGTTTTATTTCCTCCAAAAACACGCGCACGTCATCTTTGAAGAATCAAATTATTAATACAAAATTGTGAACTTAAAATCTAAGGGGTTGAAATACGTAACAAGTTCTTCAATAAGTTCATCACCATACTTCACATACAAGGTGGCAAAATTCTCCGATCGTTCTTGTAATCCACCGCCTGGGAATAGCCGATCTTTCACTCGCTCAATCTGAATTAAACCATCCTGATGATTTCTCTTGTCTGCTTTCAACAGCTTTTTCTCCAAGCTGTTAATCGCCTTTTTAAGACGCGCTTTCACTGCTTCAGTACTTGGACCTAAACTTGGATCAATCTTGTGCGTACGTAGCTTCATCTTACCGAAGATGGCATTCAATTCCATCCATTCATCTCGCAAAGTCAAGCGATGCTTGGTATAACGCTTGACATAATCATTCTTTAATACGTCCAGCGGCTTAAAAATACTCTTCAAGGTAAGATCTAGCCGAAAGATCTTGCCAACAACGGCATCTTCTGTCACGATCGCCGAATTGCGCGGCACCAAGATGGGGAATGGGGTATTGTATTGATCGAAGTTGGCTTTCAATTGCAACCAATATACGATCTCGGCACCACCACCGATATATGCCAGATTCGGCAAAATAAGTTCCTGATAAAGCGGACGCATCACCACATTAGGACTGAATCGCTCCGGATGAGATGCAATCTCTTCCCGCAACTCTACCTCACTGAAATAGCGCTGTTGATGCAACACTTCAAACCGACCGTCGGAAGTACGCACGATGCGTTCGCGGTATTCATCCGTCAGGTAAAAGAAATTGATCTCGCGCGCATTCACCTGCGTCGCAAAACCTTCTTTATTAAGCTCGGCAGAAGTTGCTTCTATCGCTTTGAAACTATTCTCCGACAGGATATCTTGTTCGATAATCGGAGCAAACACTTTTTTCAATGCCGGCCGATCGGCATCCACAATCAGCAAACCGTATTCTTTAAATAATTCGTGCACCAATGTGCGCGTGGCATCGGCTAATGACCGGTTTTTCAGGTAAGCATTTTCTACTAATTGCGCCAAATCTTGCGAATGACCGGATAGACCTAACATGCCGATATACTCTCGCACGGTAGCCGCAATATCTGCGGTAGACATTCTCCCAGTAGCCGAAATAGCTGGCGTATCCCAACTTACTTTTTTTCCGTGTACACGCGTATGGTTGATCTCCGCAAAATCATGATCTTCCGTCGCCATCCAATACACCGGTACAAAATGGTTGTCGGGATATGCTTTTTTAAGATCTCTTGCCAGCCTAATGGCTGATACGATCTTGAAAATAAAATAAAGGGGTCCGGTGAAGATATTGAGTTGATGACCGGTCACAACCGTGAATGTCTTTGCATCGCCTAAAGCGGTAATCTGCTCCGCAACCAAAGGAGCGGTTTCCAACAAATCTGCATATTGAAGCTGCAGTTGCTCTACCAACAGCTCACGAGTAGCTTTGGGGAAAGAAGCTTTTTCAGCAATCTGTTTACCGAAGTTTTCTATCGTTGGTCGATGACCATAGAATGGTGCCAATTTGGGGTCGCCATCGAGGTAAGCCAATAATGTTTGCGAAAAACTGTTGGTATCTTTATAGTCGATGTATGTGGCTTTCATTCTCTTACCCTAAATTTAATCTGCACAAAAGTAGTGCTTTTAGCACCTAATCGGCATGGCCAGACAAGATTTGACAAATAAATGAGCCCCGCGAAAAATATGCGACGGCCATCAATTATTTAACAATAGTTCCGTACAAGTCGAAATCTTCGGCACGATCGATCTTCACCTGTACAAAGTCGCCCACACGAGCATAATCTGTCGTAGCATTTACGAGCACCTCATTGTCTACCTCAGGCGAATCGTATTCGGTACGACCTACAAAATAATCGCCGTCTTTCTTATCAATCAATACGCGGTATTCGTTGCCTACTTTTTCTTGATTTTTGTCGAATGAAATACCTTGCTGGATTTCCATGATCTGCTCCACGCGGTATTCCTTTACTTCTTCTGGCACATCGTCTACCAAGGTATGCGCATGTGTTTTTTCTTCGTGCGAATAGGTAAAGCAACCCAAACGATCGAACTGTGTATCCTCTACCCAGCGCGACATTTCTTCAAAATCTGCTTCGGTCTCGCCCGGATAGCCACAGATTAATGTCGTACGCAAAGCGATATCAGGCACTTTGTCCCGAATCTTGTTGACAAGATCTATGGTTTTCTGCTTGTCAATACCGCGGCGCATGGATTTCAACATATTATCCGTAATGTGTTGCAACGGCATATCTAGGTAATTACAGATATTGCTACGCTCATTCATCACATCCAGAATGTCCATCGGAAAACCAGACGGATACGCATATTGCATGCGAATCCAATCGATGCCTTCCACATCGGAAAGATGACGCATCAAATCCGACAAATTGCGTTTGCCATAAATATCTAGCCCATAATAGGTAAGATCTTGTGCGATCAAGATCAGCTCCTTCGTGCCATTAGAAGCCAAGAATTTGGCTTCTTTCACTAAATCATCAATGGATTTGGAAACGTGCTTACCACGCATGAGTGGAATCGCACAGAACGAACATGGACGATTACAACCTTCGGCAATCTTGAAATAAGAGAAATGCGAAGGTGTCGTAAGCAAGCGTTCGCCCACCAATTCGTGCCTATAATCTGCACCAATGCTCGATAACAAATCTGGCAGATCGTTGGTACCGAAGTACGCATCAACGTTGCTGATCTCCGCTCGGAGTTCTGGTTTATAGCGCTCGGAAAGACATCCGGTCACGATCACCTTATTAACTTTTCCTTGGTCTTTGAGTTCGGAGAACTGAAGAATGGTATCGATCGATTCTTGCTTCGCGTTATCAATAAATCCACAAGTATTGATCACTACGATATCATCCGCTTGAATGTTGGAAGATTCGTGTACCACATCAATGCGATTGCCTTTTAACTGCCCCATCAACACTTCACTGTCGTGGATGTTTTTCGAACAACCTAGCGTTACGACGTTCACACGTGGTTTACGCACTGTTGCGGCTACCTTTTTCTCTTTCGTTCTCATACTATCTCTTTCCAAATGCTCGGTCAATGATCTTTTGGTAGATCGCGCGCCGGCATATGCTTATGTTGGGTAAACTCTTTGCTATTTAAATAAAGAGTCTACAAAATCTTTTTTCTGAAATAATTGCAGGTCACCGATTTTCTCGCCAACTCCGATGTATTTTACCGGAATCTTGAACTGATCGGATATTCCAATAACGACACCACCTTTGGCGGTACCATCTAGCTTCGTCAATGCTAACGCATTCACATCTGTTGCTTCGGTAAATTGCTTACATTGCTCAATGGCATTCTGCCCTGTAGAGGCATCTAATACCAACAAGATTTCGTGTGGTGCATCGGGCACGACCTTTTGCATCACGTTCTTAATCTTTGTCAGCTCGTTCATCAAGCCAACCTTGTTGTGTAAGCGACCTGCAGTATCGATAATAGCGACATCATCACCATTTGCTACCGCAGATTTGACGGTGTCAAAAGCTACTGATGCAGGATCAGAACCCATTGGCTGCGCCACTACACGGACTCCGACACGTTCGCCCCAAAGCTTGATCTGATCCACAGCAGCAGCACGAAAAGTATCTGCTGCACCAAGCACGACTTTGTTGCCGGCTTCTTTCAGCTGATGAGCCAACTTACCGATGGTTGTGGTTTTGCCGACGCCATTCACGCCCACTACCATAATCACGTATGGTTTGTGATCGCCGTATTCCAATCGCTCAAAATCGTCGCTATTGTTTTCGGCAAGCAAAGATTGAATCTCATCACGCAGCAATCCATGTAGATCATCCGTGCTCACGTATTTATCCTTGGCTACGCGCTTCTGAATCCGATCTACGATCTTCAAGGTGGTCGTAACACCGACATCAGACGTAACTAATACCTCCTCCAGATTATCTAGCACATCATCATCGATGGTCGATTTTCCAACAACAGCCTTCGTGATTTTGGAAAGGAAACCATCTTTGGTTTTCTCCAATCCTTTATCAAGCGCCTCGTGGGCTTCCGGCGTCTCTTGTTTTTTCTTAAAAAAATCGAATAATCCCATGCTAAAATCTATTTACTAAAAGTGCAATATCACTGCTATTCTGGATCTTCCGCTGCGCGAAAGAAAGCCAAATATACTAAAAAAGCCCTTTTGGCAATGACCAAAACGGCTTTGAATCTTTGATAAGGATGATCTTAAAAAAGAAAGATACAATGCTTATTTAGAAGATGCAGAGATAACCTCTTTCACTTTGTCATTGTGTACCATACTTTCTTTGAAAGTATAAGCGCCTGTTTTTGCAGACTTAGCGGTAAGAATTACTTTTGTAAACTCTTTACCACCACCTTTTTGTAATGATGCAACTGCCTTCTTTGCCATGGTATGTTATATTTTATGCGATGATCTTCGCAAGCCTAAGCCACTACGAAGAATATCACAGATTGCTTACTTAATTTCTTTATGAACCGTTACTTTTCTCAATACTGGGTTGAATTTTTTCAATTCTAAACGCTCAGTAGTGTTTTTCTTGTTCTTTGTAGTGATATAACGAGACATTCCTGGAAGACCAGTTTCTTTGTGCTCTGTACACTCTAGAATAACTTGTACTCTATTTCCCTTTTTAGCCATTTTCTTATGCTTTATTTAGACCCTCACGGGCTTGTAATTTCTAATAAATATTGACTTCTGATACAACAGGCTGTATAGTAGTAACTACTAAACGTATCCTTTTTTGATGAATTTTTCGATTACGGCAGTAATACCGTTTTTGTTAATCGTTTTGATCGCAGCAGTAGATACTTTCAACGTAATCCAACGATCTTCTTCTGGAATGTAGAAGCGTTTAGTTTGTAAGTTCGGGTAGAATTTTCTTTTGGTCTTAACGTTTGAGTGAGAAACGTTATTCCCTTTCAATGCTGCTTTGCCTGTTAAATCACAAATTCTTGACATGATATCTGATTTTTAATGTTGTATTTTGTTCAATACTCTCTTTTCAAAGAGTTTGCAAATATCTAAATTTCTTTTGGGATATGCAATATGACTGCGCAATATTTTTTTCAAAAATATAGAAATTAGCCGCATCAACACAGGATTTGGCACACAATGTGTGTTATAACAAATGTCCTTGTATAGCACATTCTCACAGGGAATGGTGGATGTACTACACAGATTTCTCACAAAAGAACGTATTTTGCGGAACAGATTGGATGAAATGGACTTTAAATAGTTTTCAACAATTCACAACATGAACAAGTATTTAATTCGAGGTTTCGGCTTATTGATTCTGGGCGCCATCATCACCATCTATAGTTTGAATTTGATGCAAGCGGAAGGTAGTATGTACAAATTTATTATGCCAATCGGCGTACTGTGTTTTGGTATTGGAGTGATTCTATCAATGTATAGCGTATTCCGAAAAATAGATCGCAATACATTGCAACGCTATCGGCGTGATCAACAAAATTTAAAATAATGAAAAGTGCATGATTGTTCGGACCCAAGGCATTGCTCTGAAACTAACAAACTATTCGGAAAACAGCATTGTAGCTCAAATCTTTACCAAAGATCACGGTCTACAATCTTATTTGATCCAAGGAGCTAAAAAACCGAAGGCGAAAATCCCTTTAGCCATCTTGCAACCGTTCCACCTGCTGGATTTGCAAGCATATCACAAAGAGCACAACCAGTTGCAACGGATAAAAGAGGCACAGCAATATCCCGTTTTACGCGATATTCCGCTCAACATCGTCAAGAGTTCTATTGCGATGTTCCTCAACGAAGTACTTTATAAAGTACTTCGCCACCAAAATCCTGACCCTTTTGTCTTTCAATACATAGCAGATTCCATCCAGTGGCTAGATCAAGCAACCACAAAATTGGGCAATTTTCATTTACTGTTTCTTATTGGCTTAAGCAGATATTTAGGATTTTACCCTATTCAAACACAAAAGCCTTATCTCGATCTTGCTGAAGGTGTATTTACTAACAGCTTACCAGCACACGCCCATTTTATTGCTGAACCGAATACTTCCACCTTTAGATTGTTGATGAATAGCAGTTTTGAATCCATGCACGAAGTAAGTCTTTCGAAGGACGATCGTCGGTATCTTTTGGAAAAGATATTGGACCTGTACCGGCTACACACCGAAAATTTTGGCGAGGTACGATCCTTAGTTGTATTAGAAGAAATATTCGCCTAAAACTGCGCACTACAGCATACAAAAAGCTCGATATCACGTGATATCGAGCTTTCTGACACAATAAATATATTTAATATCTAATCGTAGTCTTAAATAAGTTTTACATTTACCGCGTTAAGGCCTTTACGTCCTTGCTCTACTTCGTAAGATACGTGGTCGTTCTCACGAACTTTGTCTACCAAACCTGACACGTGAACGAAAATTTCGCTCTCGCCAGAATTTGGAATAATGAAACCGAAACCTTTAGTTTCATTGAAAAATTTTACTGTTCCTTCTTGCATTTTGTATTAAAATTATTGTTCCATAAAGATATTGAATATAATCAATAATTTGGAATTATTTTTACAAGCTCTTAAACCAAAAGAAAAAATTTTGGTCTTTCTGTAACAATTGAACAGTTTTTGACGTACATTATTTTAAAAGACAACAACATGAAAAAAATCATCTACCTTATGGCCTTGATCGGCCTTGTATCTGCAAGTAATGCACAAACTATGACTGGAGACAATGCACGCAGAGTATCGACAAAAGGATACGCGGAAAAAGAAGTTACACCTGATATTATCTACTTGTCAGTATCGCTTCGAGAATATTTAGTAGACGGAAATGCACGTAAGAAAGTAACAATTGAAACTCTAGAGAAGCAATTGTTTGATGCGGCGCTAAAAAATGGTGTTAAACAAGAAGATCTAACGATCCAAAATATCTACAGCTACAACAACGAGACAAAAAAGAATAAAAACCCCGAATTATTGCAAGCACGTCAGTACCGCATCAAAGTAACGGATTTATCTAAATTGAACACGCTATTTGATGAGGTAGATAGTCGCGGTATGCAGAGCACTTCTATTAGTGAGTATGATCATTCGCAAAAACGCCAAATCGAGCGTGATCTTAAGACAGAAGCAGTAAAAGACGCGCGCGCTAACGCCGAAGTATTGGCTAGTGCAGATGGCCAAGCGATTGGTAAAGCATTATTGATTAACGACAATAGTTCATTTAGCTGGAACGATATCATGCCAGTCGGTCGCATGTATGCGATGAGTGCAAAATCTGCTGACATGATGGAAGGTGCTGAGGAAGCTAGCAACATTAATATCAGTATTCGCCCGATCAAGTTGATCGCGAATGTAGATGCTGTATTTGAATTAAACGGCAAATAAATAAGATGAGTAAAACACGCATCTTTGCATTGGTCGGAATAGTCGTGCTTATCGCGGCTTTTCTGACCAATCCTAGTCAAGAAAGACACGAGGAAGTGTTGCGCGCCAAGGCGAAAGAACTCCTCACCTCACAACTCGATTATAAGCATGAGGATGCCATGCAATTGGGCATGATGCTTTTTGGAGATCGAGTAATCGACGAATTCTTAGTCAACAATGTTCATATCAAGAACTATTATTTGTTTTCGTTAATCGAAATCAGATGGCAAGCTGACGCTCAAGTAGTTGGTGGAGGCGCCTTTGGAATGGTCTGGCTGAGCCCAAAGATTGATGAAGAGGCCGACAAGATTATCCGCATACTCAAAGACTTATAATGCATTTAGATATTCTTTATGAGGATGAATACCTCATTGCCGTCAATAAACCGCACGGTTTATTGGTACATCGATCGTCCATCGCTAGCGATGCGAGTGAGTTCGCGCTACAATTATTGCGACAGCAAATCGGCAAAATGGTACATCCTGCACATCGCTTAGATCGGAAAACAAGCGGCGTATTGCTCTTCAGCCTGAACCGGGAGATGGATGGCGTGATACAGCCGATGTTTGCCAATCGGCAAATGAGCAAAAAGTATGTAGCCGTATTGCGCGGTCATGCTCCTGCGGAAGGTACAATAGATTATGCCTTGAAGAAAGAAAATGGGATGATGCAAGAGGCTATTACCCATTATAAAACATTGGCGCTAGCCGAAATAGATTTGCCTTTTGGCAAGCATTCTACTTCGCGCTATAGCCTGGTAGAAGCACAGCCAGAAACCGGCAGAATGCATCAGTTACGTCGTCATTTCGCCCATATTCTGCACCCAATCATTGGCGATCGCCCACACGGATGCAACAAGCAGAATAAGTTGTGGAAGGAAACTTTTGAGATGGATACCATGATGTTGCATGCCTCTTCCCTTTCTTTCATACATCCTGTGCACAACACCAGAGTAGACATAGAAGCCCCAATTCAACCGGAATTTGCGCGTGTAGTAGACATTTTAGGGATTCCCTCTGATTTGGTGCCTGTGCCTAGCTTGACAACAGCGTTGGATATGTAGTATTTTACCGCATCAATCTTTCTCGGCTTACACGTATTTTATGTATTTTTGGGCGACTTTGAACGAAGAACTTTTATGACTAAAAACACGGCATTAACCAATCATCATATTTCTTTAGGTGCTAAGATGGTACCTTTCGCTGGCTTCGATATGCCGGTACAATATTCAGGCATCAACGATGAGCACGAAACAGTACGTACGAAAGTAGGCATGTTTGATGTAAGTCACATGGGCGAATTCATCTTAAAAGGGGATAACGCGTTAGAATTAATCCAAAAAATATCATCGAACGATGCTGCCAAGCTATATGATGGCAAGGTACAATATGGCTATATTCCGAATGAAACAGGCGGTGTAGTAGATGATTTCTTGACCTACCGTATCGATGAGAAAACGTATCTGTTAGTGGTAAATGCTTCGAACATCGACAAAGACTGGGATTGGATCTCGCGCTATAACACCTATGGTGTAGACATGAAAAACATCTCGGACGAGACATCTCTATTTGCTGTACAAGGACCAAAAGCGACTGATGCTTTACAATCCTTGACCGATATCGACTTAGCTCCGATGGAATATTACACTTTTGCAAAAGGCAGTTTTGCCGGTGTGGATAATGTATTGGTTTCTGCGACAGGATATACCGGTGCTGGCGGTTTTGAAATCTATGTAGCGAATGAGCATGCGCAACAAGTGTGGGATGCGATCATGGAAGCAGGCGCAGCATATGGCATCAAGCCAATTGGATTAGGTGCGCGTGATACCTTGCGCTTGGAAATGGGTTTCTGCCTTTATGGCAATGATATTGACGACAATACATCTCCATTAGCCGCAGGCTTAGGTTGGGTAACGAAATTCACGAAAGACTTCGTCAATAGTGCAAACCTGAAAGCAGAAAAAGAAGCTGGTGTAAAGCAAAAGCTAGTCGGTTTTGAAATGATTGATCGTGGTATTCCGCGTCATGATTATCTGATCGTGAATGCAGAAGGTAAAACCATTGGTCGTGTAACTTCAGGAACACAATCGCCGAGTTTAAAGAAATCGGTTGGATTAGGTTATGTAGATACTGCCTTTGCTAAAGAAGGCACGGAAATCTATATTCAGATTCGTAATCAGTCGGTGAAAGCCGTGGTGAAAAAACCACCTTTTGTGAAATAAAGAATCGGAGTAAAATCCGAAGTTATTAGCAGAAAACCTTCAACTTAAAAACTATAAACGTCCTTGCGAGAAGGAGGAACGACGACGAAGCAATCTTATGTTTGTAAATGTTTAGATTGCTTCGTCATGCTTCCTCGCAAAGACGTTTTTTATTTTCCGTAGCTTTATTTCGAGCTTTTTTTCTTTTTTGCTTTACGTTGCGGCTGCGATGCGACCTGCTGCTCTTGAGCTTGGGCGCGCACGCTACGACTGACATATTTGAGCAATACAACTTTCAAATAGATAAATACTACGATCAGCGCAATAGACAACCCGAAGAAAAGCACGTGCCCCACACGATATGCGGCTACTGTACTCATAATCATTAAGATGATTCCTAAGTTCAGTATTACATTAAAGATCATTTTCTTAGTCATAGCTATCGTGTATTAGAGATGCCCGTCACTCTGCGACGGATGAGTGTAAAGTAGATGATACCTGCAAATATATTCATTCCAATAATGAATAGGGCGAGTCCCATTCGCTCCAAATTATTGATATAAGGCGATCGCATGATTTCGAGCATCACCAATACCACCCAGATCATGGAAACCAACAACGATACGCTCAGCATCACAGGTGCAATGGGTAGTTGAAATAGTAGTAAAATCAACGAAAGGCTATAAAAAACCAGACTAAACAAAAAAGCTTGTTTAGTCTGGCGATACATTTTTTGCATGAAGCAAATATAAACTTTTTTGAGTCGTAAGTGGTTATGGGAAAATGCCCAACTCCTCGTAGGCCACACCAACTTTATTAATGGCACAGACAAAAGCTGCCGTACGCAAATCTTCCACGCCGTCTTCTCCTTTCCAGATATCCCACACTTCGCGATAAGCGCCGATCATGGTGTCTTCTAAGCCGGAGTGCACCAAATCGATCTCGTCTGGACCGCGTAACAGAATCTTCTTTTCTATTTTCGAAACCTTCTTATCCGTCATCGACTCGATAATATTCAGAATCTCGGCATACATGTTTTCATCAAAGCGTTTCTCCAAACGACCGTAACGAACGTTACTCAAATTTTTCAACCATTCGAAGTAAGAAACCGTTACACCGCCTGCATTAAGGTAAATATCAGGAATAACTAACACGCCCTTTTTATTCAAGATTTCATCGGCTTCTGGTGTTAGTGGGCCATTCGCAGCTTCACCGATGATCTTTGCTTGGATCTTATCGGCATTACTCTCATTAATCACGGCTTCCAAGGCCGCAGGAATTAAGATATCACATGGATATTCGAGCACCTCGCTAGAAGTTTTTACACTCTTAGCCTTTTCGAAATCTAAAATAGAACCTGTTGAAGCACGATGCGCCACCACCGCTTCTAAGTCCAGTCCGTTCTCGTCATAAATTGCACCTTCATATTCAATCAAGCCGACCAAAATCGCACCTGCTTCTTGAAAAAACTTCGCTGCGTGATAACCTACATTACCCAAACCCTGCACAATAATGCGTTTGCCTTCTATACCGACCGACAAGCCGAGTCTTTTCATGTCCTCCTCAATATTGCACGCTTCGCGAACGCCATAGAACACACCCAAACCTGTTGCTTCCACACGACCTCGCACACCGCCTTGCGTCACCGGTTTACCTGTTACACAAGCATTGGAATACACTTCATTGGGATGCAATGAACGGTACGTATCCACAATCCAAGCCATTTCACGCGCTCCTGTACCATAATCTGGCGCGGGAACATCTACGCCGGGACCAATAAAATTTTTCTTCACGAGCTCACTCGTGTAGCGACGGGTAATTTTTTCTAATTCATATTCCGAATATTTGGTCGGATCGATACGAATTCCTCCCTTGGCGCCACCAAATGGCACATTGACAATCGCACATTTGTACGTCATCAAAGCTGCTAGCGCCATTACCTCATCTTGGTTCACGGCCATACTGTAGCGAATACCGCCTTTACATGGTGTACGGTGATGCGAATGTTGGATACGATAAGCTTCAATTACTTCTACGTTTTCGCCGATCTTAACTGGAAACTTCACTTGTAAAACGGAGTTGCAGGCTTTGATTTGTTCTAAGATCCCTTTGGAGAATCGGGTGTACTTGGCTGCCTTGTCGAAGTTCTTCTCTACCCCTTTAAAAAAGCCGAAATTACTTGGTATTGAATTGCCCATAAAAAGATTTTTAATTTACACTTATGTTTATGTTGGTTGAATGGTAATAAAGTTAATGTATTATCCATGAATACTACCTTCAGCAGGTAGTTTTTATCGTCATGTAAAACACATAAATCATGCCGCGCCAGATTGCAACTTTTCCACAACAAAAAACGCCAGCTAAAAAGCTGGCGTTTTATGCTATCGTAGGATGTGTTTAATACACATCTAATTCTGGATCAATTTCTTCTTTCCAAGCCAAGATACCTCCTTTAAGGTTGGATAAGTTGGTAAATCCCTCATTTTCCAAAAGCATAATCGCCTGTGCACTTCTTTTGCCCGAACGGCATTGCACAATCACTGGTATATCTTTTGAGATTTTATCGGCTTCAATCACTACGCCTGATAAAGGAATGTTGATACCATTTAGATTCGAAGTTTCATATTCAAATGGCTCTCTCACGTCAATCAATTGAAACTCTTCGTTGTTATCTATTTTGTTTTTTAGCTCTTGTACGGTTACTTCTTTCATACCTATCAATATTTAATACTGTTTGTGTTCTTCGCGTCACCAACTGTCTGATTTACTCTTCTTCATTTGTCAATGACACTTGGCATTAATCAAATATAGAATTTGTGCATTAAAAGAACAAGAGTCAACGATAAACGGTTTTTACCAATTTTCTTTATTTCGATGTATCTATGGACCGTTATAATTTGCGGAAGAAACCATCACGCGATACTTCAGAAAAAACACTTATTTTTACGGTATGATCTATCCTTATTTCTCCATAAAAAAGCTCGGCCTTGGCTTAGGTATACTATTTTCTAGTTTCACGTTATCTGCGCAAGTGGCAGAAACGCCTTATCTGGAGCGCATTCTCAACACCTTAGCCTCTGATGAGATGCGTGGTCGCCATGCGTTGACTCCGGATATCGAACGCGCAGCAGATTTCATTGCTCAAGAATTTAAGGCGATCGGCCTTAAGCCGTACGCGGAGGAGAATTATCGGCAAACATTTCACCTCAATAGAATCTCGGCAGCAGGACAGAACGTGACGGTCAACGGCACAGCATTAAGCCCAGATCAGTTCTTGATATTTGGCCGACCAGCGGAATTGAATTGGGATCAAGGCCAAACGATTAAAACAAGTGTTATTGGAGAAGATGCGGATTTCTCGCAAGCGTTTAGAGCGCACGCTTTGCAAGGAAAAGAGGATGAGATTATATGGGTACATCCTGCACATCAGGGATTGCTGAATCGCTTCAAAAAGATGATTGGCGAAGAAAGTTTAGTGCCTGTATCTGCCAATGCACCCCAGGCGCCTACTAAATTTTTCGTAATTCAGGATGCGGCACCACAAAACTTCCAATTTACAGCCAAGAGCAATCAACAGGAAATTCCACTATTCAATGTGGTCGGCATGCTGCCAGGAAAATCGAATCCAGAGGAATACGTGGTACTTTCCGCTCATTATGATCATATCGGCATAATCGAAGCAGTCGGTCAGGATTCTATTGCCAATGGCGCCGACGACGATGCATCGGGAACGACTGCTGTCATTGCGTTAGCAAAATACTTCAAAGCCTTAGACAACAACGAGCGCACCTTGCTTTTTGTCGCATTCACAGGCGAGGAAATCGGCATGTATGGCTCGAAACATTTCGGTAATAACATCGATCCCGATAAAGTGGTCGCGATGATCAATATTGAAATGATTGGCAAGGATTCGAAGTTTGGCCCAAATACCTTATACATCACCGGATTTGAAGCTTCCAACTTAGGGCAATTAGTACAAGAGCAGGTCAAAGGATCGGCCTTTACTTTCCATCCAGATCCGTACCCACAGCAAAACCTATTTTATCGTAGTGACAATGCCACACTAGCGGCATTGGGTGTGCCAGCGCATACGTTTTCTACTTCGCAAATTGATAAAGATGAATATTATCACACGGTGAAAGACGAAGTCTCGACCTTAGATATTGAAAACATCCGTTCAAGCATTGAAGCGATCGCACATGGTATTGTGGGTATTGTTAGTGGCGAACAAACGCCTACACGTGTAGAAAAGTTGAGGGAATAAACGAGATAAGACTTAGATGGATTTCTGCATCACGTAATCATCAAGTACATAGCCGTGATATGGAATGTCGATCTCGTAAGCGACCTCAAAACCTACCTTGAGGTAAAAGTGGTACGCCTTATTCTGGCGGTTGACATTGAGTTCTATTGTCGTAAAGGAGTGGGCTTTGGCTAATTCCGCGGCAAAATTAATCAGCAATTGTCCATATCCTTTACCTTGTGTGGAAGGAAGCAAGTACAAACTCTCAATCCTAAACACTTCCTTTTCTGGTGAGGGGCGTACAGCGATAAAGCCGACCGCGATTTCTGACTCGTACAGCAAATAGAATACTTTGCCCTGCTCCACCGCTTTGGATAATCCGTCGATGGAATACAACTGATCTAGCATAAAGGCGATCTGAGCCTCGGAAAGGATCGGAATGTACGTCGGATACCAAATCTCGTACGCGAGCTGTGAGATGAGCTCAAAATCTGCTGTGGTGGCTATTCTAATGCTCGGATTCATAATGCCTCGCCTATGATCAAACTATTTTCGCTCTGCGAATCAATACTTACGAAACCATCTTTCACCGTTTCGTAAGTTGCATCACCAATTTGTTTTAGATTTTCAACACGATATACTACGCCGTTGCTTATGACTTTCATGACATTGCCTTGCGGCATCCATTTGTGAAAAAACGATCGAAGAATATATTTGAATTGCTGGCTATATACCGCAAACGTAAATTGTTGGTTATGCTCGATTAAGGCATCCGCCGAAAAATCATTCCAAAGAATATGCAAGGCAAACTGATTTTTACTTTTCAAATAATGCAAAGCATCCAACAAAATATGCTGCAATGGCAAAATGGCGATTCCGTCTTGATCAACTTCAAACTCAGCATTAGCCGTAAATATCACATCAATCTTAATGCCTCTGGAAAGAAGATAATCAACATGAGCATCCGTCGTCAATACGATCGGACTCCATTCGAGTAATTGGCCTAGGGATTCTTCCGATAGCGCCTCCACATCAATGATGAGTAGCGCAGGCTCTTGATTCTCTCGAATGATGTGGTGGGATGACATCTGATGCTATCCTTCTAGCGATTTTAACGCAATATAAGACATTAAGCCAATGCTCGTTTCAATCGCGGTCTCATCAATATCAAATGTAGGTGTATGTACCGCTGAGGTGATTCCTCTTGCTTTATTGCCCGTACCCAAGCGATAGAAACAGGCATTCGTCTCTTGAGAATAATAAGCAAAATCTTCGGCTGCAGGCCATAGATCCAGTTCTAATACATTTTCCTTACCGAGATAAGCTTCTGCATGAGCCCGAGCGGCATTCGTAGTCTGTGGTTCGTTGACCAAGAAAGGATAACCTTTATCGATTTTAAAATCGCAGGTCGCACCCATTCCTTCCACAACACCAACTACCATTTTAGTCATCTTCTCATGTGCTTCTGCGCGCCAAGCTTCGTCGAACGTACGGAAAGTACCATCTAGCTTCACTTCATCAGGAATCACGTTAGTAGCTCCATTGCCAATGATCTTTCCCCAAGAAAGTACGCTCGGAATACGTGGATCCGCATAGCGACTCACGATTTGCTGCATCGCCGTGATCACTTGTGCGGTGATCGCGATAGGATCTATATTTTGATGTGGCTGTGCACCATGTCCGCCTTTTCCACGAACGGTGAGAAACAACTCATCGCAGGAAGCCATGTATTTTCCAGCACGGAAGCCCACTTGCCCACTTTCAATGAGCGGCATCACATGCTGTCCGATGATGGCATTTGGTGCTGGATTTTGCAATACGCCTTCTTTAATCATGAGCGAAGCTCCACCCGGGAGGCGTTCTTCTCCAGGTTGAAAGATCAACTTTACCGTACCGCCAAACTGTGATTTCAGATTTTGCAAGATTTTAGCTACGCCTAATAGCGAAGAGGTATGCACATCGTGTCCACAAGCGTGCATCACGCCGGGATTTTGCGATCCATAACTCCGCCCTTCGACTTCCAAAATAGGCAAAGCGTCCATATCTGCGCGCAGCGCAATGACTTTATCAGATGGCAAATCGCCCTTGATTAATGCCACCACGCCCGTATCGGCCATGACTGTATACGGAATAAGCAACTCATCCAATCGTTCTTTGACAAAAGCGGATGTATTGTACTCTTGAAAAGAAAGTTCTGGATTTTGGTGCAAATGCCTTCTTATGCCTACCGTTTCTTCCGCGAAGGAGGAGGCTAGGCTTTTAATCTGCTCTATCATCATCATGGAGTTAAAGGTGATTTATTGCCAGACCCAAATGTCTTCGACAAAGACAAATACATTGCTGTATTGCCCTCGGATCTTTCGCATAAACGTATTGGCCTCGCTACGCGTTCGGAAATCTCCTACTTTCACGCGAAAATTAGGTTCTTCGTAATTGATGTACGCGGCCATATCGCTGTATTGGCGCAAGAAACCATTCTGTACCGACACGGCATCGCTACGATTAGCACCAGAAAAGATCTGTACGCGAAAACCTTTGGTGCGCACGCGCCGCATATTGCGCTTGTCGACGACCTTTTTGTCGGCCAAGCTGACGGTAGGACGGGCAGCAGGATTGATTTCATGCTCTGCTCTGAAAGCCTGCAATGCAGCGATCAAGGGATCTACCACCACATCGACGTGTTGCTCTTGAGCCTGTACTCCGGCAGATAATCCACCAAGTAATGCGCATAAAATCAATCCTTTTCTAACCATCGTTTTTTATTTCTTATTTGCTGCCGTGGCAGTTTTTATATTTTTTGCCAGAACCACAAGGACATTCGTCATTGCGACCTACCGTTTGCTCTTTGCGAATCGGCGCAGTCACTTGTGCTGTACGCGTGTCTACATCTTCTTCGCTTACACCTGTAGGCAAAGAAAGCTCTTGTTTCGAAGCGGTCACCTGTGCCGGTTGTGCTGGTAAAGGACGTGCTTCCTTGACTTGTTCTGCTTGCTGACCTTGTTGTCCAGGGATTTCTCCTTTGAACAAGAAGCTGACAATTTCTTTATTCATAGAGGCCAACATCTCTTTAAACAGGTTGTAAGCTTCCATTTTATAGATTACAATCGGATCTTTCTGCTCATATACGGCATTTTGTACCGACTGCTTCAAGTCATCCATTTCACGCAAGTGCTCTTTCCAAGCTTCATCTATCAGAGCAAGAACTATACCTTTTTCAAAAGATCTAAACACTTCCTTGCCTTTAGATTCTACTGCTTTTTGCAAGTTGGTAGACACTTGTATGCCGCGCGTGCCATCTGAGAATGGTACCACCACGTTCTCGATCATATCGCCACGCTCAGCCATCACATTCGTCATTACCGGCAAGGTTTGCGCCGCTACGTGTGCTGCTTTCTCCTGGTAATGTGCGATAACCTGACCGAACAACTTGTCAATTAAGGTTTCTGTACTGCATGATTTGAATTCTTCTTCGGTGATCGATGGATCTACCGCGAAAAGACGGATCACTTCGATTTGGAACTCTTCGAATGAACCTCCTTCTTTGGAAGAAAGCACCACATCTTCAACAACGTCGAAGATCGTATTGTTCAAATCTACATCCAGACGTTGTCCGAATAACGCGTTTTTACGTTTCGTATAGATGACGGTACGTTGTGAGTTCATCACATCATCGTATTCCAACAAACGTTTACGGATACCAAAGTTGTTTTCCTCCACTTTACGTTGTGCACGCTCGATCGATTTGGTCAACATGCCGTGCTGCATCACTTCGCCATCTTCTACGCCCATACGTACCATCAAATTAGAGATACGCTCTGAAGCGAATAAACGCATCAATGGATCTTCCAAAGAAACGAAGAACTGAGAAGAACCCGGATCTCCTTGACGACCTGCACGACCACGTAATTGACGATCCACGCGACGTGACTCGTGACGCTCTGTACCAATAATCGCTAAACCGCCCGCATTGATTACTTCGCTGGCTAGCTTAATATCCGTACCACGACCCGCCATGTTTGTGGCGATCGTTACCTGACCTGGTTTACCCGCTTCCGCTACGATATCTGCCTCTTTTTGGTGCAATTTCGCGTTCAAGACATTGTGCTTGATACCGCGCATTTTCAACATACGGCTCAACAATTCGGAAATCTCTACCGAAGTCGTACCAACCAATACCGGTCTTTGTGCATCGGTCAATGTCTGGATTTCTTGTGCTACGGCATTGTATTTCTCTCTTGCGGTACGGTAGATGTAATCTTGTCTGTCGTCACGCTGAATTCCTTTATTAGTTGGGATCTCGACTACATCCAATTTGTAGATTTCCCATAACTCGCCCGCTTCGGTAGAAGCCGTACCCGTCATACCTGCTAATTTGTGGTACATACGGAAGTAGTTTTGCAAAGTAATCGTCGCATACGTCTGCGTCGCATCTTCTACTTTTACATTTTCTTTTGCCTCGATCGCTTGGTGCAAACCATCCGAGTAACGGCGACCATCCATGATACGGCCCGTTTGCTCATCCACGATTTTTACTTTGCCTTCGTCTACGATATATTGATCATCAATCTCAAACAACGTATATGCTTTCAACAATTGGTTGATCGAGTGAATACGCTCTGCTTTGATCGAATAATCACGTAATAATTCTTCTTTTTGACGCGCTTTTTCTTCTAATGGATCGTTAGAATTCTCAATCGCAGCAATCTCGGTACCTACATCCGGAAGGATGAAGAAAGTTGGATCTTCACCAGAAGTGGTGATCAACTCAATACCTTTTTCGGTTAGCTCTACTTGATTGTTCTTTTCATCGATCACGAAGAACAATTCTTCATCTGCCTTCGGCATATGACGATTTTGCTCTGCCATGTAGAAGTTTTCTACTTTTTGTAGGACTTGGCGGTGATTGCTTTCGCTTAAGAACTTGATCAAGGCTTTATTTTTTGGCAAACCGCGGTAAGCGCGGAACAAAGCCAAACCGCCAGCTTCTGGATCAACATCGCCAGCTGCAACAGCTTTTTTCGCTTGATTCAAGGCACCATTCACATAGGCTTTTTGTGCATTGACCAAACGTTCGATACGTGGCTTTAGTTGATAAAATTCGTGCTGATCGCCTTTTGGAATTGGACCAGAAATGATCAATGGCGTACGCGCATCGTCAATTAATACCGAATCCACCTCATCAATCATGGCAAAGTGCAGCTTGCGCTGTACCATCGCTTCTGGATTTTGCGTCATGTTGTCACGCAGGTAGTCAAAACCAAATTCGTTATTGGTACCGTACACGATGTCGGCAGCATATGCTTTGCGACGCTGTGGAGAGTTGGGCTGATGCTTATCGATACAATCTACGCTCAAACCGTGGAATTCGAACAATGGGCCATTCCACTCCGAGTCACGACGTGCTAAGTAATCGTTCACCGTAATGATGTGAATACCTTGACCTGATAATGCATTTAGATAAGTTGGCAAAGTTCCTACCAAAGTCTTTCCTTCACCGGTAGACATTTCGGAGATTTTACCTTGATGCAATACAATACCACCGATCAGCTGTACATCATAGTGCACCATATTCCAAGTCACGTCCGTACCGGCTGCAGACCAGCTATTTTTCCAAACGGCTTGATCGCCTTGGATCGTCACATTCGGCTTCAAAGCCGCTATATCACGGTCAAATTGGCTGGCCGTTACAGAGATTTCTTTATTTTCGGTGAAACGTCTGGCGGTATCTTTCACCACCGCAAATGCTTCTGGCAAGATCTCCAAAAGCACTTCTTCTAGTTTCTTGTCTCTATCTTTTGTGAGTTTATCTACCTTTTCATAGTAAGCCGTTTTTGACTCCATATCTTCGGTAGCTTCGGCCTGCTCTTTTAGGCTTGTAATCTCCTCATCGATCTCTTTTAGGTATTCCGCGATGCGGCTCTTAAAGCTAGCTGTTTTTGCTCTCAAATCATCATTTGACAAGCTGGCAAGCTTTTCGTACTCTTCTTTGATCTTATCTACTATAGGTTGTATTCCTTTGATATCCCGCTCAGACTTGCTACCAAATAATTTACTTAAGAATTTTAACATAATCTTTTTAATCTGTACTCAGCTAGTGCACAATAATAAATCCAAAGTTCCTAAACAGACATTTTGACACTAATCGGGCAAATTTAATTATTCACAATGATAAGTAACAGCATATCACTGTTTTTTTACCGTTTTTTTTAATTGACTTAATATTGCCTGAAACATAGCTTCCTAACCGCATTTCCCGTAGAGAATTTTACCATTCCGAGAAATTATCGATACCTTTAGCCTATAACCTATTGACATGATGAAACACCTATTCTTAATAGCCCTATTGTTTGTTTGCACTACGCTACATGGTATCGCGCAAGAACTTCCCCAAGTATTGGTTTTTTCGAAAACCAAGGGATTTCGACATGACAGCATTGAGAAAGGTGCAGAAGCTATTCAGAAACTCGGACGTGAGCATGGATTTAGCGTATATCACACAGAAGATGCAGGCGTTTTCACGGACGATCAACTCCAAAAATATAAAGCAATTGTATTTTTAAGTACCACAGGCGATATCTTAAACCCGGAACAACAAGCTGCCTTCGAACGGTTTATACAAGCTGGAAATGGCTTTGTCGGCATTCATGCCGCTAGCGATACGGAATACGATTGGCCGTGGTACGGCAAGATGGTCGGCGGCTATTTCGCCAGTCATCCAGAAGTACAAACTGCGGATATTCATGTGCATGATCACAGCCATTTAGCTACTCAGCATTTGCCAGAAATCTGGAAGCATAAAGACGAATGGTATGATTTCAAAGATTTAAATCCAGCCGTCAACCTGTTGATGACGATCGACGAGAAAAGTTACAAAGGTGGCAAAATGGGAGACTATCATCCCGTTTCTTGGCATCATACTTATGACGGCGGCCGTGCTTTCTACACAGCTTTGGGGCATACTAAAGAAACCTATGATGACGCTGACTTTCTGCAACATATCGCTGGTGGCATTACGTATGCGCTTGGGAAACCGGCGAACAAATAATCGCCCAAGCGGTGTTTACCACATTGATTGGCCTTTTATTTTTCTCTATTTTTGCTGTCGATGAAATATTGCTCGATCGCTTCTGGAAGTAATGGTAACTGTTATTATGTCGCTAAAGATGATAGCGCGGTACTTATCGATGTCGGGATCAATAACAAACACATGCACTTACGCATGGGCCAATTGGGCATTTTGCCAACACAGGTGAAAGCCATCTTTATCACACATGAGCATACCGACCATATTTGTGGATTGTCGGTATTTGCCAAAAAATATGACCTTCCGATTTACATGACGCAAGGCACTTTAGACGGCAGCAAATTGCGCTTACCAGAGCATCTGGTGCGCATTATTAAAACCAATGAACGTGTGCGTATCGGCGGATTAGAGATCATTGGGATTCCCAAATATCATGACGCCAAAGAACCTTGCAGTTTTGTGGTGTCTGATGGCAAAAATAATATCGGAATATTGACCGACCTCGGCCATGCTTGCGATAATGTGAAGCACGTGGTGCAACATGTCGACGTGTTGCTGCTAGAAAGCAATTATGATGAGGAAATGTTGCAAAAAGGACGTTATAGCTATTATCTGAAGAATAGGATTCGTGGCGGCATGGGACACATCTCCAATGCCATGGCATTGGCTTTATTTCTGGAAAAACGTACAGATCGCCTAAAACATTTGATTTTAGGCCACCTTTCTGGGCAGAATAATACGGTGGAAAAAGTGCTGGAAACATTTGCTCCGCATTGCACAGATATTACTTTGTCTATCGCAACTAGATATGAATCTTCGGCTATTTTCGATCTGGCAGATTTGCAATCGGCTACACCAGCCATCATGGCAGAGATGTCAGCCCCGATCATGCGCGAAGTGGTATAAAAAAAGCGCCTGATGGTTCATCAGACGCTTTTGGCTTTATATTAATTATTATATTATACTAGTTTTGGCGTGGCTCCAGACCTTTGGCCACTAAAGCTTCCACATATTCACGAACAGATTCGTTGGAGAAACGAGAAGTTACATCAAATGCAAATGCATGTACTAATAAGGTACGTGCTGATTCTTCACCAATTCCTCTTGCACGCAGATAGAACAAGGCTTGATCGTCAAACTGACCCATCGTACAACCGTGTGAACACTTTACATCATCGGCGAAGATTTCCAACTGCGGCTTGGTATACACCGTAGATTTATCCCCAATCAACATATTGTTGTTCTGCTGGAAAGCATTGGTTTTCTGCGCATCTTCGCGCACGAAAATCTTTCCATTAAAAACTGCTGTAGAATCGTCTTGTGGAATATTTTTGTACCATTCATAGGACTCACAGTGTGGCTTCATGTGGTCGACAATGGTATGATTGTCTACCAATTGCTTATCGGCCAAAAGGTTGATGCCGTACAAATGAGACTCAACTTGCTCATCATCCAAGCGTACGTTGATATTATTACGTACGAAAGTTGCACCTGGGAAATTACAGTTGTAGTTATTGTACAAACTGTGCTTATTCTGGTATACTTCTGTATGGTTGATGTAGTTGCTCGATGCATCCGAGATCTGCAAATAGTAATGTTGCATTTTCGCATTCTCTTCAAGCACGATCTCCGTCACCTTGTTATGTAGGTTTTTTGCTGTACCTGCCAACGTGATGAACGACTCGATGATTTCTACTTCCGCATTTGCACCTGCTACAATTAGATTTCTTGTTTGCGCAAAAAATGCTTCTGTCCCTGTTGCTACATGTACCAAATGAATGGGTTTATTCACAACGGCATTGCGCTTCACTTCAATAAACACACCCGCGGTGTACAATGCGGTGTTCAGATACACCAAAGCATTATCCGTTTTGTCAGCATGTTGCGCAAAATGACGGGTAAATTGCGGATCGTTCGCAGCATCCTCAATTGGTTTTACTACCAAGCCATCTTCCTCTTCTAAGCTCGAAAAAGCGACTGTATACTGGCCATTGACCAATACCAAACGGTGTGCATCCAATGCTGGAATATCTGCTTGGCTTAAATCAAGATCGGCCACATCCACATCGCTGTTTAGCACATAAGGTGCTTGAACCAGACTGTGAATATTGGTATACTTCCAATCTTCATTTTTGACCGTAGGAAACCCTGCCTGCTCAAACTTTGCAAACGCTTCCTGACGAATAGCCGCTAATGCAGCCGGCTCATCGATCTTCTCCAAATCATGGAAAGTCGTTGTCAATTGTTGAAACAGAGATTCTGCTGTTATTGTACTCATATTTTTTGTTGTCAATACACTCATAACCTTCCCTCTCTTTTCCTTATTAGGCGGTCTGCGTATCTAATTCTTTTAACCAATCGTATCCTTTTTCTTCCAATTCCAAAGCCAATTCTTTCGGCCCAGTTTTTACAATGCGACCATTGTACAATACGTGTACGAAATCTGGCACGATGTAATCCAACAAACGTTGGTAGTGTGTGATCACGACGAATGCATTGTTTTCCGAACGTAATTGGTTTACGCCATTTGCTACGATACGCAATGCATCAATATCCAAACCTGAATCTGTTTCGTCCAAAATAGATAATTTAGGATTTAGCATCGCCAATTGAAAGATCTCATTGCGTTTCTTCTCGCCACCGGAGAAGCCTTCATTCAAGGATCTATTGGTCAATTTCGCGGAGAACTCTACTAATTGTTGTTTATCCTTCACTAACTGCAAAAACTCTTTCGCTTCCAACGTTGGCAAGCCTTTGTATTCACGAATATCATTTAGAGCCGTTTTCAAGAAGTTGATGTTTGAAACACCTGGAATCTCCACTGGGTACTGGAAAGCTAAAAACAAGCCTTCACGAGCACGATCTTCTGGCGAAAGATCCAATAAATCTACGCCATCTAGCAAAGCTGTACCGTCCGTTACATCATAAGATTCACGACCCGCCAATACATTTCCTAACGTACTTTTACCAGCGCCATTTGGCCCCATGATCGCGTGCACTTCACCCGCTTTCACTTCTAGATTTAATCCCTTTAATATGTTTTTATCCTCTACTGAGGCGTGCAAATTCTCAATCTTTAACATGCTATTTATTATTTGTTCTTCCAGCATACGCGCGTAGCGCTATCGCTAGAGTAGTGTATTACTTTTTGTGCTTATCCTACTGATCCTTCTAGCGATATCGCTAATAATTTCTGTGCTTCTACCGCAAATTCCATCGGAAGTTGGTTTAATACTTCCTTGGCATATCCATTTACGATTAGCCCAACAGCTTTCTCTGGATCAATACCGCGCTGATTCAAGTAAAACACTTGATCTTCACCAATTTTGGAAGTAGTGGCTTCGTGCTCTAATTTGGCCGATTTATTTTTACTCTCAATGTATGGGAAAGTGTGCGCTCCACAGCGGTCACCAATAAGCAATGAATCACACTGTGTGAAGTTACGCGCTTGATCCGCATTCGGACCGATCTTCACCAAACCTCTATAACTATTATGACTCAATCCAGCAGAGATACCTTTAGAAATGATTTTCGACTTGGTATTTTTACCTAAGTGAATCATTTTGGTTCCCGTATCTGCCACCTGACGGTTACGTGTCATCGCCACGGAGTAGAATTCGCCCACGCTATTGTCACCTTTCAAGATCACACCCGGATATTTCCACGTGATCGCTGATCCTGTTTCTACCTGCGTCCAAGAGATTTTGGAGTTATCGCCTTTACAGATACCACGTTTGGTTACGAAGTTCAAGATACCACCTTTACCATCTTTATCACCAGGATACCAGTTTTGTACGGTAGAATATTTGATCTCTGCATCTTTCATCGCGATCAATTCAACGACGGCAGCGTGCAATTGATTTTCATCACGCATTGGCGCAGTACAACCTTCTAAATACGAAACGTAAGACCCTTCATCGGCTACGATTAACGTACGCTCAAACTGACCTGTATTCTGCGCATTGATACGGAAGTAGGTCGAAAGCTCCATTGGACAACGTACGCCTTTCGGAATGTAGACAAAAGAACCGTCGGAAAATACCGCCGAGTTCAATGCCGCATAAATATTATCGGTTTGTGGCACTACGGTACCCAAATATTGTTTCACCAATTCTGGATACTCTTGTACCGCCTCGCCGAAAGAGCAAAAGATGACGCCTTTCTCTTTCAGTTTTTCACGAAAAGTTGTTTTTACAGACACGGAGTCGAATACCGCATCTACTGCAACGACACCAGCTAACACTTTCTGTTCATCTAATGGGATACCTAATTTGGCAAATGTAGATAGCAATTCTGGATCTACTTCATCCAGACTATTCAATTGCTTCTTAGGCTTAGGTGCTGCATAGTACGAAAGATCTTGAAAATCCACATCGGGATTGTCAAAATTTTGCCAAGTCGGCATTTCTAATGTTTGAAAATGGCGAAATGCTTTTAAACGCCATTCCAATAGCCATTCTGGCTCATTTTTCTTCGCAGAAATTAAGCGTACAGTATCTTCGTTAAGACCTTTTGGCGCGATCTCCATATCAATATCGGTCGTAAACCCATATTTATATTCCTCGTGCTCAAGTTCTTTAAGTAATTCGTCGTCTTTGGTACTCATATCTCTTTCACCTTTTTAAGCAACACTAGGTTGCTCTATTTTCAATTTGCAAATTTAGCACTTTAATAGGAATAACGCACTATCGACACTGGGCAATTATGGAGATATTATCAAAAAGTAGCCGATTCATTATGTAGTGAAATTTCAAGAAATCAACAAGATAAAGCCTTATGGATCAAATAGCTCAGAAATTACATTGAAATTAACCTCAGGAGGCGGTTGTGCTACAAATTAAAATATTGCACTATGTTTACTTAGTGTAAAAATACGGTGGCAAATAAAATATTGTATATTTACATTTCACAAAATTTTATTGCAATGCCTTACCAGCCTGACAAGACGGATCTTAAAATATTAAAACTGTTGCAAGAGAATGGGCGTATCACCAATTTACAGCTCGCAACGAGTATTGGTCTTTCTCCCGCACCTACATTGGAACGCGTTCGTAAGTTGGAAAACTCTGGTTTTATCAAAAGCTATCATGCTTTTGTGGACGAAGAAAAATTAGGCTTGGGCATCAAATCATTTATACAAATTTCACTCGACTTTCATACGCAGGATGCCATTCCAAAGTTTGTAGACGCTGTGCTGCAAATACCAGAGGTTACAGAATGCCATCACGTAACGGGAAATTGCGATTTTATATTGAAAGTCTACGTTCGTGATATTAAAGCCTACGAAGGCGTGATCATGGAGAAAATCACCAAGATCCCTTATGTGAAAACATTTCAGACTATGGTAATCATGTCTACCAGTAAAAAACAACCCATCGTACCTCTACAATATTAAGCCGAAGAACTGTATGCATACATTTGACGATCTTGCCATCATACTTACCTGGCCCGATGCTACCATTCGTGGCGACGAAAAGTGGATGATGTTTTTCAAGAAAATTGGATTAGTCAAAAACCTAAACTTCAAGGTTGGCCACACTGGAATAGTCTTGGTAGAAAGAGCTACGGGCAATATGCGATTTTACGATTTTGGCCGTTACATATCTCCCCGTGGATATGGTCGTGCACGCTCTCAAGAATCTGACCCTCGATTGGCGATTGACCTAAAAGCGCAGATTAGCGAAGGTCAGATTACCAACTTAGAGGAGATTGTACATTACTTCGAAACCTTGAAAAGCGCGATGTATGGCGAAGGGCAATTGTACTTTTCTGTGGCAGAAAACATCAATTTTGCATTGGCTAAGCTATTTGGGGATTCTTGGGTCGAGAAAGGTACTTACCCGTATGGTGCAGTAGCTCGCCACAACAATAACTGCTCTCGATTCATCACTCGAATGTTGATCAAATCTTCTAAAAAATACCATTACTGGCATGGTATCAATCTACCGGAAACTATCAAAGCAAGCCCGATTAGCAATGTGGTCAATGCCGTGCACAATCGCATGATCTATTCGTTTTGCCCGACAGAAGGTCTTCAATATTTTCACATGAATCGTTGGAAATCATTTTGGTTTTTGATTAAGCAACTAGGTGATAATGTTTCTCAGAAAAAATCGGACCTCTTGCCTAACGATCAGATAATTGGTGCGGTAGATTTTAGATCCAAACCGATCACGATTCCTAAAGAAGCTACGTATCTTGGTGGCGTGGGTGATGGCGCATGGTACTCAGTAACTCGGGCAGAAAATGATCGTCAATTTATCATCAAGCGGTTTACTACCCAAGGCGAATTAGAGTATGTGGTACGAGGTGAAGCAAGCGTAGCGATCCAAACAGATGTGCCTTGGCGCGTGGTGTACGACAGCCATCTGCTATTTACACATATTGAGCAGAATGACATCAAAATACGCATTAACCATATCAAGCAGCTAGAAATAGACGATTTCAAGTTCGAAATCGTCAAAGAGTTGTACGCATAATTCCTTCTTGATTATACCTGCCAATCAATCGGCTGCTTTCCTTGTTGCGCAAGATAGACATTGGTCTGTGAGAATGGTTTCGAACCAAAAAAACCACGATAAACGGATAATGGCGAAGGGTGTACCGATGTCAATATCAAATGCTTTGTTTGATCAATAAGCGCCGACTTCTTGATCGCATAACTCCCCCAAAGTATAAAAACCACACCAGCACATTGCTGAGAAATAGACTGTATAACCGAATCTGTAAACTGCTCCCAACCTTTCTTTTGGTGCGAGGCAGCTTCATGTGCACGCACCGTCAATGTGGCGTTGAGTAACAAAACACCTTGCTCTGCCCATTTGGTCAGATCTCCACTTTGCGGATATTTAAAACCAGGAATATCATCCACCAGCTCTGTGTAAATATTCTTCAACGAAGGTGGAATGGCAACGCCAACAGGCACCGAAAAAGATAAGCCATGTGCTTGCCCGATATTATGGTAAGGATCTTGCCCGAGGATGACGACTTTGACTTCGGGCAATGGCGTCAAACGAAAAGCATTGAACACCAAGTCTTCTGGAGGAAAAACATTAGCTCTTTGTCTCTCTTGCTGTACAAATTGCGACAAGGTGCGCATCATCGGTTGCTCAAACAAGGGTTGAAATACGGAATCCCAACTTTCGTGGTATCTTTTGGACATATCCAAATGTACAATTTTCGTTTAATTGTGGCATACAATTGGATACCTCTATTAATTATCGGATATTTGCATAAAAAAGAAATTAAGAAATTATATGTCGAATTTAATACGCATTATCATAGCCAGTCTATTTGTCATTGGCACCGCTACCTTATTCTGGTTTGGGATGTGGGGATGGGGAATATTAGCTGTTTTAGTAACGATCTTGACTTGGGTAACCGTATTTTTCAACGAAAAAATGTTGCTTGCGCAGTGGCACCTACGCAAAGAGAATATGCCTAAAGCAGAGCTTTGGCTAAAGAAAATCAAGAACTTTGAGAAAGAATTAGTACCGGCTCAACATGGTTATTACCACATGTTATTGGGATTGATCGAATCACAAAAAGCACCATTACAGGCGGAGAAATTTTTTAAGAAAGCACTTTCTTTGGGCTTACATATGGATCACAACGTAGCGCTTGCCAAGTTGAGTTTGGCCGGCATTGCGATGGCGAAGCGCGATAAGCGTGGGGCTGAGAAATTGCTTTCGGAAGCAAAAAGAGCCGACAAAAACAAATTGCTCGATGAGCAGATAAAAATGATGAAATCGCAGATGACGATGATGGATAAACAGCAGTTCCGCTACTCCAGATAATCGCGATTTCAGCAATATCTATAGTCGAACCGTGATTTGCCTAAAGCGACCAGGTTCCCTACTATCTTCAAAAACAATCTTAACGCCCTGCGGAAGGCCGTTTTCTTTTTTCCACCCCGCCACCTTGAATTGCAAAGAGACAGGTACATCCATTGATAAGATATGGTTCAGGTAATTTTGTCGATCATCGATATGAATGCGTACTCGCCCCATCTGTATCTGCGTATACAGGATATCATTATCTTTTTTATCTACAAGCGTAGAAGCATAGGTATTCATTTTGAATTCTCGCTGCTGACGTAGTGAAGAGATCACAAACAGATCAACAACGGCGGTATCCTTGTTCATCTTGACAGAACGCACATCAAACTGCAAATCATCTAACAACAAGACTGTAGTATCTTCTTGTGCTGCGAGAAAAAGGGGTAGACTGAAAACTAGAAAAACAACTATTTTCTTAAACATAGGTAGCGTACTGAAAAATTATTAAAAGGGGATTACCGAAGGCGATCTGCTGATTTGATCAACTTCTCATCATTACGGATAGCTCCCAAAGCCATCGATAGAAAAATGATGGATACTGGCAAAAGGAAGAAGCCGATTCCAATATTGTTCGCACTTAGGTACTGATTGTTGGCAGACAACACATTATTGGCACTTACATACATCCATACTGCGAACAATACGATCAGCACCAATTGCAGGTAAATGAATCTGACCTGACGCTTCCTATCCTTGAAGAGGAATATCAGTACAATAGGCATCACGGCAATAAACACTGCGACAATACTTTGCAGGATAAAACTCTCTTGCTTGACGGCCTCGTTATTGACCGAGGTGTAGATTCCAGAAACATAAATTTGCTTACCTAACCCCACGAGGTCAATATAATTCACATACGGAAACAAAAATAGAGTCGTCAATACTAAACCTGAAAGCAAAAGCCAAACGGATTGAATACGTTGTATCATAATAGCGCGAACATTTTATTACTATGCGGACAAATATACTATTAAACAGGTGTAATTACGTTTGGTTTGATAAACTATTACTTGCTAGAAATATTCTTAGCCTCTATCCAGCGCGACATATATTTCTTGGCTGCATACTGCTCTTGCGCCAAGATTCGACCGATCATATTTTGATTTCGATGCAACGTAATATTTTCAGATAGGTCTGTAATTTGTTGCATAAATAGCATTTGCGCCGGATCATCGGCCATCAGATTGCTTAAAGCCGTTGGGATCAGCGCTTGCTTTTCCAACCAATAAACCTCATTCTTATACAGTTTCATCGTTTCAGAAACAAAATTTTCCAATGAATCCCTTACTGCCCCGGGCCAAATTTCTGGATTCATACCTTCTGCACCAACGCTCGAAGTGATAGATGGCGTGCCCGTGATCATGGCATCAACGAACTTTCCTTTCTGTCCGGCACCGAATGGAATCGGCGCCAACAACAAACGATACGATTGGATCGTCTGCCGCGCATTACCCGCGCGACCTTTGATCAAAAAACCTTCTTGTGGTCGGTGAAGCTGTTCTACTTTTTGCGAAGCATACGCTCCATAAATGTGTAATTCTGCCTTCGGCAATGCCTTACGGATCTCTGGCCAATAGGTCTTTTTGAGCTCTTCTACCGTCTTCCAGTTGGGCTCGTGCAAAAAGTTACCTATAAAAATGAGGTTTTTTCGTTCTTTAAAAGTTGGCAATGATGCGCTATCTGCTTCGTTCGTTTTTTCTGCAAAGAAAGGCAGATAATACAATAAGGATTCGTGGACTCGGAATTGGTCGACCAACAACTCATACTCGCTGCGCGAAATAATCAGCGATAGATCACAGCGATAAATGGCCGCCAGTTCGCGCATCGCCGTAGGCGAATACAACAACTCATCAGACCAGGAGATCTGCTGGCGATAGGCTTCTTGACGCGCCAAACGCAGGAAATGCAAATCTTCTGTATCTAAAATGCGAAGCGCTTGTGGACAATTCTCGGCTACACGCCAACCAAATTGTTCTTCGATCATAAAGCGATCAAAAACCACGACATCGGGATTCAGCTCCCGCAACAAATTATCAAAAGAGCTATCATTGAGCAAAATGGAATGACACGCGATTCCCATTTCCTCCAAAGGATGACTATGCGGAGATAGCGCTGCAGCAGAAGCAAAGTGCACTTCATCGTACTGTTTTAGAAATAACTCCAATAGTTGCAACATCCGCCAGCCGGCGGCAGAAGAGGTCGGTTCAGGCCATACTTGGCCAATCACAAATAGCTTGGTACGGGGCATCGCGCAAGTTAGGATATTTAAACGGCGTGTTTTTAATTTTCGTAATTTTGTACAAACGAACAGAGCAATGTTAGGATTAAAACTACTGACAGATCCACGCTGGGCCAACGTGGCGGAGTCCAATCTCGAAGAAATATTGACAGACCACGCGTGGTGTGAGCAAAAAGCAGCTTCGAATGCGATCTCACTCATCACGCAAAACTGCGAATACGAGGACCTCGTGCATGAGCTTACCGCAATCGCAATCGAAGAGATGGAGCACTTTCAGATGGTGATCGACATCATCAAAGAACGGGGCTACACATTAGGACGCGAGCGCAAAGATGATTATGTGGGTCGTTTGATGAAGTTTTCTAAAAAGGATGGATCCAGAAATCAAGCTTTTATTGATCGCTTGCTTTTTGCGGCCATGATCGAAGCGCGCAGCTGCGAACGTTTCCGCGTCTTGTCTAAGAATCTGCAAGACGAGAAATTGGCCAAATTTTATCATGAACTGATGGTTTCCGAAGCCAATCATTATACCACTTTTCTCAACTTCGCTCGGAAATACACTGAAGGCACGGATGTCGATAAACGTTGGCAAGAGTGGCTTACATTTGAAGGAGAGCTGATTCAGAGCTACGGCACAAAAGAGCAAATACACGGTTAGTACGCATTTAAAAATACGACAACGCATGGAATTAGGCATAGGCATGTTTGGCGATCTACAGATCGATCAAAAAACGGGCGCAATACAAGCACCGCAACAACGATTACACGAAATTATCGAAGAGATCAAACTGATGGACGAAGTCGGGTTGGACTTTTTCGGCATGGGCGAACACCATCGACCGGACTACGCAGTCGCTTCACCTGAGATTATTTTGGCAGCAGCATCTACTGTGACCAAGCGTATAAAATTAGGTAGCGCTGTTTCGGTCATTAGCTCCAGTGATCCAGTCAAATTATATCAGGATTTTGCAACGGTCGATTTATTGTCCAATGGACGTGCCGAACTGATGGCCGGACGCGGATCGTTTATCGAATCCTTCCCATTGTATGGTTATGATCTGAAAGATTACAGCTCGCTATTTACGGAGAAGCTGAACCTGCTCTTGCAGATTAATAATAATGAAACGGTGAACTGGACGGGTAAGCACCGTGCTTCGTTGATCAATCAGGAGATTTACCCTCGCGCAGTCAAAAAACTGCCTATTTGGGTAGCTGTAGGTGGCACGACAGAATCCGTGATTCGCGCAGGAAAATTGGGTTTGCCGGTGATGTTTGCCATTATAGGCGGCACGTATGCGAGTTTCCAATCCTTGTTTGAAGTGTATCAACAAGCTTATACCGACAGCGGCCATGATATGGCCAATTTCCAAGTCGGCGTACATATGCATGCTTTCTTTGGCGAGAACTCCAAGGCGATTGCAGAATGGTATTATCCATTTTATGCAGCGCAAATGAATCGCGTAGGTGCATCGCGTGGCTGGCCGCCGTACCAACGCTCGCAATATGATTTTGGCCGTGCCAAACATGGTCATCTTTTGGTGGGCGAAGCCAATGAGATGATCGCTAAAATCTTAGAAATTCAAGAATCTTTTGGCCTGACACGATTTGCTGCACACATGGATGTCGGCAGCCCAGATCACGCGCAGATGATGAAGTCTATCGAGATCTACGGTACGCAGATCATTCCAAAGGTGAAAGCGGCTTTATCAAAATAAAATACTAGGAAAAATCAGCGTAGCATACTATAGTCAACTTGGTATTCCACGCTGATTTTGCATATTCATTGCCATAATATCGCATCAGAACCTTATCACCACTTTTTATTAGCACAGCTTCATGGCCATTACGATGCGTATCCCTTCCTTGCGGAATATCAATTTTAAAAATGAAACCCTAGCTGGCCTCACGGTGGCCATGACGATGATTCCCGAATCGCTTTCATTCGCGATTTTGGCTGGCCTTTCGCCATTGACAGGTTTGTATGCGGCATTCCTGATGGGATTAGTCACCGCTTTATTAGGCGGCAGGCCAGCCATGGTTTCCGGCGGAGCCGGAGCCACCGTAGTCACCTTAATCGCACTGGCATCTACGCACGGCGTGGAATATCTCTTTGCTGCCGTTGTGTTGGCAGGAATATTACAATTTGCAGTCGGACTTTTTAAATTAGGCAAATTTGTACGGTTGATTCCGCAACCGGTCATGTATGGCTTTCTTAATGGATTAGCCATTATTATCTTTTTATCCCAGGTGGAGCAATTCAAAGTTTCAGGTAGTTCTGGCGAATGGATGAGCGGTACACCATTGTACACCATGCTTGGTTTGACTTTGTTGACCATCGCGATTGTAATCGGATTACCAAAATTGACAAAAGCTGTTCCGGCATCACTTATCGCCATATTAGTGGTGTTCGGTATAGTCACCTATTTCGGAATCGACACCAAAAAAGTGATTGATATTGCTTCGGTTAGTGGTTCATTGCCTAGCTTTCATATGCCACAGATTCCATTTACGTTAGATACGCTAAAACTCATCTTTCCTTATGCACTCGTGATGGCGGGTGTAGGATTGATCGAGTCGTTGCTTACGCTGAATATGGTAGACGAGATAACGGACACCAAGGGAAAAGCCAATCGGGAATCCATGGCGCAGGGAACAGCCAACGTGGTGAATGGATTTTTCGGCGGCATGGGCGGCTGTGCCATGGTCGCACAAACTTTGGTCAATATCAATGCGGGAGCGAAGACTTATATTTCTTCTTTTATAGCGGCGATCACTATTTTATTTGTCATCCTAGTGGGCAGCCCGGTGATCGAAATGATTCCGATGGCGGCATTGGTTGGTGTGATGATGATGGTGGCGATTTCGACGTTCGAATGGCTCAGCTTTCGCATTATCAACAAGTTCCCGAAGTCCGACATATTTGTCGGCATACTCGTCGCTATCATCACGGTTTTACTGCACAACCTAGCCTTGGCGGTACTCATTGGTGTGGTCATCTCGGCATTAGTTTTTGCTTGGGATAATGCGAAGCGTATCCGCGCACGAAAATATGTGGATGATGCAGGTGTAAAACATTACGAGATTTACGGACCGCTATTCTTCGGTTCTACGACTGCATTTTTAGAAAAGTTTGACGTCAATGAAGATCCTGATCGTATCGTGGTTGACTTCAAGGAAAGCCGCGTGGTAGACATGTCAGCCATAGATGCGCTGCACAAAATTACCGCGCGCTACGCCAAAATCGGCAAGAAAGTTCATCTACGGTCGCTTAGCGAAGATAGTGCTCATTTGCTTGGTAATGCGGCTGGCATTGTAGAAGTCAACGTCATGGAAGACCCGACATACAAGGTGATGCCGAAGGATTAGGCATCTTTCAAGGTTATGCCTTTAGATACTCACTTTTACGCAGTTCATACAGATAATTGAAGCGCGAAGGTTCGCCATAATACGACATTTCCAGTTCGGCTACTTTTGTTGCGCCGAGCCTTGTCACGGCGATTTGAGAACGAAGATTATCGGCACCCACATGGAATCTGACGGTATCTACGAAAGGAAATATATAATCCAGCATCATCCTTTTTACCACAGGATTTATTCCTTTGCCCCAATAAGCAGTTGCATAAAAGGTATACCCAACGAATATGCTTTTATTTCCAGCATCATAATCGTAATACCGCGTGCTCCCGATAATCTTTCCGGTTTGCTTTTCGATGATTAGAAATGCACTGCCACTCTTCATCGCTCCTTCAAAGAAATTTAGAAAAACATCTCTCTGCCAGCGGTTCTTATTAGGATGCCCTGCCCAGATTGCTGGATCACTCGCCGTAGCGTATAAATCCTCGAAATCTGTTTCTTCCAGTGGTCGTAATACGACCAAATCATTTTCTAATGTTGGTTGTAAATCTAAAGGCATCGTTCTATACATTTTATTCTTTCCACTTCAACTTCTTTTGTTTCATAGCATCTTGCCAGCCATACGGGAAGATGGCTAAATCATTTTCTTCCAACAACACGATCTTCTCTCTGACAGCATCTTGTATAGATATTGGCAAATGATAAAAGGTAGCATCGACTGTTGTCATCCTTTCATCGTCTAGTACTCCATTTTGATGCCTGATCCCAATCTTTTGTGCTTTACCACAAATCAAAATCTTGATACGACCATCATCATAACCATTGAGTGCTGAGGTTCCATAAACCAAGATAGGCTCTATAATACCATCGTTATCATGATCTCCGAAATCTACAAATTTTGTCCAGATTCTTATAAAGGTTTCTTCCTCTTTGATTTGATCATTGACTTCCCACAGCCTTCGTAACTGACCACGTTCTTCGAGCAGGTGAAGCACTTTTATTTTCGTACTCACCGTATCTCCATCGGCAGTGATCAAATCATTACTTTCTGTCATGACAGAATAATTCGTGCCCGTTACATCCGTGTATCTATATACCCGAAAAATAGGATAGGTAATACCCAGCGATTGGCAGATGGAATCATTCAATAGCGATTTCGTTTCTGCTACGCTCACGATAGTTGTATGCACACGGTTTGTTTGTGAAAATGATTGACCAGAACATAACAGAAAAGCAAAACCAATCAATAATAGACGCATAAATAATAGATTCTTCAAAGCAAGTAATATCATTAAATATACCTATTTTACCGTATGCAAGTACTGTCCACTTTATTATATTTTCTCGTACAACATTCTGTGATCGCCTTTTTAGTGATTAATTTGATTGGTTTGCTGCTCGTGATCTGGAGATTCAAGATCAGTATTTTGGCATTTACCTTTGTCCTATCAATAGCCAACTTTTTTGCGGGGAATATCTTGAATGCGTGGTTTCTGGCCAAGTTTGGCACTGACGCAACCGCAATCATTACCTCAGCAGAACAAACCAGTTCGATGATGAATGAGCAATACATCTGGGAGTACGGCGTCGTAATGAAAACGGCCGAAGGCAAAGCGGTAGAAAGTCAATTTTCCACCAGTAATGTTTCCATTTACCCGATCCGTAACAGCATCTTGATCCCAGCGCAGAATCAGGAATTTGTCGTTCGGTACATTCCGGGTTACGAAAAGAATATTGTGATCATGTCTGACGAATCTGAATATGGCAAGCGTCGTATTAGCAACGACAACCTGAAGGTGGTGGAGAAGGAGAAAACAAAGTATGATTTCAGCCCAGAAACGGACGAGTTTCGTAAAAGCTACATCAACGCGATGAAGCAGTATATCGACAATCCAGAGAATGACCTAGATTCGGCAAACATCAATAAGTTTAAAGCTATAATTAGCCATTTGCGGCCGTAACACTTTTCCGCTCGCCAGACTTAACTACTTCTAAATTCGGTTTAATCGTTAGAAAAGCATTTTCAAAAACACTTTTTTTCGACTATATTGGTTTTTATTTCGTAATATTTAATCATAAATATTAGGATATTTCTTAATCCAGTTCAATTTCTGGCGTGGATGAATCACATAACTTTGTATAAACAACAAAGGAGAAAACATGGAAAATAAGATATTAGGACTGCATCATATCACAGCAATAGCCAATCAAGCGAAAAGGAACTTAGACTTTTATACCGGCGTATTGGGCGTTCGTTTGGTAAAAAAAACAGTCAATTTTGATGACCCAGGTACGTATCATTTCTATTTCGGAAATGAAAGCGGTACGCCAGGTACCATACTTACTTTCTTCCCTTGGGAAGGGATCGGAAAAGGTGTCAACGGATCAGGACAAGCCACGCATATAGGTTACGCAATCAACCCCGAAGCTTACGATTTTTGGAGAAACAGATTAACGACTAATGACATATCATTTGAGGAAACTGAAATATTCGGTGAAAAAACACTGTCTTTCACAGATCCAGATGGGCTGCAGTTGCAATTCATTGTCCCCAAAAAAGCAGATAATCGTACCGCTTGGAAAACAGATGAAATTTCTACTGAAAATGGTCTGAAAGGTTTTCATAACGTCACCTTGACGCTCAAAAATGCCGATCCAACGATCAAAGTTCTGACAGATATTTTGGGATATCGCACCGAAGCGCAAGCAGGAAATCGCTTCCGATTATCTACGGATGCCATAGAAACAGCTAATATCGTGGACATCATTGCCGACGAAACGATTCCTTACGGACGAGGTGCAGCTGGAACGAATCATCATATTGCGTTTCGTGTAAAAGATGATAACATCTTGATGGACTTTCGTGAAAAAGTTCTATCTGCTGGCTTACAAATAACGCCAAAGATCGATCGCGATTACTTTTATTCCCTATATTTCCGCGAACCAGGAGGTGTACTTTTTGAATTAGCCACCGACAATCCAGGATTTACCAAAGATGAAGCATTAGCTGAATTAGGTCGAGATCTCAAATTACCGAAACAATACGAAGGGATCAGAAACGATATTGAAGAAAATTTACCAAAATTATAAATATCATTATGGAAAGAACTGAAGTAGTATTAGATGAAAAAAATGGCGGAGAGATCCAACTATTTTCCGACGATAAGAAAGCCGGCAAAATGGACATAGCCATTTCCAGAGATTTGCTTCGCATATTTCACACAGAAGTAAGAGATGAATATGCTGGCAAAGGGTTTTCTAAATTGTTGCTCGACAAACTGGTATCATTCGCTCGCGAAAATAGTTTAAAGATTATCCCGATTTGTCCTTTTGTAAATGCACAGTTCAAAAAACGTCCCGAAGAATTTGAAGATGTTTGGTACAAACGATAAAAATCTTAAATGATACATAATTTAGCTATTACAACATCTGGTGTGCCATTGGATAATGCGGAGAAAGCGTTGATCATGTTGCACGGCCGCGGCGGTTCAGCACAGGATATACTGAGTCTGTCGCAGCATTTGAATGTATCAGACTTTGCACTATTAGCTCCCCAGGCTACCAATCACACTTGGTATCCGTATTCGTTTATTGCTCCTGTCGATCAAAACGAACCATATTTGAGCTCGGCTCTAAATAATGTGGAACAAACTGTTCAACAGGCTTTATATAGCGGTATCAAAGCCGAAAACATGTACTTTTTCGGCTTTTCGCAGGGCGCTTGTTTGACCTTGGAATTTCTGGTTAGAAATGGGCAACGTTATGGCGGAGCTGTGGCGATTATCGGTGGAGTGATCGGCAAAGAAATAGATCGCAGCAACTATAAAGGTGATTTCGCAAAAACCCCGATATTTATCGGAACAAGCAACCCCGATATGCACGTTCCTTTGGAACGGGTACATGCTTCCGCCAGTATATTGACCGAAATGAACGCCGATGTCACGGTGAAAGTATATGATAATTTTGGACACTCCATCAACCAAGAAGAGATTGATTGGGCTAACAAATTGGTTTTTAGATAAGATCAAGTTGTCCAATTCTTCTGGGCAAGTAAACATTTTGCCGTTATCAAAAACTGTCCCGCAGCAAATGCTGCCAGCTATCTGATTGGGATTATTTGTTTTCTAGCTATATTTAGCACGTATTATCACATAGCGCAGCTGCTATTGAGCTTTGCTAGATAAAGACAGAAACAGATATTCGTAAAATCAGATGGCTATGTTTGAAAATATTATCAAGAATGTAAGTAAATGGATCGCGCTGACTGACAAAGAAAAGTCGACATTTACCGAACTCTTGGAAAGCAGAACTGTTCCGAATAAAACGATCCTGCTGCGAGCAGGAGAAATCTGTCAGTTTGAAGGATATATCAGCAAAGGATGTGTGCGTATCTATTACTTGGATGAGAAAGGTGCAGAGGTTATTTTATCTTTTGCTGTGGAAGACTGGTGGGTGAGTGATATTGCATCTTTTCATGAACGAAAACCGTCCAATTTCTATATTGAAACGATGGAAGAAACGGAAATGCTTATCCTGACTCCGAAAACCAAAGAAGAGCTGCTTTCAACCATACCAAAATTCGAACGCGTTTTTCGAATGTTGGTACAACGAAATCTTTCTACGGTGCAAAATAGATTGATCAATACGATTTCAAAAACGGCAACCGAGCGTTATCTGGATTTCATCAAACTATATCCAACCGTACCTTTGCGCGTTCCTCAGTATTATATTGCGTCGTATCTGGGTATTTCTCCCGAGTTCGTTAGTAAAATTAGAAAGCGATTGGCTGCTAAGTAATCAATCGCTTTCTGCGGTTACATATTCTGCGGGAATTCATCTTTCCACTGGGTAACTCTCCAACTGACCTCCTCTTTCGTAGTTAATAGACAGGCCTCTAGCTCAGTCAAACATTTTTCCTTATCCAAATTCTGACCGATAAATACCAATTCGTTTTTGCGATCTTCCCACGCTGGATGCCAGCGCGCCAGCAAATCATTTCTAATATCTGCATAATCGGGATATTGATAGCGTACTTCTTCGGGCATACTACTCCACCAAGATCCCGCATTTTCTAATCTAAGGCTACCGCCAGCTTGACTAAAACTAATAGCCGCATCAGGTCGTGAGGCTAACCAGAAAAGTCCTTTCGCGCGGATCACGTTGTTTGGATAATTTTCATTCAGGTACGTATGCCAGCGCTCGGGGTGAAATGGCTTTTGCGACCGAAATACAAAAGAGGAAATGCCATATTCCTCCGTTTCGGGTGTATGATCATTCTCTAACTCTTTTATCCAGCCAGCAGAGGACGATGCTACTTCAAAATCAAAAGCACCTGTACCAATGATATCTTGCGGCTTTACTTGTCCAAATTGCGTACGAATTGTTTTTGCATCGGGATTTAGTTTTTTGATCGCCGCTTCCAACACACCGAGTGTTTCATCAGAAACCAGATCTGATTTATTGAGCACAATTACATTAGCGAACTCAATCTGGTCGGTGAGCAGATTGACTATTGTCCTATTATCAAAATCATCATCCGTCAGCGCGCGATCGGTCAAAGTTTCGGCGCTGCCGAAATCATTAAAAAAGTTATAACAGTCCACCACCGTTACCATGGTATCGATGTAGCTAAAGGAAGAAAGATCTATATTATTACTAGGATCCACATAACTGAATGTCTGTGCAACAGGTACGGGTTCTGATATTCCGGTACTTTCGATGAGCAGATAATCAAAGCGATCTTCTTTGGCCAAACGTTCCACTTCGACCATCAGATCCTCCCGCAAAGTGCAACAGATACAGCCATTGCTCATCTCCACCAATTTCTCTTCGGTTCTTGAGAGCAAATTCTCCCGTTCTACCGTCTGCGCGTCTACATTTACCTCACTCATATCGTTGACGATCACAGCCACTTTAAGATTATCCTTATTGTGCAAAATATGATTCAACAAGGTAGTCTTACCTGCTCCCAAAAAGCCACTTAGCACCGTTACTGGTAGTTTCTTATTCATATTCCCAATTTATTTACACACTTAATTCGTTCTTTTTCTCTTCGACAACACGAGTAAACCACGCTATGATATGCTGCAAATGGTCGGCACCGTAGCGGGCAATGAATCGTTGCGTTTCTGGCAGTTTTTCATTTTTATAAATAGCCAAACGCTGCTCGGCAAATTGCCGCGTTAATGGAATTCCACACTTTTGTTCTATGCAGATTTTCCATTCTTCAAAATTCTGTGGAATGATCGCCATATACGCTTCTTTTCATCAAAGATATAATAAAATATTAAAACGCAACATAGTTGCAATTAAAAAAATAATGTGTTTATAAATTGCGGAGAGAAGTGTTTAAATGAATTTAAAGGCTAATGAATGAGTTATTGGAGTAGTGAGTAAGGAAGTTCAGCCTGATTTATAATACAGAAATACTGCCGCTGAAAGCGGAATGAGGAATTATGACCGCAAAACAATGGCAGAATTTAAATACCGATCAAGAAAAATCAGCAAACGTAGTACAGGTATATATTCTGCTTCATAAAAAGGTCTAAACTGACGATTTCTATCTAGAAATCGTCAGTTTGCAGCGAAGGACAACTCATTCTATGCTAATGGTTTATTGGTGCTGATCGCAATTCTGTTCCACGCATTGATTGTCACTACCGCCATAATAATTTGCGCAATATAGCTTTCATCGAATTTTTTTTGTGCTTGTTGATAAGTCTCATCACTCAATCCTTGTTGCTGTATTAGCGTAATCTCTTCGGTCATCGCCAAAACTATTTTTTCACCCTCGTCAAACAGCGTGGTTTCTCGCCAAGCATTGAGTAAGAAAATACGTTGAGTGGTTTCACCTTGCTTTAGTGCATCCGCCGTGTGCATATTGATACAAAATGCACAGCCATTGATCTGCGATGCGCGGATTTTAATCAATTCTAAATGTGTTTTTGAAAGTGAAGATTTTTGCAGAAAGTCTTCTAAAGCGTACATTGCTTTATACGCCATAGGTTCAATTTTTTGTATATCTATTCGATTTTCCATGTATATAGTATTTTACTTTTCTCAAAGTTACTAGCCTCTGTACATGAAAATCTTAAACTGGTTTAAGTGACTGATTTTTTTTTGATTTCACTTAAATACTCTGGCGTCATGTTGAGATAAGAAGCCAAAAGGTGCTGTGGAATTCTAGAAGTAAATTCTGGAAAATGATCATTGAAATGATGGTAAAATTGCTCTCTGGAAAGTTCGTAAAGATACTTAGTCCGCAACTGCGACGCCGAATATGCGCGCTGGTAAATGATCCTGAAATAACGCTCAAATGATGGAAATTTTTTAAATAGCTTTTCTTGATTGCTATACTCGATTTGCAGCACATCGCTCGCCTCGACAGCTTGAATACCAAAGCCCGAGTTCGCCTGCCGATCAAAAGCCAAGTAATCGGTGATCCACCAATTCTCGATCGCGAATTGCACCGTTTGCTCAACGCCTTTTTCATTCAGAAAAAACATTCTCAAGCATCCCTTTTGTACAAAAAAATGAAACTTGCATTTGGTATCCGGAATCAGTAGACTTTCTTTTTTCCGATAACTCCGTTGCTGGAAAAATGATAATATCTCCGCTTCATCTTTCGCTTCAACGGCGATCTGTTTCCTCAAATGTGCAATTAATGGTGTAGACATATTTCTAGTACAATCGTCTTCATAATGCTTCAAAAACAAATCTACGTATAATCCTGATCTTCTCGCTCGCAAACCAAAAGCCATCATTTGCGAAAGAATAAAAGCAGTTTAGATAACTAAAATTTCAATCACTCTGAATAGTTGTAGACAACATGTAGACATCTGATGATAGAAAAGTAGGCACTCTGTAGTATGTGAAGGTTGCGAAGACTACATTTTACTTTACAAATTTGTGTTGATTCAAGACACAAAATTTGCTAACTCATTAATAATCTTCGGTATGGCATTTGTTAGGATTTATCGGACTTCTGGGAGTAAACCACAGCGTGCTTCCGGAAAGATCGGCGAGAAGTAAAATGAAGCCGATCGTCTACTATGAATAATAATCGAACTCAATACACTTAAAAAATAATGAAGGGCCCATTTATAGAGATTATTGAATCCATCACGCCAGATCCAAATTTGTTGATGTGGAAATACGCAGACCAAGATAAGGAAATCAAAAACGGCGCGCAGCTCACCGTTCGCGAGAGTCAGGTAGCACTCTTTCTCAACGAAGGTCAATTGGCCGATGTATTCCAACCGGGACTTCACAAGCTTAGCACGGAGAACATTCCCATACTTTCTCGATTAAAAGGTTGGAAATATGGCTTTAAAAGTCCATTCAAGGCTGATGTATATTTTTTCAACACGCGGCACTTCGTGAATAACAAATGGGGCACACCAGCACCAATACTGATGAATGATCCGCAGTTTGGGCAAATCCGCATTCGAGCATTTGGTAGTTTCGATATACAGATCAAAGATATTGCTACATTTTTCCGACAGTATGCAGGTTCATTCGAGCGCTTTACCATCTTCGAATTGCAGCATGAGTTGCGCGATTATATTGCTCCAAAATTTGGCGAAGTACTTTCTAATGAAAACATCACCGTAACAGATGTCGCTGGAAACATCACGGAACTCGGGAAGAAAATTGAACCATTCATAAAGCCATATCTTGAATCTTTTGGTTTGGAGCTCACGCAATTTGTGGTCACCAGCGTCACGCTGCCCGAAGAAGTAACCAAGCATTATGACAATATCACCAATATGAACATGGTTTCCGACATGGACAAGTTCACCCAATTCAACACCGCCAAAGCCATCGGTCAAAAAGGAACTGCGCTCAATGATGCTACCACCAATGCTATGGCCATGAGCGCCATGATGAATCAGATGCAGCAAAACAATAAACCTGTAGCTCAACCGGAAGATATTACGGCCAAATTGCAGAAGCTAAAAGTATTGTTCGACAGCGGGTTGATCGACGAAGCCGAATTCAAAACCAAAAAAGCGGATTTGCTCGATAAGTTATAACACATCTTAGACGAATGGATCATAAATCAAAGTAAGCCTACAAGAATCTTATGTCAACAGAGAAAAAAACAAGTTCTATACTAGAGCGACTGAAGAATAAGGCCAAAACACAACAATATTATGGTGGCAAAGGAGAGGACAGCGCCGCCGAAATGGCGATCAAAGATTGTCCAAACTGTGGTGCTGGACGAGCCCAGCAGGATGGCGTAACGCGCTGCGCCTATTGTGGATTTCAGTTTATTGCGGTAAAAATAACCGACGGTATCAACCTGAAAAAGGAGGATAATTCAAAATAAAGGCTATCGCCAAAACATGTTATACAACGGTTACATGTAAACTCAGAAAAAACGATGTTTAACTTTTTCAACAACGACAACAACTCTTCCTCCGCAGCGAACCAAGCCCCCGAGTGGTTGCCCTTACTTCAGGAGGCACAGGAAAGACTTTTTGCATTCTTAACAAAACTGGAAGAACGCATGGAGGAACTCACAGAATCCGCGATTCCTGAATTGCTAGCTGTAAAAGCAGATAACGAACGAGAATTCTACGCGCTCTACAGTGGCGTGCAAGGCCAATTAGATAGCATACGAGATAAGGCACAGAAAGTTTACGAGGAGAAGATTGAAGATCTCTATTATCAAATCAATTCTGCCATTGGCGTGCTGCATCCAAATCATCGAGAATTAACCTCCTTCCGAATGACCTGTTCTGATCGCTATCACAATGATTTCGATAGAAAATACCAGCATCATTTCGAGAAATTAAAGCAATCGCAGTTTACCGATTACGAAGCACTGTACAGCCAATTAATGGCTGAGCACGAACGCATCAAAAACAAGTTTACATGCCACCAATGCGGAGATACCATTCCTTTGACGAAAGTATATTTCATCGTTTCGCACCTCGCTTGCCCAAGCTGCCAAACCAAAAATACGTTCAAGCCAAGCACCTTAGCCTCGAGATTAGAGGAAATCGGACGCGGATTGGCTGAGCAGCGCACACAGCACCTGTTGGACAAATACCATCAGGAACAGCAGCGAGAAAGAGACATTTATCATGAAGCACATCAATTAAAACTGAACATTTCACCGATGAAAAACCATCGGGAAAATGAGCGCTACTTGCAGCAGATCAAAGAATTAGAAAAACGACGTCAAGATTCGCTAGCACTAGCACCCCAGTATTATCAGCAATACCAACGTGCTATGTTTGATGAATGGAAAAGACTCGTGCCAGACTTGGCTGAACAGACAGAGAACTTTTATCAAGGATTACAACGAAGAAACTTCTAATAATTAAAATGGAATAAGATGACTTTAGATCCAAAAACATTACACGGAACACACTACACAGAAGAACAATTTGACCAAGAATTGGAAAGAAGACTGAACGAACAGATCGCACAAGATGGAACTGCTTGGGACGAAGGTGACCGCTCTAGCTACAAACGGCATTTCCTACGTCAAATCTACCAAGAATGGAATCCGGAAACAGGTCAAGATGATTTTATTCAATTTGAAATGGCCAACTCACTGAAATATAGCGGCTATGCCACTTCTGGATTTGTGAGCCAAAGTGATACGGATGGCAATCCACTCCTAGAACCAATACATGGTATTTCGCTGAATGACTATGCGGCCATTGCAATGAATATCACAAATTATGATGAAAACACACTTTTCTCAGCATTCGGTATTGACCAAGCTATTTGGGGAGAAATCAATGTGCTATGGCCAAAACGTATGCAGGAAGATGAGACATTCACTGTTGCTACATTGTACGGAGAGGCATTTATGCACGCACCTAATCATCCCGTAATCTTGTCTTTGGCCGACGGAAAAGAACCTAGCGCTAGCAATGAAAATCTGGACAGAATGCGTACCGACAAATACTTCTACCTTGAACTTAACGCAGCGCGCACAGCCGCGTATGCGTATGGATTGGACGGAGCGCAATGGATCGAAGATAAATTCGGAATTTCATTGATGGATTTCCAAGCGGTAGCCATGGAATGGATGACCAATCGTAATCAGAATTTTGACTCCAACGAAATTCAAGATGATCACGAATATCAGCAGGCTAAGGAAGAGGAATACAAAGCTATGTTTGCCGCTGAGCAAGGAAGCAATATTGCGGATGACATCGATTTTTAATGTCGCTTAAAACTTTAAAAGCCTGTAAATTGATTTTGCAGGTTTTTATTATCTTGAAACTTCTGTGTTAATTATTAAAACAAATCACTGTGGGTACCGCTTCTTATCAATGTAATAAGTCTTATCGCATCATCTTGTTCCCAAACTAATAGCCAATCGGGCTGAATGTGACATTCCCAAAGTCCCTTATAGTTTCCCGTTAACTTGTGCGGTTTATTTTTATTGGAAGCACACCTCTTTCAACTAGATGAGTAACGACTTCATCAAGAAGTCGCATATCTAAACCACGTTTTTTAGCACGTATAACATCCTTTTTAAACCTCCCGGTCTGTTCAAGTTGATACATTACGAATAAAGCTCTTTCCTGAATTCTTCTAAGTTGGTTTTAGTCGACTTGCCTGATTTAGCCTCTTTTATTGCTTTTTCTGTATCTTCATTGTAACGCGGTTCTTTAAGCTCTACGAAGGGAAGCGTTTTTAGATATTCATAGAATACTTTTGCTTGCTTGCTACGCTTATCTATTTTGATCGTGATTTCCATGATGGCATCTCTCTTACTAAAACTATCCTAAAGTTACTGAAAAATAAAATTATTAGCCTAGGCTTTCAAGATAAAAAGATAGCATTAGCTGTTACAGAAAACACACATGAAGTCCATAGCGTGAAAAGATTAGTAACGAAGAGTTCTAAGCATTACTGACCCGATCAAATCCTTTGCAATACAAAACCTCCCTTAGCAGTTAAATGCAATTAATCCCAAATTTTATATCTAAATTTCGTTCTAACGAAAAATCGCAACCAGAAGAAATATTTATAAATTACACACCCATATTTTAATAAAAACAAACCAATAGAGCACTTTAAGTGATCATTTCGCATTATTTATGTAAATAATTTTTAAATTTATCAAATCAACATATTTAGTACCGAAACAGTTTTGAATAATAGATGGGTGGATTTGGATGATATGACACTGGTGACTTTAGTCAACGGTGGCGACCAACGCGCCTTCGACGAATTGTTTCTTCGGCATAAAACGGCGCTGTATCGCCATGCATATCACATGACGGGCGATACCGAACTGTGTAACGATATTATCCAAGATGTTTTCCTTAGCATTTGGGCTAAGCACGCGAAATGGACCGTGCATAGCACGCCACTCGCCTATTTATATCAGGCTGTTCGCCACCGGATATTAGACCATATTAGTCATGAGAAAGTAGTGGCAAAATATATGGATGAACTATTACATTTCCAAAGCGAAGGCAACTGTTTCGCGGATGAGCACCTTTTAGAGAAAGACCTTTTTGCCCTTATTGAAGAAAAGAAACAGCAGCTACCCAATAGAACCAAAGAAATCTTTGAACTTAACCGCGAACAACAGCTTTCCTACAAAGAAATCGCGGAAAAACTGCATATCTCAGAGAAAACGGCAAAAAAACAAGTGCATAATGCCTTACGCTATCTACGTACCAAGCTAGCTTTCCTGCTTATTCCTGTTATTTTAACATTATTTTAATATCACAGTACTCCCTTTCCTTTAGTTCCCCGTCATATGTATAACTAACCGACAGCAATGCCGGAAAAGACAACCTATGAACATGGATAAAAAGGATATCGAGCAACTATTAAAACGGTATCGTAGTGGAGAGCCTATTACAGCAGCGGAAAAGCGCTGGCTAGACAGTTTCTATCTGCATTATGCACAACGATCTAAGCACCATATTAGTGATACAGCGTTAGCGGAAAATCTAGCCACGGTGGAAGCCAACATGAAAAAATCGGTTTCTCCTTATCGCGCATCCAAAAACAGAATGCGCTTCGCCGCGGCGGCCACATTACTGTTCGGGCTACTTTTTCTAGGCTACTATCTCCAAACAAACTATTTCAAAAGGACAGAGGAATTACAATTGGCAGGTGGTGAAATGCGGGAAATCATACTGGAAGATGGCTCGAAAATCACCTTAAATGGATCAAGTAAGCTGATCTACCCTAAATCATTCGAAAACAGCTCAACGCGAGAAGTAACACTGATAGGGGAAGCTTATTTTGATGTGGCGAGAAACGAACAAAAACCTTTTTTGATTCACACGCCTCGCATGGAAATCCGCGTTTTAGGAACGGCCTTTAACGTACGAGATTATCAAGAGGATCAACAGGCCGAAACGGCGCTTATTCGTGGCCAGGTGGAAGTTTGGAAAACAGGACAAGAAAAGGAAAAACACCTCTTAAAACCGAAAGAGAAATTCGTCCTAGAAAATACACCTGTTGAAGAAATGAAATCTATTCGGGAAAAGGATAAACCGCACACACTCCCTAACGTCGCGACTAATATTAGACCCATCGCTATTTCTGAAAAAGATGGTCAAGCTACCGAGACAGAATGGATGGTCAAACGGGTGACGATCATGGATGAATCGCTCGCACAGATTGCTCGCAGACTAGAACGTATCTACGGCGTAAAAATCACGATTAAAAACCAAGCAGTAGCCAATCAGGTGTATTCCGCCACCTTCGATAATGAACCGGTGGACGATATACTGCAAGGCTTACAGGCCGTAGCGGCATTTCGCTATCAAAAAGACACCGCCGGAAACATCAGCATCACGACGCCTTAACACAAGAATAATAGCATCTACACAAACTTATGAATACTAAACTACCTAACCTAACTAGGACTGCGAGGCTCGCCATCCTATTATCCTGCTTAACACATCTCCATGTGCCAGGATACGCTTATTCTCAGACTCAAAAGATGGACATCTCTATTCGAAATGGACAGTTGGAGGATGTGTTTACATCTATCAACGAGCAGAGTAAGTACAAAATGTTTTACAGCAAAAACAGCCTTCCCAACAAGACGATTAACTTAGTCGGAAAGCAATTGACGGTCAAAGAGATTCTGAGTAAATCTTTGGAAGGAAGCAACCTGACTTGGCAAGTGATGAATAATGATATCATCTCCATCCGCGAAAATGCCCAACCAAAAACGCGCGTTGCCGGACAAGTGGTCAACGAAGTCGGCGAACCATTAGCAGGCGTTAGCATTGTGGTCAAAAATTACCAGAAATTGGATTACCGCAACGTGCAAACGAGTACCGCGACAGATGCCAACGGGCATTGGGGGATGTTGCTCGAAGGAGATAACCTTACCCTGATATTCTCCTTTATTGGTTATCAAAAATTGGAAATCCCCGCGAAAGATCTACCGAAATCAAATACTCCTATCAAACTTATCCCCGAAAAAGGAAGTTTGGAGGAAGTCGTCGTTATCGGTTATGGTACGACAACGCGTCGTCTCAACACCGGTTCAGTCGCGTCTATTACGGCAAAAGATATCGAAACGCAACCTGTTGGTAATCCACTTGCTGCGCTTTCCGGCAGAATGCCGGGCGTGCTGATAGCACAAAATAACGGTGTACCGGGCAGTGGTGTTCAAGTGCAGATCAGAAATCAGGCGTCGCTAAGCGGTACGACTTCTGGATCCATACCACTTTATGTCGTGGATGGTGTACCTTTCACCAACTTCAACGGTGGCGCACCAGCAACAGATAATCTCAACGCATTTGGTATTTCAGGCGCATCAGGCGGATTAAGTCCATTCAACATGATTAACCCGTCCGATATTGAACGGATTGACATTTTGAAAGATGCCGATGCTACCGCTATTTATGGTAGTCGCGGAGCCAACGGTGTCGTCTTGATTACCACGAAGAAAGGTATTGCAGGTCGTACGCGAGTGGGGGTTAATTTCAACACAGGTCTTACGGAAGTAAATCGCTTTATTCCGATGCTGAACTTGCCGGATTACTTGGCTTTACGGAAAGAGGCTTTTGCGAATGATGGTATAACACCCACGACAGCCAATGCACCGGATCTGACCGTATGGGATCAAAATGCCGCAACGGATTGGCAGAAATTGTTGATAGGAAATACCGGACATATTACCGATGCACAAGCCAATCTATCAGGCGGAAATGAATACACGCGCTTCTTCTTCAACTCGGGATACAGAAGGGAAAGCACGGTATTCTACGGTGATAGTAAGAACAGTCGTTTTACCTCTCGCCTAAATCTAGATCATAAATCTAGCGATGGAAGATTCAATGCAGCTTTCTCGGTAAGTTATGCCAATGACATGACGGATATGCCGAGCTCAGATGTATCTTCTTTCTACAATTTGCCACCAAATTACCCGATATACAATGAAAATGGCACCTACCACTGGTTGCCTTCCTCATTTGGTATTAACAATCCCATTGCATTACTGGATCGCAAATACATTGGCAAAACCAACAACTTGATTTCAAATGCAAACTTAAGCTACAACATTACTCCGGGTTTAGTTGCCAAAGCAAATTTTGGTTATACCATCACGCAATTGCAACAAAATAATCAAACGCCTTCCACGAGTTTAAATAATACGGTAGCAACGACACTGGGGTCTTCGTCCTTTTCAAATACCAAAGCGCAGAACTGGATCATCGAACCGACTTTGAATTATAACAAAGTGATTGGAGACGGAAATTTGACTGCCTTATTGGGAACGAGTTTCCAACAGAACTCTTCGGCAACGCAAACCACGAATGGATCGAACTATAGTAATGATGCCCTTTTGGGCTCATTGAGTGCTGCAGGCTTATTTACAGCAAGCAACAACTTGGTGATGTACAAGTACAATGCGGTATTTGGTAAGCTAAACTACGACTGGAAAGAGAAATACCTCTTTAATGGTACTTTCCGTCGCGATGGATCTTCACGCTTTGGCCCTAAAAATCGCTTCGGAAATTTTGGTGCCGTTGGTATGGGCTGGATATTCTCGAAAGAAGATTTTGTAGCCGATAATGTCGACTTTCTGAGTTTCGGTAAGCTCCGCGGAAGTTTTGGAACGACGGGTAATGATCAAATATCAAATTACATCTATCTACAATTGTATTCTTCCTCGCAAGCTTATCTGGGCAATGCCACGATGAACTTGGTGACTTTACCGAATGAGTTTATCCAATGGGAAACCACAAAGAAACTGGAATTTGCATTAGACCTGGGTTTCCTAAAAGATCGCATCTTATTCACAGCAAACTATTTTAGAAACAGATCTGGCGATCAGATCACCTCGGCAGGTTTGCCTACACAAGTCGGCTACAACAGTTACACCTCCAATTTGCCAGCAGTAATACAAAACACGGGATTGGAGCTGGAATTAAACACGACGAACATCGAAAGCCAAAATTTCTCTTGGAAGACCTCGACCAACTTCACCTTCTTCCGGAATAAGTTGCTCGAATTTCCAAATATTGAGCAATCTTTCTTCGCCAGCAGCTTCATCGTTGGCGAACCCATTAACTTAGTTCGTTTGTATAACTACCAAGGTGTGAATCCTACTACCGGCGCTGCGATGTATGAAGATCGTAATGGAGACGGGGTGATTAATTTAGATGACCGTTATGTTGCTGATTTAGGAACACCATTCTATGGTGGGTTCAACAACACGTTTACGTACAAAGGATTTGAACTCGGTGTATTTTTCCAGTTTAACCACCGTTTTGGCGTGACCAAAATATTGAATACCAGACCAGGTGCCATGGTAAATCAGAATGAATACTGGCTAGGCCGCTGGACACCAGAAAATAGTAGTTCAGATATTCCAGCTGCCACGACTACGGCTGGCAATCCCGTGTATACCTCGTACAATCAATATACGAATTCGAATGCGGTGTATGGCGATGCCTCTTACATCAAACTTCGCTCTGTCAACTTATCGTATCGCTTGCCAGCCAGTTGGCTATCCAGCACAAAGATGTCGAATGTCAACATCTTCGCACAGGGACAAAACTTGTTTACTTGGGCAAAAAACAAGTATGTGCTCGATACCGAAACTACAGTGCAAGGTGGACCATCGGGATTGGGAACCGGAACTATCGGGCAGGTTCTACCACCGCTCAGAACTATCGTTTTTGGATTTAACTGTCAATTTTAATTACCGTCATGAAAACTATTTTTAATAAACATATATTTTCTGCCGCGATCCTAGCCGGATCTCTGCTCTCTACATCTTGTGAGAAATTTGTGGAGCTGGGCGCACCGCCAACTCAAGTACTTTTAGATGATGCCTTTCGCACCGATGCTTCCGCTCGAAGCGTAGTTCTCGGTCTGTATGTTTCCGGTATTGGCAACCTAGGTACTACTACCTTCTATTCGGGAATGGCTGCCGATGATTTGCAATATAACGCCGCCGATGCTGGTTTATTGGAGTTTGCCAACAATGGATTGTTGAATACCAATAGCTTTGTCAACAACTTGTGGGGAAGTCTGTACCAACTGGTTAAGAACACCAACAACGCGATCTTTGGCTTAGAACGATCTACTACATTAACACCGGCCGTGAAAGACCAACTTTTGGGAGAAGCCAAATTTATGCGTGCATATACCTATCTGTATCTGGTCAATTTATATGGCGATGTTCCTTTGCATGTGTTAAGCGACTTGGAAGTGTTTGATCAAGCTTCTTTAGCAAGAACGCCTGCCGATCAAGTATACACACAGATTATTGCTGACCTGACTGACGCCGAAAGTAAACTACCAACTGCCTATGAAGGCACATTCCGAGCACGCGTAAATAAGCATGCCGCTAGTGCCCTATTGGCACGCGTTTACCTCTACCGAAATGACTGGGAAAAAGCCGAATCTCAAGCTACAAAAGTGCTGCAGGCTACGGAGTATGGCCTTCCTGCAACAACGAGTAACTTCACCAACACCAGTAACGAGGTGATTTTCCAAATTGCCAACCTAAATGGTGTCACCACATTCGGAGCAACATACATTACCGTGGCCAATGTAATCCCAGCCTATACGCTACCAGATGCCGCATACAATAGCTTTGAGACAACTCCGACGGTAGATTCGCGCAAAACCAACTGGACCGCTCCAAAAACTGTCTCTGGCAAAGCTTATTATGCTATTACAAAGTATAAAGTTTCGTCCGGAACCGGCAATGAATACCATATTGTACTGCGCTTGGCAGAACAGTACCTCATCCGTGCCGAAGCTCGTGCTAACCGCAACAATCTTTCTGGCGCGAAGGAAGATGTGGATGCTATTCGTACGCGTGCGGGATTGGCTGGACTATCTGCATCGCTCACGCAGACACAACTGCTAACGGCAATCGAAACGGAACGCTTGCATGAGTTTTTCGGGGAGCTTGGACATCGTTGGTTTGATTTAAAACGCACCAATCGGGCGACAGCAGTCTTATCGCCAATCAAGGCGAACTGGCAGGCTACGGATGTGCTTTTCCCGATTCCAAACGCACAAATCCTCTTAAATAATAACCTGACTCAAAACGCAGGCTACGAAAACTAACATTACATACGTCAACCATAAAAACATATACAATATGAAAACTAAATTATTGATGGCTATGCTCCTCACCGCAACTTTTAGTTACGCGCAGCAGCAGCCAGAAAACTTGTACCAAAAAAATCTCGGTGTCTTGGAAAACGGCACACTAGAACAGAAGGATTCCTTAGCGAATGCTTTGTTTAGCGACGTCAAAAACTTGAAGGCCGAAGAAGATTACCGCATGACGATCAACATCCTTCGTACACTCGGCCACGAGGATAAGATGGAGGCCGTAACGAAGACGGCTACAAAGAAATTTCCAAAAGGCAGTCTGACTAGAGATACATACATTACCGAGGTATTTTATGAGGCCGAAGGTAGTGCCGCGAAAGAAAAGGCATATAAAGAGTTGGTCAAAAAATGGCCGGTGAAAAACTTCCCAGAGCAGGAGCTCACGTACGATTATGTGCTCGCTAATTTGGCGGGAACTTTTGCCAAAGAAGAAAAACCCACGCAAGCCATTCAATATCTGGAGCAGATGCACGAGCGTTTTTGGCGTGGAAACGGTTATCTGCCTGTCGGACAAACTTTATTAGCGGCTGGCGACACAGTTTCCGCAGCACCGCTATTGAAGGTCGCGATGGACGACGCTTATTATTATATTAGCCTGCCCGAAGAGCAAAAGGATAATAAAGCCAAATTTGCTGCCATGGGTTATGCGAGCTCTATGTCTGCGTACGTGGGTATCTTGGTAAACCGAGGAGAGTACGCCGAAGCGTTGGATCTTATTGAGAAAGCGATGGCGGTTGCGCCTGAACAAGCGGACGGCTTATCAAACGTGTACTACAAATCATTGATGGGCACGAATCGTAAATTGGAGGCGTATAATGTGCTTTCAAAACTGTATGCCAAAGGGCAGTTTAACGTAGAGAATGATTTGAAAAGACTCTACGCTGAGCTGAATGGTTCTATGCAGGGCTATGAACGGTTTAATGCTGGTCTGAAACAGGAGCTGGTAAAATCTATTCAGGAGCACATTAAAGAAATGGCCATCTACAAAGAGGCACCAGCATTCGACTTGCTAAATCTTAAGGGTGAAAAAGTGAGCTTGGCCAGCCTGAAAGGCAAAGTGGTGGTGTTGGATTTCTGGGCAACTTGGTGTCAGCCCTGTATTCGTTCCTTCCCGGGCATGCAAGCTGCTCAAGCCATGTACGAGAACGATGAAAATGTGCAATTCTTGTTCATCAACACTTGGGAACGCGACAAAGAATACAAGAAAAATGTGGTATCATTCATCGAGAAAAACAACTACCCTTTTGAGGTATTGTATGATGACCAGAAAGACGCGCAGACTGGAGAAGTATTGGCTGGAAAGTTTGGTGTAAGAGGCATTCCAGCAAAGTTTGTAATCGATGCCGACGGCAACATCCGTTATTTCTTAACCGGCTCATCGCCCAATGTAGATTACATCAAAATGGAGATGAAGGAATTAATCGAAGCAGCTAAAAAGCCCTATCAAGCGGCAACAAAATCCTAATTTCGAAAAACTATCAGGAACTGATGTTTTGAGCATTTCTTCATGATTTTTCAATTACAGTGCTAATCTCAAAGAGCCTGTTTCCTTTCGGTAACAGGCTCTTATATTTATTAAACTAAACTACGAACACTTATTTTTGATAAAAGGAAATCTCTCCTTTATTGAAATTTAACGTCATTTTATATTGATTCAAAAAGGGAGTTCCTAATAAACCGACAATAGGCAATGCTTGCTCGCCAGCGCCTCCGCCAATCATTTGATCTGTCACGGCGGTGTACATATCTTCGAACGCAACCGTTCCAACAGTGGAATGCATCAAAAATCCCACTTTATTATTCTGGGCAGAGCCGCCAACTCCGTTAATGGCGACCTGCTCTTCCTCATAATCCATATGTTCGGCTAGGTCCTCCGCTGCTGCTACTTTAATCACATTTGCATTGGCACCACAGTCGATTCCCATCGGATAGATCGCTCCATCTACCATTACATCGATGATTGGAATATGCCTTTTCATACGCATGACGGAGCTAGCAAGAATTTCGCCTTTAGCAAATTGAGCACCTGTCAAATTGCCCTGCTCATCCACCTTTTCTAATAAAAGTACTTGCTTGTTGTAATCGAAGGTAAGCTGATATCCTTTCAGAATGCCGTAGCCCATCAAGCCAAAAATAGGAACGCCATTTTCTAACTCCATGTCATCCATGGAAGCGACCGGAGCATCTAAGTCATTCAATTGGATACCTCCCCAATCTAAGGTATTTCCTGTCGCCCATTTTACGTCTTGCATCATGCCGCCCATCCCAGTGAAATCGACAGAGACATCCTTGCTGATATGGGCTTCACTGATATACTTTTTCCGAAGAATAAGTACTGGAGCACCGCTATCAAACATAAAATATCCTTGTTGATTGTTCAGTGTTGCAGGTACATAAATAAGACCATTCATCATTTGAAATGGAATTTGAACCGTATCTGGCTGGATAGCAGTCGACAAGGCATCTGCCAATGCGCGCTCTGGATTGCCAGTCAGTCGAGCCTTAATGATGCCTAGATTAACGATATCTCCCTTTTTATTAAAGGCGAAAGTAGGCTTGCCTTCCTTACCATCTTGGTAGGTGACACGCAAAGAAATCATCAGATCACCATTGGGCAAACGCTCTTCTTTAGACACAGAAAAATCTGTTATGCTATTGAATTTAGATAAAATCTCTGGCACCACTTTGCTGTTATCTACCTTCGGTAGATTGCCAATGCGGGCACTATCTGCCATCATACGCAACAATGCATCGCCATTCTTGGTATTGAGATGCTCTATAATCGTATTCACCTTTTTGGTAGACTGACTTTCCTGCGCGGATAGTGTACCGAATAGCCCCAAAGACAAAACGATCAGAAAAAAACGCTGCTTCATTATTTCACCGTTTTGTCTAACCAATCACCCACGAGCTCCAGCGTACTGATCGGCATGGCGCCTAGCTCCGCATATTCCTTCGTATCGCAAGTCACACATTGTTGCATCAGGTGATTGACCTGCGGCAATAAGATCGTAGTGACCAAACCTTTTTGTCCTGACTGACTATAATTTTTCCAGCCGTCTAGATTGGTTGGATCCACAAACATATCTTTATCTCCATTGATCGCTAAGATTGGCACTGTTACATGACTTAATACTTTCTCTGCGTTATAGCGCACAAAATATCTATACCATGGACCAGAGGCATACGATGAGTAAGAATAGATGGGAAACCTAAAATGATCATGCTCTATACCCAATGTCTTGAAGTACAAATCGTCTTTAAGCTTCCAGTAATCATACACCTGATTCAACTTACTATGTAAGCTATCCGACTCCGCATATTGATAAGCTGTAGAGAACATCAATCTATTAATTTGATTGTAGCGCTCTTGATCTACAGGTGTAGCAGGCGAATTACGTACGATATTTTCGTTTTGAACAAGTAGTGACTCCATACCATTAGTCGCTAGACCAGCTAAACTTACCAAGAAAGTAATATCATCCGATTGAGAAGCGGCAATTGACATTGCAGCGCCGCCTTCACTATGTCCAAGAAGACCGATTTTATTGACGTCTACTTGTGGGTACGCTTTTAGATATTCCACCGCTTCCAAAGCATCTTTAGCAAAATCCGCGGTGGTCGCATCCATATAATTACCTGTGGTTCTGCCCACACCACGATCATCCATGCGTAATACAATGTATCCGCGCTGACTCAAGTAATCTGCTACCTGAGCAAATAACTTTTGCCCCGCCATGGTACCATCACGATCCTGCGCCCCAGTCCCAGAAAGTAGAACTAGGGCAGGAAATGAACCGGCACTGGCAGGAACAGTAATCGTCGCACCGATTTGTATTGTATCTTTTTTTGTCTTGATAATAACATCCTCTTGCTTGTACTGCTGTGCAAAACCTAATCCTGGAATCAAACACATAGACAAAACCAATAGGTTAATCAACTTCCTCATACTATTTACCCTCTTTTAACACACGTACCATCTCAATAATCTCATCCGATAATTCTGAAGCGCTGCCCATATAGCCTACTTCTGAAAACCGCATCTTCCCATTTGGCCCTACCACAATCTTGTGCGGGATAGCGCCTACACCAAAGCTTGTCGATGCTTTGCTGTCGCCATCCAACAATACGGTAAAAGGATAATTATTCTCTTCCATATAATTTTTCACATACTCCGTCATATCACCTTTTTTCTCTTGCGTATCTACGAAAAAGAAAACCACATTATCATCGTTTTTGAAATGATCGACAGCGAGTTTCATACCTGGGAAAGCTGCTTTACAAGGTGCGCACCAAGAAGCCCAAAAATCTAGCACAACAATTTTTCCCTTTTGATCAGCTAATGAAACTGTATTGCCGTATTGATCTTTCAACTGAAAGTTAGGCACTTCTTTGCTGATGAGTAACTTGTTGACCTTAGCTTTCAATTCTTCGCCCTTACTTGCGTCTTTTAAAGAAGCTATATAGGCATCATACCCTTTTTCGGATCCATTATCAACGATGTATAGTGCTTTCATCAGATCCAACATATAGGTGGAACTTTGATTCAATCTATAGCTTGTCTCCAGCGCTTGTCTCAACTCTTTGGATTTTTTCTGACCTTCTAAGGCACGGACATACGTATCATTTAGGTCAGCACGCTCGTACTTCTGAATGCTCTGCGCAGCAGAAGCGTATTCAAATGCTTCATCAAAAAGGCCATTGTCTACTAATATCTTCGCAAACAGATCGGCGTTGGTATAGTACAAAGTTGCATATTTATCGCCTTGAAAATTATCTCTGTAATACTTCAACCTGTCCATTACCACGCGAGCATACGGTAAAATCTCTTGTGCATTCATGCTTTTCTGCGATAAATAAGGCACATCTAATGTACGGTAGATTACATTACTCATGGCCTCATAAGGCGCCAAAGTAGAAATGTATTTTGTGTATGCTGCCAGATCTTTAGCCATACTAGTGTAGACAGACAAACTCCAGTACACTGTGATGTAACTAATACGATTGGCATCATTAAAAGCCGCTTCCGCCTCGTTGTACGGATGTTTATCCAAGAATGATTTTGCCAATGCTAAACGGGTTTCATCAGTGCTTGCTTCCGTAAACTTCTTGAAATCGGCCAACCGTTGTTGATCTTTAACATACTGACCATCAGGAAAGCGTGTGGTGATCAGTGTCTGTAACTCTGCAGCTTTAGCATCGTCGTTTAAGACCTCTTTATACACCTTCTGAATTTCCAAAAGATCTTCCTCTTTCAAATCAGGGATTTGCATGAGCGTATTCAGCTCATTATTCAGTTTCCCTAAAGACGCTTCTGTGTTCATATGCTTCAAGGCAGATGCTGCCGCATACAATACTTTGAATCTATTTTCCGGGTGATACTGCAATTCGTACTTTACCCACATCATCAGAATTTCATCCGTCTTGTACGAAGCGCTATCTACCACATACGGAACGCCTTTTACAATATGAGGTGTACGTAGCAAACCCCAGCCCAGCATACCGCCCGATATTTGACGTCCGTCAGGTGCGGATAGAATGTAAGAATAGGTCTGATCTCCACCCAAATCCATCAATTCTCCTGATTGAAAGACAAGGTTCATCAAACCCAATCCTGATGGGATAACATAATTAGCGGTCCACACGGAATCGCGCTTAGTGAAATTGAGCTGCTCCTGTGTCCATGTAAAATTTTGATATCCTGTGAGCGTAGCGGTGATTTCCTTTGCATCTTTCAACGATGTCTGTCTGGCATCATAGCTAAGTTCTACCTTTTCATTTTCCTTCGGAAATTCCGGCGTCACCTTAAAGTTTGGCGTCTGTGCTATCGCCGAAGTGCTGAAAAAAATGGCTGCGGCTAATACTTTAATTCTGTTCTTGATATTCTTCATTTCGTATTTGTTGCTTAATTCTCGTTGTTTTTTAGCTTTTAATTGGTAGCTCTGGCAGCCATATCCACGACGCGGCCTCCCACTTCAAATGTGCTAACGGGGTTAGATGAAATAACACCTGAGGTTTCATTTAAGGCTAGTTCGTAGACTTTACCTGCCGTGCCATTCCATGTTGCTACGTATAACACTCTTTCTTCTTTGTCTGTAACTCTAATATTCGGAATAGGCTTGTAAAATCGCATGCACGTAATCTCTTCTCCCGCAGGCACTTGAAATGCGACACTCGCGGTATTGGCGTTGCGGTAGGCATAATTATATATCTTATCACGAGTAGCGTAGTAAGCAAAACCACCAAAACCACTCACTTGATAATACTTGGCCTGCTCTATCTCTGGCAAAGCTGCCATATCGTACATACCCACAGCTAAATCACCTCCATCTACACTTTTTGTAAAATCTATGACATGCATCCACCGACCGTTGCCTGTTTTATCCTTAAAGAAAGCATAGGTATAATTGGAAGCACCATTGCACATGTAGAGCATATCTTTGCCAACATTTCTCAAGCTAAACAACTGACCTGGTGTAGGCTGAGCGAAATCACCAATGGAGTTATTAGATAGATAATATCGAATGAAGCGACCATTTTTTTGATCATAAGCTATGGTAGAGAACGCTGATGCGTGACGCTGCACCAAATAAGGCGCTACCTCATAATTGCCATCTACTGCTCCCGGAAATTTGATATCACTTTCGTAAAATCCATTTCCAGTAACATGTAGTTTTTTACCATTGACCAACACATGCAATGAATTGCTGTTATATACATAAGCTTGCGGGTTGATTTCTGTCTCTCTGCGACGATAAATATCTTCTTGATCACGAATAAATGTAAAATCTCCACCTTTGAAACGTGCTAGGTAATTATCACTTCCTAAAGTGATCCAGTTGGTAATCTGAAACGCTTGGTAGGCGCTCCAGATAAATTTGGCTTGACCGCTAAGCGGCTTGCCCATCGAGAGGCTGTATAAGCCTTTGACATGGGTTTTCTCGGTAATGGTACTAGACAACGCTGGCGTACGAATAAAATCCACATCGCCACCGGCCGAACCTTGATACAAGATCATCATCCCAAATTCCATATTGGCGGTTACACTGACATTAAACGTCACATTAGACTTGATACCCGTTGTCTGATCCGTTACAATTAATTCTGCAACATACTCGCCAATAGGTTCTGCGATAACAACATCTAAATCTGGACGATCCGAAATTTCTTTCGAATTCATCGAAGAATTGTTGGAAGTTTGCTTCGCATACAACAACCATTGATAGGTACCATTATGCCCTTCGGGAACACGGATTTTCGGTGAAATTTTTAGATTGGATAAACGAATTATACGGTAAGTAGATCCCATTCCGGTGGTATCGATCTGAACGATATCCGTATCGACATAGTCATACGAGCCGAGGTCTTCTTTACAGCTTGTAAAAGCGGCAAAAAATAGCCCCATTACTAAATATATTATTCCTTTCATGTGTATGCTCCTTTTTAAAATACGATCAACACCCCATTTTCATCCCGTAAAGGATAATTGGGATTGCCTACATTCTGTTCATTTACTTCTCTCAATCGGATGCGAAGCTGACTGGCCATATCTGTCAAATCGGCTAATGAATATTCGCCGGGTTTTGCTTCAATGCGTGGGCTCAACTGCGCCGGATAATCCGCAATCCCCAGTTCATCGATCACAAACTGATACTTCACATTACTATAGGCTCCAAAAGCAAATGGCCAATTATCTGGACGCACTAAACGGTCAGACCAACTCAGTGAAAATGTATCATCTTCACGCACACCACCCTTAAAATCAGCCGATTCTCCAATGGTGAGATTCAGCATTACTGTTTCCTGCTTGAGGCGTACTGTACGATGTAAAACCACGGCTACGTAACCTTCAATCTGATTGGCAGCAACCAATCCTGGAATAAATTCATAATCGGTTCCTTCCACCGCTGTCGTACCTTCCTTGATCGTTTTTGCAATGGGATATCTATCGTTGGCAGACACTTCGCCCATTGTTTTTACTTTGATGTGTAGGGTATCCTTCTGTTGCTCTTCTTTTAAGGTTAAGAATGTAAAGCTGCGCTGTGTAATACGCGTAGCAGTAACATCATTGGCGCGCTCAAAGAAATAGACGCGTGCATCTTGCTCGTATCCTATAATATCTCTCTCGCAGCTCCAAAACGCAATCACACTCGAAAGTATAATAGCTGCATTTATCTGTTTAAAATATGTCTTCATCTTGCTATTCCTTTCGAATTATTGTCCATAAGATATTTCGCGATCAGGCAAAGGCAATACATACGTATTCTCTGTCATTGTGATATACACACCATCAATTTGCTCCGCATTCATACGCTTGTAATAGTAAAAGATCTGCCCTTCGCCGATCAATTCTTTGCGGTATTCATTTTTGATTTCCCCTTCTACATCTGCTGAAGACAAGGAAGACGATAACTCACCTGCATTACGATGCGTGCGCACGGTATTTAGGTAGTTTATGGCTTCCTGTGGATTGGTTTCGAACAAACATTCTGCTGCAATGTAATAGAGTTCCGACTTACGTATCATCGGCATACGATTGCTAAAAGCTGCTTGTGAAGATGGCGGTTGTACAAATTTGGTAGAATATCTAGCCCACACCGCATCGCTGTATTTCGTCAAATAGACAAACCGGTAATCATCTTTATTGTCAAATAGGTTTGAATAATCGAAGTCAGATCTTTTCAAAAGAGCACCTGATACACCTTCATCATAAAAAGGACTTGTAATCGTAGACATACCATTGATATACAAGCTAAAGATGAGCTCTTGTGTGAATACACGGTTTCTATTTCCTTCCACCGTAGTGGCGATTTCTGAAGATGGTGTCCATTCAAACACATTAGACTCAATCACCGCTTTGGCCGCAGCCAAGGCACGCTCTTTGTCGCCCGCATACAGATATACGCGCGCCTGCAATGCTTTTACCGCATAGTAATTGAATTTTAAGTATCGATCACGCAGGTAGGTTGTGGCATTTGCCGCATTGGCAGGGACAATAGGATCGTACATTCTCAACTCTTCGGCAGCGATCTCCAAATCTGCTATCACGCGATTTAGAATAGCGCGCGTTGATAAGCGTTCTTTTGGAGTCACACTAACCGCATCCATATAGGGAATGGCAAGCGCTGTCTCTCCGTTGGCCGCGATGGCAGATCCATACAACCGTACTAAATCAAAATGCAGAAAAGCACGAAGTCCATAAGCTTCACCTCGAATAGTATGGTAATTGACACCGGAGAACAAGCTTGGCCCTTTGCTATCTAAATTGGAGATGAGCATATTGATATTGGCTATGGTGTTGTAGCCGCTTTCGAATACATCTCCCGATTTTGTGATAAAGGTCTCTTGATTGTAATCGTAGTTTATGGTGGAGTAATATTCATTCGCTGTAGCCAAGCCATTGAATTGCCCGCCGAGGCCATCCAACATGCCAAAGGTCAACTCTCTCCCATACAACTTTTGATCCGTCATTTTGACGTATACGCCGGTCAGAGCATCTTGAAATCCAGATTCTTTTTCAAAAACGCGATCCGCCTCAATTTGAGTTTGTGGAGCTACATCCAGCCATTTCTCACACGATGATAGACATACCGCCAGAGCGATAATTCCAATATGTAAATATGTAGTATATGCTTTCATTGTATTTCTTCTAATAAATGGTTACTAAAAACTTGCACTCACACTAAACGATAGTGTACGAGCATAGGGGTAGTCGATTCCACGCTCAATGCGAACGGTACTCAATCGTCCTAAGTCGTTTAGATTACAGGTCGCCATTAAACTTTTGAATGGTGACTTGGTTACAAAGCCCATTCTTGTAAAATTGTACGACAGACTCACCGATGAAAAAATAAACTCATTGTAATCTTGCACAAAACGTGAGGTCGGGCGCGTAGCAGTGGAGCTCAATTCGGTAATTCCTTTGAACAAGGAAACATCACCCGGTTGCTTCCAACGATCTTCCAATGCACGAATATCCACGTTGTAATTAAAGTCTGCATCGTCCACTAAGCTCACCAAAGAAGAGTTGTACATCTGTCCGCCCCAACGATAGGTGAAGGCAAAATTCACACTCAGATCCTTGTACTGTACATTTGCTCCAAACGTTCCGTTGTATAGCGGTTGCGTGTCGCCCAATACTTCTTGATCTTCTGCAGCCCATTGGTACGTCATGGTGCCATCGCGCTTTAAGAATATTTCCTGACCATTAGATGGGTCAATACCCAAAGATCGTACGGCCCATATCGCTGACATGGAACGACCGACTTCATAACGTCGTGCTGGCCGCTGTCTATCGCCTTTTGGAGCGAGAGCTTGGCCGTCGCCTCCTATCTCATCATATTTATCGCTATTCAGATTATTCAATGCTTCTAAGGAACTTGAAATACGACGAATCTTATTGGTATTGTGTGCTACATTTCCGAAAATATTCACATTCAAACCTCGGCCTGTATCTTTTATCAAACGGTAATTCAAGGTCGCTTGGAATCCCTTGTTCTGTACATCGCCAATATTCTCTGCATAATCGGAGAAGCCTAGCGAAGGTGCAATCTCCAGACTCAACAACAGGTTGTTGGTATTCTTGATGTAATAGTCGAAACTAGCATTGAAGCGATTTAAAAATCCAAACTCGGCGCGGTAATTCGTCTCTGCTACTTTTTGCCATTGCAAGTTAGGATTGGCCAGAGCCATCAGCTCCAAACCCATGTCGCCATTGTACGTTCTGTCTAATATATAATTGTAAGTGGCTAATGCTTGATACGCGTTTTGTCCTGGAGGCGTTCCTGTTACGCCCGTATTACCTGTGATGCGGAACAAATCGACCCAACCGAGGTTTCGCACAAATTCTTCTTCGTGCAAATTCCACCCTGCACCTACTGACCAGAAATTACCCCATTTAGCATTACGGCCATATTGCGAGGAAGCATTTCGGCGAAACGAAGCGTCCAACAAAAATCTTCTATCCAACACGTAGTTGAGGGCAGCAGTAGCGGCAGCAACACGCACGGTATTCTCCGTGCCCAGTGCTTTTGTTCCTTCTTGGTATTGCTTACCCATCGAGATATTATTCAACTCATCATTAGGAAAACCGACCATGCTCATCCCATTCATCTCGGTAACGTTTTCGTTAGCGGTCAAAATACCATTGAAGTAGAACTCATGTTTTCCAATTACTTTATTGTAAATCGCACTTAAGTCTACGGTATATGCTTTTTGAAAAGCATTGGTTATTCTATATGTTCCTCGATTTAGATACTCCGCACTCGTCGGTGAAACATTCAAGTAATCGGTATGTAAAGCAGAGCGGAAAAAGTCGGTTGCCGTATTTTGTTGGTTGTATCCTACACGCGCATTGAACCTCAAATTATCATTTTGCCTATAGTCCACCTGAAAGTTTTCGGTAATGGTCGTATAGTTACTTCCATCCTTAGAATTTAGCGTGCCGTTGTACAATGGATTTCCTACGATCAGGCTAGAAGCGCCAGTACCAATAGTATATGATTTAATAAGATTACCATTATCATCATGCACACGCCAATACGGATTCATCCGTACATAATCGCGGAAGGTGCCGTACGGGCTATTATGAGAAAAGTTACGATCAACCGTTAAGTTGTTGGTGGCAGAAAGTTTCCCTTTTCTGTAAACTAGCACAGACTGACCGGTGTAGTTGTCACGATCCGATCCGATCATCACGCCCTTAACATTATTGTAACCCAGATTGACCGAATATTGCAGGCTCTCTTCACCGCCATCAAGCGTTACCGAATGACGTTGACCTATACCATTTTGCAGTGGTTGCGAAAGCCAATAGGTATCGACTCCGTCCAACGCTGCTTTGAGATTTTGAGAATATACTTTGGTAAGCGCTGCTTGCGTTTCTGGATTCGCAGAGAAGTATTTACCCGCTAACACCTCGGCTTGTACTTTTTCGTGGCTGTTGGTCATCCGGTAGCTATTCAAGTCTGGCGCTTGAATATTTAAGCTGGCATTGTATGAAATACGCATTTGCCCAACCTGTGGTCGCAATGTTTCAATAACCACCACGCCATTACCCGCTTTGGCACCCCACATCGCTTTCGCGGCAGCATCTTTTAATATCGTGACACTTTTAATAAAGTTGATATTCAAGTCAAATACCCGCTGTATAGTCGACTCAAAACCATCCACAATAAAGAGTGGTTGATTGGCAATGTTGCTGTACTCTGTACGTAAATCCTCGGAAAAGCCGGTTTGTCCGCGCAACTGAATATCTGGAATCATGTTGGGATTAGAGCCAAAATCATTATTAGCTAGCATTTGAAAAGCAGGATCCAAAATGGCCAACGCAGACAATACGTTTTGATTGGTCACTTCTTTGATCTGTTTCTGATTAAAAGTCGACGTACTTCCAGTAAATGTCCCCGCTTTACGCTCAAACATACCTGTATTGATGACGACCTCTTCTAACACATTATCTTGCTTTTGTAACACGATATCTCCCATTTTTCCATCGCCGATGGCCACGATACGGGTTACAAAACCTAAATATTTAAATTCAATTTGAGTACCACCTTCTGGTGGAATGATGCGGAAACTACCCGCTTCGGATGTCGTTCCTCCATAACGTGTACCGACCACCCAGAACGTAACTTTAGGAAGTGGATTTCCCTCTTGATCCACGACGCGACCAGTTACTTCTTTTTCTTGATTGGAGTTATCAAGAGCTGATCTTTCTTTTTCTTGTCGATGTATTGCGTACAACGTATTATTGACCTTTGATACGGTGATATCCTTGCCTTCAAAAGCACGCTCTAAAACCGCTACGACATCTTCATTGGTCGCACGCACCGAAACTTCGATATTCTGATCAAATAAATCATCACTATACACAAAGCGCACTTTGGACTTCTGCTCCATATCATGTAAGAATGTATGTAGAGAAGTATTCCGGTAATTCACCGAAACCTTGTTTTGAGCAATGGCATTGGCCGCTGCACTCAGTGTGCCGATGCATACCAATAATAGCGTCAGTTTCATATATATTAAAACTTTAGGGCAAACAGAAGTCTGGTTAAAGCGATTCTGCTTTAAAAAATTATTCATAGATTTAGAATGGATTTAATAGTTAATCAATAGAGAGGTACGGACGCCAATCTTAAAACCTCTCGATTACTAAAACCGGTAGTGTACAGAATTGTCTTGACAGTTTCTGTGCACTACTAATTAGTTGAGTTAGTAGATTACAATGATACTGCCCTCCTTCCTATACGAAAATGGTTTCACCATAATGAGTGCACGCAACATTTCATCAATACCCTCTTTCTCAAATGTGGCTGAATATCGATTATTGGCGATTTCATCATTCTCAATTTTTATCTCTACGCCATATCTTCTTTTCATCTCTCTACCGATATCTTGTAGCGGCATCGAGACAAAAGCAAATTTGCCCTCTTTCCATGCGACATCGACCGGACTGGATAGATCATCGTCTTCTAGAAAATCAAGTGTTTGAATAGCGATCTTTGGCATGCTCGTCTTGTTCTTATTCGAATTTAAATGCTCCTTTTTCACCACAATTTTTTCATGTGGTCTAAGGGTACTGAGTAACTTGCCATCGTCAGCCTTCAACACCTCTACTTTCCCGTGTATCAGTGAGGTCTCTACAGCAGGGTCTTCTTGATATGCTTTCACATTAAATGCAGTGCCCAACACGCGAATTTTGACCTGTGGGGTGGACACGATAAAAGGATGCAAACTGTCTGACTGAACTTCGAAAAATCCTTCTCCCGAAAATGTAACCTGACGCGAATCGCCCGTAAATGCAACGGGATAGCTCACCGAACTATTTACATTCAAAGTCACCGTCGATCCATCTGGAAGCACAATCTCTTTCGTTTCCTTGTCGGTCGACACGACGATCATATCTTCTTTATTGATGACAAAGACATAGGTCATCCACGAAAAAACGCCGATCAAAAGTAGGGATGCTGCAATCCGCATATAAAATGATAAGGATCTACCTGTTCTAGATTTGCTTGCGTATTGGTTTTCTTGGATTCGAGCAAAAAGTTCCGCTTTTACGACAGATTCTTCGCCCATGGAAGACGCATCCCAAGCAGAAGACCATTGGTAGCTATTATAATAGTCCATGAGTTCTTGCCGCTCGTCAGCAGATAGTTGACCACTATTGAGTTTGTCTACCAGTTGATGTAGGTGATTGCGATCCATCTTTTCTTAATTGTACGGTTAATCAGGCACGAGGTTTTATTACCCCCTTTTATATGTATGTAACGCTAATGCGAGCTAACCCCCAAAGGAAAATGAAAAATTTATTAAAAAAACATTAAAACAGTGTTAATACGTGAAAGATTGATCCGGAAGAATGGAATTCTATCAATCACTATAGATAATAGGAGGAAGCTAGGATCGGTAAAAAAGCAAGGGAAGGAGGTACGCTAAATCCTTTAAGGAAATGCGAAGTTTTTTTTGCGCAATAGAAATTTGGTTTTCTACGGACTTGACGGATATCGCTAATTTGACGGCGATATCGTGATGGGATAAGCGGTCAATACGGCTTAATATAAAAATCTCTCGACAGCGCGGAGGCAGTTGTTCTATGCCTTCAAGCATGCGACGATGCAGATCCTCCTTGACTAATTTTAGCTCTCCGATATTCTGTGTGAGTTCTTCCACGATATACAGGTTTTCAAAGCGCGTACGCACTTTGCCCGATCTTAAAATATTAAAAACTTGGTACCGAACAGCAGAGAATAGCCAAGCATTGAGGTTTAGAATGGCCAATGATTCTGCATTATTCCATAAGCTGCTAAAGACCTCTTGAACGACATCTTCGGATTGCTCTTTATTGCGAAGCACGTTAAACGCAGAAATATACAAGCTTGACCAATACAGATCGTAGACTTTTTCGAAAATAGCCTTATCGCGGTTTTTTAAACCTACGATGTAATATTGATCAATATGTTTGGAGCGCTCTTCCATTTTGCACTTCTGCGTGAGGCAATATAGTTCTTCGCAAATATAATTTTTTAAAACTTTAGAAGTAGGTTGTTAAGAAGATCGTTGCTGTAGCGTGAGAATTTGTGGTGGTTCTTTAAGGTTTTGAACTTTTCGGGACCCCATAAACGACAAAAGCTACAAATCGTTGATTTGTAGCTTTCGATCATTTTTTAGTAGCCCGTAGGGGAATCGAACCCCTGTTTCCAGAATGAAAATCTGGCGTCCTAACCCCTAGACGAACGGGCCGATTTTCTGTTTCGGTGTGCAAATATAGAATTATATCCCTACAGATCAAAATTATTTTTAAAAAATTGCAGCGACCTTTTAAAAAAGCTATTTTAGACCAACGTAATATCCATCCCATGAAAAAAATAGGCCTATCACTTTCCGCTTATCTTGTTGCCCTGAGTATCGGATACGCTCAACAACCTTATTCTTTAAGTTGGCGAGTTTCACCAAATGACACTACCGGTAAGCAGTTTGATATTGTATTAAAAAACAACCAAAACGAAGCGCTGGATCTAGGTACATATGATCTTTGGTTCAATTCCAACTATCATCTTAAGAAACAAGAACAAGCTAAATATAAAATATCTGACGAGAATGGGAATCTATATCGCGTCAACTTTAAGGAAGCCATACGTCTGACGAATCGCGACTCATTGCTCTTAACGTACAAGACGGATTTTCCGATTACACATACCTCTATATCGCCCAATGGATTTTACCTGCAATCACGAAAAGATCCAAGTCAGGTGATCGCTTTACCGAATCCAGAGATCGCTGCGCCGCAATTATCGGCAGAGAAGCACGTCAAAATGCTGGCTGACTTGTACGATAAAAACGCGTTATTTCAAGGTACGAATACACAGCTAATCTTGCCTACTCCGCAATCTCTAACCACATCAGCAGGTCAATACGAACTAAAAAAAGGTTTCTCTTATTATATCGATGCTACGATAGCACAAGAGCTATCTACCGTATTAAATGAAGTAGCTCAAGATTTTTCTACGTGGAGTCTTAAAAACGTTGATCAACCAAACAATGCACAATTAGCGATTGAAAAGGTCGAAGGATTAGCTGAAGATGCCTATCAGCTTTCGGTAGATGCCAAAGGCGTTCGCCTGCAGGCTAGCCATGCCAAAGGGGCATTTTATGGACTGCAATCTTTGTTATCCTTATTTCCACCCAATTTTCAAGCAAGCCAATCGATCTCGCTCCCAATTGTACAAGTAAAAGATGCTCCGCGCTATGCTTACCGTGGTTTGATGTTGGATATTTCGCGCAATTTCAAAGATCTACAAACACTTAAAAAATATGTGGATGTGATGGCGCGGTACAAGTTAAACAAACTGCACTTGCACTTTATTGACGACGAAGGATGGCGTTTGGAAATCCCTTCATTACCTGAGTTGACTGCAATCGGAGCCAATAGAACTCCGCAATATGCAGATGGATCTGGCATTCAGCCATCGTACGGCTCAGGTGCCACGGTAAAAGAGAAACAATACTTATCGAAAGAGGAGTTTAAAGAATTATTGCGCTACGCGAATGAACGCTTTGTCACCGTGATTCCCGAAGTGGAGACGCCAGGACATGCTCGCGCCGCAGTGAAAGCCATGGAAGCTCGCTACCATCGCTTATTGAAAGCCGGACAAAAAGAAGAAGCCGAACGGTTCTTAATGAATGATTTTCAGGACACATCGACCTACTATTCTGCTCAATTTTGGCAAGATAACGTGATGAATCCAGCCATGCCTGGCACCTATCGCTTCATTGCGCACATCATGGACGAGATTAAAGCTATCTATGCAGAAGCAGGCATACCATTAAAAGTTATTTCTATCGGCGGTGATGAACTGCCAACCGGATCTTGGGAAGGATCACCACTAGTGCAAGCTTTAATGAAAGAGCAAGGTTATTCTTCGGTACACGAAGTGTGGACGTATTACATAGATCGCGTACATAAGATCCTGAAAGAAAAAGAGCTGACTATGGCCGGATGGGAAGAAGTGGGCATGGTGAATCGAGGCAAAGGCATGGAAGTAAATGAAGCTTTTGCCGATCGTGGATTTTTGCTCGATGTGTGGAATAATACCATCGGCGGTGGCCAAGAAGATTTGGCTTATAAACTAGCGAACGCCGGGCATAATACGGTATTCGTAAGTGCGAGCAACTTTTATTTTGATATGGCTTGGGACAATCGCTTTGAAGAGCCTGGTTTGACTTGGGCTTCTAAAACAGATTTATACCATGCGTATTCATTACTTCCAGAAAGTTACTTTGCCAATATCGAATATACAGATCGTGGCAAGCCACTAGGCAAAAAACATTTTGAAGACAAAACAAGACTGACAGCAGCAGGTGCAAAACACCTGAAAGGGTTGAAAGGCGCTTTGTGGGCAGAAACCGTGTTGGATAATGATGCCATGGATTACATGATCTTCCCGCGTTTCTTTGCTTTGGCAGAACGTGCGTGGGCACCAGCGAGCGAATGGGAAAGCGAAGCTAACTTCGATAAAAAAGCATTTGATCAAACGTATGCCGGATTTATTGACAAGATCGGTAAACAGGAGCTACCAAAATTGCGCAGCTTTGCCGGCGGATTTCACTATCGCCTACCCGCTGTAGGACTCAAAGCAAAAGATGGAAAAGTATGGGCGAATGCCGAATATCCGGGTTTTCCAATCCATTATACCGCAGGCTCTGACACAAATGCAAAGCCATTTCCAGCAGGAGGTTTATCTTTAAAAGCGGGTGAAAAAATTCAGGTATTTACCATCGATGTAGACGGTCGTAAAGGTCGTGTGAGTCATTACACGAAGTAAAAATGAGAAAATAAAAATTCCCCACATCTTTTAAGCAAGATGTGGGGAATTTTTATTTACGGACGATAGCCACAGTCAAACGAGACACACAAGTCAATTTGCCTTTGCTATCTCTGATTTTGATATCCCATACGTGCGTTTTGCCGCCAATATGCAACGGCGTACAGGTTGCAATGACCTCACCAGATAACACCGGACGTAAGTGATTGGCATTTACTTCCAAACCCACGCCTACATATTTTTCTGGATCTACAATGAGGTTCGTCGCTACACTACCGACCGACTCAGCCAGCACGACAGAAGCGCCACCGTGCAACAACCCATACGGCTGCTTCACTCTATCAGTGATCGGCATGCGCGCTACAAGCGCATCTTCACGAATTTCTATCACCTCTATGCCTAGAAAGCCACTCATATTCTTGCCGAAAAGCTCATTGAGTTCAGCGATACTGTATTCCTTAAACCACATGCAGTTGCTTTTGATTATTATTGTTATTGTTGTCTTTGAGATAGCGACTGCCCAAAATGGTCATGTGATGATTCATGTGGCCAGCAATAATGTAAATAAACGCCTCTACACTAATCAAGCGATCAGATGCCATGCCTTTGCGACTCAACTCCGTTTCATTAAATGTTTTAAACAATAGAATGTTGGCTTGTCGTAAAGCCATAAACTCCTCAATAATGCTTTCAAAAGACCGTTCATTATGTCGACCATTGGCCACAAACTCATCTTGCTCAAAAGAGGCTAAGGCTGTCATGTCATTGCGCGCGAAACGCAAGGCACGATACGCCATAATGCGTTCGGCATCTAAAAGATGACAAAGTACTTCCTTTACCGTCCATTTGCCTTCGGCATAAGCATAAGTACCTAACTCCTCGGGAATGCTACGCACAAACTCTGGAAAAGAGTTCAATTTTTCTGCGAGTTCATTCATAACCGGTTCGGTTACACTATCGATATACTCCTTGTAAATCGCCGGATAATCATCCGATTTGAGTTGGTTCATATCTCAAATTACTTTTTAAAATTATTCTGAATGTGGTACCCTTGCCCACCTCGGATTCCTTCACAAATATCTGGCCACGATGTAGTTTCACCATTCTTTTGGTCAAACTCAAGCCTAAGCCCCAGCCACGTTTCCTTGTGGTGAAACCAGGCAGAAAAATTGTTTCCCAATTCGATCTTGGCACACCACGCCCCGTGTCGCTCACATCCATGAAGATTTCTTCTTTAGCGATATTTTCATGAATGGAGATGTGCACCTTGCCTTCCGATTCGATCGCATTCACCGCGTTTTTCAAGAGATTCTCCACAATCCAATCAAACAGCTGTACATTGAGCATGGCTTCCACATGTTGATCACCTTCCAGTTCAAAAGAAATACGGCCACTGGTACGCACGCGAAAGTAATCCATGTACTCTTTGACCACATGATAAATATTGTGATTGGAAAGATGCGGATCGGAACCAATTTTTGAGAAGCGATCGGCTACCACTTCCAGCCGATATACATCGCGCTCCATCTCGTCAAACAACGTACTGTCTTCTGTATCAAAGGTTGCTCGAGCCAGCTCCAGCCAACCCATTAAAGAGGAAATCGGCGTACCGAGCTGATGTGCAGCCTCTTTGGCCATTCCGACCCATACTAAGTTTTCTTCCGAGCGTTTGATAGAATTGAATACGGTATATGCAATAATCAAGAATATCGCGATTAAAGACAATTGTATGTATGGAAAGATCCGAAGTTGCCGCAGGGCATCCGAATCTTTATAATACACAAACCATTTCTGTCCTGCCGTTTCCAACTCAATGATAATGGGCGCATGTCGGCGCTGCATTTCGGCGAGCTCTTTTGCAAAATAGCCCGGATCATACACCAGCTTGGATGACAAGGTGTCACTTGCTTCTGTCTGAATATTTGTCCGTGTACTGTCTAAATCACGCCAAAAGATTATATCTCCTGTGTCATCTGTAATGATTGCTGGCAAAGAAAGACTATCACGTACCGCGTAAATAAAACTGATAAATTCGTCATTCACATCTGGCAAGGAAACGATTGTTCGCGTACTCATGGCCCACACTTCGGCCTTAGTGCGCTCAGATTTTGACAGACTTTTGGTCAGATAATTCGTGTATAGCAGGGATGCTGCCGCAATCATAGCTGCAAATAAAAACAGAAATAACTTCCAATGTTGTCGATGGTGACGGTACGGATTTCGTTGCATAGTTTTCTAAATCGCTTTACAAAATAGGCATTTTCTAATTAGCAGGAGGCCATTTACGCTGTCACGATCGGGAAATAATATGTAGTTTTGTGGTTATGAGTTTGGAAAAGAAAGTTCGGGTGCGCTTTGCGCCCAGCCCTACAGGCGGTTTGCATCTGGGCGGTGTACGTACCGCATTGTTCAATTATCTATTTGCAAAACATCACAAAGGAGATTTCATTCTTCGTATCGAAGACACCGACCAGACGCGTTTTGTAGCTGGTGCAGAATCATACATCAACGAATGTCTAGCGTGGTGTGGTATCACACCAGACGAAAGTCCGGAGAAACCGGGCTCATTCGGACCATATCGCCAAAGCGAGCGCAAACCTTCATATCGTCAATATGCCGAGCAATTAATCGAAAAGGGACACGCTTATTACGCTTTCGACACGGCTGAAGAGCTGGACGAAGAGCGTAAACTGCAACCAAACTTTCGCTATAGCCACGAAAACCGCCTTGATTTGCGCAACTCCCTAAGCTTGGATGAAGCAGAAGTAGCGCGCTTATTGGCCGAAGGCCACCCACACACGATCCGCATCAAAATCCCTGCAGAAGGAACCGTTTCTTTCGAAGACATGATTCGCGGTCGTGTCGCTTTTGAAACTAGCTTAATCGATGATAAAGTACTTTTAAAAGCCGATGGCATGCCTACGTATCATCTAGCCGTGGTAGTGGACGACAAAGCGATGGAAATCTCCCACGTTTTCCGTGGCGAAGAATGGCTTCCATCTGCACCCGTACACATCTTGCTTTGGGAATATTTGGGATGGAAAGGAGAAATGCCACAATGGGCGCATTTGCCATTGATCTTAAAACCAGATGGCAACGGAAAACTTAGTAAACGCGATGGCGACCGTTTAGGATTCCCTGTATATGCGATGAATTGGACTGACCCTGCATCTGGGAATACGACGATAGGATTCCGCGAGAAAGGTTTCTTACCAGAAGCATTTGTCAATATGTTGGCGATGTTGGGATGGAATGATGGCACAGAAGAAGAATTCTTCACGTTGGAGCAGCTTATTGAAAAGTTCTCATTCGAGCGCATCAGCAAAGCGGGCGCAAAATTTGATTTTGAAAAAGCTAAATGGTTCAACAGAGAATGGATCCAACGCACACCAAATGAAGAGTTAGTTCCTCAAATCATAGCATTATTAGCCGAAAAAGGCATCAATGCGGAGGCAGATAAAGTAAATACAACCTTGGCGTTGGTAAAAGACCGGATGACCTTCGTTGCGGACTTCTGGGAACATGCTTCATATTTCTTTCAGGCGCCAGAATCCTTGGATACAGCTGCGGTAAAACCAAAATGGACACCTGAAAAGACAGCTTTCTTCGAAGAAGTAATTGCGCTTTTTGAGGAACAATCTGACTGGACGGCGAGTCATTTAGAAACTATATTTAAAGAGAAAATTGCACAATCTGGATTGAAAGTAGGAGAGTTGATGCTCCCGTTGCGCATCATGTTGGTAGGCGGAAAATTTGGTCCAGATGTCTTTGTGATTGTCGAAACCCTTGGCAAAGAGCAAGTGGCTAATCGTATCAAAAATGGCCTTGAAATCATACAAAACTAATCACTAATAAATCATCACTATGAAACTAAAAACCACGATGCTACAAGCAGCTTTGGTGACCGTGCTAGCATGGACTATGACTGCTTGCAACAACAATTCAACATCTCAAAACACTGCTGAAGAAACGGCAGACAGCAGCACATCGGTTGCAGCAAGTTATCCAGAAGAAGAATTAGGATGGAAACTGGGCGCACAAGCGTATACATTTCGTCTATTCTCTTTCGAAGAAGCATTGCAAAAGATCAAAGAAGCGGGATTACAACACGTAGAAATGTATCCTGGTCAAGATTTGACCAAAGGTAGTTCGGATAAAACTGGCCATCAACTATCTGCCGAAGGCCGCAAAAAAGCTAAAGAATTATTGTCTGAAAATGGCATCACCTTAAATGCTTACGGCGTAGTGGATGGAAAAGACGAAGCGGAATGGCGTCTGATCTTTGAATTCGCGAAAGAAATGGGCATCAGCGTGATCGTGTGTGAGCCAAAGGCAGAACATTTGGACATCTTATCTAAATTGTGCGATGAGCACAACATTAAAGTAGCCATTCATAATCACCCAGACCCTTCGACGTATTGGGATCCTACAACTGTATTAAGAGCGATTGAAGGCCGAAGTGACAAAATGGGTGCAGCGGCTGATGTCGGTCACTGGGAGCGCTCAGGATTGAATCCAGTAGAATCTTTGAAAAAACTAGAAGGAAAAGTATACCATATGCACTTCAAAGATCTAAATGTAGCTAACGATAAATCGGCGCACGATGTGCACTGGGGAACGGGTGTGATCGGCATGCCACAGATCATCGAAGAGCTGAAACGTCAGAACTTCAAAGGAATGATCTCTGCAGAATACGAACACAATTGGGAAAACAATGCTGGTGATGTTAAAACTAGTGTTGCCAATTTCAGAAAAGCACTGTAAGCGCTTCGCGCAGCTAATTAGAAAAAAGCGATCAAGACTCGGAGTCTTGATCGCTTTTTTAATATAACGTGTCGTAGAAATATTAGAAAACAATTGATCCTGCTGGCGTAATCAGCCTATCCAACGGCACATCCCAAGGATCTGCCGGAATAAGCTCATCTAATGGCTCGAAATACGAGATACCAACCTTATGTACATCCGATCGACAAGCTTGTAGAAAACGGTCATAATACCCTTTCCCGTAACCGATACGATTTCCTTCGTGGTCGCAAACCAATAAAGGAATCACCACCAAATCAATATCCGTAGGATTTACCCGATTCGTATTGGGGTGTAACACAAGTTCAGGAATCCCCCAAGCATTTTTCACCACCGATTCTGTATTCCAGATAAAATGTTCTAAAGTGCCATGCTTCAACTCAGATACTGAAACAACGATATGTATTTCAGGATGATATTGGCGTAGCCAATGAATGAATGGCATCGTATCGTACTCCTTCCACTTCGCAATAGGCAGGTAAATATGTACATACCTTACAGCGGAGAGGTCCAGACTTTTCAACCCTTCCAGCAATTGATCATCCAACGCTTGCCGTTCTGCTGGCAAAAGCGCCAGACGCTTATTCTTAAAACTGGCTCTCAGTTCGTCCTTCGTCATGTTTTCCATCCAGTTGGTTCTTTGTGCTGCCGCAATGGTTTGGCGACTTATCCCGTCTTTAAATCACAAACGCGGCCTTTGGATCTTACCAGAGGCCGCGTTTGTGCTATTGAAGGAATAGTAAACTCGTATAAATTATTTTACGCGTTCAATATAATCTCCTGTGCGAGTATCTACCTTTACGCGATCACCTTGGTTGATAAATAAAGGTACTCTGATCTCCACTCCAGTTTCTACCGTAGCACTTTTCAATGCATTGGTAGATGTATCTCCTTTTACAGCCGGCTCGGTGTACGTGATTTCTAGCTCAACCGTAGTTGGCGCTTGCGCCATAATCGGTTCTTCACTTTCGAAAGCTACAATAACGTTCATACCTTCTTTCAAGAAACGTGCACTACCTCCAAAAAGAGCTTTTGGCACATTGAATTGCTCGTAACTATCATTGTCCATGATCACGAAGAAATCGCCATCATCGTATAGGTATTGATAATCATTTGTTTCTACACGGGCAATCTCTACCTCCTCGTCAGTTCTGAAGCGGTATTCTACCAACTTACCAGTCTTCAAATTGCGCATTTTAGCTTGGTAAAATGCTCTTAGATTTCCGGGTGTACGGTGCAAAAATTCATCTACGCTTACCAACTCTCCGTTGAAACGCAATATATTTCCAGATTTTACGTCTGATGCTTTAGCCATAATAGTTTTTATTTCGGACTCAAAAATAGAAAAATCCGCGGTTATTTAAAAAGCTTGTAGTCTTGGATATGGAGATGTTCGTCACAAAAACTGTATTCCTTTGGCTGATTGGAGCCAACAATCAAGATTCTCTCGGCACCAATAGTCTGCTGCACAAGATCTAGATACCAGTTTTCACCCTGTACATCCAAGTTGCTGGTCGGCTCATCCAAAAAAACTAGATCGCTGGCCGAGCAGCAGGCCAACACCAACTTGAGACGTTGCTTCATCCCAGAAGAAAAGTGTTTGATATGCTTATCTCTGGCAGATTGTAATTGCGATAATTGCAATAGTGATTCTTTGTCGTAGCCCGGCAAATAGCTTTTGTGTTTGAAGTGAAAGTCAATCAATTCTGATAGGGTGAACTCTTCGATCACTTCCATATAAGGTGCTGCCATGCTGAGATGATTGTACACATCATCTACCAAGCAAATATCCGCCGAAGTGCGCTCATACTGTATCGTGCCTTCGCTGGCCGACAAACTACCTGTCAGCACTTTAATCAAGGTCGATTTCCCAGAACCATTTGGCCCCAGAATCGCATAGCTTTTTCCAGCAGAAAAGGTATAACTGAGGTGTCTAAATATCCACTCTCGGTTATACCTTCTTCCTATATCGTGCAGCGTGATCTTCAAGTCCGTGCAATTAGTGCTTTGCTGCTACAGACTAGCGCGTCCTTGGCCAAAACCTTTGACCACACCACGGTTTGAAGCTCGAACGAATCCGATGATTTCATCTCGAAGCTCTGTCGCTTCAAATTCAGTCTCTACAATATCCAAAGCTTTACCTAAGTTACTGTGCTTCACAAAAAGCACGCGGTAGATATTCTGAATTTCATTGATTTGCTCATTCGTGTAACCACGACGACGCAAACCGACAGAGTTAATTCCGGCATATGCGATTGGCTCGCGTGCCGCTTTGATATATGGAGGTACATCTTTACGCACCAACGTACCGCCAGTCACGAAAGCGTGCGATCCAATTTTACAGAATTGATGCACAGCAACCATTCCTGCCAAAACCACGTAATCGCCAACAGTAATATGCCCGGCAAGTGTGCTCGAATTAGAGAAAATACAATTGTCTCCCACAAAACAATCATGCGCGATGTGGCTATATGCTTGGATCAAACAGTTCTTACCAATCACCGTACGGTAACGATCTTTCGTACCTCTGTTGATGGTGACACATTCACGAATCGTGGTATTATCGCCGATTTCTGCGGTCGTCACTTCGCCTTCAAACTTTAAATCTTGGGGTTCACCCGAGATAATAGCTCCCGGGAAGATGCGGCAATTCTTTCCAATGCGCGCGCCATCCATGATCGTCACGTTAGAGCCGATCCACGTTCCTTCTCCAATCACTACATCTTTGTGTATGGTAGAGAAAGGTTCGATCACCACGTTGTGCGCTATTTGCGCTTCGGGGTGTATATATGATAATGGTTGTATCATCATGCTTAATTTATTCTTTTACTCGAACGATTTGCGCCATCAATTCCGCCTCGCTCGCTATCTTTTCGCCGACCATCCCAACTCCTTTCATGCGAGCAATGCCGCGACGTATCGGCTCTAGCAACTCACAGGTAAATATCACTGTATCGCCCGGGCGAACTGGGTTTTTGAACTTGGCATTTTCTATTTTCAAAAACAGTGTCAACCAGTTTTCTGGATCAGGCACTGTGTTGAGCACCAAGATACCACCCGTTTGTGCCATGGCTTCGATCTGCAATACGCCAGGAAATAATGGCGAACCTGGGAAATGCCCCATAAACAGATCTTCGTTCATCGTTACATTTTTCAAACCGACGACGTGTTGTTCAGATAGCTCTAAAACCTTGTCGATCATCAAAAACGGTTGACGATGTGGCAATATTTTCATGATTTGTACGGTATCGTATACCGGAGTCATGTTTAAATCATAGACTTTAACGTTTTTGCGCGAACGCTCTTTTTTCATTTGAGCTTTAATACGCTTCGCAAACGCGACATTGGCCGCATGACCAGGACGCGCCGCCATAATATGCCCTTTTATCGGCCGGCCTACCAAAGCCAAATCACCAATCATATCAAGCAATTTGTGGCGAGCAGGCTCATTTAAGTGCCGTAGCTGCACATTATTTAAAATGCCTTCGCTAGCCACTTCTACCTTCTTATTGAATACGTGCTCTAGCTTGACAAGCTCGCTTTCTTCAATTTCTTTGTCAACTATAACGATGGCATTGGACAAATCGCCACCTTTTACTAGATTTTGTTGTACGAGCATTTCTAGCTCGTGTAGGAAACAGAACGTTCTGGAGGAAGCTATCTCTTTTTCAAACTCCGAAATATGACTAATAGATGCGTGCTGACTACCAAGCACAGGCGAATTGAAATCGATCATACACGTTAGTCGGTAGCCATCCAATGGCATAGCCACGATTTCTACTTTCCGTTCGGGTTCGTTATAATGAATATTGCTACTTACTTCAAAATATTCGCGATCAGCATCTTGCTCTACAAAGCCAACCTCGCGCAGTTTAGCGACATAAATGTCTGCACTACCATCCAAGATCGGCACTTCAGGGCCGTCAATCTCGATCAAGATATTATCAAGCTGCAGACCGACTAAAGCAGACATCAAATGCTCTATCGTACTCACCGATCCGCCATTTTGCGCAATCGTAGTACCTCGTGAGGTGTCTGTTACATTGTCTGCATCTACATGTATCAATGGCTTGTCTTCCAAATCCACACGCTGGAATTTGTACCAGTGATTTTCCGGAGCAGGTTTGATACATATATTTACGTGATGTCCGGTGTGTAGTCCTACACCCGAAATATGCACGTCGGACTTGATAGTTCTTTGTTTTACATTCATATCTAGCATTATATTGACTCAAGTATGTATTAAATGTAGCTATTATTTTTCGCGAAGGCGTCTTTCCAGTTCGGCAATTCTCTTCTCCAACTCAGGCAATTTGGCATATAGTACCTGTGATCTGAGTTCCCCTTGATAAGGAAATGCCGGCGTACCCGCCCATTTTTTGTTTTCTTCGTTAATTGATCTATTTATTCCTGATTGCGCTTGCACTTGTGTGCCCTTAGCAATAGAGATATGGCCAACAATACCTACTTGACCACCAAGAATCACGTTTTCTCCGATCTTCGTGCTACCGGATATTCCCGTTTGTGCAGCCACCACTGTATTTTCACCCACTTCCACGTTGTGCGCGATTTGTACCAGATTATCCAATTTTACACCGCGGCGTAAGACTGTTTGTCCCAGTGTTGCACGATCCACCGTGGTATTACTTCCGATCTCCACACCATCCTCTATCACCACATTTCCGATCTGCGGAATCTTCTTATAAGACCCATCTTCTTGTGGTGCAAAACCAAAACCATCACTCCCAACCACAGATCCTGCATGTACGGTTACATTGTCGCCCAACACACAATCATGGTAGATCTTAGCTCCCGGATATATCGTACAATTATCGCCAATGCGTACATTATCGCCGACATATACTTGTGGATAGATTTTGACATTTTCCCCTAATACCGTTTGCGAACCGATGTAAGCAAAAGCGCCGACATAATATCCTTCTCCAAGCTGGGCAGAATCGTGTACAAAGCTGTATTCTTCTCGCCCCGATCTATCGAAACGCATTTGCTCATAGATCTTCAATAACTCGGCAAAAGCTTGATAAGCATCCTTAACACGAATCAAAGTTGGACTTACCGTACGCTGCGGATCCAACACTTGAGAGGCATTAACGATGACGATCGCCGCTTTACTATCGTAAAGATGTTGCTCATACTTCGGGTTAGAAAGGAAAGACAAGCTTTCGGAATCGCCTTCTTCAATCTTCGATAGGCGAGATACCGCCACTTCGGTATTTCCTTCTATTGTGCCCTGCAGTAATGTAGCAATTTGTTGAGCTGAAAATTTCATCGCGTGTAAAGGACTCTTTTAATTAAAAATTTCTTTTGGGTAGATGACGGCATGCTTGACCACTATTTTCGACAATGCGTCTAGATTTGACAAGTCTGATGCGGCCGTAATATCTAGTAATGTACCGTCTTTCGCCAATACGTTTATATTATTCTGAGTTGGGTCGTATGCGCTATTTTGAATAGTCTGCGCATAGACAAAATAATCTACCTCATGATCTTGCAATTCAAAAGTGGCTTGCGTACGCTTTTGCAACTCTTGAAATTCAGTCGCAGTCACGGCTCCGCTACGCATCTCGGTACGGAACAGCTCTCTATTCATCAACTTCGAACACAGTATGCGTAAAATTTTGTCTTCATGAGTGCTCCAAGCCTTGATGGCCGACATAATATCGGTATCATCCAAACGAGTAAACCACGATAGATGAGACTGATCACTCAGAAAATTATCTTTCGTGATGCGTTGATGTAAAAAATGAACCAATGCCGGACTAGCAAATAAAGCTACTCCTTCTTGGGCTAATTCTTTGGCTCTACGTAATGCTTGAAGCAACATCTGCTCGGCAGCGACCACGGTCTTATGCAGGTATACTTGCCAATACATCAGCCTTCGCGCGATCAAAAACTTCTCTACAGAATAGATACCTTTTTGCTCTATGACCAACTGCTCATCCACGACGTAAAGCATTTTGATGATGCGATCAAATGAAATAACTCCTTCTGAAACACCCGTAAAAAAGCTATCGCGATTAAGGTAATCCATCCGATCGGTATCCAATTGACTGGACACCAACTGATGTAGAAATGGACGATTATATTTATTATTAAAGATACAAATGGCTAAATCCAATTTACCCTCAAATGCCTCATTGAGCTGTTGCATCAAAACGGAGGATATCATCTCGTGTGATACGCCTTCGATTATGGTTTGCTCCAAAGAATGGGAAAATGGACCATGCCCAATATCATGTAAAAGAATTGCCGCTAGTGCCGCTTCTTCTTCTTCTTCCGATATTTCCACGTCTTTAGCACGTAAGGTGCTAATAGCCAAGCTCATCAAGTGCATAGCACCAATAGCATGCTGAAAGCGTGTGTGCAATGCACCAGGATACACCAGATGGCTCATGCTGCCTTGCTTGATGTACCGCAACCGCTGAAAGAAGGGATGCTGAATAAGATCATAAATGAAGGCAGATGGAATGGTTACAAAACCATACACCGGATCATTAATTATTTTTTTCTTATTCAATACTTTATAGTCTATTAATATAATAATCTAGCCTTTTTGCCTTACTTTTAAGCGTAATACTGCTCGAATATAACGGCAAAGATACACAGATATGCGTTAATTCTTGTTAAAAAAGCACAACGATTTGATTGTTGAGGCACAGGATGGTTTTCTTCCCCTTATCTTCACCGTTCAAATCATTTTTAAACTTCAGTTGTTGAACTGAATGATTTCCTAAGACAACACACATGCAGAAAACACGTATACTCTGGGCAGACGATGAAATTGAATTTCTGAAGCCTCATATATTATTACTAGAACAAAAAGGATACAAAGTCAAGACCGTAAATAATGGTTACGATGCGGTAGATGCCTTTAAAAGCGATCCATACGATCTTGTTTTTCTCGACGAGAATATGCCGGGGCTTACCGGACTAGAAACACTGAGCATCCTGAAATCGGTCAATGCCTCGATTCCAACCGTATTGGTCACCAAAAACGAGGAAGAACATTTGATGGAAGACGCTATTGGTTCGAAAATCGATGATTACCTTATAAAACCGGTCAATCCTAAACAGATATTACTGACGATAAAGAAGCTAACAGAGAACCGAAGATTAGTTAGCGAAAAAACGTCATTGGCTTATCAGCAAGATTTCCGAAATCTAGGCACTATCATGAATGATGCGCTGAATTATGAGCAATGGATAGAAGCCTATAAGAAACTGTTGTATTGGGAACTATCGCTTGAAAAATTGGAAGATAGCGGCATGCATGAAATCTTAACGATGCAAAAATCGGAAGCCAATGCCCTGTTTGCCAAATACATCGAGAACAATTACTTGGGTTGGATCAATGATCCAGGCAGCGGACCGACACTCTCCCATCACATTTTTAAGAAAAAGGTTTTCCCGACCATGGAAGAGGACCGACCGACCTTTTTCTTTCTGATTGACAACCTGCGGTACGATCAATGGCGCGTGATCAATGAAATCATTACCGAATATTTCCGACTGGAAGAAGAAGACAGCTATTATAGCATTCTGCCAACGGCAACGCAATATGCGCGAAACGCCATCTTTAGTGGACTAACGCCGTTGGAAATGGAACGCCGCTTCCCCGATCATTGGCAAAATGATAATGATGAAGGTGGCAAAAACATGTACGAAGACGTATTCTTGGCTGATCAAATCAAGCGAGTATACCGTAAAGACATCAAGCATTCGTACACCAAAATATTAACGCACGAGCAAGGAAAGGATGTTTTAGAAAATCTAAACAACCTGATGAACAATGATCTGAACGTATTGGTGTACAATTTCGTCGATATGCTTTCGCACGCGCGCACTGATATGGCGATGATTCGTGAATTGGCCAACGATGATGCCGCGTATCGTTCGTTGACCTTGTCTTGGTTCGAGCATTCGCCTTGGTTAGATGTGCTGAAGTGGCTGGCGCAACACAAAGTCCGCGTTATTGTGACGACCGATCATGGCACAATTCGCGTTAAAAAACCGAGTAAAATCGTGGGTGATCGCAACACTAACACGAACTTGCGGTACAAACAAGGTAAAAACCTGAACTATCAGGACAAAGATGTATTTGTGGTCAAAAATCCACACGATGCACAGCTCCCCAAGATAAACATCAGTTCGGTGTATACTTTCGCTAAAGAAGATGCTTACTTTGTATATCCAAACAATTACAATCAATTTGTGAATCATTTCTACGGCACTTTCCAACACGGAGGGATCTCACTAGAAGAAATGATTATTCCATTTGCGACCTACACGCCGAAATAAGTAAATTTGCTTATGGAATACCGCGTAGATACCTTGGCAGACCTCAACGCGGTCGCCAAAAAAATAGTAAAATCATTTTCCGATGCCCGCGTGATCTTATTCTATGGAGACATGGGCGCCGGCAAAACCACGTTCATTAAAGAAATCTGTGCGGAGCTTGGTGTCATTGAAAATACATCTAGCCCCACATTTTCCATTGTGAATGAATACGATTCCACAAACGGCTCTATCTATCATTTTGATTTCTATCGATTACGAGACGAGCAGGAAGCCTTTGACATGGGATATGAAGAATATTTATACTCCGGCAATTACTGTCTCATCGAGTGGCCGGATAAAATCGCCAACCTATTACCTCCAGATTCAAAATCCGTCTACATCAAAGTTACCGGACCTGACAGTCGCATCATCGAACTGATTTAAGATTTTTTAACTTTTTTTCATTTCTGCTGCAACCATTCGTTGAGAAGCCCCGTCTTGCTTATAAAACCTAGTAAAAATTGAAACTGACGAATATTGACATGGTATGGGAGGGCTGCAAAAAGCAGGATCGCAAAGCACAGGAAGCTTTATACCATCATTTTTCGTCGAAGATGTTTGCCGTGTGTTTGCGGTACGCCAAAGATCATCTGGAAGCAGAAGATATGCTACAAATGGGCTTTGTGAAAGTATACACCAAACACCATTTGTATGACGGCGCTGGATCTTTGGAAGGTTGGATTAGGCGCGTGATCGTCAATACCGCGATTGAAGTATATAGAAAAAGGAAGATCATGTATGTCGATCTGGAAGAAGAAGGCACCGGTGCATCAAAGATGGTTAGCACATTTCAGGCCGATCAGACGGCATACAAAGATTTGTTGCAATTGGTCAATCAACTACCCATCAACTACAAAACGATCTTCAACCTGTATGCTATTGAAGGATTCAGTCACAAAGAAATTGCCGACAGCCTATCGATTACAGAAACAAATTCGAAATCGCAACTGTCTAGAGCAAGGAGCTGGCTGAAAGAACGATTACTAAAGATGGATAATATTAGTTAATAATATAAGGAGGAATGGATATGAAAGAGAAAGATCTCGACAAACTGTTTCGTGATGCGCTCGAAAGCGAGCAGGCAACTCCGGGCCCACAATTGTGGGACAAGATCGCGCAGCAGTTGGATGAGGAGGCGGAGAGCGAGGACCGAATCGTCCCACTAATTCCTGCGATTAGCAAAAAACGAAATTACCAATGGGTAAAGTATGCGGCAGCTTGTGCCCTAGTCGGAGTAGGATTATTCGCCTACTTTACGACGCAACAGGAAATCACAGCTCCGCAAAAAGAGATGGCGCATCAGCCGCCGGCACAAAAGGAGGTTGAGCAAATGAACGAAAGCAGTTCTTTTGACGTAGAATCAACTCCTAGCCATATAACGGAAGAAAAGATAGTGGCTTACAGCACAACACCAGTGCATCAGCAAGAATCTGTCAGAGAAATACCGAGCGAATCCGTAAAACAAAAGCACATCGCTTCTGTTGACCAGCCTGAAGTAAATCAGCTGGCGACAATAGAACAAGCGGAAGCTCTAGATTTACCGCCAGTTAGATTGGCGGAGGTCCCAGCGGTAAATCTGCCTACTCGTTTTGTAACCGATGTAGAACCGATCAAGCCACTTATTGAGCCATTTGAAGAGGAGGAGGAAATGATGATTGCAGGCACAGTACGCAAAGCAACGAGCAACGTCATTAACAAAATCATCGACGTGGTGAGTGACAATACACCAACACAGGTAACAAAAGACGTGTATGTACTTAAGGATGACGAAGGTTCTTTCCGACTCGAAATAGGTAATCTCTTCGCCAAAAACAGAACAAAAAAACGCAAATAACGATCACCATATATTTCAACAAAATTACTATGAAAACATATCTATACCTACTGATTGTCGCGATTGCATTCGGGCTTTCAGCTACCACCGCCACACAAGCACAGACACAAGACAGCTTAATTACCGAACGTGATTCCAGCAGAAAAGTAAATATGAATATTACCCTTGGAAAGGGTGACGACGAAGACAATAATAGCAGTAAAAAGAAAGTAAAATACCCATGTATCTTTGGCGGATTGACGTTCACACGCATTGATTGGGGTTTCTCCCGTCCGATGGACAATGGTAGCTTTACCTTCTCGGAAGAGAATCAATTTTTGTCGCACAGCAGAGCCTCTAATTTTGGTTTTGATATTGCACAGTTTGGTGTTCGCTTAGATGATAACTTCAAGATATATACCGCAGCTGGCTTTGAATGGAACTACATGCGATTGACCAACAATGTGATATTGAATCAGAATCAAGCGCCGCTTACACCGACTTTTGTAGATCGCAATGAGGTAAACTACACGAAGAACGTATTGACCTCTACTTACCTACGGGTACCAGTGGCATTTGAATGGCGTAGCGGCCGTAGCCGCGGTGGCGATCGTGTACGCATTGTGGCAGGGCCAATGTTTGGCATCTTATTAAAAGGTTCGCAACGATTGCGCAGCGATGAATTGGGCAAACAAAGTTTTCGGGATACCTACAACCTACAATCTTTCCAGTATGGTGCGCATCTGCGGGTAGGATTTGGTTCATTCGGTGTTTTCACCAAATATTATATGAACGATATGTTCGAACAATCTCCAGATCAAAAAGGTTTCAAGAATTTTGCATTCGGTCTGACCTTGGGTTTCTAGGTAATCATTTCCTGATTTTAAAACCGTATTTTTGTGCCGGATCACCTAAAAGGATCCGGCATTTTTTATGAGCACGACTTCCTCCTCTTGTCAATACGTACCGCAAGACACACAAAAACATGATTTACCTTTAATCTATGTCCATGATGTTTCCTGTGTTTTTGAGGGCAAAGACGATGTCGTTGCGGTCGACCGTGTAAGTGTCGGAATCCAAGAGAATAGCATCACGGCGATTATCGGAGCTTCGGGAAGTGGCAAGAGTACGTTACTAAAATTGATCTACGGATTGCTCGAGCCCACGAACGGGGAAATCCGTTACCGTGGCTGGTTGGTACCAACACGCAAAGACAAGCTCATTCCTGGGCATGAAGCTATGAAGATGGTTTCTCAGAATTTTGACGATCTCAATCTGTACGCGAAAGTGTGGGATAATGTGGCTTCGCAATTATCGAATATCAATCTAGAGTACAAGCAGCGCAAAACAGAAGAAACATTACAAAAGCTACAAATATCCCATCTTGCGCAGAAGCGCGTTGCGGATTTGAGTGGTGGCGAACGCCAACGTGTAGCCATTTGTCGCGCTTTAATCAATGATCCAGAAGTCCTGTTGATGGATGAACCATTTAACCAAGTAGATGCTGCTTTTCGCGATGCGTTGCAACATGATATTAAGCAGATCGTGGCGGATACTGGGCTTACTGTGCTATTGGTTTCTCACGATCCGGCAGAGGTGTTGGCTATGTCCGATCAATTGATCGTCATGAAAGATGGTAAGATTATCGACAGCGGTAATCCGAAGGATTTATACTTCAAGCCGAGCAATATCTACACCGCACAATTATTAGCCAAAAGCAATATTCTCTCTGCATCGCAGGCCCGCGCTTTGGACATTGAGACAGACTCAACGATTGCTATCCATCAAGAAGATATTTCATTGGTTGCGGACGAATCTGCTCGCTGTCAAATTCAAGAAATTAAGTTCCGCGGAATGTATTACGAATACGTCGCAGGCAATGGAGATGTTAGCGTTCGTGCAGCGAAGATTGGAACTCCAACACTCGCCAAAGGCGATAAAGTGCAGGTAAGCTTTGAAAGGTTTATCGAGTTTGGTGGTTAAATAGCGATACAACTCTCTTATTGTAATTATTCTCATGTTTTATCTCCACATTCCTTTCTGTAAACAAGCTTGCCACTATTGTGATTTTCACTTTAGCACACAGTTGGGAGATAAGGATGCGATGGTCAGTGCATTGCTTCGGGAGATTGAGCTGCGCTCAGATTATTTGGTAGATCGTCGTATCCAATCGGTCTATTTTGGTGGCGGCACGCCTTCTCTGTTAGCGGCTTCGGATATTGAGCGTGTGTTAGATAAAATTTCACAACATTTCACCTTAGATCCTCAGGCAGAGATTACGCTAGAAGCCAATCCAGACGATCTTAACCTTTCTAAAATACAAGACCTTCGCACTACGCCAATCAATAGATTTAGCATTGGCATTCAATCCTTTTTCGAAGAAGATCTTCGCTGGATGAATCGTGCACACAATGCGCAAGAAGCAGATGTGGTGATCAAACGCGTGCAGGATGCCGGATTTGATAATATTACGTGCGACCTTATCTATGGTTATCCTTTATTGACCGATGAAAAATGGCACAGTAATATTGATCAGTTAATTAGCTATGGCGTACCACATATTTCCTCCTATGCCATGACGGTCGAGGAGCGAACTGCATTACATCATCAGATCAAAAAAGGGAAGACAAAACCCATTGATGAGGAACAAAGTGCTGACCAAATGGCCATTCTCATCGATAAATTGACAGCGAATGGTTTTGAGCATTACGAAATATCGAACTTCGCCAAAGATGGGAAATATGCGCAGCATAACACGAACTATTGGAATGGCACGCATTATTTAGGCATCGGGCCATCGGCGCACTCTTTCAATGGCACATCACGATCCTGGAATAAAAGCAACAATGCATTGTACATGCGCGGCATTAATAATGACATGCCTGCGTTGGAAAGTGAGGTGCTGAGCACAGAAGATCGCATCAATGAATACATCATGACGAGCCTGCGCACCATGTGGGGCATTCGCAGAGATATAGTCGAGCAGCAATTTGGCGTTGATGTGATGCAACTCTTGCTACAACAAGCTAAACCCTATATCGGTAGTGGAGCGCTTTTGTATGATAACGATACGCTGAAACTTTCTCCAAAAGGCAAACAGCTCGCTGATCTTATTGCCAGTGAGCTGTTTGTCCTATCCGAAGAAGATTAAGAAACATTAATCTCCTCAATCACGCATTTTCTCTCGAATAGTTTGTTCCTTCAAGGATAAACGTTTGTTTGCTTTATATACTTTGACGGCTGATAAAAAGTAGACCAATAATAGAGGGCCAAACACTAAACCCAACAGTCCGAACAACGGGATACCAATAATCACACCTACCACGGTAATGATGGGATGAATATCGCCCATACGTTTTGCAATGATAAACCGCAACACATTGTCGATATTAATCACCAATCCAAATCCCCAAATCAATAAACCTATCGGTTGCCAAGTCATTCCCTGAGAAAACATAATCACCGCCGCTGGAACAAAAATAAGTGGCGGCCCTAATAATGGTATAAAAGACAAAATTGCCGTAATCACTCCCCAAAAGAAGGGATCTGATGCACCAAATATATAGAACCCAATACTGAGACAAGCTCCTTGTACGATAGCAATCAAAGTTTGTCCAATAACATTGGCGTACGTGACATTTTTAAACTCTTCAGCTAGAACTCCCGCACTGGAATCATCAAACGGCAAGTAGAATCGTAAGGACTGCTCAAAACTTTTGTAGCCCACAAACATAAAATAGAGGATAAAATACATTACGGTAATTTCCAGAAATAGATTCGCCGCTCCTCCCAAGGTATTCGTTAATAGACCGCCGATATACGATGAGCTGGATTCCAACTGCTTCTCAATGAAATCTGGCTGACCCAATTTATCACCCGCAAATTGCTTGATGGCACCTACCAAATTATTAATCCATTCTGGATCGCGTTGTAGCTCAATTGCCTTGGAAAACAACATTTTCCCAATTCCATAAAAAGGTAATACAATGATTAAGATGGAAATGATGATGATAAAGATCGCAGACACGGGCTTCGGCCATCTCCAGCGTTCAATCAAAAAGATATTGAGTCCACGAAAAAGCGTATACATGAGCATGGTGCCTAAGAAAGCGCCAAATAAGCCTTGCGTGGCGTACAAGATTATGCCTCCTAATACAAGGACAATGAGCAGAATAATTATATTCCGTTCTTTCTGAGAAAAAACCGGGTTTTCCATGTTAAGTTAAAAAATTTACGATATGATGTTGTTATAACAACAAATTAGAAATTTGGTTTGCGTTTAGCAAGAAATGCATCTACCCCCTCACGGAAATCAGGTGTTCCAAAACTGTCGCCGAAGGCTGCAATTTCACTTTCATATCCATCTTTTTGCTTGTCCAAACCTGCATTTATCGCTTTTATAGCTGCGGCAATCGCGTGAGAAGATTTGCTGTACATCTTTTTCAACAAATCGGTTGATTTGCTTATTAATTCATCGCTACTAACCACATGATTTACTAAGCCCCATTGTTGCGCATCTTGCGCATCAATCATCTCGCCGCTCATGATCATTTCCAATGCTTTTCCACGCCCCGCCAAATCCGCAAGGCGTTGCGTACCGCCATATCCGGGGATCAATCCCAAGGAAACTTCTGGAAGTCCTACTTTAGCGTTATCAGAAGCGATACGAATGTGGCATGCCAAGGCTAATTCCAAACCGCCGCCTAAAGCGTAACCGTTAATGGCCGCGATGACGGGTTTTGGAAACTCATAAATACGATTCATCACTCCGTGCCCCCACTTCGCTAATGCCATCCCTTCTTCCGAACTGTAGTTTTCGAACTCTTTAATGTCGGCGCCTGCTACGAAGGCTTTCTCGCCAGCTCCCGTGATGATGACGCCACGAATAGCGGTATTTTGAAGTAAATCATGCTGAAAAGCATGCTCAATTTCCTCCAGCGTTTCTCTGCTGAGTGCATTTAAAAATTTGGGACGGTCGATCTCCAATAGCGCGGTTTGATCGAGCAATTGGATTTTAATGTTGTTGTACATAACGTATTGGTTTTAGAAATTTAGGGACAGCGAAACGCGGTATCTATCTTGACTAATGTTTGGAAAGTCTCGATGTGTGAGCCTGCGCACATATTCCACGCGCAGCACACGAAGGATATTATCTATTCCTGCCGATGCTTCCCAATAAGGTTTTCCATTCTGGCTTCTCGTTATGGGCAACCCATCTCCGTCTAAATCAAATTCAAGGACTCGATCGCTAAGCGCCGGATCATTTTGTGGACTCATACGTCCATAAAACATTTGTGCTCCCCAAATTTCACGCAACTTTAACCTGCGCAACAACGGAATTTTGTTAAAGATAAAGCCATTTAACGCATGCTGAAAACCGAACTTTACATATTGGTCTGCCGCGAACTCCATGCTGTTCATCAAATCATAGCGAATTTCGTGCCGACCGTCCAATTCTTGCTGCCTAACATTGGGCATGTGTAGCAGCGTGTAAGGCAACACGCCCCAAATTTTGCCCCCCGTAACTGTTATATCTGCAAAACCAAATTGATCTAAGAATAATCGGCGTGATACCGAAGCCTTGATCATATCATAATCATACGGCGCATCCAAAAAACCTTTCAGCCCTTTATTATATTGTATTGTAAATACCGGATGGCGTTCGATGATGGTGCTTCGGGTTAAGTTTCGATAATAAAATCGTTCGTAAGGTGCCCAACGCAAAATCACTTCTGCATCATTGGTATTAATATCACGCACAGCAAGGGTTGGATCGCCCGAACTAATTAATCGAAAATCGCCGATGGTTCTTCGTCTGATATGGCTAAAGGCTGTGGCAATGGAGAAATGATTTCCAAATTCCACGACATGACCCAATCGGTACGCATCAGTCATAAACCATTTAGTCGGCCGATTGCTTCTAAACGATTCGAAGAAACTATCCCCGCGCAAGAAGCTAGGCTGTCGCCCTGGCTCTAAAATATCGTGTTGGATCGTACCTTCTATATAATGCGCTGGAAAAGTGGCAATATTGCCGCCATCCAAAGATACAGCCGTTCGCAAGAAATATTTCAGATCATTGTCACGCGTACCATAAGCCACGTATCCTTCTAAATACATCTTTTCGGACAGCAGTGGTGTTGTCCTACCACCGAAACGAATGCGGTTACCTTCAATATTATTTCGGCTATACGTGTACTCTAATGGCCCCAGCTCGAATTCATTGAGGTTATAATATCCTTGTGCAATCAGATATCCAAAGGCCAAGGTGGATCTAAAAGCAGCATTCTCCTTAAGTCGATTAATATTTTCATAGGTGTTTCTTTCAAACACCGTAAGTGGTATCGGTCTATTAGGAATAAATGCGCTCACATTGGGTATCACTTCGATTGGCGGCCCGCCAAATACTGAGTTGTCAATCGGACTATCTAAGTCATAATCGCAATGTATACTCATTCGCTCAGCATACATAGCTTGATTATTCTCCGATCCAAAAGATACGCCAACATGAGTATTATCTAACAGCATTACGCCATCTGCTGTCGGAGAATAATTTAACTCCAAATCTACCGAACTAATCCAATTGATATTAGCCGACGTTCCGAGGTGTAATTCGGCGCGCTTTACGGCATAGCTTCCGTCCAATGCGACCTGCAACTTGCCTCGAAATAATAAATCCTTATCATTGCGCGGTACAAATTCTAGCTCCAGAAATTCACCATATTCATTCTTGACGGTATCTATTACAAAATATTTGTAAAAGGTCTTTCCGCTGTTGGCAATGGGGCTCAATATTAGCTTGTCGAGCATGAAGATACTTTCATCATAAATATCTATCGGCTGCAACACATAATTGATGTAAGATTGGATGTTGGGATTATTCACATAACGCTGATCAAATTCTGTTTTGATCTGGTGTTCAATCCGGCGTTTGGAGCGCGATGGATTTCGTTGGCTATATACTTTGGCTAGGTTTTCTTCTTGATAAACCCCTAACAATTTCTTCCCTGGCAGCGTGAGACTATCCATATAATCCGTCGGAAAGTTGACCATTGCTAGCGTACGTTTCAAGAGTTTTGGGGGGTCTACAATCCCAATCTTAATCTTATCATACTGTTCAAATTGTATACGTGCATTTCCAGAGAGGCGGTTTTGTGATTTGTAACGGATGACCGAGTCGATCAGCTCCACAGCAGGGTTATCTTTATTGGAATATCGTCGGTTTGAACGAATCGTAATGCCATCAATAAGCGTACCTTCGGTTCGCAGTGAAATCAAGTTGGGTTCTTGTTCGCTTACGCGCAACACTTTTGTTGCATAGCCAATAGAGGTAAGCTCCACCTGCGCATAAGATTTGTCCAAAAGTAAGACAAAACGCCCAATAGAGTCCGTGGATGCGCCTGTATTGCTTCCCAATACACGCACCGACACTCCCATCAATTTATTTCCCGAATCTTCGTCTACGACTACACCTTGGATTCTATGCTGTCCAAATACGGCAGGTGTTAAACACGATATCAAGAAAAGCAGGTATATATATCTAATCGCTAACGCCCTTATAGTCATGTATCCTCAATGCTCACTCTGATAAAGATACAATTTGTTCGCAGAGTTAATCGCTTATAGAGGAAAAACTTATTTCTTTGTTAACGTTCGCTTTGGCTTCACATTTACAACAAATTGATCAGCCATTCTGGGTAGACGCCTACCGCTAAAGTCAACAGGATCGAAATGGCAAATATGATTTGAAAATTCAAAGGCACTTTAATCGCCGAAGTTTCGACTTGATCACCTACAGATTTGAAATAAAGATGCACGACCACACGCAAATAGTAGCATACACCGATGACCGCATTGATCGCAGCCAATACCAATAGTAAGGTATGGTAACTTTCCATCACCCGGCCAAACATCATAAACTTTCCGATGAAACCTGCGGTCAATGGGATACCTGCTAACGACAGCATAGCTACGGTAACGACAAAAGCCAAGAATCGGTTTTGCTTGGCCAATCCATTAAATGATTCGAACTGATCAGTACCAATTTGTCTTTTCACCAAAATAAGTGCTGCAAATGCCACAACGGAAGCGAGTGAATAAGCCAATCCATAGGTGAGGATCGCCGATGGCGAGAGACTTCCTATCGAAAGAATAGCAAACAACATATAACCCGCATGTGCGATACTAGAATAGGCGAGCATGCGCTTGAAGCTAGATTGTACTAAGGCGGAGATATTACCCACAAATAGCGTAATGATCGCAATGGTTAGTAGTAATGGTTCCCAGAAACCGTCTAACGGCACCATCACCATAGAAAACAACCGCAAGAAACCGGCAAAAGAAGCTACTTTTACCACTGTGCTCATGTAAGCCGTGATTAAAATTGGCGATCCATCGTACACATCTGGAGTCCAGAAGTGAAATGGCGCTGCGCCCACTTTGAAACATAAGCCCACCAACATCAATAAAATTCCTGCAAAGAATAATGGCGAGATCTGATGATCTGGCGTGCTGCGCACGTACTGTTGCAATTCGTTCAGATCGAAGGATCCGGTAGCACCGTACATCAGCGTAATACCAAACAGCAGAAATCCGGTAGAGAATGCACCCATCAAGAAATACTTTAATGCTGCTTCGTTGGAAGCGCGGTCTTTCTTTCGAATGCCTACCAAGATGTATAAAGCGACGGACATTACCTCTATACCAATAAATAGTATGGCAAAGTTGTGATAAGCACACACCAATAAAGCGCCTACTAAGGAGAATAAGATTAGGGCATAATATTCTGCTACATTTTCGCTGATCGCCTTAAAATAAGCTTTGGAAAGCGATAATACTAAGCCAGCGATAAAGATGCACAAAATCGAAAATGCAATCGCATAATGGTCAAACAACACCATTCCGCTGTATTGTGGCGCTGCCATTTGATTCCAGCCGTACCACTCGAAACCGATGGCTAATGCTAAGCCCGCTAAGGTGACCGGCAGCAGCGCACTTTTGGCCTTAAAGAGCCCTAAGTACAAAAGCAGTATTGCCAATAATGAAAGCGTGATAATTGCACCCATAATGTCTGTTGGTATTAAGCTATGCTGTTCTAAATGAGATTTGCTGTAATAAATTGTTTATTGCTGGCTCGGATAGCTCTAGCAGGTAGTTGGGCAATACGCCGATAACCACGACTAATACGACCAAAATTCCCAATATAACTACATCCGTGCTTTTGATATCGGAAACAGAAAACCATTGCTCGGGCAATTCGCCCAACATCGTTTTCTGATAAAGTCGAAGCATGTATACCGCGCCCAATATCAGGGTGAGTCCACCAAAAACGGCATACCACAACCCATAACCTGCTGTACCAAACAAGCCTTTCAATAAAAGAAACTCTCCGATAAAACCGTTCGTTAATGGCAAGCCTACCGCGCCCATCACCAAAATTAAAAATGCAATGGCCAACTTAGGTGTACGCGAAGCCAATCCACCGAGCTCCGATAAACTTCTGCTGCCGGTCCGGCGCTCGATCAGATCAATCACAAAGAACAGCCCGACTACGGAGATCCCGTGATTCACCATCTGGATCATGGCGCCCTGCAAACCATCAACCGTTAAAGAAAATACACCGCCAGATATTAAGCCAACGTGCGCAATAGACGAATAAGCAATGAGTCGCTTTGCATCATCTTGCCGAAAGGCAATAAGCGACGCATAGACAATTCCAATCACACATAATGTCATCACCAGTGTACCATATTCTGCTACGCCTAAAGGCGCGATCGGTAATAGCCAACGTATTAGGCCAAAAACGCCCATTTTTAACATGATACCAGACAACAACATGGTACCGGCGGCAGGCGCTTGTACATAGGTGTTAGGTTGCCAAGTATGAAATGGAAGGATAGGAATCTTAATCGCAAATGCGAGAAAGAATGCCCAGAAAACCCAATGCTGTGTCGTTTCAGGAAGGTTTAAACCAGCAAATGCTGTCCATTCAAAACTGCCAGCTGGTGTCTGTTGGTAGAGATAAAGTATACCAATCAGCATCAAAATACTTCCAGCAAATGTATAGATAAAGAACTTGAGGTTGGTAGCAACGCGATCACCAGTACCCCACAAAGCGCAGATAAAATAAATCGGAATCAAGGCAATCTCCCAGCCTACATAAAAGGAAAATGCATCCAATGCTGTGAAGACCAACAAAAGCCCAAGCTGCATAAAAAGCACCAACGCATAAAAATTCCCTTTGAATCGCGTATGATCCGTCGTCGCAATGATCAGCGGAATCAGTCCGTTGGTCAATAAAACCAACGGTAAGCTAATGCCATCCAGACCAATATGAAAGTTGACATTCAAGCGCTCAATCCATACCCACATCTGCTCAAACTGTACTCCAGCTTGTGGATCAAAACGCAGTAGAAACGGTACGGTAAGTCCTAAGTTGATTAAGGATAAGAGCAATGCCACCCATTTAGCCCGATCCGAGCGCACGAAGACCAGAACGATAGCAGAAATTAAAGGAAGCAGCAGCAGCGAAAAAAGGTTGTCCATGAATTCTTAGGTTATCTTTCTATTAATTGTGCAATAAGGCCATACAACATAATGCCTGCGACGCCCAATACCATCATAAATATATAAAAACTAACGTGCCCAGTTTGCAAATGACGGATGCCATTTCCAGCGGTTACAAACATTCTACCCACGCCGTTTACTAATCCATCGACCAACTTCACATCAGCTTGCTTAAATGCGCCAGCCAAACTGCTCAGCGGTTTTGTAATCAAAAGCTCATAGGCTTCATCCAGGTACAGCTTGTGGTAGGACAGACGGTACAAAATGCCTCGATCATTTACTGATTTTTCTGACCTTTCTGCTGAAGATTTGGCATAGCGCGTATACGCCACGGCTGCCATTGCCAATGCGGCTATGGTTGACGCCGCCATCAGCAGATATTCGGTCGTATGATCTAAACTGAATGGCACCGACACAGCCGCCGAATCCGCAAAAATAGGATGCAGGAAGTTGGCTAGCCAATGATGACCATGCAAGGCTTCTGGCACGTTCAGCGCACCACCCACCACGGATAGTAACGCTAGCACGATCAGTGCAGTCGTCATCGGCCAAGGCGATTCATGCAAATGGCTTTTTTGCGTGTCTGTACCTCGGAAAGTTCCTGAAAAGGTCATAAACAGCAATCTAAACATATAGAAAGCCGTCATGAGCGCTGCTCCTAAACCAAGTACCCAAAAGACCGGGTTCTCGACAAAAGCATACGCCAAGATCTCATCTTTAGAAAAGAATCCCGCAAACGGTGGAATACCCGCGATAGCAATCGTACCGATCAACATCGTCGCAAAGGTGATAGGCAGCGCTTTCCGCAGTCCGCCCATATTTCGCATATCCTGCTCATCGCTCATCGCATGAATCACAGAGCCTGCTCCGAGAAATAACAGGGCTTTGAAAAACGCATGTGTCAGTACATGGAAAAATGCACCCGTAAAAGCACCGACGCCCAATCCCAGAAACATATATCCTAATTGAGATACAGTCGAATAGGCCAATACCTTTTTGATATCATTTTGCGTCAGCGCAATAAATGCTGCCACGACAGCAGTCGCCACACCTATAATAGCAATCACTTGCATGGTAATCGGCGATAGCGTAAACATGATATTTGATCGCGCAATCATGTAAATACCGGCGGTAACCATCGTTGCCGCGTGGATCAGCGCTGAAACAGGCGTTGGCCCTGCCATCGCATCAGGCAACCATGTAAAAAGTGGGATTTGTGCCGATTTACCCGTTGCTGCTACGAAAAGTAATAAGGTGATGATCAATAAAGTCGCGTCGCCAGAAACCATCAGCTTTGCTTGCCCCAGCACGCCAGCAAATTCTAACGTACCAAAGTGTGCAATCATGAAAAACAAGGCAATTAGAAAACCCAAATCGCCAATCCGATTCATCACAAAAGCTTTTTTAGCCGCTTTTGCATAGTTAGTGTTTTTGTACCAGAACCCAATCAATAGGTAAGAACATAAACCAACGCCTTCCCAGCCAATAAACATCACCAAGTAATTGGAACCTAACACCAACAGCAGCATGAAAAAGATAAATAAGTTCAAATAGCTGAAGAATTTAGCAAATCCTGCATCTTTATGCATGTATGACGTCGAGTACAGATGAATCAGAAAACCGATCCCTGTGACGATTAAGAGCATGATGGCACTCAAAGGATCTACCAAAAAGCGAAAAGAAACCTGAAAATCTGATACGGAAATCCAAGTAAATAACTCTTGCGTTATCTCGCCGGTACCACCTACCATTCTTGCGCCGTACACCTCCGAAAATAGCGCCACACTGGCGACAAATGCCGCGAGTACCGTGCCACAGCCGACCAAGCTTACGAGCCACTGCGGTAGGTAATTTCGTAAAGTCCCGATGAATACGAAGCCCAACAAAGGCAGCAAGGGCACTATCCAGATCAATTCGTTCATACGTGGTTAATTTTTTCTATGCAAGTTTATATTCTTGAGTTAGCAAAGTTCTTTCTAGGTGCTGCAATTACAAGCGCAGCTTGGTTAAGGAGTCGATATCAAGCGATTTAGTATTTCGATACACCATAATCACGATCGCGAGGCCTACAGCCACTTCGGCTGCCGCCAATGCCATAATGAAAAAGACGAACACCTGACCTGCAGCATCTCCATGATGCGCAGAGAAGGCCGCTAATAACAGATTCACTGAATTGAGCATCAATTCGATCGACATCATGATAATGATGACATTCCTTCTGGTCAACACGCCCACCACGCCAATAGCGAAAATGGTACTACAGAAGATCAAATAATGCTGCAATGGCACGCCTTGAAGATTAGTTATGAAATTATCCATGTTGTTTCTTCACTCCTTTCTCATGTTTGGCCAACAGCACTGCTCCGACCATTGCAGTAAGCAACAGAATAGAAGACAATTCAAAAGGCAGTAGAAACTCTCCGAAGAGCACTTTTCCTAAGTTCTCCACTAATCCAATATTTTCATGCGGTTTGATGAGTACATCACTTTGCTCCAACGCCCGAAAAGCACCAAGAAACGTCGCTAATAAGCACATCCCTGCGATCGCTCCCATCACCTTTACCAAAGGAGATTTCATCGGTTCGGTATCTTTGTTGAGATTCAGCAACATGAGTACGAATAGAAACAAGACCATAATCGCCCCCATGTACACGATAAAATTCACCACGGCCAAAAACTGCGCATTCAGCATAATGTAATGCACCGTGAAAGTGAAAAATGTGATCACTAAGTACAGCACACTATGTACGGGATTCTTCGTAAAAATGGTCATCAGTGAAAAAATCACCGATAGAAAAGCCACGAGATAAAAAAAGGACATCGGCTTATTTATTTAGTCTTTAGCAAGTTTAGTAATGTCAAATTTGGGCTCCACCAATTTATCTTTTCCATAGATAAAATCCTTCCGCAAATAGTCGGCTGTTACATGTGGCCCATCAAGATAGATGGCCTCTTTCGGACAAGCTTCTTCGCATAAGCCACAAAATATGCAACGCAACATATTGATCTCATATACCGAAGCATATTTCTCCTCGCGGTATAGGTTTTCCTCGCCTTTGGCACGCTCTGCAGATGTCATGGTGATGGCTTCTGCGGGACAGGATAAAGCGCACAATCCACAAGCGGTACAGCGCTCTCTACCTTCCTCATCACGCTTGAGAGAATGTTGTCCGCGGAAATTTTTGGAATAAGGTCGTACCTCTTCCGGATATTTCACGGTCGGGATTTTCTTAAAAAAATGCTTTAAAGTAATGGACAATCCCTTGAATATGGCAGGCAGGTAAATGCGCTCCCAGAAATTCATCGGTTTTTGTTCCAGTACTTTTTTTCTATTCGATAACGACTGCATATGAATTTCCTCTCTCTCTAAAAAAATGTATCCTTGATCAATATGATCACGCCCGTCAATACGATATTGGCGATAGCCAAGGGTATCAACTTCTTCCATCCTAGGCGCATCAGTTGATCGTACCGAAAACGTGGTAAGGTCCATCTGATCCACATAAAGAAAAAGATAAAGGCAAATATTTTGGAAAAAAACACCAAAACGCCAATGATCGTGATCCAATTGGCCGACAGACCCAAATCGTGCATAAAAGGGAAGTTGTACCCACCAAAATATAAGGCCGCCATCAATGCCGACGACACAAACATATTGATGTACTCTGAAAACATGTACAAGCCCAGTTTCATCGACGAATATTCGGTATGATAACCACCGACTAACTCGGTTTCACACTCCGGCAAATCGAAAGGTACACGGTTACATTCAGCGAAAGCACAGGTAACGAAGATGATAAAACCAAGCGGTTGCGACCAGATATTCCAATTGACAAATCCCGATTGCTGCGCCACGATCTCGCCAATAGACAGTGTACCTGTTACCATGAGCAAAGCGATCAATGACAAGCCTAAGCCAATTTCGTAACTAATACTTTGTGACGCTGCGCGAATAGCGCCCATCAACGAAAATTTGTTGTTAGATGCCCAGCCACCAAGCATAATGCCGTACACACCTAAGGCAATGACGCCAAAAATGTATAACACACCGATATTCACTTCGGCCACCTGTAATGTGATCGTCGTATCGCCAAAGGTCAAAGTTTGTCCCCACGGAATAACAGCCGAACTAATACACGCCGTGATGATAGCAATGACTGGCCCCATGATAAACAAACCTTTGTGCGCGCCTGCCGGAATGATTTCTTCTTTAAAAAAGAATTTACCACCATCACACAAGGGCTGCAGAATTCCGAAAGCACCTGCACGATCTGGCCCATGCCGATCTTGCATAAAACCTGCAATCTTACGCTCTGCCAAGGTGGAATACATCGCAATTACCAGTGTAATCGTGAATATGACAACCACTAATATCAATTTTTCGAGTAGAAATGCCGTTTCCATATCTTCTAGTGGTTTATTTCAATTTTTCCGTTCTGGCCAACTGTTCCCAGTTAGCTTCTTTCAATGGGGTATTTTCTGCAATAACCGCTGGTGGTTGGAATTGCGAATAATGGTTAGATGCGATCACCGACTCTTGACTTATTTTAGTCGGATCCTCTAAAGTCCAATCGGCCGTTTCCTTCTTGTCGAACCGACAAGTGTTGCAGATAAATTCTTCTACCTCATCGTATTCATCTTTACGTGCCGTGACGCGCAAGACATCCGCTCCCTTGTACCATAAGGTCACTTTACCCGAGCAAGACGGGCAGTCACGATGCGCATTGACTGGCTTCGTGAACCATACTCTATTTTTAAAGCGGAAGGTTTTGTCGGTTAATGCGCCTACCGGACATACATCGATCACATTTCCGATATAATCGTTGTCTAATGCATTTTCAATAAAAGTGGATATTTCAGCATGATCGCCACGATATAAAATACCGTGTTCACGTGTATCGGTCAATTGATTAGCCACATATACGCAGCGATAGCACAGAATACAACGATTCATATGCAATTGGATTTTGTCGCCGATATCGATACGTTCAAAGGTACGACGCGGAAAATCGTAGCGCGTATTCTCTGATCCATGTTCATAGCCCAGGTCTTGCAGCTTACATTCTCCTGCCTGATCACAAACCGGACAATCTAATGGGTGGTTAATCAAAAGCATTTCCACGACGCTTTTGCGCGCATCCACTACATCTGGCGAAGTGATATTCTGCACTTCCATGCCATCCATCACCGTAGTACGGCAAGAGGCGACGAGCTTCGGCATCGGGCGAGGATCTTTTTCAGATCCTTTAGTGACTTTTACCAGACATGTGCGGCATTTACCGCCACTACCTTCCAACTTCGAATAATAACACATCGCTGGCGGCACAATATCTCCACCGATCTGACGAGCTGCATTCAATATGGTTGTGCCGGCATCTACTTCCACCGAGATACCATCTATACTTACCTGAAATTTTTGTATTTCTTCCGCCATCACCGTTTTCTTTGCGCTATGATTCCGTTACGACTTCCAAAGGATCCGCATAATGTGCTAATCCATAGTTTCTACTTTGTGCTTCTTGCCCATGGTTGATATGCCATTCAAATTCATCTCTGAAATGTCGTATCGCTGCCGCAACAGGCCATGCTGCTGCATCACCCAATGGACAAATGGTATTTCCTTCAATTTTTCGTTGAATATCCCACAGGAGATCAATATCATTCATGGTACCTCGGCCGTGCTCAATATTGTAGAGCACTTTCTCCATCCAACCGGTTCCTTCACGACAAGGCGAACATTGTCCGCAGCTCTCGTGTCGGTAAAAACGGGTGAAATTCCAAGTATTTCGCACGATGCATTGATCTTCATCGAAGGCGATGAATCCGCCCGATCCCATCATCGTACCCGATTGAAAACCGCCATCGGCCAAGGATTCGTAGGTCATTAGCCGTGGATCGCCTTTGATTGTTTTCGTGATGAGATTGGCGGGTAAGATCGGTACAGAAGATCCTCCAGCTACGACAGCTTTCAGCTTCTTGCCATTGGCAATACCGCCACAATACTCATCGGAGTAGATAAATTCTTCTACGGGCAATCCAAGTTCTATTTCATACACCCCGGGTTTAGCCAGATTGCCACCAGCAGAGATCAATTTTGTTCCCGTACTGCGCTCGATGCCTATCTTAGCGTACTCTTCGCCACCGTCATTGATGATAGGCACGGTCGCTGCGATTGATTCGACATTATTGACTACCGTCGGACAACCATAAAGCCCTGCAATAGCTGGAAAAGGTGGTTTGATACGCGGATTTCCGCGTTTACCTTCCAAGGATTCCAGCAAAGCCGTTTCTTCACCGCAGATGTAAGCTCCGCCTCCAGGTTGTACATACAACTCGAGATCGTAGCCCGATCCTAATATATTTTTACCTAAATATCCTGCTGCTTTTGCTTCTGCAATCGCTTTTTCGAGGATTCGGATTTGTGGCATCATTTCACCGCGCACATAGATGAAAGAAGTGTGTGCGCCCAATGCATAGCTGGACACGATCATTCCTTCAATTAAGGCATGCGGAATATGAGTCATCAAGTAACGATCTTTGAATGTTCCCGGTTCTGATTCATCGGCATTGCACACCAAGTAGCGTGGCACGCCTTCTGGCTTCGCCAGAAAACTCCATTTCATTCCCGTCGGGAAACCTGCTCCACCACGTCCGCGTAGTCCAGATTTCTTTACCTCTTCGACCACGTCGTCCGGACTCATAGATTTCAGGGCTTTATCGACCGATCGATAGCCGCCTTGCGCCTTGTACACGGAATAACTTTGTATGCCGGGTACGTCTATATGTGTGAGTAATAACTTTCGACCCATGATCCTAATCTTTAGCTTGTGCTTCGGTCCTCAAATTTGCGATTAACGCATCCACACTGTCTGGCGTGAGTTTTTCATAAAACGTATATTCTGGCCCGATTTGCAATACAGGACCAAATCCACACGCAGCCAAACACTCAACGCCGCGCCAAGAGAATAATCCATCAGCCGTAATCTCGCCTTCCTTGATGCCCAGCTTATCTTCTAGATGATCCATGATCTTCTCTGCGCCTACCAAACAGCAAGGGCCAGTGCGGCACACTTCCAACGTATATTTGCCTTGCGGCTGTAAGAAATACATGCTGTAAAATGTAGCGACTTCGTACACTTCGATAGGCTTAATCGAAAGATAAGAAGCAACTTTATCCATCATATCTGCACTCAGCCAGCCATATACAGCTTGCACTTCGTGCAAGATTGGTAGCAAAGCAGATTTTTGCCGACCTTCCGGATAGCGAGCGACGATCTCACCAAACTTCTCCAGCAAGCTAGGAGAAAAGTCTACTACCAGATTTTCTTTGACATTAAGCATCTAACTCTCCCGCGATTACGTTTAAACTACTCATATTAATAATGGCATCTGAAAGCAGCATTCCGCTACTCATCGGCGCAAACATTTGATAATTGATGAACGAAGGGCGACGGAAATGCAAGCGATAGGGTGTGCGACCGCCATCGTGTATGAGGTAAAAGCCCAATTCGCCATTCGCTCCTTCTACCGCATGGTATACTTCCGATTTAGGCGTTTCCCATTCACCCATCACAATTTTGAAATGGTAAATAAGCGCCTCCATATTAGTATATACTTGCTCTTTAGGAGGCAAATAAAACTCAGGCACATCCGCATGGAATACGCCTTTTGGTTCGCCTTTTATTTTTTCCAGCGCTTGCTCGATGATCCGAATAGATTGCGTCATCTCCTCGTTGCGCACCATAAAGCGATCGTATACATCGCCATTGGTGCCCACGGGCACATCAAATTCAAATTCTTCATACGAACAATATGGCGATAGGACACGTACATCGTAATCCACGCCAGTAGCGCGCAAAATAGGGCCACTCCAACTATAATCCAACGCTTGCTCGGGCGTTACGGCCGCGACATTGGAAGTTCTTTCAATAAATATGCGATTTCGTGTAAATAGCTCCTGAAACTCGGCTAACACCGCCGGGAAACGCTTTACAAATTCTTCGATTTTCGTAAAAGCAACGGCATTAAAGTCACGCTCGAATCCTCCTATTCGCCCAATGTTGGTTGTCAATCGAGCGCCACAGACTTCTTCAAAGATTTCATAAATGAACTCGCGTTCTTGCATCAAATACAGAAAGCCAGAAAATGCTCCAGTATCTACACCTAAAATTCCATTACAGATAATATGATCCGCTATTCGCGCCAGCTCCATCACGATCACGCGCATGTATTGTACGCGTTTGGGGATTTCAATCTCTAGTAACTTCTCGACCGTCATATGCCAACCCATATTGTTGATCGGAGCGGAGCAATAGTTTAATCGATCCGTAAGCGGCGTGATTTGATAGAATGGACGGTGTTCTGCAATTTTTTCAAATGCGCGATGAATGTAGCCGATGGTAGACACACCACTAACTATACGCTCACCATCAATTTGCAGCACATTTTGAAATACACCGTGCGTCGCAGGATGCGTAGGCCCCAGATTGAGCGTGGTTAGCACTTCTTCTGGATCATGCTCCTCGAATACGGGTCTGTTAGATGTCAATTCAGTGATCGGCTTGCTCATGCGTATCGCGCTTTATAATGTGGACTAACGTCCGAAATAAAAATCTCTTTTATCTACTCGGTTTGGATCTTCTAATGGATATTCCCGCCGCATTGGAAAGACCTCCATGTCATCCATATTGAGGATCCGACGTAGATCGGGATGCCCTTCAAATTGAACTCCAAAAAAATCATACGTTTCACGCTCCATCCAATTGGCTCCTGCCCATACTACCGTAGCAGAAGGTATTTTAGGATCGCTGACCGGGATCGATACTTTGATCCGCACGCGTATATTTTCCACCAAATTGTGGACATGATATACGATTGCAAAAGTGTTTTCTCCCTCGGGATAATGCACCGCGGTGATATCAGTTAAATAAATGAAACCAACAGACTCTTTCAGAAAGCGGAGTAATTCTATAATTCGCTCTTTGTTAGTATGCACCGTCAGTAAGCCATATGGCTCTTCATGACGCGTAATATCTTCACCAAAGTGATCTGTTAGCTGTTGCAGCAGTTGCTGATTATTTAATTTATCCATTATCCGTTGGTATACCGTACTTCTCTAATAATGCTTTGTACTCTGGTGTATTTCTGCGATTCAGCGATTCGCTTTTTACGATATCTTGCAGTCGCATCACACCATCTAAGATCGCTTCTGGTCGCGGTGGACAGCCGGGAACGTATACGTCTACTGGGATAATTTCATCTATACCTTGCAATACGGAATATGTATCGAATATGCCGCCGCTTGATGCACAAGCACCAACAGCAATGACCCACCTCGGCTCTGCCATTTGAATATACACTTGCTTAAGCACAGGCGCCATTTTTTTGGCAATCGTCCCCATCACCAACAACATATCTGCCTGACGCGGCGAAAAGCTAGGCCGTTCGGCGCCAAAACGCGCTAGATCGTAAGTAGATCCCATCGTCGCCATGAACTCAATTCCACAACATGATGTTGCAAAAGGAAGTGGCCACAAGGAATTGGCACGAGCCAACCCGACCGCCTTATCTAATGTTGTTGCAAAAAAACCTGATCCCTCCACTCCAGGCGGGCGATCGGCTAGTGTTATTTGACTCATTTGTTCAAGTTCCTTTCTCTACGCTGAATCATACCTAAGGTACTATCAGACCATAATTCTTACTCCCAATCCAATGCTTTTTTCTTTAGGATGTATATGAAGCCCAGCAACAACAACCCCATAAAGACAAACATTTGTACTAATCCTTCCCATCCAAACTCCCGAAAGTTAACCGCCCATGGATACATGAAAATTACTTCTATATCGAAGATGACGAAGAGTATGGCTACTAAAAAATATTTAATGGAAAATGGTTGCCGTGCGTTGCCGATCACCTCGACTCCAGATTCGAAAGACGTAAGCTTATTCGCGTTGCGTACCTTCGGCCCCAACAAGTGTGTACCAATAATTGTGGTAATGCCGAAGCCAGCAGCTACAGCAAGCTGAATCAATATAGGCACATAGTCAAATGGTGTATTTTCCATTGGCAATGTTGTATTATAATCGTGTTAGAATTCTCTTATCTTCTCTCTATCAAATATATAAAATTAAAGAGTAAAAAAAAAGGGCTGATATAAATATCAACCCTTTAACTTTATTGTTAACCTTTACTATTACATTTGACTCACGAATGCATTTGCTGTTTCGTTTTCTGGATCAATTGCTAAAGATTTTTCGAAGTAAGACTTCGCTTTAGGCATATCACCTTTAAAATAGGTGTGGTAACCTAAGTAGTTGTATGCATCTACTAAGTATCCGCGCTGCACATCAGGTAATTCTGCTTTTTCTGACAACAAAGCTGCTAATTGCTCGAAAGTAGGAACAAATAAACCTTGGTGCGCCTCCGGATCAAATTGCAAGTTATCCAATGCTAGTTCCGAAAGACCTTTGAAATACATCGCGTTCACTAAGTATTTCTCGATAGTTTCTGGTTTCTTAGCGCCCAAAACTACATCGAAAGCTTTGATTGCTTTCTCCAAATATGGTCTAGCTGCCTCTAAGTTAGCTGCGCCTTTATCTTCCGGCTCACCACCTTGACCAATATACAATTTAGATCCTTCAGTATACGCTGTCGTTCCCAAGTAGTAGTTAGAATCATAGTAGTAATCAGATTCTGGATTCGCAGCAGGAATAGCAAAGATTTTCATCGCGATATCTTGCTCGCCATCTTGGTATTTCGCGAATGCTGTTTCAGCAATTTCCGAATCCAAATCTTCGTCTTCACCTTGTTTCTCTACCGCTTTTTTCAGCAACTCGGTACCTTTAGCCTCATCTCCAGCAGATACTGCCGCAAGACCAGCGATCAAATAGTCACGACCAATTAATCTAGTCTCTTCTACTTCTTGGAACAATTTGTCCATATACTCGCTTGCTTTAGCATAATCTTTCTCTTGCAAGAAAGTAATGTATCCTAAATAACGGTATACTTTCGCATCTACTCCCGGAATGCTACTTAGGCGTTGAGCTACTGTTTTCAACTCTTCGTAGTTACCAGTGTAAACCAAGAAATCGGCATAACGAACTTGCGCATCGATTGATTGATCACCAGAAACTTCCAAATACTTTTTGTAAGCATCTAAACCTTTTTGGTTGATCTCACGGTAATCTTCTTCCGCTGCTTTTAGCGACGAGTAATAATACGTCTCCGCTAGCTCACGGTACAAAGGTGCGTAAGTTGGGTTTTCTGTGATTAAGTTATTTAAATCTTCAATAACCACATCATAAGCTTGTGCCCAACGAGAAATTACCGCTTGTCCGATTTTTGGAGCGATTAAGCTTTCATCCAAACTCAAAGCATCACGGTAGCTGATGTATGCTTGGTTACTTTCACGCAATCCAGCATAGGCATCACCTAATGCAATAGGGATCATTGGATCTTTCGCATTTTTCTCTTTTGCTTGAGTTAAGTATTCAATAGCCTTCGTGTAATCTGGCTTAGGAGCTGCGATGTATGCGCGACCTGTGAAATACAATGGCAAGTAATCTTTCTTACCTAAATTAGAAGTAGCTTGAGTAAATTTACTTTCTGCAGCAGATGCATTACCTTTTTGTAAATCAACCGCACCTAATCCTACTGTATTCAATACATCCTTCGCATCGCTTGATGCACCTTGTTGAAACACGATCTGTGCCGAGTCTACTTTATCATTCACCAAATGGATTTGACCTAGATAAAAGTAGTTTTCTGCATCTTTAGGCTTCTTTTGAATCAATTCTTGCAATATGCCCTTTGCTTTGTCATATTGCTCGACTTGCATAGCTTCTTGCGCGTCTTTCAACTTCTGTGCGCTGGCACCGCCCGCTACACTAGCCATTAATAGTCCTAAAAATAATTCTCTTTTTGTCATAATCTATTTCTAATTCTTGTTGTTTACTCTATTAAAAATTTGCTTCGTCTCGAATAATTAATTGTCTGCCTGGCATTGTAAATGGCAATAGTCCATATTTCAACACCACGCGCTGGCCCCTATCACCTGTTAGGAATGCCGAAAAACCAATTCCCAACCCCATGTTCGGCTGATAATTCAACACAAAGAACTCATGCTTCAGTGGATAAGTATCATCGCCGAGTGTACTTTGCGAAGGACGATAAGCCGATCCATTGACTTCTTTACTTACGCTCAATATACGAATTATATCGGGACTGCCTAATGAATCTCGTAGAGCCAAATACTGATTCAACGTTAAAACACCAATTGTATTCGACTTGTTTTGCACCGTATTCAAAACATCTGCGGCTGACCCAGCTGCAGACACCTGTGCGGCACTTACCTTCTCCACATTTGTTACTTCCTTTAATAAACGTAACGAACTAGAGTTTATGTTATCGAATACCAAGCTATTTTTGCCTACAGTATTCCCAGCTAATAGATCGCCGATCTCTTTATAGTTGATCGTAGAATCTGATGATGCTGTGTTAGCGACAAATACTACCGCATCATACCCAACGCCAAAAATACGAGGCTTGATCGATCGCTGCGTAAACCCTTTAGCTTCCGCTTCTGTGAGCTTTCTTTTCAAGATAGCAATACTGCCTTCTCCATTCAACAAACGATTGATGGCAGGACGTTCCGCATCGGCAACCAACTTTACCTCCGTATTAACGTAGGACGAACGAAAAACATCCAACTGGTCTTTCATGATGTCTGCCACGGATTCGTCGACAATGACAGTCATACTGCCGGTCAAAATATCATTTCTATCATCTGCTAATGGCGTCTCGGTACGTTGCTGACTGCCATCACCAGAATTATTAGTGCAGGCAGCTAACCCTAGGAGTGCTGCGCAAAATAATGATATGTTCAAATAATTTGCCATTTGTTATATAAGAATAGAAAAATAAGAAAAGGATTAATACTAATCTCTAAAATTATTCTGCCAAAGTCTAGCAAATCGTAAAAAAGAGTACACGATCAGCAGACCACCAAAAAGCTTGCGATAGGTGGGGTCAATTTGAATTGGAAGTTCTTCCCAGAAGATGACAACCAGACCCAAGACGAAGTAAAATAAGAACATCGCCAGCCCTAAAATAGACAGAAATCGCTGTGTGGGCGATTTCCGTCTATAATTTGATATACGTCGATTTTCCGACATCTGTATTATTAGTTTTGTAAGTTCAACGAGATTGGTAATCTATATTGAACACGTACTGGACGACCATTCTGGATACCTGGTTTCCATTTTTTAGAACGTTTCAACAAGTTCACACCTGCTTGACCTGTTCCGTAACCTAAATCTTTCAAGACTTTGATGTCTGTTAATGATCCATCCTTCTCAACAACGAATGTCAATTCGACAGCTCCTTTAACACCGGCATCAATCGCACCTGAAGGATATTGAAAACTGGTTTCCACGTACTTACGGAATGCTGCCATACCTCCTGGATACTCAGGCTCTACTGCTACCGACGTAAAGATCTTATTTGGATCTGCGTCGCCATCAGGATCTCCCTTTGTACTACCAGTAATAGCACCTTCTACTTTTTTCGGACCGAATTCACCTGTCGGTACACCAGTAGCTCCTGGCGTTCCTTTTAAAGTTAAACGTGCCGGTGTAGCATTCTTTTCCTTGATCTCTTCTTGCGAAACGATCTCTTCCTTCACGTCTTTGGCATCTGCCACGTTTACGTCAGGGAAACGGATAAGATCTTGCGCTGGCGGTTCTTCGGCGATACGTTGAGGCGGAGTTTCTTCGATTTCAATCGGTTCCTCTTCCTCTTCTTCCTCCGGTTCTGGTATATCCAAATCCTCCAGTGTTACTTCCGTATACTCTATTTCCTCCTTAGGCTCACCTGCAGGGAAATAGCTAAATCCGAATACTTTAGGCAAGCTAATGACGGTTACAATGACGACTACCGCTAGCAAACCAATATTGGTTGCTTTGTAGGCGTTCTTACGCAACTCATAAGCCCCGTATTCTTTGTTCCTGTCCTCGAAGACGACTTCAAGCCACTCCTTCTTGAACAAATCTAGTTTAGATCCAAACATATCTTTCTATTTATACGGGATTAATTGTTATAAATTCCGTTAGTTTCCAAAACAGTTATCTCTTCTGCTTTGATCTTCGAAATTGTAAAACGCTTTATATCCACGATTTTCATTTCATCTAAAACATCGACGAGATTCCGTTGAACAGATCGATCGCTCGGACGAATAACTACGATAAGATCCTTTCCACCAGCTACTTTAGGCACTTGTGCTTTCTTCTCAATCAACAGTTTACGAAGACCTTCCGCACTGTAATCGGTGACCGTAGGAGCTGTGATCGGCTTTGCCAGCTGACCATAGTACCATACTAACTTGTTATCGGATCCTAACAATAGAGTTATCGAGCGGTTATCTGCGATATCAATATCTGGATTTTGCTCGTTGAGATCTTTATTCTTATCCGGCATGGCCACATCCATCGCCTGTGGCGTATTTAAGGATGTCGTCAACATAAAGAACGTGATCAATAAGAATGCTAGATCCACCATGGCGGTCAAATCGACCCGTCCACCGTTTTTCTTTGATCTTACCTTGCCGCCTTTTTTGCCGCCGCCGGAATCTTGATTTAATTCTGCCATTTTCCTATTTTCTTATTCCGCTCTTAGGCCAGTGATAAAACTAAATTTGTTTTGTTTCTGGTTTCTAAGCGTCTCAATGATCAAATTCATTACTGCGTACTTTTCTTCCGCATCTGCTTTGATAGCGACCTGCATTGGACCTGGATTTACGAAATCACGTTGTTCGTTTTCGCGATCACGATTTACCTTTACAGTCGCTAACCTTGCCTGCTGCACCCAGTGATAAAGTTCATTTGATTCATTTTCTGTAGAATCCACCGGAATACCGGGCTGAACTTCCACTTTCCGTTGTTCTTTCGGCAACGAAAGCAGCTGTCTCAATGTGCGCACAGGCACACCAAAATCTTCCGACGCTGCAAACTGCTCATATTCTTCTTCAGAAAAATTGACTTTGTACTTAGCGCTGATGTTCTTCAACGTCTCACGACGAACCGCTGGATCTTTCAATCCGAAGAAAATCTTGCCTTCATTACCTACTGTAATCATACCGATGTTGTCACCAACTAGTTTTTCTTTTACAGTAGAAGCAGGCGTATCCACTTCCAAAGTTTCTGGTTGACGCGCCGTAGCCGTCAATACGAAGAAGGTAAGAAGTAGGAAAGCGACGTCACACATGGCCGTCATATCGATGACGGTACTTGCTCTTTTTACTTTTGCTTTTGCCATTTCTGTCTCCTTTTAAATTACTTACTTAACTCACTACATCTTTATGATGATTAATTATTTCAGATTCCATAAAGAAATCTAAAATAATTTCACCATATATCTTACTTGTGGTTTGCTGCGTAAGTTTGTACGATAGAGAAACCAGCCTCGTCGATCGAGTAAGTCAATGTATCGATTTTAGAAGTCAAAATGTTGTAGAAGATAATTGCGATAGTAGAAGTACCGATACCTGTAGCCGTATTGATTAGGGCCTCAGAGATACCATTCGCCAATTTAGCTGAATCTGGAGTACCACCTGTTGCTAACGCAGAGAAGGCCTTGATCATACCAGTTACTGTACCTAGTAGACCAGATAGTGTACCGATAGATACTAATGTTGCGATAACTGTTAAGTTTTTCTCCAACATTGGCATTTCTAACGTAGTAGCTTCTTCAATTTCTTTTTGGATCGCCAATACAGATTTTTCTGCATCTAATCCTGGGTTAGCTTGAACATCTTTGTATTTCAACAAACCTGCTTTGATTACATTTGCAACCGAACCTTTTTGCTTGTCACACTCAGAGATAGCTGCGTCAATGTTTTGTGCTCTCAATAAACCTTGTACTTTGCGTACGAAGTTACCTACGTTACCTGTACCTGAAGCTTTACCAATTACGATGAAGCGCTCAATAGAGAATACCCATACCATTAAGAATAATCCCAAAAGAACTGGTACGATAACTCCCGCGTGATAAACCATACCATAGTAGTTTCCTGGCAAAGGTTGGTTCTCGCGATTTCCGTCTATAAAGTTGCTAGGTGAACCCATTACAAACTCATAAACTAAATAACCAATTACCAAACATATGATAATCGCTAAACTTGCAAATAAATTACCCGAATTTCCTCCCTCTTGTTTAGCAGGACTTGTTGTTTTTGGTGCGTTTGCCATTTTACTGATTTTTAGATTTTACTGTTGTTAATTATTATAGTTTAATTCAAAAATTTTCTAAGAAATACCTCGTTTCACTGATGTACCTCAAAAACAAATATACTATTTTATGATAAAAATAAAATTCCCGTTACACAATTCCATAAAATCACGCCAATATGTCTGTAATGAAATAGAGCCAGCAGTTCTCTTTCGTTTTTCAATTCTATTTCAATAACCAAAGTAGACTGTTTTTGATTTTGGTTTTGCAATGAAAGGTATTTTTTTTCTCATATGCAAATTATCAAATTATTAAATGTCAAAATTAAGTAAGTGTTTACTCATCGATTTTCATAATAGATTACACGTGCTATTATAAACGGTATATTCTATGCAGTATTGTGTTTAAACAAATATTTTACCCGCCAAAACCCTTAACTTTATAATTATCAGCACTTAACAAATCAATTAATTTTTGTTTAAAGTCTCCTTGAATCAAAATTACACCGTCTTTTGCACCTCCGCCGACGCCACATTTCTGCTTTAAGCGCTTGGCAAGTGCTTCCAAATCACTTTCTTGCCCTTTAAAACCTTCGACGATTGTAACAACTTTTCCTTTGCGTGATTTTCGATCCAAACCCACTCGTAATTGCTGTTGTTGATTGGGTAGGGTCTCCTCTGTAGCCAACTCACCAAACGGACTGTAATTAAAATCTTCGGCCGTAGAATATACGACTCCCTCATATTGTTGCTTTTTCTGCTTCGCCATATCTATATACTAACAAATGATCTTTAAGGATTTTTCCTGTACTGTAAATTTTAATGGCGCTTCCAATGCCAGTGGTTCACCATCGACATGTACAGGACCAATGTCTTCCGAGTCAATACTAATTTCCCTGCCAGGAATGATCTCTACATACTCCGACTGATCGACCGACTTATTAAATAGGTGAAAAACCATCATCGGCAACAAATACAAGGGAAATTTATGTACAACACATACATCAATCAATCCATCGGTGACAGATGCATTTGGTGCGATATAGGCATTATTCCCATATTGTGGCGAATTGGCTACACTGATCATAAATGCCTCACGCTCATATGATTTCCCGTCAATCGTAAGTTTATATTTTTTGGATCGATACGAACCCAACAAATTCATCACGGTACGTAAGTAACCTATCGGTCCGCGCGTAGAATCTGTCGCAAACTTATCACTTACAGAAGCATCGAACCCAACTCCTGCAACATTAAAGAAGAAGCGATCGTTGACACGACCCGTATCTACCGTCATCATATCAAATCTATTGATGCGCCGAATTGCACCAGCTTCGTTCAGCGGAATTCCCAAATACAAGGCCAACCCATTTCCAGAACCTTCTGGTATGATTCCCAAAGGCGTATCTGTGCCGGCGAGTGCAGATCCAATTTCATTGATTGTGCCGTCACCACCAACAGCCACTACCACATCGTATTTATTGACGACCGCTTGTTTTGCTAATTCGTGGGCATGTCCAGCATGGTCTGTCTGCTGAAAGGTGGGCTCAAACTTATTCAAATCCAGCGTGTCGAGAATCTGCTTTTTAAATGCCGTCTTTCGTTTACCTCCCGAAATGGGATTGATCACAAACAGGATCTTCTTTTTTGTATTCATCGATTTACCTATACGAATCATAAAGATAAGCTAAAAATATTGTCATTATAATCTATTATTTGGACGAATGCTACATTGCATTTCACAAATACAATTAAGAGTCGTAGTTTTGCAGCAACAAAAAAGTGGATTGATTTGCGTTTTTATCTCGTCCGAGATAGACAAAGAGATTGCAACCACAGAAAAAAAGTGCTAAAACCATTCGAATAATGCTTTAACACCTTGCCCGCATTCTCTACAAATCGTTAATTATTTAAAGTTTAAGTAAGACTTATGGGATATTTTTTTACATCCGAATCTGTTTCGGAAGGTCACCCCGATAAAATTGCCGATCAGATTTCAGATGCTTTAATCGATAACTTCCTAGCCTGGGATCAGGATTCTAAAGTAGCTATCGAAACTTTGGTCACCACTGGACAAGTGATCTTAGCTGGTGAAGTTAAATCGAACATCTATTTGGATGTGCAGAAAATCACGCGCCAAGTGATTCAACGCATTGGGTACACTAAGTCGGAGTATATGTTTGAAGCGAATTCCTGCGGAATTCTGTCGGCGATTCACGAACAATCTAATGAGATCAATCAAGGCGTAGAGCGCCAGACCAAGCAAGATCAAGGTGCTGGAGATCAAGGGATCATGTTTGGCTACGCCAGCAACGAGACAGAAAACTTCATGCCGTTGGCATTGGATCTGTCGCACCGCTTGTTGTATGAATTGGCGGAACTACGTCGTGAGAATACACAAATCACCTACTTACGTCCGGATGCAAAAGCGCAGGTAACGTTAGAATATGACGAGAACAACAAGCCATTGCGCATCGATACGATTGTGATATCTACGCAGCACGACGATTTCGATAGCGATGAGGTGGCGATGCAGCAAAAGATTAAGCAAGATCTGATCGACATCTTGATCCCACGCGTACAAGCACAATTGAAAGCAGAATTGCAACCATTATTCACCGATCATATCAAATACCACATTAATCCAACCGGAAAATTTGTGATTGGTGGACCGCACGGCGATACAGGATTGACTGGCCGTAAGATCATTGTAGACACCTACGGTGGAAAAGGCGCGCACGGTGGTGGTGCATTCTCAGGAAAAGATCCTTCAAAAGTGGACCGCTCTGCGGCTTATGCCACACGTCATATCGCGAAAAATCTGGTAGCGGCTGGTTTGGCGGACGAGATTTTGGTACAAATCTCTTATGCAATCGGTGTAAAAGATCCGATGGGAATTTATGTAAACACCTACGGCACCAGTAAAGTCGGCTTGAGCGATGGCGATATCGCAGAAAAGATCGGTCAATTATTTGACATGACGCCGTATGGTATCGAAACACGTTTAGGCTTACGTAACCCAATTTATTCGGAAACAGCCGCTTACGGACACATGGGTCGTACACCCGTAACGGTTTCTAAAACGTTTGAAAGTAGCACGGGTGAAACGAAAACCGTAGAGGTGGATCTCTTTACCTGGGAAAAACTGGACTACGTAGATAAAGTAAAAGAAGCTTTCGGATTGTAATAATTCGATTGTTCTATAAATAACAAGAGAGCCGTACAGATGTATGGCTCTCTTGGTTTAATCTAGTTCGTGAAATAGGTTAATCTCTATTATTCTGCTGCTACGCTCGCCGATGAGGTGGCTGCTTGTCTATTTACTTTTTTCACTAAGCCTTGCAATACATTTCCTGGACCTACTTCTACGAAGTTTTCTGCACCATCGTTTAACATGTGTTGCACCGTTTGTGTCCAACGCACGGCACCCGTCAATTGTGCGATTAGATTAGCTTTGATTTCCGCAGGATCTGTGTAGGCTTTGGCATCGACATTCTGGTAAATCGGGCAAATTGGCGTTTGAATATTGGTGCTTTCAATCGCTTTTTGCAATTCTAATTTAGCCGGCTCCATCAATGGCGAGTGAAACGCACCACCGACATTTAGTTTCAAGGCGCGTTTGGCTCCCGCTTCCGTTAGCAACAAACAAGCTTTGTCCACACCTTCGATAGAACCAGAAATCACCAATTGGCCTGGGCAATTGTAATTTGCGGGAACAACCACATCTTCAATCTCCGCGCAGATACGCTCTACAACTTCATCTTCCAAGCCCAAAATAGCTGCCATCGTAGAAGGCTGCGCCTCACAAGCGGCCTGCATCGCATTAGCACGTTTGGAAACCAATAATAAACCATCTTCAAAAGACAAAGCGCCTGCTGCTACTAAGGCAGAAAACTCACCTAATGAATGTCCGGCAACCATAGCAGGTTGAAATTTGTCGCCCAACGCTTTGGCTAAAATCACCGAGTGCAAGAAGATGGCTGGTTGAGTAACCTTGGTTTGTTTTAGATCTTCATCCGTTCCCGAAAACATAATATCCGTAATCCGGAAGCCTAATAAATCGTTTGCTTGCTCAAATAAAGCTTTGGTGGTATCATTTAGTTGATACAATTCCTGTCCCATTCCCACAAACTGGGCACCCTGACCCGGAAAAATATACGCTGTTTTCATATCTATGTTATTGTTTCTTGTTATTCCTTAACTATACTATCAATCTAGATCTAATCTTCTGGCGCAAAAGATAAAGACGACATGCGATCAGCAGCAAACAGTTCTGTAGCTACCTCGTGTACTTTAGTCGCCGTAACCGCATCGAGCTTTTGAAAAACTTCGTCTAAGGTGATAATTTTATTATAGTCCAACATGTTTTTCGTTTCGGCAATGATCACGCTCATTCTGTTTTCTTCGGCTAAAGCGATCTGCCCTTTAAATTTATGCTTTGCTTTGCTTAACGTGCTTTCGCTGATCGGTTTTAGGATCAGTTTATCCAGTTCTTTGCGAACCAATCGGGTGGCTCGTTTTATTTTTTCTTCGTCGGTACCGAGATATATACTAAAAATACCTGTATCGCCATACATGGCGTAGCTAGATTCTATCGTATACGCGATACCATATTTCTCTCGGACCGATAGGTTCAGAATGGAGCTCATGCCAATGCCGCCAAGCATATTATTGAGTAGCATAAGCGTGGTTTTGCGCGCATCGTGAATGCCATATGCTGGTACACCCAAAGCATAATGCACTTGGTTGATCGGCTTGTAGACGACTTCGTGTTTTGGCGCAGGAAGCGCTGGTAGAGCAGGCGCTTTGTCACGAGATTGACGCAATGGAAAGGTAAAGATCTTGTTGACCATCCGCTCAATCTCTTTTGGCGTATAGTCGCCAGAGATGCCAATGGCGATGTCTTCGGCGGTATAATTATTAGCGATAAAATCTTTTACATCTTGTTGCGTGATAGACTGCAGATCCTTTTCTAATCCCAGAATATTGTGCCCTAACCCTGTTCCTGCAAATAGCAGATCATCAAAATCATCCATAATGGATTCTTCGGGACTATCTAGATAAGAAGCCATTTCATCCAGAATGACACCCTTTTCTTTAATCATTTCTACTTCTGGAAACGTGGAATGAAAAGTAATATCTTCAAAAAGATCCAATGCACGACTTAAGTAAGGCCGTAAAACAGACGCGTGGATACAGGTGTATTCTTTGGTAGTATATGCGTTGAGATCACCACCCACAGATTCCAATCGGTGGAGAATTTGGTTGGTGTTGCGTTTGGCAGTTTGTTTGAACAATAAATGCTCAATAAAATGTGCCATACCGAACTTCCCTTCTTCTTCGTCTCTCGAACCTACATTGACAATCAAACAAGTATGCGTGATGCTAGACGCTTGTTGGTTTAACACCACGCGTATTCCATTGTCTAATTGTATAATATGATACCCCATACGTTGCTTTACTAAGAAGTGCACGCAAAGGTACGATTATAAATAAAATTAGCGCTACCACCTTACATCCGTGGGCGTGGCTTGTCGAATGGCAAGTCGCTCTGTGACCCACTTGGCGTGCCCAAAGCAAATTTCTGGAAGCGATAGGTGAACGATAGTAAGAAGTAGCGCGCTAACCTATTCGTCTGCGTATCTGTACGAACTTCACCAATCGATCGGTTTAGGTTTACCTGCTGGTTCAGCAAATCAAATCCTTGCAGGCGTAACGCGCCTCTGTCACCTTTCATAAAACGTTGTTCGATGTAGCTGTTGATGATAAACGGGTTAACGTTATTAGCAAAGCCTCTATTAAAGGACTTGGACACGTCTGCTCCAAAAATAGTGCTCTTGGTCAAGTTGACAGAACCTATTAAAGTTGGCGCAACGGTCGTAATGTTTGGAGCATCAAACTCTGGCAAGGAAGCGTTTGCCATATTGTACGTAAAACGCACCCCGGGATTAATCTCTATACGCTCTGATGGTGTATAACGCAAGAATAAGTTTTGCATTAGGATCACGTTATTGGCCACGTTTTTACGGTAATCATCTAGTGTTGCTAAGGAATCAGTCGCTAGATAGGATACATTTTTATTGTACGTCACGCCACCCATATAAGTAATATTATAGGTTTTGTCTTTTAAAGATCGTCCAAACATGTAGAATGAGCTGATATTGTAAATCGGATCAGTTTCGTTTTTATAATCTACAAATTGAAACATTCCCTGTCCTGGTCGCGCGAAGCGTTTATTCATGGTTACTACGCGATCATTGATTAGTTCGGCGCGCAGTACAGCAAAGAAATTTTTCCCCTTTTGCACATCCCCGGCACGAAAACGGAATTGCACTTGATGGCGGAACTCTGGATCTAGATTTGGATTTCCGGTCGTGGTCATCAAGTTACGGGTTACTTCAAATGGCAAAATCTGCGTAACAGTTGGTTCGGTTGCCCTGCCGGAATAGCTCATGGAAAGATTAGACTGCCGTGAAAACTTGTACTCGAATCTAGCAATCGGCACAAAATTTAAATTCGTCCGATTGATAACTGCGTCATCATTCGCACTAAAAGCATCTCCACGCAGTAAAGACGGCTGCACGGCTGCCCCTAAGGAGTATTTAATTTTATCGTTTTCAAACATATAACTTGCACCAGCCCGATGTGTGGTGAATGAGTAATCGTATGCATAGTTGTAGTTAGAGCCTGGTAACCCATCAATCGGATTGTTTTCACGATCTACCGCGCGCTGACGATCCGTATTATCATAATCGCTGATATTGTAATCGTAGGTTACCTCAATTTTGCTTTTGTCAGTTAATGGTTCGGTATAGGATAGTGAGGTTCCACCATTCCAGCTTTTATTCTGCACATCTTGCAGAACTTGTTGATAGATTTCGCTAGCCGGTGTTTGCTGATTGTTTGGGTCAAAAACCTGACGCTCTAATGCTTCATTAACATCACGCTCAGTGACCGAATTGTCGAAATTGAAATTGATAAAGAAATTTCGACCTCGATCATTCATTCTTCTATTGTACAAACCACTTATATTATAGCGCGGTGCTGTAGAGTTGGATAGCGTGGTCAACAATTGATTGTTATCTAATAATGAATCTCTAAACAGGATGGAGCTGGCCGTATTGTTTGTTTTGTTGTCGTTGAAACCGAATTGGGGTGTCAGCTTGATATAGTCTTTATCACTAATGTTCCACTCAATATTGGTTTCAAATCGGTGGTTTGCTCTAATATTATTATTCTCGGAGTTCTCCTCTTCTGTCTGATTCAATCCAATATATTCTCTAAATACATTCGACAACGTGTTGTTGTCATTCCGCTCAAAAGAGTAACTACCGTAAATCTTAAATTTATCACTGAAATCGTGTCTTACGTTTAGTCCGATGGCACTAGTTTTAGTAATACCCTCTTGATTGTTTGAGAATTGACCTCCGCCCGGTCTGCCACCGCCGCCTTGCCGATTCCGCGCACCGCCGCCCATTGTTTGAAAGTCAAACATAGACGCATTTAAGTTATTTAAATTCCCCAAAACAGATATTTGCGTTTTGTCGGCCATTCGCATTACCATGGCCGTGGTCTGGAACCGATCTTCTGTCCCGCCCGCAGCTCGCAAAGTCGTCATCCATCCACTATTGTATTTGGGATCGATTTGTATATTCAATACTTTTTCCGAATCGCCCGTTCGATTGCCGGTAAGATTGGCCATATCACCATAATCGTCCACAATTTGAATCTTATCAATGATATTAGCCGGTAAGTTTTTGGTCGCTGTTTTTACATCACCTCCAAAGAAGTCCTTCCCATTAATGCGTACCCGTGTTACCGCTTCGCCTTGCGCCGTTACATTACCATCTTTATCGACCTCTACACCTTGCAATCTTTTCAAGGCATCTTCAGCGACGGCACCTTCCCGCAATTTTAGCCCTTGAGCAGAATATTCTACCGTATCACCTTTTACCTGCACGGTCAATACGCCAGATATCACGACCTCCTCTATCAAGTTGGAATTGACATCTAGCACAAAGCTAGGAATGAACATTTTTTGCTGTCCAGCAGGAAATTCAAAATCTTTGGAATAGGTTTCAAAACCAAGACTGCTGACCGTAATTTTGAATTGATCGGCCTTGACCAAATCAAAGTTATAAATACCGGCAGGACTTGAGGTCATTACCATAGAATCTTGAGCAGATACAAGCTTAACTGTAGCGCCAGAGATAGGTCTTGCTTCTGTATCGCGCAGCATACCCTGCACGGTTTTGCCCGTTTGGCCATAAGCGAATTGGCTCATGAGAGCGAGAATGCCGATGAAAAGGAAATTTAGAATTTTCATTTTTTTTGTACTTAATCTTTTTGTAAAGGCAGCTTATCTATAACCCACACTGCAGTTTTACCTTTATAGGGCGATTTTGCTCGCGCGCCGGTTTGTTGTTGTGCAGATGGTTTCTGTTGTTGATGTGCTTGAGCTGTTAGTCGGTTGTTCCATCTATTCTGAATGGCTATTTCTATAGCCACTGGTGTTATTGCAGAAGCGGGCAATCCTAGTTGTGCTAATGGAATGGCCGATTCGTAAACCAAATGATCGGCGGCATCCACTTTCGCAACAGCTTGCAAACCATACGCATTACTCAAAGACAACAAACCATCTACTATTTTGGGAAAATCCTTTACTTTATAGCCACGCGATCGCGCAATCAATTCTGTCTTAACATGTGTCGCAGAGAAATCACCCATTTCCAACATAGATCGAATCGTCTCTGCATCTGGTACCGGAAATATGAACTGCATACCATCTTTTTTCTTACCGTCTTTGTTTACCATGACTGATATGCCATGCGCTGCTGCTTCTAATTGTAAAGCTGGATCAATCACCTTAACCGCAACGAAAAGATACTGATCATCATAGCCTATAGCATAAGTCCAGAGCGGCTCTTTATCTCCCACAGTATTCCACTGCGTGCTCCAATCTTCTAATTGTCCATCTATGACCATTTGAAGACCCGAAATAAACTTCGCGTCCGATTTTTTAGCTTGCGCAAACGTCGCACAAGCCAAAAAGAATAGTATAAAAGCACTTATTAATCTCTTCATGTTAAGTTAATTTATTTTTTGGCGGCGCTAAAATAAGCAACTATAAAAAATAAATCTTTGACAAAAGAAATCATTCGGAGTGTAAATAAGTGTAAATGAGGTTTTATCACACATAAGTTACAATTATTCTTAAATTCGTGTCGTTATGCAAGAAATTGTTCCCTTACTCTCTTTTTTCCAAAATGATTTGCGCGAAGCTGGTTGTGACGAGGCTGGGCGAGGTTGCTTAGCTGGTCCTGTATTTGCTGCCGCCGTGGTTTTTCCTTTGGATTATTATAATCCGATTCTCAATGATTCGAAAAAGCTATCGGAAAAGAAACGCCATGCCTTACGCACGGTAATAGAACAAGAAGCGCTGGATTTTGCCGTAGCATCTGTTTCTGCCGAAGAGATTGATCGAATAAATATACACCAGGCATCCTATCTGGCGATGCACCGCGCATTGGACATGCTGAAAACGCCAGCGGAGTACATCATTGTAGATGGGAATAAATTTGTTCCCTATCAAACACTACCATATTCCTGCATCGTAAAAGGAGATGGCAAATACTTATCTATTGCCGCAGCTTCTATTCTGGCTAAAACGTATCGCGACGAATACATGCACAACATCGCGGTAGAACATCCAGAATATGACTGGTTGAGTAATAAAGGTTACCCCACGATCAAACATCGTAACGCCATTCTAGAGCTTGGGTTGACACCACATCATAGAAAAACCTTTAGAGTAACCGATCCGCAGCTTCGATTATTCTAAAGGTTTTAGTATAATTCTTTCTGCACCTAAACAGGGTGCAGAAAAATTTATTTGTGATTCACTACCACTTTTGGTGTTTGGCTTTTCCTGCGGTAATGCCAGAAAAGTGCTCCCGCAATACCCAATACCAATACGATAGAGAATATCATAGATAATACAGTACTGGTCTTCATAGATTGTGGCGCGAAGATAAATTCCACCTCATGGTTTCCACCAGGAAGCTGTAACGCGCGCAAGATATAATCGGCCCGAATAATCGGCACTTCTTCACCATCTACATATGCTTTCCAACCTTTCTCATAATACACTTCAGAGAATACAGCGAATGCATCGCGGGGTGCTGTATATTCATAACGCATGGTATCTGGATGGTAAGAAACCAAATTGATTTGTGCGTTAGCACTGTTACCCAATTGTGTTGCTTTTAATTTGTCTTCAAATTCTTTGTTGACAAATGCTTCTTTGCGCGGATCGAAACTATCCAGAGCATTCATCTCCTCGTTATTGTCTTTTACGAAAGTAATCTTGTCTACAAACCAAGCATTTCCAGCTGCTGAACTACGTCTTTGGATACGTTCTGAATTGTTTTTCGGATCGCGCGTAATGACATAGCGTACATTGAACATATCCAATACATCTTCGTTGATGGCACCATCAAACTGATGCTCCAACACTTCTTGAAAACGCATTAGCTTCGCTGCATGATAGCCACCTAAGCTTTTGTGATAATAGGATTGGCGCGCATCTTGGAATGGACTGGTCGTCAAATCAAACACACGGTATGATGGATCTTTATCCATCAAAATAAGATCGTCTACTTCGCGCTTCGGCATATGATCCTGCAAAGCTGCTGGGCTATTAAAGGATTCGTCATTTAAATAACGTTTGTTTACCGTCCATAAATCAGCGAGCGTCACTAAACCAACTGCGGCTAACATGATCGTAAGCGAAGCTTTTTTCTTGATATAGAACCAAACCGCTCCAAAAGTAATCAGCACGATGATTAAAGAACGCCAAGCATCTGCGCTTGCGATGGCTGCGCGGTCTTTCAATAAGGCATTGACGATTTCATTGCCCATGGCCGCATCGCCAACTTGCTGTTGGTACGAAGTGATCAATTGCTGGTGCGTAGAAGAACGGAAACTCAAGAAAAGATCCGGCATTAAGGCGATCAGCAAACAAAGCGCTGCTACACCGCCACCTGTATACAGTAATTTTTTATCCAGATTCTTGACCTCTGCCGCACGGCTGATGATTTGATCCAAGGCCAGAATAGCCAGAATGGGAATCAAGACCGACGGGATCACCAAAATAGATTCTACCGCGCGGAACTTGTTGTACATCGGGAAATAATCGAAGAACAAATCCGAAATGAAAGGTAAATGCTTTCCAAAGGCCAAGAAAATAGTGAGGCCTGTAGCAGACACCAACCACCACTTATATCTGTTTTTAACGATGACGATTCCTAAAATGAAAAGGAAGATCACACCGGCTCCGAAATACCAAGGTCCTGAAGTGAACATTTTTTCGCCCCAATAGGTTGGCATAGATTGCGCAAACTGCTCTGCTTGTGCTTCTGGAACATTCAGGCCTTTAACGAACTTGGCAACATTAGAATTTTTATCCAGCACACCACCCGAACGGCCGCCATAGGCATTTGGGATCAAGAAAGTAATATTCTCACCCACACCTTGCGACCAACCGTAAGCATATTCTTTAGTAAGACCAGATTCCGCACCACCACCATTTTCTGCACTAGTCAGGTTGGCTTTGCCGCGTGTAGTCAGCTGGCTATATTCGTAGGTCGGGAATAATACGGTCGCATTCACGAGCACTGCAACTAGCACCGCACCCAACTGCACCGCAGTAGATTGTAAAAATGGTTTCAGCTTTTTGTCGCGAATAGCATAATACACCTCAAAACCGACTAACACCAATAAACTAATGAATAGATAATAGGTAACCTGTATGTGATTGGTGCGAATCTCCAACGCCATAAATAGCGCCAACAAAGAGCCTCCCCACAGCCAAGAACCGCGATAACATAAAATAATAGATGCGATAATTGGCGCGATGTAAGCAATAGCATACGCTTTATTCATGTGACCCGCCTCAATATAAATCATATTGTACGACGAGAAGGCCAATGCGACAGCACCGACCGCAGCTAACCAAGGTTTGAGCCGGAGTACACTAAATAATAGATATCCGCCTAAAAGATACAGCAATAAAATATCTGCTGGTGGAGGAAATACCGCGCGCAGCGCTTTAGAAATATAAGTTGTGACGTTGGCTTCGTGCCCTAACCATATTTGGTAAACAGGCATACCGCCAAACATGGAGTTTGTCCATAAAGGTGCTTTCCCATCTTTTGCTTTGAAGTCAAACATCTCCTTTTGGCCACCGGCCGCTTGCACGACATCCGACTGAGCTAAGGTTTTGCCCTGCCAAACTGGGGTGAAATAAAAAAAGACGAGTAAAACGAGTATCGCTATAATTGTGAGGTGGGAGGCATTCTCCTTGAACCAATTTTTCATGCGCGCTTTTGGATTAAATATCGATTAAGGGTCAAAAATATATAAATATTTTAAAATACAAGGAAGTATTTCCCGCTATTCCCCTTTACGAATCAGGCGCATAATATCCGCCATTTCTCCAAACAAGACCAACACGTCGCCTTCTTGTAAGATTGTGTCCGATTTAGCAATACCAGTTGCTTCGCGTTTAAGCCGATTTTGACCGAGCGCACTGCCGACTTGATCGCGTAGTGTGGTGAGTACAATGACTTTATAGATATTGGTCAGATTCGCTTCTTGCAAAGATAAACCGACATATTTCGCTGGCACTTTAGTCTCAATAATACTGTACTTGTCAGACACCTGAAACGAGTCGACAATATCTATATTGTCTAAGCGCATCGCCAACCGTGTGGCAGCTTCTTCCTCTGGCATCACGTATTCAGCGATATCCATCGCTTCAAGAACCGTTTTCTGCAGATCAGAAATTACTCGCCCGATGATGCGCTTTACCTGAAGTTGCTTGAGCAAAGCCGTCGTTAATATAGATGCACCACCATCTTCACCAATACCCACAATCACCGCATCACTATCTTTGAGCGGCAACGATCTGACCGATTCTCGATCCGTGGTATCCAGACATACCGTGTGCGTAATCTGATCTTTAAATTGCTCTACCAAAGTCAGCTTTACGTCTACGCCAATCACTTCATGTCCCATCTCGGTGAGCCGTATGGCCAATGATCTTCCAAAATGTCCGAGTCCTAATACGATGTACTTCATTAAAATAACAGCTTTTCTGATGGGTAAATATAATTCTTCTTAGACGAGTCTTTAATAAATGCCACCAAAAGTGTCAACATACCGACACGACCGACAAACATCGTAGTCATTAAGACCAATTTGCCAGCCGAGCTGAGCTCGGCTGTAATGCCCAAACTCAGACCTGAGGTAGTATATGCCGAAATGGATTCAAACAATAACGCGGTCGTATCCAGATCGCCATCCGTGACATTGAGAAAAATAAAGCAAAGCAAAATCGAGAGTATAGACAGCAATATAATGGCAAAAGCTTTACTCACCGACTCTGGTAAGATACGTCTACCAAAAATTTCAATGGATTCTTTGCCACGCGCAAGCGACACGACATTGAGCAATGCTACCGCAATAGTAGTGACTTTCACACCGCCGCCTGTAGATCCCGGTGACGATCCAATCCACATCAATGTCACCGACATAATCAAGGTTGGCATAGACAGCAAACTAACTCCGATCGTTTCGAATCCAGCGGTTCGCGCGGAGTTCGCCATAAAGAATGCGGTAGTCATCTTTCCCCAAATACTTTCATCTGCCGCCAATGAGCGCTGATATTCTAATGCGAAAAACGAGATCGTGGCCAATGCAATCACAATGATATTGCAATACACCACGAATTTATGTGCGAATGAAAAGTTGTGTGCTTTGTGCACGACGCGACGGCGTCTGATAAATCGGTCGATGTAAGCGGTCACCGTTTTCTTTCCATAGGTATAAAAGTTGTGAATAACTCCGAAACCCAGTGTTCCGCAGATAAACATACTCGACAGTGCCAATTGAAAAGGATAATTGAACCGGAAGACATTGCCGGCCATACCGCCTTCCATCAGGGTAAATCCTGAATTACAAAATCCGGAAACAGCGTGAAAGGCCGCAAAAAATATCCGGTAGCCTACGTCTGGAATTTGCGCAGCATCTATCGAAAAGAATAGCATGAATGCACCGATCGCTTCTAATAAAAATGTGATGAAAATAATCATTAGCAATGTTTTGATTACCTCATTTAACTTACTCTCCCCTAGCACCTCGCCAAACATCAATTGATTTTTAAACGAAAAACCACCTGAGAAGAAGTAACCAAAAAAGCCCGTAAAAGTCATGATGCCAAGACCACCGATTTGGATCAACAACAAGATCACAAACTGACCGAAGAAGGAAAACTGCGTAGCAATATTCGTGACTTGCAGTCCTGTAATACAGACTGCACTCGTCGACATAAAAAAGGCATCTATAAATGCCAATGGTGCGCCAATGGATGTACGCGGAAGCATCAGCAACACCGTACCCAATAAAATAAGTGCTAAGAAACTAATGACAAAGAGTATGGTAGGATTGAAATATAACTTGTCTAAAAACAGGCTATTCTTAGACAATTGTGTTAAAAAAACGAGGGCGACGCCAAGAAAAGCCCATTCGTCTCTGGTAAAATCCACTTCGCCTGACCAACCGACATGCCGCACAAAAATCACAAAGAGCATGTAAGCACTCAGAAAGACACTCGAAAAGTGTGTTACATTTATTTTTTTCAGTACGAATACACTGGCAAAAAGCCGAATGAACTCGAGAGAAAAAAGGCCGTAGAATAGTATAATCGCTGACTGCCCAAGCATATTCGCCCAGAAAAGATCTCGAACAAAACCAATATGCAATAAGATAATCGCTGTGCAAAACAAGCTTAGATAAAACATGATTTTATCTAGAGCCTGTGCCTTATACCTGATAATGTATTGGAATAGTTCCGACATAGGTAATCACCGAACAGAGATACAAATTACACACCGTTACTTGATGTCAGAATCACGGGTTTTCCTCCAGTTACTAAGATAGTATGCTCATGCTGCGCCATATAACCACCTTTGTTGCCCACCATCGTCCAACCATCTTTCAGCGTTACGGCTTCCGAAGAATCGGTGGAGATAAATGTTTCGATCGCTACAGTCGTATTTTTTTTGAATCTTTCGCGATTGAATCGATCACGAAAATTAGCAATCTCGTGTGGTGCTTCATGCAGGCTTCGACCGACGCCATGCCCTGTGAGGTTTTTGATCACGCGGTATCCTCGGCGCTTGGCCGATTTCTCCATCAGCTCGCCCACATCCGAAATACGTACTCCACCGCTGATCTGTGCAATGGCCTCATGCAAAATTTCGCGAGATGCTTGCAATAAATTTTCATGTTCTGATGCGACATTCCCAACGACGAAGGAACTTCCATTGTCGGACCAGAATCCATTTAACTCCGCCGACACATCAATATTAATCAACTGTCCTTCTTGCAGAATGCGCTGATCGGACGGGATGCCGTGACAAAATTCTTTGTCTACGCTGATGCAAGTCCAACCAGGGAAACCGTAAGTTTTGAAAGGAGCAGAAGCGGCGCCATATGATTCGAGAATATCGCGACCATAGTTGTCCAATGTTTTGGTAGACATTCCTGGCGCTGCGAAAGCGATCATCTCCTTCAACGTGAGAGCGACCACTTCGCTAATCTTTTTCATCCCATTCAGCTCTTGCTCATTCGTTATCGACATAGATTGCTATTTTGATTTTTTCTTCTTTTCTTCTTTTTTATCGGCGTCTTCTTTGTCCTTCTTACTAAACAAGCCTTTAATGAATCCACCTGTTCTTTGTGCCGCACCTTTTACTCCCGTTGCAGCTTCTTGCGATTTGCGTCCAGCCTGCGTTAGTTTCGCTTCACGCTCTGCACTAATTCCAGCCGTTTGTTTTATACCATCCAACAAACTTTGCCACAAGGTTTTCCAGAACGAATGTGTAGGATCTCTCTTATATTCCACAGTCCCTTTGTGGTATACTTCGTTCGCGTCTGGATTACTATCATTTATAAGTATCTGATTCACTAAAAAGGATAAAATGCCTTTGCTAGAGCGCTTTCCTTCCTCATCTTTGCTACCCAAAATCTTCACCTTCAAGTCATCGTAGTCAAACCGAAAATCGCCCCAGTTCCGATAATCTGTACCGGCCATGTTAAAACTCACTTTTCGAATGTTGCCCGAGCTGATTTCTACATTGACCAACGGCTTGATGATGCGATTGAATGCCGTGGCTTTCATCGCGCCTAAGCTACCTTTGTAGGTATGCGCGCCATTCTTGCTCAACATATCAAAGCCAAAGATAGCATGTAAATTGCCCGAATTCATAATTTTCGCGCGAAGATCGGCACGCATAAATTTATCTTTTTGCAAAGCAACCGTATCGTTGGTCACATTCGTGATGATACCCGTTGCGTTGTTAAACGTGATAATACCTTCTTGGTTATACTTTTTGCTGGTCTCACCGTACAGCACGTCGATATTATTGATGTACACCGTATCTATATGAATCGACTGCTTGAGTTTCATGATTTGCTGATGTGGTGAGTTCCCAATTTGTGATTTGGGCGTCGATGGATACCGAAGATCCATATACAGTGACACCGAGCCATCTTTAAGCCTAGCTTCTTGCGCATAGATTTTCTGATCGTCGATCAAGCGCGCAATATCCAATCCTTCGAAACTCAGGCTATCCACTTTCATGATCGCCATCGTGGTTTTCTTTCCTTTTCTTCTAAAGAATTCACTTTTACTCATTCGCGGAGCGAATGAAACTTTGCTCACCAATAAGCTGCGCTTCTGCGTATTGAATTTTAGATGATCGAATTTTGCCCGGTGAAAACCATCTGGTAAATCGTACTCAAACCCTGGCAAGGATAAATCCACTAATTTGGTATAAAACAGTCTCGTAGAATCTTGTTCGGAGTGCTCATTAATCAAGACATCCCGAATATGCAACTGCACACTATCCAGCTCCATGGTTGATCGCTTACCATCCGCGATTTTTGTATGGCTAAATTTCACATTGGTAAAATCGATTTTATCGACTGCAATGGCGGAAAGATCATCTTTGATCTGCTCGTACAATGTTTTCGGCTGCTCATTTTTCACCGTATCATTATAGGCATGCGGCTGACTAATCATATGCACTGTAGGCGTAGCCAACTCAATAGAGCTGATGCTCAACTTTTTGTTAAGCAAGAGATTCATGACACCGAAACGGCGAATTTTCAGCTCATCTAAAGCAATGTGAAACCGATTATTTGGCGCTTTTTCGGCTGCCACCAGCTGTTCGTACACCGCGCTATCTGGGATCAATACCGCATTCTTCAACGTCACATTACCGAGCGCTACACTGAGATCCAGCGCATCATACTGCAAACTATAAAGACCATCCGACGATTCGGCAATGATTTCCTTAAGTTTATCTTCTAAAATCGGCTTGTAATTGTTGCTGAGGTACCAAGCTGCGCCCAATATAATCACGAGTATCGCACTGACTATACCAATGATCCACTTCCAAATAGGTTTCATAAATTGTATTTGATCAAAATTACTATTAAGTATTCTCCTTAACAAAGAAAGTGAACCGATGTTTTTACGGTATAGATTTATCTTACAGCGGGTTAATGCCTAGAATCTTCATTATGATAAATACTCAAGTAACTTTCATAACGGGATAGGTCGATTTCTTCCTGTTCTACGGCTTCCATTACGGCGCAGCCGGGCTCATTTATATGTCTGCAATTGTTGAATCGGCACTGATTCATCAGCGCACGCATTTCCGGAAAAAAGTGCGAAAGCTCCTGTGGTTCAATATCCACCACACCCAACTCACGAATTCCTGGTGTATCAATTAAGCTGCCGCCAAAAGGTAGATCAAGCATCTCGGCAAATGTCGTGGTATGCTTCCCTTTATCAGACCAACTCGATATCTGACCTGTTTTCAGACTGATATCAGGAATCAATGCATTAATCAAGGTCGATTTGCCCACGCCAGAATGACCAGAAACCAAGCTAATCTTGTCTTGCAACAGTGCGTGCAAGGAAGTGAGATTCGTACCTTCTAATGCAGAAACTTCTAAACAGGTGTAACCAATTTTGGTATAAACGGATTGGTATTCGTGAAGAATTTCCAATCCCTCGTCACTAAAAAGATCCAATTTATTGAACACCAAGACAGCGGGAATACTATACGCTTCGGCCGTAACCAAAAACCGATCAATGAATCCCATAGAAGTTGGCGGCGAAGCCAATGTAACCACCAGCAATGCTTGATCTAAATTGGCTCCGATGATCTGCGTTTGTTTAGAAAGATTGATCGAACGACGGATAATGTAATTCTTTCGCGGTTCTAGTGTGGTAATGACTGCAAAGCCTTCTTCTTGTTCTGGCTCGATCGTGACACGATCGCCCACAGCAATCGGATTGGTTGTCTTGATGCCTTTGATACGAAATTTTCCTTTGATCCGACATTCGTAGCGCTGATTATCTTCACCGAGCACCTGATACCAACTTCCAGTCGACTTGGTTACCAGACCTTTTAATATTCCTCGATTTGTCATTGCGCTCTATACTACGTTATTCTTAATCATGCGTATCGCTACAAAGCTACGAAAAGCGATGTAAGAAAGATGTTCTTCGCGGCAAATATCCATTGCCGCACGGCTCACATTAGGCTATTAGAATAGGCCAATTCTCCTCCTCTAACCGTAGTTCTAATAAAAATAAAAAGTATATTTGCTACGCTTCGAATTTTTAAAAATCTAGTATGAGCTCCTCAAATAATAGCGATAAAAAACTGTTTCTTCTGGATGGCATGGCCTTAATATACCGTGCCTATTTTGCGTTAAACAAAGTGCCACGCCTCACTTCATATGGTTTGAATACGGGGGCGATCATGGGATTTACCAATACTTTGTTAGAAGTATTGAAGAATCAACAGCCTTCGCATATTGCTGTCGTGTTTGACACGGATGCACCAACGCAACGTCATTTAGATTTTGAAGCATACAAAGCACAGCGGGAGAAGATGCCCGAAGATTTGGCAGCTTCTATTCCTTATATTTTTCGCCTGATTGAAGGATTTGACATTCCTATCATTACCAAAGATGGCTACGAAGCCGATGATATCATCGGTACACTGGCAAAGCGCGCAGAGCAAAGCGGATTTACGGTGTATTGCATGACGCCAGATAAAGATTTTGGACAGCTGGTATCCGATAATATTTTCATTTACAAACCTGCTCGAATGGGCAATGGCGCTGAAGTACTTGGCGTACCTGAGATTTTGGAGAAATGGGAAATCACCGATCCATTGCAGGTAATCGACATTTTAGGTCTATGGGGTGATGCGGTGGATAACATTCCAGGAATACCGGGAATCGGCGAAAAAACTGCCAAAAAATTAATTCAGGAATATGGCAGCATCGAAGGCTTGATTGCGAATACGGATAAGCTCAAAGGGAAACAGAAAGAGAATGTCGAGAATTTTGCAGAGCAAGGTTTGGTCTCTAAGAAATTGGCGACCATTCTACTGGATGTGCCAACGGAGTTAGATGAAGCGGCATTATTATACACGGCTCCGAACAAGGAATTGTTGGAACCACTCTTTACCGAGCTTGAATTTAGAACCTTAGGAAAGCGCGTATTTGGGGATGATTTCACCATAACAGATACGGATAGCAAAAAATCTAATGGGCAGATGGATCTGTTTAGCGCAGATAAATCCGGTTTTCCAGATATGCCGACAACAGGATCTGAACCAACTGTAGCAGAGCACAGCATCAATACCATAGCGCACACGTATCATTTGGCGGATACGCCAGAAAAACAAGCAGAATTGGTGCAGCTGTTGGCCAAAAGCAAGGAATTTGCTTTTGACACAGAGACCACTGGCCTTGATGCACTTTCTGCAGAGATCGTGGGGATGTCATTCGCGCTAGAAAAAGGCATCGCGTACTATGTGCCAACTCCGGCTGATCGCGAAGAAGCGCTAAAGATCATTACACCATTCAAAAATTTACTAGAAAACCCAGCAATTGGAAAGATCGGCCAAAACATTAAATATGATATTTTAGTGCTTTCACGATACGATGTACAGCTTCGCGGAGAACTGTTTGACACGATGTTGGCACATTATCTCATCGATCCAGATACGCGCCACGGCATGGATGTGCTTGCCGAAACGTATTTGAGCTACACGCCAGTATCTATCACTGAGCTTATCGGTGCGAAAGGCAAAAAGCAAGGATCGATGCGCGATGTAGAGATCGAGAAAATAAAAGAGTATGCCAGCGAGGATGCTGATATCACACTGCAACTCAAGGCCATTTTTGAACCGCTATTGCAAGATAGTGCCACGGAGAAACTTGCGCATGAAGTAGAGTTTCCGTTGGTGTATGTGCTATCCTCCATTGAGCAAAATGGTGTGAAGATCGATGTTGACACGTTGAAAACCATTTCGAAAAGCTTAGAAAAAGATGTCGCCAAATTGGAAGCATCCATCTACGAAAAAGCGGGCGTTACGTTCAACATTGCTTCCCCAAAACAGCTCGGAGAAGTACTGTTCGACAAATTGCAACTGGATCCAAAAGCGAAGAAAACAAAGACCGGCCAATATAAAACAGGTGAAGATGTATTGTTGGCCTTGGCCGACAAATCGGATATTGTACAAGACATCTTGGACTTTCGGCAGATGCAAAAGCTAAAATCTACGTATGTAGATGCTTTGCCGACATTGATCAATGCGGAAACTGGTCTGATTCACACCTCATACAATCAAGCGGTAGCGGCTACGGGCCGTTTGAGTTCCACAAATCCCAATCTACAAAATATTCCCATCCGTACCGAGCGCGGTCGCGAAGTGCGCAAGGCTTTCATTCCGCGAGATGCGGATTATGTGATCTTATCGGCCGATTATTCGCAGATTGAGCTGCGCCTAATGGCTGAGCTGAGTAAGGATAAAAACATGATGGAAGCTTTTCAGAAAAACCAAGATATCCATCGCGCTACAGCAGCGCGCGTATATGGCATCGCATTGGAAGATGTTACTTCCGACCAACGTCGTAACGCAAAAGCGGTGAATTTTGGAATTATTTATGGTCAATCCGCTTTCGGTCTTTCGCAAAACTTGAAGATTTCTAGAAAAGAAGCGGCTGAGATCATTGATCAATATTTTGCGCAATACAGCGGCATTCGCAACTACATGTCTCAAACTATTGAAACGGCGAAGGAAAAAGGTTACGTGGAAACAATTCTGAAACGCAGACGTTATTTACGAGATATCAATTCGGCTAACATGACCGTGCGTGGTTTCGCGGAACGCAACGCCATTAATGCGCCCATTCAGGGCTCTGCCGCCGATATGATTAAAGTAGCGATGATCCACATCCATCAGGATATTGTGGAAAAAGGCTTAAAAGGAAAGATGATCATGCAGGTGCATGATGAGTTGGTGTTTGATGTGCCGAAGTCGGAAGTAGACACATTTAAAGAAATCATCAGCCATCGCATGAAAACGGCTATAAGGATGGAAGTTCCTTTGGAAGTCGAGATTGGTGAAGGAAGCAACTGGTTGGAAGCACATTAGCATTTCAATTTTAAACATGAAAAAGAAGAACACACTTACTTTATTTTTATACTGCCTATCGTTCTTGTTGACTTTGTCTGTGGCGACGGCACAAGATTCGATTAGCAATGTTTTTTTCGAGCGGATCGATACCGATGAAGTTCGCTTCTTTTATGATCGAAACTACTTTTTGGTCGATAAAAACTGTGAATTTAAATCAATTGAAAGACGTGCAGGATTTGATCGCGCAACGAATAAGTTCGATGGCAAATTTGCAGATTACAGTGGAGATGGAACCCTTCTATTGACAGGCGCATACACACAGGGTGCAAAAAATGGCTCTTTTATCGCCTATCATCCTAATCGGCAGATAAAATGGGAAGTAACATTCAAAGACAACAAGCCAGAAGGTTTTTGGAACTATTTTTATCCCGATGGAAAACCGTATCTGAGTGTCTCATTTTCTGATTCTACCACGCGCATCGTATCACAATGGGATCGTCGAGGAAAGTTGAACGTGAAGTTAGGTGATGGGCGGTATGAATTTCTCAATCCAATAGACGGATTTTCAGAATATGGATTTGGATTTTATTCGATGAGCGGCCGCATCAAAGATGGTTTGCCAAATGGAGCATGGACCGTGCATTTTGAAAATCCGGAAGCAAAACAAAAAGAATTTGCGGCCGAGGAATATTATCGTGATGGCGTATTGATACGAGGTTACGATGCCTTTAAAGATGCGGAGTATACGACGCCAGCATATGGAATTCTGCCTTACGATAACTTCTATCGTGCAGAGACTTTGTTATTCAAGCAATGCACATATGATGATTTTACAGGATTTACCGTCTACCTTGCCGAATACCTGCGCAATTCTTTCCAATTGTTGAAAGCTGACAGTCAGATCACTACCGATTACGCATTTGAAGTGCGCGTGCGTAAAGATGGCACGCCTCGCGGCACGACGATTATTCGTTCATTACCTGGCCAATTGGAAAATAGCTTTAAAAGAGTGGTCGAATCCATCCCATATTATGTGCCTTCCTTTAAACTTGGAGAGTACATTGATGACACGATCACGGTATACGGCACCATGTCTACAACGGCAGATAATAGCCTACAATTTCAGACGAATCGTATTGAACGAAAATTGGAGCACAATAAGTAAGACAAAAAGATTACTTTTGCGGGTATTAATCAGATATCGACATGAAATTTCATAAAGAAGGATACACCAGTTTAGCTTTAGTCATTCTCTTTTGTTTTATTGTGAATGCCATAGCCAACTATTACGACGCCAATACGTATATTAAATGGTTCTTCTACCTATTATCTGCATTTCTTATCCTGACGATTTTACAATTCTTCCGCAGTCCGACACGCAAGATTACACAAGAAGCGAATACCATACTGTGTCCGGCAGATGGCAAGGTAGTAGTTATTGAGGAAACCGAGGAGAACGAATATTTTAAAGACAGACGTTTGCAGGTTTCCATCTTCATGTCACCTGTAAACGTGCATATCAACAGAAGTCCGATCACCGGATTGGTTTCTTTTTTCAAATACCATCCCGGCAAATTTCTGGTCGCTTGGCATCCTAAATCTTCTTCGGATAACGAGCGTACGACCATCGTCGTAAAGCAAGAGAATGGTGTGGAAGTGTTGTTTAGACAAATTGCTGGAGCTTTGGCTCGCAGAATTGTATGGTATGTGAACGAAGGCGATCAAGTGGAGCAAGGAGCTGAGTTTGGCTTCATCAAATTTGGTTCTCGTGTCGATCTTTTCTTGCCGATCGGTACGCAAGTTGACGTCAAAATTGGCGATAAGGTCGTCGGCGGCAAAACGACTTTAGCCCGCCTTTAACAATTCCTTAATAAAGCATTTGTATATTTGAGTTTTATACACTCAAAAAAGTCCGTATGACCTTTAGACAGATATCCTTCTTTGTCTCACTCTCTTTTGCAGGTGTTATTTTGGGTATCTTGTTGTATTTCATGTCAGAATGGAAGCGCCCCGCAACCATAGCTGCTGCTGCATTTGCGGCTAGCTATCTGATTATCAGTACCGTGCTGGAGAAATCGATTAATGATAGAATCCACAATCTGTATAAACTGATCACCAACCTCAAGCTGGGTAAAGATCTGAAAGAAGCACTCGGACCATACCGCCCAGAAAATCCTATTGCAGAAGCAGAACAGGAAGTTTCTGCTTGGGCCAACCAAAAAATGTCGGAAATCGGCCGATTAAAAGAGCAAGCGAAATTTAGAAAAGAATTTCTCTCCAATACTTTACACGAATTTAAGACACCATTATTTGCAGTGCAAGGATACATCGAAACCTTGCAAGATGGTATGATGGAAGAAGATCCTGATATGGCTTTGACCTTTTTAGCAAAAGCCTCACGCAATATCGACCGACTAAGCTATCTCATCAATGATCTAGATGAAATTGCCAAATTAGAATCAGGCGCAGTGGTACTCAATATTGAACGCTTCGATATTAATGACCTCATCAACGACACCATCGAATATTTGGAAGATAAGTCAAAAAGCAGTGATATAACCCTAAAGATGGCCAACAAATCCACACAGCAGATCTTTGTAAAGGCCGACAAGAAGAAAATCCAACAGGTTTTAATCAATTTAGTGGAAAACTCCATCAAATATGGAAACCGCGGCGGAACGACGACTATCAAAACCAGCCCCCTTTTTGAGCAGATATTAGTTGAAGTGACAGACAACGGACAAGGTATTGAAGAGAAAAATCTCTCTCGCGTGTTTGAGCGCTTTTACCGGACTGATAAAAGTAGATCGCGTGATATTGGCGGCTCTGGTTTAGGCCTATCCATTGTAAAACACATTGTGGAAGCACATCAGCAAAGTGTGCATGTACGAAGTACCGAGGGAATTGGGACAACCTTTTCATTTACACTGCAAAAGGCAAAGTTGACCAACGGATAAAAACAAGGAAACTTAACATTAACTTAACATTAGCTACATACTTTTGTAAGCTTAAACAATACATTATATGGCATTAGGTAATATCTTCAATTTTTTCGTTCCTAAGGACAAAAAATTCTTTCCTCTTTTCGAGCAAGCAGGCTCTAACCTGATCGAAATGGCTAAGGTTCTCAATGAATCTGTAAACACAACGGATAGTCAATTACGTAAAACATTAGCGAAAAAGATAGAAGATTTGGAGCATCGCGGTGATGATATCACACACCAAATACACTTGGAACTGGGCAAAAACTTCATCACACCATTCGATCGCGAAGATATTCACTCATTAGCGAGCTCACTGGATGATGTGGCAGATTACATCCACGGCGCCTCGAACCGCATGGATTTGTACAAAGTAGAAAACCCTACGCAGGCCATGAAAGAATTGGCAGAATTGCTAATCGAAGCAACAGAACATGTAGCCAAAGCAGTTTACGAGTTGAAAGACATCAAAAACGTACGTAACATTACCGATTCTTGTGTGCGTATTAACAGTGTAGAAAATAAAGCAGATTACATTTTCGAGAAAGCAGTGGCTGAATTATTCGAATTTGAAAAAGATGCCATCATCCTTATCAAGCATAAAGAAATCTTGTCTTCAATGGAAACGGCCACAGACAAATGTGAGGATGTATCCAACGTTTTGGAGAGTATATTAGTTAAAAACGCGTAATTAGCACAGCGTACTTTACAAAGAAAACAAATAGTACATGATTACTACATTACTTGTCGTTGTTGTCATATTAGCGATCGCGTTTGATTATATCAACGGATTTCATGATGCAGCGAACTCCATTGCAACCATCGTTTCCACGAAAGTGTTGACACCTTTCGTAGCGGTACTATGGGCAGCGCTATTTAATTTTGCGGCCTATTTTTACTTTACGGATCATAAGGTAGCCAATACCATTGCGAAAACAGTATTAGAGGAATACATTACACTTGAAGTGATTTTTGCTGGTTTGGTAGCCGCTATTTCTTGGAATCTATTCACCTGGTATTATGGTATTCCTTCTAGTTCGTCCCACACCTTAATTGGCGGTTTCGCTGGTTCGGGTATGGCATATGCGCTGATTCAAGGAGCCAATCCTTTGGACGCTGTAAACTTAGGTGCTACCGCGAAGATTATTTCTTTCATTGTATTAGCACCCGTCATTGGTATGACGATTTCCATCATCATTACCTTGATCATTATCAACCTAGCTAGAAAATCTCGTCCTGCCGTGGCCGAGAAATGGTTCAAGATATTTCAGTTAATTTCTTCTGGCGCATTAAGTTTTGCCCACGGCGGTAATGATGCACAAAAGGTCATGGGTATTATCGCTACAGCTTTGATCGCGCAACAAGTCATTCCAAACTTTGAAGCGATGCCAGAATGGGTTCCACTGTCCTGTTATGTGGCTATTGCTGCAGGTACAATGAGCGGAGGATGGAAGATTGTAAAAACCATGGGTACGAAAATTACGAAAGTAACACCACTAGAAGGCGTTAGTGCGGAAAGTGCTGGTGCATTGACATTGGGTATTACAGAGCATTTCGGTATTCCTGCCTCTACTACACATACTATTACCGGTGCGATCATTGGTGTCGGTGTTGTAAAACGTGTTTCTGCAGTTCGTTGGGGCGTTACGATCAGCCTTTTGTGGGCATGGGTGTTGACTATTCCAGTTAGTGCGGTATTGGGTGGGATCACATTCGCGATCATCCACTATATTGTTTAGACAGCCAAAAAAAATATTTGCTCCATTTAGAAGAAATTTTTCTTTTAAAATTTGGAAACATCGTTTGTATTAACGTATTTTTACGGCACAATACCCATAGGACAGAATTTTACAAATTCACGGATGCTAAAATAATTTTTGGCATCGTTCTTGTAACAGTGATGTTCAATTGGGATTAATTAGAAACAATTAAAAATTCAATAACCTTAAAAACAAGAGTATGAACTATTCTACAATTAAAAAAACAGCTGTTGCAGCTTCTTTAGTAGCCGCTTTCGGTTTTGCTGAAGTTGCTCAGGCTCAACAACCAACTGTATTCGGTGGAAGATCTCAATACAGAACTTGGTCTATCGGTGTTCACGGTGGTATCACTGCACCTAACGTTTTGACTGGCGGATCTAACGCTTTCGGTCAAAAAGTTGGTTACTTCCAAAACAGTGTTGGTGAGTACTATGGTTTGACTATCCGTAAACAATTCTCTCACCTATTTGGTTTAGAATTGGAAGGTAACCGTGGTCGTATCAAAACTTTCAACGCAGATGCTTCTGGTCCTGCGATCGAGAGTACTGAGTGGTTACCAGGTGGAGCTCGTTCTTCTGAAGTTAGTGTTGACTGGTCGGGTAGCTTGAATGCAGTATTCCAATTGGGTACTATCGACTTCATGAGAAGAGAGAATGCGGTTAACTTCTTCGCTAAAGTGGGTATGGGAGTATTAGCTTCGAATCCAGTACAATACGCTAACAACGATTTCTCTGGAGCTTCTTTCAGCAACGAAGGAAACTGGGGTTCTGAAATCTTCGGAGATAGAACTACCACAGGAGATCGCAAAAATAAATTGACTGGTTTCATTCCAGTAGGTGTTGGTGCGAAATTCAAATTATCTGAAGTGGTTGCCTTGAACTTAGGCTATACGATGAACTTCACAGATGATAACTACTTCTACGGACCAGCTCGTGCTGACTACAAAGGAAGATTCTCTACTGTTACTGGTGGTTTAGAGTTCACTCTAGGATCACGTGACAAAGAAAACTTGACTTTTGCTAACCCAGTTGCTGCTCTATACGATGAGTTGAAAGACAACACATTGAGAAACGAAGTTGAAGCTTTGAAACAACGCGTATCTACTTTAGAAGGTACTGTTGATCAATTGAGCAAAGACTCTGATGGTGACGGTGTATCTGATAAATTTGACAAATGTCCTAACACTCCTGCTGGAACTCAAGTAGATGGTGCTGGATGTCCAATCAAATTCCCAGAGCCACAAGTTGTTAACAACGTAGCTACAGGTTCTTACGCAGCTCCAATTCAATTCGAATTTGATAGCTCTGTATTGAAAACTGAATCTTACTCTACTCTTGATAGATTAGCGAAAGAACTACGTGATACTAACGGTTCTGTAAAATTAGATGGTTATGCGTCTGCTGAAGGTAACGAAGCTTACAACATGAACCTTTCTAAAGATCGTGCTAACGCGGTTCGTCAATACCTAGTTAACGCTGGTGTTGCTGCTGCTAAAATCACTGCAGAAGGTAAAGGCGAGTCTAACCCAGTAGCGTCTAACGATACTGAAGCTGGTCGCGTTCAAAACCGTCGTGTTGAGATCAAAAAATAATTAACGCCTCGCGTTGATTATCAACATAAGAAAGCCGACTCTTAGGAGTCGGCTTTTCTGTTTTCTATGATTTCCGACATTAAACAATGTAACTCGTTTACAGTCTAATGTGTAAATGTGGAAAACAATCGGGATAATTTGAACTCGAAAACGTTTATCTTCATTTCAACGCAACGGATTAACGTTGTATTGTCAACCATTAGGAGATACTGTACTATGGAAGAAAATTTTGACTTTGGATCGCCCGAAGAACAGAAGCACTCAGTGGATCGGTATGAGGAAATGCTTCGCAATGAAGATCAGTACTTCTTTGACACGATTGCCTTCGAAGGAATCATTGAATACTACATCGGAAAAAACGATCCTGTAAAAGCATTGCAGGTCGCCGAGTTTGCCCTAAATCAACATCCTTTCGAGACCAACTTTTTTATTCGCAAAGCGCAGCTGCTACTCAGTATGCAACAGCTTTCGCTGGCATTAGAAGCATTGGAGAAGGCAGAGCTATTAGAACCATCCGAATCGGAAATTTACTTGATCAAAGGAGCTGTTTTTGCCTCGTATGGAGATTCTGCCAGAGCAGAGGAAAACTTTTACCGTGCGCTAGAACTTAGCGATTCTAAGGACGATATCTATTTTCAGATCGGACAGATGCATCAATCCAATAATGATCTCTCTAAAGCGATTCAGTTTTTCAAAAAGACATTAAGTCTCAATAATGAAAATTCTGATGCGCTATACGCTATTGCTGAATGTTATGATCGTTTAGATCGATTGGAAGAGAGTATATCCTTTTATCAAAAATACATCGATAGTGATCCTTATTCTTTCGTGGCTTGGTACAACTTGGGGAATGCCTTCCATCATTTAGGTAAATTTGAAGAGGCTATTGATGCGTACGATTATGCGATATTAATACAAGAGAACTTTTCTCCGGCTTATCTTGACAAAGGCAACGCCTTGATCAATTTGGAGCGTTACCGTGAAGCGATCGAAGTTTTTAAACATACGTTTGAATTCGAAAGTCCGCGTGCCGAAACCTTTTGTGCCATTGGTGAATGCTACGAGAAGCTGGACAAAATGACCAAAGCTCGAGAGTATTACGAAAAGTCCGTGAAACTGGATACATTGCACGCCGATGCTTGGTTCGGGATTGGTGTGACGCTGGATTCGGAAGGTCGCTATTTCGAATCGCTATACTACTACAAGAAAGCGTTAGAAATAGACGAAGAGAACCCAGATTTCTGGTTTGCAATTGCTGATGCGCGCTACAAATTGCATCAAATCGAAGAGTCGGAATACGCTTATTCGCGCGTGGTAGAACTGAATCCCACCGATGCAGAGGCTTGGTTAGATTATTCTTCGCTCTTATTTGAGCAAGGTAAACTGGAAGCGGCTATTGAATCCATGGCCGAAGGGATTAAATGCAATCCGGATGAAGCGCTGTTGTATTACCGTACTGTAGCGTATCTTATCGCGAATGGAAATTTGAATGAAGCGCTGAACTTTTTAGATATCGCTTTGACCAAAGATCCAGACAAAGCGTATGTCATATTTGAATACTTACCTCAGCTAGAAGGAAACCAAGTTATTTTAGAATTAATAAAGAAATACACCGGATAAGATCCTATCAAATATGAAGAAGCTTGGCCTAGTCGGCTATCCTCTGGGGCATTCTTTCTCCAAGAAATATTATGTGGAGAAGATGGAAAAGGAAAATATTGGGGGAATAGATTATGATTTATACCCTATTCCAAACATCGAAGATTTTCCGAATCTATATAATGAGGAGAATACTGATTTTGTCGGCTGTAATGTCACTATTCCATATAAGCAAGCAGTGATGCCATACTTGCAAGAATTATCGGAGGAAGCTCGCCAAATTGGTGCCGTAAACTGCATTACGATCCAGCATCTTCCTTCGGGTGAAAAGAAGCTGGTCGGATACAACACGGATGCGTATGGATTTGAAGAATCTTTAAAAAAATATTGGAATCCCGACAAGCACAACAAGGCATTGGTATTGGGCAATGGTGGCGCGGCCAAAGCCGTTTTGTTCGTGCTAAAAAAACTCAATGTTCAGGCTCAGCTGGTTAGCAGGGTCAATTCAGACTCTGCCATTAGCTACGAGGATCTGTCCACAGAAATGATCGCTGAACATCGTTTGATTATCAATTGTACACCATTAGGCACTTTTCCGAACGTAGATGCTTGCCCTCCTATTCCCTATGATGGAGTTGGAGAAAATCATTACCTCTACGATCTAATCTATAATCCAGAAGAAACACTTTTCTTAAAGCAAGGACGTACACAGGGAGCCTTAACCAAAAATGGTTTGGAGATGTTGATCCTACAAGCAGATAAGAATTGGGAGATTTGGCAGCAGGCAAAATAGTTTCTATTTTTGAAGATGATAGCAATCGAGACCCTTACTTACAATCCTTATCAAGAAAATACATACGTTCTATACAATGATCAGAAAGAGTGTATTATCATAGATCCGGGTATGCACAATAGACAGGAAGAACAACACTTTCTATCGTTCATCAGTAACAATGGACTTAATCCGGTTTTGCTATTGAACACACACTGCCATGTGGATCATGTCTTGGGCAACAAATTTGTCTATGACAACTTTGGATTACTGGCTCAATTTCATGAAGGCGAAATCCCTGTTTTGCTGGAAGTGCAGAATTATGCACCACAAATGGGTTTTAATTACGATGCAGCACCCATTGCCGAGCAATTTCTATCGGAAAAAGACATCATTAACTTAGGAGAGGAAACGTTGGAGTCAATCTTGGCGCCAGGACATTCACCCGCACACCTTTGCTTCTATTCTGCTAAGCACCAGTTTTTGATCGGCGGTGATGTATTGTTTCGCAATAGTATTGGACGCACCGACCTTCCGGGAGGAAATCATAGTCAACTACTACAAAGCATTAAAGAACGCATTTATAGTCTGCCCGATAACACGACGGTTTATCCCGGCCATGGACCAAGTACTACGATTGGTTTTGAAAAGACTTCAAACCCATTCATCCAAGGTTAATCCATGAAGTTGCCTTTATTCTTCGCGAAGCGATACCTCTTTTCTAAAAAATCTGTAAACGCGATCAATATCATTTCCTCGATCAGTGTTGTAGGAGTGCTAGTCAGCAGTGCCGCCCTAGTCATTGTACTTTCGTTTTACAATGGCATGGAACAGTTTATCTTATCGCAATACAGCGTGTTCTCTCCAGATCTGCGTATTGAGCCTACGACTGGAAAAGTATTTGATGCAGAAGGCGCTATATTTAAAGAGCTACGCTCAGATAAGGCAATCAAATCATACAGCGAAATTCTGGAGGATCGCGTGTTGGTACAATATGGCAACCAGCAATTCGTAGGCCGAATCAAAGGTGTGGAGCAAGAAAGCTTACAAACTCAAGCCACAGAGGAAATTTTGCATTTTGGTGACTACAAGGTGCAGCAAGACAGTGTTAATTTTGCTATAATAGGTGCTCAGGTGCAAACCAATTTGCAGATTCCTTACAAAGAGTTTGATAATGCGATCGCATTATACATACCCAAGAAAAACATCAACCCACAGGTTAGTAATCTAAATCCTATGGATGAGATCAACGTGCGAAGGATCACTCCTACGGGCGTCATGAAATTCCAGCAGGGATTTGATGACCTCGTCATCACTTCACTGAGTTTTGCAAAAGACCTGTTGAGTGAGCCAAGCCACGTATCAGCCATTGAACTATTCTTACAAGATCCTACGGAAGTCAATAAGATACAACGATCTATCCAAAAAGAGTTGGGTGATGACTTCGTTATCAAAGACAGACAGCAGCAGAATCCTACATTATACAAGACGGTAAGTTCAGAGAAGTGGATCGTATTCTTTATTGTCACTATAATCGGCGTTATCGCTATCTTTAACATCATCGGATCATTAACCATGTTAGTGATCGACAAGAAAAAGGATATCCAAATATTAAAGAGCTTTGGAGCGGACGCCAGTCTTATCCAGCGTATATTTTTCTTTGAAGGAGTGCTTATTGCGCTTTTAGGAAGTGTGATCGGTATAGGACTGGGAATTGCCTTTTGCTTGCTGCAAATAAAATATGGATTTGTACGTACTGGAGGACAAACTCTTTTTGATGCTTATCCAGTAGAAGTGCGCTATATGGACTTCGTACTTATTTTCTTCACTGTAATGCTCTCGTCCATCTTAATTTCGTATGCTGCATCAAAACTCAGTATCACGAGATTTGGCTCTTTAGGGCTTCACGAAGAGTAGCTAGTACTTTAAGCGTTTTCTACTAAAGTCACCATTTTTAATTTGGTTGATGAAACTTCCCCAAGCAAATGGATTCAGGAAGGGTGTCGTCGCATTTTGCCGGATACCCGAATTGTTCATCTGAATGTGATTCATTCGCCCATCAAAACTCTGCATCTCTTCTGGACTACGTGGCAAAACTGCAGAAAGCGCGGCCAGAGCTTCAGGACTAAGATTTCTACGTGCGTTCAGATGTTCATCCATACCCGAGTTCATGGCCAAAAAGGCCATGGTAAACTCTTCTACACTAGCCCATGGTAGGGGCGGCCCGACAGAAACAATTGGAAGCTCTTCTACCAAACTTTCCATTTCAATATTTAAACTGTATTTGTCACCTGGGATATCATTAGGCACAGTAATCGTCATCGGCTTGTATCCTATGGACGAAAAAGCAATGACATCACCTTTGTGTGCTACGAACGTAAAATATCCCTCGTGATTGGCAATAAACAATTGATTTCCAAAACTTGAATTGATGATAGTCACATACGGCACCTCAATAGTAGTTCCCGTTGCCGTGATCACGCCAGAGAATTGTACAATCTCCTTCTTCTGCGCTTGCGCAAAAGAAACCGTTAGGAATAGTATACTGAAAACAAGAAATGGAAACCCCTTTGCCATATGTGCACAAAAATAAACAATCACCATAGGTAGCGTTGTTAAAATGTGTTAATCAGGACTATTTGGAAAAACGTAGATTTAGTATGGTGTGGTAGCGTTAGGATCGTCCATATCGGTTAGGTTTACCGCTTCGACAGAAACAATCTCGGGAACAGCCTTTTTAATAGCTTGCTCCAAACCTGCTTTAAATGTCATGATACTCATAGCGCAGCTCGCGCATGCACCCAACAGTTTCAGCTTCACAACATTATCTGCAGTAATCTCTTCCACACTCACATTCCCTCCGTCTGTCTCTAGATAAGGTCTGATGGTATCTAATGCCTGCTCAACGCGCTCGTGTAAAGTCATTTTACTATTAACTATTATAATTATGGTATAAAGATAGTCAATTTTATCGTAACACTGACGCATCCGATGTTTAATAAAACACTGTAATGACTAAAGTTTTTACAGAGTTAAAGAATGTTAAATAGGTGATAGCTAAACGCTTTGTGTGCTTTATTAAATTACCTTAGATTCGAAAAATAAATTGATTATTAGTACGAATTGAAGTATCTTTGCAAAATGTTTTCACATAAACGTATCTGGTTTTTTTGTCTCGGCACGGTGCTGGTATTGGGTCTCGGCGCTTGTAAAAGTCGCTTTGAGAGGTTGCGTGCGAGTAACAATATCCAGATGAAATACTTAGAAGCGGTGAAATATTACGAAGCTGGAAAGTATTCTAAAGCTTCGGTTCTATTTACCGATTTACTCACTAAATACCGCGCAAGTGCGGAAGCAGAAGATTTGAGTTATTATACGGCATATACATCATATCGTATGAAGGATTACATTTCTGCTCGCTACCACTTCAAAACATTTGCGCAGAATTATCCGAATAGTGCACGCGCGGAAGAATGCCGTTTTATGTCGGCTTATTGTTTTTATATCGATTCTCCACGCACCAATCTGGACCAAGAAAACACGTACAAAGCCATCGATGAGCTACAGCTATTTGTGAACTTGTATCCTGAATCAGAGCGCAGCGAAGAGGCATCTGATTTGATTCAAAATCTGCGAAATAAGTTAGAGAAAAAAGCTTTCGACAATGCCAAGTTGTATTATAATATGGCACAACCAGCGGATTTTAGAGCGGCCGTTATCGCTTTTGAAAGTATGCTGAGACAGTATCCTGATACGAAGTATGCCGAAGAAGCTGAATATCTGATCGTGCGCTCGCAGTACATGTTTGCGGAGCATAGCGCTTTCTTCCGTCAAGAAGAGCGTTATAATGATGCCATTGATTACTATCAGAGCTTCGTGCAAAACTATCCAGAAAGCAAATACGTGAAAGAGCTCGAAACGTTGCGCCAAAGTGCGGAGCGTAAAATCGTTCTTGCGGTCAAACAAACCGACCAAATGAACGAAGCTAGAAAGAAACACGAAGAAGAACTTGGTATTGCAGGCGGTCCTGATGCTGCCAGTGCAAACGAGGCACAATAAATAATAACAACAAGAAAAATACGATAAACTATGAGTCATAATTCATCAACTGTCCCTAATAGTACGGTAACACGCGACTTACGCGATCTAGACACCGGTACTGATAACATCTATGAGTCTATCGTAGTAATTAGCAAACGTGCTAATCAGATTGCAGTAGATATTAAAGAAGAGTTGAGCGGTAAGCTAGCAGAGTTTGCAACGAGCAGCGACAACTTAGAAGAAGTATTTGAAAACAGAGAGCAAATCGAAATCTCTAAGCATTACGAGCGTTTGCCGAAACCAAGCTTGGTAGCGATTGACGACTTTTTGCACGACAAAGTGTACTTCAGAAATCCTGCTAAAGAGCAAGAATAATTTCATGTCTTCTTTGCAGGGCAAAAATATTGTTTTGGGCGTATGCGGCAGTATTGCCGCATACAAATCCGCCCTACTTGTCCGATTATTGATCCACGAAGGCGCTTCCGTCCGTGTGATTATGACACCTGATGCCACCGAGTTTATCACTCCACTCACACTGGCAACATTATCCAAACAACCCGTTCTTGTTGACTACTTCGATCCGAAAACCGGAGAATGGAGTAATCATGTTCAAATTGGTCTAGATGCGGATTTACTCGTAATTGCACCAGCTTCTGCGAACACATTGGCCAAAATGTCGAACGGACTTTGCGACAATCTGCTTACGGCGGTGTATCTTTCCGCCAAGTGTCCGGTATATTTTGCTCCCGCAATGGATCTCGACATGTGGAAACATCCGGCAACTAAACGCAATATTTCTCTACTCCAATCGTACGGTAACCAAATTGTCCCTCCGGGAAATGGTGAATTGGCTAGTGGACTTTCTGGCGAAGGTCGATTAGCAGAGCCAGAAGAAATCATTGCTTTCCTGCAAAAGCAATCCTCCGAACTAAATGAAGTCGATAAGCCTTTTAGTGGTCTAAAGGCTTTAGTGACTGCAGGCCCAACTTATGAGGCGATCGATCCCGTACGATTTATAGGTAATCATTCTAGTGGGAAAATGGGTTACGCAGTCGCTAAGCGATTACGCGATCTTGGTGCAACGGTTACTTTAGCTTCTGGTCCATCGCATGAGATCGTACCAGAAGGTGTAGATCTTATTAAAGTACGATCGGCAGCAGACATGTTGGCCGCCTGTCAGGATCACTTCCAATCGTCTCACATTGTGGTGATGAGTGCCGCTGTAGCCGACTATACACCCAGCGAATACGCTGATCAAAAGATCAAGAAAAAAGAGGATCTTTTCTCGCTTCCGCTGAAACGCACTACCGACATCTTGGCGACCTTAGGTCAGCAAAAAACAGATCAACAAACTTTGGTGGGTTTTGCGTTGGAAACCAATGATGAATTAGCCAATGCAAAAGGTAAATTAGCCCGCAAAAATCTAGATTTCATTGTCTTAAATTCTATGAAAGATGCTGGAGCAGGGTTTTCGACAGACACTAATCACATTACCATCATAGAAAGAGATGGACAGGAACATCGCTACGAGCTGAAAAGCAAAGACGAAGTAGCGTCCGATATTTGCGTGCACATCTTAGCACATCGCCATTCCTTATAGATTAGAAATCCGTAATTCTTTGGGATAATAATTGTTGATTCGGTTGGGCAATGCCTTAATCCAGCCGAGATTTACCCCCTGATAACGCACCAATAACCAGCCCGTTTTTCCCGAATCATTAATGGTTGCATCCAAATTTTCTTTTCGAAGAAATTGCAAAGCCGTTTCCTGATCTAATTCTACACCAGCAATATCTTGACGCACGCGTGTGCTCAATGCTAAATCGTGTGAAGGTATTAGTTCTCGACCAGTCCATTTACCTAATCGCGTACCCGCATTCTTTAAGTACAGAATCTTCTGCATGAACTCCAGTTCGAGCTCATACTTTTTAGGGAAAGCATGTAATTGGTCGTTATGTAGAAAGCCATACAGTCCTTCATCATTCATCCACTTGCGCAGTTCCTCTTTAGGAGCATTATTTTTCTCTGATTTGATTTTCTTTCTACTGAAAGTTGACTGCTCCCCTTTCTTTTGCAGAACGGCAAAGAAAAAGCCTTCGCCCTTTACTTCGTGCGGATAAAATCGATATCCAGATACATCATTTGCTTTTGTTGTAGTAATCGCCCATTCCGCAGGCGGATCAAGCGCTATCGATGTCAAATCAAATTCTTCTATCAACCAATTGACTATTTCTTCATTCTCCTCCCGAGAATAAGAACAGGTTGAATAAAAGAGGTAACCATCTGTTTTTAGCGATCCAATCGTATCGGCCAAAATCCTGCGTTGGCGATCGGCGCAAAGCTTTACATTCGCTTCCGACCATTCATCGATCGCATCATGATCTTTGCGAAACATGCCTGAACCAGAACAAGGTGCATCCACCACCAACAAATCAAAGAAACCGGGCAATCGACCAAAAGAAACTGGATCATTATTGGTGACTACGACATTTACGCCGCCCCACTTCATACTATTTTCTTCTAGAATATTGGCTCGTGCTTTGATGATTTCGTTGGAGACTAATAAGGAATCTTCCGAAAGGTAGGTTTGTAATAAAGTAGATTTGCCACCTGGCGCCGCACACAAATCTAGCGCTAGAAGTGGTTTCGTATCTAAGCCCAGCGATTGTACCGCAAAGGCCAAAAACATAGAACTTGCTTCCTGTGAATAGTAAGCTCCAGCATGATAAAGAGGATCTAAAGTATATATTGGTCTCTTATCCAAAAAATAACCCCGATCACACCATGGCACGCGCTCCGAAATAGATAACACGGATGTAGGATCAGGTAATTTTGCTGGGTTTACCCGAATGGAGGAGATTTTCTGTTCATTCTCATGCACCTTTAGAAAAGCTTGCATATTGAACTCAGGCTCTTCATTTAACCGATTGATCAGCTCGTTGGGCAGGAAGTTACTCATACATCAAAGTTAGGATAAAAAACACAAATCATAAATATTGCCCTATCTTTGGTGCATGAAGCATTTCAAGAAATATTACACCTTGGCAGCTACGCCGGAAGAAGTCTATCTAGCGCTGACGACAGAAACCACGATCCGGTTGTGGACGGGTGATATCGTAACGATTGATGCACAACCGAATGGCGAATTTTCCATGTGGGACGGTGCGATCACTGGTCGTTTTTTGGAATTGATCCCTTCGCAGAAGATTGTACAAGAATGGTATTTCGGTGAGCAAGACGAACAATCCATCGTAACCATCAAACTACATCCACACAAGAAAGGTACTTCCTTTGAAGTGCAGCACGCCAACATTCCTGATGAGGCATACGAGGAAATCGTGGACGGCTGGAATGACGTGTACATGCAGAGCTTAATCGAATTCTACAACGAGGATGATACTATCTAGTTTCGTTAATCGTTTCGTAAACCGCATCTTGTATGCGACTACGAATATTGAGGTCATATAATTTGTTGGACACATCCGGATATACACGATTGGATAAGAATATATAGACCAGTTGATTCTTTGGATCAATCCACAGGCAAGTACCCGTAAAGCCCGTATGTCCGTAAACGGATTCATTGGCTAATTGCGAAGGATATGCTTTGCTCGCATCCATATCATAACGATCGAATCCTAATCCGCGACGACTAGTGAGCGATTGCCGAGAAGTGAATAAATCGACCGTCGCCGGTTGAAAATAGCGCACGCCGCCATAAGTTCCCCGATTCAATAGCATTTGCCCATAAATGGCGAGATCATTGGCGGAGGCAAACAAACCTGCATGACCTGCCACGCCATTCGCCATCGCGGCACCTTGATCGTGCACATATCCTTGCAACAATTCTTTTCGAAATGTGGTGTCATTCTCTGTAGGTACCAATCGATTTTTCGGAAAGCGCTTTCGCGGATTATAACCCGTCGTTTGCATACCAATTCGGCCATACAGCCATTTTTGTAAGTACGGTTCTATTCCTTCATTCGTCACCTTTTCGGCCACTTCTTTCATGGCATACATGCTAATATCTGAATAGACGTATTTACCTGCATCTTTTATAGGCGAAGCCAACATTTTGGGCCACATGATCTGCTCATAATATCCATTGCGGAGAAAGGCATGATCGGCCATTTGCACACCGTGCGTAGTTGAAGCTGCGCGCTGCACATCTCCTGATTTAAGATCACGATAAAAAGGAATGTAAGGTTCAAAACCACCTTCATGCAAAAGCACCGTTCGTATGCTGGTTTTTGATTTGTTACTCCGGCGTGCTGCCGGCAAATAAAATCCCAAAGTGCTATCCAACTGCACTTGTTTGGTTTCGTACAAGTGCATCATCAAAGGCGTAGTGGCTGTGATTTTGGAAACGGAGGCCAGATCAAAAATATCATTTGATGTCGTGCGCTCCGATTTAGCATAGGTATGAAAGCCATACGCTTTTTCTAGCAGCACCGCGCCATTTTTGACAATCATCACCACCATGCCCGGCGCTGCTTGTTCTTTCATGGCTTCATCAGCAATCGCATCAATCTTTCTGGTCATCTTCACGACATCCAGTCCCCAAGATTTTACTTGACCATCATCATATTGTAGGCGCGTTTGGGCACGCTTGTTCTTGCCAGAAGTAATCGGCAAACCTCCAAACACAGACATCGCCAAATCACGCTGAGCTGCTTTCGTTTTAGCGGGATTACTCAGGTGAATCATATTGTCCGTCAATCCAGCAGGCAGGCTGTAGCTATTACCTCCTATTTCGCAAAACACAATAGTTTGACCTTTTGCGGCATACGTGCGCAATCTGGAAAGGATATCACTTCGCAGTTCACTTCGCTCCGCAACAACCAAAATGACTTGTGATTGCTTTACCACAGATCCAAGGGAAGCAAATGAAAAGGCGGACATCGGAGCATACCGATCGGCTTGCCGAATAAACGCTTCGTATTTTTTGGTGGAAGGTGTGATGATCACCAAAGATTGCTTGGAAAGATCTCCAACTGGCAAAAAGTTTTTGCTGTCCGCTAATAGCTCGGTGCGATTAGTAACCGGAGGTTCGGCAGCTAAAACACGCACATCACAGATAACGGTGAATAGCATGACCAAGATGATCGACGATAACCTAAATATGATAGCGGTTTTGCAGTGGTTTTTCATGGTGATGCTGTTTGCTGATCGTGTTAACAAGATAAGCATAATGCCCTGCTTTTGCGGCATTGCATTTCAAGGCATTTTTATCTATGTTTGACTCAATGCCTGAATCGATCGATCATAAAACTGTATTTTCCTTACTCGAGGTTTCTCGCAGTATTCAGAAAACCATTAGCGATCGCTACCAAAGTTTGTATTGGATCAAGGCGGAGATGAATAAACTCAACCACTACTCCCATTCCGGACACGCTTATCCAGAATTGGTAGAAAAGAAAGACGGCAAAGTGGTTGCTGAAATGCGCTCCATCTTATGGAAATCTGATTTTGCACGCATTAACAAGCAGTTTTTGGAGTTGTTGCAGGAACCGCTCCGCGATGGAATCACTATTTTATTTCAAGCAGGGATTTCGTACGATCCGCTTTACGGTTTCAGTTTACGCATCGTAGATATCGATCCGGCTTTTGTGTTGGGCGAGTTAGAGAAGGAGAAAAAAGAAAGTTTGCGCCGATTACAGGAAGAAGGCGTTTTTTTGCTCAATAAGCAGCTAAAGCTCGCTCGCTTACCAAAACGATTGGCCATTATCTCGGTAGAAACGAGCAAAGGCTTATCGGATTTCAACAAAATCATCAATCAGAATCCGTGGGGATATCGATTGGAGATGACGTTATTCCCTGCGCTGCTTCAAGGTGATAAATCCATTCCTTCGATTATTGCACAATTGGCCAATATTGCCGAGCGAGCAGATTCGTACGACGCGGTCGCGATAATCCGCGGCGGCGGTGGCGAGGTCGGCCTCTCAAGCTACAATAATTACCACTTGGCCAAAGCGATTTGTATTTTCCCATTGCCCGTGCTTACTGGAATAGGTCATTCTACCAATGAAACGGTGTCTGAGTTAGTTTCGTATAAAAATGCGATTACGCCAAGTGAGTTGGCGGATTTTCTATTGCAACGCTTTCACGATTTCGCCATTCCGCTCGATCAATTAGTCACACGGACAATAGATGGTGCACGAAGGCGATTTGAACAGGAAAAAGATGCGCTGAAGCAGCTCTCGAAAGCCTTGAACTGGCAGAGTAAACAGCCTTTGCAAAGACATCGTCTGTTTCTAGAAGATTTCCATCAACGATTAGCCCGTGCTAGCGCTCAAAAAATTCGCGAGCAGCATACGGCTTTGCAACATATCACACAACTCGTTCAACTATCAGATCCCAAACGCCTATTGCAGCGAGGATTTAGCATCACGCGCATTAATGGAAAAGCGGTACAAAGTACAAAAAACCTGCAACCCGGCGTTGTGATCGAAACTCATGTATTGGACGGACATTTTACGAGCACCATAAACGACTTGACTCATGGAGAATAACTATACGTATGAAGAGGCGTATGCCGAATTGCAGCAGATTGTCGTCGATATGGAATCTGGCGAAATCGATATTGATAGTCTTTCCGAAAAGATCCAACGCGCTTCCGACTTGATCGCAGTATGCAAAGCGAAACTCACTCGTAGCGAGGAGGAAGTGCAGCAATTGCTTGCCAAATTGGCCGACGACCCTGCCGAAAACCAAGAGGACGGACTAGCGGATATTAGGTAGTTTTTGTGTAATTTTGCGATCTATGCAAAAGAAGTCTGCGCACGACGCGAAATCACACATTTTAATCAAGGGAGCCCGGGTCAATAACTTAAAAAATATTGATGTCGATATCCCGAAAAATAAGCTAGTCGTCATTACCGGAATGTCTGGTTCTGGTAAATCTTCGCTCGCTTTTGATACGCTGTACGCAGATGGCCAAAGACGTTACGTCGAAAGTCTTTCTTCTTATGCGCGCCAATTTATGGGTCGGATGAATAAGCCGGAGGTAGACTACATCAAAGGCATTGCGCCAGCAATCGCTATTGAGCAAAAAGTCATCACCAGCAATCCGAGATCTACCGTTGGTACTTCTACCGAAATATACGATTACCTAAAATTATTATTCGCTCGTATCGGACGCACATTTTCGCCGGTATCTGGTCAAGAAGTGACCAAAGATTCGGTGACTTCTATTGTTTCTGATTTGACGAACCGTCCTACGGACAGTACCTTCACGATATTTTGTCCGCTCATTCCGCTCAACGGACGTAAATTGAAGGAAGAACTATCCGTCTTATTGCAAAAAGGTTTTGTTCGTGTGTTTTACAAAGAGGCTATGCACAAGATCGAGGCGCTGTTGGAAGATAGCAGCATTCGCAACGCTGCTTTTGGCTCGGAAGATGTAGAAATCGTAATCGACCGCATCCGCTGGGATGGCGAAGAAGATACGGTAAATCGGATGGCAGATTCGATACAAACGGCCTTCTTTGAAGGAAAAGGCAATTGTACCGTGGATATTGATGGCACACGCCACACCTATTCAGACAAATTTGAGTTAGACGGAATTACTTTCGAAGAACCATCACCCAACTTCTTTAGTTTCAATAATCCATACGGTGCTTGTAAGCGTTGTGAAGGTTATGGCAAAGTGATTGGCATTGATCCCGATTTAGTCGTTCCAGACAAAAGCAAATCGGTATACGACGGCGCTATCGCGCCGTGGCGCGGTGAAAAGATGAGCGTATGGCTCGACGCCTTGGTAAAAACGGCCTTAAAATTCGATTTTCCGATCCACCGCTCGTACAACGAATTGACCAAAGCGCAACAAGAATTGCTTTGGACGGGAAATAAATATTTCCGCGGATTGAACGATTTCTTCAAAGAACTGGAAGAACAGACCTATAAAATCCAATATCGGGTGATGCTTTCGCGTTATCGCGGAAAGACAGACTGCCCAGAATGTCATGGCTCGCGCCTGCGCAAAGATGCGACATACGTGAAGATCGCAGACAGATCCATTATTGATATCGTACTGCTACCGATCGACGAAGCACTGGTTTTCTTCGAACAGCTTTCTCTCTCCGAGCAGGAGCAAAAGATTGCAAAACGCTTATTGGAAGAAATCAGTAATCGCATCAAATTTTTGTGCGATGTGGGTTTACGCTATCTCACCTTGAACCGACTGAGCAATAGCTTGTCTGGTGGAGAATCCCAACGCATTAACTTAGCCACTTCTTTAGGCAGTTCATTAGTAGGCTCTATTTACGTGTTGGATGAGCCGAGTATCGGTTTACATCCGCGCGATACGCAACGTCTCATTGGTGTTTTGAAGTCGTTGCGCGATGTCGGCAATACGGTAATCGTGGTAGAGCACGAGCAGGAAATGATGGAAGCGGCGGATTACCTCATCGATATTGGTCCGGAGGCCGGAATAAATGGTGGTGAATTGGTTTTTGCGGGTGATTATGAACAGATTATCAAAGACAAAAAAAGTCTGACCGGACAATACCTGAGTGGCAGCATGGCCATTCCAGTTCCGGCGACACGCCGCAAATGGAATGATTCGATTCGCATCTTGGGTGCACGCGAAAACAACTTGCAAGGCATCAATGTGGAGTTTCCTTTGCATGTGTTTACGGTCGTAACCGGCGTATCGGGTTCGGGCAAAACTTCTTTGGTAAAACGCATCCTCTACCCTGCTTTGCAAAAAACTTTGGGCAACTACACGGGCGACCAGACTGGTTTATTTGATACCATGGAGGGTGATACCGCACGCATCGAACAAGTGGAAATGGTGGATCAAAATCCAATTGGCCGATCTTCGCGTTCTAATCCGGTGACGTACGTAAAAGCGTGGGACGAAGTGCGTGCTTTGTATGCCGGGCTTCCCGCAGCAAAAGCGGGCGGTCTGAAACCGGCAGCTTTTTCTTTCAATGTGGAAGGCGGTCGTTGTGATGTATGCCAAGGTGATGGCGAAGTGAAGATTGAAATGCAATTCATGGCCGATATTGTATTGCCATGTGAAGCTTGTGGTGGAAAACGCTTTAAGCAACATGTATTGGATGTACGCTATCAAGAGAAAGATGTATCGGAAGTTTTGGAACTGAGCGTAGACGAAGCTTTGGTATTTTTTGCCGACCAACCCAAAGTAATTGCTAAACTACAACCATTACAAGACGTGGGATTGGGCTATGTAAAGCTAGGACAATCATCAAGCACGCTCTCGGGTGGCGAGGCACAGCGGATAAAGCTAGCATCATTCTTGATCAAAGGGAACAATAGCAAAAAGACCTTATTCATCTTTGATGAGCCAACGACAGGTTTGCACTTCCACGATATTCTGAAACTATTAAAGTCCTTTGATGCGCTGATTGCCCTGGGCAATAGCATCTTGGTGATTGAGCACAATATGGACATGATCAAATCGGCCGATTGGGTGATAGATATTGGTCCAGAAGGGGGTCACCTTGGAGGTGAATTGGTTTTTGCGGGCACGCCTGAGCAATTGGTGAATTGCGAGAAATCGTATACAGGACAGTTTCTAAAGGATCATCTGCCGAAGGCATAAGTGCATAGCACCCTGCAAACGGATATTTTTTCGTAATTTTGTACATCATTTAGATTATCTGAGCGGCTATGCTATCGAAGAAAACAAAATATGCTATTAAGGCACTCATGCTTTTAGGGAGAAACTATGGGAAGGATCCGATGCAGATCGTCAAGATCGCTGATGAAGAGCGTATTCCAAAAAAATTCTTAGAGCAAATCTTGTTGGAGATGCGTAACGCTGGCATGTTGTACTCTAAAAAAGGTGCTGGTGGTGGCTATAGTTTGAATAAATCACCAGAAGATATTTATTTATCTCAGGTCATGCGCCTTATTGACGGGCCGATTGCTTTATTGCCTTGCGTAAGTCTTAACTTTTATCGCTCGTGCGACGAATGCATGGAAGAACGCGTTTGTGGTATCCGTGATACATTTACTGACGTGCGGAATGCCATGCTACAGATCTTGAATGACACCAGCATTGCTGCCTTAATTAACAAAGAAAAAGAATTAGATCTGCACGTTCCTGAACAATAGTCAGGAACTGTTGCCTACCAAAAACCTACAGTACTTCCATTAATTTCTCGAAAGCCATTCCGCGCGAACCTTTCAACAGAATAAAGCTTTCGGCTAATTGTTGCTCGCGCAGAAATACTGCCGCTTCTTCGGTCGTGGCGAAGAAATGATCTTGCCCATTGTCTTGCTGAAAAAAAGCTTTCCCCACAAAAATGCGCAAATCTGCTGGGATGGTTTCCGCTTGTCGGATCACAGCAAGATGCTCGGTCGCGCTCTCCGCTCCCATTTCGAACATATCACCCAGAATGATCACTTTTCTATCGGCCGTCACCACTTTCATATTGTCTAACGCTGCTGCCATGCTGCTGGCATTTGCATTGTAAAAATCTGCAATCACGGTATTTCGCGCCGTTTTAGTGACTTGCGAACGGTTATTTTGCGGTGTATATTTCTCTACGCCAGCATTGATTTGATCGGCAGATAAGCCCATGCTAAGTCCGATCGCGATAGCCGCCAAGATATTCTCGGTATTGTACGAGCCGGTCAATTGCGTCGAAATCGATTGATAAGCACCGCGATTCACCTTCCACTCGATCTGCAAATAAGGATCTGCCGTCAAAAGCTTGCCAGACACGTCGTATTCTTCTGATGTGCCGTATCGAATCACTTGGTGGAACTGTTTGTCCTTAGCCATGTCCAGCAAATGCGTGTTGTCCGCCTGAATAAATAAGGTGCCTTGATGATCTGCCAAGTACGTATATAATTCTCCTTTAGCTGTTTTTACGCCTTCGAACGAACCGAATCCTTCCAAATGCGCTTTACCAACGTTGGTGATTAAGCCCAATGTGGGTTGTGCTAAACTAGATAGGAAAGCAATTTCGCCCACATGATTCGCGCCCATTTCAATGATGGCCACTTCGACATCTGCGCCGATGCTCAGAAGCGTGAGCGGTACACCAATATGATTATTTAAATTGCCTTTGGTGGCCAATGTCCGATATTTTTCGCTGAGCACGGCGTAGATCAATTCCTTGGTTGTGGTCTTGCCGTTCGTGCCGGTAATACCGATCACTGGAATGTTCAGCTGTTGACGATGATACTTCGCCAACTCTTGCAAAGTGGTGAGCACGTTATCTACCAGAATATACTGCGTTTCGTTTTCTTGATACGCTACTTCATCAATCACGACATACTTCGCACCACTGGCAAGTGCCTGTTTGGCAAAGGCATTGCCATTGAAGTTGCCGCCTTTCAACGCGAAGAAGATGCAATCTTGGCTAATTTGCCGCGTATCGGTACTGATTTGAGGAAATTGCTGATATATCTGGTAGAGTTGTTCGATCTGCATGACTCGGTTCATTTGGAACAAAAATAACGAAAAAACCGATGCGATCTATGCGTGGAATATTTCTGCAATCATGCAGCGTGCACTCCCTCCACCATACTTCTCAATCGTGTACAATGGCGTGTAGAGAAGCTCGCCGTATGCAGCTAGCTTTTCCTTCTGCGCATCGGTGAAATGTTTATGCGCTTGCTCACTCATCACAATCAGTGGATCTACATTAGTCTTGGTACGCAACTCCAAGATATTGCCACAAAAATGGTTCATTTGCTCTTCGCTAATTTCGATAATCTCTCGACCGCTGCCTTCCAGCGCTTGCTGCACTTTTTTACGCTGCGCACTATCTCTGATCGAATCCAGACAAATCACCACAAATTCCCTTCCTAACGCCATCATCACATTAGTATGGTAGATCGGCAATGCATCACCATCTACCTCTTGAAGAGCATCAAAAACGACGGCTTTATAATGCAGATCTTCGCAAAAGCGATCTACCAAAGCTGGATTAGCGCGTGGCGACAAAGAACAATAAGCCACGCTGTTGATCCGATCTAAAACTAACACGCCCGTGCCCTCTAAATAGTAATGTTGATCTTCATAAATGGAATAATCTATGATCTGATCGTACGGCAAACCTTCTTTTTGCAAAGCGCCGAGCACATTCAGGTTGCGTTCCAACCGACGGTTTTCGGCATACATCGGGTATAGCACAGCCTTGCTTCCGTGAAAGGAAATCACATTATTCGGAAAGATGCTGTCGGGAGTATCCCATTGGCCACTATCTTCCACGATGATGACTCGTACATCGCTGTTTTGCAGTAACTGTGCCATCGCATTGAACTCCGTCAACGCCAACTCCTGCGTATTATCTCGCGTGTCCTCGGCGGTTTGGAAATAATTATTGATCGCAGTATCTTCATTTTTGCGAAACTGAGATGGTCGCACCATCAAGATCGTATCGGTAGTTTGTTTCATGAGTTCAATCTCTATAAAGTGGTAAAGTGGAACATCGCAGCAAACCTTCTTGTTTACCAATTTCGTGATAAGGGATTTCTTCTACGTGCAGTCCTTGCGCTCGCAACCAATCGTTTAACCGGGTGAATTGCTTTTCGGAAACAACCACCTCTGGTGAGATAGAAAACACATTGGAATACATTTGATACATCTCGTCAGCCGTGATCTGGAAAAGGTTATCTAGGCCAAATAGGTCAACCAAGAACCGATATTCTCCGGGATTCCGAAATCCTCCTTCATAAATAATGGCTTTATCTTTGCCCACAGGTTGAAAACAGCAATCTAAGTGCAAGGCATTCGCGCGCGCATTAGTCATGGACTTCACCAAGTCAAATGCCTTCACTTTTTTCTGCGGAAAGAGATCCTGCATAAAAGCAATGGCCGCTGAATTGGTGCGCGCGGTATTGTACTGACTATAATCGGCTCCGGTATAGGTTCCGATCAGCAAATAATCGTTCCACACTAAGACGTCTCCACCTTCGATATGCACTTCTTCTGGCGGAAAAACTAATTTCCTCGGGTCAACCTGTTCTACAATTCTTTGAATCGCTTCCCATTCATCTGCCCGATCGGGCAATATATTCGCTTTCACGAAGACATCATCCACCACAAAACCGATATCTCTGGTAAAGATTTGATTCATATTTTCAGCCAGATTAGGTCGCAGCACTTCCACATGGTATTTTTCAAGCACGTGTTGAAATGCAGTGAGTTCCTTCACCATATCACCTTCCGCTGGATAAGTGCCGGCTTGAATATGTTCCAGCGATTTGGGATCGTAAGCTTCGGCTTCTGTTGGCGTTGGGCCATTAGAATCTGCTCGACCCAAAATTACGGAGCGTAATCGGTTTGTTTCATTGTGTATACCAAGCTTTAACATACTTTCTAGTTAGAGGATTCATGTCGCTTAAATTTACAGAATTATTTTTAGCCTTTAGGTAGCGACACCTGAACAGTTTACGTTTCAAATACAGTTAACTCCCAAAAAACAAAATTATGAAGAGAAGTAAAATCATTCTGCTTTCGTGTGTGATCCTCCTACTTTCATGTTCTAAAGATGAATGGATCAGCAATCCAGAAGGTCTAGAAGCCGAGATTAGTTTGGCTGCTGGTATGTGCGGCACGACTAAAGTTATAAAGATAAATAAAGATCTCACCAGTAAATCTGTACCCCAAAATAGCTGTGTGACTCTGCAGGCAGAAAAAGTACAACAAACGGATGAAGTAGTTTTCGAGAAACTGAACTCTTTTGTAAAAAAACTTGATCTTCAAAAAACTCCTATTCAAGAATGTTGGCGTTGCGTCGATGGAGCCGATTACATCGTGAAGCTCCGAAATGGGTCGAATAGTATAGAACACAGCATCTCATTAAACACCGACGATAAAGTCCGCCGCGAATTCGTTGAATTTTTAGAATCTCTATAGTGATTTTTGTCTTTGAGCTGTTAGATATGTGGCACTTAAAATATGGTTTAAGTAGGCTATTATAGGGTTCAGAATAAATGAATTACAAGGCTCTTTTTTCGTCGATAAAAATCGTATTTTTGCACCATCAAAATGTTCATAAAATAGCAGCCAGTTAAAAGCGAGTAAAACGGACGCTAGAACAATGTAAATGAAAAAGTTAAGGGCAAAAATGAGCAACATATTCTACAGCGAAAAATTTGAAGATCGTCACAATGGTCCACGGACCACGGAGGTAGACGAGATGTTAAACTTTCTGGGAGTGTCGTCTTTAGACGAGCTAATAGAGCAAACCGTGCCCGCTCCTATTCGGAGAAAGGCGCTTCGTTTGCCAGCTCCGTTAAGTGAAGTCGCTTACCTTGAGCGTGTCAATCAGATCGCAGAAAAGAACAAAGTTTTCAAATCTTTTATCGGACAGGGTTATTACAATGTCGTGCTTCCAGGCGTTATTCAGCGTAATGTCTTTGAAAATCCAGGATGGTACACGCAATATACACCTTACCAAGCCGAAATTGCGCAAGGACGTTTGCAAGCTTTATTGAACTTCCAAACGATGGTTTCTGACCTGACTGGTTTGGAAATCGTCAATGCCTCTTTGTTGGACGAAGCAACTGCTGCAGCCGAAGCAATGTTTATGTTGTTTAATGCGCGCAAGAATAAGGAAGCACGAACATTCTTAGTCAGCTCCGACATTTTCCCACAAACATTAGATGTATTGCACACCCGTGCTTTACCATTTGGTGTCGAGATCAGAACAGCAGATATCTCTGCTAGTGACTTGGCCGATGATGTATTTGCACTATTTTTACAATATCCTGCAGCGAGTGGTTCTGTAGCCGATTATCGTGCGCTTGTTAGCGCGGCTAGTGAAAAAGGCATTACCACGGCGGTAGCAGCAGATTTGATGTCGCTGGCGTTATTGACGCCTCCGGGCGAATGGGGCGCTGATGTTGTAGTTGGTAATAGCCAACGTTTTGGTGTACCAATGGGTTTTGGCGGACCGCATGCCGCTTATTTCGCTACAAAGGATGCGTACAAACGTTCAATTCCCGGCCGTATCATCGGTGTCACTTCTGATTCTTCCGGTAATTATGCGCTTCGTATGGCGTTGCAAACACGTGAGCAACACATCCGTCGCGACAAAGCTTCATCCAACATTTGTACAGCGCAAGCTTTGTTGGCGATTATGGCATCTTTCTACGCGGTGTATCACGGCCCACAAGGCATCAAAAATATTGCTTCGAGAATCCATGACTTAACACGCTTGGCCGACCAAGCCATTCAAGCTTTAGGTTACAAGCAGCTTAATGCAAACTATTTTGACACACTTCGTTTTGAAGTTGGTGAGCAAGCAGGCACGTTGAAAGGCGAAGCACTAGATAATAACCTTAATTTCTTCTACCAAGATCAGTTTGTAGGAATCTCTATCGACGAAACCACGACATTCGAAGACATCAAAACCATTGTAAAAGTATTTGCGAGAATAAAAGGCAAAAATGCGAATGATGTAGATGTTGAAGCGATTGCAGAACAATTGGAGCAAGCAATTCCTGCTGATTTAGTACGCCAATCAGACTATCTTACACACCCTGTTTTCAATAGCTATCACTCTGAAAGTGAGATGCTACGTTATATCAAATCGTTGGAAGCGAAAGATCTTTCTTTGTGCCATTCGATGATTCCGTTAGGATCATGTACCATGAAGTTGAATGCGACTTCGGAGATGATTCCAGTAACGTGGGCACGTTTTGGAAGCTTGCATCCATTTGCACCAGTTGACCAGACTTCGGGCTATATGCAATTGTTGGATGAGTTGAACCAATGGTTAGCTGAGATTACAGGATTTGCCAAAATGTCTTTCCAACCCAACTCTGGCGCTCAAGGTGAGTATGCCGGCTTAATGGTTATCCAAGCGTATTTGGAGAGCAAAGGCCAAGGACACCGCAATATTTGTTTGATCCCGGCTTCTGCGCACGGAACTAATCCAGCTTCTGCTTCGATGGCAGGCCTAAAAGTGGTGGTCGTGAAATGCGATGAGCGCGGTAATATTGATGTGGCCGATCTAAAAGCCAGAGCAGAAGAGCACAGCGAAAACCTACATTCTTTGATGGTGACTTATCCATCGACACATGGTGTATTTGAAGAGCCGATCATTGAGATCTGTAATACGATTCACGAACATGGCGGCCAAGTATATATGGATGGTGCGAATATGAATGCACAAGTTGGTTTGACTAGCCCAGGCTTTATTGGCGCGGATGTTTGTCACCTAAACTTGCACAAAACATTCTGTATTCCTCATGGTGGTGGTGGCCCAGGTATGGGACCAATCGGCGTAGCCGAGCACTTGGTGCCATTCTTGCCTAATCACAGCGTAGTACCAGTTTCTGGAAAAGAAGGAATCACAGCAGTATCTGCAGCACCTTACGGATCTACTTCCATTTTGGTGATTCCACACGCCTACATTGCCATGATGGGCAGCAAAGGTCTTACCAACGCTACTCAAATCGCCATCTTGAATGCGAACTATATCAAAGCGCGTTTGGAAGAACATTATCCGGTATTGTACGCTGGCGCAAATGGTCGTTGTGCACACGAGATGATTTTGGATTGTCGCAATTTCAAAAATGTAGGTATCGAGGTCGCTGATATTGCGAAACGTTTGATGGATTACGGTTTCCACGCACCAACAGTTTCATTCCCAGTAGCTGGCACCTTGATGGTTGAGCCAACAGAATCGGAATCGAAAGCAGAATTAGATCGCTTCTGTGATGCTTTGATCGCCATTCGTGCAGAGATTGCTTTGGTAGAATCTGGCGAAGTGGATGCTAAAACAAACGTGTTGAAAAATGCACCGCACACGGCGCAAGTAGTGATTGATGATGCTTGGGATCGTCCATACAGCCGTCAACAAGCTGCTTATCCATTGGCGTATTTACGAAACAATAAATTTTGGCCTACCGTTGGTCGGGTCAATGAATCGCAAGGTGATCGTACCTTGATCTGTTCATGCCCTCCGATAGAGGCTTATGCTGAACTAGAAGCGTAAGCAACTTTCAGCCAATAAAAAAAAGGATCTGACCAATCGGTCAGATCCTTTTTTAGTATAATCTAAATTGATAGCTACGCAATTCGCAATCGCAACAGCAGATAATATCAATAGGTTTAGAAGCTAAATGACTAAGTTTGCAGCATGGCGTTTGGAAAACTTTATCTTATACCTGTACCGCTAGCAGAAAGCGCAGAGAAGGCATCATACACTTTATTACATCAAGAAGTTATTCAATCTATCGATGAGTATATCGTGGAGAGTGAAAAGACCGCACGTCGTTTTTTGAAACATGCTGGGCTCAAAATTCCGCAAAGCGCATTGGTTATTCATGATTATGGCAAGCATGCGCGTGATAAGGTGGATTATAATGCTGTATTTAAAGGGCTGATGTCAGGCAAAGATGTAGGATTAATGTCTGATGCCGGATGCCCCGGCGTGGCAGACCCAGGCGCATTAATAGTTGCGGAAGCGCATAAACGCGGCATACACGTTATTCCCTTAGTCGGCCCCAGCTCGATCTTACTTGCATTGATGGGATCAGGATTCAATGGACAGCAATTTAGTTTTCAAGGATATTTGCCCATTGACAAAGGGGCTCGAAGCCGTACGATCAAGGATCTGGAAGCAACATCTGCGCGAGAGCGCAGCACACAAATCTTTATCGAAACACCTTTTCGTAATGAGCAGCTCCTAAGTGAATTATTACGCACCTGCCGACCAAATACGCGGTTGTGCATCGCTTGGAATCTCACTGGCGAGGACGAACAGATTATCTCGCAGCCGATCTCTAGGTGGAAAACATTAACAGGAATTGATCTTCATAAAAAACCTGCTATATTCCTCCTTTTTGCTTCATAATATCCGTAATTTTAGCTGAAATGATCTTAGCAGCACGCAGAGTTCGGGATCATCATATATCATAACGTAACATACATGTCCGAATTATCACCAGAATTAATTGCCGAATTGCAGCAGTTGACGATCTATGTCTTGATCGTCATCCTTTTGGTGTGGATTCTTTTCGCGTACAACGTGCGCAAGACATTATTACTGATTAAGCCCGAAAACCAAGTTATCTTACCCAATCAAGCCTGGTTTTTGGCAGTGCCACTCTTTAATATTTTTTGGAATTTCGAGGTCTCCAAGCGATTGGCATATTCTTTCAATAACGAGTTTTTTGATCGCAAAGTTGCGGTAGAAGACATGCCGACTTTACAAATCGGAAATCGCTATGCGTGGTCTTTTCTGATATACAACATTCCATTTTTCCCAGACTTCATACGTTTGCTGGCCTTCATACTGTGCATCACCTATTTTATATCGTATTGGTATAAGATTGTACAGTTTAAGTCGTTGATTGAAGAGCATGAAGCTTGGAAACAAAAACAACAATCCGATGAAGATTAAAGAATTAACCAACTATCTAGAGCAATTTGCCCCTTTAAGCTATCAAGAGTCGTATGATAACTCTGGCTTAATCGTTGGGAATCCAAACGATGAGGTACATCGTGCATTGATCTCTTTGGACTGCACAGAAGCTGTGGTAGACGAGGCTATCGCCGAAGGATGTGATATCATCATTTCTCATCATCCCATCGTTTTTAAGGGATTGAAACGGTTCACGGGTCAAAATTATGTGGAAAGAACCGTCATCAAAGCCATCAAAAATGGTATTGCGCTCTATGCGATACATACCAACTTGGATAATGTATTGGGTGGAGTAAACTCCAAAATTGCCGAAAAACTTCAGCTGGAGTCGGTTTCCATATTAGCGCCCAAAAAACATTTGCTGAAAAAGCTTACCGTATTTGTGCCTCGCACACATGTAGAAGACGTGCGTGAAGCGCTATTTAAAGGTGGCGCGGGCCATATCGGAGAATATGATCAAGCAAGTTTTAATACGGCTGGATACGGTACTTTTCGTCCGCTAGATGATGCGAGTCCGACGATCGGATCTCGCGGTGAACAAGAACGTGTGGAAGAAACGAAAATTGAGGTAGTGTATCCTGCGCACATCGAGCGCCAAGTATTGGTTGCCATGTTTGCTGCTCATCCGTATGAAGAGGTAGCTTATGATATTTTACAGCTCGACAATATGGTTGAAAAGATCGGCTCGGGCGCTATCGGCAACTTGAACGAACCTTTAAAGGGGGAAGATTTCTTACGATTTTTGAAAAACACCTTAAAACTCTCTGTCATCCGGCATACTGCCCTACCTGATCAGCGGATCAGTCGAGTCGCAGTATGTGGAGGTGCTGGTGGATTTTTGTTGCAAGATGCGATACGATCTGGAGCTGATGTATTTATCACTTCTGATTATAAGTATCATGAGTTCTTTGATGCCGAAAATAAAATCTTGATAGCCGACGTAGGACACTATGAAAGTGAACAATTTACGCAAGAATTATTGTTGGAATTAATTCAGAAAAAATTTGCTAACTTTGCTGTCCTGTTGACTGAAACAGAGACAAATCCGATAAAGTACTTTATTTAATGGAACAAACTGTAGAACAAAAACTAAAAGCTTTATGGGCATGGCAATCGATCCATACCAAAGTTGACAAAATTCGCCAGGTAAGGGGAGAACTGCCTATTGAGGTGGCTGATCTAGAAGACGAGATCGCGGGATTGGAAACGCGTAACGAGAAAATCCGTAGTGAGCTTGACGAATTGGAAGATTCCATCGTGTCACGTAAAAACATGATTAAAGATGCGCAAGCAGCTATCAAGAAATACGAAACTCAACTAAATGAAGTAAAGAATAATCGCGAGTACGATGCGATCACTAAAGAGATCGAGCTACAAGGCTTAGAAATCCAAGTTTGTGAGAAGCGTATCCGCGAAGCTGAATTTGAGATTAACAACAAAACGGAACTGTACGAGACGACTGAAGGAAATCTTAACTACAGTAAAGGTGAATTGGAAGTGAAAAAACAAGAGTTGGAAAACATCACTTCCGAAACACAAAAAGAAGAAGATACACTTTTGAAAGAAGCGGAAGCTTCTGAAAGTAACATTGACGAGCGCTTGTTGAAGGTTTCGAATAAACTACGTAAATCTTTCCGCAATGGCTTAGCGATCGTATCAATCGAGCGCGACAGCTGCTCTGGTTGTCACAATAAAATCCCTGCACAAATGCAGTCGGAAATCAGACAACGTAAAAAGATTTTGGTATGCGAACATTGCGGTCGTATACTCGTAGACGAAGAAATCGCCTCCGAAGAATCTTAACATGACATGAGAAAATTTCCGCCCTCCAAGATAATCTTGGGGGGCTTTTTCGTTTGTAGACAAGCAACTACAAATACAAATTGGATGGGAAAATTAGTGTTCAAACACTAAAAATATATTTTAGATTTGCCTCAGTCTATACACATCCGCACATCAAGTGTGGATATTTTGAAAAACAAAAGGTAAAGAAAATGAACACAAAAGTACGTCGCACCTATCTTGCGCCAACCCTTGATATTTTTATTGTAGAATTGGAAAACAGCATCGCAGCCGGATCGGCCCAAGTCGTTGTTCAATCAGCGAATCAAGATGTAGATCATGTATGGGAGTCCAATATTGCTGATGATCGCGAGATCTATTGGTAATCATATTCTCATCTAGAACTTCGATTCATGAAAACCAGACCATTCCTTTTGCTACTTGTATTCGTAGTAGCATTGTATTCCTGTAACAAAGAGTCCTTTAATGTCAATGAAGTTACCTCTTTAGATGTCAATTTAGTTGGCTTAGAACTCGAGAGTTCGGAATCCAGTGATACAGAAGAGTCTAACACAGTAAATCGCGCTGCGACAACAACGATTGAAAACAATGCTATAGAAATTGTAAACATACCATTTAACCAAGATTTCGGGGTTACAGTATCATTATCTCCCGATGGCGCCACAGCTGCCTCTGAAGGGGGCACTACCGAAACTAACCACACCGTTTCTCGCGCCGCAGGAATAACGAACAGCGGACCGAAAAGTTGGAAACTCGACAACGGCATTAAATATCGTCTTCTAGCTTACGATAGCAACGAAATTAAAGTTGTGGATACAATATACACTGTTGGTGCATATAGCGGAAATGGATTGAATCTGAATAGCGGGAGTACATATACTTTTATTGCATATTCTATCCTTAGTAATTCGCAGGTACCAGCAGCTCCTGCTGGCAAATTGTCTGATGCCGTTTTCACAGGTATAGATGGCAACACAGATTTCATACATTTCCGTAAGAGCTTAACGCTAAAACCGGGTAAAAATGAGCTGAATGTTTTGTTGAAACACGCTTTCAGCCAACTTGCCACGCGCGTTAATTCAGGAAGTGTTGGCAATATTACGACTATAAAAGCGCGTATAGGAGATCATTTCCTAGCGCCTACCATTAGCCTTTCCAATGGCAATGTGTTAGCTTACAATAACAGAGCAGCAAATGGTAAAGAGATTGTGTTTGTAAACACTTCGACAAATAGCGCAACTAATGAGGCTACCATAGTCTGTAATAGCGGAGCTAACACAAGCACAATCACGATCGACGAAATTACTATTAACAACATAACTAAAAAAGCAATTACTATTCCAGGTATAAAACTTGCTCCCGGAACTCGGTATGTGTTGACTCTAAATATAAAAACCTTCACGCCTGATGCAGAACCAGGAATCCAATTAGGTAATAGTACCTATGCTCCGGGCAATCTCGTTTATAGCCGCAGCTCAAATACCTATAGTTTTTCAAGCAAAGGTGATGGCGATCTTTGGTTCAAAAATTACGTTAAACCTAGGCGCAATGATTTAGACAATCTACCATGGGGACAAAATAATCAAAGGCCGCGAGCGGAACTAAATGGTGGAGCTGGAGACCCTTGTACCCTAGTCGCGCCTTTAAACACGTGGAGGCTTCCAACGCGCGCTGAAATGGAAAATATTAGAACGTCAACAGAAGCTCAAGTAAGCGGGCATCCGGGGCCGAACATTTACGCGCCGGTACGTTATATTGCAGAAAGCTACCCTGGAGGCGCTAGACGTGGCATGTATTTCGGCAAGCAAACCGACCCTGGAGCTGATTATAAAAAATATCTCTTCATTTCATTCGAAGGAACTTATAATGACAATACCGCTCGCGCCGATTTAAATGACACAGGGTGGTACATGCTCAAAAATGGTAATAACTTTGAGAAAATGCAGATCGGCCCAAATATTTACACCTTTGGATTCGCTTCATTGGATGATAATACAGCCGTATCTATCCGCTGTGTAAGAGCAAACTAAGCCTGAATCTACACGAATTAGGAAACAATAATGAATTAAAAAAGTAGGAGTCGGATCAAGTCAATGAAGATATAATCCGACTCCTACTTTTTTAGTTTTCAGACTGGACTATAGCAATCGTAGAAGCAAAAAATAGCACCAAATTCTAGATCTCACTAATTTAAAAATCGCTCAAGATAACCGATATTCTCAGCCAGATTGCGGTCTTTCAGTAATACCACTTTCTTATCATCCAATAAATAAAAGGTTGGCGACGCCTTAAGATCATACAGATTATGGGCCAAAATAGAACGATCCGCATTCAACCCATTTATCCATAACGATGGAATGTATTGCTGATAATCTTCCCATAAGCTTTGCTCAGCATTGGCATAAATAGCCAGTATTTCTAGATCTCCACGCTTAATCCACTCCTGAACCTGCACAATAGGCTGCAGACTTTCAATAGCACTGGCACAACCTCCGCAACCTGGCTCATAAAAGAATACTAAAATGTACTTTGCTTTTTGTTTATACAAATCGGTCTTTTCACCGCTAACCGTTTCGAAGGAGAAATTAGTTGCTTTGCTGCCTGGATTGTTTTTCCGAATTAAGGTTAACCGATCCTGAAAGCGTTGACGTTCGTAATCCGGTATACTTTCTTCACTTACCACAAACTCTAATACGGGTAGGTAGAGCGTTTCATTGTACATCGGAGAATTAGGATTATAAAGGTATTTCCCATAGTTCTCTACAAAGAAGTTCAATACAGTAAGGGATACTGCCGCTCGCGGCAGCATGTTTCTAATAGCCTCAACAGACTTTTTGCTATCGCTCTGTGTTGCCAAAGCGAGGAAGTCTGCCACCGCCTGCTCTCCCACTTCTGGCTTGACTATATTAACCGTATCACTAAAATCATATTGACCCCAAAACTCCGATACGGTTAAAGTTGTAGACTGCGGGGATTTAGACTGCTCTTTGCTTTCTTTACAGGATATGGTAATAAGAAAGATAAGAGAAATACAGCACATCAGCGGTGTTCTCATAACTACAGGAAATTAAAATCGATCACTAATTGTCTCCAAACAGAGCCGCAAAAAAACCTCTTTTTTGCTTTCTTGCGGTTAGATTGGGTTGTCCATACAATATAGGTATAATATCCTGCGATCCGTGTCGCATAGCAGAAATGGCTCGATAGATGGCCGTCCAATCGGGTAACCCACCGAGATTCCGGTCATCAATAAATAGATCTGCTGTAAGCTTGCGCGAAGCGCGCGTGGTTTCTTCTTCGGGAAAGTTAGCATTGTGCGCATAAAAAATAACGCCGTGCGCCGCACAATAATCAATAGCTTCCTGCAAAAGAGCACCTTCCCGAACCGTCCACAAGATTAGTGTATGTCGTTCCTCGCGTAGCTTTATCAAGATATCAATAGCAAATGGTACAGGTTTACCAATTTCAGGATATCGATGCTCTACAATAGTTCCGTCAAAATCTACAGCTATTATCATATTTCAATCGTATGTATACGTATGTCTGGACACACAAAGATAGCGTTTTGAAAACACAATATTCACGAGTAGCAAACTACAAGTCAGTTCAGATCACTACGAATTCGAGTCGTGTAAATTAAGCGCTACGTTTACTAACAAACAATTGGTAATAGCGTTTTTATCTTCTTACACAGCGCACATTTTGAAACGAAGAATCCAGCAATCCGCCTCCCAAAAGGCTCAGATTAAGCACTTCTAATAAGCTAGGATTGATACTGTTGTAAGCCGCAGTGAGTCCGGAGGCAGGAACCCTGGCAGCCCTAAAACCGTAGGCGCCCAATGACACAATAGGTGGAATTGCCACAAATTGATCATGCGTCCAAATTCGTGCCTCTGTGCCATAACCTACGCGATTTCCAATCTCAATACTAATCAATCCGCTCACTACGTTAACGGCGTTCGCGAATCCATTCATATTAAATCGTAGGTTTGAACTAACGTATTGCGGAGCGCCAGTACCTGTTGCTGGGTACTCATAGTATCCTAGTCCACCATTTGGATTGTAGACCACATTTTGAGAAGGCCCTGTTGGACCAAACACGCCAGGAGATACTCCCAACGTATTAAAATCGGCTACTGTAGCTTGCCGCCAGACGCTAAGTCCGTCACCAGGCCGACTTGTAGGATGAACCAAGGTACAAGGATCTCCATCTACACCAAACATCGTTGGCGTGTTCGCTCGGAAAGGCCAATAGGAAGATCGCATATCCGTATGCGCATAAGTCGCATGAAATCGGTATCGATTTCGTGCTGACGGATGTAGATACAGATTCGTTCTAGCCCAGCGGACTGGTGTTGTACCCAATCCATTATTGACAATCAGGGGAGATTCCACTAAATCTATTTTGGCATTATGCGTACGTCCAGCTGCCAAAGAAGAAGGCACAGTAAGATTAAAAACCCTATTTAAACCAGTAAAAGCTCTCGTCGTAGTGCCATCCGTCATCGTAATCGTAACATTATTTAAGGTGACAGCTAGATTATTTGACAACGTGGCTGGTGTCGCCGAATGGAAATATATTGCTTTACGATCATTAAAACCCGCATCTACATTTTGAAAATTACCTACCGCTAATGTTGCTGACGGCGTGTAAGGAGCAGTACTCGTAACCTGTCCACTAACTAACCCAAAAGTCCCATTAGTAAGCGGCGCACTTGCGCCTGGCAGACCTCCTAAAGTTACATCCAGCTGTGTAATATTATCAGCAAACATACCTCGCGCATCAATCTCTACCGCCAAGCGACCTACCTGATGAAGAAAATTGATATTTAATGGTGTATTCGCAGCTCCTGTAGCAGGAATTGATATTGTACCATTAGCATACAGGAAGTCTGAGTTGTTACCCATATTTATTTGCGGATTTGCCCCCGGATTTGCTAGCACAGGAATATCCGTAGCATTATTATAAGAATAAGCATACCAACGGTAGGTGTCCCCTCTTACTACTTCTATTTGTTGCGTTGTATCTGTTACTGTAGATGTTGAAGATGTCAATTGCTTTTGTCGCCAATACGTCTGCGTACTACCGACTAACTTATAAAGAACAAGCCTGTATTTGAAGCCGGGCGTCATTGGAGTTGCCGCACGTGAGATGCCTCCCCCAGAAGCAAGCTCATTAGAGCCCTCACCAACACTTTTCTTCCAATTATTAGAGATAGAAGTGATCGCATCAAAATCATCACCTTCCACAAAAGTACTTTTGTTTGCTAATTCATTAACATCGTGCCTATTAGATGATTGAGAAGAATTTCCAATGCTTCCCATAGCATTGATCGGCGAAGTTAGATCCACATTTTCCGTGTCATCCACCATTGCCTCCACAACCATTAAACTGGCATTAGGATCCTGCAGGTCTTCTCGGCCCGCATTTCTTTCGCAAGATGTAATAAAGTAAGAAAGTAGTATAAAACAAGCGCCCATTCGACGCGAGAATCCGAAGTAAGTCTGTGCGATCATCATAATATAGGTACTAAAGTATTTATTGGTTTTCTGCTCTATCTTACAAATCCGTAATCCAAGAACCATTCCCCCCAACCTCCCAATCTTCTACGGTAGGTTGATATTGGTTACCGTTTAAACCACCCGATACCATCACTGAAGACGCTGCGATTCCATGTTCCGTTATCAAAGAAACAATCTCTACTTGCGGGTTCGAATAACTTCTTTTTTGATCTTTCATAAAATAAGTATTTATACGTGAAATTATTATTGTAAACTAGTCTGTATCATAGAATGATTTATAAAAATCATCCTCTTATCAATTTAGCATTAATCAGTGGTAAAAAATAAAACTACAACCACCATAAATTACTCAGATAAAACCATTTAAATATAGTATGTATAAAACACAACAGGGAGAAAATATTCTTGATAAATCAAAAAAATGACATTTGTTTCTTGTCATTATTAATCAAATCCAATTGAGGGAAATTTATTTAATCTATCATAGCGCTGTTGGCCAATATTATCCAGACAAAATATCTTTAAAAAAAGAGAGGGAAAATTGTTAAAGAAAAAAACATAAGCCTTAACTTGAAAGAGCACTCACCATAGAACAGCAGGGAATTCGGGATCGCACATTATCCCAAACCAAAATAAATTAAGCGCTATGATCATCACTTGGTGCCAATTTCTGGTAGATAGGATAAAAAACACATGATTATCGCTTGCTAAACACCTGTCTTCTAACGTCATTTAGATCGATAACACCCCAAAGTTCTCTTAAAAAAAAGAAAAACGCTATCTTAATGCAACCATGCCGTGTCACGAGAATTTGTAGTGTGAAAACTACAGAAGCGAATAATTATAACATATACATTCGCCCCTGAAGTACACTTGTAGTACCTTTACGGCTGAGCGTAAACTCGACTGAATATAGTATCGACACGACTTGATATATAGACATTACCAGACAACTACATGATTAATTTAACATCATTTGCAAGATGAAGATATTGGTCGTATTTACAGCATTTATCGTAGCCTTTCTGTTGGGTAGACTATTATTGCCATACGTTCTTCTTATCAGTTATCGTAAGCGACTGTTTGACCCTGTTGATATCAGAAAAACACATACAGAATTAGTATCTAGACTTGGAGGGGTCACATTTGTACCGATCCAATGTGTTTTAGTCGTCCTCACTTTGATTTTATGTTACAGAAATAATCTGGTGGATTTTAATCTGGAAACTTTCGAGATCTACCCTATGATTATGGGTCTTGTTTGTGGATTGGTCGTCTTATTTATTGTTGGTATTACCGACGATTTGATCGGTATTAACGCTAGGACTAAGCTTTACATGCAAATATTTGTAGCCTGTTTTTTACCTATCTCAGGTGTATGGATTAACGATTTGTATGGTGTATTTTTTGTCACTAATATACCTGCTTGGATAGGAGTACCGCTAACTGTTTTTATAACCGTCTTAATCATCAACGCAATAAACCTCATTGACGGTATCGACGGACTATGTTCGGGCCTGGTACTAGTTGGATGTTTAGCTTTGGGCACGCTATTTATGATTAATCAAGCGTGGTTACATGCCTTATTTGCCTTTATAACAGCAGGGCTATTAATCCCGTTTTTTCACTACAACGTATTTGGGATCTCTCGAAAAAAACGTAAGATATTTATGGGGGATTCCGGCAGTCTAACACTTGGCTTATCGATGTCTTTCTTATCCGTAAGCTACGCGATGAATAACCCACATATCCAACCCTTCTCCGAAGGAGCAATTGTTGTAGCATTTACCGTCTTAATAGTACCTGTGATGGATGTTGCACGTGTTATGCTCGTTCGTTTGCGTTTAGGCACGCCGGTTTTTCGTGCTGATCGTAGCCATATACATCATAAGCTTCTAGACCTGGGCATGTCTCATCAAAAAGCAATGATTACCATTATTTCACTTGCTGGGTTTTTTTGTATCTTTAATGCCATAGCTGTACAGCTTATTAGTAATAATATTGTGCTTGCAGCTGATTTAATATTATGGGGTGTTTTTCATACTATAATAGATAAAACGCTTAAGCGTAAGCAATCTATCGTTACGAAATCGACATCTGAGAAATATAAAAATCACAATCAGGTAGTAGCAGATCAATTAAAATAATTGGCGGAAACGCACAAAAACTTACCCTTTCTGGATGAAAATAGCGATCATAGGCGGATCAGGCTTCGTAGGAACAAAATTAATTGATGCGCTAGGCGTAACTCCCGAACTGTCAATTATAAATATTGATAAACAGCCAAGTGAAGCGCATCCTACCTTGACGGTTTTAGGAAATGTGCTAGATACGGAGTCATTATCTAATTCACTAATTGAAGCAAGCGTGGTCGTCTTATTAGCCGCCGAACACCGCGACGATGTCTCGCCAACATCATTGTATTACGACGTTAATGTAAAAGGAATGCAGAACACGTTAGAAGCAATGAAGAAGCAAGGTGTTAAACAACTTATCTTCACCAGTTCTGTCGCTATTTATGGCTTAGACAAGGACAACCCTGATGAATCTTTTCCGGCGGAGCCATTCAATCACTATGGAAAAAGTAAATGGGAAGCCGAATTGGTGCTACAACAATGGGCGCAAGACCATCCTGATTGGAGCATTGCCATTGTCAGGCCGACAGTGATATTTGGCGAAGGCAACCGTGGCAACGTTTTTAATCTATTGAATCAAATAGCTTCTGGAAAATTTATGCTTATCGGGAAGGGAAACAATGAAAAATCCATGTCCTACGTTGGAAATATCGTTGCTTTCCTGCAATTCCTCATTGCTAAAATTAGCCCTGGTGTACACGTATATAATTATGTGGATAAGCCGGATTTTACTACCAAAGATTTAGTACATCATACAGGAAAAATCTTGGGCAAACGTATTCCCACATTACGTATTCCGTATTGGTTAGGCATGCTGGGCGGATATGGTTTCGATGTCTTAGCTTTTCTAACCAGAAAAAAGCTGCCGATTAGTTCTGTTCGAGTTAAGAAGTTTTGTGCTGTGACACAATACGATTCTACCAAAGCAATGACTTCGGGTTTTCAACCGCCATACAGTATGCAAGAGGGATTAAGACGAACTTTAGCAGCAGAGTTTGGTAAATAAAATTATTACGACAGAATCATCAGACTCCATGCTTAAGCAGTTTATCAAAAAATACCTTAAAAACTTCACCTATTTCTATCGATATCTCCGATACCGGATCTTCATCGTTATCGGTCTGACTTTCATGTTTGGCTTGATGGACGGGCTGGGATTAAGTATGTTTTTACCCCTATTTCAGATAGCGGCAGATAGAGAAGGAGGGACAGCAAATGCGCCTGCGGAAGATAATTTCTTGATGAATTTTTTCACCATTGCCGGAATAGAGTTCACTTTAGTGAATATGCTCATCCTGATGGTTGTTTTCTTTGCTTTCAAAGGACTATTCTATTATGCGAAATCTATCTATGATGCAAAAGTATCTCGATATTTCCTCGTCTCAACACGCAAAAACCTATTAGAAAAGTTTTCGCACTTATCATTCCGCTATTTTATCAAGGCCGATGTTGGTGCCGTACAGAATCTCATGACCAGCGAGATAAACAACCTATTGTATGCTTTTCGAGATTATTTGATTATTGTACAAAAAGGGGTGATGGTGATCGTTTATATGCTATTTGCTTTTGCCATGAATGCTGAGTTTGCTATTTTGATCATGATCGGTGGGTTGTTGTTTAATTTTGTTTTCCAGTGGATTTACAAATTTACTCTTGCCGCATCAAGAAAATTGGTCAGTGAAAGCAACGACTACCAAGGCACCATTATTCAATTGGTGGCCAATTTTAAATATTTGAAGGCGACGGGTTTTATCCAAGATTATGCAAAACGAGTGGCTCGAAATATAGAATCTATTGAGGCAGTAAATTACCGATTGGGCAAATTAGGGTCTATCACAGGGGCAATTAGAGAGCCGATACTCATCTTTATCGTTGCGGCAGTAATCTTATTGCAGGTTTATGTCAGAGAAAGCCCTTTAAGCACAATCATTGTCAGTTTGCTTTTCTTTTATCGCGCCTTGACCAACTTAACAGATCTTCAAGCACAGTATAACTACTTTTTGGGTAAAGTGGGCACTATGGAGAATGTTGCCAAGTTTACTGAAGAGATTGATGAAAACCGCGAAGTAACAGGCTTAACTAAATATGAATCGCTACAACAAGGGCTCACTTTTAAAGACCTTGAATTTTCCTACGGAAATCACCGCATCATTAAAGGAATTGATCTAAAAATTTCAAAAAATGAAACCACTGCATTAGTGGGCGAATCGGGTAGTGGAAAGTCGACCCTAGTAAATATCATTGCAGGTTTGCTTGACACCAATAATGGCACCTATTCGATCGACAACAATCAATTGACAAGTTTAGATAGATATTCTTTCCAAAAAAAGATCGGCTATATATCGCAAGAAACCGTGATATTCAATGCCAGTATCTATGACAACGTTACCTTATGGGCTGAGCCTAATGAAGAAAATATTTTACGGTTTCAAGAGGCATTGAATAGAGCTTCTTTAACAAGTTTTGTTGACAGTTTACACATGGGAAAAGAAACAGAACTTGGTAACAATGGCATTAATTTGAGCGGAGGGCAGAAACAGCGGATATCCATTGCGAGAGAGCTATTTAAGGATGTTGATATTTTGATCCTGGATGAGGCAACCTCGGCGTTAGATTCAGAAACTGAAAAAACTATACAAGAAAATATTGATGCGCTCAAAGGACAATTTACCATCATTATTATTGCGCATCGCCTTGCCACTATTCGTAATGCAGATAAGGTCGTCTTGATGAGTGATGGAAAGATTGTAGATCACGGCTCTTTCAATGCATTGAAAGACTCCTCTCCCAAATTCAAGAGGATGGTGGAGCTACAGGAGTTGTAAGGTTTTTCCCATTTTAAGTGTATATACTAGCCGATTATGAACGAACCTAGAATTATTGAATTACCCAAGATTTTAGATAATCGCGGAAACTTATCTTTTTTCGAAAACAATAAACAAATACCTTTCGACATAGCACGAACGTATTGGATATATGATGTGCCAGGAGGAGAAACACGAGGCAGTCACGCCTTTCGTCAACAGCAAGAGTTCATCATTGCGTTGTCGGGCAGTTTCGATATCGTACTTAACGATGGAGAAAAAGAGGTGAAATACGCGATAAATAGATCGTACTATGGCCTGTATGTTCCGAATATGTATTGGCGACGTTTAGAAAACTTTTCTACCAATTCACTAGCCTTAATCGTTTCAGATATGTCGTATAATAGTGAGGATTATATTCGAGACTTTAACATTTTTAAGAATGAAAATTCAAAAATCTAATTCAACAAGCATGTTTCTTGTAGATGATTGTGAAGTGATAGATCTGGAGGTCTTACATCAAGATCGGGGAAGCCTGACTGCCCTTGAAAACCAGTCTTCGATCCCTTTTTCTGTAAAAAGAGTATATTATCTCTATGATGTCCCATATGGTGCAGATCGTGGAGGACACGCCCATTATAAGCTACAGCAATATGTCATGGCAGCAAGCGGCTCCTTTACATTCGTACTAGATGATGGGAAAAATAAAAGAGAGATTTTTCTAAATAGCCCTCAAAAAGCGCTCCATATCAGACCTGGCATTTGGCGTGAGATGAAAGATTTTTCGAGCGGTAGTATTTGTTTAGTGCTCGCCTCCGAGCTTTACGATGAGAGCGATTATATCAGGGATTATAATAATTTTTTAAGAAGTAGAAATGGCTAAAATTCATCCAACAGCGGACGTACAGACATCAAAAATTGGAGAAGGTAGTTTTATTTGGCAATTCTGTGTCATACTTGCTGAAGCTACAATTGGACAAAATTGTAATATCAATAGTCACGTTTTTATTGAGAACGATGTGATCATTGGAAATAACGTAACCATAAAATCCGGCGTTCAAATATGGGATGGAGTTAGACTGGGAGACAATGTTTTTATTGGTCCAAACGTTACTTTCACAAATGATTTAGTTCCGAGATCGAAACAATATCCTCAGAGTTTTGAACAAACAATAATTGAACACGGAGCGTCGATAGGAGCTAATAGCACCATCATCGCCGGAGCTACGATAGGCCCATTTGCATTTATCGGTGCTGGAAGTGTCGTTACCAAAAGCATTCCGGCACATCATGTTTATTACGGCAATCCTGCAAAACACCGCGGTTACGTCACTGAAGATGGAAAGCTGCTCGATTTTAACGGGTATTGTAAAGAAGGAAATGGATACGATATAGAAAAATATAAATGATTAAGTTTTTAGATTTACAAAAAATAAACCTGACCTATCAGGATCAAATTGAAGCCAGAATGCTTACCGTATTCCGAAGAGGCTGGTACTTATTAGGAGAAGAGGTTGTTAATTTTGAGAATTCGTTAAAATCTTATATCCAAGCACCACATGTTATTGGCGTGGCCAACGGGTTAGACGCACTTAGGCTAATTTTTAGAGCCTATATTGAGATGGGGGTGATGAAAGCTGGAGACGAGGTGATCGTTCCTGCCAATACATACATAGCTTCTGTTCTAGCGATCTCGGATAATGATTTGATCCCAGTATTCTGTGAACCCAACGAAAGCACGTTTAATATTGATATCAATCAAATCGAAAAACATATTACAGCGCGCACTAAAGCGATACTTCTGGTCCACTTGTATGGGCGCGTGGTTTTCTCTGAGGGATTAGCTCAATTAGCTGCGCAAAAAGGGCTAAAGATTATCGAAGATAATGCACAGGCGATTGGAGCTGTTTGGAATGAGATAAAAACAGGTGCGCTAGGGGATGCTGCTGGATTTAGTTTTTATCCCGGTAAAAATCTAGGCGCATTGGGAGATGGTGGAGCGGTTTCTTGCAAAGATGAGTCTTTAGCAAAAACTATTCGTGCTATTGCGAACTATGGATCTAATCAGAAATATATAAACATGTACAAAGGTCTGAACTCTAGATTAGATGAAATTCAGGCGGCTGTATTAGATGAAAAATTAAAATTTATAGATCAAGATAATGCACGTAGAGCAGAAATTGCGCTATATTATTCTGCTCACATTACAAATAAGCAGATCATATTGCCAGAGCATCCACTTCAACAAGAGGAGCATGTTTGGCATTTGTATGTAATACGTACCAAAAGCCGGGATAGACTTCAGCAATATTTGACAGATAATGGTATACAAACACTGATCCATTATCCTATTCCTCCTCATAAACAAGCTGCTTATAAAGAGTACAATAATCTCACATTTCCGATTACGGAACAGATTCATGAGGAAGTTTTAAGCTTGCCGATCAGTCCTATATTACTGGATTCCGAAGTAGCAACCATTGTCGACTCACTAAATAATTTCAGGTTAGATTAGTTGCACTCGTGTACTGGAGACAGCCGCAAATACTAAATGATAAAAAGATAATCATTCATGAAGCAGTCAATGTTCAAAACCATTACTTTCTTCTATCCAAGTCATGTGTTGGGTGGGGCAGAACTGCTGTTTTTACGACTCGCGCGAGAATTATCAGAAATACACTTATCCAAAGTAAAAATTCAATATGTAGATTACGAAGACGGGTACGTAGCCAATGAAATTTCCAAAAGCGGCGATAATATAAATTTGATACCTTTTACTGGCAACAAACCGTTATATTTTTCAAAAAGGAATTTACTTATTACCCCATTGTCATCAATATTTGACATTTGTCGCCACTTTTTCGGTGGAACGAAGATCCTTTTTTGGTCGATTCATCCCATAGGTCTTAAGGCAATGATCGATATCTACAGCAAAAATTTAACTGGAAGCAATTATAACATCTATGGAGAGGATCTTTCTAACCTGATCTCATTAGGTGGTGTACATTTTATGGATGGTCCTAACCTAGACATACAGAAAAATTTATATGAATTTGAGATAAGCAATAGAAAGTTCTTGCCTATTTTCTGCAGAACCCCCTTGATTAAGAAAGATTACGGTAGTAATTCATCACCTAAAAAAAACATATCACTCGGCTGGCTCGGAAGACTTTCTACAGAAAAGGTAACTGCCTTAGCGAATATAATTGATCATTGCAACAATTATCTAACTTCAAACACGGATGAAAGTATCGACTTTCATATCATCGGCGAGGGAGATAAGATGTCCCTTATTCGCTCAAAAGAAACAGTATCAAACCTTAACTTACGCTTTTTAGGCACGTTATCTGGCGACGATTTAGATAGGTATTTAATTGAAAAAGTCGATTTAGTATTTGCAATGGGTACCTCCGCATTGGAAACTTCCTTGCTAAATATACCTACCATACTCGTCGATTTTTCATATATAGATATTCCCCTAACCAACCGATTTCGCTTTGTACATGAATCGGTAGAATATTCTGTTGCTGATGAGTATCATGATGAAAATATATACCCCCACGATTTTAGTAGTTTGATGAATAAAATTGCTAATGGAAATATTGAAAATGATGCGATACAAGGCTTGCATTACGTCAAGAATAATCATTCTAAAGAATCTGTCATTGAGTCGATAAAATCGATTACCGAACGTATATCATTGAATTTGAACACGGTACGAAGATCAAAATTTGGTTACAGCCTAATTAGAATAATGGTTAGGTCTTTATTTTATAATACGAAAAGATGGTTAAAAATCTAGTGATTTTCGGAACTAGACCCGAAGCGATAAAGATGGCTCCCTTAATCAAGGAGTTTGAACAACGTGATCAATTCGACACGAAGGTTTGTGTTACCGCTCAACACCGTGAGATGTTAGATCAGGTATTGACTTTCTTCGATATTACGCCGGATTATGATTTGGATTTAATGACTGCGGGACAAACCTTACATGGTCTTACCGCTAGAATTATTAATGGCTTAGAATCTGTATTAGACGATTATCACCCAGATTTTGTTTATGTACATGGTGACACAACTACGTCTATGGCCGCCAGTATCGCAGCTTTTTATTCAGGAGCAAAAGTTTGCCATGTGGAGGCTGGCTTAAGAACATTTGTTAAGTCTTCACCATTTCCAGAGGAAATAAATCGGCAGATTACCGGTCGGATAGCAGATTATCATTTTGCGCCCACAGAAACTTCCAAAAAAAACCTTTTGCTTGAAAACATTGATGATCAAAATATTTTGATCACTGGCAACACCGTAATTGATGCCCTACATTACAGTACAAAAAAAGCTATTTTACTGGAGACTGATGAAATTAATGCGTTAAAGAAACTCATCACCAACAAAAAAAAGATTATTTTAGTTACCGGTCATCGACGAGAAAACCATGGTAAAGGCTTTGAAAATATCTGCAATGCATTGTCTAACATTGCCAATTCCAACAGAGATGTACAAATCATCTATCCGGTGCACCTTAATCCAAAAGTTAAAGACACTGTCTACGACTTACTCAGCTCTGTAGAGAATATACACCTGATACCTCCATTATCTTATGAAGCCTTTATATGGTTAATGAGCCATTCGTACATAATTCTTACGGATTCTGGAGGAGTTCAGGAAGAGGCGCCAAGTTTAGGCAAGCCGGTACTGGTTTTACGGGAGAATACCGAGAGGCCAGAAGCTGTAGATGCAGGAACTGTACTATTAGTGGGAACAGACACCGACAAAATTATTCGTGAAACTACGGAGTTACTTAATGATAAAAAGAGATATCAAGCTATGGCTGAACTTCATAATCCTTACGGTGACGGAAAGGCTTGCGCTAGGATTGCCGACTTTATTGAACAAATAACACATAAATAGAGATGATTTTATTCTTAGCAACATATCCAACAGAATCCAGTGAGAAAGATGGTATGGTTCAAAGAATTGCCAGTATCGACGCGCAATTCGCTGATCGAGAACGCGCTTACTTAACTATATACAATCGAAAAAAAACAAAAAAAATCATCGAACGCCGCGGATTACTGACGCTCTACTCCCTCAGTCTTGTTAGAGACTTTTTTCTTATACTCCGCCTATTTTTTTCTGCTTCTAATATTTACATACATTCATTATACAATGTGCCAACATATGTATTCTTCTTTTTATACCTCGTAAAGCGCCCTATAATTTTAGACGTTCATGGAGTGGTTCCAGAAGAAAATGAATTTATGGGATATCACCATTATTTTGAGCATTTTAAGAAAATTGAGGAGAGATTGTTTAAGATGAGTAATTTGAAAATAGTTACCATTACGGACGCTATGACCAAATACTATAAGGAGAAATATCCAAATGCCAAATTCTCAAGTCTCAAATATTCTATATTTCCTGCTCATCTTCAAGAATCGCCACCACAGCCCAAGCCGATAGAGGATGAGACCATTAACTTTGTATACGCAGGCAATTTACAAAAGTGGCAGAATGCAGAAATGATGCTTGAAAGCATCGCTAAATTAGCACGTAACAGTAACTATCATTTTTATATTCTTACTGGAGAATTAGAAGAGATGGTCTCTTTAGTTCGCGAAAAAATTGGAGAAATCAATAATGTAGAAGTATTAAGTGTTTCTCCCACAGAATTGAAGAACTACTACGAAAAATGTCACTATGGATTTGTTCTACGAGACGACATCATTGTCAATAGAGTTGCTTGTCCGACAAAGTTAATAGAATACATGTTTTATGGGATTACACCCATTGTATTGAGCGAAAATATGGGTGATTTCAATAGCCTTGGCTATGAATTTGTCAGAGTAAATGAATTGAACAATCTAAAAGCAAGGAAAAGTACGATCAACATAGAGATCATTAAAAAGATGCAAGTTGAAAATCGATCAGTAAATTTTCGAAGTTTACTATAGACTTACTATTTCTAATTAGCCAAGAATTGAAACCTATCCGTTAACATGCCAACCGTCTCCGTAATTGTACCGAACTATAACCATGCTCCTTACCTAGAGCAGCGAGTAAATTCTATACTCAATCAAACTTATCAAGATTTTGAGCTCATTATAATGGATGACTGCTCATCGGACGAGAGCAGAAGTGTCATAGATCAATATGCTAACCACCCGAAGGTGTCACATATTGTTTATAACGAGAAGAATTCGGGAAGTACTTTTAAGCAATGGGAGAAAGGTATTGCGCTTGCAAAAGGAGAGTGGATTTGGATCGCAGAAAGTGACGATTGGGCAGAGCCCAATTTTTTGGAAGAATTGATAAGCCAAACTAACGGCTCCCCAAACACAAATTTGGCGTTCACTCAGCTATATTTGGTACAAGAGGAACCTAAATACATCAGCGCTAGATTCGAGGGAAAAAACTTACACAATACGATAGGCGGCTTAAATTTTGTCCAAAATCATATGTTGCCTCATTTAAGTATTTGGAACGCTAGCCAAGCCATATTCAAGAAAGCTGCATTTTATAAGGTTTCTTCAGAATACTTGAAGTATAAACTTTGTGGCGACTGGATTTTTTGGAGTGAAATTAGTTTACTCGGCGACGTTTTTGTCAGCGGTAAGTTTCTCAGTTATTTCAGAAAACATGCAGCAGATGTTACTACTAAGACAACTGCTTCAGGGCTTCGATTTAAGGAAGAACTACAAGCAATCACGTACCTGAATGAGCTTCTACAAGGGTTTGTACATAAAGGAGGAATCTTTGCCTACCATTTCAGCAACTTCTATAGTGTGAGACACAAGGTTCCTAAACAGGCTTACCAAGAAATATATACGATGTACTCAGAAAAAGTTCCTTTAAAAGAAAGGATTATTAGACAATGTCGTGCTATCGCAGGAGAATTATGGAAAAGATAAGCGAGACACAACATCCATTAGTTTCTGTCATTGTCCCGATCTACAATGTAGAAAAATATCTAGCGCATTGTTTGGAAGACATTTTGGCACAATCCTATCCAAACCTTCAAATTATTTTAGTGAATGATGGATCAAAAGATTCAAGCGGATCAATCTGCGACGATTTTGCAAAGAAAGATGCGCGCATTAAGGTTATTCACCAAGAAAATGCTGGCGTTTCAGCAGCCAGAAACACGGGGCTAGATCATGCAAATGGCATGTACATCTCCTTTATTGATAGCGATGATCGTGTACACACTCGATTTATCGAGTTGTTACTTAATTTTATCGGGTCTAATAAGCTGATAACTTGCGGATATGAACTGTTTGATCAAGATTTTGAAGTTAATCCTACTGACCAGATCAACGTCAGTCAAATCGAGATACAAAACCTATCAGATCCATTAAAAAAATTGGTAGATATTTTCGACATACTTTTTGTCGTTCCTTGGAACAAGCTGTATGCAAAAAGTTTATTTGATCAAATTCGATATCCTTCAGGCAGAGTACACGAAGATGAATTTGTAATACACGAGATCCTACATCAAGTAGATGTCTCCTGTTATATGGATATTCCTTTGTATTATTACCGCCGTCGCGCAGGAAGCATTACTGCTGATGAGACAAACGCAGCTGGCTTTGTAGATAAAACAGAAGCCATCTATAACCGTAGAAATTTCTTTATAGACCTAGGCCGCAATGACGACGCTTCAGCATTAGATTCCGCGTTATTGAAACGATTTGTTTTGCCAACTATCAAAAACACAAACCACATTTGGTCAGAATACAGCTTACGAGACATTTATACAAACGATACTTTGGGATTATCAACACGATTAATACTGTTGATAAAGAAAACATGCTATCCTTTATATGTTGCGATGGTAAAAATAGGTCGTAAACTTTCAAAATAGTTGTTTTTCAATCTACAAAAACACCATGAAACTAATCTCTTTTGTTCTTCCGGCATATAAAGCAACGTATCTTGAGCAAGCAATTTCAAGTATCCTGCATCAATCTTACGAAAATTGGGAGCTTATTGTCGTAGATGATACTTCGCCCGAAAACTTAAAGGTCATCGTTGATTCTTTTGAAGATTCTCGCATAAAATATTATCGCAACCCAAAGAACATCGGTGGTAATGATCTTGTAAAACAATGGAATCACTCCATTACTTTTGCGCAAGGAGAATATATAGTCCTAGCGGCGGATGATGATATCTATCATCCAAACTTTTTGCAAACTATGGTGGACCTTTCCGTAAAATACCCCGCCGTAGACATTGTAAGAGCCAAAACATCCATCATCAATGAACACAATGAAGTGTCGATAACTGATGAAACGATATCCGAATACTGTAGTAAACATGAGTTTCTATACCATTGGTTACGCGCTACGATTTTTACGTGTATTGGCAATTACATGTTTAAAACTACTGTATTAAAGAGCAAAGGCTTTATAAATTTTCCATCTGCATTCTGCTCAGATGCTGCAACAGCAATTATGATGGCCGAAAATGGCATAGCAAATACAGATCACGCGCTATTTTCGTTTAGGATATCTGGTATACATTTATCAAGTGACAGACGCCAGCTAGATAACAAGCTGCTAGCAACGACCCTATTTTATCGTTGGCTACTTGCCTTGAATTACGAGAAACCTGTTGAAGAAAGAGATCAGTTCTTTTTTTACGAAAACAACTCGAAATACATCCAGAAAAAGTGCCTTTACGATTACTACAATCAGGTTATCAAATATTTGCCCTGGTACAAATTTTGGAAAATAAGCCAATGTGAATTACTTTCCATACGAGATAAGAGCATTACACTGGGCCGATTTTTCTATAACAAAGTATTTAGGCGCTAAAGGAATACGAATAATAGTTGCTTGATCAACCCTGTTTTCTGAGAAAATTTCTAAATTATTGATAACAAAAATTAAAGCTATATTTACAAAACGATATCGCAATGCACAAAAATAGTATACCTCTTGTCTTAGCTTTCACGCCTAACTACTATGTGCCCGCATGTACTTGCTTGGTTTCTATTCTTGAATCTTCCAATTTCAAGGGTTCTTTTCATGTAATTTGTTTACTTACTGAAGAACTAAACGATGAAATGAGAAACTCTTTAGCAGAGTTGATCGGGCCCACCAACACCTTGTCTTTCCTAAACTTAGCTGGTAAAATCGCTGATGATATCTACGTTGACGAGAAATACACTGTTGCGGCAAACTACCGTTTGTTACTACCCGATCTTCTCCCTGAATTTGACACCATCATTTACATAGACTGTGACATAATTGTTCGCAATGATCTCGCAGAACTTTTTCATTCGGTAGATCTAACAGGCCACTATATGGCAGGAGTTTTCGAAGCAACATTAGATTTTCAGAAAGAGCATATGTTGGCCATTGGTTGCGATCCTGGAAAATACATAAATTCTGGGCTGCTACTGATGAATTTGCGTGAACTTCGCCAAGATAATATGAGTGCTAAATTTTTAGACGCATTACGTTTTCCCGGTTTAGAATTTCCAGACCAAGACGTTATCAATCAGTTATGTGCCGGCAAGATAATAGGTTTACCACCTTATTGGAATAGTATTCGTACATTTTTTATACCTGCTTACAAGGATAATTTTTTACAGTTTTACAGCGAGGATGATTGGATAAACGTTCAACAAAAAGGTAATATTCACTATACAGGTCCGAAACCTTGGAATACGTTTACCGTGGCTTTTGATATTTGGTGGAAATATTATAACAACTTACCAAACTCTATCAAGAAATTCAATAACTATAGCTCTAGGATTCGATTGCTGGCCGCAATCTACGCAACCTCGTTGGGTAAAAATTTGTTGGAAGGTGTTCGTAAATTTATACGGCGTTGAATGAATCAAAGCACATGAGAAAACATGCTTACCTTATTGTTGCCCACCACGAATTCGATGTGCTAACATGCCTTGTGGCTGCTTTGGATGACGAAAGAAACACTATTTTCATTCATTTTGACAAAAAAGTGCCTGCTATTCCAAATCTCGTTTGTCGCTACGCAGAATTAATCGTATTGGATAATCGAATTGATGTTAGATGGGGAGATGTGAGCCAGATCAAAGTAGAGTTGTTACTTTTCAATACCGCATTCAAACATGATGAATATGCATACTATCATTTGATGTCTGGAGTAGATATGCCCTTGAAATCTCAAGACTACACTCATGCATTTTTCGAACACAACCTTGGTACAGAATTCATCGGTTTTACATCTGGAGATATTTCAAAAGAATTGGAACGAAAGGCAAAAAGATACCATCTTTTTTCAAAACATTTCGTCAGGAAGAAAGGGTTTATCCAGTTCGTTAGACGTGCAGTAAGAGCTGCTTTCATGCAATTGCAGATCACATTGAATCTATACAGATCTAAAAGCATTGAATTAAAAAAAGGTACAAACTGGGTTAGTGTTACACATAATTTCGTTGGTCATCTACTGACTCAGGAGCACCATGTATTAAAGACTTACCAGCATACGTTTTGTGCAGACGAGATCTATAAACAGACCATTTGTTGGCATTCGCCTTTTCACAAACAAATCTATGATATACAAGACGAAGGTCGAGGCAGTTTACGGTTGATCGGTTGGGAAAATGGACAGATAAATGATTTTACCAATAAAGATTACGAAAAATTAATCCATTCACCATTACTGTTTGCTCGAAAGTTTAACAGCAAAAACATGGATATTGTCCACAAAATTCTTAAAAAGGTTAGTAATTAAAATCAGGATCTTTTATGATTAGTCAACCTCTCATCAGCATAATAACACCTATTTTCAATGCAGAAAAGACATTGCCGACCTGCTTACAAAGTTTAAGTCTTTTGGCGTACGAAAATATTCAGTTTGTATTCGTAGATGATTGCAGTTCGGATAACGGAAAAAAATTAGTAAAAACTTTTTTAAATGATAGGGAAGAGGATAACCTTTCACTATTGATACAGCACCAAAACAATAAAGGTGCCGCTGCAGCGCGCAATACGGGTTTAGATCATGCCAAAGGTGAGTATATCTATTATGTGGATGCAGATGATCAGCTGGAGCCAAACACCATAAACGATGCCGTATTGCTCGCTGTGAAAACAGATGCTGATATCGTCGGATTCAATTGGTATCTAGCGTTTGACAAAAATAAGCGTAAAATGACGCAACCTACATTTACGTCTCCAACAGATGCGTTGGTAAAGATGATGAGTGGTTCGATGCGTTGGAATCTTTGGCTTTTTCTCGTCAAGCGTTCTTTGTACGAGGATAACCAAATCCGATTTATTCCAGGTATGAATATGGGTGAAGATTTGATGGTGATGATAAAGCTTTTTGCTGTGGCTAATACCGTTTCATACCTAGATCAGTATTTATATCATTATCGTCAATCAAACAATGATTCGCTCACAAAGACTTATTCTGAGGCGCATATGCTACAAGTAAGCAATAATGTAAATCAAGCTGTCATTTTCTTGAAGGAAAAGTCGCTAACTTTCGATTTGGAAAAATTTACAGCATTCCTTAAATTGAACATTAAGTTGCCGCTATTAATTTCTAACAAAACAAGTCAGTATCGAAGATGGCAGAGCTGGTTTCCAGAGGTCAATCAATATGCAGGTAAAAATAAGGATAACTCCTGGCGAACTCGCCTTTTAGAGCGATGGGCTCTATCTGGAAAATTTTGGTTGATAAAATTATATTATTACCTAGTAATCCGTGTGGTGTATGGTATCATCTATAAATAACTATCAATGATTCGTCTCCCATTATATATAATTGTCGGGATACTGACAAGTTTCTTTTTATTTCCATTTAGCTTCACGTTTATTCCTCAAACAATAAACACCAAAATTATGATAGGTCTTTTAGGGGCAGTCATGATGGTGTTCAATACGATTCGTAAAGAAAAGTTGACCATGACTTCGGGAATATTAGGTTCTATCGCATTTTCTTTTACTTTCTCTCTTATCTGTTTTATTACGGCCGATATAAATAATACGAAAGATTTCGCCTATGCCACTTATGTAATCAGTCTCGTGCTTTGGCTATTTGGTGCTTACGGTTTATGTTCATTATATCGCTTGATTCACGGGCAAACCAGTTTTCGCTTAGTAACGTATTATCTGGCTGCGGTTTGTGCTAGTCAATGTATTATCGCTCTGATGATCGATAACATCCCAGCCATTCAAATTTTCGTGGATTCATTCGCCGTACAGGGTCAAGAGTTCTACGAAGAGGTCGATAGACTCTATGGTGTTGGTGCTGCGCTAGATCCTGCAGGTGTGCGTTTTTCAGTAGTCCTCATTATGATTGCTGCAACGCTCAATCACGATGTTACTACGCGAAAAAGCATCACCAACATTTTATTCTTGTTACTATCTTTCTTTATTATCGCTGTAGTTGGCAATATTATTTCACGAACAACCATACTTGGATTGAGCTTGGCCTCTGGGTATTTTATATTATTTTCGGGAGTTTTTCGATTACGTATCACGCAAGACGCCATAAAACTCGCTACATGGTTTGCCTTATTTCTTGTTTCTGCTGTCATGATTAGCGTTTTCCTTTACGAAACAAACGAAGCTTTTTATAAATATATGCGCTTTGCTTTTGAAGGATTTTTTAACTGGGTTGAGCAGGGCGAGTGGCGTACCGATTCTACAGATAAACTTAATTCAAATATGTGGATCTGGCCAACAGATTTTAAAACTTGGATGATCGGTAGTGGCCTATTTGATGGATTCATCTACAGCACTGATATTGGATACTGTCGGTTTATTCTATATTGTGGACTTATCGGTTTTTCTGTTTTTGCGTTATTTTTCGTCTATCTACCAATGTATTTTGCCAGAGCAAATCCACAATATACCATTATGTTTTTACTGATGATGGCACTTAGTTTTATGATTTGGGTAAAGGTGGCTACAGATATATTCCAGTTTTATGCCTTATTCTTTTGCCTAGATAGATTTGTAAATGATCGTGTACCATTCCAAAACCGAAGCTATGAAAATCGCGTATTGCATCCTCGGTACATATAATTCTGGTGGGATGGAGCGCGTATTGGCAAACAAAGCCAATTACCTTGCGAAGCTGGGTCATGAGGTCACTGTAATTACTACCGATCAGCAAGGAAGAGGTTCGTATTATTCTCTAGACCCGAAGATTCGATCTTTTGATTTGCAAATCAATTACACAGATGACCTAAATTACGGCTTGGCTATGCGATTGGTTTCTTACGCTCGCAAACAAAGAATCCACCGAAAAAAATTGAGCTTACTATTAAAAGAGAAACCACAAGACATTGTTATTTCTCTTTTTGATCACGACGTCACTATTCTTTCTCGTTTAAGAGATCGTAGTAGAAAGGTCTTAGAAATTCATTTTTCGCGCTACAAAAGACTTCAATATAATAGAAAGGGAGTATGGAGATGGCTTGACAAATTCCGTAGTTATCAAGACCTGAATTTAGTCAAAAAATTTAGCAGATTCGTCGTATTGACCGAAGAAGATAAGGGATACTGGGGTGCGCTCCCCAATATCCATGTTATTCCCAACGCGAATAGCTTTGTTCCGAAAGAACGATCTACAGTACTCAACAAACGTGTAATTGCCGTTGGGCGCTATGATACACAGAAAAATTTTGAAGATTTAATTCATATCTGGAAACTGGTTTCACATTTTTATCCAGACTGGTCTTTGACGATCTATGGTCAGGGTTTTCAGAAACAACTGTTAGAAAATCTAATAGATCAGCTTGATTTGCAAAATTCAGTCACCTTGCATCCGCCTGTGGCGGATATCGAGAATGCTTATGTGGATAGCGCCATATTAGTCATGACTTCTCGCTATGAAGGATTGCCTATGGCATTGCTGGAAGGACAAGCGTGTGGACTTCCTTTGGTCTCTTATGCCTGCAAATGTGGTCCGAGAGATATTATCCACAACGGTGTCAACGGATATCTGATTGAAGAAGGAGACCGAATAGGAATGGCAGATAAATTGACCAAACTAATGGGCAACCACGAACTTCGTAAAGAACTCGGAAATAATGCTGCTGAGATGTCTGAAAATTATGCCGAAGATCTAATTATGAAGCACTGGTTAGATTTATTTAATGAACTGCTACAACCGAATCAAAAAAATGCGTAAAGGAGTAATGTCACAATGAGAAAGACGATTGTCATTTCTGCAGTTAATTTAGTAGAAGCCGGGACTTTAACTATTTTAAAAGATTGCTTGGCCTATCTTTCTACATTGGCAAGTGATCCAGCATACCGTATTGTTGCCATTGTTTATGATAAAGAATTAGCCAAGTTCCCAAATATTGAATACATAGAAACACGCTGGCCCAAAAAGCGCTGGATCAATCGCTTGTGGTATGAATATATCAGTCTAAAATCTGTATCAAAACAAATCGGAAGCATCGATTTGTGGTTCTCTTTACACGATACCACACCAACAGTAATCGCAAAACGGCGTGCAGTGTATTGTCATAATACTTACGCTTTCTATAAGCGTAAAATGCACGATTGGTTGTTCTCTCCAAAAATTGCGGCAATTTCGGCTTTTACTAAATACATTTATCGGACTAACATTCACCAAAACACTTTCTTAGTCGTCCAACAAGTTTGGTTTAGAAATGCTATGTCAGCTATGTTTGGTTTCGACAAAAAAAGTATAATAGTTGCTCCTCCAGAGCATGAAAGCAAAATGCCAATCATAAACGTAGAACAGACATCAGATCAGCTATATCGCTTTATATATGCGGCATCACCAAATAGCCATAAAAATTTTGAAGTGCTTTGCGCAGCTGCAGAAATTTTGGAAAAACGCGGTGTGAAAAATTTTAAAATTCAAATTACCGTTAAAGGTGATGAAAATGCCTATGCAAAATGGTTGTATAAGCACTGGGGAAGCCTTAAAACTATGAATTTTGGTGGCTTTGTGAGCAGAAATGAACTGTTCAAAATCTATGCAGCAAGCAATTGTTTGCTTTTCCCATCCAAAGTCGAGAGCTGGGGACTACCCATTTCAGAATTCGCTCTTTTTGAAAAGCCGATGCTTTTGGCCGATCTTCCATACACACATGAAACAGCAGCAGGAAGCAATAATGTTGCCTTCTTCAACCCTGAAAATGCAAATGATTTGGCAACGCAAATGGAGCGTCTAATTATGGGTGACACCGCATTTCTTACCGCTGTAGAAAGAGAACCTATTGAAGACCCGGTAGCACATAGCTGGAGTGAATTATTTAAAACATTATTACATGGATAGAGATAATCGTCAAAAGGGAAAAATATTGCAGATCGGCAAGTTTTATCCCATTCGTGGTGGCGTCGAAAAAGTAATGTACGACCTTATGCTAGGTTTATCCAAGCGCCAAATCCATTGTGATATGCTATGTGCCAGTACTGAAAATTACGAGGCAAGAGATATACAACTTAATGAATATGCTCGTATAATCATTGTACCGACTCAATTAAAGTTAGCAGCTACGATGTTAGCACCGGCAATGATTTCCAAGCTTCGTAAGATCAAAAAGCATTACGACGCAATACATATTCATCATCCCGATCCGATGGCATGTCTGTCTTTGTTCCTTTCTGGATATCAGGGAAAAGTGGTCTTACATTGGCATAGCGACATTGTAAAACAAAAAAAACTATTGCTGTTGTACAAGCCTTTGCAGCGTTGGCTTATCAAAAGAGCAGATATAATCGTGGGCACATCTCCTACTTATGTACAAGAGTCGCCATTTTTGAAAAAAGTGCAACACAAAGTGACTTACATTCCTATCGGAGTAGAGCCCTTACAGCCACAAAAAAGCATCTCCCAAGTAATCCGTGAAAAATATACTGGTAAAAAAATTATATTTGCTTTAGGTCGCTTAGTAGAATACAAGGGTTATAACCATATGATAGAGGCGATGAAGTTGCTAGATGATAGCTATCTTCTTATCATTGGTGGAAAAGGACCTTTAAAAGAAGATTTACTCGCTTTGATCTCTCGATTAGATATTTGTAATCGGGTTCAACTCCTTGATTATATTGCTGACGATGAGGTTCCTTGTTACTTTGATATCTGTGATATATTCTGTCTAAGCTCTACGCAGAAAACAGAAGCTTTCGCTATTGTACAAATCGAAGCGATGTCGCTCGGAAAACCTGTAGTATCTACTCATATCGAGGGCTCGGGTGTAAGCTGGGTCAATGCTGATGGCGTATCGGGGTTTGTGGTAGAAAAAGAAAATCCGGAAGCGCTAGCAAAAGCTATTCGTCACTTAGCAGAAAATCAAGAAACGTATCAAAAGCTGAGTGCGGGTGCACGGATGCGGTATGAAAGATTATTTACGGACAAATGTATGATCGACAAAACGCTACAGATTTATGAAAATATTGGCCTATAACTAGTATTCAATAATTGTAGCGTATTATCGACAAGTATCTATATTTATTCTGATGCTGATAGAGTCAGTTCTTCAATTCAACACAAAAAGAGCTAGATTTGTTGTTAGGATAAATGGATTCTTTTTATGTCGCATATTTTACCAATAACTATTAAAAACAGTGTTTTTTTCGAGCACGTACTGGAGTACATCAATGCTGGAAAAGAAGTTGTTTTTACAGTTCGAGGTTCAAGTATGAGTCCATTCTTGAAAGAGAAAGATCTTATCACTGTGAAGCCACTAAAAGGAATAACGTTAAAGATTGGACATATTGTTTTAGCCTATTTTGAAAATGGTTATATTCTTCATCGAATAGTCCGTTTAGACAAGCAACATGTTTTTCTGGCGGGTGATGCTAATTTGGTGCAAATAGAAAAAGTAGAGCGTCAGTCGGTAATTGGGTTTCTGTGTGAAGCCACTCGAAACAAAAAAAATGTACCGCTTTATACAAGTCGAGTAATGTGCTTTGCACAATTCTGGTATTATGTACGACCAGTAAGAAGGGTGTGGGCAAAATTGTTTAAACGTAAAATAAATCTATGAAATTAAGAAAAGAGCTTAAACTAAGACAGATCGGAAAAGACTATATCATTGTAGAACCTGGACAGGATAAAGTCGATTTATCAAAAGTTTATACGTTGAACGAAACAGCAGCTTGGCTTTGGCAACAACTACATCCTCAGGAGTTTTCCAAGGAAGATATGGTTGAAAAGCTCTTAGAAGAATACGAGGTGTCAGAAGAACAAGCTAGTAAAGATGTTCAAAAATTGCTAGATGTTTTTATAGCTCAAAATTTGCTGGACAAAAATTATAAGTAAAAGGGTGAAGGCACGAAACGTATTTCTTACTTTGTTGAGATCTGGTCTTTGGAATCAAGCAGTATCTGATTTCGAAGGGTTTCCCTTGTCTTCCAATCAATGGCAAGATGTGTTTCATATGGCCTTAAATCATACTGTCGAAGGGTTATTGTATCAAGGTATGATCACACTACCAGACCACTTATTGCCGCCTCGTTCTTTAATTTTATCCTGGACTGTACGCATGGAGCAGATCGAGCAACGTAACGGGTGGATGGATAAACAAGTTAACGAGCAAATTAATTTTTTTTCAAATCACAATCTTCATCCCCTTCTGCTAAAGGGACAGGGAGTTGCTCGTTGTTACGAAAATCCTAGTGTACGCCTTCCTGGTGACATCGATTGGTTTTTTCAGAACAAAAAAGAATACGACTTGGCTAGAAAGCTCTTAACAGATCAAGGCGTTCAAGTAAAATCTGTCCCTGGTTTTAGTACGTATGCCATCTGGAACGATGCTGAAGTAGAACTACATCGTCGTATGATTGACATTCATAATCCGTTCAAAGCACATTTTACCCAGCAATTATACCGATCTGAAGCAAATCTAACGCAGTCAATTTGGAATAATGGTGATGAATGGCTATTGCCCTCTTCTTTGTTAATGCATGTTTCGGTTTCGATTCATATTCTTAAACATCTGTTGGCTTATGGAATTGGCTTACGACAGTTATGCGATGCTGCCCGTGTTTGCTACACGTATCAAGAGGAGTTGAACTCTGACAAATTATTGACTGTTTACAAAAGATTTGGTGTTCTAAAATTTATCCACGTGTTACACGGGGTATTAGTACAATATCTCGGCCTACCGGAAAATAAACTTCCTTTCCCTTTGGTCAAATATTCGTTTGTAGAAACGATGATGCGAGATGTATGGACTGCAGGAAACTTCGGATTTTCGGCTGATGACTCAGAAACACAAACTGGTAATCGAACGGTATTAAATACACGTTTGTGGAAGAACTTAATGAGATACCTACCTTTTGCGCGTATGGAAGCACTTTCTTTTCCAATGGTACAGTTTTACTCGCGTTTCACTAACTAATCTGCCGTCCATGAATTATACCTATCGACAACAATATGAGTGGGTCAGATCCTTCACACAAAGATATCGAGTACGGTTATCGTTGTATTTTTTATTAGAATTGGTGGGAGTTGCATTATCTCTTCTGTTTGTTTATTGGTCTAAAATTGCGATAGATCGTGCAACAGCAGATTTTGAAAAAGAAATACTTCCGATACTTGTCCTAATCATTGTGGCGGCATTAGGTGGAGTAATTATACGAACTATATCTAGTTGGATTGACGAGAATACGCGGCTAAAAATGACCATTCAACTTCAAAACTTGCTCACCAAAGAGCAGATGCTCTCTAGTTGGAATTCGATCAAAAAAAGACAAACTGGCGATCTAATGATGAGACTTCAGGAAGACAATCGCGATGTGGTACAGATGATCGGCAGTGCGGGGATATCATTCTTTGTTACGATACTAAAATTACTTGCCTCCTTATATTTTTTATGGAGCATGGATCCTATATTAGCCGCAATGATATTAATCATTACACCGTTATTCCTCTTTTCTAAGCTCTACTTTAAAAAGATGCGAAAGCTGAATCAGGAAGCAAAAGCGGCTGATAGTGCTGTAGGAAATATTATTCAAGAAAACCTGCGTTTCCGGATGATTATTCAAGCGCTTGGGTTACTCCCTCATCGAGATGATAAATTGAGAAACGAACAAGCACGACTGCTTCAACTAAAGATGCGTCAAATCAATTTCAATTTAATCAGCAATACAACTGTTAGGATCACCATGAATATTGGATACCTGATTGCTTTTATTTGGGGAGTATACCGGCTTAATCAACACGAGATTTCATTTGGTACGATGACTGCTTTTTTACAGTTAGTAGGACGTATACAAAATCCTATTTTATCAGGGGCAGCCTTTGTTCCTTCCTTAGTACGATTTAGAGTGTCTTTAGATCGTATATTAGAGCTTTTTGAAGATAAAAAAGAAATAAAACCAAAGCCAGTAAAGCTAGAAAGTATTGAGAAAATACGTTTTGAAAATGTATCATTCAAGTACGAAGAGACCAACGTTATCAACAATTTATCTTTTGAGGTATGTGTAGGGAAGCCATTAGCAATATTAGGAAGCAGTGGTCGTGGCAAGACTACGTTGTTACGGCTATTACTTGCTTTGTGCACACCAGATAGTGGCAAAATTTCCTTAGAAGATGGAATTAACACGGTACATTTATTAGATGAAAAACACCGCGAAAACTTCGCTTTTGTTCCGCAAGGAAATTCCTTATTCACTGGCACCATAAGAGAAAATATTGTGGGTTCTCTGCTTGTATCAACTGAAAAGATAGAATCTGCCTTGGAGCTTTCCTCCGCAAATTTTGTACATGACTTACCGCAGGGAATACATACCTTTATAGGAGAATCGGGATATGGATTATCAGAAGGACAGGCGCAACGTATTGCTATAGCTAGAGCTATCATTAGAGACACGCCAGTGTGGCTTTTTGACGAGCCTACATCTGCATTAGATGAGGAAACTTCAGCGCGTCTTATTAAACAATTATTATATGAAGGAAAAAATAAAATCTTGATATTTGTTACGCATGATCTAAAATTAGCGGAATATTGTGATACATCGGTTTACTTGCACTAACTAAAAATGAAGAAAGAAACTAACCAAAACCCTTCTGTGCTACAATCTTTCTATTATACGATAGCAGATTGCTCGATAGAAGTGCAATCTGACACCGAGATAGACCTAGATAGCTTACTTCCTAGCTTCCACGATTTTCGAGTGGAAGTTTCTCAACTTAGGCCGGTTATAAGTCGTGTACTGATCACAAAAGAACGGTTTGATAAACCACCCACTGGAGCAAAGCTCTTGAGTGACATATCCATTATTTGGGGTAATCGTTTTAAGTTTTTCGAAATGGCTGACGAATACGTTACGACAATAATGAGCGCGCATTCTCCAGGAACTTGGTTTATGACGAGTAAAAAAGATTTCTCGCAATCAACAATTCATTGGGTTTACGATTCGGTCGCACCAAAAGAAATCATTAGCTGGTTACTGATGGTCACTTTTGCTCAATCTGCCCTGTTGCATAAAACAATTCTGATCCACGCCTCCGTTATTGAAAGAGGTAAAGAGGCTTACGCTTTTTTGGGGAAAAGTGGAACGGGAAAAAGTACGCACAGTAATTTATGGCTAAAACACATAAATGGCTCGAAGTTGCTCAATGATGATAATCCTGCGGTAAAGATAGAGGAAGATGGCACCGTTCGTATTTATGGGACACCTTGGAGTGGGAAAACTCCGTGTTATCGTAATGCAAGTGCGGATTTACGCGCCATCGTAAGGCTTAAACAAGCTCCTCATAATAAAATGTCTTGGAAATCTGGTCAATTTGCTTTCATTACCTTGTTGCCTAGTTGCTCTGCGCTTCGATGGAATCAGGATCTATTTGCTAGCATGGCAGATCTCGTTGAACACATTGTATCAAATGTAGCCATCGGCGAATTGGAGTGTCTTCCCAATGCAGAGGCCGCATATTTATCTGCTACCGAAATTAAAAATGCTTAATCATAATAAAACATGAAAAAATTACTGTTTTTTACCGCCTTAATATCTCTATTTTCATTACATTCTTGCATCGTGTCCAAGAAAATTGTTTACGTAAAAGATATGAAAGAAGGTGTCGCTTACCCTACGGTTGCAGCGGCTCCAATTCGTATCCAACAAAACGATCGTCTGAGCATAACGGTTAGTTCCAAGAATCCCGAGTTGGCAGCACCATTTAATTTAGACATAGGTAATTACGGTATTGATCCTGACGGACAAGCAAATATCCGAGGTGGACAATCAAATAATACTTTTTTGGTAGATACTGATGGTAGAATTGATTACCCAATCATTGGTTCTTTGAGCGTAGAGGGTCTAACGATTGATGGCGTACGCGATTTAATATGGGAAAATTTGGTCAGTAAAAAATTGATTGCGGAACCCATCGTCAAAGTAGAATTGATAAATGTTAAAATTACTATGATGGGTGAAGTTCGTTCTGTGGGTATACTCGATATTCCGGACACTCGAGTAACACTATTAGATGCATTAGCTCGTTCTGGTGGATTAACTTCTAATGCTGTGCCAAGCAAAGTCAGTGTTATCCGAGAAGAGAATGGTGTACGCAAGATGTATATGAATGATGTTGAATCAACTAACTTATTTAATTCGCCAACATTTTTCTTGCAACAAAACGATATCGTCTACGTACACCCTAAAGGTCCTATTCCGTCAGCAAGAGAAGATAATACCATACGTTATTTAGGACTATTCACTGGTGTAGCAAGTATGATAATATCCATATTAATTCTAATTCGATAATCTCTTTATGTTAAAAGATACAAATATAGCAGGAGCAGAAGACAAGTCTATTAACGTACTTGATTTACTTAAATACCTTTTTGTTCATTGGAAGTGGTTTTTACTTTCAGTACTATTTTTTGGTGGGTATTATTATTATCAATATAGTAAGACACCTTTTGTATACAGCAAAGCTGCTATACTGATGATTAAGACTCCTCAAAATACGAACGTCACAGCGCGATTTACACGTAGCTCTATGATGAATACGGTTAGTGTGGCAAGTGAAATTCTGCAATTGAAATCTAAGGAATTGATGCGGCACACTATTGCAACGATTCAGGGTGATATATCGTATTCAAAAACAGAGGGTTTACGCAATATTGAATTATATAAAGATTCTCCTATCCGAGTGACCTTTACTAAATTAGATCCGGAAGCGCATGCTTCAATGACTATTATTCCAAAGGATTCTAACCATGTAGACTTTCTATTAATGGAAAATGATAACATCATTCATAGCCAAAGGATTAAATTAAGAGAAGAAACTACAACACCTATAGGAAAGCTTACAATATCTTCCAATAAGCTATACAAACCTTCCATCTTTGGTGAGGAAATCACGGTGACGAAGATCCCCAGAGAAACAATGGTGTCCTATTTTCTATCTAGAATGAAGATCGTTCAAATAGAAGATGATGCTGGACTTTTGCAATTAACGTTAGAAGATCATTCTCCAAAAAGAGCGACAGACCTGATCAAAACCCTTATTGAGGTATATAATGAACAAACCGTGGAAGAAAAAAATCGTGTTGCTGTTAGTACGGCTGATTTTATTCGGGAGCGTATTGCCATTATCGAGCGTGATCTAGGTACAGTGGAAACCGACTTAGAACGCATCAAAATGGATAATAAGGGTATGGATGTAAATGAGGCGGCAGGTATGTATATCACTGAAAGTCGTGAATATCTAAATGCCAGTCGTGAGTTAGAGACGCAACTAAGCCTTGCTGAAATGATGCGCGATTATATTTACGATGCCGGTAGATCAGAAAAATTAATTCCTAGCAATATGGGATTGGCAGATCTTAATGTAGACCGTTATATCAGTGATTACAATAGCGCACTATTACGTAGAAATCGCCTGCTAGAAGGTAATAATTCAAACAACCCTTATGTTCAGGAGCTCGATCAGTATTTGAGTTCCAACAGGCAGAATATTGAGCGTGCGGTAGACAATGCTGTATCTGGCCTACAAATTAGAGTAAGAAATGCTCAAAGAGATATGGCCTCAGCGCAAAAAGATGCCATATCAATGCCAGCAAAGCAACGTCAAGTATTGGGGATAGAAAGGAATCAAAAGGTTAAAGAAGAGCTTTACATCTTACTATTAAATAAAAGGGAAGAAAATGCATTAAATCAAGCAATGGCAGATGACAATATCCGTGTCATAGATCCAGCTTCCGGTAGTGATTTTCCTGTTTCTCCTAACAAAGTTCGCAAATTAGCTATTGGTATAGGTATTGGTATTGCTATTCCGACAGCAATTTTGTTATTGATACTTTTCCTAAATACCTCCGTACGTGATCGTAAAGACTTAGAAAAATCATTAACCGTTCCATTTCTAGGCGAAATACCTTTTTCAAAAAACAGTAAGAAGAACGTGCACGTTATCGTAAGAGAACAGGCAACTGATCCAGTAACAGAAACATTCAGAATTTTACGAACCAATATAGACTTCATGTCTAATGGAAAAAGCAAACAGGTAATCACCCTCACTTCTCTCACAGAGGGAGTAGGGAAGACGTTTTGTGCCATTAATTTAGCGACCAGTTTGGCATTCTTAAAGAAAAAAGTTTTGTTGTTAGATCTCGATCTTCGTAAAGGTACATTAAGCGCAAAAGTCAATGTACCAAAAACAAAAGGGGTGAGTCATTATCTTGCTGATCGCAGCGTTTCGCTTCAAGATGTTTTATACAAGAATGAAATCTCTGGTATTGTTGATATTATTCCGATCGGAGTAGTAGCACCAAATCCCGTCGAACTGCTCTTGAGCGATCGCTTAGATAGCTTAATCGCGGAGTTAAAAGAGCTCTATGATTACATTGTGGTAGATAATGTTCCTGTCGGGGTAGTAGCCGATTCCTCTATTATTAACAGAATATCAGAACTGACAATCTTTGTAATTAGGGCAGGTAAGATGGACAAAAGACAGTTACCTGAGATTGAAAACATTTACCAGCAAGGTTTATTGAATAATATGGGCGTCGTGCTCAACGGTATCCGCAAAGGAAGGGCAGGATATGGTTACGGGTATGGATATGGCTACGGATATGGTTATGGATATGGAGCAAAGAAATAATTAGTACTTTAGTGGTATCTTAATGCTACAACATATGATTAGTCAAATTACTTCAGATGTAAGGATTTCGGTGGAGGCAATTTATCAGCCAGAATATTCCAATCCAGATAATCTTCATTTCATGTTTGCTTATCGTATTACGATAGAAAACCAGAGCCTAGACACAATTCAACTGATTAGGCGCCATTGGGATATTTTTGATACCATAGGAGATCATAAACAAGTGGATGGGGAAGGTGTGGTCGGTGAACAACCAATCCTTGAATCGGGACAAATCCATCAATATGCTTCTGGTTGCAATTTACGTAGCGATATGGGATATATGCAAGGATTTTATGAGATGCAGCGCTTATCGGATGGTGAACTATTGGCCGTTGCTATACCAAGATTTAATCTCATAGCCGATTTTAGGATGAACTGATATATATACATTTCATCGTCATCTTATATACTTGCATCTTTTCGTTAAGGGGATTTAACAATCTCTTGTCGAATTATTGTGTACTTTTGACATTTGGAATATTATGTCAACTACAAAGTCACAGGCCTTAGTATTGGGCGCCAGCGGCCTCGTCGGTCTGCACACCACCAAAATGCTTTTACAGCAGAATACGTATGATGTAATCTATGCGGTAAGCCGCCGTGGAATTCCCCTAGAACACGAACGTCTGGTTCAAATTCAGGCTGATTTTAATAGTATAGATTCTTTTATCGAAAAATTACATATCAACCACATTTTCAGCTGTTTAGGTTCTACTAAGAAGAAGACTCCGGACAAGAGCGACTATTTAAAAGTTGATCATGACTATCCTGTTAAAGTTGCCAAAATAGGCCAATCGAATGGTGCTACGAAATTCTCCTTCGTATCTGCTTTAGGAGCAAACGTGAAATCAAACAATTTCTACATGCAGATGAAGGGTCAAGTTGAAGAAGATATCAAGGCTCTGAATTTTGAAGAACTGTACATCATGCGACCAGCATTAATTACGGGAAATCGAGACGAAGTCAGACCTGCAGAGGGCTTTGCGTCTTGGTTTTTCAAAATAATTAATCCCTTATTATTAGGTAATCTAAAAAAATACCGAAGCATTGATGGAAAAACGATTGCGCAAGCATTGGTAAAGACAGCTGGGATCGATCATCCTGGTGTGCACACATATAATACAGAACAAATTAAAAAACTCGCGTGAGCATATTAAGTACAGAAAAATTAAGTCATTCCTTTCACGATCGTTGGCTTTTTCGTGAATTACATTTCGGCATGCAGGCTGGAGATCGTATAGCTTTAGTAGGTATCAACGGTACCGGAAAGTCAACCCTTTTGAAGATAATGGCTGGCGTAATGGATCCAGATAGCGGCACTGTAGTTAGTGAGCGCGGTATTCGTGTTGGCTATTTACCGCAAGAACCTGATTTTGCGCATTTGAATACGATCGAAGATTTTATATATAGTGCAGATAATAAACAACAGCAACTCATTAAAGACTATGAGCGCTTAGTAGAATCGGATGATTACGATGTAGACGAATTAGGACGCATCTCTGATGAACTAACAGCACTTAATGCATGGGAATACGAGCATCAGATCAAAACGATCTTAAATCGCTTGCAAATATCAGATTTCGATAAGAAGATATCTTCTATGTCAGGGGGTCAGCAAAAAAGATTGGCCTTAGCTAAGTTGTTAATTGATGAGCCGGATGTATACATCTTGGATGAACCTACCAACCATTTGGATATCGAGACGATTGAATGGTTAGAAAAATTGTTGACTTCCGGAAATAAGACCGTTCTAATTGTATCACACGACCGCTATTTCCTAGATCATGTTTGTCAGGAAATTCGTGAATTGGATAGGGGAGAAATATTTCAATACAAAGGTGATTATGCCAACTTTGTAGAGAAGAAAGCGGAACGGCATCTATCACAAGTTGCGAGTGCGGACAAAGCCCGGAATCTTTGGAAAAAGGAATTGGAGTGGATGCGCCGTCAACCAAAAGCGCGTGGAACGAAATCCAAATCTAGAATTGAGGCATTTTATGATTTGCAGGATAAATCAAAAGCTCCTACAGAACACGACAAAGTGCAATTAAAGATGCAGACATCGCGCCAAGGTTCTAAGATTATGGAAATTGAAGCGGTTAGCAAATCATTCAAAAAAAGCCCAATTATTTCAGAGTTCACCTATACCTTTAAAAAAGGTGATCGCATTGGCTTAGCGGGAAGAAATGGTAGTGGTAAATCAACCTTTCTAAACTTAATCACAAAGGCGCTAGAACCTGATAGTGGAAGTATATCAACAGGTGAGACCACCGTGATAGGATATTATAAGCAAGGCGGATTAGATTTTCGGGAAAACCAGCGCGTGATTGATGTCGTTAAAGATGTAGCGGAACATATCGACATGGGCAAAGACGGAATCATTACGGCCTCGCAATTACTTACTCAGTTTCTTTTTCCACCAGAAAAGCAATTTGGGATGGTATCTAAATTGAGTGGTGGGGAGCGTAAACGTTTGCAACTAATGCGTGTGCTCATGCTTAATCCAAATTTTTTAATTCTCGATGAGCCTTCCAATGATTTGGACATGGACACATTGAATATATTAGAAGATTTCTTGGAGCGTTTCACAGGTGTGCTTTTATTGGTAACACATGATAGATACCTATTAGATAAACTAACCGATCAATTATTCATTTTCGATAGCAGCGGATTTGTCAATATGTATAATGGAAATTATGCAGACTTTAAATTCGAAAATGACGAAAAATTAAAAGCGGAAAAGGTCAACAAAATAAAGGTTTCTGAACCGGTAGTTATCGCGGAAGCAAAACCTACCAAGTCAAAAATATCATACAAGGAACAGATTGAATACAACAATCTAGAAACCGAGATTGAACAAACAGAAAGTGAAATAACCATGCTTTCAGATAAGTTAACACAGGTTACAGATCATGTAGAATTGAGTGAAATTGCTCAAAAGATTGAAGATTTAAAATTAGAATTAGACAACAAATCCGCTCGTTGGCTTGAATTAGCGGAATTATTATAACGTTCCACGTGAAACATCCGATAGATGTTTCACGTGGAACATAGTATAAAATATCATGTTTGATAAATATAACGTCATTGTAGTAGGGGCAGGACATGCAGGTTGTGAAGCTGCTGCAGTAGCTGCTAATATGGGATCGAAAACCCTTTTAATTACGATGAATATGGGCGTTATAGCCCAAATGAGCTGTAACCCGGCTATCGGTGGTGTAGCAAAAGGACAAATTGTACGAGAAATTGATGCTATGGGAGGTTATACCGGAATTATCGCCGATAAATCTACCATCCAGTTTAGAATGCTCAATCGCTCGAAAGGACCAGCTATGTGGAGTCCAAGAGCGCAAAATGATCGCATGCGCTTTGCAGAAGAATGGCGTTGGAAATTAGAAGATTTGCCTAATCTCGATATATGGCAAGACACCGTCAAGGAACTAATTGTAGAAGACAATGTAGTTCGTGGTGTAGTGACATCGTTAGGTATTCGTATTGCTTGTGACGCCGTCGTACTCACCAACGGCACTTTCCTGAACGGGGTTATTCATGTGGGAGAAAAAACTTTCGGTGGTGGAAGAACTGGCGAAAAGGCTGCAACTGGTCTGACGGAACAATTGGTTTCATTAGGTTTTGAAGCGGGCAGAATGAAAACAGGAACGCCACCACGTGTTGATGGTAGAAGTCTGGACTATACAAAAATGGAAGAACAATGGGGCGATGAAAACCCTGGCAGATTCTCTTACACTGATATAGAACGACCTCTCGAAAAACGCTGTTGCTGGATCACCTATACCAATCCAGATGTACACGAAATTTTGAAAACAGGGTTCGAACAATCTCCCATGTTTACTGGTCGTATCAAAGGTCTAGGCCCAAGATACTGTCCGTCCATAGAAGATAAAATAAATCGATTCGCAGAAAGAGATCGACACCAAATCTTCGTGGAACCAGAGGGTTTTAGAACAGTTGAAATCTATGTAAATGGTTTTTCAACTTCATTACCTGAAGATGTACAATTAAAAGCTTTGAGATCTATTCCAGGTTTCGAAACAGCCAAGATGTATAGGCCGGGTTATGCGATCGAATACGATTACTTCCCGCCAATGCAATTAGATCTAACATTGGAAACTCAACGTATCAAACATCTCTTCTTTGCTGGACAGATTAATGGAACTACAGGTTATGAGGAAGCTGCTGCCCAAGGATTCATCGCAGGCCTTAATGCACATCAACGAATCAACGATCAGCATGAACTCATATTGAAAAGATCAGAATCGTACATCGGTGTATTGATAGACGACTTAGTCACAAAAGGCACAGACGAACCATACCGTATGTTTACCTCCCGAGCAGAACATCGTTTACTATTACGTCAAGATAATGCAGATATTCGATTGACACCAATAGCTTATAAGCTAGGATTAGTTAGTGACGAGCGTATGAATAGGGTAGAAGAGAAGATATCAAACTCTGATAAAATTGTTCAATTCATGCGCAACACTAGCACAGAACCTAGTGACGTGAATACGGCATTGGAAGATTGGGGATCGTCTGCCATTACTCAAAAAACGAGACTATTTAATTTATTGAGTCGACCACAGGTCGATATAGTATCTCTAGCCAAAGTAGACAAGAATTTGGGTGCCTATCTCAACAACTTCGATGCAGAGACTATCGAACAGGCGGAGATCAAGGTTAAGTATGACAGCTACTTTGAAAAAGAAATGGAAATCGTGAACAAAATGAAAAAGATGGAAGACAAAGAAATTCATCATGATTTTGACTATTCTACTATTAATTCGCTGTCAACAGAAGCACGGCAAAAACTTACTACGGTAAGACCTCGCACTTTAGGGCAAGCATCTAGAATTTCAGGTGTTTCTCCGGCAGATATTAGCATTTTGATGGTTCATATATAGTAAATAACTGTAAATCAAATATTTACATAAAATTTATAACGACACATTTTTAGTTGATTACACGTACTATTTTATAAAATATGGGTTCTATATCCAAAAACAATAAAAGTGTCTTAAAACGCTTAAAAATAGCGTTAAAACAGAACATATATTTACTACTATTAGCAATAGTCATAACGACGGCATTTCAGCAATGTGCTAACATGTCGCGACCGACTGGTGGCCCTAAAGATTCGATTCCACCGAGTGTTGTCTCTGAACTACCAGCGAATTTCTCTACGAATTTTACGGAACGAAAAATTCAAATCACCTTTGATGAATTTGTAAAGACGACCAATCAACAAAAGGAATTCAGTGTATCACCGGATATGGATATTCCAGCCATTTTCAAAATTCGCAAGCGCACACTTCACATAGAACTACCAGATAGTTTGGAAGTAAACACAACATATACCATTAACTTGGGAAAAGGATTAGTAGACTTCAACGAAGGCAATCCTATTCTAAATTACACGTATGTATTTTCGACCGGACCCGAGTTAGATTCACTTTCGATAGAGGGTAGTGTGAGCAATGGATTTACGCAAGATTTCGATCCAGAAAAAGATAAAGACATCAACGTCATCCTGATACCTACTAGTAGAGATTCTATTTTTGGAAAGAAAAAAGCATCCATTTTCACCACAGTAGATACGTCAGGTACTTTTAGATTGCAAAATCTAAAAGAAGATACCTATCGCATATATGCTATCCAAGAGCAAAACAACGATCGTACTTACAATTCACCTGATGAATGGATTGGTTTTCTTCAAGATAGTATTGTTTTAAGACGCGATACGGCAGGAATACATCTTGAGCTGAGCAAAGGGCCGGTCCGTAATTTTAGGATGTTAGAACGCAAATTAGAAAGTAGTGGCATGGCACTCCTCGTATTTAATAAAATACTAGAACAACCCACGCTCCGAATCTTAGATCCAGTGGTGATGAATGGCCAGGCTATTCCAAGATTTGCACCGACAAATGACTCTGTACGCGTCTACTTGCCCAACTTAGACTTTGATTCCGTCAAATTCGAATTATCTGATATTACGGGTGTGTTAGATACCAGTGTAATCCGTAAACCTAGAAATCTAAAATTAGACAGAGCCGTAACACCTCGATTTAGTATTACTAACAAGGTAGATCGTGTCAAACATATTCAACTATCAGCAGGAACACCGCTACAACAGGTGGATAAATCAAAAGTTATTCTCGTAGAAGATTCTATTCCTCGACGTAACTTTCAATTGCAAGCAGATAGTATCAACCCAGAAATGTACCACATCCGTTTTAATTGGCGTCCAAAAAGAAATTACGAATTGACGCTGGAGGAAGGCGCTATGCAAGGTTATTTCGAAGAAGTCAATAAAGAAGAAAAGATCCAATTCACCATGAACGAAGCGGAAAGCTATGGCGACATCGCCTTAACATTTAATGGTCTGGATACCGCACAGCAATATGTTATTGAATTGATATCAGAAAATAAGGAGAAGGTTTTCGAATCACAAATACTACCCACGAATCATCAATTGGCTTATCGTAAATATCCTACCGGAAAATATAGTATCCGCGTAATATGGGATAGAAATAGAAATGGTAAATGGGATCCGGCCGACGTATGGACGATGACCTATCAAGAACCGATATGGTATTTGGACAGGACATTTACCATCCGAGCAAACTGGGAACAAAATGAAACCATTGATGTACGATTTAACACGCGTTAGATCGTACTATCATCCTTAAACCAAGAGCTATACTTCACATAATTGTGTGGTAATTTTTCGAGTAACGCTAACTGTTCCTCGGTTAATGGCTTAATTTTCTTTGCTGGAACACCAGCATAAAGATAGCCTGATTCACAGATCGTATTTTCTAAAACCACAGCGCCAGCAGCAATAATTACGTGACTTTGTAATACAGCACGATCCATCACGATAGCGCCCATACCTACTAATACATGCGAGTGTATCACGCAGCCATGTACGATGGCATTATGACCAATATTCACATATGATCCAATGTCTGTACCATTCCGTTCATAGGTGCCATGTATCGTTACATTATCTTGGATATTGGTATAATTACCGATTTTAATGTAATTCACATCACCACGAATCACGGCATTAAACCAGATGGAACAGTGCGAACCAATGGTAACATCGCCCACAACCGTACAATTGGGCGCCAGAAAAGCATCTAAAGCAATCTGTGGAACATGCTCACCTACTGGCAATATAATAGCTGACATAACGTAAAAATTAGTAAATAGTATCCTGTAATTTGGCGGCGTGATCAGGATAATCTGTGGTGTAATGCAGACCCCGACTTTCTTTGCGCGCCATGGCTGACTTGACCACCAGATAAGCCACTTGTATAACATTTCGTAACTCACATAGTTTTACAGACAGTCTGGTATTCTTATAAAAAGATTCCGTTTCGTCATATAATAAACCTAGGCGACGCAATGCGCGTTCTAAACGAAAATCCGAACGTACAATTCCCACATAGTCACTCATCAATTTTTGCGTTTCGCGCAGATTGTGCGTAACTAAGATATCTTCGTTCGATAAACTCGTATCTGTATCATCCCATTCGGGAATACCGACTCGATGTGAAAGAGAATCAAAGAGGTTTTCCACATGTTTGAAGATACGATGTGCATAAACTGCTGCTTCCAATAAGGAATTGGATGCCAAACGATTAGCACCATGCAAACCCGTAGAAGCACATTCGCCGCAGGCGTACAAATGTTGAATACTCGTAGCACCATTGCCATCAACCATAATACCACCACATAAATAATGCGCGGCAGGAGATACCGGTATAAAGTCTGAGCTCATATCCACACCAATACGCATACATTGTTCATATATGTTAGGAAAATGTTCCAATATATCTTCTTTGCTACGATGCGTAATATCTAAATACACGTAATCCAACCCAGACTTCTTCATTTCTAGGTCAATAGCACGCGCAACCACATCTCTAGGTGCGAGCGATCCACGTACATCATACTCTTCCATAAATGAAACCCCATCGGCTCTGCGCAAAATACCACCAAAACCACGCACCGCTTCCGAAATCAGAAAAGCGGGATATTCTGCCGGATTAAACAAGGCGGTTGGATGGAATTGAATGAATTCCATATTACGAACCTTACCTTTGGCACGATAAACCATCGCGATCCCATCACCAGTCGCTATAGTAGGATTGGTAGTACTTGAATACACATGTCCAGCACCGCCAGTCGCCATTAGAGTCACCTTCGAAAGGAACTTTTCCACACGACCTGTAGCCGTATTTAAGGCATAAATACCATAACAAGAGATATCTTCTGAACGTTTATCCACATGTATGCCAACATGATGTTGAGTAATCAAATCTACCGCAAAGTAATGCGTCAGAATCTCGATATTAGGATGAGCATGTACACGTTCTAACAATGCTCTTTCAATCTCATAACCAGTGATATCCTTATAATGTAATATACGATGCGCAGAATGTCCACCCTCCTTGGCCAAATCATAGCTCCCAGAAGCTTCTTTATCAAAGCTAGTACCATAGGCAATCAATTCGGCAATACGATCTGGTCCTTCTTTAATAACATGCTCTACCACAGCAGGGTCACACAAACCATCACCTGCAATATGCGTATCAGCTATGTGATCTTCAAAGCTATCTGCCTTGTCAATGACGACTGCGACGCCACCTTGCGCATATTTGGTGTTGGATTCATCTTCATTAGATTTGGTAACAATTAATACTTTACCTAATGTGGCTGCTTTGAGTGCAAAACTCAAACCCGCTATTCCAGAACCTACAATTAAGAAATCAGTACACTTTTCAGACATGGGTAAACGATGTAATAATAGACCAACAAATTAACAAATAATGTGGAAAACATGTCGATAAACGGTGGAGCGAAAAGTAAAACTTTATTTTATTCCACAATCTGGAACAAAAATCAAGAATTTGTGGAAACATATTACCACATCATGAATCCAATATTAACAAAATGTAAACAACAAAGATTTCACATCGAAACATGGAAAAAATAAAAGGCCAAAAATTACAGGGCTGATAATCAGCATAAATCTATATTTCAAATTGTGGATAAGCTGTGGATAAACTAAAATATCCATTACTCCGTCAAAAAAATGAATTCACTTATCCCCATTATCCACACACTAATAAACAATAAGATCATTTTATATAAAACTCTTTATTAATTATTGAAAAAAGGGAATGTGGATTTCGTTTGAAATTGTTTCTTTACTTTTGTCCTGTTCCTCCATCATGGAAAACATCATCACCATTGCATAGAAGAGAAAAATGGATACTAGGTTTGATACTGTTTTAGAAGCTAAAGGATATATCGATCTTCCTATCGATCCATCGATAGATTTAATCGCAGAAATCCAGCGTCTGAAAAAAGAAAAAAATGCCGTGATCTTGGCTCATTATTACCAAGAAAGCGAAATTCAGGATATAGCGGATTACATTGGCGACAGCTTGGGATTGTCGCAACAAGCCGCTAAAACAGAGGCTGATGTAATTCTTTTTGCGGGTGTGCACTTCATGGCTGAAACGGCCAAGATATTATCACCAGAGAAGAAAGTGTTATTACCTGATCTAAAGGCAGGTTGTTCATTATCAGATAGTTGTCCACCGCACTTATTTGCTAAATTTAAGGAACAATATCCTGATCATCTGGTGATTACCTATGTGAATTGTACGGCGGAATTGAAAGCGCTATCCGACATCGTCTGTACTTCCAGTAATGCGGTACAGATTGTGGAAAGCTTACCCAAAGACCAGAAAATAATCTTTGGTCCGGATCGCAACTTGGGAGCGTATGTGAAAAAGAAAACAGGCAGAGATTTAGTGCTGTGGAATGGCGCCTGTATGGTACATGAAATTTTCTCGCAGGATAGGATTAATGGCTTAAGAGCCGAATATCCAACGGCTAAATTTATCGCGCATCCAGAATGTGAAGATCATATCTTGGCACAAGCCGATTACATCGGATCCACATCTGGAATGCTTAAATATACAATTGAAAATTCGGCAGATACGTTTATCGTAGCGACCGAATCGGGTATTTTACATCAGATGCAGAAGGCCAGTCCAAGCAAAACTTTCATTCCGGCTCCGCCGAATAATCTATGCGCTTGTAACGATTGTCCACACATGAAATTGAATACACTGGAGAAATTGTACAATTGCCTGCATTATGAATTGCCCGAAGTCGTACTTCCAGCAGATGTAATACAACGTGCTCAAAAACCCATTGAACGAATGTTGGAAATCTCGGAACGTCTAGGATTGTAGTTCACCTTTTACACGAATACTATGTTTGACAATAGCGAAAAAACAGATATTAAGGAATTAGGAGAATTTGGGCTGATTGCCCATTTGACGCAATCGGTACAACTAACACAAGCATCCTCTATTAAGGGAATTGGCGATGATGCGGCTGTGCTTAATTTTGAAGGAAAGAAAACCCTGATTTCCACGGATCTATTACTGGAAAACGTGCATTTTGATTTGCGCTACGTTCCCTTAAAACACTTGGGATACAAGGCAGTACAAGTCAATTTGAGTGATATATATGCCATGAATGGCACGGCTTCTCAGATCACGTTCTCGATCGGCATGTCTTCCAAGTTTCCATTAGAAGCGGTCGAAGAGATTTATGAAGGCGCACTATTGGCTTGCAACAAGTACAATATCGATTTGATTGGCGGCGATACCTCGGCAAGTCACCAGGGATTGGTGCTTTCGGTAACTAGCATCGGATATGCTGACGAAGCGGATATTACATATCGTTCTGGCGCGAAAGAAGGCGATTTATTATGCGTTTCTGGCGATTTGGGTGGTGCTTATGTTGGTTTACAATTGCTGGAGCGCGAGAAGCAGATTTTCTTAGAAAACCCAAAGATTCAGCCTGATCTGGAAGGGAAAGACTATATTATCGAACGCCAATTAAAACCTGATGCCCGCGGAGACGTTGTCGAATTATTGCGTCAATTGGATATCAAACCCAATGCCATGATCGATGTATCGGATGGTTTGGCATCGGAGATTTTGCACATTGCAAAAGCCTCTAATGTAGGTTGTACGATCTATGAAGACAAAATTCCATTGGATCCCATGACGTACGATACAGCCAGAGAATTTGGCTTAGATCCTACGATCTGTGCGTTGAGTGGGGGCGAGGATTACGAATTGTTATTCACCATTCCACAGTCAGATTATGATAAGGTGAAAAACCAACTGGACATTACCGTGATCGGCCACATGACCGAAGGCTCTGCAGGTTGTCAAATGATCTCTAAATCCGGAAAAGTGCATCCATTGCAAGCGCAAGGTTGGAACGCTTTTAAGTAGGTTTAAGAAGGGGTTGAGAGAGTTGATAGCGTTGATAATAGTTGATAGGGGTTGATAAGGTTGAGAGAGTTGATAAAGTTGATGGCGCTTTAGATTGCCACACCTTCGTACCTCGGTTTCGTAATGACGAGCCTTTATAATTATACAAAGCAAAAGGCGGTTCTAATACCGCCTTTTGCTTTATATAAACAATTCCCTATGTCTGTATCACACCAACATTATACCGCTCCATCGTCGGATTCTGATTCGCTGCTTCAATCCCCATCGAGATGATTTTACGCGTGTCTATTGGATCAATAACACCATCCACCCACAAACGAGCTGCCGCATAATATGGGCTCAATTGCTTTTGATATGTCGCATTGATTTTCTCTAACAGCGCTTCTTTTTCTTTTTCGGTCAGCTCTTTGTTTTGCGCTTTCAGCGTCGCTTCTTGGATCTGTAATAAGGTTTTTCCGGCCGAAGCGCCACTCATTACCGCCATTTGAGCGGTGGGCCAAGCATAAATCAATCGTGGATCGTAGGCTTTTCCACACATCGCGTAATTGCCCGCACCATAGCTATTTCCGACAATAAAGGTGAATTTAGGTACGACAGAATTCGCCATGGCATTCACCATTTTTGCGCCATCTTTGATGATCCCACCTTGTTCCGAGCGTGATCCCACCATAAAACCGGTCACATCTTGCAAGAATACCAAAGGAATCTTTTGCTGATTACAATTCATAATAAAGCGAGCGGCTTTATCCGCAGAATCCGAATAAATCACACCGCCCATTTGCATTTCTGTCGCGTTTCCAGGTTTTTTGGCTTTTACCACCTGCCGTTGATTGGCAACAATACCCACAGCCCAACCATCGACGCGCGCTAGTGCACAGATAATCGTCTTTCCGTAATCCTTTTTATATTCTTCCAGACTATCTTTATCCACAATACATTTCAACACCTCATGCATATCATAAGGTTTCAATCTGTCCTGCGGAAAGTAATTATATAGATAGTTCGCGTCCTGCGCTGGCTCTGCTGCCGCAATGCGCGAGAAATGCGCTTTATCTTGATGGCCAAACTTATCCACAATTCCGCGAATTGCATCTAGACAGCTTTTATCATCCGGATATTTATTATCCGTCACGCCTGAGATTTCGCAATGCGTGGTCGCACCGCCCAAGGCTTCATTATCAATCACTTCACCGATGGAAGATTTCACCAAGTAAGAACCGGCTAAAAAAACCGATCCCGTACCTTCAACGATCAACGCATAATCAGACATGATCGGCAAATAGGCGCCACCTGCTACGCAGGAACCCATAATCGCCGATATCTGCGGAATGCCCATCGAGGAAATCTTGGCATTATTCCTAAAAATTCGTCCAAAATGTTCTTTGTCTGGAAATATCTCGTCTTGCATCGGTAAGTAAACACCGGCTGAATCCACTAAATAAATAATGGGCAGATGATTTTCCATGGCGATTTCTTGCGCGCGTAGATTTTTCTTGGCACTAATAGGAAACCAAGCGCCGGCTTTTACCGTCGCATCATTTGAAACCACTACGCATAATCTCTGTTGTATATAACCCAAAACGATGACCACACCACCATTCGGGCAGCCGCCATGTTCTGGATATAGATCCTCGCCCGCAAAACTTCCTATTTCCACATACTCGCTATCGGCATCCAATATATAGTGAACGCGTTCCCAAGCCGTCATCTTGCCTTTAGATTGGTGTTTTTCGATCTTCTTGATTCCGCCACCTAAATGCAGTGTTTCTAACTTTTTCCGGAGTTCAGACAATAAGTTTTCCATAATATGTGTTATCTAATGAAATACTAATTTACAACTGGTTGTATTGTTAAATTTGTATAAATATCATAAAATTTAATTTGTTTTTTATAATATTTGTAAAGTATTTATCACAGCCTTTGTGAGCCTAAGCAAAATTTTATGATGAAAAATTCAATTGATACAGAACAATTACAAATGGTAAGGCAAAGTGCAAGAGATTTTGCACTGGCACATATCAAACCGCATATCATGACTTGGGACGAGCCCCAAAAATTTCCCGTCGAGTTATTCAAAAAATTAGGCGATTACGGATTTATGGGTATTCTCGTACCCGAAGAATATGGTGGAGCAGGCCTTAGTTATCAAGAATATATTGCTATTCTCGATGAGATATCTAAAGTATGCGGATCTATCGGTCTGTCTGTAGCGGCGCACAATTCCTTATGTACTAATCATATTCTTTCCTTTGCCAACGAGGAGCAAAAGCAAAAATATCTTCCTAAGCTCGCCACAGGCGAATGGATTGGCGCTTGGGGATTGACGGAAACGGGATCGGGTTCCGATGCTGGCGGACTTTCTACCGTTGGTGTATTGGATGGCGATCATTATGTGATTAATGGCAATAAAACCTTTATCACGCACGCCATCTCCGGAGATGTTGCTGTCGTGATGGTGCGAACGGGAGAGAAGGGCGACAAACATGGCGTTTCGGCATTCATTATAGAAAAAGGAACGCCCGGATTCACAGCTGGTCAAAAGATGGACAAATTAGGTATGCGTGCGTCCGAAACAGCGAGTTTATTTTTCGACAACTGCCGTGTACACAAAAGCCAGATGATCGGCGATATCGGTACAGGATTCGTACAAGCGTTGAAACTGTTGGATGGAGGACGTATTTCCATTGCCGCCTTATCGTTGGGCATAGCACGTGGAGCATACGAATGTGCGTTGAAATATGCGCAGGAACGTGAGCAATTCAACAAGCCGATTTTCGAATTTCAAGATGTATCGTTTAAATTAGCAGATATGGCCACCGAGATTGAAGCATCGGAATTGCTAGTCAAGCATGCCGCGATGTTGAAAGATCAAGGTGAGAAAGTGACCAAAGCAGGAGCCATGGCCAAATTGTACGCCTCAGAAACGGCGGTCAAAGTATCTAATGAAAGTGTGCAAATCCACGGTGGCTATGGCTTTACCAAAGATTTTGCCGCCGAGAAGTATTTTAGAGATGCGAAGCTATGTACTATTGGAGAAGGCACGAGTGCTATTCAGAAAATGGTCATCGCGCGAGAAATAAAAAAAGATGTCCTATAAAGATATTCAAATAGTAGATTGCGTCCGTGATGCCATTCAGGCATTAGATCGGCATATTCCGGTGCAGCAGAAGATCGATTATATCAATCTTCTGTTATCCAGTAATGCGTTTGCATGCCTCGATGTAGGAAGTTTTGTATCTCCAAAAGCGGTACCGCAAATGGCTGATACGGCATCAGTGATCGCTGGGTTACAAAAAACAAATGATACCAAATTATCTGTCATCGTAGCTAACGAACGAGGCGTGAAAGAAGCGCTAGAATACGATCAAATTGATTATTTGGGATATCCTTTCTCCATTTCCGAAACTTTTCAACAGCGAAATACACATAGCAGTATTTCGGAATCCTTCGAGCTGGTAAAAGCAATGCAGGATTTGACAGCAGCAAGTAATAAAGAAATGCTGCTCTATATTTCTATGGCATTCGGAAATCCATATGATGATCCTTGGCATGCTGATTTGGTGTTAGATTGGATTCAGCAGTTGCAAGATTTTGGAATAAACAATTTTTCCATAGCGGATACCACAGCAGAAGCTACGACAAGCAGTATCACCGAAGTTTTTAGTTTGGTGAACCAACATTTTCCGGATTTAAATCCAGGAATTCACCTGCATAGTCGGCCAGAAAATGCGTTAGCCAAGATTGATGCAGCTTACGATGCTGGATGCCGAAGATTTGAAGGGGCAATTTTAGGTTATGGTGGATGCCCGTTTGCGCAAGATAATTTGGTCGGAAATATGCCTACCGAATTGCTGCTACGCCGCTTTGAAAAAAGTTCTATTGAGGAACTACAACCGATTATTACAGCGTTTCAAGAATTAGTGAAGCCAACTATTAGTCATCAATGAGGCCATGGAAACACCGTACCATTACATCAAAACCCGTAAAGAAGACCATATATTTCATCTGATCTTGGCGCGTCCCGCGAAGCGGAATGCTTTTACACCAGCTACGATTAGCGAAATAGCGCATGCCATCGAACAGATCAATCAGGATGATGGAATTACGGTTGTGGTGCTTTCTGCAGAAGGACCCGTATTTTGTGCCGGAATGGATCTCAAAACATTTCGCGACGAAAGCTTGGATGTAAGAAATGAAGCTATTCCGCATATCGATATTTCTTTAGGTGAAGTGTTCACAAAATTACATAAACCTTCTATCGCGGTGGTTGAAGGTGATGTGATTGCTGGCGGATTTTTGTACGTACTCGGATGTACCTATGTATTCGCCAAACCAGAAGTCCGTTTTAGGCTTCCTGAATTGGACTTAGGCATTTTTCCATTTCAAGTGATGGCCAGTTTGCTGCGCGTAGTTCCAGAAAAGAAAGTGTTGCAATTATGTTTGAATACCGATTATTTTTCGGTTGAAGAAGCGCTGTCTGTAGGTATTGTTGATGGATATCTGGAAGAAGGCGCTTTGCAAAACTTGTTAGATAAATTTGCTAAGGCCAATGTTTCTGTTCTCAAAGCAGGATTCGAATCTATTTGTCAATTGAAAAGCATTCCTACAGAAAAGCAATACAGCTACCTAATGCAGGTATTGGATAAGCTTAGATAAGTACTTAATGAAATGTAAATAGCATTCTTTTTTGCGGAAATTCAGACCATTTGTTTACATCAAATACATACAAATTAACACGGAGCTTATTGATTAGCAGAAACATTTATTTGTGTATATTGTTAATAAGTTTGTTACTTTGTAATCTATTTTTGAATATTTCTCCCATATGAGCATAGAGATTGGATCCAAACTAAAGGATATTATATTGCCATCTGATTTACGAAAATTGAAAGAGACTGACCTAGAGGAAGTTTGTTCTGATTTACGGCAGTATATTATTGACATAGTTTCGGTAAATGGCGGGCACTTTGCAGCTAGTTTGGGTGTAGTTGAATTGACTGTAGCATTACACTATGTGCTCAATACACCGTATGATCAAATCGTGTTTGATGTTGGTCACCAAGCTTATGGTCATAAAATTCTAACAGGAAGAAGAGAAAATTTTCATACTAATCGCCTTATCGGTGGATTGTCTGGATTTCCAAAACGATCCGAAAGTGAATACGACGCCTTCGGCGTAGGGCATTCATCTACGTCTATTTCTGCAGCTTTGGGTATGGCGGTAGCTTCGGCTTACAAAGGAGAACACGATCGCCAGCACGTAGCCGTAATTGGTGATGGTGCACTAACCGGTGGAATGGCTTTCGAAGCGCTTAACCACGCTGGTATTGAAAAATCAAATATTCTGGTCATCCTGAATGACAATTGCATGTCCATTGATCCTAATGTTGGAGCATTGAAGGATTACCTCACCAATATTACTACCTCTAAAAGTTACAATCGATTTAGAGACGATTTGGTGAGTGTATTAGCCAAGATCTCTAAGAATGGACCAAATGCCTATGGTTGGGCCAAGAAACTCCAACAGTCTATCAAAGGAACGCTGTGGGAGAATGCTAACTTGTTTGAATCACTTAATTTCAGATATTTTGGTCCAGTAGACGGACACGATGTTAATCAACTGGCCAAAACTATAGAGGATCTCAAGCATATTCCGGGGCCAAAGCTCCTGCATGCCATTACCGTAAAAGGTAAAGGTTATGCGTTGGCCGAGAAAGATCAAACCAAATGGCATGCACCCGGTTTGTTTGACAAGATTACGGGAGAAATTAAGAAAACAATTCACGAGAAACCGCAGGCACCAAAATACCAAGATGTATTCGGCCACACACTGGTCGAGCTGGCCGAGTCAAATAAGGCAATCATGGGAATTACCCCAGCAATGCCGAGTGGTTCATCTTTGAACATCATGATGAAAGCGATGCCAGATCGCGCATTTGATGTCGGTATTGCAGAGCAACACGCGGTTACCTTTAGTGCCGGACTTGCCACGCAAGGTTTAGTGCCTTTTTGTACCATATATTCTTCCTTCATGCAACGTGCCTTTGATCAAGCAATCCACGATGTTGCGTTACAGAAACTGAATGTGGTATTCTGTTTAGATAGAGCAGGATTGGTCGGTGCAGACGGGCCAACGCATCATGGCGCCTATGATATTGCTTTTATGCGTTGTGTACCCAATATGATTGTGGCCGCTCCTATGAACGAAGAAGAGCTCCGTAATATGATGTTTACAGCACAGTTGCCAGACAAAGGACCATTTAGTATTCGTTATCCACGTGGATCGGGCGTGATGCCGGATTGGCGGAAACCTTTTAGAGAACTTCCAATTGGTAAAGGCCACAAAATTTGTGATGGTGAAGAAGTAGCCGTACTGAGTTTTGGTCATATTGGTAATGAAGTGGTGAAAGCTTTCAAACAAGTAAGCGAAGAAGGAATTCATCCAGCGCATTACGATATGCGCTTTGTAAAACCGTTGGACGAAGAACTATTACACCAAATTTTTGCCAAATTCCAAAAAGTAATCACTGTAGAAGATGGCTGCTTGATGGGTGGATTTGGATCTGCGATCTTAGAATTCATGGCAGAGCACAATTATCAAGCTCAGGTAGTACGATTAGGCATCCCAGATGATATTGTAGAACACGGAGATCAAGAAGAATTGTGGCAAATATGCCGCTACGATGCTACTGCCATAGCAGAGGAAATAAATAAACTAACAGCCGGCCGCAAAACCCAAACTTTGGTCGGATAATTGCTACATAATTCTTTCAATATGAGTCCCTAGAGGTAATTTCTATCTCTGGGGTAAAATACGCGTTATTAACCGCCAAAGTTTTCCACAAGTCCTTTCGAGCATCTAAGAAAAAGGTACTTTTTAAGTGAAAAAATCAGCATACAAAATCGATGTTAATAAAAAAATATTGACATTAAAATTTGTAGTAAAAACGCCTATTATTTGTTGTAAGTATTTGATTTATAGTAATTTAATCTTTTTTTGTTTTTTTAATTTTATAGCTCAAAAAAAATCATCATCTTCGTTGTAAGAGAAAGTTTTTAACAGCTTTTTTGTCAATCATTGGTTTTCAAGTTATTAACAATTTACGAATGGAAAAAACGTGTACAAGTGTATGGAATAGCTGTCTTCAAGTCATAAAAGACAACATTCCTGCGCAAAGTTTCAAAACATGGTTTGAGCCTGTGAAGGCCATACGTCTTGAAGAAAACGTTTTGACTATTCAGGTGCCGAGTTTGTTTTTCTACGAATGGTTAGAAGAGCATTATGTGGGCATCCTTCGCAAAACAGTTAAAAAGTTCTTAGGTGAACAAGGTCGTTTGGAATACAATATCGTCGTAGAAAAATCTTCGACCAGTATCCCATTCACCACCAACATACCGTCTAACGGAAATGGGGCAGAGGGAAAGAATCAATCGATCCCTGTACCTGTTGCGCTCAATAAAAACATTAAGAATCCTTTCGTGATTCCAGGCTTGAAAAAGTTGCAGGTAGATCCGCAGCTTAATCAAAATTATACCTTCGATAACTTCATCGAAGGAGAATGTAATCGTTTGGCGCGATCAGCAGGTTTTGCGGTGGCGAATAAACCAGGCGGAACTTCCTTTAATCCATTAATGGTATATGGCGATGTGGGTCTAGGTAAAACACACCTCGTGCAAGCTATTGGAAACGAAATCAAAAAAAATCTTCCAGATAAGTTGGTTATCTACGTTTCTTGTGAAAAGTTCTGTCAGCAATTTGTGGATTCATTGAAAAACAATACAATCAATGATTTCGTAAACTTTTACCAAGCGATGGACGTGATCGTCATGGATGATGTGCATAACTTCGCCGGAAAAGAAAAAACACAGGATATTTTCTTCCATATCTTCAATCACCTACACCAATCGGGTAAGCAGATTATCTTGACATCAGATAAACCACCAAAAGATTTATCCGGACTAGAGGAACGCTTGCTAAGTCGTTTCAAATGGGGACTTTCAGCTGATATTCAGGTGCCCGATCTAGAAACTAGAATGGCAATCTTGAAGAAGAAAATGTATTCAGACGGGATTGAATTGCCGGAGAATGTCGTTGAATTTGTGGCTAACCAGATCGATAACAGTGTACGTGAACTAGAGGGAGCCATGGTTTCTTTGCTAGCACAATCTACGCTCAATAAAAAAGAGATTGATCTGAACTTGGCGAAGTCCATGTTGAAAAACTTCGTGAAGAACACCAGCAAAGAGATCTCGATGGATTATATCCAGAAACTGGTTTGTGAGTACTTTGAAGTACCAGTTGAGATGGTGAAATCCAAAGTTCGAAAGCGTGAGATTGTACAGGCGCGTCAAATCTCCATGTATTTGGCCAAAAACCACACAAAATCCTCTCTAAAATCGATCGGTAACTTCTTTGGCGGTCGTGATCACTCCACGGTTATTTATGCTTGCCAAACGGTAGAAGATCTTATTGAAACCGACAAAAAATTCAAAACTTACGTGCAAGACATCCAGAAAAAGCTGAAAGCTTCTTAGTCTTACCGTACAAAATATTACAGGCGCCAAGTTGTTACTTAGGCGCCTTTTTATTTTAGATCGATTATTCTTATTTTGCGTCGAATTTCAATGCAAACGGTTGCATTGAGCACTGCTAATACCTTTTATTATGTTTAAAGAAACTCGAAACATATTGCTAATTGCGGGCTTAGGATTGTGTTTAACTACATCCTCCAGTTTAGCACAGGAAAAATTTCGATATAAAGATGCTCGGTTAAGCACAAGCGAGCGCACGGCCGATCTTTTAAGTCACATGACGCTAGAAGAGAAAGTAGGTCAATTGCTTTGTCCACTCGGCTGGGAAATGTATACCAAAGATGGTAATACCGTTACCTACTCAGAGAAATACAAGAATTTGCTGGATAAGCAGCATGTAGGTATGTTTTGGGCGGTATTTCGCGCTGATCCTTGGACGCAGAAAACTTTAGAAAATGGTCTTAGACCAGCCTTAGCTGCCGAAGCAGCCAATGCGATGCAGCGTTATGCCGTGGAAGAAACGCGTTTGGGAATTCCAATTTTCATTGCAGAAGAAGCACCACATGGTCATATGGCTATCGGAACGACGGTTTTCCCGACGGGAATTGGCATGGCCTCTACTTGGAATCCTACGTTGCAAGAGCAAGTTTCGGCAGTTTCTGCCAAAGAAGTTCGCTTGCAAGGCGGGCATATAGGTTACGGTCCGGTTTTAGATCTTTCGCGCGATCCACGTTGGTCACGTGTCGAAGAAACATATGGCGAAGATCCGGTTTTGAGCGGAACGATGGGTGCAGCAGCAGCAAAAGGAGCTGGCGCAGGCGATATAAAGAATCCAAACGCGGTAATTTCCACCATTAAGCATTTCATTGCTTACGGCATACCGGAAGGCGGTCACAATGGCAATAGTGCGATCATCGGACAGCGAGAATTGCATGAAAGTTTTCTGCCACCATTTTTCAAAACGGTAGAAGCGGGCGCTTTATCGGTGATGACCGCTTATAACTCCATTGATGGTATTCCTTGTACGGCAGATGGTTATTTACTTACCGACGTGTTGCGTAAGGATTGGGGATTTGATGGCTTTGTAGTTTCTGATTTAGGAAGTATTGATGGTGTGTATTCTAGTCATCGCGTAGCATCTTCTTTGCAAGAGGCAGGCACGATGTCTTTGGAGGCTGGTGTAGATGTAGATTTGGGTGCACGCCCATTCGCAGAGCTTATCGAAGCGGTTAAAGCTGGAAAAATTGATATCGCGAAGATCGATAGTGCAGCATCTCGTGTATTGTGCCTGAAGTTTGATATGGGTTTATTTGAAAATCCATATCGTGATGCAAAAGCAGCAGGACGCGAAGTACGAAGCAAAGAAAACGTAGCCGTCGCTCGCAAAGCAGCACAGGAATCAATTGTCTTGCTCGAAAATAAAAACAACGTATTGCCATTATCTGCCAAAAAAGTAAAAAAGATTGCGGTGATCGGTCCAAATGCGGATACACATTATAATCAATTAGGCGATTATACCGCACCACAAGAACGTGCAGCGATCCGTACGGTATTAGATGGTATCAAAACGAAATTGCCTGCAGCAAACGTGATCTACGCAAAAGGTACAGCTATTCGCGATACGGCACAATCTGATATTGCGGCAGCAGTAGAAGCGGCAATGCAAGCCGACGTGGCGGTTGTTGTCGTTGGTGGATCTAGTGCGCGTGATTTCGAAACAAAATATATCGAAACCGGAGCGGCAGTAGCCGATGCCAAATCGCTCAGTGATATGGAAAGTGGTGAAGGTTTTGACCGCTCTACGTTGGATTTATTAGGCGATCAGATTAAGTTACTAGAAGCGATTAAAAAAACAGGCAAACCAATGATCGTGGTGTACATTCAGGGAAGACCACTCAATATGAATTGGGCGCAGGAGAATGCGGATGCCTTATTGAATGCTTGGTATCCTGGTCAAGAAGGTGGAAATGCTATCGCCGATGTCATCTTTGGCGATTACAATCCAGCAGGCAGATTGCCGATTTCTGTGCCGCGTTCGGTTGGTCAATTACCCGTGTATTACAACAAGAAGGTACCTAAAGGACATGATTACGTGGAAACATTGGGTTCGCCCTTATACACGTTTGGATATGGAAAAAGCTTCACAGAGTTTGGTTACAGCGATTTGAAGATCACGCAACAGGCAGATGGCGGTATAGAAGTGAGTTTCCAAGTGAAAAATATAGGATCACGTGCTGGAGATGAAGTGGTACAGCTATATGTGCGCGATGAATTTGCTTCAACGGTACAACCTATCAAACAATTGAAGAAGTTTGATCGTATCCACTTAGCTGTTGGGAAATTCAAGCAAGTTGTTTTCCATTTACAACCAGAAGATTTATCGATAATCAATCCGAAGATGCAACGTATCATGGAAGCGGGAAGTTTCAACGTGATGGTAGGTGCTTCCGCAGATGATATCCGCCTAAATGAAAAGGTTGAGATCACAAAATCAGTACAGTTACCATTATACGGAAAAGTGAAATAAAGAGGCCGATATGTCACAATTAAAAAGCCCGAAATCAGATGATTCCGGGCTTTTTAATTGCTTGTGTATTAAGAGTGATTATGTTCTACGCTCTTGTCACCATCTTGTTTTCTGCCTTCACGTTTATCGCGATCAGGTCTGCGATTATTACGTTTAGACCACTCGCTGCGATTTTTCTGCATTTCAGCATACTTTTCTTTTTGATTCGCATCCAATAATGCTTCTATTTTACGGTCAGTTTGAGCTCTTAGCTCTTTTGCTTTATTGCGTGTTTCATCGTTCTTCGGATCAGCGTCTTTGTAAAGTGCTTGTGCATTCTTAGATTGATCTAGTACCAGTTTGTGGATAGATTCTTTCTGTGCAGCTGTCAGAGCCAATTTTTTATCTAGATGCTCCACCTTTGCTTTGGCGCGAGCTTCTGGATCTTTGTTGAAACCACTGCGTTCCGTTCTTTCACGATTACGAGTTTGTCCATCTTTGTTTGCCTCATTACCTGTTTGTGCTTGTGCTGCGTTTAGTCCTACTAATAACGCTACTGCAATCATTACCTTTTTCATAATATTTCTCCTTTTTTTAGTTTAAATAGAATTATTTCCTTTAACAAAGGTGGAGAATGTATTTCGGAGCGTATAAAAACAAACAGTTTTTAACTTCCTTTAAGGTTCATTTACACTATATCGGGCAAGAGTGTTAATTACATCTTCGCGAATCCGTTGTTCTTCATCAAAAGCGAAGGTAATCGGGATAAAATAAGTGGGTATTTTCGGTAAAAAATCTATTGATAATCGTTGTGCATCTTTCTCTGTAGTGACCAATGCCGTATCTCCTTTGGCTGCTAATGCTGCGTACGATGATTGAATTCGCTCGTAATCTGCTTTCGAGAATAGGTGATGGTCTGGTAAAGCGATGCTTTCCACATATTTGGCTTGCTGACGCACATAATCCAATAGGGGAGCTGGGTTTGCTATTCCGGTTACTAACAGCACCTGTTTATCGTGCAGATCCACCAATGAACTAATAGTTGTATTGCTTTGCCCAGAAAGGGCTTTAGGAGCGCCGTACGCGATCGAAGCAAAGTAGATGGGCGCAGAACTATGTTTGCGTAATTTCTGCATGATTTGAGTGCGCTGTTGTGCGCTCACATCATTTGGTATTTTGGTAATAACAATGATATGTGCTCTTTTTGCCTGCGGCAATAAATCTCTGAAATTCCCAGTGGGCAATGGAATAATTGGTCCGAGTAAAGAAGCATATTCAAACAGCAAGATATTGCAGCTGGCGGAAACTTTACGATGTTGGAAGGCATCGTCCAGCAAGATCAGATCGTGCTTGCCTAACAAGGTTTCCATCCCTGTACGACGGTCTTCACAAACTGCCACCGTAAGGTGCGGAAACTTTCGTTTAAACTGCAAAGGTTCATCGCCTGTCGCGACGGCGTCATCGTTTATCAGCACATAGCGAAAACCTGTTGTTTTGCGTCCGTAACCACGGCTTAGCGTGGCTATTTTGTACTCATCATCAAACCATCGGATCAAGCACTCTGTCATGGGCGTTTTTCCACTGCCGCCGACCGCAAGATTGCCAATCACAATACTGCGTACGGGATAACTTTTACTGCTCCAGATTCCTTTATCGTATAGCAGATTGCGCAACCAAACCGCAAGACCATACAAGAGCGAAATGGGTAAAAGTAGCCAACGCAGTAGGCGTATCATGGTTTTTGGGCAATTAATAAACCAATATCTGTGATTCCCATTAACTCATGATCTTCCATATGATGTTGAACCGAAAAGTGGTAAACACCGGTATCAGGAAAGAGGTATGTTTTAATAATCGGTTCTTTGATATGATACAAATTGCCGGCAGATTGACCGAGCCATCGCCCATCTTCTTTAGCCAAAGATAGCTCTATGTTATACGTGGTATCCTTGCCGGAAGCATGCTGCTGTTCTACAGAAAACACCAGATTGGTGTAAGGATAAAAATTGTTGTGCCGCACATTCACCGCGATCTGATACGGTTGTGAGACATCAACAATGTGCGCAGAAAACTGAGCAACAGAATCGCGATTCCAACGGTAATCGTCGATTCTGTTGTTTTTCTCGTATGCAATATGCGGATCGCAGGATGCGAACAATAACAGCCACACTAAGCTCAAAAGTATTAGGCTATGTGCTTTCAGCATGCTATTCCGCTTTGTTATCGTTGTTGTTATAATTCCTTCTATCGCGATTTCTGTTATTGTTATTGCGTCTTTTTGGACGTGGTTTTGCAGCACCTTCGGTTCCTTCACCAGCAGTTGCTTTTGGTCTAGGATTGTCCGTACGCGGAGCGTTGTCTGCCTTCGCTTGTGGCTGTCTTGGTGGTCGTGCTGGTCTATTTTCAGCCGATTTTTGCGCTGTTTCTCCGTTTGGATTTTTGCCAGCAGGTTTTTTCTTGCGGCGTTTCTTTTTGTTGCGGTCGTCCAATCGGGTTAAGCTATCCTGTCCTACTACGTTCTCGTAATCGTAGTTTATTGGCTTCGCTTTAGCTTCTTCTTCTGGCTCAATGTACAGCAATTCGGTTGGCTTTTGGCCGCCCTTGTTCATCTGCACGAATTCACGCACTTTATCGACGGTCAAAGGAATCCAGTTTTCTGCTTTCGGGTACGAAAACCACATGGTTTTCTTGAAAATATCGGTTTTCTGCAAGTACGCCATCCCGATCTCGGTATCAATACGATCGATATCGGTCGGGATATCCTTTAGGGCATCCATATAGCTATCCAACTCGTAGTTCAAACAACACTTCAACTTGCCACATTGACCGGCCAGTTTCAAGGTATTCAACGAAAGATTTTGATAGCGCGCTGCCGAAGTAGAAACCGTTTTGAAATCCGTTAACCACGTTGAACAGCACAATTCGCGTCCGCAAGATCCAATTCCGCCCAAGCGGCTCGCTTCTTGGCGCATACCGATTTGGCGCATTTCGATCCGAATACGGAACGACTCCGCCATACGCTTAATCAATTCCCGAAAATCGACTCGGCCTTCGGCCGTATAATAAAACGTCGCTTTGGTCTTATCGCCTTGATAATCTACATCAGAAATCTTCATCGACAAGCCAAGATCTAAGGCTAGCGTACGAGCGCGGTGCATGGTTTCCCACTCCAACTCTTTAGCAGCATTAAACTTTTCGATGTCTTTTTCTGTGGCTTTGCGGTATACTTTCTTGGCTACATCTTCCGCTTTCACGCGGTTTTTCTTGAGTTGTAAGCGAACCAATTCACCAGTGAGTGATACGTGGCCAATATCATAACCGCCCGTAGAAGGTTCTACGGCGACCATTTCGCCCATTTCCAAGTACAGGTTTTCCGTATTCACAAAAAACTCCTTTCTGGAGCCTTTAAAACGAACTTCTACTATGTCAAACGGTTTATAATTAGAAGGCAGATCCATGTCGGTCAGCCAATCGTAAACATCCAATTTATTGCATCCGCTGGTCATGCACGAGCCGTTGTTATTACAACCTGACGGTACAGTCCCCAGAGATTTGCTTCCGCAACCTCCGCCGGATGCGCAACTTCCACATCCCATATGTCTATATATATATTGAGTCCGCCTGTTGGCGGAACGTTTTGTATTTGAACAATAAAACTAACTGCAAAGATAAGTCTAAAAATAATATTTTAGCATTGGCATTACGCTCGACGGCGTAATGCGTTTTCTCCAGTAGATCTACCCCTGCGCTTAATTGTTCCAGTGTAAATATTTCACTAAATTTAGTAATAAATTCTAATTCTTTGTCTTGCAGGAAGATCAAACTTTCCAGTCCCTGCGATTTCAACACGATCTGTCGCATCATACCGATGGTGTACATCAGGAAGTTTTTCTGATTTTCCCTGCCTAATTTAGGGAAATCGATCTCCGACAATTGAATTAGCTTGAGCCCTGTGTCGGTCACCACCAAACGCAACCATTGTATCATCAGATCAAAGTACGCATTACTATCGCTCTGTAGCAACTCCATTGCAGATTGCAGATTGCCATCGGCCAAGAAAGAGATTTCTCCAGCCTTGAGTGGATCTACCCCCTTGTTTTCAATAAGGTATTGATTGATATCGGTATGGGTCAGCTTATGGATTTTTACCAACTGCGTCCGCGAAATAATGGTATTCAGGATACGATCTTGATTTTCCGCTACTAATAGAAACAAGGTTTTCTCAGGTGGTTCTTCAATCAGTTTCAATAAAGCATTTCCCTGTGCATCTAGATATTCTGGAAGCCACATAATCAGCACTTTATACTCTGATTCGAATGCTTTGAAACTGAGTTTCTTGATGATATCGTGTACTTCTGCAATGTTGATATTGGCCTGTTTGTTTTGTGCATCAAATTGCGCTCGCCACGCATTCATCCCCATATACGGGTTTTCTGACAAGGCCTGTCGCCAAGCTTCGATATAGTTAATGGCGACTTCACCAGCAGATTTGGCGAAGAAAGGATAGGAGAAGTGCAAATCCGGATGGATCAACTTTTCGTATTTGCGACAAGAGGCACAAACACCACAGCTATCCGCTTCCTGTTTGTCTTCGCAATTCACAAATTGCGCGTATGCGATGGCCAGCGGCAACGAGCCGGAACCCTCTGGTCCGAGAAATAGTTGGGCATGACTCACCCTATTATCCTGTACGGTGCGGATAAGATGTTGTTTAACGCTGTCGTGACCTATTATATTTTCAAAACGCATAGCCGATTCGTACAAAAGTAACGAAAAAACCTTGGAAGAAAGTTGGAATCTTTTTGTATTATTGCAGTATAAAATAGCCAACTACAAATGAGGTTTATCGTATCCACATCCACTTTATTGAAGCAATTGCAAGCCATTAGCGGAGCATCTAGCAGTAGCACCGTTTTGCCCATTTTGGAGAACTTTTTGTTTGAAATTAAGGACAATGAATTGACCATTTCTGCTACTGATTTGCAGACCAGTATGGTGACATCGTTGCAAATAGAAGCTAAAGAAGAAGGACGTGTGGCGATGCCATCCAAGATCCTGATCGAGACGTTGAAAACTCTTCCAGATCAGCCCGTTGCTTTCTCGGTGGATACCGCCACCATGGCAATCGAAATCAGTGCTGGTGATGGTAAATACAAATTGAGTGGCGAGAATGCGGACGATTTTCCGAAAATCCCAGTGGTAGATAATATTTCTACGGTAAATATCGCGGCTCCAATCCTAGCAGAAGCTATTAGCAAAACTATTTTTGCGGTAAGTAGCGATGAGCTTAGACCAGCGATGTCCGGCGTATATGTACAATTGGCAGAGCAGTCGATCACGTTTGTATCTACAGATGCACACAAATTGGTACGCTATCGTCGTACGGATATTGGTGCGGAAAAACCGACATCCTTAATTTTACCTAAAAAAGCCTTGAATCTGTTGAAGTCTTCCTTGCCTTCAGATGATATCAATGTTTCTATCGAATACAATAATACCAACGCATTCTTCCAATTTGGTCATGTGTCCTTGATCTGTCGATTGATTGACGAGCGTTACCCAGATTACGAAGCGGTAATTCCTCAAGTGAATCCCAATAAATTGACCGTAGAACGTGCTAGTTTCTTAAACTCGCTGCGTCGTGTTGTGATTTTCGCGAATAAAACCACGCATCAAGTACGGTTGAAAATTTCGGGTAGCGAATTGCACATTTCGGCAGAAGATTTGGATTTCTCCAACGAAGCACACGAGCGTTTGAGCTGCCAGTACGAGGGTGACGATATGGAAATCGGTTTCAATGCCCGTTTCTTGGTAGAGATGTTGAATAATTTAGGATCTGAAGAGGTGACTTTAGAAATGAGTACACCAAATCGTGCCGGATTATTATTCCCAGCCATCAAAGAAGACAGCGAAGATGTCTTGATGTTGGTGATGCCGGTCATGTTAAACAATAATTAGTCAGCACAGCTACGATGACGGATTTTTTATATGGAATCATCGATTTCATCTTACATATTGACGATCATCTGATACAGCTGATTGCTGATTACAAGTATTGGATCTATGCGATCCTCTTTCTTATTATTTTCGTAGAGACAGGTTTGGTCGTGATGCCATTCTTGCCGGGCGATTCTCTATTATTTGCCGTGGGCATGTTTGCAGCACAAGGGCAGCTGAACATTTACTTTTGCTTGGTATTGTTATTCGTTGCTGCGGTTTTAGGCGATGCCTGTAACTATCTCATCGGCAAATATGCCGGTGATCGGTTTGTTCGGTTAAGACTGTTCAACAAGCAGCTTGTTAAAGACGAATACATTGAAAAGACCAATCAATTTTACGAAAAACATGGTCCTCAGACCATCATTATCGCCCGTTTCGTTCCGATTGTAAGAACTTTTGCTCCTTTTGTGGCTGGCATTGGACATATGAATTATGGCCGCTTTTTCACGTTCAATGTCATCGGCGGCTTCGTTTGGGTATTTGGTATCACCCTAGTCGGGTATTTCTTGGGCAATATTCCAGTGGTGGCCGACAACTTTGAAAAAGTCGTCTTAGGCATTATCCTCGTTTCGGTATTGCCAATTATTTATGGCTTTATCAAGGAGTGGAATACATCGCGCAAAGCGCGTGCTGAAGGCTTATAGCTCGCACGTTTTTATGTATTTTTTCCGAAGAAATAGCTTCTTCTCGAGGTCGAGAGATTAGCAATTAATTTTCATATAGGTTTTCGTACCTTTGCGTATGATAAAATCCATGACCGGCTACGGTACAGGTTTGGCAGAAAACCAAACGGTAAAGTACACTGTAGAAATAAAATCCCTCAATTCGAAGTTTTTAGAGCTAAGCTTGCGTTTGCCTAAGCACGTATCTGATAAGGAATTGGCGCTCCGCGCCGAAAGCGGAAAGCTCATCGAGCGAGGAAAGGTCAATATCACGGTAACGGCAGAATATGCGGACCAAACTGCTACATCGTCGACCATCAATGAAAGGTTATTTAAAAAATATTACGCACAGCTGAAAGAGCTGGCTGATGCCGTAGGCGATGAGCAATCGCCATTGCTTCAATTGGCTTTGCAAATGCCCGAGGTCGTAGGATCCAATGAGACAGAAACCGATGAGGAAGAGGTCAAAGTTTTATTCGAAGCATTCCACCAAGCGATCGAAAAATTCAATCAATTCCGTCTGGATGAAGGAAATGTATTGAGTGCAGATCTACAAAAACGTGTGGCGGATATCATGGCATTCCAGAAGGAGGTAGAAGCGGTAGATGGCGATCGTATCCCGTTGATTCGCGAACGCATCGCGCAGTACATGGATACCGCCGTGGGAAAAGAAAATGTAGACATGAATCGTTTCGAGCAGGAATTGATTTATTACATCGATAAGTTAGACATCACCGAAGAAAAAGTGCGCTTGAGTAGCCACTGTGCGTATTTCCTAGAAGCGCTAAAAGCGCCTAATCCTAGTGGAAAGAAATTGGGATTTATCTCGCAAGAAATGGGTCGCGAGATCAATACCTTAGGCTCTAAAGCCAATAATGCGCATATCCAGCAGATCGTAGTGCGCATGAAAGAGGAGCTGGAAAAAATTAAGGAACAGTTATTAAACGTACTATAAGAGTAGCATGAGTGGCAAATTGATTATCTTTTCTGCACCATCTGGTGCAGGAAAAACAACTATAGTAAGACATCTATTAAACAAATACCCTAACGATCTGGCCTTCTCGATTTCGGCAAGTACGCGTGCTCCACGTGGGGAAGAGGTAGATGGAAAAGATTATTATTTTATTTCCAAAGACGATTTTTTACACAAGATTGCGCACCAAAACTTCATCGAGTTCGAAGAAGTATATTCAGGCACTTTTTATGGTACACTGCGTTCAGAAGTAGAACGCATTTGGGCCGAAGGAAAGCACGTGATCTTCGATATTGACGTGGTCGGCGGACTGCGCCTGAAATCTAAATTTCCAGATGAGGCTTTGGCTATTTTTGTGAATCCGCCATCGTTGGAGGTGTTGAAAGAGCGCTTAACAGGAAGAGGTACAGACAGTGAAGAAAAGTTGAAAGAGCGCTTTGCCAAAGCCGAGCATGAGCTTAGTTTTGCGGATAAGTTTGATGTGATCCTCAACAATTTCGAGCTAGAGGAAGCTTGTCAGCAAGCGGAGGATTTGGTCATTCCATTTATCAAATCTTAAACGGATATGAGTAAGCAGATTGGTTTGTTTTTTGGATCGTTTAACCCCATTCATGTGGGTCATTTGATCATTGCAAACCATATGGCTCACTATACTTCTTTGGATGAGGTTTGGTTTGTGGTATCGCCACAAAACCCTTTCAAAGAGAAAAAGAGCTTGGCCAATATGTACGATCGACTGGAGATGGTGAGTTTGGCCATCCAAAACAGCGATCGATTGCGAGCTTCGGATATAGAATTCAATTTGCCTCAGCCTTCGTATACGATTGATACGCTCGTTCACCTGAAAGAGCGCTACCCTGATTATGATTTTTCCCTGATTATGGGGGAAGATAATTTGGCTAGTTTCCAAAAATGGAAGAATGCCGATATTATTTTACGGGATTATAAGATTTTGGTGTATCCGAGGCCGGCTTATGATGCCGGTGAACTAGCAAATCATCCATCGGTTACGCGTACCGAAACGCCTCAGATGGAGTTATCCTCGACTGCGATTCGTAAAGCGATTCAAGCGCGCCAGAGCGTTCAATTTATGACGCCGGACGCGGTGATAGAGTTTATAGATAAGAAGGGCTTGTATAGTCGTTAAATTGCTTCTTTAGATGTGCTCGAGCCGCACAGGCTCTTACTTGTTATTCGTCTTTGTCAATCATTTTGGTACTCATGCTACTTCGTGGTTTCCGAAAAAATGTAAGCAAAAAACTCCTCGCTTCAAATTTTTGCAACAACGGATACCCATTCTAGCACTTCGCAAAAGTTAGCTTCGCTGAGCTCACAGGCTCGGTTTATGTGCGATATTTTGGTTAGACAATGGATAGTGCTTCCATTTTTTATAAAAATTTAGCAAAAGCCGCAAATCCCCAAAGTAAGCTAAGTACCTTACAGATACAGATACTTCATATAGATATTATACAATATCGCGCGTTCCTGTTCATTGAATGTGGTGTCGTTTGCATTTTGTGGAATATAATGTCGTTTAAACCCTTTGATCGCGGCATCTAGGTTTTTGATATCATATCCGATAATGCGTAGTGCCACATGCACATCGAAATCATGTGGTGCAGGCTGCAAATTGGCATCGTACCAGAAACCAAAACCCGCTTGCGCCAAACGATCCCATGGGAAATTGGCTGGATCAGGTTTTCTCGAAGGCGCAAAATCCATGTGACCAATAAAGTTCGCCTGCGGAATCTTATAGTTTTCTTTGAGTTTTGTTAATAGCTGAATTAAGGCAGATATTTGTGCTTCAGGCCACGGATCGGTTGTGCCATTATTGTCTAGTTCGATACCGATGGAAGAGGAGTTTAAATCGGTATCATTGCCCCACAAACCAGCTCCAGCATGGTGAGCTCGGAAATAATCATTGACCATTTGTACCACCTTACCATTTCTGCCCACCACATAATGGGCGCTTACTTGCGTGCGCTCTAGCTGAAATGTTCGGATGGTTTCGTTTACCGATTTTTGTGCCGTATGGTGAATCATTACGTAGTTAGGTTTGCGAGTACCAAAATTGACGGAAGCAACCCATTCTTTATCGATCACGGGTACTTTTTCCCATTGATTTTCTGCCGGTTGTGCCGTGATGGTCTTGGCAAATGCAGCCGCTTTCTGCTCATATACTTTTTCGGATGCTGCATATTTTCCTCCTTTGCAACCGCTCAACAATAAAGCAGCAGCCAGTAATACCAAACCTGTATTCTTCATCTCATCGGGATTTAATTGGTTGAGCTACTGCAAAAATCTTACCGAGCATCGGGCAATCCGACGATTATTCTTGCTAAATTCGCTACATGGCAACAAAGAAACCCCTAATACTCGTGGTGAATGATGATGGCATCACAGCGCCCGGCATCAAGGTATTACTCGAAGAAATGCAACATCTTGGTGAAGTCGTCGTGGTGGCGCCAGATGGCCCACAATCGGGCATGGGACATGCTATTACCATTGGAAAACCATTGCGTCTTGATGCGGTGGATATTTATCCAAAAGTAGAAATGTACAAATGCTCGGGCACGCCAGTGGATTGTGTCAAATTAGCTGTTAACAAAGTATTTAAAGGTCGCAAACCTGATTTGTGCGTTTCGGGTATCAATCACGGGTTGAATAATTCGATCAATGTTTTGTACTCTGGTACCATGTCGGCTGCGGTAGAAGGCGCGATTGAGGGAATTCCATCCATTGGGTTTTCATTGGATGACTTTTCGTACGACGCGAATTTCGAATACTGCCGTCCGTATGTGCGCGGTATAGCCGCTCAAGTATTAAAAAACGACTTGCCTAAACATTCATTGCTCAATGTAAACTTCCCGAATGTAGAAAAGCTAAAAGGTATCAAAATCTGCCGCCAAGCTGGTGGCCGTTGGGTAGAGGAGTTCGAGGAACGCGTAGACCCACATCAACGCGAATATTTTTGGCTGACGGGCAAATTTCAATTGGAAGACCGCGGCGAAGATACCGACGTTTTTGCATTGAATAATGGCTATGTATCGGTCGTACCAACACAGTTTGATATGACGGCACATCATGTGATTCCAGAATTGAATTCTTGGAGTTTTGATATTCCAAAATCCTAATCATGCAGCACAAAAATAGTATGCTTTTGGGGCTGATGTTAGGTGCCCTATTACCGATAATCGCGTATTTCCTTACGAGCTATACAGAAATCATTGCGCAGCTCATGCCGCAAAAGCCACTAGGATTGTATGTGCTGGCCTTAACCGGCAATATGATAGCGGTATGGTATTGCTATCGCAACGATCGTCAGCAGCTTGGAAAAGGCATTGTGTTGGTCACATTCCTTGGCATGCTGCTGGCGGTGATTACGAAAACTGTTGTTATCTAAAATTAAGACTTTAGCGTCTTTACGTCTTTGGTATCGAATCCTTCGACATCGATGATGTATTTATTCATCGTCAGGAAGTCAAACAGCGGCTTTGCGTCGGCTGATACAGGCATGTTTTCGGTCGTGATAATGGCGTGATCCTTTCCTTGCAAATAAGGGTAAGCATATAGCTTCACATTTTTGCTGAATAAACCCGAGATATACGAAAGCAACTCGTTGGTGTAGTTTTCTTTCTGGTAATTATCAGAGTTGAAGATATTCTTTAAGTTGGAGATGTTGGTTGCAATACCAATGTTCTTCGGCTTGAACTGGTTTAAAAACTCCGCCAAATAATTACTTCTGGTGAAGTTGGACAACAAGATGGTATTTCCCGTGGCACACAACTCTTCCGCACGCTTTGCGAAGTACTCCAAATCCTCGTCCGATAAGTTCACCTCTTCGTCCAATACATTACTCATCAACACCTCAATGATGACGACCAAACTCTCGTCTGTGGCGTTCGTATTTTTCTTGAATTGCTCTACGGCACTATTAAAGAGATCAAAATTGGGAAGAGATTTTTGGCGGTACTTCGTCCGCAGGATCATAATATCCTTTTTGTATAGAAAGTCTTTGACCTGAGCGGCTTTTCCATCTACACGGAAGATCGCCGCCTTAGAGAACCCTTTGGCAATCAGATAGAGATTGATCAAGCGCTCATTCACTTTTTCAAATACAGGTCCAGCAACTTTTACTAGGTCGATTTCCACCGAACCGGTTGGTAGGTTATCTACCAAGGATTCGATCAATGTCTGTATATCTTCGCGGTAATAGTAGGCTGCGAAAACTAAGTTTACGCCAATAATACCCAATACTTTTTGCTGTAATGTATTGTCACTATCTAGCAAACGGATGTGTATAATGACATCATTGGGCGGGCTATCCACCTCATGCTGAAAACGAATACCAATCCAGCCATGAGGATCGTTGGTCTTACTAAAATTTAGCGTAGTGACGGTATTGGCAAATGCAAAGAAAAGACGTTTGTCGTACTTGTCGCCATGTAAACGCTCTTCTAGCAAAGCAAATTCGCGGCAAATCATTTTGGTAAGGCGTGTACGACTTACATATCTGCCGGATTCTTCGGCGCCGTAAATCGCGTCGGAGAAGGTCATGTCGTAAGCCGACATGGTTTTTGCGATTGTACCCGAAGCAGCGCCTGCTTCAAAGAAGTTACGGGCTACTTCTTGTCCAGCACCGATTTCGGCAAAAGTACCATAAAACTCAGGTGTCAGGTTTATTTTAAGCGCTTTTCGCTTCGTTTCGTATATTTCTCTACCCATGGCGGCAAAGTTATAAATTCTTACGCGCTAAATAGATTTAATTCTACAGATAGTATATGATCTAAAATAGGCCTTCGTGATGCAATACATAGAATAAAGCGGAAGTGTGCAATGCCTGTCCAACGCCATTCTCTAGCAGCATTTTTTTTGCCTCCTCGATCGATAGGATTACGACTTCAATGTCTTCTGAATCGTCCAGCTCCTGTTCGGCCACTTTACGTCCGCCTTTCATCACGTATGTATACGTCAGGTTACCGCTTGTTGCAGGGTTGGCGTAGAGTTGACAAATCTCCGTCACCTCGTCGAAAGCATATCCTGTTTCTTCCATCATTTCGCGCCGTGCCGCCACTTCTGGTTCTTCGCCATCCTCGACCACGCCGGCAGGAAGTTCTAAAAGAACCTTTTCCGCACCGTGACGGTACTGCCGAACAAAGACAATTTCGTTGTCTTCGGTGAAGCCCACCATATTTACCCATTTTGGATATTCTAAAATATAGTATTCGTCCTTAACAAGGCCATTGGGCAATTGCACCTGGTCGACCCGTAAGGTCGCCCAGGGACGCTTTATAATGTATTCGGATTGTAGGATCTTCCACGGTTCCGTCATGAGTGCTTTTTTGATGGATTGTTAGTATTAATCTTTGACGATATCTGCCATGATGCGCGTAACTTTCTCCTCCAGTTGCACGGCCGTCTGATCGTATTGCGCTGCATATTGCAGTGCTGTTTTCACCGAGCAGTAGAATTTGATCTTTGGCTCTGTGCCCGAAGGACGCGCTGAGATTACATCACCATCAACCGTGATAAACTGCAACACATCCGACTTAGGAAGGTTAATAGCCGTCGTGCGGCCATCTGCTGGCGAAGTAGCTATCGAAGCTTGGTAATCCCGCACTTCCTTAACTTCAATGCCACCCAAACTCGTTGGTAGGTTCGCACGTAAATCTGCCATCATCTGTTTGATCTCTTCTGCGCCAGCTTTTCCTTTTTTCGTTAAAGAAATCAGTTTTTCTTGGTAAAAGCCGTATGTTGTATATAGCTCCGTCAAGACATCAAATAAAGATTTTCCTTTGCTCTTGAAATAGGCAGCCATTTCAGCAATAAACGCACAGGAGTTGATCGCGTCCTTATCTCTTACCAAATCACCAACCAAGAAACCATAGCTTTCTTCACCACCGACCAAGTATTTTTCTTGTCCATCCAGCTTAGTCATTACCTCGCCAATAAATTTGAAACCGGTTAAGGTCTCTTCGGTTTTTACCGAGAAGCTGGATGCGATGTCCGAAATCAGATTCGTGGTTACAATGGTTTTTACCACGTAATTGTTGTCTTGCAATTCACCTTTCTCTTTACGCGCTGAAAGTACGTAGTAGGTCAATAAGCTACCAATTTGGTTCCCGTTCAGCAATTGAATCTCGCCAGCATGGTTCTTCACCGCCAATCCTACGCGATCCGCATCAGGGTCTGTCGCCATCACGATATCGGCGTCCAATGCTTTGCCTTGCTTCATAGCTATCGACATCGCTTCTTCTTCCTCTGGGTTTGGATACACTACTGTTGGGAAATTGCCATTTGGCTCCGCCTGTTCTTCTACGATATGTACATTTTCAAAACCCCAAGCTTTTAAGATTTTCGGCACTAGCGTAATACCGGTACCATGAATAGGAGAGAAGACGATCTTTAGATCTTTTTGTGCGGCAACGATATCTGGGTTGATGCTCAACGCTTTGTTCGCTTGAATATAGATATCATCAAAATCTTCTTTCACGAGGTGAATATTTTCCGCCTTGCGATCGAATTGGATATCGCGAACCGACTGAATAGCATTGACCTCTTCTATTACATTTTTATCATGAGGAGCGACTAATTGTCCGCCATCGTTCCAATAGGCTTTATAGCCATTGTATTCTTTTGGATTGTGCGAAGCCGTCAACATCACGCCGGATTGGCAACCAAAATGTCGAACGGCAAAAGATAACATTGGTGTAGGGCGCAATTCTTCAAAAAGATACACTTCGATATCATTTGCGGAGAAAACATCGGCTACCAAATGCCCCAATTTCTGTGAATTGTTGCGGCTATCGTATGATACGGCGACTTTCAGGGCTTGATCTGGAAATTGTTTTTTAAGATAATTGGCCAATCCCTGCGTCGCCTGACCCAATGTATATTTATTGATCCGGTTAGAGCCGACGCCCATGATGCCGCGAAGACCGCCAGTACCAAATTCAAGTGCTTTGTAAAAGGAATCTACCAATTCTGTTTCCTGATTGGTATCAATCAATTGTTGTACAGCAGCTACAGTTTCAGTATCGTATTCTTCGGTTAACCAGCGATCTACCCGGGATTGGGTAGCAAGATCAATTATAGACATATGTAAATTTTGTTATCGATTATTTATGGATTAAATATAACTTTTAAATGGGAGATTCGCTATTTGAAATCGCAATTATGCGCCACAGTCTGCATATCCGCGATCAAGTATAGTGACATACCAATTGTCACCAAACTGTTTTACATGAAAAATTAGTGGAGTAGGTGTTGTCAGGACAACTCGGTAACTATCTTTCTCTGCCGTTTCTATCTGTTTGAGATAATTTGGATCCAGCTGCACATCTTCAAACTCATTAAGATTGGCTGCAATAGGTTTTAATAAATTGGTGGCCGTCGTGAGGTCTACAAACAAACCCATTTTGTTCCATTTCTCTGACCCGCAATCGTATTTGGGCGCCACTTCGTACGTGATTTCATAGTCATTGGCTGCGCTGGCATATGGGTAGTAGGAAGGCACGGGGCTATCGAAATCTATTTTAGAGACTTTCTCGAACCAATCCATCGCACCAGGACGATGGATGAAGATGATGCCGGCCTCAGGATGGATATAACTATTTATTTTTTCGTTATCCCGTTCATTGTACGCTTTAATAAATGCGGTAACCATATCCGATACAAAGCGGCGATCGCTGCTGATATTGGTATTTGATAGGTCTTCATTCGTCACCACAGTAGAATCCATGTCGGATTCTGAGCTTTCTTGCTTTTTGGTGTTGTTACATGACGCGCAGATCCACATGAATGTAAGCAGGAATAGAAAAAATTTGTTTTGCATAGTTACTTGTTGTTTTTCCGGATGGATTGCTCAATGTTGTCCCACATATCCGAGGTGATGGCTTCCAATCCGTTGAATTGTCCTGCTCCTTGCAGCCACTCGCCTCCGTCGATTGTCACGACTTCACCATTGATATAACCCGCGAAATCTGATATCAAAAACGCGGCCAAGTTTGCCAACTCTTGATGATCACCAACACGTTTTAGTGGCACTCTTTTTTCGAAGCTAAAATCCTCTGCTAAATTGCCGGGAAGTAGCCGTTCCCAAGCGCCCTTCGTGGGAAACGGACCTGGCGCAATGGCATTATTTCGAATCCCGTATTTTCCCCATTCTACCGCAAGAGATCGTGTCAAGGCTAATACGCCACCTTTGGCCACTGCCGAAGGAACGACATAACCAGAACCCGTGAATGCGTAAGTGGTCACGATGTTGAGGATGCTAGCGGCTTGTTTTTTTTCTATCCATTTCTTGCCAAAGGTCAATGTGCAATTGGTAGTACCTTTTAACACAATATCGATAATGGTCGAAAATGCATTCGCCGACAGGCGCTCTGTCGGAGAAATGAAATTGCCAGCCGCATTATTCAGCAGCGCATCGACCTGTCCGAATTCTTCCTCGGCTCGTTTCCACAAGTTCTCTACTTCTTCGATTTGGCGGATATCGCAGGCAACCGGCAATACTTTGCCACCTGTTTTTTGGGAGATTTCTTTTGCTGCTTCTTCTAGCACCGGAAGCTTTCTGCTGGAGATTACCACATTAGCCCCGAGCTCGGAGAAATAGGTTGACATCGCTTTTCCCAGACCACTTCCGCCACCGGTTACAACAATGGTTTTGCCTTGCAAAGCATCATCACGTAGTGCACCTTGTATATTCATTTTATCTTTTTTTACTGGTTAAATTATCAATTATGGTTTTTAGCACGGCGCGAGTCGATGGTTTCCACCATTGTGTCAACATCTCTACGATTGTCTGCTCTTTGTTCGCCTGCATGCTTTGTAACACACGTGTGCGCAGGTTTAACTTGGTTCGTCGCCAAGCATTTTTTTCCAGCTGTGTATATTTTTTGATGTGGCGTACCGCGCTGCGCTGAATCTTATCGAGCGCTACCACCTCATCGACCAAGCCGACCTGAAGTGCTTCTTGTGGTGATAGCAGTTTGCCTTCTAGTAGAAATCGGTACGCTTGTGCTTCACCAATCCAAAAACTGTATAGATCAAAAATTCCATGTGGCACAATGATGCCTACAGGAACTTCATTCAACCCAATAATGTATTCGCCTTCGGCCATCACACGAGCATCTGCCGCAATGGCTAGAACACATCCTCCGGCTGGACTATGGCCAGAAATGGCAGCTACGTAAGGTTTTGGAAAAGCAGTGAGTGTGTACAAAAGTTCAATAAATGCATGCCAGAAAACTTCCATTTGCCGCTCATCGTATCCGTAAAGCGTGATCAGATCAAGCCCTGAGGTGAAAAACCCTTCGTGCCCGGTGATCACAACACCTTCAATCGCTGGATCTTTTTCTGCATCGGCAAATACATCTTGTATTTCCTGAATCATTTCCAAGTGCATCGCATTGCTTTTGCCACGATGCAGAATCACGTGTAGTACGTGATCGTCTATATGGGTTTTTAAAAATTCACTCATTTTATGTCTTAATAGTTTGTGTGTTTTAATAACAAGTTAATGATGAGATTGATTGCTAGTATTTAATTTTCTTTATCTACCGTGATATCCAACACCTTCCGTCCAATTCTACCGCTCACATCAATGCCCTCAAGAATGACTCGATATATGCCCGGCTCATCACTGGTGTAAAAATCAAAACTCGCTTTTCCATGTTCATCTGTTGCCACAAATGGTGCCCAATGAATAGTAGTGCGAAGATCATTTTCAAAAGTTTGATCGGACGCTACTTCGTAAGTTGGTTGGTAAAATTCTTTTGCTTCCGAAATGCCTTTGGCCGTGAATGACAAAATGCCTTTGGGCACGTAATTGACCCTTCCTTCAGACCCAATCTTGGTGGTGATGACGATCACGCCATTACCACCGAAAGAACCGTAAACAGCCGTGTAGTTGACGTTGCGTAAAACCTCTATACTAGCAATATCCATAACTGGAATGCTTGATAACATTTCGGGCTCCACATACATGCCATCAAGCACAATTTGCATTATTCCTCCGCCGCGGGTACTGTATGGAATGCCTCCTTGAAAACGCACACCAACTAGTCGACCGTTTAACGCCATATCTACCGTAGCAAAATTCTGCAATTCTTCCCACGTTATAACTTGATCAGCATTCCCAGGACCATTTAGATTGCGCGAGTGCTCAGGTGCTTTTTCTACTTTGCGCGTGACCACGACTTGGGCAATATCAATGGTATTGGGCATCAGCCCTTTTTCTTCCAATTCGCGAAAGAATTTTTTGGAAGCCAATAGTTCGTCCAGATATAAGCCATTTAAATCGTTTTTGCCCCCATCGGCAGCTTGGATTTCTGGCGGTTCGGGCAAGTCTAATATGATGTCGATATTGTTTTTCCCTTTTTGATCTTTGGCAGAAATCAGGAACTTAGCGCTATCTGGGAAAAGTAAGTCTTTGAAATGAAAAAAACCTTCCTCAGAGCTGAGCGTGTCGATGTAGTCGGTGAGATTTTCGGTGGAGATCAGTTGCACTTCTGATAGTGGGGCAGCAGCTTTTCGCCCTAATTTCTTGGTAAATCCTTTAATAGTTAAACCTTCTTCGGCTTCAAAAGCCTTGACGGTATCGACTGCTTGTGGATCTTCAGACCAGTCGTATTTTCGCCAACCTTGTGTCAGTAGCAACTTATCCAAATCAATCAATTTTTCTGCGCGATTTTCAGACGAAAAGTAATAGCCAGGCGACTCTATATGACCCCGTAAATCAGCTTCAAGTAACAAGGCGCTGTAGATATTGGCTTGCAGGTCTGTGGTGTCCTGCACTTTGGCTAGATTGACGACGGAGGCAGATAAAGACGCCAAACGAGTGGAATCCGCTGGCAGACCCACTTCGGTATTTATGGTGACTTTTTCACGCGTACTAACCTGATTATTCGATGCATGGATCTTTAATGGCATGAAATCGGCCGCCTGCCACAGAAATATAGGACGTTCAAACAAAGGTTTGAAAGCTGCATCCAATACCGAAATGGTTATAACGCCAGAAGGCAACGGTTCTTTGTCCACGCTGAATACAATATTTTGTCGATCCATTTTCTGGCGAGAAGCATAAAAGGTGTTGCCTAGGTGATGTAGCACGAAATAAACAGGATCTCCCGAAAGCAAATCATCGGAGATATTCATCTGTGCAAAAAGCTTGGTCGGATTCTGGTTGTTCACCATAAACGACATACCGCTAGATTCGACTTGCGGTGCTGGGATCTGCTGGATGTCTTCTCCCTCGATTAGCGCTCGAAAGGTGTAGCTTTCACTTGGAGAAGGCAAGAAAGCAAGGCTTCCCATACCTAAATGATTGGTTTCGCCAGTTCCGATAACCTCCTGTTTGGCATCAATGATTTCTACTTTCGCTTTTACACCAAGGCCATCCGAACGGATCGCCTTGATGCCGATATTGTTTAATGTGCCGGCCAAAATTCTCCCGCCTTCTGGAAGTAGCTGTACGCTGCTCTGCGGTTTTATAGATGCGGTATGTATTACTTTGGATACGGGGCGCTCATCCAGATTTGTAAAGGAGAGTTGAATATCCTTATTTCTGTTCTTTTCGGTGACTTTAATTAGGATTAGTCCTTGTTCGTCGGTGCGCTCACTACCTTTTTGTGCAATCTTGTCTCCTTCCATGACTTGGTAGCGTACCGTTGTTTTTGGGAGCGGATTTCCGCTCAGTGTTTTTAGTTCTACGGCGATGAATGTATCTTTTCCGTCCGACCGCAGGGAGGTCTGCGTTACGGTATTATCCGTTCTACCGTTGGTAATAGTAAGTGATTTTTCGAAGAAGTAATCCGTCGGAAAGTTGCGCATCCAATTGGTGTATGCACGTAAGCGATAACTTCCCTCCACTAAGGTGTCAGCTAAGGTCAAGCTGCCGGAACCCAATCCTAGGCTCAATTGAATGCGTTGATCGGCCACAATATGATTTTTGGGATCTATCAGTTCTATATAATTGATGCCACTTAATGCCGAAAGCATATTGGTGATACCAAGCGTATTGTAGGTTTTATACCATATGGTTTCTCCGGCGGTATAATGATGGCGATCCGTATGGATATATATTTTTTCTTGTTGATTATGTGCATAGTGGTCGCGCGAAGCGCTGATGCGATCTTCTATACGCTGTGCATTGGCTACGGTAAAGCTTAAGAGTGAGAGAAATAAACATATTTTCTTGAGCATAATAACTGGGTTGTCGAAACAGCAATTTACGAAAATTCTGCTGGTTGGGCAATGTTAAAATTCTGTAAGCTAATTCATTAATCGTACGTCGCTTTGGCCTCTAGTTGCAAATCTTTGTTGTATGAGCGCATCTGGCAGCACGTCGCGTAGAAAGAAGTCTACGTTTGGGTTACTTGCTGAAGTTTCATATTTTCCGATTCGCACGTGTTTTTTCTAGAATCGGACTATGTTGGTCTGAAATGCCGATTTAGTACTTGATCGAATTGTAAACGAAAAACAAGTTTAATACAAATAAACTTTTTTGAAGGAGTTTTATTGATTTGTAGTTGAAACGCCTCAAAGCCGCTGTGAAACGACTTGTATTATATTTTTTATTTACTAGATTTATTTTTTTAACAAATTCGGCATGATTTTTCTTGTTGTCGTGTTGAATTATTTAGTTCTTATCTAAAAATAAATCTTATTAAAACACTATACATGGATTCTCAAATACTTTTAATCACAGGAGCAACTCGCGGTTTAGGAAAGGCTGCACTGTTAGAGCTAGCCAAACAAGGCTATACTATTGTTTTCGTAGCTCGTAAGGAGGAAGACGGAATGAAAGTGAGAGATGAGATAATTGCAAAGAGCGCCAATGATAGAATAGACTATATTTTAGGAGATCTTATGGATCTGAAGAGTATTCATCAGCTTGTGGATGATTTCAAAGCTAAGCATGATCATTTGGATGTCTTACTCCAAGTCGCCGGTGCTAATTTCGGCAAATCGAGAGAAGTAACTGTGGATGGGATTGAAAAAACAATCGCCCTAAACCTTGTAGCCCCTTATCTTTTGAATATTCTATTATTGGAATCTTTGTCAAAGAGTAATGAAGCTCGAATTGTAATGACGGCTTCTGTGGCATATAGCTTAATGGCTAAGCCTGATTTTGATGATGTAGAATTAAAAGAGAATTATACATCGAATAGCGCTTATGGAAATTCCAAATTATTTCTCATGTTAATGGCTGAACAGTTAGTCAAAAAATTAAAAGAAAGAGGGTCGAATATTACAGTTAATACGTTGCATCCCGGCTTTGTAATGAATGACAAAATGAGAGACTTTGCCTTCGATAAAGGTTTTTTGGGCAGAGCAATTCTGTACCCCCTGATGAAGCTTATTACGAAAACATCTGAACAGGGAGCCGAATCGGCAATCTATTTAGCGAGCTCGCCAGATGTTAAAGGAAAGACGGGGCTTTATTTTTCCAATAGTAAACCGGCAAAAGTAAACCAGAAAAATTTTTCAGATGAAAATAGAAAAGCTATTTGGAAATATTGTGAAGAAATAACGGGAATCCGTATTGACTAATGGTATAGTTTTAATGCAATGGAAACAGTATTGCATTAAAACTATTCTGGTAAAAAACCATTTAAATACTAGCTGTTAGATGGCTATATTTGCTAGATGAATATAATTGTGTATTGAGAACCAATAAGTTGTATTAATCTACTAGAAATATACAGTAATATTGTTTTTTACATAAAAGTTGGCTGTTTGCTTTGAGCTTTGTTTATTGCACATCAATTACTATTAAGTACTCCAAAAAGCAAACATCCATGTTCTGTAACATAGTGATCTCATTTATCAATTAAGAAAGTGAAACATGGATTCTATAGGTTAATATGTTATAATTTAGTTTTAACTTCAGATCACTAATTCACAAAGCTTTATTCATTTTTGATATCATTTAAAATTTAATGATCAAGGCATAGATCGGAAAGTTTTCAATATATTCTTACATTCGTCTTACCCGGGTATTTTCTTTTAAAGATAAAGAATTTTGATGTTTTCGTGCTACTTCCAATAATTGTTAAACATTGGAGCCGATATGGCAAGCTGCTGACACATGTTTCTTGTGGATTGACCAAATCATATCTTTTGATAAGGTTATGTGACATGTGTTTACAAAATTTGTATTTTACAATAGTTTATAATGGCAGACAAGGCTCCCGAGATTCCACAAGAGTTTAAAAGAAGTTAGTCATTAGACCTGTAAAATTTAACCCACTAATTCTAATGCACATCTTTTAAAAAACCTACGCGAAAACATTCGTATAGCTGTATTAGGCTCTTCATTGATTAATTCAGATGGATTCACATATGTAATCCCGCAATGGGCTGGAAGTCCAGCATCATCTGAACAGACAGGTCTATCCAATCTCTCAACATTCTCAGAATCCAGGGGTGACCACAATAAAGTTGCCTCAAATTCTTCCCTTCCCGGCTCTTGTTTATGTAGAATTATTGTATTGTCATACAAATCTAGAGGAAATGATACATAACCAACCAATTCTAACGGAATTGAATTTCCGATCTGTAAGCATCTCTCATCTGATACGTAGTCTTTCCGTTGCATAGAGACTTCACCACGAGTATCGTAGAAGACATAATCAGAATTAATTAAACCTGAATCGAGAGTAGATCGAAACTTATCCAAATTTTTGGATTTTTTCAAATGCTTAGAAAAAAGAAATCTTACTATCTTTTCTGACGGATCAATTTTTTCTGGAATCTCTATCACAACTATTAAACGGTATGCGCGTTAACAATTTGTTTATCATAAAGATCTAATAAATCCTTAAACAATCCACCTAAATTTGTAATCGCTAGGGAATTGAATTCAATACCATCATTTTGGTAGATAAATATGTCGTTCACTTCTGCGAAGTAACCTATTTTCGATTTACCAATTTCTATAGAAAAAAGCGCATTTTCCATGCGAATATCCATAATGATTGTACCAATATCCGATGTGTATATTTCATCAACATCTATCATATTGACAATTTCTTCCGGCAGTTCATTTAAAATCGAATATAAGTTTTTGGAAACCTCCATAGATAGTTCCTTGAAGTCTATAAAAGAAGGTATTGACTTTAGTAGGCTGTGTCTAAAAGATTTTTCCTCAAAAGTTGTTTCCGGGATACATGAAGATTCAAGATCAACAATTTTACTTTCGTACGATAAGTCGAAGTTTGATGATTTGGTGTAGTAATCGTACTGAACATCATCATGATAATTATCTTTTCTTTGCGATGAATACAATAGTGGTAAAGAAACAACTGTAATTACTGCTAAGCCTAACATATCAATTAAATATTAAGATTTATCAATCCCTGTGTATTTTCCGAAAGAATATCTTGTAAAAACTCTTTGTTCTTGCTGTGTATACTGTCAAATTCAGAAATAAATGAGTTATAAGATTCACCGTCTAACTCTTTAAGCTTTTGAAATTGCAAAATGTATGTATGCGAAATAATGACTCTTTTCAAATGTTCATTGAAAGATATTTCTGACTTTTCTTCCGATAGTCCATAGCCGCTTACTTGAGTGTCCACAAATGTCGAAACTATTGAGCTTGTTTTAGATTTTAAGAACTTTTCATTAAGCATCTGTGAATTAGTGTTGAAAATTTCTTCAATTGCCATTTCACCACTAGATTCCCAAATAAATTCATCAACGTATGTTAAGCCAATTGCTTCGACATAAAAGTTTTTAAAAGCTGAAAGATCCGATAGGTCTTGAGTTATCTTCTCCACAAAATGCTGCCATCGAGTATAATTTCTTGTCTCGATGCTGAGTATAGACTTCCCATTAGGAGTGTTTTCCATTTTGAGAATATCTGAACTTGAGCCATTTTCGAATCTTTCTAGAACGAACCCACTATTTTTATTGTCACTAACACTTATATTTCTATCTCCAAATTGAATTAATTTTTCTGATATAGTCCCTTTTCGTGAATATGTGGCAAATTTATCAGACGCTATTATCTTACGAAGTATTATCTCAGATTCTGGAAAATTTTGCGCCAGAAATAGATTAACAACTGATCTGCTAATTGAATGTTTATCTTTTACAGGTCTTAGCGACATATCTATAAATATAATGAAATATTTTGCAAATATATAATTAATTAATTACTGATAAGCATTTTTCATTCCAAGAATCGGTATGTACAAAAATTAGAAGGAATTGATGTGTATAACAATTAAATAGGAGCATGGTTATAAATTAATGACTATTTTTTGTGAAATAATTTTTGATAAAAGTCTATTGACATTCGCGTGTTTTTGATGCTTTTTTAGCCCCGGCCGTATTTTAAGTTACGATATCATACCTCTAAAGTGTAGTATCAGACAGTTTTTGGATTTTGGAGAATATCTCTAGTTTTTATAATTGTTTAGTTGAACATGGATTCTCCATTCTATTTACCCAGATAGGGGAAACCGTATTTCTAATTAGTTAGGAATAATGTATGTTTGTAGCATTATTAACTCAAGGGGCTCAAATGATTACTAGTTTTGAAGTAAAAAAATTAAACAGGAAAATTTCAGGTGTATTCAATTTTCAAGATGATTTAAATATCATGACGGGAAAGAATGGTTGTGGAAAAACTACTATCATGAAGGCGTTATGGTATATGATTAGTGGCAACTCTGACAAACTTTTTGAAGAATTATACTTGGAATATGCATTGCTAAAGATGTCAAATGGAACTTCTTTTGAAATCATAGTAAAGGGAGACGAAAAAAGTAAAGGAAAAAAAATCATTCAGTATGAATTAGTGTTAATTGATACAATGATAAACGATGGCGGGGTTGAGAAAATTATAATTGAAGATAGTCTTTCGTTTGAAAATTATTCAGACCTCCCAACATTTCCAATATCCGAGAGTTCATTATTTTTTCCAACTTTTCGAAGAATTGAGGGAGGGTTTTCCATAAATACTATAAACAATCGAAAATATAGACGTCCATCACTTAGGGATTCTTTGGAGCAAATTTCTGAAACTCTGACAAATGGGAATAACCACAAATTTATTGCATCAATATCGACTGAAGATGTTATATATCTTCTTAACAGTAAATATGCCGACATTTCAGAAATTATCAGAAAAATGGAAGCAAATCAGTCATCTCAAATACTTGCGATTGTAGCGAATAGTCAAGATAAAGAGAAAACTGCACTTGAGGACATAAGGAAGCTGGTTAAGAAAAATGATAAGCAAAAGGAGGATGCTTTAATGCCTTTCACAATCCTTTCTGATTTGATTCGAAACATTTTTAAGGATACATCAATTGAGATATCAAATAACCTCAAACTTGGAGAAAATCTTAGTAAAACTGAACAATCATCGTTGGATATTGGTAATACAAGAGAAGCGATTATGTCTGATAAATTATCTGCTGGAGAAAAGCAAATGTTGGGTTTTCTTTGCTATAATTTCTTTTACGACAACTGCGTGTTTTTTATAGATGAACCAGAATTGAGTCTACATACTGACTGGCAAAGAATATTGTTCCCAACATTATTAAAGCAGAAGCGAAATAACCAATTCATTATAGCAACTCACTCTCCATTTATATATACGAAGTATACTAATAAAGAAATTATTATAGGATCTGATAAAGGAGATAACAATGGCTAGAGAAAATCCGCTGAATGCAGAAATTCTTTTGGAAACACTAAAGAGATCAAGCCTTAATACTGTATTAATTGAGGGAATAGATGATTCTGAAATTTATCAAATAATTGGTGACAATATTGCTGATTCGAATATTAGTTTTTTAGAGTGCAATGGAAGGGCAAACTTGCTAGCATTATTTGATCGAAAAGATGAGTTAAGTAATTCAAATGTATTATTTCTATGTGATAGTGACTTATGGGTCATAGACGGAGTGCCTGAAAAATATCAATCTGACAGTTTAATTTGTACAAATGGATATTCGATTGAAAATGATATTTATTCGGACGGGAAGCATATATTACAGTCTTTATTAAGAAACAACGAAAACATAAAACTTGAGGGTTTAGTAGATAGCATTTGCAAGTGGTATGCCCATGAAATCTCATTAGCTTATAAAAATGGCACAAAAGACTTAAGGGTATCAGATGTTACTATATTAAGTACAAATGTAATGAAGAGGTATTCAACTAAATTCGAGGATGAATTTCTTGAAAGCCGTAATTACAAGGATGCAGAAGAAGGTTTAAGTATCACACTAAGAAATGATTTTGAAAGAAAACTGCGTGGTAAATTTATATTTCAAATCTTCGAGAAGATATTTCAGGAAAGACGTAAGAAATCTATTACTTATACAAGGTTACAGCTTTTCGATATAGTTGTGAACATGGTTCTTTCGGACAACCTAGACGAGAGTATTTTAGTATGTCGAAAAAACAAAATTTTGGATTTTTTTAATTAATATAATACGCCCTAATCTTGATTCTAAACGTTAAATTGATCTCCGTATATATTCTTAAATTCTGAGGTTAGCTTTTCTTATATAAGGTAAGCCTTATATGAGTTCCAGTAAGTTACATATCCTATGTAGAGATCTACTACAAAACTCTAATAATCCGTGGTTTTGAAGGCTATTTTACCCCAATTTCGAATAAAATTAAAGCGGATCGAAGATTTAAAATTCGATCCGCTTTAATCAGTATTGATATTTTTCTGTGGGCAGATTACTACAGGAGAGTGATTCTACCGCCCACTACAGCAAACTTATAAGTATTAGTCATTACTTCACTTACATCATGCCTAATGTTTAATTCCAAAAACTCGACTTCAACAAGGTATGTGTTTTCGACACGTTTCATCTTGATGCCTTGAATGTTTCTTTGAAAGGTTGCCCCACTGGGAGTTTTATAGCAATTGTCAATATCTTCTTCCAGATCTTTATTGCTATTAAACCATTTTCTGACGTAGCTTTTATGACCTTCCGAGCATTGACATCCTATCTGCAAATAATCTGTTAATTGGCAATTCGTACAATCATCGTTGGTATACTCGCAGTCTGTTCCTCCTTTCATTGCTACAAGTGCTATGATCGCCTTTTCTTGATTAGACATTTTAGTAAAGAAAGGGTGGTTGAATTGGTAAGAGCCGTCCCGTTTGAGATTGAGAACTTTATTATAATCAGATGCTAATTTGTCATCGTTAACAGCATTGTCAATAATAAAATCAGACTTCAGTACCCAACCTCTACTAGTTTTGTGACTTTGTGGGCTGGTGAATTCGATATAGTAAAAGCGACCTTGTTCTTTAAGAGGATGTATTACATCTCCTTTTTCAAGATAGGCCTTCCTCTTGGTAGATACATCAGGGCTGTTGTAAAAATATGATTTAGAGGTTTGAGTAATGTATTCTTTTTCGTCTAAGGTATTAGATGGATCTGTCATTGTTTGAGATTTGGCAGTATTTACATCTTGCTCCTCCATAGGATCATCCATCTCAATATCCAAACCATGATCTTCTTTCGAAGCAAATTCGCGACTCAACCGAATACTTTCTACCGCTATTCCATCTCCTCTGTTTTTGAATGAAGCATATCCTTGTATTAGTATGACCATACCTTTTTTGAAATTGTACTTGCTGGCTTTACGTATGATGTTACCTTGAGCATCTATCCCTCCAAATTGAGAATCTCTATTTTCATATTCCATAACAAAAAATGGATGCCCTGAGTCTTGTGCCTGTTCAAGACCAACAAGCCAATTGCAATCTTGAGCAACATACATCATAGCTTCAAATTCGGCTTCTTGCCGGACGGTACTTGTTTTGTCAATATCATCTAGGGCAGTAACCTTTAACAGTACCAATTTTTTCATTGATTGGTCAAAGGCGAGTTTTGACAGGTAGTCGTGGAGAATCTGTTTAGATTGTGTGAGTTCACCTCTTTTATATATTCCAGACTGTTTGTCATCGCGGTTGTTTGTTCCGCTTGGTGTAAATGTGCATCCTGATAGCAGTAGAGATAGTAATAGAAAATAAATGGTTCTCATAATAATTTGGTAAACTGAACTATTGAAGAGGTATTTTCCAATTCAAATTGTCGGATCTGTTAATAAGGTTAAGTTAGTATCGGTGGTACACCGAAAAGAGTTATCTCAGCAACGGCTAGTCAAGAACGATTAGTTGCTTTTTCAGGCTGTTGATTCTATCAAGCAGAAGCATTTTGGTATCCTCTTGGTCGCTGATTCTCGCTTCAATATTACGAATCTTGACAGTAAATATCACAATACCCATCACCCCTAATAGAAAGATCACTATGAATAGTTTCTGTATGTCATTCCCAATCATCTTAAAGTCTGCTATTAACAGGAAGAAACCTATTCCGACACACTGTATGTAAAACCACACATTAGTTATTGCTAATGATGTCTTGGTACGCTTCAAGGTGTCTATTGTGTCGTCTGTTTCTAGCGTTCGATGTGCTGTTCTAGGTCAACCTAGATTTTACCGAGTAGGATACTGGATGAGACCGTGAAGTGTAATCTCAACCACATTAATGAGCTGGCTAAAATATTTGGATGTTCACCAAAGGACTTCCTTCCGAATGAGATTTTGTGAATTTATTTGTGCTCGTTAGCAGTTTAATAGATAATAGGTGATCATCTATTTGGTTCATGATACTAGAGTGCCTTGATAGTCTAAGGTGTCAATTCGTATTTATAAATTACAATTCCTTACAACTTACTTTGGATTTGATCTAAAATCTATTGCCGAAAATCGGTAAAAACACCAGCCTGTTTGATATTAAAATAGTGATCCCTTAGATCATATTAATATCTAAGGGATTAACTGCCTTTTGACCCATTAAAATAATAGCGTTTCTAGCATAGTGGTTATTGGGATAAGTCTAAATGATAACAATATTCGATATTTAAATGGTTTAGCTTATTATAGAGCAATTTTTGCTTATACAAAATCTTCGATACTCAAGCTGATCAATCCGTTAAGCCATTTGCGATCATCACCCTTTCAGAGTAGATATTCTCCTTAAATTTTCTCATGTTCAAGTTTATACTTTTTCTATGATGATAGAAATAGAAGTCAAATGATCCACCTACAATGCCTTTTTCGGGGATATAGATAAACCTGTCAATACCTCTGTCAACCTCATAAGCGTGAGATGGCATATGCCAATCTGTTAAAGACCAAAATTGATAAGCATTTAAGCTTCCAATTTTGAATTTTTTGGAAAGAAACTCTTTTCGATCTCTTAGCCGATCAAAAGTAGAATAGCCATCGGAATAACTTAGTAACGGAAAATCGCATTTGATACTCTTATAATACTCTGCAACCGACTTCACTGTAACTGGAGTTTGATCCTTATTTATTGTTCCCCATGCTGAGTTGAACATGTCAGGCTTATCCCGTAATGCATAAAACTGTAACAATGTATTGTAAGCCACGTAATACTCTCCATTTCGTTTTACAACAAGCTTGTATTTGTTGAAGAATTTGTTGTGCTCGTTGTAAGTGCCAGAATATAGCTCGTACAACGATAATTGTTTTATTGCCAATAAATCTTTAAAGCTAATTGTATCAACATCTATTTCAGATAAGTCAATTTTTTCCCATAACTTCATAGTTGAGACGTCTGGCAATGCACTGAACAATATTATTTCTCTATCATTCCTCGCGTCAGTATTATATATTGGAAATATATTAAGGATTTCTACGTGGGAATCTAAAGCATAAAGATCTTTGGTATCGAGAGTATAACTCTTAATATTATACGATGAATGCTCTTCGTCCAGTACAAAATACTTTACTTGCGCTTCGCAGAAACAAATAGGAACTAGAAAACAAATGAAGATAATAGCACTTTTAATTAGGGCATTTCGTTCCAGAATTTCCATCTTTATAAGATTTGTTTAAATTAATGTCGAGATTACTCATGCTAGTCACAACCCCGGTTTTTGCTAACACTTCCGCATCGTAATCAGAAATATTTGGGTTATATTCTTTAATTGCAGATACTAGATGTGTCATAAGGTTCTTAAACTGCGAATGTGTAGTTACGTACTTTGGTACACCTTGCAAATTAATTTCAGACCATTCACTATATTTAGCGAAAAATAATTCTGGACTGAGCCTAGTCTTTTCAAGATAAATATATGCGTGCAATGCTTCATGATACATAGTAACCAATATATATTCTTTCGAAGCAGTATTCAACATATTTCCATTTAAAGTAATAGTTTGCATCGTGCCTATCTGATTATTTGTGTTCCAATACCCATCTAAATTATCCGGCAGTGTTGTGACTGCCCTAAACACCAAATCATTTTCTTGTCCGCCAAATTCGTTAACTAGCCATTGCGATATTTGATTCTTTAGGTTTGGTAATTGATTTAAAATATTTTGTGCACAAGGGTATCCCTGTAAAGAATCAAGTATCTCCACTTCTCCCTCACCACCCCCCGCACCACCCTCCGCGTCATCCTCAGGATCTCCCTCAGGAGGTGCTGCCGGCACATTACCCCCGTTGCCACCGACACCGCCACCGCCAGGATTCCAATTATAATCATCGCCATCGCCATCGCCATCAGCATCACCTTCACCTTGTTCTGGAGGCATAATAACTACTTCATCTATATCTCGAATTGGATCATTTGCTCTTTTAAGAACCGCCCGATTTTCAGTACCGTCTATTAAGGAGGCACTCAATCTATATCCGATCTGACTACTACTATTAACCCTCAGGACTCGTTTATCGCGTATATACATTCCCTCGAGATAAACCTTGCCATCAATTGTATAAATTGTTAGTGGAGAATCTCTTTTGTAAGGATTTCTAGCAAACTCCTTAATTATACCATAGGGTACACCATCTTTACCAACTACTATTGACATTTCTGTTAAGTAGGCTACATTTCCTGAATTGTTTTTCAAACGCACAGAAATCCAAGGTTGACCAGCAGCATTATGACTAATCCGATAATTCGTCCAATTAGGCTGTAAATTACGAAAATCAATAGTGGAATTTACTGTTGCGCCACGCGCTCCATGTTGAAACCAAGTCTTCGCGATCGAAATAAGACTATCTTCTACAGGGATTATCTCAGATTCTACAGTAGATTCCTTGGTGCAGGAAGAAACAAAAACGATAAAAATAATCACAGATATTTGAATAGATAGATTTTTGACAAAATTCATAATAGGTATATTTAGATATATTCCTTCAATATAGAAATTTATATAAAATATTCATAATATATTTAAACAATAATTTTATGTACGGGAGTTTATGTTGTGTTTGAAATGGTCGATCTCTATTTACCTTATGCCACGTTCTTAAAGCTCATTTCCAACTCTTTTTGAAATTGCTCAATCTCTGTGTTTATCGTCGGAGGAAATGTCATTCCCTCTAATGATATTAAGAATTTTCGAAGGTTGATGATCTTGTTCTTGTATAAATTAGGATTCTCCTGCTTTGCTATCTCTAATAGTTGTTCTACCTCCAATCTTCCACCAGAACATTCCAACCCTACCGCCATAAGTTGCATCTTCACATTTTGATCTTCTAAAAGCGATCTTGGATCGATGATTTTTGAGCTAATCCACTGCAGTGATGTAAAAACATTACGAACCTTTTCAATAACATCATAATAGTCATTTAGGAGTGTTGATATTTTAAAGTTGTTGCTACTGAAAAAGCGGTCAATCGAATCTCTTTCTGTAAGTCGATACTCGGCTCTTATGAGTTCCCTATTTACTAAGGATGCAGGTTTATCTTCTTTTCTTTTACGCTCTTTCTTTTTGTCATAGAAAACGATCGATCGAACTTCGTTTTCATAATACACACCATCTTTGTAGGATGCCATCTCTGTTCTATTAGGTTTTATCAGAAAGGCTTTTATAGTTTCAATATTGATGTCGGTACAATTATTAACATTAAAATATATTTTTTTTCTTCAATAATTTTTTTTGTAGGGACAGTTTTTAGCTGAATAAGATGAGTAAACGATTGGTTATTTAAGGGTGGGAGATCATAATTTTCTGGTAAATTTCGATTTACTAGAAATCTACTAGAAATAATCTGCAAAAATGGGAAAACAAGAGTTATCAAGAAGAAACGAAACCCCATTTAAACTATTATCTGAAAGGATTTAGATACTATCTATCAGTTCACTATCTTTGCTAGATGAATATTTTAATCATTGGATCTGGCGGAAGAGAATCTGCCCTTGCCTATAAGATCTCCCAAAGTCCGAAGTTAAGTCAGTTATTTATCGCTCCTGGAAATGCTGGAACGACAGAATATGGTCAAAATGTACCATTGAAAGTCACCGACTTTGATGGCATCGCGGCATTCGCTTTGGAGAATGGAATTAACATGGTCATTGTCGGACCCGAAGAGCCTTTGGTAAAAGGTATTCATGATTACTTCTTGGGAAGAGAAGATTTAAAGCATATCCCAGTTATTGGGCCGCAGCAACAGGGAGCGCAATTAGAAGGATCGAAAGATTTCTCTAAGCAATTTATGGCGCGCCATCATATTCCAACGGCGGCATCACGCTCTTTTGACAAGAGCACCTTAGCTGATGGACTGACCTATTTAGAATACCAATCATTGCCAATCGTATTGAAAGCAGATGGCTTGGCAGCAGGGAAAGGCGTATTAATTTGCGAAACATTGGAGGATGCCAAAGCTGAATTAACGGCTATGTTGGCAGACGCTAAATTTGGCGAAGCCAGTAGTACAGTCGTGATCGAAGAGTTTTTGACAGGAATTGAACTTTCGGTTTTCGTCTTGACAGACGGAGAATCTTACAAAGTTTTGCCATCAGCGAAAGATTATAAACGCATCGGCGAAGGCGATACAGGACTAAATACCGGAGGTATGGGGTCTATTTCTCCAGTTCCCTTTGCAGACGAAGCGTTCCTTAGTAAAGTAGAAGAACGTGTGATCAAACCAACAATCGACGGCTTGAAAAAAGACGGCATCCCGTATAAAGGTTTTATTTTCATCGGCTTGATGAATATGGCAGGCGATCCTTATGTGATCGAGTACAATGTGCGCTTAGGTGATCCGGAAACAGAATCGGTATTGCCACGCATCGAAGCAGATTTAGTAGACTTATTTTCTGGCGTAGCCGAAGGCAATCTTTCTGAACGCTCATTCTCGGTAAGTCCTAAAACGGCTGTTACCGTGATGATGGTTTCTGGTGGTTATCCAGGTGATTACGAATCGGGCAAAGTGATCTCCAATATCGAAAATGTGAAAGAATCGATTGTATTTCATGCAGGCACTACAGTTAATGAGGCGGGTGAGGTCGTGACTGCTGGTGGACGTGTAATTGCGGTAACGACATTGCAGGATGACTTATTTACTGCGCTGCAGCAGGCCACAGCAGATGCGGGACGTATTTTTTACGAAGGGAAATACTTCCGTACAGACATCGGTTTCGATATTATTTAAATAAAATATTCTCACTATTAGTGAGTTACTTTTTTGAAGTGGTTTTTATTTTGGCAAATTCGATAAAGCCCTTATATTTGCAACACCAAAAAAGAATGGCCCGTTCGTCTAGGGGTTAGGACGCCAGATTTTCATTCTGGAAACAGGGGTTCGATTCCCCTACGGGCTACCAGCCGAGAGGTTAAAATCATACAAAAGCTTGCAAGAAATTGCGAGCTTTTGTCGTTTATAGACTTTCCCATACGATTTGGAGGCGCGTAATATATCAGAACCTAGATTTAAGCCGTTTTTTGATGCAATGAACCTCAGGGTAGTATAATGTCATAGCCGCTATTACGACCTCAAAGCAACGTGAGTGTCTTAATTTCTTAGAGGTTCACCGAATATTCACCGAGAAAATAAAAAATAATTTGGTATTCTTTTAAAAGATACACACATTTGTAGTGTACTATTATACTAATACACTAAATCTGATAATATGATTAACCTAAAAAATGTTTGTTATCACTACCGGAAGGGTGTTCCCATATTGGAAAATATCACGACACAATTGCAGCCCGGGCATATCTATGGATTATTAGGGTTAAATGGCGTAGGTAAAACAACGTTACTCAAAAACATTGGCGGTTTACTCTTTCCCCGAAAAGGAACTATTGAAATCGATCGATTACAGCCTAAGCAACGTGAAGTCGAATTTTTATCTGACATATACTTCGTGACCGATCAGGCCGAATTGCCAGATTGGAAGATTCGTCAGTTTCAGGAGGTTTATGGTGCTTTGTACCCTAAGTTTGATGCGCAATATTTTGATTCATTATTAGAGACCTTTCAGATTGATGTTCGCAAAAATATTAAGAGCCTTTCCTTTGGCCAAGTAAAAAAAGTAAATATTGCTTTTGGGCTTGCGACTAACGCCAATATCATCTTGATGGATGAGCCGACGAACGGGCTCGACATTCCCTCGAAAACACAATTCCGTAAGATCATTGCGAAATACGTCACCGACGAGCGGATCTTAATCATATCAACACATCAAATCCGCGATATCCATCATCTAATCGATCATTTACTCGTACTCAACCATAGCAAACTGATCTTAGACCAAAGCATCAATGCACTTCAAGATAGTTTTTACATATCAAATAATCCTAGCGATGCAGAGGGAGCAATCTATTCCGAAAAGAGTATGCACGGAACACTGAGTTTGATCGATAACCTCCGTAATGAGGAGAGCCAATTCGATATCGAATTTTTCTTCAATGCACTATCTGCCGACCCTAGTTTAGTAAACCGCGTAAAACCAACTAAAGCTAACCTGTAAGATGAAAAACATAAATTTAAAAAGACTAAAGACGACCTTAACCGAATATTGCTTACTGAATAAAAGTAAGCTTATTAGCATTCCGGTGGTGGTAGTGGTATTGTATCTCTTGGCGATGTTTTGGTATGGCACACCGCTATTCAACCAACTCTTTTTCCGGACATATCCAGATAGCAACTCTTTTGCCGAAATGTTGGCCAATTACAATGGTCGGCAAAACAAAGAGCTCATACTTTTTACGATACCGTTATACATCATACTTTGTACTATTCCTTATTTCAAGCTATTAACCAAAACGGTGTACGGCACCATGACGCCGGTAAGCCGTGGCGAGCGCATGGTCACGTTGTGGGTTGGAAATCTGGTGATTATTTTTGGGATTCTACTTTCCTTCTTTGTTATGGATTTGATGTTTACATCCATCATGAAATCCATGTATTTGGATGATGTGATCGCCTATAGAGAAAGTGTAGGAGACCTATACTACACCTATGAAAATAGAACGTACTTCGCCACTTCAGAACGAGAGATTTACACCGTGGTGTCGATTCTGTCATTGAGTTTTGCCTGTTTGTATCAGCTTTCTACCATCTTCTTCCGCAAGTACAGTATTCCGCTTTTTGCGCTCATGTTGCTTGTATTCTTTTACGTGGCATTTAAAGTGTTCGAGGCGTTGTATCGGAATGTCAATTATCGATTTGATACCTCAGAGATTTCGTTCAATGCGATGGTGGTATTATTTAGCATCGTAGCGATTGGTGTGGTCGTTACCACCTATTTCAAACTTAGAGAAAAGGAGATTTATTAATATGCAATTTAATAACGAAAAGGCGATTTATCTCCAAATCGGGGAGTACGCGATGGATCGGATTCTGCTCGAAGAATGGCGAGCAGAGGAAAAAATTCCATCCGTGCGTGATTTGGCGTCAGATCTCGAAGTGAATCCGAATACCGTGATGCGGGCTTACGATCACTTGCAGCAGCAAGAAATAATCTACAATAAACGAGGTATTGGTTTTTTTGCGAGCAACTCCGCCAAAGCGCTGATCTTGAAAACACGAAAAGACCACTTCCTTAACGAAGAGTTGACGCTGGTGTTTCGAACAATGGATCTGTTGGACATCAGCATCGAAGAAGTGAATACCTATTATCAAAACCGATAAAGAAAGAAAAAATGAAAACATCACATATTTTATTCGCAAGCACCTTAGCACTACTGCTTTTGGTGGCTTGTGTCCCACAACTTGTTGGCCTGATCAAATATAATCATGAAAACAAGCCCGCCGATTTTATGTCTAGATTTTGGGCAGAACATTTTAATCGCGACCAAGGGGAAAAGGTCTTAGAACGCTTTCACTATATCCATGTCGATGGTCAAGATAAGCGGATATCTCTACATGTCAATAAGAGCCAGTCGGACACGGTAAAAGCGTGGAACGTCTCGACCAAAGATTTGAAGATGGAGGTGAAGAATGATACATTATACTTGAAGCAACTCAATAAAGATGGATTTTACCTTATTTTAGATGTTCCTAACCCCATTCGCGACTTAACTGTTAATCAGTCTAAACTATCCGCATCAATTGCCGAAGACTTGATGAATGATATGCAATTAAACATTCTTGGAGGAAGTGATCTTACTTTAGGGCCGCCCTACCGAGGGGAAGAAGATACGATTCAACGGGTGATTCCCAATCTTCGCTTTGTAATTTCTGGAAAATCAAGAGCTTTTATAGATAACTATTCTGTGGAACAGGTAAATGCGAATCTTCAGGACGGTTTGTTGCGTTATTCACAAAACCTCAAAGTAGATACGATGACTGTGAAATTGGTGGGTAAAAGTAACGTTTCATCCATACGATACGACGAAAACAACCAAATTGGGTTGCTAAATGTATCTGGCGATCAAAAGTACTTTCGTAAAGAATTTGTTGGTCAGAATGTGCATCTCAACCTTACCAATTAGCATCAGATGATCATCTTGATTATGAAATATGTGTACCAGATTTCGGAGCTAATCTGCACGTTGGTAGAAAAAATTTAAGAGGTAACGTTGCCTCCTTCTAACACACTTCGAGTCTGCTTGAAGTGTGTTTTTTGTTGTAGTATCTTTCTTTCGATAGTCTTTTGCAGGATGATAGATCGCGTTGTCGTGCCTCCGCGCGATGAACTGTGATTTCGTCCTTCCGAAGCCGAGGCACGAGGCTAAGGCAATCTTTGAACTATGGATTGACACGGAAAATTGCATTAAGCTGTCAAAGACAAGCACCTATTCTAGTATTTTTATTTAGCGAAAACGGGGCAACCCTATTGTTAAAGAACTAAATATAAAAGAAGATATATGGAAAAGTATAAAATACCTGCGCAGACGTGTATTGGTCACGTGCATTTGAAAGTATCCGATCTTAAGCGCGCACTAGATTTTTATCACGGATTATTAGGTTTTGAAATCACGACGATGTATGGCGATCAGGCCGCATTTATTTCAGCCGGCGGCTACCATCATCATATTGGTTTGAATACATGGCACAGCAAAGGTTTTCCACCCGCGTCTCCTGATGGTGTTGGACTGTATCATACCGCGATCTTGTATCCGACTAGGAAAGATTTGGCCATGATCTTGAATCGCTTGAAAGAAGCCAACTATTCTTTGACAGGAGCTAGCGATCATGGCGTTTCTGAAGCTATATATTTAGATGATCCAGATGGCAATGGCGTGGAATTGTATTGGGATAAACCTCAAGAACTTTGGCCGACAAAAGCAGATGGATCTCTAGAAATGTATACCAGACCGCTCAATTTAAATGATTTAAGAGACGTAGTTAATGCTTGATTCCAACACATTTGAACGGACCTTTGTCCTTGGAGCTTATTTTTTGACATAAAAATGTGCTTAGTAACCCATGCATATCGGTGATAAATCTTGAACTTGAGTACATCAATCATTTATAAGAGATAAAAGATGGAAAAAGTAACAATTGGAAATACAGACATAGCGGTAGCCCGTTTTAATTTAGGCGGTAATGTTTTTGGATGGACACTAGACGAGAAACAGTCTTTTGAGCTATTGGATGCCTATACCGAATCAGGATTTGACTTTATTGATACTGCAGATATGTACTCGCATTGGGCGAATGGCGGTGTTGGTGGGCAATCAGAAACCATTATCGGGAAATGGTTAAAAGGGCGTGGCAACCGCGACAAAGTTGTCATTGCCACCAAAGTGGGTGGGCCAACTGGCGTGAACGAGATCAATACCAGTCGCAAGCATATTCTGGAAAGCGTGGATAAATCACTTCGCAGATTGCAAACAGATTACATAGATCTCTATTATACGCATTACGACGACGAGAAAACTCCGATCGAAGAAACTTTAGCAGCTTATGATGAGCTGATCCGTGCCGGGAAAGTCAGATATATCGCCGCCTCCAATATATCTCCAGATCGCCTGCGCGAATCGCTTAAAGTCGCGGAAGAGAATAATCTTCCAAAATATCAAGCTTTGCAGCCATTGTACAACTTAGTAGAACGTAAAGGATACGAGACGGACTACGCACCAATCGTGGCCGAACATGGCTTGACCGTTTTTCCTTACTATGCTCTGGCTTCGGGTTTCTTGACCGGTAAATACCGCTCCGAGGAAGACTTCAATAAAAGTCCGCGCGGGCAAGGTGCGGCTAACTATCTGAACGAGCAAGGGTTAAAAGTTCTACATGCTTTAGATAAGGTTGCAGAAAAGCACCAAACCGTACCAGCCACCGTGGCTTTGGCTTGGTTATCTGCTCAACCGCATATTGGCGGACCGATTGCCAGTGCTACTTCAAAGGAACAGCTGAAAGAGATTTTATCCAGCACTTCACTGCAATTAGATTCTGCCGATCTGGATTTGTTGGACACGGCAAGCAAATAGGGAATAGCGCGTTTCGAATTCGCATTTTACGTTATATAACTAAGGCAATCTATTTTAGATTGCCTTAGTTATTGTGTATTGTCGATCAAAAACTTACCTTCTTTCTAGGTAAACTCCGACTTCCGACAATACGGCTTGTGCTTTCGTTTTTTCGATGTTCAAACGTATTTTGTTACCAATGACTTCGTCAAATCTAAACACATTGATCCTTCCTTGTACACTCGGCTTAGACTGAATCGGTTGCCATTTGCCATCTTTTAGAAATGTAACCACATAATTTGAAGGGTGGTTTTTACCTTCGGTAATGACGATTGTGTTGAATGATTGAGAACGATCAAAGGTCAATTCATACCAAGGTTGGCCAGAATCTGCCGCATTGGACACCCACGAACTATTGAAGCTATCGTCATTCGCGAAATCCATAATATTCATATCATCGCTCCAGCTACTGTTGCTTACTACATCTTTGGCGATATTGCTAGCCGTAATTGGATATTCATAAGCTGGCAGCTCTTTGTAATTGGTGCTATTGGTATAATGCTTGCCAATCTCTACCAACGCTTCTAAGGCGTTCTGATCGATCGTGCCATCGGCATTTGGCGCCACATTGAGCATGAAGTTACAATATGCCTGATTGTAAGGAATGATAAATTCTTCGACCAATTTCTTCGCCTCTTTTACAGGAGTTGTCGGAAAACTCTGTTTCCAAAACCAATTTTGCTGAAGCGGCAAGCAGGCCATCGCAGGGAGCTTATTGTGTTCTTTGGAAATGAATTGCCCTGCGCCTTGTTCGTAGGATTTGATGTCGGTGTAAAACAATAAATCGCCAGGATATTTGGCCGAATTCAGATCCATAACAAGACAATTCGGTTGCAGTGATTTCACCAAGAAATAAATATCATCAAATGGAATTTCATCGTATGAAATCCGCGACCAAGGCGCATCCCAACCATCAATCACCAAAGCATCAATCTGGCCATATTGCGTGAGCAGCTCGGTGATCTGCGCTTTTATCATGTCTATGTGTTGCGACGTTATTTGATTAGGGCGAATGCCTTGATGCGTATCAAGAATAGAATAATAGAGCATCACACTCAAATTATTTTGCCGGAAGGCATCAGTGAACTCTTTGACGACATCTTTGCCTAGCGGTGTATTCATCACGTTGTAATCTGTAGTTTTGGTGTCCCAAATAGGAAACCCGCTATGGTGCTTAGTCGTCAAACAGCCATAGGTCATATTAGCCGATTTAGCAGCCTTAGCCCATCCGTCTGTATCAAGCTTTGGCGAATCAAACAAGGATAAAGGTGCATTGGGATCTGACCAATCTTGATCCATAAAGGTCGGCATACCGTAGTGGATGAACATACCGAACCCTAAATTCACAAAATCCAATTGGTTTTTGCGCAATTGCGCTTCTCGCGGCAACGACTGCGCCTGCAGCTGATGCATAGCAAATAGGTGTAGGAATAGCCAAAACCCGGCTATACAAGATATTCTCTTCATAATTAATTCGTTTTATGTAATTACAAACTTAGGCCAAGGCCGAAACAATATTACTTAATGAAAGCCTAAATAATGCCTAACAAAAGCTTAATAATAGAGTCGAACCCCAGAATTTATTCTAGTTTTAATGTATGAAAGTGAAAGACAATCCAAAAGTCTATCAGTGGGTGCTGGTACTTAGCTCGGTGGCTTTGGCTTGTATGGTGACTTTTTTGGTGTTCAATACGTATAAATTGAAGGATGAACGCTTTCATGCTTTTCAGAAGGAAAGTATGATATCGGCCTACGGCCAATATGTGAAAAATGAAAAACTATTTCCAGGAGGTAATAAGCTCTTTGCCGAACATTTCGAAAAGCAATTGCCCTTTCTACTTTCCATCGAAGATCAGGCCTTGTTTGACACGACCAGAGATAGCATAGTGAACGCATTTCTCGGGCAGCTTCGGCAGCATCACAATTTCGACACACTTTTTCAACGGATTTTGATTGATCAACAACTGGATCGGGATTTTGTCTACAAGCTGACCTTTGACCGACTGGAAATCATCAAAAATCCTGATCGAGGCTGGATACCTATTTACCAAGTGAAAGCAGATGATCCGCAGGCAGGAATTGCGGGCACATTGCGCAAAATTTCAAATAATAATAGAGCGCTGCAATTATCCATTAATAACAATCAAGGAGCTGAATATCGCTTTACGTACAGTCTCTTTGTCGATCGCCCTAATCGCGTGTCGCAAGTGCTCCAAGATATGTCTTTGGTGCTCTTTTTTTCTGTTGCCTGTATTCTACTTACTATCTTGATCAATTACCGCACCTTTCAGAATTGGGTGAATCAGCGAAAGGAAACACAGCTAAAAAACGATTTTATACAGCATATTCGACACGAATTCAATACACCAATTACAACGATTGTCGTCGCTGCTCGCAGCCTTTATGATATGCCTTTTGCAAGAGCGAATGAAAAAGAAGTGAAGGAAACAAGCGCCATCATTGAACGACAGGGTATGAGACTTCGCTTTTACGTGAAGCAGATTTTGATGTCTATAACGCTTGAAGAACAGAAGCCAGACTTCTTATTGTCTGACATCAACGAGCTAACGGCCGTGTTGTTGTGCGATATTGCTTTACGCTTTGAGGATAAGATTAGTATTACGTACAAAAAAGCGGACCAAGCTTATCCAGTTTGGGTAGATTCCTTATTGTACTTGTGCATACTCGACAATCTGATCGAGAATGCCTATAAATTTAACAAAGAAAAGAATAAGCACGTTCATCTCTTCTGGCAAGTTACGGATGCAGACGTGTTGCGGTTGTGCATTCAAGATAATGGTGAGGGTATCAGTGCAGATGATCTGAATTATATTTTCCAGAAATTCTATCGCTCAAAAAAGGCCCAATCTAGATCCGGCCTAGGTCTTGGATTATATTATAGCTACCTCTGTGCTTCTAAAATGAATTGGGAAATTGTCGTTGCCGATGCTCCAAAAAAAGGCACTAGCATGGAGATCATTATTCCTACCAAAAATTAAGATGAAAGAGCAAATGGATATTTTATTGGTGGAGGACGAGCTAGCACTAGGTGCAGTATTGTCACGCTATTTACAAAACCAAAGCCTTACAGTCGTGTGGAGTACCTCGGCAGAGGATGCTTTTGACAAGTTGCTATCTACTGAATTTCATCTGATGATCATTGATGTACAACTTCCCGAAGAAGATGGGTTTCAACTGGCTGATAAAGTGAAAAAATTGTTGCCGACACAGCCGCTTTTGTTTTTGACAGCGCTGGCAGGTAAAGAAAATAGAACTCGCGGATTGGCTTTGGGTGCGTTCGATTATATAGAAAAGCCTTTTGAGATGGATGAGTTGATGCTTAAAATTAAAAATATCCTCAACTTTACTACGCAACAGCCGACGACCAATTCATCTAATGATGTGATTTCTTTGGGATGCATGTCGTTTCATAAAAGCCGACTGGCTCTAATGGCCGCAAATGGTGTGCAAAGAAATATGACCGTTCGTGAGGCGGAAATATTAGGTTTTTTGGCCGAACGAAAAGACACCTTGGTGCTCAAAAAAGAAATCCTTTTAAAGTTTTGGGGCGATACCGATTATTTTAATGGGAAGAGTTTGGAAGTTTTTATTTCTAGATTGCGGAAGTTGCTCAAAGACGAGCCTACTGTGAAGATCGATAGCATATACGGAGCAGGATATATTTTGGTAACGGCTACGGGATAGTTCAGAAGGGAAATAAAAAAGGTTTTCAAACGGGGAGAGAGAAAACCTTTAGATAACCAATTATAAACCTAAATTATGATAGAACAAATATAAAGTCATAAAATGATAAAAACAAAAAAATCTACCAATTTGGTAGATTTTTTTTAATCTGTAAACTTTTCGTCGTTTTGAATGGTTGCTTGTACTGATGTAGTAACCGCATTATGCAAGCAACTTTATCACCCCACTCCCTTACTATATTGCAGTGGAGAAAGCCCGGTTGCTCGCTTGAAGGCGACCGAAAATGAAGACGGCGCTGAATAACCCAACAGGTACGCGATCTCTTTAAACGTATGACTGCGGTTCGAAATAAGTTCCTTGGCGCGTTGCATTTTGAGCTTGATAGCAAACTCAAATAGTCCCATCTCATAGCGTTGTTTAAACCCTTTTTTAAGTTTGAATTCGTTTACGCCGAACTCTTTTGCCAGAAACTCGGTCGAATAAAACTTATCGAGGTTTTGCTCCATCAGTTGTGCGATGTGATCGAGTTTGTCCTGCTCGTCTTGTCGTAGTGTTACAGATTGCTTTTTGTTTGGCGCTGCCATATGCTGAGCTTTCTGAAATAACAGGCTCAATAAGAGGTATATTTTTCCTTTGATGAAGTATTCGCGGCTAATTGCATCCAATTCGCTTGCTTTGATATCCAATAAGAGATTCGCTATTTCTGGACAAATGGGAATGCCAGCAGGAAATAAATGTGCGGCTCGATCGGCGCGGACATCTTCTACAAATTTTTTCACATAGGCATGGGTGGCAATCCATTCTTCGAGATGACCGATTTCAAGATACATATCTACATGTCGGTAGTTTTTGTGCTTTTCTAGCGTGACTTCGAAGTTTGCGCCTTTTGGCACGAAATACACGTAACCATGGTAAGGCAGGTACTCATTGGGTCGGCCGTCAATACGATCTTTTATGGTGTGCGAGTGCAAAAAGAAACTCATTTCTACATAAAGACTTTCATCCACCGTGCTTTTTAGCGTACAATCTTCATGGTAGATAGAATGATACTCGCGAATGGCCAACTTCTCCGACTCATGAATGTAAATGGTCTTGAAATCACCCATCTCATTATGTAATGACTTCTCCACGCAGGGGTTTTCTCTGCTCGATCCTTGCCAAATCTCGTCTAAATAAAAAAAATCTTGGACTGCGCGCTGTTCCCTTTTCACCATAAAATTTCACTCCCGAATTCTAAAACATTTATACCAATCGCAACAAAAACGATAAACGGCATTGTCTACTTTTGTCAAAGTTAATTAAACTAATTCTAAATAAGATAATGAATAGATATAAACCAGTTTGGTATAGTCTGCACATGGTGCTATTTGCTCTGTATACTTGCTTAATCGTTTTTCCTACTGAAGCTGTTGCTCAAAATAGCAATGAGATCGCCGGTCGAGTACTTTCCAATAATGGAACAGCGATGGCGGGAGTAGCGATCTCTATCGCCAACAATGCGCAAAAAACAGTCACCGATGAGGACGGGCGCTATACATTAGAAAATGTGCCATCGGGCAACCTCGAAATCATCGCGACCTATCGTAAAAACAAATCTCAGAAAACGGTATCGATCCAAAATGGAACTAAGGTGACTGTAGATTTTGTGCTGGAAATCAGCAGTGATGAAATTGAGTCTGTCATCGTATCTGCCAACCGTAGAAATGTACCATCATCCACGTTACGTTTATCGGAAAACCTCTTGGTGACTCCGCAGAATATTGTGGTTATCGACAAGAACTTATTGAACGATCAGATGATATTTTCTACTGCGGAAGGCTTTACACGTAATGTCAGTGGAGCGCGTACGATCTATCACCAAGAAGAGGCGAGCGCTGGTATCGCGGTACGTGGATACTCTGCTTCTAATCTAAGAAATGGTATGGATGTGAGCGGTAGTTTTGGTCCGCTTCGCGAAGATATGGCTTTCGTTGATCGTATTGAGTTTGTAAAAGGACCAGCCGGTTTTATGATGGGTAATACGCAACCTGGTGGTTTCTACAACATCGTGACCAAAAAACCTAAAGGAGAAGACGCTGTCAATACTGCTCGCTTGAGCTTGGGTAGCTTTGGTCTTTACCGCGCTGAAGTCGATGTAGATGGTAAGCTTTCGCAAGATGGTAAACTCTTGGGAAGATTGAGTTTGATGGGTACCAAAAAAGGTTCGCATGTGATGCACGCTTCTAATGAGCAATTTGTGATCAATCCATCCATCAAATATGTCCACTCCGAAAAAACTGACTTTACGGCAGAATACATTTTATCTCAAAATGCATTCACGGGAGGATTCTCGAAATACGCGTATGGGATCAAAGGATTTAAAGAATTGCCGAGAGAATTTAGCTTTTCCGATCCCATTATCGATCCAACGGTGGTGCGCGAGCACAATGTGTTTGGTACGGTAAATCATTATTTTTCAGATAACTGGATGATGACCGGACAATTCGGTTACATCAACTCTCAGATGCAAGGCGAATCGCTGTACGCTACTTTTAACACATTGGATAGTCTGGGTAACACAAAGCGAAACCTTGCTATTGGCGATGCGATGAACACTTCGACCGTAGGACAGGTATTTATGAAAGGTAAATTCAACCTAGGCGAAGTACAGAACAATGTCTTGTTTGGTTTGGATATGGGGACTAAATCATACGTGGCAGATTGGACAAACTTGGATACACTGCCAGGTGTATTCAACATCTACAATCCTGTCTATGGTCAATTGAGAAAATCTGATTTGCCGACTTACGACAGAAGCCGTTCATTGCGGGAGCGTGGCGCACAGTATTTAACAGAGTACAGCTACTATTCTCTGCATTTCCAAGATGAAGCTCATTTTCTAGATGATAAATTACGCATCGGTGCGGGGCTACGTTATACGTCGACCACACGTACTAGCGCGGCTTCGAATGGTGCACGTGTACATAATAGCGCATTGACTCCTCGCTTTAGTGTTACGGGATTGATTACGCCAACATTTACGGCTTTTGCCTTGTACGATCAGACATTTCAGGAGCAAACAGGTACGCAAGTAAACGGAAATCCGGTAGATCCTTCCCGTGGTACGAGCAAAGAGTTGGGCTTGAAAAAAACCTGGTTCAATGGCAATTTGTTAGCAGGAATCACGGCTTACCATTTGGTACGTACGAATATTACGACCACGGCAGGACCTGATCGTCCGGGTTTGGTTGAGCAGTCGGGAGAAGCGACTTCCAAAGGAATTGAAGTGGATATAAATGGTCGCATTTCACCTTCTTTTAATGTGATGTTCAACTATGCATACACCGATGCAAAAATTTCGAAGGATAATAATCCGGCTCGAGTAGGTATGATGTTATACGGAAATGCAGAGCATATCACCAATGCTTGGTTGAATTATAGAATGACTCGCGGCGCGTTGGAAGGATTGGGCTTTTCGGCAGGTTATGAATTACAGGCAAACCGTGCAGCTTGGCCGTCAACCGTCGAGAAATATCTTCCAGACAATTTGTTTTCTGTAGACTTAGGCGCATCTTATAAAAGAGACAACTATAACATTGCTTTGGTCGTGAACAATGTGATGGATCGCTATAACTACACTGGTTTTTATCCTGGTGCATGGGGTTACTCGCATTATGGTTGGAGAGCATTGCCACCGCGCGGATTTAGATTGACCTTAGGTTATACCTTTTAACAAATAAGATGATCACCACCTGCTGCTTTTTGTTTTTCGCCGGCTTTTTGCTGTGGATGAGTACGTCCAAGAGAATATCTTGGCCGGATAAACCGCAGTGGTTAGCACAATGGCAGAGTCGTGAGATCAGCAAGAAAGTAGCTATCGGGCTATTTGTACTGGGCACGAATGGCTGTATGTTGGCCTTGGGAGTCGGAAGTGGTTTGTTTGCAGCGGTGGTGATCCTCATGATGATGGGCGGAGTGTGCGTTTTGTTTTTTCCATTCTCTTGGCTTCGCATACCGTATGTGGTTGGTTTGTATCTGTTCTGTCTTTTATTTGAACTGTTGTAATTATGCCAGCAAATAAAAAATACTTGACCAAATCGGGCTGGCTGCGTCTCAGCAAAATTCTTGCGGGAACATTGGGAGGTTACAGTACAATGTTTAGTTTTCATTTGCTCATGACCGTCTTCTTTCCGAAAGAAAATGTGGTGGCCACGGCTTTTTTTACGGGCTACATTTTGTGGGCGTTTCTTTTGCTTTGGGCATTTGTGGACAAGAATGTGTGGCGTGTATGGCTGATTTACTTACTGGCCACCAGCGTTTTTTACGGATTGTACTTTCTTCTTCAAGCATAAAAATCAAATGGATCAAAGGAAATACAATATCTACTTCCATACGCACACCATTAGCGGTATTATCATCGCCGCTTTGCTGTATGTGATCTTTTTCGCGGGTTCTTTTGCCTTTTTTAAAGACAGCATTAGCGCCTGGCAAAAAGCGGAAACACATGGAGAAAACATATCCGCTGATTATAATTACTTGATCGATTCCCTTTCGAAAACCTACAATCTACAAGGGCGTGACTTTGATTTCTATATGCTTAATAGCGGGCAAGGTGCATACATCAATATGTCGGCTTCCAAAGACACTACGATTAGTAAGCCAGTGCCGGTCGAAGCAAAAAGAGGTCGTCGGCAGCAATCGGGTGATTCTGCCTATTTCTTGTATTACTTTGCCAACAAGACCCCAACGAGCTATGCCGAAGGCTATGATATGGGCGAATTTCTGTATCGCCTACATTTTTTGGCGCCACTTAATCAGATTCCCATCCGTTTGGGTACGCCATTTGGCTATTTATTAGCGGGCATTGTATCTTTTCTTTTTCTCTTTGCATTGATAACGGGATTACTATTGCATTGGGATAAAATCAAAACCAACTTTTTCTTGTTCCGTCCGTGGAGCAAATGGAAAACCGTGTGGACGGATATGCATACGGTCTTAGGCGTAATCGGATTTCCATCCCAATTATTGTTTGCGGTGACGGGGGTAGTTTTGATTACGAATTTCGTGTTAACCACGCCATTCTCGCATTTCCTGTATGAGGGCAAGCAAGAGCAGCTTTTTGAGGATCTGCAATACAATCGGACGATCGAAGTGCCTTATGCTTACCAAGCATTAGATAAGGAGTTTGATATGAACGCCTACGTTGCCGAATGGCAGCAGACTTGGGAAGGCAGTCGAATTTCTCGTATTCATATTCGTAATTTTCAAGATCAAAACATGCAGGTTGTGTTGGAAGCAAAACCAAATCCTGCACGACGATTCGCCGGTTCGGGATTTGTAAAGCAAAATATTGCTACGGGCGAGGTTTTAGAATCAAAATCGCCGATCGATGACGCAAACTATGTAGATGGTGTCCGTAGCTTAATTTATCACCTGCATTTTGGTGATTTTGGTGGCACACCGTTGCGTCTGGTTTTCTTTGTTTTGGGGTTAATGGGTTGTGCGGTCATCATCTCTGGTATTATGATCTGGTTGGTAGCGCGCAACAAAAACAATGTGCCGTTGTACAAAAGACGGTTCAACTTCTGGGCAAGCAATGTATTTCTGTCTGCCTGCTTAGCGATGTTGCCAGTTACGGCGTTCACCTTCATCATGCTGAAGTTTTTACCGACGATAAATCAAGAAGTGGTCTATCGTGTTTATTTTTACAGTTGGCTGGTGTTGAGCATCTATTTGATCGCCTTGCGAAATCCATCCAGAGTGAATCTGCATACCTTGATCCTATCGGCGATTACCTGTCTGCTGGTGCCATTAGCCAATGGTTTTACCACGGGCTTATGGTTGTGGAAAACGAAGCAGATGGGAGCCGATGGTATTTTTCTGATCGATATGCTTTTTTTATTGCTTGGCATAGCGAGTATAATAGCTAGCTGGAAAGTCAATAAACAGGCGAAGCCTTTTCAGGTGTTGTTGGACAAAGAAAAGTAGTTAATCAAACGCAGATAATGCTCGTAGGCGGATTTCTTCTACGTTTAAAGCACAGCTAGCTTGACAAAAGCTAGCTGTGCTTTAATCTCGGGATTCATAGTTATTGAAAATTAATCGGTCATCGCTTCACCAGACTTCCGGTATATAAAGTTTCCATAAATATGTCTTCTTGCGAAACGGCTTGGCGAGTCTGAGTTTACCATCTTAATATAGACATTTTTTGGCACACCGATGTATTCGAACTTTTGCCCATTAAGATGTTGTACTTTAAGAATAGACTTCTCTAAATAAAAATCATGAATATTTGATTTTGTAGTCGTTTCCGTATACTCTTCTTTATATTTTTCCTGTGTTTCAGCATGTATGCTTACCAGAAAATGATAGGCCTCAATAACCGTTTTGCTCTTTTCTTCCGCTTCGAGTTTAGCGTCGTCGTTATCGACAAACTTGTCAGGATGAGTATCTTTCATCGCATTTCTGTAGATGGTCTTAAGCTCTTTTAGCGTAGCGTTTTTGTCTACTCCCAATAAATTTCTATAGTCTGCAATTTTTTTCATCCCTGTGTTTTTTGATGATGCAAAGCTAAGACAATTTCATTACCGCACCGTTGCTATTTAAAAAGAACAGCAGAAGCATGATACTATTTGGTTAGAAATTGAGCTAATTAGTCAATTTTTTCCCACGGAGATTGGAGACTTTTGAATTGTCGTCTGAACCGCGACACCAATTATAATAAGTTTACCTAATGTCTACGATGATGGAATTGTATACGCCCTTAACTACGGCGTATGTCCTCAGCCTAAATTGTTAATCATGATGAATAAATGCTACTTTATTCTTGTCATTCTGTTGGCAAGCTTGAGTCCCTATCGGGCATCGATTGCGCAGGCGCAATCGCCAAACAAGCAAATTTCCGGTATCGTTACATCCGAAGTTGGCACTCCTGTAGAAGGTGTAACTGTACGTGTGAAAGGCTCTGACCGCGCGACTTCGACCAATGTGGAAGGCCGATATAGCTTAGAGCTTCCGGCCACGGGCGGAAACACGCTAACCTTTACCAGTACAGGATACGCGGTACAAGAAATTCCTATTGAAAACCGTACGACGATCAATGTCACGCTGAGCACAGATGTGCACGGTATGGACGAGGTCGTTGTGGTAGGTTACGGTAGTATGCGCAAGAAAGATTTGACGGGTGCAGTCACGCAGATTCGCCCTGATAATATCGCTAATGAAAATCCACGTACGGTGCAAGATATCTTGCGCGGTACGCCAGGCGTACGCGTGGGCTTTGATCCTTCTGCCAAAGGTGGAGGTGGTTTGCAGATTCGCGGTCAGCGTTCTGTTTATGATGAAGGCGGCCATAATAGTCCGTTGTTGATTCTGGATGGAATGATTTATTATGGGGAACTATCCGAAATCAATCCTGATGATATTGAGCAGATCGACATTTTAAAAGATGCTTCTGCGGCGGCAGTTTATGGTGCTCAAGCAGCTAGTGGAGTTATCATTATTACGACAAAAAAAGGTAAACCCGGCAAACCAATCGTCAACTTACGGACAAACGTCGGGGCTTCTACCTTGAGTACCTTTCGTGAGCCATTTGATGAAGCAGGTTATCTCAGACATAGAGAAGATTGGTTTACCAAAAATACCTACGGTGTAAACCCAAGCACAGGAGCATATGAAGCCTATCAAACGGGGCTTTTTGCACAGCAACCGGGATTTTTTGTGCGTCCAGATCGATTACCAGCAGGCGTATCCGCCGATACGTGGCGCGCTTACACATCGAACGTAGATGGAGAGTCTGATATGGCGATCTGGGGAAGGCGATTGGGTTTCACCGGCAATGCCTTGCAAAACTTTTTGGATGGCAATTTTACAGATTGGTCTAAACATGTGTTCCGTACGGGATTGGATCAAGATTATAATGCTAGTGTGAGTGGTGCTGGAGATCGGGTAAACTATTACCTGTCTATGGGTTACATGAAAAATCAAGGTGTTGTCGTATCCGACAATTATCGCGCGGTACGCGCAAACATGAAGATTGACGCGAAGGTCACCAAGTGGTTTGAGTTGGGCGCAAATGTTAACTTTCAAAATAGGTCGGATGGTAATGTAGATATCGATCAGGCACAGGCGCTACGCAACAGTCCATATGGCGATTATGCAGATACGGATGGCAATCCAGTTCAGTTTCCATTAGGTCCCGAATTTAGCCAGCGTGGTTACAATTATGACTTTGTCAAACAGTTTCTGGAGCTAGAAAAAGGTTTCACGACGTTGAATTCCATTTTGCAGGCACGTGTGAAATTGCCGTTCAACATTAACTACTCTTTCAACGCCTCACCGCGCTTTCAGTTTTTTCATGATCGTTATTTTATGTCGGCCGCTTTGCCGGGCTCGGATCCCAAATCTCGCGGTGTGAACCGCTCGCAAGCGCAGCGGTTCGACTGGTCGATCAACAATGTGGTGAGCTGGGAGAAAGAGTTTAATGACAAGCACCGCATCAACGCGACCTTTGTGTATGAAGCGGAAGAACGTCAGTTCTGGGAAGATATGATCAATGCTCGAAACATCTTGCCATCAGACGCTTTGGGTTTTCACAATACCAGAAATGGGATGAAAGAAGACAGCTCGTACTCCAGTTTTGATACGCGCCAAACGGCAGATGGTATGTTAGGACGTTTGTTTTACTCCTACGATGACCGTTACCAGCTTACCACTTCACTTCGTCGTGATGGTTATTCGGGTTTTGGTACATCCAACCCACATGCTATTTTTCCATCTGCTGCGGTAGCATGGAATTTTACCAACGAAAGCTTTTTTAATCCACAAGGCCTGATCAGCAATGGTAAACTTCGTTTATCGTACGGAGAGAATGGTAATAGATCGTTGGCAGATCCCAATTTGGCATTAGCCAATCTGTATGAAGGCGCAGGTAAGATGCAGGGGTACATTAATAGTGCGGGCGAATTAGCGTTGTACCGGTATTTGATGGCTGACCGATTGGCTAACCCATTCTTACAATGGGAAAAAACCGCGTCCTATAATGTGGGCTTGGAATTCTCCCTGTTCAATAATCGGATCTCGACTACGATGGAGTACTACTCCATGAGTACCAAAGATATGATTATGCAACAGCGCTTACCATCATTCACGGGATTTGAGCGCATCGCGACCAACTTGGGTCAGGTAGACAACAGAGGTTTCGAATTGACCTTAAATACCCTCAACATCCAACGCGAAAATTTCCAATGGAGCACCAATTTTGGTATGTCGTATAATAAGAATCGCATCAAGCATTTATACTACCAATACGAAGACGTTATTGCGCCAGACGGCAGTATTTTGAGTCGTAGAGAAGTAGATGATATCCCGAATGGATGGTTTATTGATCAACCGATTGATGCCATTTGGAACTATCGTGTTACTGGAATCTGGCAAGCCAATGAAGTAGAAGAAGCAGCGCGTTACGGACAACTACCGGGCGATCCTAAAGTGGCTAATAATTATACAGAAGACGACGTCATCAATGCAGATGGCACGAGCAAACCAGTCTATAATGATCAAGATAAAGAATTCTTGGGGCGTCGCGTAGCGCCATTTCAATGGTCATTACGTAGTGACTTCACGTTATGGAAAGATTTGACTTTCTCTTTCAATTTGTATGCGTATACCGGACACAAAAGTTTGAATGGGAACTACCTGAATAACGATGATAATGGTGGTCATATGGCGTATGGTTTATCTAACCGAGAATGGAAAGAGTATTGGACACCAGATAATCCAACCAATGAATTTGGTCGTATCGAAGCGGGTGGTCCGGTGGGTGCTGGCGGTGTTAATAAACTGTACAATCGCTCTTTCGTGCGGTTGGAGAACATCACTGTGGGCTACACATTGCCAAGACATTGGACTTCAAACTTAGATCTAAACAGCATCAAATTATTTGGCGCTGTGCGCAATGTCGCGACTTGGTCACCAGGTTGGCCGTATGGCGATCCAGAGACCGGTGGTTGGGCGCCGCGCTTATATACGTTTGGCTTAAACCTTGTTTTTTAAATTTTAAAGTACTTAACCATGAAAAATATTCAACAACGATCTAGCCGCCTATCGTACAGCATAGCCGCGATATTGAGTGGGATCATGTTAATTAGCAGTTGTTCCAAAGATTTTTTGAAACCAAATCCCTTATCGATCTATGAGCCCGCAGCGACTTTTTCTACGGAATCAGGATTGATGTCTGCCATGGCAATCTGTGATCGTCACCTTAAACTATATTGGGCTACAGAGCACAATGAGATGCTCACGTTGGGCACAGAGTATATCTTCTCAGAACTAATGGTTGCTGGCGCTACGGATAAACGAAATATGCTATGTGATGTGGCTAATATGCTAACGCCAACTAGCGAAACGGGGTTGCAGAACTTGGACAGAACCAACAGTATTTGGTATATGTGGCAAGAAACGTACAAAGGAATCTCCTATGCCAATACCATTATCCAATTTGTTGATCGAGTAGAGGGTTTAGACGAAAATATTAAAAATGCTTACAAAGGCAGAGCCTATTTTCATCGCGCCTTTCGCTACATGGCCTTAGTATTCCAATTTGGCGATATTCCATTGGTAAGCAAGTTGTTGGAAGTGCCAAAACAGAACTACCGCAGTACGGAGCGCGATGCCATTTTGCAGATGTTGATACAAGATATGGAATTTGCGGTCGAATGGGTGCCTACGCAGCAGGAAACTAATCTGATTGGTTTAGTGAATAAAGGCGCTTGCCGCATGCTGTTGACAAAGCTTTATTTGGCGATGGGCGAATACCAGAAAGCGAAAGACCAAACCGATATTCTTATTAATCAATCGGGATATTCCTTGATGACCAATACGTTTGGCACCTTCAATCCGGGTGGTGAAGCGCGCACTTGGCCGATCACCAGAAATGTGATCTGGGATATGCACCGTGCGGAAAATAAACTGATCGCAGCCAATAAGGAAGTCATTATGGGAATGCCAAATCGGGGTTCTGATGCGGAATCCTTCTCACAAATGCTAACGATGCGGATCTTATATCCGTTTGTGTTCGACAATCGGGTGCAAGCGCCTGATGGTCGCCAAGCCATGCTGAATGTTCGTCGTAATAGCGGCGACTACAATCCGCTGTACGACTATATGCGCTCATTCGGAAGAGGCATATCAACATTTCGTCCTACTTATTTTCAAACACATGCGGTATGGAATGTGAATGGACAAGTCGACGCGACAGATCTTCGCCATAGCTCCAGCACAGGAAACTGGATACGGATGGAGGATTATAAAGTAAACAATAAAGCTTCTGCGCAGTTTGGCCAAAATCTAACCCTATTTCATCCTACAACAGGTGCATTATTATGTAGCGATACCATTCGTCGTTGGTTTGATGTTCCTCACTACAAGTTCTTTTTGAATGACCCGGTGAATGAGGCCAACATTGTTGGTTCTGATGGTTTGCGTGGCGCGACGAACGGCGGAATTGCCGATTGGTATTTGTATCGCTTGGCAGAAGCCTATTTACTACGCGCCGAAGCTAAATATTATCTTAACCCGAACGATGGGACAATTAAAGATGATTTGAACATCATTCGCCAGAGAGCACAGTGTACACAATTGTACCAAGGAGCTGTTACCATCGGCGATATTATGAATGAGCGTGCGCGCGAATTGTATTGGGAAGAGTGGCGCAATGTGGAATTGAAACGCGTGTCACTTTGTCTGGCTCGTAGCGGCCAGCCCGACGAATGGGGGAATACCTATAGCTTGGCCAATTTCGACAAACAGTCAGGCACGGATGATGCTGGAGGCAGTTATTGGTATCAGCGCATCAATCATTATAGTATGTACAACAAAGGGCCAATTCAGATCAATGCCACCGGAAATAGTAATCCGAATTACACGATGGATAAGAAAAATATGTATTGGCCAATACCCTATGCTGCTATTACAGCGAATACAAAAGGCGTCCTGAGTCAAAATTTCGGTTACGACGGGTATGATGCTGGCGTTGCCAAATGGAGTACTTGGCAGGAGGCGGTAGCCGACGAAGATAGAACGGAGTAATCCGCGTATTTCGTAGCAAAGAAAGATCGTGCGAATCTCGTCGCTCGATGACTTGTCATTCTACTGGTGATAAAGAGCATCAGTAGAATGACATTTTTATTGCGTGACATTTTATGCTTATACTTAAACTTTTTGCTTCAATTGAGTTGTTTTTTGTAATTAAAAGCTAACTTTGCACGCGAAATCGAATAATTGAAGTAAAAGGGCGATTTATGCGGAACATTTTTATCACCATTGCTACAGCATTTATTTTTTGTGCTAAGACGACGATAGGTCAGGTGCAAACTGACACCCTTATTAATTTCAGCGACACCACCGAGGTCGACAAGCCGCGCTTTCAGCAACAACCTGGATTGGCGTTGGCGGCATCCAAAATCTTTTTCTCAGAGAAGCGCTGGTCGATCGGAGGTTTTGGCGAATTCAATTATGTACCATTTCAACAAAATGTGAACACCGATTTGGGTGATCTAGAACTGTATTATTCTGGTCTGTATCGGTACTCGACTTTTTTTGGTTATCGCCTCACCGACAAGCTTATTTGGAACTCGGAGTTTCAAATTGAGTTTATGCATGATCGCGATGGCAATACACATCAGGAAATTTTAGTAGAAGCTTTTGTAGACTATCTTTATGCCGATTATCTGAAAGCGCGACTAGGATTTTATCCATTGACGATCGGATATGTCAATAATAATGATGAGCCAGTAATGTTCTACTCCGTCAATCGGTCGGATGTCGAAAGATTGATTACACCCTCCACATGGATCGAGTTTGGCGCCATGTTTTATGGCAATATTTCCAAAGACTGGAGTTATGCTTTGGGATTTTCTCAAGGCCTAAATAGCGAAGAGTTTGTCGGCGCAAGTTGGATCAGGCAAGGCCGTGAAATTCGTTTGGGCGTACCTCGTTCTCTTGCGATCAATCCACAAATCAATTACCATGGGCTGCCGGGAGCTACATTGTCTGTATCGGGGTATTATGGCAATTCAGGGCAGGGGAATGCTGTTCGAATGAACGATCGGGAGGAAGATATAAAAGGCAGAATTAACCTAACAACGGCTTACGGTACATACCATTGGCGCACTTTTCGATTTGTTGCATTGGGCACTTACGGTACATTGAGTGATACCGAAAAAATATATCAGCAGACCGCTGAACACGCAGATAATGGCGGTCAGGTCCTAGGGAGCAACACATATGGTTATCTCTTCGAATTAGGCAGCGATATTTTGCCATATCTGCGTCGGGGGCCTGCAAGCCAACGGCAGCATCGATCCTCCTTCTTATTCGATTCGCATGAGATGAAACTAAGCTTGTTTGGAAGATATGAACGCCTCAATACGCATCAGCAGGTAAATCCGTTGTTGCAAAGCATTCCGCGGGTAGAAAGCAATTTGAGCATTACTACGTTGGGCGTTAATTTCAACACGAAAGAAAACATTGTGCTGAAAGCTAATTACCAGTATCGACGTAATAAGTCGCCATTGGATCCAAATCCGGTCTCCAACATGGTAGAGACCGGCATCGGATTTATTTTTTAACCAACTTATACGCGACTACGCTATTGTTGTTGAAGGTTGGTATATATAATGTCTTCGTTTTTGCATCAAAACCCAAGTCGGCAGTGTTCATTTTACCGCGTACATCAAGCAGTTTTTCTACAGTGCCATTGGCTTTGATGTAATAAATTAATCCAGGCCAGCAAGTGACCAAGAAATCGCCATTGCCGACCGGCTCCAAGCCATCACCACCTTCTTCCAAATCTTTAGTAATGACGGTTTTGTTTTTGGCTTGATCCACTTTCCACAATTCCTTACCAGCTAACACATATAGCGCCTCTCCGATTACGCGGACACCATTTGCATTATTGGCTTCTTCCAAATACACAGACGCTTGATCGTTCTCGATCAGATACACTTTATGCTCGCGTGTGTCGGATACAAACACACGTCCCATGGCATCTGCGGTCACGTCATTTAAGAATGTCGCACCTGCTACAGGGATTTTTTTTAGCACTTTTCCATTCGCCATATCCACGACAACCACATCCGTAATATCGGCAATATATAGGCGATTGCCGTGCATAGCCATTCCTTTTGGCGCGTGCAGTCCTGACACCCAAGTAGCATCTTTCATTTTACCGTCAGCATGCAATACGGCAACACCACCTTTGCCATCTTTTTCACTGCCCCCACCATCAATCAACGAAACCAAAAGGGTGGATTGAGCAGGATGTGGCAATACCGATTCTGGAACAGGTAATTGCTCAGTAGATTCCCACAATTTTTCTAGTTGGTGCTGTGCCTGAACTGAATAGGTCAGCGCAGAAAGAGCGAGTAGTGCCAATGTCTTTTTCATGGTAGTGTGTTTTGTGAATGTCCTAATTTATCAAATTTAGCGAAGAATGTCAAAGGTTTAACGGGCTTTCTGTATCTTTGCCTTTGTGAAAGATAATGTAAAATTGGTGGATATCAGAAGTTTGAGTGTTGATCAGCTAAAGGTCAAGCTTACGGAGATGGGGGAGCAGGCGTTTCGCGCAAAGCAGATATATGAGTGGCTATGGCAAAAATCATGTACCTCTTTTGATGAGATGAGCAACCTGAGTAAGGCGCTGCGCGAAAACCTTAAAACCAATTTTACGATCAATGCAGCACAAGTGCGTCAATCGCAGATCAGTAACGATAAAACCATCAAAAGCACGTTTACACTTTATGATGGTAATGTGATTGAAGGCGTACTGATTCCAGCTGATTCACGGATGACGGCTTGCGTGAGTTCGCAAGTTGGCTGTAGCCTCACCTGCAAATTCTGCGCAACTGGCTATATGGATCGCAAACGTAATCTCAATGCCGACGAGATCTACGATCAAGTGGTCTTGATTGCCAAACAGGCAGAAGATCATTATCAGCAACCGTTGTCAAACATCGTATATATGGGTATGGGCGAGCCGCTGCTTAACTATGCCAATATGATGAAATCTATTGAGCGCATTACGTCGCCAACGGGCCTGAATATGGCCGCCAAACGGATTACAGTAAGTACGGCGGGTATCGCTAAGATGATCAAAAAACTCGGAGATGATGAAGTTCGTTTCAACCTGGCGCTTTCCTTGCATGCTGCCAATGATGAAAAACGCAACGAAATCATGCCGATCAATGAGCAGAACACGTTGAAAGCCTTGGCTGAGGCGCTCAAGTATTACTATGCTAAAACCAAGAATGCGGTCACATTCGAATATATTGTGTTTCATAACTTCAACGATGAGTTGGAAGATGCCAAAGATTTAGCGAAATTCTGTAAACATATCCCTTGTAAGGTCAACATCATTGAGTACAACCCTATCGCTTTGGCTGATTTTGTGAATGCAGAGGCAGATAAGATTGATGTTTTTGCGGATTATCTTCGTAACCAAGGCGTGGTGACCAATGTACGACGCAGTCGTGGTAAAGATATTGACGCAGCCTGTGGTCAATTAGCTATTAAAGATAAAACTGCTGAGGAAGTATAAAACTAAATTTTCTGTGGCAGTATTCATGTATCCTCTATGTACAAATTGGATCGGTATTGGCATGGATTAGTCCATATTCTATTTCCTGAGCGCTGTGCAGGGTGTGATACCGTTTTGATGCATCAGGAGCACATACTCTGCAGTACTTGCTTGTACCATTTACCCCAAACCGACCACCACAAAGATGCCGAAAATGAAACGGCAAAACAGTTGTGGGGCAAAGTCAAATTTCAATATGCCGCGTCTATGTTGACGCTTTCCAAATCATCTCGCGTACAGCGAATGATTCACCATCTAAAATATGGTCAACAGCCTGAAATAGGAATCTATCTCGGCAAGATGTACGGTGAAATACTGCTAGAAAACCCGATTGTAGATGGAGTCGATGTCATTGTGCCAATTCCCATTCACCCCATCAAAAAGAGAAAACGCGGCTACAACCAATCCGAATATTTTGCGCGCGGATTAAGTGAAGTGCTGGCCATACCGATTGATAATTCTTTAATAAAACGCACCTTTAATTCGGTTTCCCAAACGCGTAGATCGCGGATAGATCGTTACGATAATGTGGAAAATGCCTTTGCTTTTGTACCGCAAAAGGAGGGGGTGCAAACCCCGAATCATGTGCTGTTGGTAGATGATGTAATTACCACAGGCGCCACCATTGCCGCCGCAGCGCAACAGCTAATGAATGGTTTGGGCTGCACGGTGTCGATCGTTACCATAGCACGTGCCTAAGCAGCAAAGCGTAATCACGAAAATATAAAAGTAATTTCTTGAAGTAGTTCTGTTATGAACCCCTAAAATCGTTTTCGGTAGAATAGCAGGTAAGAAAATAGTGCCATGCCAATACCAACAGCATCTGCAAAGATATCCCACCAATCTGCCTGCCGTGTACTGGTAAAATAATACTGCGCAAACTCGGTGAAAAAAGCGAATGAACCAGTTCCGAGCAAGACCCAAAATGCGGTAAGATACTTTCGCGCCATACCTTTCGTATTGGCTACTGCTCCATACAAAAATAATGCAGTAAGCAAGAAGAAACTGCCACAATGAGCAATCTTATCAAAACCTTCGTAAAGTGGTATGGGAATATCGTTGCTGGGCGATTTTAACATGAGATACAACATACAGATGCTCCATAGGAATGCCCAGGAATAGCTTAGAATAAATCGCATAGTGGTAAAAGTCGGTTTTATCTGTTAAAGATAAAAATGCTTTAACGATTTTTATAGGTTTACCGCTACATTATATCTACGCGAAGCGTATTTTAAAAAAAATTATTACTCTGATTATAAGATATTTACGTTATTTTTTTAATTTTGCACAGTACTATGTATTGCAAAGTACTGTCTTAAAGATATATCTTTGTATTGTTATGGTAGCTGAAAACACACAAGTACAGATGCGAAAGGGAATACTGGAATACTGTATTCTCTCGATTATTTCTCGGAATGAGATCTATGCATCAGATATAATTGCGGAGTTGAAGAAAGCGGAGTTGCTCATCGTGGAAGGTACATTGTACCCTTTACTGACTAGGCTCAAAAACAATGGACTTTTGAGCTACAACTGGAAAGAATCCACTTCTGGCCCGCCACGCAAATATTATGAGATTACCGAAGAAGGTATGGCTGTGCTCAAAAAGCTGGATGTGACTTGGAAGGAACTGCTATTTGCCGTAGAAATCTCATTGCAAAATCGAACAATTTAAGTGACAACAACAAAATATTAAAACCCTAAAACCATGAATAAGACTATAATCATTAACATAAACAGCATCGTGTTCCATATTGAGGAGGATGCTTACGAAATATTACGATCGTACATGATCGACATCAAGCGACATTTTGGTCGCTCGGAAGATAGCAAAGAAATATTGGAAGATATTGAGAACCGCATTGCGGAGATGTTTTCCGAGCGCATTCATTCTGGCAAGAAAGAAGTGATTGGTATTGATGATGTCAATCAAGTCATTGCCCAAATGGGACGCGTAAGTGATTTTGAAGCAGGTATAATTAGTGACGAGGAAGAATTTTCTACGACTGAAACTGCTGCAGATCCGAGTGCATCATCCGTAGACGCAGATGAGCCTGCGCCGAAAGTGGAACCGTCCTATTTTGCCAAAAAACTGATGAAAGATCCCGATGACAAGATCTTAGGTGGTGTTTGTAGCGGTTTGGGACATTATTTCGGCATTGAGCCGAAGTGGGTTCGTGTTATGTTTTTGACTTTCTTCTTATTTGCAGGATCTGGTGCTATGCTATATGTGGTGTTATGGATTTTTATGCCCAAAGCAGTTAGTCGTGCAGATAAAATGGCCATGCGTGGCGAGGCGCCGAACTTGCAAAATTTCAAAAAATCCTACGAGATGGATGAGCAGTCGGGGCAGCTATCTGGCGCTCGTGAGTACATCGGTCGTGGTGCTCGTTCTGTCGAGTCATTTATCGGTTCGTTTTTCCGGATTATTGGTCGTTTTTTCGGAATAATTCTTCTGATTTCGGTTGGTCTTACCTTGTTAGGATTGTTTATTTTCTTCATTTTCTGTGGATTATATCTCATCGGTTTCAAGACTGATATGCACTTCCCTCCACTCGAATTGCTCGACCCTTCAGATGCCTATGTAGCATTGCTCGCTGGTTTTCTAGCCAACTTTATTCCGTTCATGGCATTGTTTTATCTTTTGCTTCGCATATTATTTAAAGCTCCAAAGATGAACAATTATGCGTCGCTTACCTTACTAACTGTCTGGGGTTTGTCGATCATTGCAATCATCTATTTCTGTGTGGCAACTGCCCAAAACTTCCGGGAGACAAGCACGATCAAAGTGGAGAAACCTTTGCGATCGGCTCCAAACTATATATTCTCCGAGAAAGATGTGCGTGTGATCGATGCTTCAAGTGAGGATTTTGACAACGGTCGATTAAAAGCGATTGAAGATGGATTTAGCCTTCGCGATGATTTAAGTATTCGCATTGAATCGTTGGATTCATTAGAAAAACCCTTTATACAATACAACTATACCGCAAAAGGTCGCACTTTTAAGCAAGCTTCGGATAATGCATCTGATATCGCTTATCAGATGAAACAAGATGGATCTAATCTTGTGTTTGACAGCCACTTCTTGTTTAGCTCAAAAAAGAAATTGTATCGTGATCAGCGTATCGATGTGAGTGTGTTCTTGCCAATCGGCACGAAAGTGACCATTATGAATAATATGGATCACCGTGTGAGAAATAGCGTATGGATACACGATTGTTATCCAAACATCAACCATAAATCTACCGAGTGGATCATGACGAAAAATGGGTTGAAATGTGCTACCGCCGATCCAGATAAGGATGAAGATGAAAAAAATGCGGAAGAAGATGTAACATCGGAGTCCTAGTTGGCGTCTAACACTTAGAAAAAAAACTTATTTCATACTACCAACCAATGATTAGAATACTATTTATAGTTGCCTGGACGACTATTGCCCTAACGAATCTAGCTTTTGCCCAGCAGGCAACCGTGCATATTCAGGGTTCAGTACACAATGAACAGAAAGAACCACTAGAAGGAGCAACGGTTTATTTGATGACCAGCAGCTCGAAGGTTTTGTTGAAATCCGCACTAACGGATGCAAAAGGACATTATACCCTCAGCTACGTGCCTAATGGAAATTATTACTTAGAAGTTGGCTCTATTGGCTATGCTTCTTCACAATCTGCACCTTTTGAATTTGCAGGAAAGACGTTAGAAATGCCCGCTTTTGTACTAACGACACAAAGCCAAACGATCGAAGCTGTAGCAGTTACCGGACAGCAACCTTTGATTAGAAGTAGCAATGGCAAACTCGTGATGGATGTCGAAAACTCCACGTTGGCTGCTGGAAACAATGCATTAGAAGTATTGCAACGTGCACCAGGAGTGACCATCGATAAAGATGAAAACATTCTGTTAATGGGTCGAGAAGGTATTAATGTAACGATTGATGGCCGCCAAACATTTATGACGGGTGAGCAACTGGCCTCGTTTCTGAAATCGATGGACGGCGGACAGATCAAGAATATTGAAGTAGCTACTACGCGCAGCGCCAAAGACGATGCGGAAGGTTCATCCGGTAGTATCAACATCGTGTTGAAAAAGAATAAAATCGAAGGTTTTAATGGTACGTTGATCGGAAGTTTAGCGCAAGGGAATTATGCACGCGGTAATACCTCGGCAAGTTTGAACTACAAGAAAAATAATACTACACTGTTCGGTACGTACTCTTATATGCAGAATAAGCGAAAGTTTGATTTGGATATTTATCGCGTGGTTGGTGAGGAGGAACCTACGGCCTTCGATCAGACATCCGATTTGTTTCAGACGGATAAGACACATACCTACCGATTTGGAATCGAGCAAAAAACCTCTGAAAGAAACACCTTTCTCGCGCAATTTTCTGCCAATAATTCCTTTGAGGAAGAGGATAATGTCAGTTTTACCAACATGAGTCGCCCAAGTGGACCAATCGATTCCATGCTAAATTCTAATACCTTTGGGCGCGCTGGTTTCAATCGCTATTCTCTCAACTTAAACAATACCTTTTTGACCGATACTTCTGGCGGTAAGCTTGTTGTGGATGCGGATTTGACGCGTTTTAGAAATACCAATACCATTAACTATGAGTATTTGATGCGTGATGCGCAAGGCTCCTTGCTGTATGATCCAGAGTTTGAGCGTAGTGCGATGCCGGTAGATATTAATATCTATGTGGGGCGAATAGATTATAGCAAGCCATTTAAGAATAAGGATAAGTTCGAAACGGGGCTGAAATACAGTAATGTCCGTTCGGACAATAATATGCAGTTTGATCACATTGTCAACGGCGTATGGCAGGAATTTGCCGGTCGTCCCAATCATTTTATTTATACCGAGCAAGTAGCTGCGGCCTACGCGGACTACAGTAGAGAGATCAACAAATGGTCTATCAAAGCAGGGTTGAGAGGGGAGTTGACGCTGTCGAATGGAGAATCGCGCACGATGGAAAGCAATGTGAAACGTCGTTATTTTGACCTATTCCCTTCTGCCAGTATCACACGCACGTTGAATGAGAATAATATCATATCCTTGAGTTACGCCAAGAAGATTTCAAGACCAAATTATAGATATCTTAATCCATTCGAATACTTCATCGATCGATTTACCTTTATGCGCGGCAATCCATTTTTGCAGCCGCAGTACACTCATGGCTTCTCGTTAAACTACACGTGGATGCAGATGTTCAATTTCACCTTAGGTAGCGATATCACGAACGATGCGATTACTGAAAGTATGGGGCAAGATGAAGAAACAAAAAGATCTTGGGTAATTCGCGAGAATTTGGGCCGTCAAGTGAACAGTTATTTGAATATCAATACGCCATATAAAGTGGGTAACTTCTGGAGTATCAATAACAATATGACTTTGGTGCATATGTACTTCAAAGGTCCGATTGCAGGCTCGTTCGTAGATCAAGGTGGATTTATGTTTCAGTTGAACAACATGAACAACTTCAAGATCAATAAATCATTCTCGGCAGAAACATCATTGGCGTACACGTCGCCATTCGTATACAACATCTACAAAATCCACAGTCGCTGGAATCTGGATGTGGGCGTGAATTATACCTTCAAAGATCCACGCAGCACCTTGAAATTGGCAGCGACAGATATCTTTCGTACGAGTCGAAACAACATCAGTACGAACTTTGGTGCATTCCTTACTGATATCCGCCAGTACAATGATAGTCAGACCGTACGTTTAACGTACACATTCCGTTTCGGCAATCTGAAACAGAGTGTTCGTAAGTCTGATAGCGGCAATGAAGAAAGAGATCGCGCACAATAGGCGCAAATAAGTCGTCTACAAAACCAGAAATCCTCCTTTGCAAAAGGGAGGATTTCTGGTTTTTAGGCTTTCGAAAAAGACCTATCTTTGAGTTATGAATATAAAGAGTGTTGTAATTTTTTGTGCTTCCAGTCCCGGTTTTGATGGGGTGTGGATGGAGAGCGCGCGCCAAGTTGGTGCACATTTGGAGCATGCCGAAATCACATTGGTATACGGCGGTGGCAAAGTTGGATTGATGGGCGCTGTCGCAGATGCAGCATTGGATTCCAATGGAACAGCGATCGGTGTGATTCCCGAATTTCTGGACGCGAAAGAAGTAGGTCATCATGGTTTGACAGAATTGATCGTGGTCGAAACGATGCACGAGCGCAAAATGAAAATGAGCACGCTCTGCGAAGGAGTCATCGCTCTGCCGGGTGGATTTGGTACCTTAGAAGAACTTTTTGAGATGATCACTTGGGCGCAGCTCGGACTGCACAGCAAGCCTGTTGGCATCTTGAATGTCAATGGGTTCTATGATCACCTCATTACATTTATCGACCAAATGGTAGTAGCAGGATTGCTCAAACCAGAAAATAGAGATATGTTGCTCGTATCGGATAATATTGCGGATCTCCTAGAGAAAATGAATAACTACGAAGCGCCTAATGTGCCGAAATGGCTGGACAAAGGTGATGTGTAAAGAAAGCCCTTAGTTGCCTATTTCGCGATGCTTTTATGTACTGGCAAGAATAGTTGGATGATATAACCGATCACAATCACGCCGATACAACCAATCAAATTGAGCCACAAGAAGGCAATCACATCTTGTTGCCAAATGTAGATGATCAGGGCTTCGGTAAGCAGAGCGGCAATAAAAACCGCCTTTCCGCCAATTTTCTGGAGGTAAAATGCGACCAAAAAAATACCGAGTATGGTTCCGTAAAAGAGGGAACCAAGAATATTCACCGCTTCCAATAGGTTGCCAACCCGGTTGGCATACAAAGCAATAATCACGGTGAAAATTCCCCAAAACAGCGTCGTGAATCGAGAAATGCGTAAATAGGTTTTATCATCGCCTGTTTTGCGAACGAATCGCTTAATAATATCGATTACCGTGGTAGACGAGAGGGAGTTGATAGCACTTGCTGTCGCTCCCATAGAAGCTAGGAAGATAATCGCAATGAGTAAGCCAACCAGACCTTTCGGAAATACATCGCTAACGAAAGATAAGAATATGTAGTTATTGTCATTGGTATCTGCTGCCGCATCATTTTGCTGTAGCAAATCGATCATTTGTGCGCGAAGCGAATCGGTCGATTGATTGTGTGTAGCCAGCGCTGTAGTAAAGTCTTCTTCCGCCCGCTTATCGTCGGCTTGCATCGCTTTTATTAATCCCTCGACATCTGCAGCCTTGGCGGCTTTTGTTTGCTCGTGTTTTGTGATCAATGATTGGTATTGGGCAGAATAGCTACTATTTTCCAGTTTTTTGGCCTCCGCCTGATTGAAGAAAAGCGGCGGTGTGTTGTACTGATAATAGGCGAATACCAATACGCCAATCAAAAGGATGCAGAACTGCATAGGTATTTTCAAAACGCCATTCATCAACAATCCCATGCGGCTTTCGCGTACGGAAGATCCGGTAAGATAGCGGCCGACTTGACTTTGGTCCGTGCCGAAATAAGATAGCTGCAAAAAGAACCCACCAATCAATCCGGTCCATACCGTATATTGGTTATTCAAATCAAAGCTGAAATCAATCGCGTTGGTTTTGCCGGATTTCCCGGCAATGTGTAGTGCTTCTGAAAAACCTATTTCTTCGGGCAAGAAATGCACTACTAAAACGCCTGCCAATAGCAAACCGCCAAAGATAATGGACATTTGGAGCAACTGCGTATAGGAAACCGCCTTTGTGCCACCATACACCGTATAGGAGATCACCATGATACCGATCCCTAAAGTGGTTGAAGTAAGGTCAATCTCGAAAATAGTGGATAAAATAACGGCAGGAGCAAAGATCGTTATGCCAGTAGAGATACCGCGCTGAATCAGGAAGAGGATCGCGGTAAGCACACGCGTATTCACATCAAAACGCTTTTCTAAGAATTCGTAAGCCGTATATACTTTGAGCCGGTGGAAGATCGGTACAAAGGTGATGCACAATACAATCATGGCCAAAGGAAGGCCGAAATAGAATTGTACGAAGCTCATGCCTGAGGTATACGCCAAGCCTGGAGCGGATAGGAATGTGATGGCACTGGCTTGTGTGGCCATGACCGAAAAACCTACATTGTACCAAGGCAATTCCCGATCGCCCAGCATGTAGCCGTCAATGTTTTGAACATTACGACTTTTGTAGATTCCATACGTTACGATACCCAGCAACGTGAGAATGAGCACTATCCAATCGAGAGCGCTCATTCAAAATATTTTGTAAACCAGTACATCAATGCAATATTGACTACGAGCCACAGCGCAACTAGCCAATAAAATCGTCGCCAGCTACCGATAAAGGAAGGTAGTCCCTTATCTATCACTAGGCTTGTGCGGGATAACAAATTTCACAAAGATGCTTGCGAAAATCAATCCGCCGATTGCTCCTGTCACTAAGCTCAAAGTTGCTCCTGACGATACAAATGCAATGATGGCACCCATGACAGCACCGATTAGGTAAAGAGAATTGTGCAAAGTTGCTTTTTCGTTTTTAGTATTTTCCATATCAATGTTATGCGTTGTATTTATTCTTCTTTTGCCAGTAAATTTACAAATAATCTGTAAGCTCCCGGAACTCCAGCGGGCAATTGCCTAAAAAAGGCCAAGGATGTGTACACAAATTTGCCTTTTCCATACCGAGCGATGATTAGAGCGCCGTCGTGCGCAGTTTCATTTTTATCGTGCATGGATAGCGGTTTGCGGTACGTGGCATCCGTATTTTCAACAAAATATAATCCGCGTTCTTGTATCCAACCCGCAAAATCCGCCTCAGTAATGCTGTTCGGTTTTTGCAAAGAAAGGTCGTTTGGTAAAAGAAATTTTACGTCAGCATCTTCCTCTGTTACCCTTGCGCGAGTTACTTGGAAAGGATAAGGCCCGATATCTTTTCCGGCTACGCCGGAATTTACTTGATATTGCACCAATACCGTTCCGCCCGCTTCCGCATAGCGCAACAATGCCGGTGTATATTCGGTAAGGTTAGCATACACATTGTAAGCACGAATGCCTACGATTAACGCGTCGTATTGGGCCGCGCTCACCGTCGAGATTTCTTGCGGACGAATTACATCGACCACCATACCAACAGCGCGCAATGATTCCGGCACGCGATCGCCTGCTCCAGTTACATACGCTACGCGTTTCACCGGAATCTTCAAATCTATTTTTTCCGCTTTGATGGCCAATTTAGGAAACCAAGCCTGCGATGGAATGTGATTGTATTCGATCAATCGATACTGACGAATCGTATCCTTTCCTATGCTAAAGCTAATGTCTTCAGCCGACGCTTCGGATGCTTTAGCAGGTCCGCCTGCGGCGGCTTTTACTTCAAAAGATTGCGTGATGGATTTGGCTTGGCCAAAACTCAAAACGACTGTAGAAGGAGATATTTGAATGCCCGTTGGTGCGTTTACGGTAATCTGGGCTTGATCACGATCATCATGCCGTGTAAAGGTGACTGCTATTTTCTGCGACTGTTCCTTATCCGTTAATAGGAGGGCACTTTGCACTGCCGAAGCCGTGATCTGTGGCAAGATATGTAGCGGATTGTGGATTTCTCCACGAACTGGATCTACATAACGATGTGAGATCGGCTGATGGATCGTGATGGGAAGACCATCAATCGTAACCACAATCTCCGTCTGTGGGCGATCGCTACTTTCGGCTGCGCCGAAATCAACTTCTTCCACATCAAATTTACCCAACGTATACGGCTTACGTAACCAAAATGGTTGCGTAATGGCTGGCGCTGTGATTTGATATTGATGACGGAAAGTCTTATTATTTTCGAGCGTTTGACGAATCGATTGCGTGCCAATGCGCTCAACGCTGGCGACGATATTTGGATTGCGAACAATGATTTCTTGAGACACCTCCACCGATTCGCCCACGATGCCAACTGGTTTTAAGGTATAATTGTCCACATAAAAGCCAGCACAGGCCAAGATCAGTTCCTCTATCTCTTGCGTTTTTACGGCGCGCCAATGCTTGTCTGCTATATTTTGCAGGCTTTTATGCAACGCAATTAATGCCGGTACGGATTTTTGTGGAGCTTTCATGTCGAAGTTCTTATTCAGCTCGGCAATGTGCTGCGCGATTGATCCAGCGTTCGCTACGCGTGACCAATCTGTCGTGACGCCATCGAATAAGGTTTGCTTTGCTGGATCACCAGCTACATGTTCAAAATACTCAATGCTTTGTCCGCGCGACGATGCCGAGCCAAAACCTTGGCTCTTGTGTTGCGAACGGCTGATTGCCGATACTTCGCCGTAGGAAGCGCCTAGTAACGTATTGAAGTCGCCCGTTTCAATCTTTAATTGATCGTCCGATGTATTATTCTGTCCACCAAAGTTTGCCGTATTCCACAGCAAGCGTTTCGCTTGCCAGACATCCAACTCGTCCAGCTGTTCTGGGAAGCGTTTTGGATCCGCTGCCGCAATAAACGCTTCATGCGCAAGAATGGCAGATGCCTGATGATGGCCGTGGCCACCGCGTGGATCTGGCGGAAACCGGGTGATGATCACATCTGGACGCAACTTGCGGATCAGCCAAACGCTCTCCCGCAGCGTCTCTTCCTTATTCCAAAAAGCAAACGTTTCTTCAAAGGTTTTGGAAAATCCAAAGTCATACGCAGAGCTGAAATATTGATTGCCACCATCGATACGTCGAGCGGCCAGTAATTCTTGTGTGCGGATCAGGCCAAGTTCGATACCCATCTCCGTACCAATGAGATTTTGACCACCATCACCTCTGGTTAAGGATAAATAAGCCGTTTCATATTTCTTCTCGTTGGACAACCAAGCAATCAATTTGGTATTTTCATCATCTGGATGAGCGGCAAAGTAAAGTACAGAACCTAGCACATTGAGCTTCTCTAGTCCAGCTTTGATTTCGGAAGAATTTTTTGGGATAATGGTTTGACCAAAAGAGAAACTATGCGTTATTAACAGTATTAGGAAAGTAAGTGTGCGCAGCATGTATGAATGTACATTAACAATAAAAGGAATCAAATAGTTATTTGATTCCTTTTACCAACAATTAAAAATCCTTTTAAAACCCTTGATACTAAACCTGATACTTCTTTCATCCTAAAACGAAATCGGAGTCAGGCATTAATTTCATTTCTATAAAAGTAGGACATTATATGTTATTAAAACGCAAAAGGCTGTAAAAAACTTTTCCACAAAAACCGCGTTTTCCACAGCTTTTTGTGGAAAACCGTATTATCGGTCTATCGAGCCCATTACACGTTGCATAAAGGCATTGATCGCATCTTTTGGAGCTTGTCCTTCTTTGATCAATTTGTTGACTTCCACAGCACCATACATGTTGGAGATCAATTCGCCAATCACGTCGAGCTCTTCATCTTTCAGCGTCGAAACTTCTGTTAGGGATTCCAATGTTTCGATGGTTTCTAAGACAAAATCTACGTCGTTCTCTGCGATAAAAGTGGTCAGGTGCTTAATTACTGGTAACTTCATTTAATAAATCTACTAAACCATCAATCTTATTCGTTTGTACCTGATTCACCAATTTGCCATTACTAAAGGCAGCAAAAGTCGGTAAATTATCTACGTTCGCTAGTTTTCTAGATTCTGGAAACTTTTCCGCGTCTACGATTACAAAAGCTACGTTTTCATTTTCACCAGATAGCTTTTTGAACTTCGGTTTCATAATGCGGCAATTGCCACACCAAGAGGCCGAGAACTGTACTAATACGGTGTCATTGCTGTTTACAATCTCCTGAAGATTGTCATTATCTAATTCTTGTAACATGCTATTTGCGCTTAATGGTGTACAAAAAAGCTGACTAAAAATGTCACTGTAGCAGAAACGCTTTCTAGTCAGCCCGAAAATTTACTCAAAGACCGAATGGACGGCTTTTGTTATTAGTTGCTCGCTAAGTAAGAAGCTACGCCATCACGTGTTGCGCTCATGGCTTCTTTTCCTTCTTCCCAGTTCGCTGGACATACTTCACCGTGTTTTTGTACGTGTGTGTATGCGTCAATTAGACGGATATATTCTTTTACGTTACGACCTAGTGGCATATCATTTACCGATTCGTGGAATACTTTTCCAGTTTCGTCGATCAAGTAAGTAGCGCGGTAAGTTACAGCCGAACCTTCTACTAAAGTACCGTATTCAGGGTGCTCAACTTCTTTCATTTCCAAGATGCCTAACACGCTTGATAAGTTGCGGTTAGTATCTGCAATGATTGGGTATTCCACACCTTCGATACCGCCGTTGTCTTTTGCTGTATTCAACCAAGCAAAGTGTACTTCATTAGAGTCACAAGATGCACCAATCACGATGGTGTTGCGTTTTTCCAATTCAGCAACTTCCGCTTGAAAAGCATGCAATTCAGTAGGACACACAAAAGTGAAATCTTTTGGATACCAGAATAAAAGGATCTTTTTATTCTCTTGTTGTGCCTTTTCAAAAATATTTAGTGAGATATAATCTCCCATGTAATCGATTGCGTCTACGGTAATGTTAGGGAAGTTTTTGCCTGTAAAGCTCATAGTTAAGATATTTTATTTTTCGTATTAATTTCGATGTACAAAAGTACATATAATACATGCCATTGTCACATCGAAATTATCAATAACTTATAAACTTAATCTATAATTTGTGTGTGTATTTATTGATCAATCCTATGGTTGCCGTTGAGAGAACTAAATATTCGTTTAACTTGATAGTGGACTAATTTTTTCAAATCTTTGTATATACTATTGGCCCCGTAGTTCAACGGATAGAATAGGTGTTTCCTAAACATTAGATAGCAGTTCGATTCTGCTCGGGGCTACAAAATTAATCTATTTTTGAAATATTAAATATTGGCCGACCATCGCCATGCCGATTATAATAACCATGAAAAACATACATCTATTTTTAAAGCTAATCGTTATTATTTGTAGCCCCTTTCTCTTCCTAATCGGATCCTGTAATAAAAAAAATCCTGTGTACATTCCCGAGCCACCCGTGATAGAACCTACCATCTACAACCAATGTGCAAATGATGGCGACATCTATAAATTACTTTTCGATACTTTGGTGATCAATAGCAAGCGTGAGATGTATACCATAGACGCACATGAAATTAAGTATAAGCTAGATAATGCTATGCCGCTTGGTGTATGCGAAAAGACAGCACGACTGTATGGTACAGCGCAGTATAGCCCGCTTTCGGCTATCGTGAAAACAGACGAGAACATTTCCAGGCCTATGAATTGGGATACAAGAGGTTATTTTAGAGATATTATTCTGGAGGAAGATATTGATCGGATTATTTCTTTTCCAGATGGTAAGGAAATAAAATTTCAGCTTTCATTGCTAAATCACAGTGAGGAAGTGATTCAAACATCACCGATTGTACTGATCTATCAAGCGGTTTACCCAAACAAATAGCGGTAACTCGAAATGGTTTAAAATCTCCTTGAACTTCATCACCATAGAAAGTTGCATCTTTTGACTCATGTGCGATGATACCACGCCTCGGCATTTTTGTACATAATCTTTTCCAGATCATCCGTCGAGAAATTATCGGAGACCAATTGCACGTCTTTGTCCGAAAAAGGGACTGTCGCCCGTGTAGATGGCAGGTCTGTGCCGAATAGCAAAGCGTGCGGATTGATTTGGTGGATCCTTTTCATCACCGATATCGGATCGAAATTGATTCGTCCGAAGCCTGTCGCCTTTATTTTTACGCCTTTATCTACCCAAAAATAGAGATCATCCAATCCTTCTTTAGAAAGTCCGAGGTGATCAATAGAGAATTTGGGAATATTTTGCAAAACGGGTTTGAGTTCTTTCAAATCTTTGCTGTCGATGTATAATTCCGTGTGCCAGCCGTATTCCTCATACAGTTTATTAGAAAGCTGCTCGATATGCTCCAGTTTTTCAGAGCCACCCCGTTTTACATTAAAACGAACAGCAACGACATTTGCCTTGTTCAATAGAGCCAATTCTAGCTCAGACATCGTGTGCGGAATATTCGCAACGCCAACAAAACCATCTCCAAGCGTGCTTAAGGTGTCTATGAGATAATCCTGATCGAAAGCCTGAAACGATCCAGAGACAACTGCTCCACCCACAAGCTCATAAGCACTGGTTGCCTGAAGGTAATCTTTGGTAACAAATTCTGGTGGCAGATAACCATTGTTTTCTACTAATGGAAATTGGGGGTTGATGATATGGAAATGGGCATCGAATAGCTTCATGATCGTTTAATTGTACAGCTTTTGTATTCGGATAATAGTATAACGCTTAAATGGGCTTATTGTGATATAAAACACACCTATTTGCGATAATTTTAATAAACCAAAATTAACTCATGTCCAGTAGCCAAGCTGCGGAACTTTTCAACGCCTATTTTCTACGTCCTTTTAACAGGGATTCAATTGCTTTTTCCTCGTGTTCTAATAAGGGTTTTAACTCTTCCTCAGAAAGGGAAGATGTCGCGGGAATAAACAAAACACGCTCATAATTGACAATATTCTTGTATAATATCTTTGCTCTCTCCATATGAAAATCGGACGTTATGATCACCAAGATGTTTGGCTTTTCGCTGTTGATCAGGTCTTTTGTTGCGGTGAAATCCTCGATAGTATTTGATGTTAGAGGCGAATCAAGAAAGGTTTCTTCTGGAACACCTCGAGCTATCAGAAACTGTTTAGCATAATAACTATGTGGCTTCTCTGTTTTATTGAAATGTGCTCCAAACCCACCGGTGCAGATAATTTTGAAACCTGTATTAGATAGGAAGACACGATATGCACAATTTAGCCTATCCTGAGCGATAATGGAGAGATTTCCATCGTCATCATTCGGAGCGCCCAGAATGATAATAATATTTGTCATGTTCGTCGCTTTTATAATATTCGAAATATGATGCTATATGATCTTCTGGTAGCGATTTGTAGTATTCGATTGTCTCAATAAGTCCCTCTTCTAAATTCCTAAATATGTATCCATTACTTATTTCATGATTAAGGTCTTTGACGTTTGCCACGAGTACTGTATCTTCAATTTCGCCGGGTCTCATTGGCTTGTGGATTATTTTTGAACTTGAATTCGTCAATCTGAGAATAGTTTGAGCTAATTCATTCACTGTAACGGCAACTCCGCTGCCAATATCGATCACTTTTTCCCTTGTTGCTATTGGTTTGTTCATAGCTTCAACGGCTAAGTATGCAATATCATCTATATGTATTAAATCTACTGTTTGAAGACCATTTCCCCAAATTTCAATATCTACATCGTGTAATGCATTTAGTATAAAGTTCGGCACAGCTTTTCTTATGGGATGGGTATGTTGACCAGGGCCGTATGCGTTGAACCATCGATGGATACAGCCTTCAATATTGAATTCAGACATGTAAAGCTTAAGGATTCGTTCGGATGATTCTTTTGTAATCGTGTACATATTTTCCCATACATTTGGTTTTGTGACATAAAAGACGCGAGGAAAAAAGTTCAACTTAATAAAAGCTTCTATAAATGTGACCAGTCCGCCAATGTTGGTGTTAACGGCTTTCATGGGAGAGTACGTCAATTCTGTAGTGCCGAGAACACCGGCGATGAGATAAATATGATCTGGCTTTATGCTGTTTAGGCAGCTAATAACCAGTCCTTTGTCGGTGACGTCGCATTTTTCCCATACGACATCGGATGGAAGTTCATACGGTGGTTCGTTTTTGTCGAGCAAATAAACCTTAAAACCTCTACTTAAGCAAGCTCTGTAAATCGCAGATCCTACAAATCCACTTCCGCCTGTAATTGCTATTTTTTTTCATATTGAGATATTTTAAGTAATTATTGCTCAATTTACAAATGATTTATAAACTTTTTATTTCTTTTTCATTAATTTTTTGTTTTAAAATACAAACCCATTGAGAGGTTTTGTTTCGTCAGTATAAAAAGATCAATACAAAAAAGCCGGACATCCCTCAGGATATCCGGCTTTTGCACTATATATAATTAAAATCTAGTTGTTGGCTTACATCATGCCGCCCATGCCACCTGGCATACCTGCAGGAGCACCGCCACCAGCTGCACCAGCTTCTTCTGGCTCATCTGCCAACACACACTCGGTAGTCAACAACATAGAAGCTACAGAAGCTGCATTTTCTAAGGCTACGCGAGATACTTTAGTTGGATCGATAACGCCAGCTGCGATTAAGTTTTCGAATACATCAGTACGCGCATTGTAACCGAAATCTGCTGAACCTTCTTTTACTTTTTGTACGATTACGGCACCTTCGATACCTGCGTTGAAACAGATCTGACGAAGAGGCTCCTCGATTGCACGGCGGATGATATCGATACCAATGTTCTCGTCTTCGTTATCACCTTTCAAGTCTTTCAACGCTTCTGTTGCACGGATGAAAGCAACACCACCACCAGCAACGATACCTTCTTCAACGGCAGCACGAGTAGCATGCAATGCATCGTCTACGCGATCTTTCTTCTCTTTCATCTCTACTTCAGTAGTAGCACCTACGTAAAGAACAGCCACACCGCCAGAAAGCTTCGCTAAACGCTCTTGCAATTTCTCACGATCGTAATCAGAAGTAGTTGTTTCGATTTGTGAACGAATTTGTCCTACGCGTGCTTTGATCTCTTCACCGTTTCCAGATCCGTTGATTACAGTAGTATTATCTTTGTCGATAACCACTTTCTCTGCTTGACCTAGCATATCTAGTTCAGCATTCTCCAATTTGTAACCTCTTTCTTCAGAAATAACGGTACCGCCAGTCAAGATCGCAATATCTTCCAACATCGCTTTACGACGATCACCGAATCCTGGTGCTTTTACAGCAGCCACTTTCAATGAACCACGGATTTTGTTTACCACCAAAGTAGCCAATGCTTCACCATCTAAATCTTCGGCGATGATCAACAATGGTTTACCGGTTTGTACTTGTTTCTCCAAGATTGGCAACAATTCTTTCATGTTGCTGATTTTCTTGTCGTAGATCAAGATGTATGGGTTCTCTAAGTCTGCTTCCATTTTTTCGGAGTTGGTCACGAAATATGGAGACAAATAACCACGGTCAAACTGCATACCTTCTACTGTTTTTACTTCAGTTTCCGTACCTTTTGCTTCTTCTACCGTGATCACGCCATCATTACCTACTTTTTCCATCGCTTGTGCGATCAACGAACCGATCACTTCATCGTTGTTAGCAGAGATAGACGCTACTTGTTTGATTTTGTTATTGTCTTGGCCAACAACCTGAGATTGCGACTGCAAGTTAGTTACTACTGCAGAAACTGCTTTGTCGATACCGCGTTTCAAGTCCATTGGATTTGCACCAGCCGCTACCGACTTGATACCAGGCGCTACGATTGCTTGTGCCAATACGGTAGCAGTAGTCGTTCCGTCACCTGCTTGGTCAGCAGTTTTAGAAGCCACTTCTTTCACCATTTGCGCGCCCATGTTTTCCACGGCGTCTTTCAATTCGATTTCTTTTGCTACTGTTACACCATCTTTAGTGATCGCTGGAGAACCGAATTTTTTCTCGATAATGACGTTACGACCTTTTGGTCCTAACGTTACTTTTACTGCATTTGCTAACGTATCTACCCCTTTTTTCAGAGCTTCACGCGCTTCAACATTATATTTTACCTGTTTTGCCATTTCTTGCTATTACTTAAATCTAATAATCGATTAAAACTTAACTTACAGTACCGCGTAAATGTCTGATTCACGCATGATCAAGTACTCTTTACCTTCGTACGTGATCTCTGTACCTGCATATTTACCATACAACACTTTATCGCCTACTTGTACAGTCAATGGTTCATCTGGTTTACCAGTTCCTACTGCTACCACTGTTCCTTGAGAAGGTTTTTCTTTCGCTGTATCTGGAATATAGATTCCTGATGCTGTTTTCTCTTCTGCTGGAGCCGCCTCAACTACGACTCTGTCGCCGATAGGTTTGATACTTAATGCCATAATTATTCTATTTATTTTATGTTTTATTTACGTTTATACATTCTTCGCATCACCAATTATGCCAAAGCAGGATTTACATATTTAGGAGACATTTTTGCATAAGTCTGCTCCCTGGTTGTCAGATTTCTGCAAAAGTTGCGTGTCAAGCTGTCAGGATATCCGCATCTCACATTTCGGCAAATTTGCCTAATTTTAAACCATGAGAGCAGTCATTCAGCGGGTCAATTATGCCGCGTGCCATGTAGATGGTGTCGAAACGGGAGCCATCAAACAGGGATTATTGGTTTTGCTAGGAGTGGAAGAGGCAGATGGAGACGAAGATGCCGCATGGCTGGCCGCCAAGATTTGTAGTATGCGCATATTTTCCGACGATCAAGGGTTGATGAATCGCTCCCTGCAAGATGTGAGCGGCGGCTTATTACTCATTTCGCAATTCACCTTGTACGCGCAAACCAAGAAAGGTAATCGGCCATCTTTTATTCGTGCGGCGAAGCCAGATAAGGCAAAGCCCATGTATGAAGATATGATTCTGCGCTGTAGCGAACTGTTAGGCCAACCGGTGCAAACAGGAATTTTTGGGGCAGATATGAAGATCAGTCTGGAGAATGATGGACCGGTGACGATTATGATGAACACCAAAGACAAAGAGAATTTTTAATAGGAAACACACAACACTATAAATATGACGATCGAGCAAGCACAAACCAAAGTAGACGAATGGATCAATACGACAGGCATTCGTTATTTCAACGAATTAACGAATACGGCTATGCTGATGGAAGAGGTGGGAGAAGTAGCGCGCATTATGGCGCGTCAATACGGAGAGCAATCGTTTAAAGCTTCCGACAAAGAGGTGAATCTGGCGGATGAGATGGCCGATGTGCTTTTTGTATTAATCTGTTTGGCCAATCAAACTGGCATTAACCTCACCGAAGCATTGCAAAAGAACTTGGAAAAGAAAACCGTACGCGATGCGGATCGTCACGCCAATAACGAGAAGCTCAAATAATCAAATACCAACAAGCACCTAAGACAGATGAAAATGGTAGCTCACATATTAGTCGCAGTGTTGTTTTTCAGCTCCTGTCAGCACGAGAGCAATATGCAACAATACCGTGCGGAAGATTTTTTTCAGGATGACTACTTGAAGATAGCTAAGGCCATTGAATCGGAAGATACTCTACGACTTAAAAAACTCGCAGAAGGGCAAGACCTTTCGCTGAAAGGCAAAAAAGATATGGACTTGCTGTGGTTTGCTATTTTTAATAAAAAATTTGATGCGATCACCGCGTTGATAGAGTTAGGTGTGAACCCAGATGAGCAAATTGCGCAAGGGTTGGGTAGTGCCTTGGAGGCGACATTTATGAAACATGATGACACGCGTTTTTTGAAGGCCATGCTAGATGGCGGATTAAGTCCAAACCATATTTATCCGCGTAGAAAACTCATGCTTCAACGCGGCGTGTTTGGCGGTCTCGATCACGTGAAGTTGCTACTTTCGCACGGCGCTCGTATCAATGATCAGGACAGTATGGGAGGCACAGCCTTGTATGAGTCGACGACAAGCGTAAAACCAGCAATCACAGCTTATCTGATTGAGCAAGGAGCTGATATCCACCTGGCAACCGTCAATGGTGTAACGCCCATCTGGTCGATATATCAAGCCATTGAAGAGATGAACCCTAACAATCCTTTGCGCGAGCAGTTTGTGCAAGTGCGTGATCAGCTTATTGACAAAGGGATCGCTTGGCCGCCTCTTTCACCCGTTGAAGTACGGGAGCAAATGCGCGAAAGAGGCGAGAAAGTAGTGATTCCCAAAGGTCAGTCACGTTAAAGCAGGCATTCGTATTTAAATAATGACGCTATTGGCCAAACGATTTAATCATAGTGATAGGCAAATGAAAGTTATGCTATTTCATGGACTTTACTTTTATCATTTTGCAACAACGATTTATGCTGCACTGCCCAATCTTCCAACTGTCTCCACACGGGAACTAAACCAATAGCAATATCCGTCAATTCATAATCCACTCGAGGCGGAACTTCCGCATAGACGGTACGTTTTACTAAACCATCTTTTTCCAGTTCACGTAGCTGTAAGGCAAGCATACGCTCGGTAATCTCTGGGATACATCTTTTTATCTCACTGAAACGTAGTTTGCCCTTTTCCAGTTTGCATAAAATCATTAATTTCCATCGCCCACCTATTTTACATATCGCATACATCAAGTCACATTCCATAATGACTTTTTCATTCAACCTATTCGTTGAATTTTCCTTTCTCTTCCCCATTACTTACAAATTTGTGTGTACCTCACAAATGGTGGTGTACCCAGCAAATGTAATATTTAAACAACAGTTTTGCAGCTCATTTTAAAAGAGCTTATTGTGATGAAAAAATATGCATACATCGGCAGCCTTGGTTTTGTAGGAATCATTACCACCGAATTTGGAGTCATTGGGATTTTACCTCAAATCGCCGAGCACTATGGTATCAGCATCGATAAGGCAGGGTATTTATTAAGCGTATTTGCATTGGTGATTGCGATCACCGGACCATTTATGACCTTATTGGTGTCTGGTTTTGACCGAAAAAAAATAATGGTAACCGCAATTTCTATTTTTGTGCTTACGGGCGTGGTTTCATTTTTTTCTCCGCCGTTCTGGTTATTGATGCTGGTTCGGGTGTTGCCCGCGTTTCTGCAACCCGTCTACATTGCAACGGCTTTGGCCGTAGCGATCTCCAAGGCAGATAAAGAGCATGAAAATGAATTGATGGGAATTGTGTTCAGCGGCGTTGCCTTTGCGATGGTGACTACGGTTCCATTTGCTACTTGGCTGGCAAGTATGTGGTCTTGGGAATATTCTTTTCTGGTGCAGGCAATCGTTAGTATCATTGCGTTGGCAAGCATTTATTTTGTATTGCCACCGATGCCCGTCAAAGAAAAGAAGTCATATGGAAGCCAATTGAAGATTCTTACAAAACCGACTTTTATAGTTAGTACAGCCATGAATCTCTTTATGATAACGGCTTGGTTTTCTACTTACAGCTATTTTGCTGAATACCTGAACAAAGCAAAGGGAATGGATAATACCATGATCAGTTATATGATGCTTGTTTTTGGGGTCATTGGTCTTTTGTCGATGAAGGTTGCGGGAAAGATGTTGAATAAGAACGTAACTAAGACCACCGCTTTTTTTCTTTCTGGAACTATTCTGACGCCGATTCTCCTGCATTTTTCGGGAGGCAATACTTTTGCAACTATTCTGGTTATAGGTATTTGGGGCTTTCTTTATTCGCCTAGCTTCTTGAATGCTTCTACTTATATGATTTCTTCGGTACCTGGTAGCTTAGAGTTTGCGAATAGTTTAGCAACATCATTTGGTAATTTGGGAGTAACACTTGGAACAACTATCGGAGGGTGGATAATTATGACCAAAGGCGTCGCTTATAATCCTTGGATAGGTTTTGTTTTTGGCGTTTTGGCTTTCCTAATGATTGGAATAAGAAGTTTGCTGGAATTAAAAACTCAAAGTAAAATGAGTAAATAATAACGACCCCTTTGGTAGACCATCAAGTTACAAAACAATATTTTTTGTACCTTGATGCCTTAGGTCAAGTCCAGCACAGCGAACGCGTAGTGAAGTAACGCGAACCGTTGTACAAAAAGGATATACACTTGTAAGCTAATACCAACAAGCAAACAACAGACATGAAAATACTATCTCACTTATTAATAGCGTTCTTGTTGTTCAGTTCGTGTCAGAACTCCAACAATCAGCATTCCGCACAAACAAACGAATTCGAACACGGTGCTGTCGTCGCAGCTCATCCATTGGCGTCTGATGTGGGTGTGCAAATCTTAAAAGAGGGCGGTAATGCCATTGATGCGGCTATTGCGGTTCAATTTGCTTTGGCCGTCGTATATCCTAATGCGGGCAACATCGGCGGTGGTGGTTTTATGCTGTACAGAAGTCATGACGGCAATGTAGATGCATTAGATTTTCGAGAGAAAGCGCCGGAAAAGTCTGACAAAGACATGTACTTGGATGCCGACGGGAATGCGATTACAGATTTAAGCCTGTATGGACAGCTGGCTGCAGGCGTACCGGGCACCGTTGCTGGAATGGTTGCTGCACACGAGAAATATGGCTCGATGGATTGGAAAGCCCTCGTTGCGCCAGCCATTAAACTCGCCAAAGAAGGTTTTCAAATTACGAGCATGCAAGCCGCCGAATTTAATAAACATCAGGAGCTTTTTTCGAAACTCAATGTCGATGGCGCAGCGATTATCCGTAGCGAAGCATGGAAAGAGGGCGATGTATTTCAGCAACCCGAATTGGCTAGCACCTTGGAGCGCGTAGCGAATGAAGGGCGGGATGGTTTTTACAAAGGCGAGACCGCCGATCATATTGTGAAAGAAATGCAGCGTGGCAACGGTATTATGAGCAAAGCGGATCTGGAGAATTATCAAGCCGTATGGCGCAAACCAGTAGAAGGAATGTATCGCGGTCACCGCGTGATCTCTATGCCACCACCATCGAGTGGCGGTGCGGCGCTAATTGCCTTATTGCAATCGGTGGAGTTGTATCCATTGACCGATTGGGGTTTTCAAAGTGATTCCGCGGTACGCGTGATTGTAGAGGCCGAACGACGGGTTTACGCAGATCGCGCGACGCACATGGGCGATCCGGATTTTCATCGCGTGCCGATGAAGGAATTGATGGATAATGACCGTAATAAAGCGCGCATGAAAGCAATCAACTTCGCCAAAGCGACACCAAGCAGCGAAGTTTTGGCATCTAAATTTGCGGGCTACGAGTCGGAAGAAACGACGCATTATTGTATCGTCGATAAAGAGGGCAATGCGGTTTCGCTCACCACTACCTTGAATGGCGCTTACGGTGCTGGCGTGTGGGTAAAAGGCGCTGGTTTTTTATTAAACAACGAGATGGACGATTTTTCGGTGAAACCTGGCGTGCCTAATTTATACGGCCTAGTTGGCGGCAAGGCCAATGCTATTGCGCCAAATAAACGCATGCTGAGTTCGATGACGCCAACAATCGTGGAGAAAGAAGGTAAGCTATTTATGGTCGTCGGGACACCAGGAGGTTCTACGATTATTACATCGGTATTTCAAACCATTACCAACGTGATCGATTACGGGATGAACGCGCAAGAATCGGTTTCTGCTTCGCGATTTCATCATCAATGGCTGCCCGATCAGATTGATGTGGAAGATGCCGCTATCAAAGCTGATACACGCAAAAGCTTGGAGCAAGCTGGTTACAAATTCCACGAACGTGGAAATATCGGTCGCGTGGAGAATATTATTGTGTTGCCTAATGGTAAATTGCAAACTGGCGCAGATCCGCGCGGGGATGATGTAGCGAGGGGGTATTGATTTTAGATGTTAGTATCTAGTATTGAGAGATTAGTATTGCGTATTGAGATGTTAGTATTGCCCTCGAGCCGGGCGGGCTCATACTTTTTCTCCGCGAAAAAGTATGCAAAAACCTCGCCGCTGACCGTATTGGCACAACGTCCGTGCATCCTAGTGCAATTGCCAATCCGCTAATGCGGCATTTTATGAGTTGGAAAGTTACTGCTTCAACCGACCTAGCGTTTCGGCTGCGTCCAGCCGTCCGATAGCAAATCCGTGAAGAACAAAAATCTGTTTGAGCTTGCCCTTGAGCCGGGCGGGCTCATACTTTTTCTCCGTAAAAAAGTATGCAAAAACCTCGCCGCTGACCGTATTGGCACAACGTCCGTGCATCCTAGTGCAATTGCCAATCCGCTAAGGCGGCATTTTGACGGAATGGGGAGTTGCTGCTTCAACCGACCTAGCGTTCCGGCTGCGTCCAGCCGTCTGAAAGGAATCCGTAAAGAACAAAAATCTGTTTGTGCTTGCCCTCGAGCCGGGCGGGCTCATACTTTTTCTCCGTAAAAAAGTATGCAAAAACCTCGCCGCTGACCGTATTGGCACAACGTCCGTGCATCCTAGTGCAATTGCCAATCCGCTAATGCGGCATTTTATGAGTTGGAAAGTTACTGATTCAACCGACCTAGCGTTCCGACTACGTCCAGCCGTCTGAAAGCAAATCCGTAAAGAACAAAAATCTGTTTGAGCGTAGCGAGTTTATTTAGCTGCGCTGAGCACTTCGTGGTTTTGTTTAGGATTTCTGAGGACTGGTAGCAGTAAGGGACGCAGTCTTGATTTTTGCCAAACTTTTTATCAAGAAAAAGTTTGAATAAAAACACTTACTGTAACTTCTGATGTGTACGCCACCACAAATCCGGCATTTCGCCATCTACGGCCAATTGATAATCTTCGTATCGGCAGGGAACCAAGAAAAATCGTTCGTTCACCGATTTGGTACCGAAATATGGAACCTGCATCCACCAACGATCTGATTTTTTACTCTTCACGAACACCAATTCATAGTCGTCGCTTTCTAATGAAGTGCGATAGATAATATAATTGGATTTCGGGTACATTGGCGCATCGCCCTTACGCGAATAGAAACCATCTACAAAACACCAAATCATCTGAGCGACCAACATCGCGCTATGTCCCATTGGATCGAATGTTGGGTTGAACTCATAGAATCCCACCGACGAACATTTGTCGGACATGCCCGCATAGCGCGCTAGCTGACAAGCTTCATCGCCATATAATCCATTCGGTGTTGCATTCGCATTGCCACCTGCTTCCGAAGCGCGAATCGCACCCATATCAAAGCTCACCATATCCGCTGCGCGGATCAAGGGTTCGGACTGGTCCAGTTTTCCGGTAATTGCGCCAAGGCGCATGGTGTTGAAAAACAACTTATTGTACATGTTGATTGACTCCTTGCTCACCAAATACGTTTGATAGGCGATATTGCTCAGGCTAAATAAATAATCTGGCTGGTGCAAGATGATGTGATTAAGATATGTCGTGGAGTTCAAGGTCGTATTCTCATCACTTTCTTGATCTAGGTCAAATCGAGAATCGATCACCGCTACCTCAACTTTTTGCTCTAGATTTTCATAACCTTGATACTGTGCGTAGGTCAGATCCTGTCCGCCACCAATAATCACGGGTACGATCTGCATTTTCACCAATTCCTCTACCACATTACGTAGTGCCGCGTATGTATCTTCGATACGTGCACCTGCTTTGATATTTCCTAAATCAACAATGCGTAGCGTATAATCGCCTTCATAGAGTTCATACAAATGCTTACGCACTTCGTTCGGTGCTTTCGCAGTTCCACGGTTATTCACCGCGGCGCGATCCTCTTCCACGCCCACAATAGCCAGATGCGGTCTGGTATCGGCATCCTCCAAATCAGGGAAGCTTTCTTCGTAACGTGTGATGGTTTTGCCGAGTTGTGAATTAAGAAAATCTGTCGTAGACGTAATTTCAGAAAGGATTATCGGTTGAAAAAAATCTGCTAAAGTCATGAATATGGTGATGCTAAAAGTACTTTACGTAAATAAATCGCTTTTGTTTACTACAAAGATGCACTTATTCCTTCGCTTTTGCTCCCACAAATAAGCATTTGCATGGTATGTATAATTACTATACTTTTGAAGGAAGCAATGTCAAACACCTAGGTAGAAGATGATTTTAGTAACTGGAGGAACCGGTTTTTTGGGATCTGTATTGATCAAAAAGTTGATAGATGCAGGGCATAGCGTCATCGCTCTAAAGCGACCACAATCCATTATACCCGATGCACTAAAAGCATCTTCTTTGGTACAATGGGAAGATGCCGATATCACCGATTATTTCGCTTTACAGGAAGTGTTTTCAGGTATTAAGTATGTGTACCATTGTGCGGCGATGATTTCCAATCAATCGAAAGATGCTGCCCAGATCACTCAAATCAATCGAGAAGGTACTAAGCATATCGTAAATCTGTGTGTAGAGCATCGGGCACGCTTGGTGCATGTAAGTTCCATAGCAGCACTTGGGTCCAACAAAAACGGACAGCCAGTTACTGAAGAGGCGAAATGGGAAATGACACGAAAAACTGCCCTATATTCTCGTGCGAAGCATGATGCGGAGATGGAAGTGTGGCGCGGGATGGAAGAAGATCTTGATGCCGTGATTGTCAATCCATCGATTATGATGGGCGTGGGACTGGGCAAAGGAAAAGTTGCCGCCAATGCCTTATTCGACCAAGTCAAAAAAGGACTGAAAATCTTTCCAATCGGCTCTGTTGGTATCGTTGATGTCACGGATGTGGCTAGTATTATGATTTGGCTGATGAATTCCAAAATTTCTGGCGAAAGATTCATATTAAACAGTGAGAATGTATTGTCACGCGATTTATTGACAGACATTAGCGCCTTAATGGGAAAACCAGCACCCACCATCCAAGCGAGCAAAACCTTAATGTCAATCGCATGGCGATTGGCCAAGGTAAAAGCGACGCTGTTCGGACAACCGTCGGCACTCACCAAATATGCCGCCAGGGCAGCTTCCGAAAAATTGAGCTACGATAATTCCAAGATCACTCGACTTACTGCCCATCAATTCGTGCCAGTAGCCGAAACCCTTAAGAATGTATACCAGGCATATTATGCCAAATAATCCATACGGAGCGTGAAAAATTATTATATCATTGATTTCGACAGCACCTTTACACAAGTAGAAGCGCTGGACGAATTAGCCAGAATATCTCTAGAAGGAAGTCCCGAACAAGAAAGCGTATACCGCGAAATAGAACGCTATACCAATTTGGCGATGGAAGGAAAGATCTCCTTTCGCGAAAGCCTTACTGGCCGAATCAGCTTATTGAAAGCAAATAGAACCCATCTGGATCAATTGATCAAACACCTCAAAAAGAAGGTTTCCAAATCTTTTGATCGGAATCGTGCTTTCTTTCAAGCCAACGCCGATACGGCATGGATTGTATCGGGTGGATTTAAGGAGTTTATTACGCCTGTCGTGGCGCCGTACGGTATCAAGACCGAGAATATTTATGCCAATACCTTCTTATTTGATGATGAAGGAAATATTGTGGGCTACGACGATACCAATCCACTTTCTGATGAAGGGGGCAAGGTGAAATTGCTGAAAGAGCTCAACGTACAAGGCCGATTGTTCGGTATTGGTGATGGTTATTCCGATTTCCAGTTGAAGGAATCTGGATTGATCGAACGATTCTATGCGTTTACGGAGAATATTGCACGCCAATCCGTCACCGAGAAAGCAGATCACGTCACGCCAAGTTTTGATGAGTTTCTGTATGTCAATGATTTACCACGTGCGATCTCGTATCCGAAAAATCGAATTCTCTGCCTAATTATTGGCAATGTACCCAATGTGGCCGCCGAGATATTGAAGAATGATGGCTTTTCAGTCCGTATCAAAGATAGCTTTGAGGAGAAATACGTGAAGGATGTTGGTATGTTGCTTCTGGGAGATAATGTCTCAATCGATCCCAATCAGCTACGCCGAGCTAATAAGCTGAAAGTTTTAGGCTACTTAGGCGATGTAAAAGGCAATGTGTCGCGCACGGTATGTTGCGAAAAAGGCGTGGTGATTTTTGATGATAAACGCCATAAAAAACGCAATGCCGAATTTATTCCGCGTCGCATGGCAGATTTCATCAATCATGGCGATACCTATATGAGTCGCAATTTCCCAGCGATGACTTTACCGAAGTTGAAACACGCGCACCGCTTGATTCACATTCACAAGAACGTACCGGGCATTATGGCGCAGATCAATAAGGTGTATGCAGAAAATGAAGTCAATATTTTCTCTCAGTTTCTGATGACCAAAGATGAAATTGGCTACGCCATCACCGATGTCGATGCGCAGTATGATAAGGAAATGTTGAAACAACTGAAGCAGATCGATAATACGATCAAGTTCCGAATACTATACAAATAAGCCGATTACTCCAAGAGGATGCTTAGGTCTTCGCGGGATAAGGATTTTACGAAACTCTCTTCTGTCGTGATCAACGCGGAAGAGAGTTTCTTTTTGCGGTTTTGTAAGGACACAATCTTCTCTTCAACGCTATCTTTACTGATGAAGCGGTAGATAAACACATTGCGCTCTTGGCCAATGCGATGGCTGCGGTCAATGGCTTGCTGCTCCACCGCTGGATTCCACCACGGATCTAGAATAAATACATAATCTGCCTCCGTCAGATTCAGACCCACGCCACCCGCTTTGATCGAAATCAGAAAGATACGTGTTTCCGCATCGTTTTTAAACTGATTCACCGCCGCTTCGCGATCTTTCGTGCCACCATCCAAGTAAGCGTATTTCGTTTTCTTGCGGTCGAAATGCTGGCGGAAAATATCCAAATGCTTCACAAACTGAGAGAAGATCAAGATCTTGCTATCTTGCGTAGGTACGGATTCTAACATTTCCAGTACCGCATCAAATTTTCCTGAGCCGTCGGCATATTCCTGATCTACCATGTGCGGATGATTGGCCAGCTGCCGCAATTTCATCAAACCCTGCAACAAGGTCATCTGACTGTTTTCACCTGCCGCAGGTTCGTCCAAGAGGACATTGCGATAAGCCGATTTCGTGCTGTCGTACAATTCCGCTTGCTTGTCATTCATCGCGCAATACACGATTTGCTCCGTTTTAGAAGGTAGTTCTGTAGCCACCTGATTCTTCGTGCGGCGTAGGATGAATGGTTTGATCATCGCTTGCAGGCGTTGCGCACGATCCTCATCCTTCTTTTTCTCGATCGGAATCACAAATTCCTCTTGGAAATAATGGTAATTGCCCAATAATCCGGGATTCGAAAAGTGCATCTGCGTCCAAAGATCGGCTACCGAGTTTTCGATCGGAGTACCGGTGAGTGCCAAGCGATGTTTGCTCCGCAAAGTTTTGATGGCTTTAAATGATTTCGATCGCGGGTTTTTAATATGCTGACTCTCGTCGAGAATGATGTAATCGAAGAAGAATGCGCTAAACAATGCCTCATCACTTCTGACCACACCATAGGTGGTAATTACCAGATCGTAGTGCGTAAATGCGAAAGAATCTTTGGTACGTGCATAGCCGGTGTGCAGCAGCACGCGGAGTTTGGGCGCAAAACGAGCGGCTTCTTTCTGCCAATTGTACAATAAGGACGTCGGCAAAATAAGCAAAGAGGTAACCGCATGTTCGCCTTCGGCGCGGTTTTCTTTTTGCCGTTGCAGTAGCGCAATAGTTTGTACGGTCTTTCCCAATCCCATATCATCCGCCAAAATACCGCCAAAACGATATTGCTGCAAGAAGTGAAACCAGTTGTAGCCCGCCTGCTGATAAGCGCGTAATTGTCCTTTGAAATGCAGCGGCGGTGGCATCTGCTCAATCTCTTCAAACGAGTTTAGTTTCTCCAATTTACGTTGGAAAGAAACCATCGCATGTTCGCTGATGTCTTGTAGAATGCCGACATGCATTCTATTCAGTTTCAATCCATCGGTGGAGTTGGAGAAATGGAATAAGTGTTCGTACTGTGCAAACCAAGCTTCGGGAATCACCGCAATCTCGCCATTTGGTAGTACAAACTCGTGAATCCTATTCAGGATATGATCGCGCAATTGCACGAATGGAATCTTGTAAGACCCAAAAGAAACGAAAGCTTGTAGATCAAACCAATCATTGTTTTCCTCCACCGTCATGTCGACGCTGGCCAAGCCCAGAAAGAATCGTTTCGCACCGGTTTGTTGCTCGACGACAAAGCCCAATTCTTTTAACTGTTCTATATGCTTGTTCAACCACTCGAAGATCGAAAAGCTGTGTTCACCTGAAGCAGCGGCTACGCCGAATGAGCCGAAGAGGCGATCTTTGGATTGTAAACCCAATTCGATCAGCGCAGTTTCTTGCTTTTGCTCCCATTTCACCGATCGTTTGATCCGGGTGAAGGTGTACGTATCTTGCTCTTCATCATGTTGCAAACGAACCGTGATCGAGCGTTCGATGCTAGGCGGAAACGTATAGTCACCATAGCGAAAGCTCAATTCCACTTGTGGAGCTTGGCCTTCCGCGTAGCGAATGGTTAAGATCGGCACGGCATCTTCTTTCATGGTTTTGATGTCAAAACCTTCTGCATAGACATTATGACGCTCGATGAGGTTGGTCACGAAGGTTTCAAAATACTTCTTTTCCGTATTGCGAGGAACCGATATAAAACGCTTTTGTAAGAATGGGCTGAGCTTCTTGCCGTCTAGCGGTTGATCAAAATGATACAAGGTGCCTTCGAGTAACAACCAAGCTTGTTCTTGTATAATGACACTTGCATCTTTATACATAAACTCCATGCGGTGTCCTTGGTATTTGATGGTCGGGAAATAGCGCGTTTCTTCTTCATTTCTTCTGAAATGAAATAGGATAGAAGCAGGTTCTTGCGCAATTTGCAATCTCGTTTCGGCCGGATAACCATCTTTTTTGCTCATTAGATAGAGCGGACGGCCTTCCAGTTTGTCGAGTACTTTGAGCAATCGTTGTTCGATCTTTGGGCGAACAAACTGATATATTTTTTGATCGAATATCTTGGTGAAATAATCTGCCGGACGAATCGGTTTTTTGTGATACCGCTTGATGATATGTGTTTGCTCGACTTCATCGAGCAAGCGAATCATCTCCATATCTGCATCAGATAATCCTGCAGCGTACTCCGCAGCCGTATTGCTAAACACTCTTTTATAAGTAAGTGATAGCGATCCATTGCTATTGAGCTGCACCACATGCGGCTCGATGAGGTAGCCCAAATAAGGGTGCTCACCCAAAGAGTAAATTAATCGAAAAGGAAGATTGGAATCAACTTGCTGCATGAAATGATTGTAGTGCTGTCTCGCAAAAAAGACCACTAATATACCATTCTCCTGCTAGAGTTTAAAATTCGCCCTGAAATACCGATTTGGCAGGGCCGTGCAACCACACATTGGTAAAGGTATCTCCTTGTTTGTCGAAGGCAATGCGTAATTGGCCACCTAATACACGAATACCAATTTCTTGATGTCCTTCGCGTTCTTCTTGCAGGGCAATGGCCATCGCTGCGGCCGTCGCGCCAGTACCACAAGCAAATGTTTCATCTTCTACGCCACGTTCGAAAGTACGACAGAAATAGGCATCTTCTCCCTCTTTCTCCACAAAGTTGACGTTGATACCTTCGGTTTTGTAGGTTTCATTATTTCGAATCGCCCCACCGACTGTGAAGACATCTAAATCTGCCAGCCCCGATACGAATTCTACGTAGTGCGGAGATCCAGTTTGCAAGATATACGCTTCGCCATCGCGAGCGAAATTGTTCACGTCTATCATGCCAAGTTGTACTTGCTCGGCTTGGATATTGGCATGATGTAAGCCGTCAACTGCCATAAAGACAGTGTCTTGCTCAATAACGCCAAGATCACGGGCAAAAGCAACAATACAGCGTCCGCCATTGCCGCACATCGAACCTTTTTGACCGTCTGCGTTATAGTAAATCATGTCGAAATCAGACCTGATATCAGAATTTTTTGTATACTCCAATAGCATCAGACCATCAGCACCGATACCAAAACGACGATCGCACATTTTGGCCACTAAATCATGGTTATTGTGGTCAAAACCGTTGTTGCGGTTATCAATTAAAATAAAATCGTTGCCTGCGCCTTGATATTTAGAGAATGCAATTTTTCTGCTCATGTCCTTTATAATATGCTACAAATTTAATAATCTTGTTACAAAAGAGACCAATATGGTTAAATCTTGTTAAAAGCGCATCAAACGCGTTTTTGATTAACATTATTTAACTGACAAAACTTGTACCAGCAGGCCGCATGGTATTACATTTGACTTAATCAAAACATCACCGGATTTGTAGCGGTGTTTATTTATGTTTCAACAATTAAAATCATTATGAAAAAAATAGGAGCAACATTATTGGTAGCGGCGATAGGAGGAGCTATCGCATTGGGGGGCTATAAGCTCTTCGAGAATCGGCAGCTGGATCGGATGACTTTCGAGGAACAGCAGAAAGTTTTCTATGCGAATAATCCAGGTGCAGAAATTATGTCTTCTACCGGAAATCCTGATTTTACCCAAGCGGCAGCAGCTGTGACACCAGGTGTAGTGCATATTACGGTGACGTCTACAGCGCGTGGTTCGCAACGTGGCGGAGGTGAGCCATTTGATCTTTTCGAGGAGTTCTTTGGTATGCCACAACAACGCAGACAACAACAGCCACGTCAATCTACGGGATCTGGCTCTGGTGTGATTATCTCGCCAGATGGTTACATCGTGACGAATAATCACGTGGTACAAGATGCAGACAAGATCGAAGTAAAACTGACCGACAAACGTACGTTTGAAGCGAAAGTAATTGGTCGCGATGCGAATACGGATTTAGCATTAATCAAAGTTAGTGGCAGCAATTTGCCAATCGTAAAGCTGGGTGATTCAGATAATGTGCAAGTAGGTGAGTGGGTTTTAGCCGTTGGTTATCCTCTTGGTTTAGAATCGACAGTTACCGCAGGTATTGTGAGTGCAAAAGGCCGTCAGATCGGTATTTTGGGTGAATCGCAGCAGCAACAACAACGTCCACGTGGATTTGGTAGTCCGCAGGAACAGCAAGAGCTGATGGTGAATACGGCGATCGAATCCTTTATTCAAACAGATGCGGTAATCAATCGCGGTAACAGTGGTGGTGCCTTGGTAAATGCACGCGGCGAATTGGTTGCGATCAACTCGGCGATTGCTTCTCCGACAGGTGTATACGCTGGTTATGGTTTTGCTATTCCGATCAACTTAGCCAAAAAAGTATTGGATGATTTCAAAGAATTTGGTAGCGTAAAACGTGGTTATGTAGGCGTTACTTTCACGGAAATCAATGCAGCGACTCGCGAAGAGTTTGGTATTGATGATGTGTCCGGTCTTTATGTAAGAGATGTAGTAAAAGGTGGTGCAGCAGAAGCCGCAGGTATCAAACGTGGCGACGTACTAACAAAAATCGAAGGACGTACGATTGAGTCAACTCCAGATTTACAAGAACGCGTAGCGAGACTCCGTCCTGGCGATAAGGTAAAATTGACGTACAAACGCGATAAAAAGGAGAAAGATGTTACGGTTACCTTGAAAGGTGAGGAAACCAAAACAGCAGCAGAATCTGAAGGTGGATCGGCTAGCGGTGCGGAGATCTTTAATAAGCTAGGAGCTAGCTTTGTGCCAGCAACCGATGCAAAGAAAAAAGAATTGGGCGTCAATTCTGGTGTAACGATCGCACAGGTACACCGTGGTGGATTGTTCGAGTACTTTGGCTATGAGTCTGGATTGGTGATCACTGAAATCAATGGCAAACCAGTGAACAATGTAGATGAGGTAGAAAGTGCTTTGTCCAACACACGTAGAAATATGATTAACATCGTGGCAGTGCCACGTAGAGGAAGCATTCGTGAAATGAATGTGCCCTTGCAACGATAAAAAGTAGATAGTTTCCATCCCAATGGAAGAGCCTCCCCGATTGGGGAGGCTTTCTTGTTATAGAGAAATTCGGCCATTGCGGCAGCGGAATTATAATATCTCCGCATAATGTAGTAATTTCGATCACCAACAAAAATGGACTAGCAATACATGAAGATATTAATGGTATGCTTGGGTAATATTTGCCGTTCGCCTTTGGCGCATGGCATTATGCAAGCAATGATAGATAAAGAAGGATTAGATTGGCAGGTGGATTCTGCCGGAACGGGCGATTGGCATGTTGGCCAAGCGCCGGACAGACGCTCTATTGCGACAGCAAAAAGCTACGGATTGGATATATCTACGCAACAAGCGCAATGGTTTCAACCGAATATGTTCGACCGCTTTGATAAGATTCTGGTGATGGATCGCCAGAATTACCGCGATGTAATTGACCAAGCTAAAACCGATGAACAACGCGATAAAGTGACATTATTCTTGCCCGAAGGCGAAGTGCCTGATCCGTATTTCGATGATACGATGTTTGAGCCAGTATATGATATGATTGCTGCACAAGCACAGGTTTTACTGAAAACTTGGCAATCCGAAAAGCAGGAGGACAAAGCATGAACGCCGGAGAAGTAAATAAGAAATGGGCACATCTGCAAGAGGTATTGGCCGAGCAGTTTGATATGGATATCCCCGACCTGAAGGTGATGTTGTTTCTAATCGGTGTGCAGGAGCTAGGAAAAGGTCCGCAGGAATTTTCGAAGAGACAGAAAGAAGAGCTGATGCATATTGCCAACTGTCGCTTGTTCAGCTCCATGGGTTTTTATGAATTAAAGGGCTTGGACGAAGAAGGTTGGCCGCACTGGGAATTGGTGAAGCCAATCCCCAATTACACGCTCATGGAGCAAGAATTAATTATCAAATCATTAATCATAGATTATTTTGAAGATGCACAGGTTATTTAAGGCTACGATACTGCTCGTTTTCGCGCTGTTATTGAGCAACAATGCGACGTATGCGCAATCACCTACTCACTATTATGTGGAGATCAAAACGGGGAAAGGCAATGCCATTTTGAAATTGTACAACGAGACGCCGCTGCACCGCGATAATATGGTGCGCTTGGTGCGCGCGAATTTTTACGATTCTTTATTGTTTCACCGCGTGATCAATCAGTTTATGATACAAGGTGGTGATCCGGGATCCAAGTTTGCCGTCGATAAACAAAGTTTGGGTGAAGGCGGACCAGGCTATGATGTGCCGGCAGAAATCCAAGAGCAATTGATTCACAAAAAAGGAGTCATTGGCGCTGCGCGCGATAATAACCCAGAGAAGAAATCTTCGGGTTCACAATTCTACTTGGTACAAGGCAAGAAGTATTCCGAGGCGGGGTTGGATTCTTTGGAAACCATGCGCTTGAAGAAAAAGTTGACACCGAAACAACGGGAAACCTATACTACAGTCGGTGGTGTGCCGCATCTGGATGGAGAGTACACCGTATACGGAGAAATCATTGATGGATTAGCCGTGGTAGATAGCATCGCCAAAGTGGAAACAGACGGGCGCGATCGCCCAGTGGCGAACGAACGGATGTCTATGCGTACGTTAACGCGTGACGAAGCGTTGAAAATCGAATTAGGAGCAGTTCCGAAGCGCGGCTTTTTTGCGCAGGTATTCTCTAAAGCACCGGCACAAGAATACACCCTAACACCGAGCAAGAAATAATCCATGAAAATCATCACCTATAACGTCAACGGAATACGTGCTGCGCTCAAAAAAGGCTGGCTCGAATGGTTGAAAACGGCTGCGCCGGATGTCATTTGCATTCAGGAAATCAAGGCCACACCGGATCAGGTTCCCGAATTGGTGTATCTCGAACAAATGGGTTACGAACATTATTGGTATCCAGCTCAGAAAAAAGGTTATAGCGGAACGGCCATCTTCACCCGCCGAACACCAAAGCAAGTTGTTTATGGTTGTGGGCACGAAGATTACGATTTCGAAGGCCGCATGATCCGCTTGGATTTTGAGGAGCTGTCGGTGATGAGCGTTTATTTCCCTTCGGGAACGACTGGCGATATTCGTCAAACGTTTAAATACCGTTTTCTGGACGATTTTCAGGCGTACAGCAACAAACTGGTCGAAGAACAACCCAAGCTCGTGGTGTGCGGAGATTTCAACATCTGTCACCGCGCGATCGACATTCACAATCCAAAGTCCAATGCCAATACTTCCGGCTTTTTGCCGCAGGAGCGCGAATGGATGGAGCAATATTTAGAATCGGGCTTTATTGATTCGTTTCGGCATCTCAATCCAGAGCCACATAATTATACCTGGTGGAGTTACCGCGCAGGATCGCGCGGCAAAAACTTAGGCTGGCGCATTGATTACAATATGGTATCCAAAGCGTTGGAAAACCAGATTGTCAGCTCGAGTATTATGGCAGAGGCGGTACACTCAGATCATTGTCCGACTGTAGTGGAATTGGCGCTATAGCAGCCGTTAATTCCATCTCAAAAAGCGAAGCAATATGACCTTTTAGCTTCGCTTTCACTTCTTCCATATCCAGTGCATAGCCCAGCTCGCGCTGCATGGAAGTCACATCTTTATCATCAATACCGCAAGGCACAATGTGGTTGAAATAATTCAGATCCGCATTCACATTGAACGCGAAACCGTGCATCGTTACCCAGCGCGAAGCGCGTACGCCCATTGCGCAGATCTTGCGCGCGCGATCATTGTCTGCATCAATCCAAACGCCCGTAAATCCGGGATATCTACCAGCTACAATGCCGTAATCGGCCAGTGTCAGTATGACCGCTTCTTCCAGCATTCGTAGGTATTTGTGAATATCGGTGAAGAAATTGTCCAAATCCAGGATCGGATATCCAACAATCTGTCCCGGTCCGTGGTATGTAATATCACCACCACGGTTGATCTTATAAAATGTCGCTTGGTGCTTTTGCAATCCTTCTTCGTCCAATAACAAATACTCCAAATGGCCGCTTTTACCCAATGTATACACGTGCGGATGCTCCGTGAAGATCAGGTAATTGGGCGTAGGATTTTCGGTGTTTTGCGTGCGATTCTGCAGCTTGGCTTCCAAGATTCCATTGAATACCGACTCTTGCCGATCCCACGCTTCTTGGTAATCCACCAAACCCCAATCGATAAATTGCGTTTGCTTGTTTTGCATGACCTTTCGTTTTTCGAACGTTTAGTACAACAAATTGTTGTGCGGATAGCGTGCGGTGTGGAGTTCGGAAACCATCTCGTATAGCTTCGCGCGAAACTCTTCGACATTGACTTTGTCCGTAGCTGAAACGAAGATCGCCGGCGCAGCATGGCGACCCATCCAAGAGTTTTTAAAATCCTCCAACGTCACTTTGATTTCTTCGCCATCCTCATCTTGTTCAACCGCCGGTTTGTACGCGTCGATCTTGTTGAACACCGTCAAGATTGGTTTATCCAGCGCTTTCAAATCTTTCAAAGTTTCATTCACCGCGTGAATATGATCTTCGAAACTATGGTGTGAAATATCCACCACGTGAATCAAAATATCCGCTTCGCGCACCTCATCCAAAGTCGATTTGAAACATTCTACCAAGTGATGCGGTAATTTTCGAATAAATCCAACGGTATCTGATAGCAAGAAAGGCAAGTTTTCGATTACCACCTTGCGAACGGTAGTATCTAACGTCGCAAATAGCTTGTTTTCGATCAATACATCCGACTTGGACAATAAGTTCATGATCGTCGATTTCCCGACGTTGGTATAACCCACTAATGCGACGCGAACGAGTTCGCCGCGATTTTTGCGCTGCGTTTCATTCTGCTTGTCGATATGTTGTAAGCGCTCTTTGAATAAGGAAATCTTGTTCAAAATCATCCGGCGGTCACTCTCGATCTGGCTCTCACCGGGACCACGCATACCGATACCACCTCGCTGGCGCTCCAAGTGAGTCCACATGCGGGTTAGTCGTGGCAATAAGTATTGTAATTGTGCCAATTCTACTTGCGTTTTCGCCTGAGCGGTCTTTGCATGGTTGGCAAAAATATCTAAGATCAGGTTGGATCTATCCAACACCTTGATCTCAAATTCCTTCTCTATGTTACGCAGTTGCGATGGCGAAAGCTCATCGTCGAATACGACGATGTCAATTTCTTCTGCTTTTATGAATGCTTTGATCTCGTCCAGCTTTCCCGATCCAACAAATGTTGCCCGATCTGGCTTGGTTAGTTTTTGCGTGAAAACGCCTTTTACAATACCACCCGCCGTCTGCACCAGAAAATCCAACTCACCCAAGTATTCCTTGGCGGTTTCGTCCGAGACGCCCTGCGGAATGACACTGACTAAAATAGCCGTTTCTTGTTTCGCAGCGGTATCGTATATTTTTGGTTCTTTTCCCATTAAATCTCTCTCTCTTTATGATTGTAAAGTACAAAGATACGTGTTTTTAAGAGATTTTATCCCAAGCGATAGCTGGGCCTTTGTGGGTGAGTTTTTGGAGTAATGATTGGTGTTCTGGAAGTTGCAGCTCGGGGTCTTGCAAGAAAATGTCGATCACCGTTTCCCGTACTTCGGTTAGCAAGGCTTGATCTGTGCTGAGGTTGGCAATTTTCATTTCCAAAATGCCCGATTGTTGAGTGCCCGAAATATCTCCAGGCCCGCGCAATTGCAAGTCCACTTCGGCAATCTTAAAACCGTCATTGGTTTCCACCATCGTTTCCAGTCGCTTTCTGCCGTCTTTGCTTAGCTTATTGCTCGACATTAAGATACAAAAAGATTGCTCCGCACCGCGCCCAACACGGCCGCGCAATTGGTGTAGTTGCGAAAGGCCGAAGCGTTCGGAATTTTCGATAATCATTACCGAAGCGTTGGGAACATTGACGCCGACTTCAATCACGGTGGTGGCCACCATAATCTGCGTTTCTCCTTTTACAAAACGTTGCATTTCAAAGTTCTTGTCCTTCACCGGCATTTTGCCGTGTACCACGCTGATGCGGTAGTTGGGTAGTGGAAATTCACGCATCAGAGATTCCAGTCCTGCTTCCAGATGTAGTAAATCCAGCTTTTCACTTTCTTTGATGAGTGGATAAACGATATAGATCTGTCGACCCTTTTGGATTTCTTCGCGCATAAAACCAAAAGCGCGCAAGCGCTGGTTTTCGAAAAAATGCACGGTTTTGATGGGTTTTCGGCCTGCCGGCAATTCATCAATTGCCGAAATGTCCAGATCGCCGTACATCGTCATGGCCAAGGTGCGCGGAATCGGCGTCGCCGTCATCACCAGCATGTGGGGCGGAATGGTGTTTTTGCGCCAAAGCTTGGCGCGCTGCTCCACGCCAAAACGGTGTTGTTCATCGATCACGACGAAGCCAATATTTTTGAACTTTACTTTATCCTCGATCAAAGCATGTGTGCCGATCAGAATATTCAGACTACCGTCTTCTAGCTGTTCGTGAATACGACGACGCTCTTTGGTCGACGTTGATCCTGTCAATAATGCGACCTGACACAAATCTTCCCCCAGCAATTCTTTCACGCCGTGATAATGTTGTGTCGCCAAAATTTCTGTCGGCGCCATCATGCAGGCCTGAAATCCATTGTCGATGGCCAATAGCATCGCCATAAGCGCCACCACCGTTTTGCCCGAGCCGACATCGCCTTGCACCAAGCGATTCATCTGTGCGCCGGTATTCGTATCAATGCGGATCTCTTTCATCACGCGCTTCTGCGCGCCCGTAAGTGGGAAAGGTAATCTCGTATTGAAAAACGTATTGAAATGATCGCCTACTTGCGTAAAGCGATGTCCACGGTATTTCTTGGTGTTGAGTTGCTTATTGCGCAGCAAGCGCAACTGCAGCCAGAATAATTCATCGAATTTGAGCCGACGAGAAGCGGTTTCATACGCTTTCTGATCGGTCGGGAAATGAATGCCCAATACAGCTTCACGAGCTGGAATCAGATGATGTTTCTGCCGTAGATCTGCGGGTAGATCATCTTCCCAATTCGGCAATACTGTTTCTAAGGCTTGAGCCACCAACTTCTGCAAACCTTTGGTGTCCAGATTGAATTTCTTCAGTTTTTCGGTAGAAGTATAGACCGGCTGCAAGGTTTGGTTGCCGATTTTTTTCTCGGAAGATTGGTACAGTTCCATCTCGGGGTGCGTGATGGAAATCGCGCCATTGAATGAGGTCGGCTTGCCGTACATGACATACACTGCATTGAGCTGCAGCGTTTTTTTGAGCCAAGCGATTTGTTGAAACCAAACCAATTCGACCGTTCCGGTTTCGTCTTTGAGCAATCCGACTAGGCGCTTCGCGCGCTTTTCGCCAACCTCTTGCAGGCGAATTAGTCGCCCCAAAACTTGCGCGCCTAATAACGTAGCGTCCAGTTGTCGGATTTTGAAAAACTGCGTCCGATCCACGTACCGAAAAGGATATAGCTGTAGCAGGTCGCCGATCGTGAAAATCTGCAACTCTTTTTTCAAGACGTCGGCTTTTTGCGGGCCGACGCCTTTTAGATATTCGATGGGAGTGATCGCTGTCAATACAGCCATATCAGGAAATCAGATTTTTAGGAGCCTTTTTTCCAAGCGATGACGGAGATCTCCACGTTTACATTTTTTGGTAAAGTCTTCACGGCTACGGTTTCGCGCGCGGGCTGGTTCTCCACAAAGTATTGCGCATAGACATCATTGATGGTCGCAAAGTCATCCATATTGCTAATGAAGATCGACGTTTTGACTACGTCATTGAAGCTGTATCCAGCGTGCTCCAAAATGGCCGATACATTTTTCAAGACCTGATGGGTTTCATCGGCAATGCCTGTAGCGACCAATTGCATGGTTTCTGGCAAGAAAGCAATTTGCCCAGAAACATATAACGTATCTCCGGCTTGCACCGCTTGATTGTAAGGGCCAATGGCTTTGGGTGCAGCATCTGTGTTAAAAATCTTCTTTTCAGACATGGGATATAAGGTGTAGTGATATAAATATTTTGTGGTTTTGTATGCTTACAGCTAATGTACGACACCGCGGCAAAAATCTAAAATTTAATTGTCGAAGACCTTGTGGGACGATTCTTTTTTTTGACGGATAAAGTTGTAGTTTTGCTTGTTATGAACTTTTGGAATATGAGGCAACGAATTGGTTTTTTATGTGTAGGATTAGTGATGATGTTGGTATTGTTTTCTTGCGGAAGCAAGAAAAGACGCAATAAAGTGTTGGTAAAACCAAATACCGAAGTAACAGGCGTAGCGCAGGGTAAACCGGAGCTCGAAGGGCCGAAGGAAGCGGAGGTAGCGCAAACATCGCGCGCCGCAGAAGTCGTAAAAGCGACGAAAGTAGCCGAGAAAGAAGTTCCGCAGCCGATACGCGCGCAATTGCCAGAAGTTCGTCGCGAATTTCGCGCAGCGTGGATCGCCACCGTAGCCAATATCAACTGGCCATCGAAAAACAACTTATCGACAGATCAACAAAAGCAGGAAGCGATTGCGCTTTTGAATCTGTTACAAGAGAATAATTTTAATGCCGTGATCTTTCAAGTAAGACCATCGGCAGATGCATTATATAATTCTTCCTTAGAGCCTTGGTCTTATTTCCTAACGGGTGAGACAGGTCGTAAGCCTTATCCGTATTATGATCCGTTGGAGTTTTGGGTAGAGGAAGCACACAAGCGGGGTTTGGAATTACACGTATGGCTTAATCCGTATCGGGCACATCACAGTTCTGGTGGGGGGGTGGGAAGTGCTTCGCTGGTGAAGAAATTCCCTCAAAATGTTGTTCGTCTAAAAAATGGTATGTATTGGTTTGATCCGGCGGATCAAACTACACAAGATCATGCTTCGATGGTGGTGCGCGATATCGTAAAACGCTATGATATCGATGGCGTGCATTTCGATGATTATTTTTATCCATATGCATCGTATAATGGTGGTGCCGATTTTCCAGACAACACTTCGTGGAATGCTTATCGCCAACGCGGCGGTAATTTATCGCGTGCCGACTGGCGCCGCGATCAAGTAAACCGCTTTATCAAGCGTGTTTACGGAGAGATCAAAGCCGAAAAGAAGCATGTGAAATTTGGATTGAGTCCGTTTGGAATCTGGAAACCGGGATATCCATCCGGGATCACGGGGTCATCGCAGTACGATGAATTATATGCCGATGCCAAGTTGTGGTTGAACGAAGGTTGGGTGGATTATTTTGCGCCGCAATTGTATTGGGCGATTGATCCGCCGCGTCAAAGCTTCCCGGCTTTATTGCGTTGGTGGCAATCCGAAAACAAACACAATCGCCACCTTTGGCCAGGTTTAAATACGGTGGAAGTACGTACGGCAGATCGTCCGACAGAGATCGTCCGCCAAGTTGAATTAACGCGTCAAATTGTGCCGAACAGCCAAGGTGTTATTCACTGGAGTATCGCGGGCTTAACCAAAAGTCCAGCCATGGTGCAAGCATTGGTCAATGGCCCTTACAAAGAAAAAGCATTAGTTCCTGCCTCGCCTTGGCTGCAAACAACACCATTAATCACACCAACGTTGTTGCTGACGAAAGAAAAATCCGGATCTGTTTTTGCCAAATGGCAACACCGTACACCAGAAGATGTGAATCACTGGGTGGTATATGCTAAGTACGGCGATAATTGGGAATACACGATCTACGATCGCGACATTACGTCGAGCGAATTCTCGCCAAATAAACAAGGTGCTAAGTTGCGCGGTGTAGCGGTGCAAGCGATTGATCGTTTGGGTAATGCCAGTGATTATCTGGCTTACGACGTAAAATAGCGACTTTACAACGGCGGTGTGTGCTGTCCTTTAAGAAGTTGATTTTTTTGAATAGATTTATAAAAAACAAAAGTTGATATGATCTACGCTCGACTTATTATCATCTTCCTATTAGGCGGTCTTTATCACGTAAGCTGTTCTTCTGGCGCTAGCAAACAATCGGCTTCTTCGTTGGAATCGATAGATTCTGTGGAGTCCGAGGCTCAGCAATTACTCACCGGAGCCGATCAGAAGGCGGCCTATTTGCCTTTGCTTCAAGGGAAGAAGGTTGGACTCATGGCCAATCAAACTTCCATTGTTGGCGATACGAGTACGCATTTGGTAGATTACTTGTTGACGCAAAATGTCGATGTGAAATTCGTGTTCGCACCAGAACATGGCTTTCGTGGGCAAGTAGAGCGCGGTGAAAAAGTCGACAATGAAGTCGACGCCAAAACGGGTATTCCACTGCCGACCTTGTACGGTGGCAATGATAAGCAGGATGAGATCGTGCAATCTATTGACGTGATGATCTTCGACCTGCAGGATGTGGGAGCGCGATTCTATACCTACATTACTTCCTTGCATCGTGTGATGGAGCTGTGTGCTAAGCACAATAAACCACTCATCGTGTTGGATCGCCCGAATCCGTGTGGCGATCAGGTCGATGGTCCGGTAAGATCAGATGATAAATATAAAGCAGACGTTTCCTTTCACAAAATTGCGATGGTGCATGGCTTGACTATTGGTGAGCTGGCGCAAATGATCAATGGAGAACGCTGGCTGGAAAAAGGTCGTACGTGTGAACTGCATATTATTCCGGTACAGCATTACACGCATTCAACCAGATATGTGTTGCCTGTCGTGCCATCGCCAAGTTTACCGAATGACGTCTCGGTGAGATTATATTCTTCCCTTTGTTTATTTGAGGCGACAGATTTTTCCATCGGTCGAGGTACGGACTGGCCCTTTCAAGTCGTAGGTTATCCAGATCCTATATTTGGCGACTTTAAATTTACACCCGGCGAGAAATCGGGCATGGCTAAGCATGTGGAGGGGAAAGGGCAGGTCAACTATGGATTGGATCTGCGCGGTGTCGATCCCGGTCAACAGCAGTTTACGTTGAAATACTTATTAGATTTTTATCATAAAATGCCGGATAAGAAGCGATTCTTTACCCGTCCGGATTTCTTCGATAAGCTGGCGGGTACCGATCAATTGCGGCAGCAAATCATCGCCGGTAAGAGCGAAGCGGAAATCCGAGAATCGTGGAAAGAAGAATTGACCGCCTATAAAACGATGCGCAAGAAATATTTGCTGTATCCAGATTTTGAATAAGAGGCCGAGTTGCGGCATCACGATATATTATTGACCATATTATGATCATTAGAACGACCGAAAAAGAATCGAATCACCAAGGATTAGATAACATGTCGACCACCGAATTGTTGACCAATATCAACCAAGAAGATCAAACGGTGCCCCATGCGGTGGCGTTGGCTATTCCAGCTATTGAAAAATTAGTGGATATCACCGCTGATCGGATGAAAGCGGGTGGACGACTTTTTTACATTGGAGCGGGCACGAGCGGTCGATTGGGTGTGGTGGATGCATCGGAATGTCCGCCGACATTTGGTGTACCAGCCGATTGGGTGATGGGATTGATCGCTGGTGGCGATACGGCCATTCGCAAAGCGGTCGAAAATGCAGAAGATGATGCGGAACAAGCTTGGCGAGATTTGGAAGCATATGACATTAATACGAAAGATACTGTGGTCGGCATTGCTGCTTCGGGCACGACGCCATACGTCATCGGCGGACTGCAGCGTGCCAACGCTGCCGGTTTGGCGACGGGATGTATTGTGTGCAATGCTGGATCGCCTATTGCTGCTGAAGCGCACTATCCAGTAGAAGTGGTGGTGGGTCCTGAGTTTGTGACTGGATCGACGCGCATGAAAGCGGGAACAGCACAGAAATTGGTGTTGAATATGTTGAGCACGGCTGTGATGATTAAACTTGGCCGCGTTAAAGGAAATAAAATGGTAGATATGCAGCTATCCAATCATAAATTGGTCGGCCGTGCGGTACAGATGGTGATGGATGAAACGGGAGCGAACGAAACCACTGCAAAGGAATACCTAGACAAATATGGCAGCGTGCGCGCTGCGGCTACGCATTACGAAGCAGATTTAAAAAACTCTTAACGCCCTCATGATGTCGCCGATTATCTTATTATGTTTCCTGATTGTATATTTTGCCGTGCTGCTATCCATTGCGCATTTTACCTCCAGAAAATCCTCTGATAACGCCACTTTTTTCGTAGCAAACCGCAATGCGAAGTGGTATATGGTGGCTTTCGGGATGATTGGCACCGCGCTTTCTGGCGTGACCTTTATTTCCGTGCCCGGAGCTGTCGGCGCCAATAATTTCAGTTATTTTCAGTTTGTGCTGGGCAATGCTATCGGTTTTGTACTAATTGCTTATGTATTGTTGCCGCTCTATTATCGGCTAAATCTTACCTCGATTTATACGTATTTAGAAGAGCGACTCGGCCATAAAAGCTATAAGACTGGCGCCATGATCTTTTTGATTTCGCGAACCATTGGTTCGGCTTTTCGATTGTATCTGGTGGCCATTATCCTGCAAAAATTCATCTTTGATGCGTGGAATGTACCTTTCATCGTTACCATTGCTTTGTGTCTTTTGCTCATCTGGCTGTATACTAATAAAGGTGGGCTGAAAACCATTATCATCACAGATATGCTGCAAACGTTTTTCCTACTTTTGGCGGTTGTGCTGTCTATCTATTTTATGGCAGATGGATTGGGCCTGTCTATGATGGAGGCTTTTGAATCAGTCAAGGAAAGTAGTTATTCTAAGATTTTTGTGTGGGAAGATTTTTTAGGATCTCGCAACCATTTCTGGAAACATGTGATTGGCGGCGCATTTGTTACGATTGCGATGACAGGGCTGGATCAGGATCTGATGCAAAAGAATTTGAGTATGCGCACTATTGGCGAAGCGCAGAAAAACATGCTGACGTTTACTGGTATATTTATCGTGATCAATTTGTTTTTCCTCTGCGTTGGTGCGCTGTTATATATCTATGCCGCGAAGAATCAAATCGATCTTACGGCAATGCGCACACCAGATTATCTGTATCCAGAGATTGCGCTTAATTATTTGACGGTGCTGCCCGGGATTATCTTTATGTTGGGACTTACAGCGGCGACGTTTGCTACCACAGATTCTGCATTGACGGCCTTGACAACGTCATTCTGCGTGGACTTTCTAGGATTTAATAAGAAAACAGATCCGAATGCGCCGCATTTGATTCGCCAACGAAACTACGTTCACGCAGGGTTTTCCGTCATTATGCTATTGGTGATTATGATCTTTCGGATCGTGAATGATGACTCGGTGGTAAATGCGATTTTCACGGCGGCCGGCTATACCTATGGGCCTTTGTTGGGCTTATTTGCTTTTGGAATTTTAACCCGATTGCGCGTTCGCGACCAGCTGGTTCCTTTCATCAGTGTGATTTCGCCGACGGTTATTTTTCTAGTCATCAATACAGATTATCTGTTTTCATTGGGCAACTACCAAGTAGGATTTGAGTTGATTATTTACAACGGTTTGCTCACGTTTCTGCTGCTACTGTTAAGTTCGCCGGGCAGATTGAGATTAGATCCTGAGGTGGTGCAAGAGGTGCCAAAGCGATAATGAGATCGTTAAAAGAACTTAAAGTACCTGATGCCTTATTGCGTGGCTAGCAAAATTCGTTTATGTTTGAGAATAGATCTATATTTTGAGTATGCACGATAGTTATAATGAAACGATTGCCTACATCCGCCGGAAAATAGGTGATTTTGTGCCTGAATTTGGTATTGTCTTAGGTACTGGTTTAGGAAAGTTGGTCAATGAAATTGATGTCTCTTACCAATTGATGTATTCCAATATTCCAAACTTTCCGATCTCTACCGTAGAGTTTCACTCTGGAAAGTTAATCTTTGGGCAATTGAATGGTCGCAATGTGGTAGCCATGCAAGGTAGACTGCATTATTACGAGGGGTATGGTATGCAAGAGATCACTTTTCCAGTACGTATCATGAAGCTGTTGGGTATCCAGAAATTGTTTCTGTCGAATGCCTCGGGTTCGTTAAATCCTGATATTAAAAGAGGTGACCTCGCAATTATAGACGATCATATCAATCTATTGCCTGATAATCCGCTGCGCGGACCAAATAATGAAGACTTTGGGCCACGTTTTCCTGACATGAGCCAACCTTACGATCGTGGAATGATCGAGCAAAGCTTGTCGATTGCACATAGTTTGGGTTACAAAGCACATAAAGCCGTGTATGTAGCTGCGCCAGGTCCAAACTTAGAGACCCGTGCCGAATATCGTTATATGCGCATTATTGGGGGCGATATTGTCGGGATGAGTACCGTGCCTGAAGTAATCGTTGCGCACCATATGAGTGTGCCCGTTTGTGCTATTTCCGTGGTTACCGACGAAGGATTTCATGCGAATCTGCATCCGGTTTCTTTGCAGGAAATTGTTTCGGTGGCTGCAGAGGCGGAACCTAAATTAACGCGACTGTTAAAAGAACTAATTGTGTTGCAATAATTTGGCGCATAAGATGTATTTTTGTCTCAATTTGCCGGGAATTTACTAAAGATGATCTTGTTGAGGGCGTTTCTATTGTGTGTCGTGTTTTGTTGTTTGTCTTTTGTGGCTGTTGCACAAGAGCAAGAGTTCAGTTCGGCATTGGATTCTGCACGAGCGGCAGAGGATAATAAGCAAGATTCGGTCGTTTTTTCGGCGCGTTATGTGCGGTACACTACTTTGGCGGCACTGAAGCAACGCACACAGACTTTTCAGATCGATACCACGCATCACAATTTTCAGTATTATAATAAGCAACTGCAACCCTGGAACCCTAGTATCAATCTGGGTGCCTACGGTTTAGCGACACGTGACTTATTATTCAACCCGAATAAGAGTATTGGTTTTCAGACTGGATATAATGCATTAGACCGTTATTTAGTGAAGGCCGACTCGGTGCAGTATTATCGTGCGCGCGCTCGTTATTCAGAGTTGTATGCCGTTGGATTTTTCTTCAATGATCAGATTTTTCGGGCGAAACTAGCGCAGAATCTTCATTCTCGCCTCAATATCGGCGCAGAATATAACGCGGCCAACACAGATGGTTTTTATCAGAATCAACAATATAGTGACCGAAAAGGTAGCATATTTTCCTGGTATGAATCGCCTAGCTTGCGGTATAATCTCTTAACAAACTTTACCTTCAATACATTAGATGCTTCAGAAAATGGCTCTATTGTGAATGATGAAGTATTCTCCAATAATTCAGAAAGTAGGGGATCTTATAGTGAAATTCCTAACCTTCGGGGTGCGAATGCTAATCGTCCGCGAACGAAGTGGAAGGATATTGGCTTATTTATGAGGCAATCGCTTTATCTTGGTCGTATTGATACAATCAATAAAAATCTTCCTGAAATGGAGGTCCGGCCTACCAATGTGGTGGCGCACAACCTCTATTTGCAAAATCGGCGTTATATGTTTTATAAGAATGAAGCTGATGCCAACGGAATATTTCCACTCAACAACTTGGTGGAGGTAGGGGATACCACGAGAGTGACCACATTGACGAATGAATTTACGTATAGTTTTTTTCTTCGTAGCCCTTCGCTAGCTAACGAGATTAAGTTGGATTTGGGTTTTCAAAATGACCTGATCTGGTATGGCGAAGATAGGCAACGTGACACTAATAGTATTGCACTACCGCAGGATACGGTCTATCGAACAACGTTTCAAAATAGTATGATTAAGGGACGTTTAGGTTATCAATTCTCGGATCGGGTAGATGTCAGCTTGGGTGTGAACCAAATTGTATTGGGTGAAAACTTTGGAGATTTTCTCTACGAAGCACAAGCCAATATTTCTGGAGGGGATAATTTGGGGCATATCCAATTAGGCGCATATACGCAAAGTAAATCTCCAGAAATGATTTTTCAGCGAGCCAACTTGTCATACCATCAATGGCGTCCAGACCAGACTAACTTTAACAATACAAAGACGCAGAATCTTTCGTTTTCCTATGTAAATCCGAAGTTGCGATTCTCTGGTAAGGCCGAGTATTTTCTGATGGATGGATTTCTCTATTTTAGAGAAGTGGCTAATCCGCAAGATGATCCTGCTTTGAGCCGTGTGATTGAGCCAGCGCAGCATGGAGCACTTAATTTGCTAAAACTAACGGTGACACAAAACTTTAGCTTTAGAAAATTTCATTTGGACAATAGAGCGGTCTATCAGAAATCTGACGCCATGGATGTGCTGGCTATTCCAGAATTATACACATGGCATAGCTTTTACTATGCAGACGTGCTCAGTGAGGTATTAGACTTTAGGTTAGGATTGGATGCTCGCTTCAATACGCCTTTTCGAAATCCTTCGTATGCAATGAATGCGGGTCAGTTTTATAACGACAATGCAGGAATAGAATTCTCCACTTACCCAATTTTTGATATCTGGGCAACGGCCAATATCAAACGTGTCAACCTCTTTTTGAGTTACAACTTTGTAAACCAACATATCGCGCCGAACGGGTTCTATACCGTTAGAAGGTATCCGATGCAGGATGCTAATATCCGCTTCGGATTATCGTGGAAGTTCTACGATTAATTTATTAAACCTCAATCAATTTATGCTTTGATCTTGTTTAGCTATGGTGTGATGCCACACATCAGGTTATCAAATTAATATGCGTACTTTTGTGGAATAATGAATAATTTGCAGAATATAGTTTTTAATTTATTGTCAAAATCAAAACAAAAATTTGATTTTCAACATATTCACTTATTTCTGTTGGGAGAACATGGTGGCGATGCTTTGCGAAATACATTAGCGGTCATACTGCCCGGTTTGATACTTTTTTATTTTGGGTTTCTGGATCAGGCGATCATGATTGGGTTAGGTGCATTGTTTGCTGCTCTCACCGATTTGCCAGGCAATCGTAAAGACAAAGTGCGGTCTTCGCTATGGACGATCCCATTGTTCGGAATCACGGCGTTTATCACCGCTAGTGCGATTGCCATTCCGATTGTACTAATCTTGTGGCTGATGATGGCAGCGTTCGTATTCACGATGATTTCCATCTACGGCGGTCGCTTCGCTGCGATGGGATTGATGGGGTTGATATTGGTGACGTTTACGGTCGGTCTTTGGCCGGCAGATCCGTTAACGTACGCACTGTACATCGCCTTGGGTGTATTTTGGTATTTTCTGATCAGCGTATTACAAGTGCTTTTATTTCCATATCGCTCCTTGCGGTACGCGATTGCAGATAGTTTTTACCGAATGGCTGTGATGCTAAAAAATAAAGCACAGTTCTATGATGAAAACGTGCCACTAGAGAAAGCTTACAAGGAGTTGGGAGCGTTGCATTTGCAAGTGAGTGAACAACAAGAGAACGTACGAAACCTGTTGCTTCGGGAAAAACGCTTGACCAATTCTTCCTCCGATATCAGTGAATATTGGATAAAACAGGGAGTGGGTGTAACCGACTTATATGAATTGTTAGCTGCATTGGATCATGATTACGATTCGATTCGAAAGCTATTGGCGCCTTTGCGCGTATTAGAATCTATTCGAGCCTTAATACTATTATTATCGGAAGAAGTGGATTTCCTATCTCGGGAAAGTGCGGGCAATCTGCCAGTGACTAAGCGCCATACAAAGGAAGCGGAAATAGCGCAAATCATGCGTAAATTATCCGCAGAATTCGAAACCCTATCTGGGGAAGAAGCACAAGTATTAGGGGCAACTATTCGCAATTCTCGCTCCATAATAGCGTGTATCGGCCGAATCCGATTGGTGCTAAATCGGCAAGATACGCAGCAAAGCGTATATGGTCAGTATAGTTACTCACGTTATATAGCACGTGCTCCCCGAGGTGTAAGTGCGCTGCGCAACCAGTTTTCCTTTCGTACAGCTGTATTTCCATTCGCTTTACGTTTGGCGCTGATGTTTGGCATTGGCGGCAGTATTGGATTGCTTTTGCCAGAGTATCATTATACGTATTGGATATTGATTACGTTGGTCGTAGTGGCCAGACCTGGATTTGCTAATACCAATATTCGGAATGCCCAGCGAATAATTGGAACGCTTGTCGGTGTTCTGTTAGGTTCGCTATTGTTATTATTGATATCGTCACCAGTGGTATTGCTATTGTTAGCTGTGTGCGGATTATTTGGTTTTTTCTTCTTCAATAGGATCAATTATATGCTGAGCGTGCTATGTTTAACGCCAGGAATTATTATAGCTCTGCATGTGTATGAAGGCAATATGGTCGATATATTGGGAAGCCGTATCGTTTTTACATTAATTGGAAGTTTATTAGCCTTGGCAGGATGGTTTTTCATTCCGGTACGGCAAAGCAAAAGTCTGAAAAAATTAGCGGCTGATGTGGTGGATAGAGCAGAGGAGTATCGCGAGTTGGTACAGCAAAAGATAAGTTGTGTAGATGTGGATGCCAATGATCTTCGGTTGGCTCGAAAGATGGCGCATGGTGCGCTAGCAGCATTCTCTTCGGCGATGGATCAGGTGCGTCGCGAACCAGGCGCAAAGCGCTGGAATTGGCGACGATTGTATACATTCCACTCTCTGGCATATCGCGCCAACTCGTTAATGATAGGGTTATCGGTCGCGGCTGCAGAAGTAGGCAACGAGCAGGATGCTATGGCATTGCTGCCGCGTACAGCTTTTGTTGACGCATTACATGCCGATCTTATGAAGCTGTCTACGGAATTGTAGAAATCTATCTCCTTGATAATCCGTATGATTGGTTTTTTTGTTCTATTTATTTAGATAAATAATTTTGAAAATCAGATTTTAGGCATATATTTGCACACGCAAACAAAAAGGAGAATTAGCTCAGCTGGTTCAGAGCACCTGCCTTACAAGCAGGGGGTCACTGGTTCGAACCCAGTATTCTCCACCAAAGTTAAAAAAGGAGGATTAGCTCAGCTGGTTCAGAGCACCTGCCTTACAAGCAGGGGGTCACTGGTTCGAACCCAGTATCCTCCACCCCAAAAAGCATCAAGAAATTGATGCTTTTTACGTTTACGTAAGGCACATATACTCCGCCGTGCTAAAAAATGAAAATCCTAAAATTTTATCAACATTTCAACTTTGTCTTTTTTGCCTCCTGTTTTAACTATGCAATAGTTTGTAAAAAAATTAAAAAGCCTTTGTTAATTAAATATTAAATTCAATATCTTTGGTGCGTCCTATGAATACCTATTTATGAATGCGGCGCAAACATTGGTAATGAAGAGTTTATGTTTTGGTAAAATGCAAACGGTTGCAGACATGTCCGTTCGTACTGGTAAAAGCATACCAAATGTCACCAAGGTTATTAATCAACTTACAGAGCTGGGTATTGTGCTCGAATGCGGTTATGCTATATCAAGCGGTGGCAGAAGACCGTTACAATATAGACTCAATTATCAAAACCTACCAAACATCCTTTCAGTATCCATAGACCAATATTACACTAGTATTGCGATCTACGATTTATCCTTCGATATTTTAGGGACTGTCAAGACGATTCGCAATCCGGTTGCAGCGGGTGATACGTGTATGGCTGAGATCAAAGCTATTATTGGGGAGGCATTGGAAGCGCATGTTGGTCAGCCGATTATGGCGATCGGATTGACTATTCCTGGATTTGTGGACTCAGCTACCGGACAAAATCATTCTTATGCGGCAAATCATCCTTTGTTTGATCTCTGTCAAACCATTCAAGATCACTTCGGCATCCAGACCTGGATGGAGAATGATTCGACCGCCATTGCTATTGCAGAGAAGAATTTTGGCGAAGCGCAGCGATCGCAAGATGTGTTGGTCGTAAACCTCAACTGGGGTGTAGGTTTGGGTATGATTATCCATGATCGACTTTTCAAAGGACATAGTGGCTATGCAGGCGAATTCAGCCATATTCCACTATCGGACGAAAATACCTTGTGTTCTTGTGGTAAAAGAGGTTGCCTCGAAGTAGAAGCATCGCTTACTGCTGCGGTAAAATCGGCTAGCATACGGTTGAGTGAAGGAGAGATTTCCTCCTTGCAAAGCATTTTTAGCGAACAAGGAAGTATCCACGGTGATCAATTGATGGATGCCGCAAATGAGGGCGATCAATTGGCGATGGAATCGCTCAATAAAATAGGTTTTATGCTAGGCAAGGGCGTAGCTACACTAATCCATATTATCAATCCTGAATATGTCGTCATATCCGGCCGCGGCGCGAAGGTGGGCCGCATATTACTACCGCAGATTCAGAGTGCTTTGATGAAGTACAGTATAGATCGCCTGTCCAAACATACCAGCTTATTGATTTCAGATTTAACTCAGGTACAATTACTCGGCGGGGCATGTGTGGCTTTGGAAAAAGCAAAATGGAACATCTAAATTCCTGTAAAAAACTAAATAACAATTAACCATAAATACAAACAACAAATGAGCAAATTTCACAACAAATGTTGCGTTCTACTGCTGTTGCTACTATCCGTATGCACCACAGTTACGTTCGCACAGCAAGCTGTCAACGGTCGCGTGACGGGGGCAGATGGTCCACTCTCGGGTGTGACGGTTAGTGTGGTGGGGACTAGTCGGGGAACCCAATCGGATACCGACGGAAAATACAGCATTAATGTAGCTGCAGGAGAAGTACTACGCTTTTCAATGATTGGCTTCGTATCGCAAGATTTCACCATTGGTACGAACCGCTCGATCAATGTCGTGCTAAGAGAAGAGGCAGGAGACGTTGGTGAGGTTGTGGTAACCGCAATGGGTATCAAACGAGAAGCAAAAGCATTGGGTTATGCCGCAAGTACGATTACTTCGAAAGAATTGACCCAAGCAGGTACAACCAACATTGGTTCTGCCTTATACGGTAAAGCGCCAGGTGTGCAGGTTAGTGCCGCTCCAGGAGGTGCATCTAGTGCGGTGAACATGCAAATTCGTGGTATCAATTCATTGAGCAACAATCGCCAGCCTTTATTTGTGGTAGACGGTGTCATGATCCGTAACGATCAGCAAGGTGGTGCGGCTGGTGTGAATAATACTGGTGGTATTACCAATCCAGGTGGACAGGCGATCTGGTCTGACAATAGAATCCGTGGTAATGGTATGTTGGATCTTAATCCAAACGATATCGAATCCATGACGATCTTGAAAGGTGCCAGCGCTACAGCTTTATACGGATCGGATGCGGCAAGTGGTGTAATCGTGATTACGACTAAAAAAGGCACTAAAGGTCGTGGATTGGGCATTGACTTTAATTACACGGGTTCTGTAGAATCGGCTGCTTTTCTACCACGCTTGCAATATGAGTATGGTCCAGGATATGATGCTGCGACTAATGTGCAAGCCGGTGCTAACGAAGAAGGTTGGATTACGAATAATCCTTCTTACCCAGGTGAGCGCCTGTTGAATTACAATGCTTGGGGACAATTTGGCCCTAAATATGACGGTGGAGATGTACGTTGGTGGGATGGTTCAGTACGTGCCTACTCGCCTAATAAAGGCAACTACGGTGATATCTTTCAGACAGGGCATAACAGTAACTTCAATGTAAGTATATCTGATCAAACAGAGAAGTTGAACTACCGTTTCTCAGCTACTAATATGGACTATAAAGCCATCGTGCCTGGAAGCAAGCAGAATAGAAGCACTTTCAACTTGAATAGTACTGTAAAAATGCATGAAGACTTGTCTTTGGATGTGGTTGCATCTTATATTTCTACAAAGACAAATAATCGTCCAGGATTGATGGGTGATGTATTAGCCTCTTACGGCGGATTTTTCAGTGGTGCGGAAGATGTTGCCAAAATGCGTGACCAATTGTACCGTACTTCAGATGGTTACAAATTCTCGACCGTCGGATCAAACCGTCCTGAAGAATTTCCTTTGGCTTTCCGTGGGGTAAACTTATTGAACTATTTCTGGCAACAAAATCGCAATGAGTACACGGAAAAAGAAGATCGTTTCCTGTCTAGTGCGACGATGAACTGGAAGATTATTGACAAGTTGAGTTTGAGAGGACGTCTTGGAACGGATGTGACTTCTTTGAACATCGAAAACAAAGAGCATAATGAGTATGCTACACGTTTCAATGGGACGAATAGTACTGGTAGATATGCTGTCAACAAAGGATTATACTCTATCGTATACGGAGATGCGTTATTAACGTATGCTGATAAAATCTCGGACGATGTAGATTTTAGCCTGAGTGGAGGTTTCCAATCTCGTATGGAAGACTACAATGATCAATCATCTAGCACAGAAGGTGGTTTGGTTACCGCGAACTGGTTTAGTTTGAGCAACACTTTTGCGCAAGCCACTACCACAAGTATTCGTAAGCAGCTGATTAAATATGCTTACTTCGGATTAGCAAACTTCAGCTACCGCAATTACCTATTCTTAGAGGCTACAGGTCGTCAAGAATACTCTTCTTCCTTGCCAGTAAAAAATAGCCCGTACCTATATGGGTCAGTAAACACTGGTTTTGTATTCACGGAAGCATTTGAAGCACCGGAATTCTTCAATTACGGTAAGTTGCGTGCTTCTTACGGTGTAGTGGGTAATGATGCAGCGATGTATGTTTCTAATATCGCTTACAAGCAGACGGCTCTTATCACAGGTTCTGGTCCAGTACCAGCATTGAATGTGAATGAGAACTATGGTAATTTTGAACTTAAGCCAGAGATGAAAACGGAGGTGGAGTTTGGTTTGGATTTGAAATTTCTGAATAGCCGTTTAGGCTTAGATGTATCTTATTACAACAATAAGATCAAAGATCAGATCATGCCATTGTCTAATGCTTACTCTACAGGAGCAGTTACGCAAATCGTAAACGTAGGTAATATCTCTAACCGGGGTTGGGAAGTTTCCTTGACAGGTACGCCGATTCGCAAAGAGCACTTCACATGGAATACACGTTTGAATTTCGCGAACAACCGTTCACGCTTAGACGAACTAACGACAGGAATACCTAGTCTAATCTTCTATGATGCGGATCAAAGCTCCATTCGTATGGAAGCGCGTCCGGGAGAAACTTTAGGAAATATCTATGTGTATCCACGCGCTACCAATGCAGATGGTCAATTGTTGATCTCTGATGAAGGTAACTACATCATAGACAAAAGTACGTATGTAAAAGCGGGTAACATTATGCCAAAAGCGATTGGTGGTTTGAGCAATACTTTTGCTTACAAAGACTTCGCTTTAGATTTTACTGCAGACTATCGTTTTGGTGGACAAATGATTTCGACGCCTCATAAATATGCGTACGGTGCAGGTCGTTTGGAGAGCACATTGGAATACCGCGAAACAGGAATCACACTAGACGGGGTGAATGAAAATACAGGTCAGCCAAATGATGTGAAATTGAGTGGTGCGGAGTATTACATGAACAATTTCTACTGGGGTAATGATGCTTGGAATGAAAAAGCAGCTGTATTGGACAATAACTTCATCAAATTACGTGAACTCGTTGTCAGCTATCGCCTACCTAGCGCATTCAGCGAGCGCTTGAAGATGAATAACCTACGCGTATCACTGATTGGACGTAACTTGTTCTACTTCTACAGATCGATCAAAGATATTGATCCAGAGTCACCTGTCGGAAACTACTGGTATTCTCAAGGTATAGATATCGGTTCTACCGCAGCCACTAGAAGTTTTGGCTTCTCATTAAATGCTAATTTCTAGGACATACAGCAGTTAAAAAAGGAAACAACATGAAAAAGTTAAGAAACATAATCTGTCTACTAGTTGCCGCGCTTTCTTTAACGGCAATGCAATCTTGTAAGACTGAGCTAGAGGATCGTTATCAAGATCCAGAACAAACGGACATTCCCAATATTCGGGCATTTATGACCCAGATATTAAACAATTCGCGCCTTCGTTCCGAGTATTGGCACTACCGTACTTTCGTATTGCCACATCACGCACGTTATACACAAACCACGTATTTCGCGAATAACAATACGATGTACCAACAATCAGATTCTTACACCAACGATTATTGGAGAGATTTCTATTCCCCAGGTATGTTGGGTGTATATCGTGCCATGGAGCGTACTTATGATGCCTTACCAGAAGCAGAGCGTGCAGAATATGATGCATTTATGCACGCGACACGTGTGATTGTCTACGGTCAAGCGGCGAAATTGGTCAACAACTTCGGTGATATTCCCTTCAGCGAAGCAGGAAGCTTGCCAGCAACTGACCAAATTGCTTTAGGTAAATTTGATGACCAGAAAGAATTGTACGATCAATTTATTACGGCATTTACCGAAGCGGCGGAGTACTTTAGAACATATCAGACAACTAATGATTTTGTGCGGGCGGATATTATTAATAGAGGAAATTCTGATAAATGGCGCAGATATGCCAATTCTTTGAGACTTCGTGCATTGATGCAAATCTCGAAATCGGATGAGGGAAGAGCTCGGACAGACATTATGACTATGCTGAACGCCCCAGAGATGTACCCATTAATAGATGGTACACAAACCTCACTTGAAGAAGGTGGTCGTCATGATGTATTGAACCAGAAATTGACAACCTATACATCTAGTTTATTAGATGCGGTGCGCGAGTTGAACAGTCATTATGCACCAGATTATATGCTGAATACCGTGTTGAAGACAGCTAATGATCCTCGTATGGATATGTTGTTTGGTAAATATGGAAAGACTGTACAAAACGTATTTACGCCAAATGCAGAGTTTCAGGCTTTGCCAATTACTACAACTGAGGCAGCTGCTGATGCAGAGTATAGTAATGCTGCATTGCGTCGTTATGCCATTGTGGATTCGACTACATCTTGGATTAATAGTAATCTTCCAGGTATATTGATGACGACTTCTGAGGTAAACTTCATCAAAGCTGAAGCGCAAGAACGCTGGGGTAGCACAGCATCGGCACAAACTGCCTATGAAACAGCCGTAGCGCAGTCAATAGATTTCTACTACTATTTGAACAACGCTTCGTCTAACACAGGGGCAAAGGTAGCCAGACCTTCTGCTGAAGCGGTTCAAGCTTTTATTAAAGACTCTAACATCGCTTACACAGGTGCTGCACAGGCAAAACTGCAATTGATCGGAACGCAAAAATGGTTGCATTTTGGTTGGTTGCAAGCAGAGCAAGCATGGGCAGACTACCGCAGAACAGGTTATCCCGTTTTGCCAGCGTTTCCAATTTCGAACTTAAATGGTTTCCAAAATCCTCCGCTACGTTTGTTGTACCCATCTAATGAGGTAACAAATAATAGTATGAATTACGAAGCCGTAAGATCAAAAGATACGCGCACTACCCGTATCTTCTGGGATATTGACTAATTGTCAACTCCTACCAAACAGTTAAAAATAAAATGGCTGCTTCCATATTGGAAGCAGCCATTTTTAGTATCGAATAGCTGCTTGAAGCAGCATCTATAAATCATTATAAAGATAGAATCTCTACAATTCGAGTTAGATTGGTATTCACCTGCTTAATGTGTTTGATTGCTTTTTCAAAAGGAGTGTATTCCACCTGTCCACAGATCAAGCCTGCCATTTCTCCACGACGACCTTCTAGCAATCCTTCTACCGCAGCCACGCCCAATCTACTGGCCAACACACGATCCATACAAGTTGGTTTACCACCGCGTTGGATATGGCCTAAGATGGATACGCGCACATCGTAATGAGGGAAGTTTTCTTTGATCTTGTCTGCAACGACTAAACCACCTTCTTTATCACCTTCGGCTACGATGATGATACGAGAAGACTTATTAGAACGAGATTTATCCAGACGCTTCATAATCGCGTCGTAATCTACATTTAGCTCTGGGATCAATACCGCTTCTGCTCCTGTGCTAATACCAGAACGTAGTGCGATCAGACCAGAATCTCGTCCCATCACTTCCACCACAAAAACACGATCATGAGATTCTGCCGTATCCCGAATTTTATCCACCGCATCTACGACCGTATTAATTGCCGTATCATATCCGATCGTAAAGTCTGTTCCGGCCAAATCATTGTCAATCGTGCCGGGCATACCGATGATTGGAATATCAAACTCTTCGATAAATTTGGAGGCTCCAGTAAATGTACCGTCACCACCGATTACTACTAAAGCATCTATTCCAAATGTTTTTAGATTCTCATACGCGCGCTGACGGCCTTCGTAGGTGCGAAATTCATCACTTCGTGCTGTTTTCAAAACCGTACCACCGCGCTGGATGATGTTGGCAACAGACTTCGCGTCCATTGCTTCGATTTCGTTATTTACAAGGCCATCGTATCCTCTACGCACCCCGTACATAGTCAAGCCATGGTAGATACCAGTTCGTATCACGGCGCGGATTCCCGCATTCATACCCGGAGAATCTCCTCCGGAAGTTAATACTGCTATATTTTTTATTTGACTCATCAAAAGTTGTTTGTTAGGTAATGAAAAGTAAGCAACCTACTTCTTCGCATTAAACGCATCAATACCACTTTGTAAGTAGGCGGTGTAACTACTGATGTCGTAGTCTGCGCCAGTTGGTGGTACCAACACATTTCCTTGTGTATCTACAATGACATACAAAGGCTGCGAATTGCTATTGAAGGTAGCTGCTTGAAAATCACTCCATTTATTACCTATTGTTTTTATTTTTTTACCACTATATGTAGAGGTATATTTCTCTTCTGCTGCTAGCTCGGTGCGGTCATCCACAAAAAGTTCGGCCATCACAAATTGTTCGCGCAAGATCTGCGCCACTTTAGGATCGGTCCATACGTTGGCTTCCATTTTTCTACAATTTACACAATTCCACCCAGTGAAGTCAATAAGAACTGGTTTGTTGGCCACTTTTGCGGCAGCCAAAGCTTCTTCATAATCATAGTACGGATCAAAACCTTTTGGTGTACCACGTTCGTGGAAGATCTCATAATATTTCTTCTTAGCAGAATCGGGTGATGATGCACTGTGTGCCTGACTAACACCGGTGCTCAAATCAAAATCTTGTGTAGCACTTGGCGGCAGGAATGCCGAAATTGATTTTAACGGTGCGCCCCATAATCCAGGCACCATATATACCACAAAAGCGAATACAATAACGGCAATAATGGTGCGAGGTACGGAAAGATGGCTCAAAGGGCTATCGTGCGAGAAGCGAATTTTGCCAATCAAGTACAAGCCCATCATGCTGAAGATCGCAATCCATAAAGACAAGAATACTTCGCGATCCAACCAGTTCCAGTGGTACGCTAAATCCACATTGGATAAGAATTTAAGCGCCAAAGCTAACTCTAAAAATGCCAATACAATCTTTACGCTATTTAGCCATCCGCCAGATTTTGGCATAGACTTCAACATTGAAGGGAATATCGCAAATAAAACGAATGGAATGGCCAATGCGATAGCAAAGCCCAACATTCCGATGGCTGGCCCAAGGCGTTCGCCTTTAGAAGCGGCCTCAACCAAAAGTGTACCGATAATAGGTCCTGTACACGAAAAAGAAACAACCGCTAAACTCGCGGCCATAAAGAATAGCCCGATAAAACCACCTTGATCTGACTTTGCATCGATCTTATTCACGAATGAGCTAGGCAATGTCAGCTCGAATGCGCCAAAAAATGATGCGGCGAAGAAGACGAGCAATAAGAAAAAGAAGAAGTTAAAGATACCGTTTGTGGACAAGGCGTTAAGCGCGTCGGAACCAAAAGTGACTGTGATCAACATCCCAAGCGCCACATAGATCGCGATAATGAATACCCCATATAAGAGCGCTTGCGAAATGGCAGCAGCCCGTGTTTTGGATTGTTTGGTGAAGAAACTAACTGTCAAAGGCACCATCGGAAAGATACAAGGCATGATGAAAGCCGCGAAGCCACCCAACAATCCCGCAATAAAAACGCCCCACAAAGATTGTTTTGCATCTTGGGTTTGCACTGCCTGCGCTTCATCTATTAATTGATCTTCATCAACAGTGGTATCTGCGCCATCCTCAAATTGTATGTCTGCAGGAACTTCTAATAATTCCGCTTCCTCCTCAGAAGCAGGCGATTCGGTAAATTCAATATCCTCGAAAGGAACTAATGTGTCCTGTGCCTTGGTGGCCAATGCACCAAATGATAAGCTAAACAGGAGCGTAATAATAGGTAGGTAAATTGCTACACGGTTCATATGCAAAATTGAAAACATCGTAAAAATAAAAAAAAGGCAGATAAGGCTGCCTTTTATATTCAGATATTTACCGAATGATTATTTTACGGTAACTGAAAAGCTGTATTCGTCTGGTGGCAAGCACTTTGTTTTGTCACACACCATAAACTCTACTGTGCCCGATACTTTCGTTGCTTTGTTACCATTTAATTTGATTTTCTGTTGGAATACCACCTCTTTATTATGGTAAGGTACATCCATTTTAAAAGTCTCTTCGTACTTTGATTGAGGCTTTGGCTCCATCGTTTTACCGTTCAAGGTGAAATCATTGGATTTCGCAAAGGTGAAGCTGGTAGCTATTGGGCCACCGCTAGGTACCGAAGTACTGTAGATATGCCATCCGTTTTCGATCGTAGCTTTGATAAATACGACCGCTTCGTTGTTATTCAATTTCTTCGTTGCTACCGTCCATTTTACAGGATTGTGTATCTGTGCAAAAGCGCCTGAAAGCGCAAAAAATACAAGGGTGAATGCTAATAATGCTTTTTTCATACGTATTGTTCTGTTAAGCGGCTTGTGTTGCCATATCATTTAAGACCACGAAATAATAAATGGGTTTAATGATAAGCCAAATATAGGAAATAAAATCACCTTAATAAGGTAACTTCTTTGAAGTAATAGGGCTTCATTACAGTGCCATGATCAATATGTAACATGCCGCGCTTATCCACATGTGATATGCTGCCTTCAAAGACTTCACCATTCGCCTCGAACAGCGTCAATTGGCCTTTGCGATAAAGCAACTCGTTGTACGCCGACAACATCTGCTCCGGCTCAGACCAATAGTTGGCGTACTTCTGCTGAATAATAGAAATGATGTCGGCGCAGTGCGCCTCCATCGGACGCTCTGTCAAACCGGGTACTTCCAAGAATAGTGAAGTTGCTTTTTGTGCGATATCTTTGGGGAATTCCCGCTGGCCGATATTTACACCTATTCCCACAATACTGTATCGAATTTCCTGGCCTTTAATCGTGTTCTCAATTAGCACGCCGCACGCTTTCTTGTCCCCCAACATCATGTCATTGGGCCATTTGATTCGGCAGTGATCCGTGTATTGGCTAAACCATTCGTGTAGACTAAGGCTAATCAATGTTTGAATCGCAAAAACATCATCCACCACTAATTGTTTAGGAAACAAAATGAAACTAAATGTCAGACTTTCACCTTTGGCGCTATGAAATGAATTGTCACGTTGCCCGCGGCCTTTGGATTGATGCCTTGCCATAATGGCAGTAAAGTTGTCGCATGGCTTGAAATTTGAAGCTTCTGCTTTTAGGAAGTCATTCGTAGATGCAACTTCATCTACGATAATTATGTTCTGACCGGCGAAATCTCCCGAAAATGTGTTATTTTGCAAAGGAATAAAGATGAGTGACTCACACCAAAAATAGAATATTTTTTAATGAGTAAAGACAAAAAGTTATTGTCATCAGAAAATCTGGCAGAGATAGTCGTGTTGGGGATGCAGGAGAAAAAGGGAAATGAGATTGTGCGTTTGGATATGCGTGAAGTGAATGGATCTGTTTCGGATTATTTTGTGATTTGCCATGCCGACTCCAATGTACAGGTCAATGCTATCGCCAACAGTGTCGAGCAGGAAGTATATAAAGCTTTAGGCCAAGACCCGTGGCATAAAGAAGGCCAAGGAAATGGCGAATGGATTTTGTTGGATTTTATCGATGTGGTGGTGCATATTTTCAAAACGGAAAAACGTAACCATTATGGAATCGAAGATCTTTGGGGTGATGCCGTCACCCAAGCCTATCAGAGTGCCTAACGAGACGAATGTCTCATCTATCAATGTAGAAAATGAAGAAAATACCAAATAAAAAGATTACTCCGGTGCCACCAAGATTCAGTATGATCTGGATATGGATTGCCATGATTATTGGTTTTATAGGCTTACAGTATTTCTTCCGTTCCGAGCCTTCGAAGCGGATCACTTATAGAGAGTTTGAAACGAAAATGTTGATTCCGGGTGATGTCGATCGCTTGGTAGCCTACAAGAATAATGATCTTCTGGAAGTAGAAGTCTATATCAAAAAAGACAAGCTAAAAGAAGATGACAAATACAAAGACGTGGCGCCGAGAGACAATGCATTAGCCCTGTCTCCAAATGTAGGTCCGCAATATTTGTTTACCGAACCTTCTGCCGAGATATTAGAATCCAAGTTAAAGGTGTCACAAGATAGCTTAGCTGCCGATCATGCTGAAGTATCGGTCAACTATGAAGACCGTTCCAATCCTTGGGCGGGTTGGTTAGTATCTTTCATCTTGCCATTGGTTATTTTGGTCGCACTCTGGATGTTCTTGATGCGTCGGATGAGTGGCGGCGGTGCTGGCGGTGGCGGACAGCTGTTTAACATCGGTAAATCCAAAGCGCAGCTTTTTGATAAAGAATCGCAGATCAACATCACCTTTAATGATGTAGCTGGCTTAGAAGAAGCAAAAACGGAAGTGATGGAAATCGTAGATTTCCTGAAAAATCCGAAAAAATATACCGATCTAGGTGGTAAAATTCCGAAAGGAGCGTTGCTTGTAGGCCCTCCGGGAACAGGTAAAACTCTATTGGCTAAAGCAGTTGCTGGTGAAGCGCAAGTGCCATTCTTCTCGCTTTCGGGTTCCGACTTCGTCGAAATGTTTGTTGGTGTGGGTGCGTCGCGTGTGCGTGACTTATTCAAGCAAGCGAAAGAAAAAGCACCGTGTATTATCTTCATTGATGAGATTGACGCGATCGGTCGTGCTCGTGGTAAAAACTCCGTAATGGGTGGTAATGATGAGCGTGAAAACACCTTGAACCAACTTCTGGTCGAGATGGATGGTTTTGGTACCAATGTCGGCGTTATTATCTTGGCTGCGACAAATAGACTGGACGTATTAGATCAGGCATTACTGCGTCCAGGACGTTTTGACCGTCAAATCTCCATTGATAAACCAGATTTAATCGGTCGTGAGCATATCTTCAAAGTACACTTGAAGCCGTTGAAATTGGCGGAAGAAGTTGATGCGAAAAAGCTTTCTGCACAAACACCAGGTTTTGCGGGTGCCGAGATCGCCAACGTATGTAATGAAGCAGCTTTGATCGCGGCACGTAAAAATAAGCCAGCGATTGATATGCAAGATTTTCAAGATGCGATCGATCGCGTGATTGGTGGTTTAGAAAAGAAAAATAAAATCATCTCTCCAGAAGAGAAGAAGATTGTGGCTTACCACGAGGCGGGTCACGCTATTGCAGGCTGGTTTTTGGAGCATGCCGATCCGTTGGTGAAAGTATCCATAGTACCACGTGGTGTTGCCGCATTAGGCTATGCGCAATATTTGCCAAAAGAGCAGTTCTTGTATACAACGGAACAATTAGTAGATAGTATGTCCATGACTTTAGGTGGTCGTGTAGCAGAAGATATCACGTTTGGAAGAATCAGTACGGGTGCACAAAACGATTTAGAGCGTATTACCCAATTGGCTTATGCAATGGTTGCTGTATATGGTATGAATGATAAAGTGGGCAATGTGTCTTTCCGAGATGCATCTGGCGACGCACAATTCCAGAAACCATATTCTGATCAGACGGCCGAATTAATTGACGTCGAGGTGCGCACCATTATCTCGACGGTATACGAGCGCACGCGTCAATTGCTGTTGGATAAGCAAGAAGGCTTAGTGGCAGTTGCTGAGAAATTGTTAGAAAAGGAGATCTTATTCCAATCCGATTTAGAAGAATTATTAGGGAAAAGACCTTTTGCGAACAAAACTACCTACGAAGAATTTGTGAATGGCGGAGTAGACGGTGGTGGCGTGCCACAGACCGACTTGCAGCTTCCGCCAATTCAGGATGACATAGTGGAAGGCGATCAACCTGAAACTAGTGATTCTGTAAAAGAATAGAAGTATAAAAAACGTTCACATATAAAATGGAAGGTGCAGCCGAATAACTTTGCTGCACCTTTTTTACTATGAATATCCGAAACACCACCGCCAAAGAAAAGATGCTGAAACAAATCAGACAAGCATTGCTCCATAAACGGGACAATCCATACCCTGATTTTGAAGATACGCCTTTGTACGCCGATGAAGAAGAAGCATTGGATGTCACTTTTGCGCATGAATTTACGGCAGCAGGTGGGCACTTCATCTACTGTGATGGCGAGGTAGATCTGATCGAAAACTTGGTCGTGCTAGTTGAGAAGTTGCAGTTAACTAAGATTGCCGTTTGGGAGCCGCAGCTGCAAAGTTTGTTGGATCAGTATGGTTTTCCGTGCTTGCGCTCTGATCAAGATTTAGATCAAGTGGAAATCGGTATTACCTCTTGCGAATCGCTGATCGCCAGAACGGGTAGCGTATTGCTATCAAATGCTAGCCCTTCGGGTCGTAGGTTGAGCATATTTGCGCCAGTGCACATCGTTTTTGCCACGGCTTCACAGTTGGTGATGGATCTCAAGCACGCCTACAAAAAAGTGCAAGATCGTTATCCGAATGAAATACCTTCGATGCTCACTACGATTACGGGACCAAGTGCCAGCAATGCGATCGGTTATACTGCTATGGATGGAGGGCACGGCCCTGAGCAGTGCTATGTTTTTTTGACAGAAGATAGATTTTAAAAATATGTTATCAGATTATATCATCAACACGCCTGTTGCGAGCATTATCTTTGCGCTTACCGTTGGTTTGAGTATTTATGCGTTTTCAAATCCACAAATATATGGGCGGATGATGTTGCATCCTTATACCGTATATCGCGATCGCAGCAAGTGGCCAATGGTAATTACTAGTGGGCTGATTCACAAAGATTGGACGCATCTGATCTTCAATATGCTAACTTTTTACTTCTTTGGCTTTGCATTGGAAAGCCTTTTAGTTGTGCAAAGTGGCCCTATCGGACACATCTATTTTGCAGGTTTATACGTAGTGGCGTTAGTTCTAAGCGATATCCCTACGATCATGCAGCAAAAGGACAATTATAACTACCATAGCTTAGGTGCTTCTGGAGCTATTAGTGCCGTGTTATTTAGTTTTATCCTTTTCTATCCGCGCACCATGCTTTACCTGTTTATGGCTATTCCGATTCCCGCTTTTGTGTTCGGCTTTCTGTATTTAGGTTATTGCATCTGGGCTTCCAAAAATGCACGTGATGGCATCAATCACGATGCGCATCTCTACGGCGCATTAACGGGAATACTGGTCACCTTGTTATTGTACCCTTGGATTTTCAGGCATTTTGCCGAGCAATTCGGTTTTTAGTTCGCCCAATTCGCTTTATCTAAGCTTCGGTATTGGATCGCTTCTGCAATGTGCTGCACTTGGATATCATCACTGGCATCCATATCTGCGATCGTACGTGCCACTTTCAAAATGCGATCATATGCTCGCGCAGACAACCCCAAGCGTTCCATGGCAGATTTGAGTAACTGTTGACTACTTTCATCTAATCGACACATCTTACGTACTAATGCTGGACTCATCTGCGCATTGCTGTATGTGTTCTGATGTTTGGTAAACCGCATAGCTTGTCTTTCTCTAGCCAATACGACACGTTGGCGAACGGCTGTACTTTTCTCACTAGTTTTTTGCGCGCTCAGCTCTTTGAAAGCAACGGGCGTTACCTCGACGTGAAGGTCAATCCGATCCATGAGTGGGCCAGACACCTTGCTCAAATACCGTTGTACGGTTTGGCTGCTGCACGTGCAACTTTTCTCTGGATGATTATAATAGCCGCAAGGGCAGGGGTTCATTGAAGCGATGAGCATAAAGCTCGCAGGATAATCCACGGTAAATTTTGCGCGAGAGATCGTGATGTTGCGCGCTTCCAGCGGTTGCCGCATCACCTCCAGTACGTTGCGTTTGAATTCGGGCAATTCATCTAAAAATAGCACACCATTATGCGCCAAAGATATCTCGCCAGGTTGAGGGTTGGTGCCTCCGCCAACCAGTGCAATATTGGATATGGTATGGTGTGGTGCTCGGAATGGCCGAATGGTCAGGATCGCATCTTTGGTATTTAATTGTCCTGCTACAGAATGAATCTTGGTAGTTTCCAACGATTCTTCCAATGTGAGTGGCGGCAAAATGGTCGACAATCGTTTTGCCAACATGGTTTTGCCGGCTCCCGGTGGGCCGATGAGAATGAGATTGTGTCCGCCAGCTGCCGCAATTTCCATCGCTCTTTTGATATTCTCTTGTCCTTGCACGTCGGCAAAATCCACCTCGTGTGCGTCCAATTGCTTTGCGAACTGCGCTTGAATATCAATTTGTAAAGGCGGGATTTTCTCCTTTTCCTCCAAATGATGGATGACCTGACGCAGGTGTTTTACGCCAAACACTTCCAGTCCGTCGACCACAGCAGCTTCAGGAGCATTGGCTTCAGGAAGAATAAGTCCGCGAAATCCATCTTTCTTGGCTTGCAAGGCAATCGGTAAAGCACCGCGAATCGCCTGAAGCGAGCCATCTAAGGATAATTCGCCGATAATGATGTATTCGTGGAGATTGATAGGTCGTATTTGATTCGATGCAGCAAGAATCGCTACCGCAATAGAAAGATCGTAAGACGAACCTTCCTTCCTGATATCGGCTGGAAATAGATTAATAACGATCTTTTGCCGAGGCATGCGAAAGCCTACGGCCATGATCGCACTTTCAACACGCTGTAAACTTTCCCGTACAGCGTTATCGGGTAAACCGACAATATAGTATTTCGTGCCTGTGGTTATATTTACTTCGACCCCAATAGCAGTAGCATCAATGCCATAACAGGAGCTTGCGTGCGTTTTTACGAGCATAATTCGGTATATTTATAGGACAGCATTGTTTAGAGTTAATAAAGATAGTATTGTTTGTTTAGATAAAATAATTTTCTTAAAACAATATGTTGAGGTTTTGGATTCAATTAATACAAACACTTTGTATTCTTTGGTGTTATTTTAGTAAGTCAATCATCACAATTGTCACATTTTAATATTTTTACACATGAATTATAGCGGAAAAGTTTTAACAGCATTGTTAACAGGTTTGGCAGCAGGAACAGTATTAGGTGTATTATTTGCACCGGAAAAAGGATCAGAGACTCGTGACAAGCTTAATGAATCGCTAGCAGATTTGGGTGATGCCATTAAAGAACGCGCGGAAGAACAATTGGATCAATTAAGTGATCTACGCGAAAAGCTAGTTGCTTCATTGAAATCGAAAGCAGCAAGAGCAGAAGCGGTGATCGACGAAGAGATCGAAGAGCACGCGTAACCTGCACTCATCTATGCTATGAGCATAGGCATATTTATTAACACAAGTTAGGGGAGTCTTCGCCGATATAAATTGGATAGACAGATTCCTCCAAACCCATATTTGCATGATGGATCAAAAATTTTCATTTTCTGGGTCATTCAATAAATTAAAAGAGTATATCGATACGCAAATTGAATTGGTCAAATTGCGTTCGATCGCACGTGGTTCTAGAATTTTAGCATCGCTAATATTAGACGTTAGTAAGATTTTACTCATGCTATTGGTGGTGTTTTTTCTGGCAATGGCACTAGCTTTTTATCTCGGCCAGCTTTTTAATAACTATGCACTAGGCTTTTTGGCCGCCGGTATCGCCTTTGCGCTTATTATTGTGATTATCAACGTAACAAAAGGTAAACTTGAGCTGCTTTTGATGGATTTAACCATTCGTAAGGTATTGGGCAAATGGCATGAGGAAGACGATCATTTGGAAGAAGATCGCTTGAGCAGACTACGCAAAAAGGCAGCAAAGGCGGAAGAAGCTGCCGCTAAGATTAAGGAAGAAATAGAAATCATAGAAGATGAACACGAACAAACAGTTGAGAAGTAAGATAGCTAACGTAAATGATCTGTTGAACGAGATCGATCGTATCAGTGTCCTTCGTGATGAGCAGGAGTTATACTTCGGTACGCAGTACAAGCTGCTGAAACATAAGGTTGAAGCTCCAATTCGATTCGTTAATATGATTACGGCACACGTACCAGGGGTAAATCGTGTACGCGACGTCGTATCATCTATCTCTGCCAACAGTGGAAAGAGCACGGGTAAATCCGATTGGATTACGAAAGTTTTGCGCTTAGCAACACCATTAGTGCTTAATCGCACATTGCTGAAAGATGCAGGTTGGTTCAAAAAAGCAGTGGTCACCGTCGCATCCGAAACAGCAGTTGCACAGGTGAATCAAAATAGCATATCCAACGCTGTCTCCGGCATCGCTAGCTTTATTCGCCCGAAGAAGAAAACTAAGAAAGCGAATTTAGTACAAGGCGAAATCACGGCAGAAGAAGCGGTGGAAGGTAATAAATACGGAATCCCAAAAGATAGCGAAGCCTATTAGGTTTTTAAAATATTTGTAATAGATACAAAAAAGCGTTCACTATCTAGTGAACGCTTTTTTTTTGTGCTATAAAAACCTTTATCGCTGAAAAGAAGTTCTCAGACCGAATAGCGCGGTGAGAATTAATTCCCTTTTTGCTTATTTTGAAAATCCTGATACGCCAATCGTATTCCCTCTTCCAGTTCAATTTTGTGCTTCCAACCTAGATTGTGTAATTTCTCTACATTCATCAGTTTACGCGGTGTGCCATCTGGCTTGCTGCTGTCATAGCGTAAAGCGCCTTCAAAGCCAACAATTTGTTTGATCAGCTGCGCTAAATCCTTGATGCTAATATCTTCACCAACACCCACATTAATAAACCCGCTTTCACTATAGGTATCCATCAAGAAAACACAAGCCTCTGCCAGATCATCGGCATACAAAAACTCGCGCATCGGCGTACCCGAGCCCCATATCACCACTTCTTCCAACTGTTGCTCTTTGGCTTCGTGAAATCGGCGAATCAATGCCGGCAGTACATGGGAGTTTTCGGGATGGTAATTATCATTCAAACCATATAGATTAGTCGGCATCACCGAGATAAAGTTGTCACCGTATTGAGCGCGATACGCTTCACACATTTTGATACCTGCAATCTTCGCAATCGCGTAAGGCTCATTTGTGGGCTCTAACAAACCAGTTAACAAAGCATCTTCTTTCAATGGTTGTAGTGCCATTTTAGGATAAATACATGAAGATCCCAGAAACATCAACTTTTTCACTGCGTGCACATGCGCTTGATGAATCACATTGTTTTGGATCGCTAAATTCTCATAGATAAAATCTGCCCGATAGGTATTATTCGCGACAATACCGCCCACTTTGGCCGCGGCCATAAATACAAAGTCTGGTTTTTCTGTCGCAAAAAAGGCTGCAACTGCCGCTTGATCGCGCAAATCCAATTCAGCGGAAGTTCTCGTCAAGATATTTTCGTAGCCTAATTGTTGCAGTTTTCGGTGTATTGCAGAGCCCACCATACCGCGATGTCCGGCCACATATATTTTAGCTTTTTTATCCATTCAACTTTATTATTTCACGCTTATCAGAAGTAGGATTTCATCCTTTTTTTGAGAATATACTTCTGCGCTATTCGTATTACCACAAATATAAGGTTATTTTTGCGCCAGTTATCTTGTCGGGTGACCAGCCTCTAGTCATTATTGTCTAGTAATAGCATTCATTCGCAGGCAAACAAGACGCACAACAGTAACCATGGGTAAAGACAAACTACGCAGATTTGCAGAGGTGGCTACATTCAAAAATGTAGTACAGCTAGATGCAGGTAAAGATTATAAAGGCCAATGGGCCAAAGAATTTTTTGGTAATGATAAGCCGATCATATTAGAATTGGCTTGCGGTAAAGGAGAATATACCGTGAACTTGGCGAAGCTTTTTCCGCAGACCAATTTCATTGGTGTCGACTTTAAAGGAAACCGAATCTGGCGTGGTGCAAAAACAGCTTTGGAAGAAGGGATCGACAATGTTGGCTTTTTGCGTATTCAGATCGAAAGCATTTTGGAGCACTTTGCCGAAAATGAGATCTCTGAAATCTGGATTACCTTTCCTGATCCTCAACCTCAAGATAGTCGCGAGAAAAAGCGCTTAACAAGCCCTCGTTTCTTAGAGAAATACAAAATCATTTTGAAAAATGATGGGATAATGCATCTCAAAACCGATAATGATGGTTTTTATGCCTATACATTGGAGCAAATCGCAGCCGCCAACATGCCGGTAACCAAGGAAACGACAGATCTATACGTGTCTGATTTAGTAGACGAGGTATTATCCATCAAAACCTATTACGAGAAGAAATATTTGGCAGACGACAAGAACATCAACTACGTGCAGTGGCAATTCCCACAGTAGTTATAATCCAGCCGAGTTAAATTGTAGATCGTACAACTTTTTGTACGCGCCATCGAGAGCCAATAATTCTTGATGCGATCCCGCTTCCAGCATTTCTCCTTTTTCTAGCACGATAATCTTATCGGCTCGTTGAATAGTAGATAAGCGATGCGCAATCACGATCGCGGTTCGTCCATCCATGAGGTTTTCAATAGCCGATTGGATCAATTGTTCTGTTTCCGTGTCTACAGAAGAGGTGGCTTCATCCAAGATCAAGATTTTAGGATCGTGTACCAGCGCTCTGATGAAAGAGATTAGCTGACCTTGTCCTGCCGACAAGGTAGATCCGCGCTCTTGCACTTGGTAATCATAAGCGCCAGGCAGTCTTTCAATAAATTCATGCGCACCAACTTTCTTCGCAGCATCTACGATGGCATCCATCGATATCGTCGTATCGTACAGATTGATATTGTTGAGGATCGTGTCTGAGAACAAAAACACATCTTGTAATACTGTCGCAATGGTTTGTCGCAAATACGCCAAATCGTACTCCCGGATATCGACTCCGTCGAGCAAAATTTGTCCACGTTGGATTTCGTAAAAACGACTCAAAATATTGATCGTCGATGATTTTCCGGCGCCAGTAGCACCCACCAATGCGAGCGTTTCACCCGGTTGCACGGTGAAACTGATGTCTTTCAGCACCCACTTTTCATCGTTGTAAGCGAACCAAACGTTCTTAAATTCGATTTTACCGCGTACCGTTTCTGGTTGGTAATTCCCTTCATCCGGCGTGAATTCTTGTGTGTCGAGTACCTCAAAAATACGTTCGGCAGAGATCATACCCATCTGCAAGGTGTTGAATTTGTCGATCAATTCTCGGATCGGCCGAAAGATCATCGTGATGTACATCAAGAAAGCCACCACCACACCAGGCGAAATGGAGTCAGCCAAGATCTGCTTCGCACCATACCATACCAACAAACCGGTCGCTATGGCTACGATCACCTCCAAAACAGGGAAAAAGATCGAGAAATACCAGTTTGCACGAATATGCGCATTTCTGTGCTCAGCGTTGATCTCTTTGAACTTGCGCATTTCTTGCTCTTCGCGAGCGAAGTACTGAATGATGGCCATGCCCGAAATATGCTCTTGCAAAAAAGTATTTAGGTTCGAAACCCATGTACGCACACTTTGGAAGGCCGATTTCATCGCCTCCTTGAAAATATACGTGGCGGCAATCATCAGAGGCATCGGAATCAGAACGACCAAGGTCAAGCGCCAATCCGTATAAAACATCACCAATAAGATCACTACCAGCTGCAACAGATCGCCAATAATTTGGATCAATCCTTCGGAGAATATATTAGCGATCGTCTCTAAATCAGAGATGGTTCTGGTGATCAATCGGCCGATAGGGGTATTATCAAAATACTTAAGACGTAAGTTCGTAATGTGCTCGAAAACCTGAATACGGATATCGCGAATCACGGATTGTCCCAAAGTATTAGTCATTAAAGTATGAAAGTAGCGGATCACCGTTTGTAAAAGCAAAAGTGCAATCATGGCGATGAGCATCTTGGTTAATCCGTCCGGATTACCAGCCAGAATGTAACGGTCTACGGTATGCTCTACCAACATCGGTAATGCCGGCGCTACCGCTGCCAACAAAATAGTGAGCACGACAGAAATCCAGAATACGGTACGATAAGGGCGAATATATTGTGCCAATCGACTCAGCAATTTAGAATCGTAGGCTTTTCCAGCGACTTGTTCTTTTTTCACGATGGTTGATCGATATAAGGGTAGATAATTTGGGTAAGGTACAGACCGCAAGCAGGCACCGATGCGCCGGCTTGACTTCGATCTTGACTGGCAATTACTTCAGCGACGTGCTCCACGGGCTTACCTTTTAAGCCTACTTCCAACAATGTGCCGACGATGGCACGCACCATATTGCGCAAAAAGCGATCGGCTGTAATGTGAAACGTCAATCGTTGGCCGTCTAGTACCCAGCGCGCTTCCGTAATAGTACAGATATTAGTAAATACCTGCGTATGTGCTTTGCTAAAACAACCAAAATCCTTTTTGCCCAGCAACAATTGTGCAGCAGCATTCATTTTATCAACATCCGGCATGTCACGAAGCAACCACGAAGCGTCTTGCAAAAAAGGATTTTTTCCTAAATGGATGTGGTATTCGTAAGATCTGGATGTCGCATCAAAACGCGCATGAGCTTCTGTATGTACGGGCAGCAAGCGTTGTACGCTAATATCCGAAGGCAGTATGGCGTTTAAGGCGTGGACAAATCTTTGCGGTGAGCTGATTTTTTCCGACGGAATATCCACATGCACATATAATTTTGTGGCATGCACGCCCGTATCGGTGCGACCGGCACCCGTGGTCTCGACTTCCTGTCGCAACACGGTTTGCAGCGCTTGCTGCAATTTCTCTTGCACAGAGACAGCATTCTGCTGGATCTGCCATCCATGATAGGCAGTGCCTTTGTATGCGATTTCCAAAAAGTAGCGTTGAGTGTTTACTTGCACGGGGCAAAGTTACGCAATTTTACGTTGTCTGAATGTAAAGTCCGCAGGTACAAACTTCGATCTGTCCAATGAATATGTGTGTGCTTTTTACACCGGCGATGACTTGGCTTAACGCAGATATTTTTAGTACCTTTAAAACGTATAAAAGAAGAAACGACCATGAAAACACTAAAAGGGCCAGCGATCTTTTTGGCACAATTTATTGATAATACCGCCCCTTACAATACGTTAGAAAATATTTCCAAATGGGTAAAATCATTGGGATATGTCGGCGTGCAAGTGCCGACCAATGATCCGCAATTTTTTGATATGCAAAAGGTAGCAGAAAGCAAAACCTATGCAGACGAAATCAAAGGCCGGTTAGCGGAAATCGGAGTAGAGATCACCGAGCTTTCGACGCATTTGCAGGGGCAATTGGTGGCGGTACATCCGACTTACGATAAATTGTTCGATGGATTTGCGCCAGCTGCCGTACACAATAATCCAAAAGCACGTACCGAGTGGGCAATCGATCAACTAAAATTAGCGGCTAAAGCGTCGGCAAACTTAGGTTTGAATGCGCATGCTACCTTTAGCGGTTCCTTGTTGTGGCATATGGTTTATCCTTGGCCACAGCGTCCGGCAGGTTTGGTCGAAACAGGTTTTAAAGAATTGGCCAACCGCTGGTTGCCGATTTTGGATGAGTTCGATCGTCACGGTGTGGATCTATGTTATGAAGTACATCCTGGCGAAGATTTGCACGATGGCGTTTCGTACGAGCGCTTTTTAGAAGCGGCCAACAATCATCCAAGAGCGTGTTTATTATATGATCCATCGCACTTATTGTTGCAAGGAATGGATTACCTGAGCTATATAGATCATTATCATGAGCGCATCAAAATGTTCCATGTGAAAGATGCAGAGTTCAATCCAACAGGGAAGCAAGGTGTATATGGCGGCTATAGCAATTGGTTGGATAGAGCAGGTCGCTTCCGTTCGCTTGGCGACGGACAGGTGGATTTCAAATCCATCTTTAGCAAATTAGCGGCTTACGATTATGAAGGTTGGGCAGTGCTAGAGTGGGAGTGTGCGATCAAAAACAGCGTAGACGGTGCTACCGAGGGTGCGCAATTCATCAGCGACCACATCATCAAAGTAACCGAAAGAGCATTTGATGATTTTGCGGCTATCGGTTCCGACGAAGCGTTTAACCGCAATCTGTTGGGCATTTAATAATAGGGATAACAAATAGTATGAAATTAAGTCTGGGTTTTTCTCCGTGCCCGAATGATACATTTATCTTCGATGCATTGATTCATGGTAAGATTGATACGGGCGATCTTTCGTTCGAACCGAGCTATCAGGATGTGGAGACGCTGAACCAAATGGCCTTTGCACAGCAATTGGATATTACCAAACTAAGCTATCATGCATTCGCATACGCGGCCGAAGATTACGAATTATTGGATGCCGGTAGTGCGTTGGGCTTTGGTGTAGGGCCATTATTAATTACGAAGGATAAAGATCTTGCCGAGCGTCTGTCAAATTACGCTGGGCAGGATTTGCCAGCAGATCTGTTGGGGTTACGCGTTGGTATTCCCGGGAAATATACCACAGCCAACTTTTTGTTGGGATTGGCTTATCCGCAGTTGACCAATAAGCAGGAGCTGGTATTTTCTGATATTGAAAATGCCGTACTGGATGGGCGAGTAGATGTGGGATTGATTATTCACGAAAATCGTTTTACGTATAGCGAACGCGGTTTATCCAAAGCACAAGATCTGGGCGAATTCTGGGAACGAGATACCGGATATCCTATTCCATTGGGTGGTATTGTGATCAAACGATCGCTGCCGCAATCGGTCAAACAGCAGGTCAACAAACTCATCGCGGATAGCGTACGATTCGCATTTGCCAATCCGAAGTCTGGGCTTGATTACATCCGCAGTCATGCGCAAGAAATGGAAGAATCGGTGATGTACCAACATATCGATTTGTATGTCAATAAATATTCCGAGAATCTGGGTGAGAAAGGGCGTGCTTCCGTCAACTATCTATTTAGCGAAGCGGAGCGGTTGGAATTAATACCTCCGCGCACGCAAGACTTATTCTTAGCTTCGATCTAACATTCAGGGAGACTGAGCGGCACTTTTACGGCGAGTCCACCGTCGGCAGTCTCCTTGTATTTTACATTCATATCCTGCGCGGTAGCCCACATCGTGCCGACGACAGCATCCAAACTTACTTTTGCTTTTTCTGGATTCGATTGCAACGCCAATTGTGCCGCGGTGATCGCCTTGATGGCGCCCATAGTATTGCGCTCGATACACGGAATCTGTACCAATCCGCCAATTGGATCGCATGTCAGCCCCAAATGATGTTCCATGGCGATTTCTGCTGCCATCAACACTTGTCGCTGTGAGCCGCCAAGGCATTCGGTGAGCGCACCAGCCGCCATGGCCGACGAAACGCCAATTTCGGCTTGACAGCCGCCCATCGCGGCGGAGATCGTAGCGCCTTTTTTGAAAATCGATCCGATTTCGGATGCGGTCGCCATGAATTGAATGATTTTCTGTTCGTTGAACGCGTCGTAAAACGTAATGTAGTATTGTAAAACCGCAGGAATTACGCCAGCGGCTCCATTAGTCGGTGCCGTGACTACGCGACCAAATGAAGCGTTTTCTTCATTCACCGCTAGGGCAAAACAACTCACACAATCCAAAATATAACCAAAATCTTTGCCGCCGGCGCGGATAGCTTCCAACCAAGAGGCAAAATCATGGTAAGGGCGATCTTTAACAATACGCTTATTGAGTTTGGTAGCACGGCGCTCTACTTGCAATCCACCTGGCAAGATGCCATTGGTGTGGCAACCTTTGTAGATGCATTCTTTCATCGTAGAGAATATGTTTAGAATGCCTTCTTTGGTTTCCTCTTCGCTGCGCCAAGACAGCTCATTTTCCAGCACCAACTCCGAAATCTTCAAGCCTGTTCGTCTTGACCAAAACAAGACATCTTCGGCGCTGTCCATTTGGAAGGGAAGATCCACCTCTGTTGCGCCAGCACTTTGTTCTTCTTCTTGCACCACAAATCCGCCGCCGATGGAATAATACGTTTCACTCAGGGCAGATCCATCGTTCAGAAAAGCTTGAAAAGTAACCGCATTCGGATGAAAAGGCAGACTTTCACTGTATAAAAACAGCATGTGTTCATTGTAAACGAAGTCGATCTGATGCTTTGCGCCGAGTTCTATTTTACAAGAAGATTTGATACGATCTACTTTTGGGACGACATCGTATACATCAAATGTAACTGGATCGTCACCACTCAAGCCTAATAAAATAGCGATGTCTGTACCGTGGCCTACACCGGTTTTTGCTAATGATCCGTATAATAATACGTTGACTTGTTGTACATTTTCTATTCCCGCTCGGGCATCTACTGTTTGTACAAATCGCTGCGCGGCACGCCAAGGTCCCAAAGTATGAGAGCTGGACGGACCGATGCCGATCTTAAACATGTCGAAAATAGAAATCTGTTCGCTAGCCATAAATAGATTAAAAATTTCTCAAAAATACGGGATAAAAAGCGTCTATTTTTATTAATTAGGAAATATTAACAACTATTTAATCCAGCGATTCAACGCTTCATTTATCTACAAACCCGCGCCAAATTTATACTTGCGTGAAATGGTTACCGGCAATTTTCCTTCCGAGCGTATATCTTTAAATAACACTTTGGCCGCAGCACGCTGCATGAAAGCATCATTCTGATAAGCCATAATAATGCTACCGCTTTGGCTCACATCCAGATTATTGAGCGTGTAAGGGTTGGCATTTACAATGGTAATGGTGTTTCTGTTAGTTACTTTATCGATAAATCCTACCACATCTTCTGAAAGTGGCAATGTGCTTTGCGGTCTATTGCGCGCATCATGAATGGCAACGATTACCTGGCCATATTTGCGCGCTTCCATCGCAATTTCCTGCAAGCGCTCCGGCGATTCGTTGTTAGACACATACATTTGCATAATTCCACGTACGCGACTTGCAATTACTTGCTCTAAGGCCTGCGGTTTGTTGATACCGACGCTAATAAGCAAGGTAGGGCGGCCACGATTGAAAGAGTTGATAGCACGCTGTGAACGTAAAACGGTGATTGAAGCTTCTGCCAAGCGCTGAACCAATTGTTTGGATGCTGCGCTATTCAAATCATTGTATAGGTTTTTGGTAGATACGGGTTGGTATTTGTCCAGACCCAGCCAGTACTTGGTCGCCAAGACTTTTTTAACGCGACGATCGATATCTGCTTGCTTGATGCTGCCATTTTTAATGGCTTGCTCGATTAGTTGGATCGCGCGGCCACTATTTTCTGATATTTCCAACAAATCATTGCCTGCCTCTATCGCCATCACATCGGCACGACCATTGGGGAAAAATTTTGTTACGCCTTTCATATCCATCGCATCGGTTACGGAAAGACCTTGAAAACCCAATTCATTGCGCAGCAAATCGGTTACGACTTTTTTAGAGATGGAAGATGGAATGTTTGGCGTATTATCTAATGCCGGAATGTGCATATGCGCGACCATAATCGCTGGCGCGCCTGCGCGAATCAATTCCTGAAAGGGAAAGATCTCCAATTCATCCAATCTTTTCTTGGAGAAATCCAATTGTGGAAGATCGTGATGCGAGTCTACATCGGTATCGCCATGTCCGGGAAAGTGCTTTAGTGAAGCCACAATGCCGCCAGCTACCATACCGTCCATGTACGCTTTCGCTTTACGCGTCACATTTTCCTTGTTATCACCAAAAGACCGGAAGTTGATCACCGGATTCTGTGGGTTATTGTTAATATCTACTACTGGCGCGAAATTAAAATGCATGCCTAAGCGTAAGAAATCTTTGGCCACTTGCTTGCCCATGTCGTAGATCAATTCGTCGCGCTGAATAGCGCCCAGCGTCATTTGATAAGGAAACGACGTCGTCGAATCGGCTAAGCGCATGCCCAACCCCCACTCGCCATCAAACGTGATCAACAACGGCACTTTGCTATCTTTCTGATATCGGTTGAACATGTCGGCGTGTCGCACTGGCCCACCTTGAAATACCACTAATCCACCCAGTTTTTCTTGTCGTACAATGCGTCCGACCGAATCGATATAACGCGTACCACGATCGGTATGCGCTCTAATCAGTAGTAATTGCGCAATTCGTTCGCGCGGCGTTAGCTGCTGAAACGTGCGCTCTACCCAAGGATGAGATTGATTGATAAATGGCACAAAATCGCGCTTGGCTTGGCCGTAACTGCTCGACGTGGCGAACAAAGATATACAAGTAATGACAAGAAATATATACTTCATAGGTATCATAAAGGTAGGCAATGGTGGTATTAAATCAACTGGTATTTGTCTTCGATCAGTTGGGTGAGCTCTGCAGCATTTTGCAGTTCGCCGCAGGCTTCTTTTTTCCAAAGCATATCGATAACCAATAATAAATACTGTGTTTCTAACTCCGGCTTGGCGTAGCCCAATTCCTGAAATGCCTTCAGGATGATCGATTGCACGGGCTTCATAAAATGCTCGTGCTGGGTACGCGACAACTCATCGTGCGAGAGTCTTTCCTGCATTTTCCAAAACAAGGGTTCTTCCGCAACTAATTTGTTGGGTAGCAGAATCATGTTGCGCAAAAATTCTTTAGCGCCTTTATAGGTCAGCATGCCTTTGTGGTGCATCACCACGCGGCTGTATCCGGTTTTTATGATGAAGGAAAGAAGCCGATCTTTATTGCCAAAATGTTTGAAAATCAATGCCTCCGAGACGCCTGCTTGCACAGATATTTCTTTAGTAGAAGTGTCGGCAAAACCTTTTTCAGCGAATAGTGAGGTGGCGGTCTGTATAATTCTATCTTTCCTACTAAGGGCTGTTTCTTTCATAGTTGACTGTCTGAAGCAAAGATATTGAAAAATGACAATCCTTGTCTTTCATATTGATTAAAGTATGCGCCCGCCTTTTTGTAAGAAAATTTCCTTTTTGTCCATGAAAGTCGTCTTATCAATCGGCTTGGTCGCGCGAGATATGATGGAGGTCTTGAAACCAGCTTCTAAGCTATCCATCGCAGTAAAGTAAACACAATAATCTGCTGCCAATCCGCAAATGTGTACTTCGCTTACCGCTCGTTCCTTCAAATAACCTTGTAGTCCAGTCGCTTTTCGTTGACCATTATCAAAGAAACCACTATAGCTATCAATATCTTTCTCTGTTCCTTTTCTAAAAATAGCTTCTATAGCAGCTGTATTTAGCGTGTCGGCTAACTCAGCACCTGCCGTGCCTTGTACACAGTGATCTGGCCAGAGTGTTTGCGCTAAACCATGTAATTCAATTGTGTCGTAAACCTGTGCACTGGGATGCTGACTTGCGAAGCTGCCGTGATCTGCCGGATGCCAATCTTGCGTAGCAACTACCAAATCATAGTCTTTCTGCAAAACATTGATGGCAGGAATAATCGTATCGCCGGCTGGAACAGCCAAAGCGCCTTCGGGCAAAAAATCAACCTGTACATCGACAATGATAAGTGCTTTCATACTCAAATATAACTAATCGATCGTTAACCGATAGCCTACGCCACGGATGTTTGTAATCTTAATACGTTCGTCTTTAGACAAATATTTTCGGATGCGGCTGATAAATACATCTAAGCTTCGCCCGGTGAAATAGGTGTCATCACCCCAATAAGTGCGGATGATCTCTTCGCGCGGAACTACTTGATCTTTACGTTCAAACAAACGGCGCAACAATTCGGCTTCGCGAAAAGAAAGTTTCTCGGTTTCATCTTCGAAGCTCAATAAAAACTTCTGGGTGTCCAACCGGTAGTTGCCTATTTCGTAATGCTGCTGATCGTGGTATTGTCTTGTGGCGCGATGCGCCGATTCAATGCGTACGATAAGTTCCTCAATTTTAAAAGGCTTGCGGATATAATCATTGCCACCAAGATGAAAGCCTTTGACCAGGTCGGCCGTCTGCGTCATCGCTGTTAGAAAGATAATCGGTGTTTTGGTATCGATCTTACGAATTTCGGTCGCTAAAGTGAAGCCGTCCATCAAGGGCATCATCACATCCAAGACCATCACATGCGGACTGAATTTTTTCAATATTTGCAAGGCATCTTGTCCATTGACCGCATGCTTCACTTCAAAACCATGTTCCTCAAGGCTTTCCCCAACGATCATCGCCAAACTCAATTCGTCTTCGACATATAAAATTTTCAGCATATTATTTCTTTTTTGGTTGGGGAAAGATGTTTTGAGGGAATGATATCGTAAAAGTTGTGCCTTCGCCAGATTTGCTATCTACCGTAATGTTGCCGTCGTGCTGATGCACTACTTGCTGCACGTAGGCTAGCCCTAAGCCAAATCCTTTCACACTATATAGTTCGCCGTTAGGCACACGGAAAAACAGATCATAAATGTTTTTGTGATACGCCTTCGGAATACCGATACCATTATCGCTGATGCGGATCTGAATAACTTTGTCCGTCGCCGTCAAGCTAATCTTCACCTGTGGTGAAGGCGAGTGATTGTATTTGATTGCATTATCTATCACGTTCGAGAATGTATTGCGAAGATGTGCCAAGTCGCCATTCAACCATATTACCGTTTGCTGCGGAGGCAATAGCAAATCTATTTGTGCTGCGCTCACCAATCGGAAAGATTCAACTATTTCTCGAAGTAGTAAACTAAGATCAAACTCAGTATATGTTAAGTTTATACCGCTACGCACGTTACTATTAAACTGCAACACGTTTTCTACCATCAGCGTGAGATGTTCTAGCTCGCGCTTTGATATGGTCAAATACCTATTCCACCGCTCTGGATCATTCTTCGCTCCGGAACGTTGCAGTGCTTCTACTGCTGCGCTGACCGTGGATAAGGGCGTTTTGAGCTCGTGGGTCATGTTGGTTACGAATGATTGCTGCAAGACGGCCAACTTATTCTGCTTTCGGATCGTTTTGAACAAGGCTAGAAAGGTCCCGATCAATGCGAAGAGCAAGAAAAGCGAGAAAATGATCTGCCCAAGCATATTGGAGATAATATGTTTCCAGATTTGGGTCAACTCGGCATATAGATAAAGATTGTTTTCTGCATTAATCAGTATTGGTCGTGTGGTGAGGACGTCATTGCTACGCATCTCGCGCGGTTCGTTGTATCCTCTGCGTGCGATTTCATGCACTTTAAGTTGCACGTTAGCACGATCTATACCTTGGTAAGCAAGCTCTTGTTGGTACTCATTTAATAACGTATCTAAAGCGGCGGGAGATAACTCCGCGTCTCTTCCTTGTAGCATCCAATGGTTGATTTCTCGTGGTTTGCGGTGTTCGCCGCGCTCTTGACGATTGTTTCGGTGCGATTCTCGGTATTGTCTGCGAATACTATCCTGCCGTCTTGTAGCATTCTTCTCCATCCAAGCGTATATACTGTCAACCGTGATGTTGGGATATGCTCTGCTGATATCTTCGGCGAGATTTTTCTGGTAGCTGTTGCGCGTATTATTGCCCGTGATGTCGTTACGTGAGTAATAATCACTTAAGGTGCTGAGCAATGCTTGATCGGCTTTTGCAAAAGTCAATTCTCGGTGATCGCTATACGAATTGTATAACCAAAAACTGAGGACGGATAGTATTCCAGCAGTGATTAATACAATAAGTAGCGCTAGGACTTTGTGGTTTTTTAACATGATTAAAACAAATTTAATTTAGTAGCTTTGCACCGCATAGGTAATTGTTGATTTTTAACAAAATATAACACTGATTAACAGTAACGTTCGGTTACATTTGCAATTCATTGGTTTTTATGCTAAAACATTTCATATTTATTGCCTTCGGGTTCGTTTTTGTCGGCGCGAGTGTCTTATTGTCGAGTTGTGAGAAAGATATGGCTATCGCATTGAACAACGATAACGTCGATGCATTGAACTTAGCTTCGGTGGATTCTTTATCTGTGCAGATCACAAATTTAACACTACAACATATTCCCACTTCGGGAGCAGGAGCTATTCTATTAGGAAGATATGTACGTGAAGGTGTTGGTAGTGTCACTGTTGCCCCGTATTTTCAGGTAGAGCCAGAGGATTATACCTATACAGATATTCCAGAAGATGCGCGTTTTGATTCTGTTAGGCTCGTACTTCGCAGACATAATCAATTGCATGTACAGGGAGATACCACTCAATCACATACTATTCGCGTACACCGTATCACACAACGTTTGGAAACAACAACGTTGCAGGCCGGTGGAATCAATAATGTGGAGATCCCCTTTTATGTGCAAAATCCAGCCATTTTTGGAGATCAATCTTTCCAGGTGGATCAAACTCCATTAGGAGAACTAAGCTATTTGCCAGCTCCTGGCAGAAGACAAAGTCTATCCATTCGTTTGGATAATGCTTTTGGGCAAGATTTGTTTGATAAAATGCAAGCGGACGATTCGCGCGTCATCTCGGCCGCCAATTTTACAGAATATATGAATGGCTTCGCCGTGATTCCGGATGAAGAGAATACTAGTGTGATTGCTTACAATGATACTATTCAGGCAGAAATTCATTACTCTTATATAGGAGCTGGCGGATTGCGTGAAGCTGCGCAAAAGGATTTGGTCATTCGCAACTATAATTTAAAATATAATAAGTATTCGGCAGATAGATCTGGCACGCCTTTTCAATCATTAACCCCGCTAAATCCAGTGGCTGGCACACAAACCAATGGCGTTGGTGTAGTGCAAGCGGGCACGGGTGCGGCAGTGCGCATAGATTTTCCAGCGCTCCGCAACTTCTTACAAACTCCAGGGATAGCGGTGAATAAGTTGGAACTGGAAGTAGAAGTCGAATCGAACGAAAGTTTTATGTATCCTTTACCGACAGGACAGGATGCGCCATCGCTTTTTTTGGCGAATAGTAGTGGAGTAGCGTTGAATTTTATTCGTGCACCATTCACCACTGATATTCAACGTGGGCAATATACACCCGCTAATAACACGGGGCAAAATGCTAGATACCGATTCAATTTAATTGAGTATGTTCGCACAATCAATAGCGAGAGTAACGCGCCTAGTGGATTAGTCTTATCTTTACCACCAGCATCTTTAGTTGGCACAGCCAATTCGTTGCTGATCGCTACAGAAAATAACAAACCTAAAATCAAATTAAACATCTTATACACAAAATTTAATTAGTCATATGAAGAAGAAAAACTGGCTAGCATTACTTTTAGTTGGTGCGATTGCGACTACATCTTTCCAATCCTGTTCGAGTGATGACGATGAGACGACTACAGGAGACACTGGGCCGACAGAATGGACCAGATCAACAGTTGCACCTGGAGATCCTAGAGAGGGTGCGGCATCTTTTGTGATTAATAATCAGGCATTCCTAGTTGGCGGCTACAACGCTACACGTGCTATTTTACAAGATGCATGGGCTTTCAATGGGTCGCAGTGGGAACCTAAAGCAGATTTTTCAGGTCCAGCACGTCACCGTGCAGTAGGTTTTTCAATCGGTGACGCAGGCTTCGTAGGTACAGGTTTTGACGGTACCAATGCATTGAAAGATTTTTACCGTTTTGATGCAGCGGCAAATACATGGACTCAGATCGCTGATTTTCCAGGAGAAGCTCGTTTTGGTGCTGTTGCATTCTCCCTTGGCGGTAATGGATATGTTGGTTTGGGAGAGACACCAGCTGGCAGAACATTTAGCGACATTTACCGCTACAATCCAACAAACGATACGTGGACATTAGTGCCAACGCAATTCGGTTGGACTCGTTCTGGCGCTTTTGCATTCGTAATTGGCAATAAGGCATATGTTGGTGGTGGTCGTTTCAATAATCAATTGCCTGAAGATTTCTTCTCTTTCGATGGAACAACTTGGACTAAGTTGAATGACTTGAATCGTAATGACGCAAGTCAGACATATGATGTAAGACGTCAAAACACATCTACATTTGTCATCGGTGGTCAAGGTTATGTTGTGAGTGGTAGAGGGCCAGCAGGTTTGGTAGCTAACGTATGGAAATACGATCCAGGAAGTGATATCTGGTCAAATGAGCACCAAGCAGTACAAGGTAGTGGCGCGCGTGAAAAAGCAGTTGGATTCGCAATTGGCAATAACGGCTATATCACAACAGGCTCTGCTGGTACAGGTCGCGAGCAGTTCTACAGCGAAACATTGGTATTTACACCTGTACGATAAGTAAGATTAAAAAGTATACACTATAGCGGAGTATACTTTACAATAAAAAGAGCCGGATGATTATTATAATCATCCGGCTCTTTTTTGTTTATCCCTCTTTTAAGGGAAGAAGTAAATTGATCGGATTACCCGATCAATTGTTTTTTATGTAATAGCTCTGCTACTTGTACCGCATTGGTTGCCGCACCTTTACGTAAGTTATCTGCTACTACCCAAAGGTTAAGCGTTTTGTCCTGAGATTCGTCTCTGCGGATACGGCCGACGAAAACTTCGTCTTTACCATGTGCATCTTTTGGCATTGGGTATTCCAATTTTGCTGGATTATCCACGACGATGATACCTTCTTGAGCTGCCAACAGGTCGCGAACTTCCTGAAGGTCAAAATCATTCTCGAATTCGATATTAACAGACTCCGAATGACCACCAATAACCGGGATACGTACCGTCGTCGCGGTCACGCGGATAGAATCATCACGCATGATCTTGTTCGTTTCCTTGATCATCTTCATCTCTTCCTTGGTGTAACCATTATCTTGGAAAACATCAATCTGAGGAATCACGTTAAGATCAATTTGGTGCGGATACGCTTTTTCACCATCGATGCCCGCGCGCTCATCATTTAGCTGCTTCACAGCGGCTACTCCCGTACCAGTTACCGACTGATAAGTAGAAACGACCACACGTTTAATTTTATATTTCTCGTGCAATGGTTTCATCACGACAACCATTTGAATAGTAGAACAATTCGGGTTTGCAATGATTTTGTCTTCCGCCGTTAATACGTCGCCATTTACCTCTGGCACGATTAGTTTTTTGGAAGGATCCATGCGCCAAGCAGACGAATTATCGATCACGGTGATGCCTGCTTCCGCAAATAAAGGGGCGAATTCGGTAGAGGTACTTCCACCAGCAGAGAAAAGTGCTACATCTGGTTTGAGTGCAATAGCATCTTGAGCAGTTACCACCTTATACTTCTTACCCTTGAACTCGATCTCTTTACCCTTGCTTCTTTCTGAAGCTACTGGAATTAATTCTGTTACTGGGAAGTTTCTTTCCGCCAATACTGTCAACATTTCTGACCCAACAAGACCTGTTGCGCCAACTACTGCAACTTTCATAAATAAATTATCATTTAACTTTAAAAAAATAAACCAGATTAAGTATATTTAACACGTAATCAACCCCAAACATACTAAATTATTTGGATTCTTAATCTAAAATCTAGTTTGAAAGTAGATTTTAATGATCTTCAAAAATGACGTCAAAAACGTTTACTCTCTGTTCTTTCATCTTGCTTTTATTGGCGAGTAGCTGTACAGATTTTTTGGAAGATCAAGTACGTTTTGTATCGCCACATCCCGTCATCAATGAAATCATGATGAATCCCCGTGGAGATAACTTGCCGGCACGTGAATGGCTCGAGTTATACAATCCTTCGGATGTCGCGATCCTATTGCAAAACTATACGATCTCGTACAACAATCGGAATTTCCAATTTCCAGAGATGTATCTGCCAGCCAAACAATATCTAATCGTTACTGCTTCGCAGAATGAGCAAGCATTTCTTCGTTATGGAAATGTATGTGGCATTGAAGGTTGGCCAACAATGAGTAATGCTGGCGCTACCATCACACTGAATCATCAGGAATTGGGAACAGTAGATCAGGTGTCTTATGCAGCCAATTGGTATGCCAGCACGGCAAAAAGACAAGGCGGGTGGAGCTTGGAACGTGTAAATCCGGAGTTTGGTTGTAATCCTGTGCAAGCTTGGCAAGAATCGGAAGCTAGAGAAGGAGGTACGCCGGGCGCGCAAAACAGTGTGTATCGTGCAGATGCGATCCCAGATGTGCAAATTCGACAAACTATTGTGCAAGATCAAGACCTGAGTTTTGTACTTAATATGGACATTGGGAATAGTTTAACCATTCAGCAAGTGCAAATGCCGATCGGGTTACCACCAATCTCGAGTTGGCGGACTTCCCGAGATACCATACATATTTCCTTCGGTCAGCAGCTGCCAGAAGGTTTTCCATACGAAGTGACGATTGCGGGACAATATTGCGGAAGAAATCTAACCTTATCACAAACAGTGTTTACGGAAACGAACTTATCGTACAATGATGTAGTCATCAACGAAGTGCTATTCAACCCCAACACGGGCAGTCCTACATTTGTCGAGATTTACAATCGATCAAGCAAGATTGTCAACCTCCAAAACTGGTTTTTAGGAAACCGTTTAATCTCCAATCGCCAATTACTTTTCCCTCCCAATACCTATCGGGTGATCACCACGAATCCGAATCTGTTGCAGCGAGATTATCCTAGTGCCATATTGCGTGATGTTATTGTGCTTCCCAGCCTTCCTGCTTATGCCAACCTGCAAGGAATCGTAACACTTTTTTCCCCAACAGCATTGATGGATAGTTTGCGCTATACCGCCGCGATGCATCAACCTTTTATACGCAATGCACGCGGCGTTTCGCTCGAACGCATTTCACCAGATGTTCCCACGAATGTTGGTGGAAATTTCATTTCGGCATCCACCTATAGCGAAGGAGCAACGCCCGGCTATGAGAATTCACGCTTTCGTGCCGGCACGATTACCAAGAATAAAGTTTTCCTTGCGGCGCGTTCGATGTTTCCAAATAGTACCAGCGAAGATCGATTGCTATCTATTTATTATGAGTTTATGCAGGAGAATACTATGGTAAATCTCACGATCTATGATGATAAGGGAAGGTCGATAAATCGACTCATTCGCAATCAAGGAGTGGGTTATACGGGCAGATTTACTTGGGATGGCAAAAAGGAAAATGCAGAACAAGCGCCTTCTGGTGTATACTTGATGTGGATGGACACGTATCAGGATAATGGCCAGCGCCAAACCTTCAAAGAATCCTTTTTATTGAGAAATTAGGCTGCGCTTCAAAAACAGCCATTCCGCGTTTTAAAGTAGGGATCAAAAAACAGTATATTTGCACCTGAATTAACCGTTTTGGAGCTCAGACTGGCATTAAATCTGCTTTTTTGAAACGAAAACGGATGTGAATAAATCTAAACATGGGAGAACGCATATTAATACTGGGCGCAAACGGACAAATTGGATCAGAACTGGCTGCCGCATTACGTCTGAAATTTGGTGCAGACAATGTCATTACGTCAGACATCCGCGAGCCGCGCGAACGCGCTGAGCAAGAAATCTTCGAATTGGTCAATGTATTGGATAAAGAAAGAGTGAAACATCTTTTCGAGCAATATCAACCTACGCAAGTATACTTGTTAGCGGCTATGCTCTCTGCTACGGGAGAACAATATCCTCAAAAAGCTTGGGATTTAAATATGAACGGCTTGTTGAATGTCTTAGATCTGGCTGTTGAATTAGACATTAAAAAGGTATTTTGGCCAAGTTCTATTGCCGTATTTGGACCACATTCACCGAAGGTGGATACACCACAATATTGCGTGATGGATCCCAACAGTATTTATGGTATCAGCAAATTAGCCGGAGAAAGGTTGTGTGAGTATTACCATAAAAAATATAATTTGGATGTCCGCAGCATTCGTTATCCAGGGGTTATTTCTTGGAAAACAGAACCGGGAGGTGGTACCACGGATTATGCCGTGCATATCTATTTCGAAGCCTTGCGAAATGGTGCATACACCAGTTTCCTTTCCGAACAAACGGAATTGCCGATGCTGTATATGCAAGATGCGGTGCGTGGAACACTGGAATTGATGGATGCGCCGGCAGAAAAACTAAGCATTCGCTCGAGTTACAACCTAGCGGGAATGAGTTTCACGCCAAAGGATATCTCGGAAGAAATCCAAAAAATTCTTCCTAGTTTTGAGATGTCCTACACGGAAAATGATCCGAGACAAGCGATTGCAGACTCTTGGCCAAAGCGTATTAACGATGATTATGCGCGGAAAGACTGGGGCTGGAAACCTTCCTTCGATCTGGAAACGATGACGAAGGATATGATTGAAAATCTAAAATCAACGATATAACAATGGGTAGAGCCTTTGAATTTAGGAAAGAGAGAAAATTTAAGCGTTGGGCGAAGATGGCCGTCCAGTTTACGCGTCTAGGCAAGGAGATTGCCATGGCGGTAAAAGAGGGTGGCCCGAATGCAGATAGCAATTCGCGCTTGCGTACTGCAATGCAAAATGCCAAGGCGGTCAATATGCCGAAAGATCGTGTGGAAGCGGCTATAAAACGCGCTTCGGAAAAAGATGCAAAAGGCTATGAAGAATATGTGTATGAAGGATATGGCCCTCACGGTGTGCCTGTGCTTATCGAAACGGCAACAGATAATACCAATCGTACTGTAGCCAATGTAAGAAGCTATTTTACCAAAGCGGGCGGATCATTGGGAAAAACAGGTTCGTTGGATTTCATTTTTCAGCGTAAATCGATCTTTCGTTTCCCTGCACCCGAAGATTTGGATGTAGAAGAGTTGGAATTGGAATTGATCGATGGCGGTTTGGAAGAGCTTTATGTCGAGGCCGATGAAGAAGGTAACGACGTTGTTGTGGTACAAACGTCGTTTGAAGATTTCGGTAACATGCAAAAGTTGCTAGAAGAGAAAGGCATCGAAGTTTCTTCGGCTAAGTTGGAGCGGATCTCGCTATCTCATTCTTCATTAACCGAAGAGCAAGCGGCAGATGTATTGAAGTTGATCGATAAAATCGAGGAAGACGACGATGTGCAGGCCGTTTACCATAATATGGACTAAGCGATATTGATTCGCATAAAAATCCCTGCGAAACCACTTTCGCAGGGATTTTTTTTTACTTTTGATCATGCTCAGTTTTGAAGAGTTCTTCCATAAGAAAAAGATTGACCTGACTGCTTTGCAGGCAGGTGAGCCGGCCTTGTATGCAGAATTTTCGAAGCATTACGCGGCAATGGGAGAGAAGAGCTTTGATCACAGTAAAAAGTTTTGGTTCAATAAGCTCCGAAAAACATACTTACTCGCCGCAGGCGAACCGGCGCCTGTTCCAGAAAAACCGTTAGCGATTTCAGATGCACCTTTGGAACCTGTTTCGGATGTGATGCCTGCTGAGCCATCGACAACTGCCGTAAAACCAGCCGGCTTCAAACCACGCTTCAAGGCTGGCGCTGCAAAAGGTGCTTCTATGGAATCCGAAAAACCAAAAGCTGCTCCAATAGAAAATAAATCGGAGGCCACTTCTGCTCCAGAAGAAAAACCGGCAACCGAAGAACCGGCTGCGCCGATTACTAAACCCGCTGGGTTTAAGCCCCGCTTTAAGGCTGGTGCTACAAAAACCGTTTCTACCGAGCAAACTAAGCCAGAAGAAACCAGTTCGGCAGAAAATAAAGAAACTCCTTCTGCGCCTGAAAAGCCGATAGCAGAAGAATCGGCTGCGCCGGTTAGTAAGCCCGCCGGTTTCAAACCACGCTTCAAAGCCGGTGCTACGAAAACCGTTTCTACAGAATCGGTAAAGCCAGAAGAAGCCATTTCGGTAGAAAATAAAGAAACTCCTTCTGCGCCTGAAAAGCCGATAGCAGAAGAATCGGCTGCGCCGGCTAGTAAGCCCGCCGGTTTCAAGCCACGCTTTAAAGCTGGTGCTACGAAAACCATTTCTGCCGAGCAAACAAAGCCAGAAGAAACGATTTCGGCACAAAATAAAGAAACTCCTGCTCCAGAAGAAAAACCGGCAACAGAAGAAAAACCGGCAACAGAAGAATCGGCTGTGCCGACTAGTAAACCCGCTGGCTTCAAGCCACGCTTCAAAGCCGGTGCTACGAAAACCATTTCTTCCGACCAAACAAAGCCAGAAGAAACCATTCCGGCAGAAAATAAAGAAACTCCTGCTCCAGAAGAAAAACCGGCAACAGAAGAATCGGCTGTGCCGATTACTAAACCCGTTGGGTTTAAGCCACGCTTTAAAGCTGGCGTAACAAAGCCTAACAAGCCCAAAGACGATCAGTAGCGAACGAAAGCAATGGATCCAGTAAACCCCGCGCCAGAAGAAAGTTTAAAAAAGAAAGCCGCCAAAGGATTTTTGTGGGGCGGCCTATCTAACGGTGTGCAACAAGTAATTGGCTTAGTCTTCGGCCTCGTGCTATTACGCGTGCTAGATCCTAAAGATTACGGTCTGGTCGGAATCCTCACGATATTCTCCGCTATTGCGTCCGCATTGACAGAATCCGGCTTTGTGAGTGCGATCAGCATTAAGAAGGACGTCTCGAAAGCAGACTATAATGCCGTATTCTGGTTTTGCGTGCTTTTAGGTGCCGGAATCTATTTGGTTTTGTATTCCGTGAGTCCGTTTATTGCCGATTTCTATGAGTTGGCCCAATTAGAGCCATTGTCTAAAATTTCCTTTTTGAACTTCCTCATCAGTAGCTTTGGCGTCGCGCATAGCGCATATCTAACGCGTAATTTAATGGTGAAAGAGCGATCTACCGCCCTGCTTTTTGCAGTTCTGATCAGTAATGTCATCGGGGTGATTGCGGCGCTGCAAGGGCTCAAATACTGGTCTTTGGTCATCCAAAACCTGACTTACTGCGTGATCTCCGCATCGCTATTTTGGTATTATTCCCATTTTCGTCCTTTATGGCGGATCAATCTTCGTCCGGTCAAGCCTTTGTTGTCCTACAGCAGCAAGCTGATCATTACCAATGTGTTTTTCCACGTCAATAACAATTTCCTGACCGCCATTCTGGGAAAATATGTGCCCGTAGCGCAAGTAGGACAATATACTTCGGGCAATAAATGGAATCTCATGGGGCAAAACCTGATTTTGAGTATTTCCAATACCATTATCCAACCGTTGATGACAGAGGTGTCGCACAGCGAAGAAGAACGCAAAATTCGCGTGTTTCGTAAGCTGCTTTCCTTTATCTCTTTCATCACCTTTCCATTGATGTTTGGTTTAGCGCTCATCGCGCCTGATTTTCTTTTGCTTGCTGGCGGTGCCAAATGGCTGGAAAGTGCCGATTACCTGCGCGTTTTAGCGTTTGGAGGCGCATTCGCTGTCGTAAGCAATGCATTTTCAAACTATACCTTGAGCAAAGGCCGATCTACTACCTACATGTGGAATATGATCGTATTTGGCATCTTACAGGTCGGCTTATTCTTTGCGCTCAAACACTTGGGCGTCCTTTACATCGTGCTGGGTTATGCAACAATGAATTTGCTTTGGTTGAATACCTGGTTTTTCATCACGCGGAAAAGCCTGCAATACAGTTATCGCTTCATGTGGCGCGACGTATACGCTTACGCGCTTAGCGCCGTAGTTGGATTTCTCGCGACCTATTTTTGGATAGACATATTGCCACACGCGGCATTAAGATTAGCGGTGTCCGTATTATCCATGGGAGCAGTTTATTTGGGGATTTGTTACCTGTTTTCCCGAGAAACATTTCAAGAAATTCAAAACTTCTTTCGCAATAAGCTATGAAGAAGGTACTCAGCATTATCGTTTCTTACAATTTCGAGCCTTGGCTCAGCAAATGTTTGGATAGTTTGGGACAATCGACTTATCCCACCGATATTTTTGTGGTTGATAATGCTTCGAGCGACCATACGGTAGCCCGAATTAAGCAAGATTATCCGCAAGTAATCTTGCATGAAAGCAGTACAAATCTCGGTTTTGGCCGTGCCAATAATATCGGTTTTGATTACGCGATCGCGAATGAGTATGATGCCGTTTTCTTAGTCAATCAAGATGCTTGGCTGCATCCAGCATGTTTAGCGCACTTAATGCAGGAAGATTACGATTCCAACGTAGGAATTATATCGCCGATGCATTACGATGGCACGGGTTTGCAGTTGGATGAAGGTTTTGCTGGATATGTGAAGCAGGAGCAAATGGATCTTGATCATTTTGCTGTACCCTTTGTGAATGCTGCATTCTGGCTGATTCCCGTTTCCGTTCTCAAAGAAGTGGGACAATTTTCACCGATCTTCTATCATTATGGCGAAGACAGCGATTATGCCAACCGCATACAGCACCATGGCTTGAAAATTATGGTCAACACCAAAGCGATTGCCTATCACGATCGCCAAGAGCGAAAAACCATTTCCAGCGCACAATTTTTCAAAAGAGAATTCATCTATTTCCTGACGGAATATGCCAATGTGAATCATTCCTTTCCGAAGGCATTTGGCTACGGCGTATTAGCACCGATCAAAAAGGCTTTTCAACGACCTTCCGCGTCACCTTATCATGGCTTCACTTCGTATCTTTCGGTTGCTATTCAGGTTTTGGCGAAGACAGCGGCCGTTATTCAGACAAGGAAAAGAAACACCTAAATATTATGCGATCTGTCCTAGGTTGCATATTTGCATATGCAGACTTTTTTGGCGAGTTTCGTCTATTCATTTAACACGCCCATGGAGCAGCTAAGTCCCGTTATTCTTTTTGCCTACAATCGACCCGAACATACGCAGCGCGCATTGGAAGCGTTGGAGAAAAATGTCGGTGCTGCGGACAGCATCTTATATGTATTTGCGGATGGTGCAAAGCATGATGGTGCTAAGCAAAGCGTACAGCAAGTAAGAGATGTGCTGAAAAGAGCATGGACGTTCAAAGCGGTGCACATCATCGAGCGCGATCGCAATTGGGGATTAGCTAATAATGTGATGGATGGCGTAGGGCAGGTGATGAAAGAACATGGCCGCGCGATCGTATTGGAAGATGATGTACTATTTGCGCCGCATACGCTGCAATACTTCAACGAAGCCTTGATCCGCTACGAAAAGGAAGAAAAGATCATGCACATTGGTGGATTTATGTACGAGCTAGATCGCTCTGGGTTGGATGAAACATTCGTTACCCGTTATGTAGCCAGCCAAGCTTGGGCAACATGGTCGCGTGCTTGGCAACATTTTGAACCGAATATTGATCAGATCATCGCGCAATTTGATGACGCCAAAATCGCGGCGTTTACCTTTGATCACACCATGAATTTTTGGCGGACGATCTTGCAGCAGCAAAAAGCCCAAGTCGATTCTTGGGCGGTACGGTGGTATGCGAGCGTATTCTTAAGAGGTGGTTTAGCGATCGAACCTAGCCAATCGCTCATCGAAAACATCGGTCACGATGGCTCGGGTGTGCATTCAGGAATCAACACCATGTTTGAAACATCCATACGATCCACGCCGATAACGCGGTTTCCATTGGATCTGACAGAAAATCCGGCTGGTTATGTCGCCCTGCGGCATTTCTTTAAACATCGAAAAGGCAATTTGTTTCAACGGGCGTACCGCTTCGCGATTAATAAGCTCCGTTAAACGTCTATTTATTCGCTTTTGACCACAATCATGTCCGATCAATCTCGTTCATTTCCTACCATTTCTATTATCACCATTGTGTACAACAATGCGCGGGATATCGCATATACTTTAGCATCTGTGGCGGAACAAAGTTATTCGCAGATCGAATACATTGTGATCGATGGCGCATCTACGGATGGTACATTAGACGTGATCCAGCAATATGCTGCGCACATTGATATTCTGGTGTCGGAGAAAGATAAAGGCATTTATGATGCGATGAATAAAGGATTGACACGCGCCACAGGCGATTATGTGTTGTTTCTCAATTCTGGCGATACGCTATGCGATGCGGATACCTTGCGTACCGTGGTAGAGCGGGGCAATGATGCCGATATTATTTATGGAGAAACCAAATTGGTGGATGAAGATCGTCGCATCATTGGCGATCGTCGGCATAAAGCACCCGAAAAGTTCGATTGGCGCTCTTTCCGCTACGGGATGAGTATTTGCCATCAGGCGATTTATGTGCGTAGAAGTATCGCTTCGCCTTACGATACCAACTATCAATTAAGTGCGGATATCGATTGGGTGATTCGCGCAGCGAAAAAAGCTAAAACCACTCAAAATGTGCATGCGGTCGTCGCAAAATATCTTGTTGGCGGTATGTCGCAGAAGCGACACCAGCAAAGTTTGAAAGAGCGCTACGAAATCTTCCAAAAACATTACGGAACGCTCACCAATATCTTCAACCATCTGATCATTGGGATTAGATTAGTATTTTATCGATTGCAACATGGAAAATCTAGAGAATAATCTGCTTAATCCGCAACTGTTGGTCGAAGTAGCCAATGCTAAGATGCCTTTCGGAAAATACAAAGATACGTACCTACGACATCTGCCTGAGTCGTATCTTAATTGGTTTCATAATAAGGGTTTTCCTCCCGGAAAGCTTGGAATCCAACTCGCTACCTTGTACGAGATCAAACTCAATGGTCTGGAGTACTTGTTACAGCCCTTAATCAAACGCTAGTTTCACGCGCGTTATTCACCTCTTTATCACTTCCCAAAAAAGTTTTTAAACATAAATGTCATTTTGACATTTTTTTTTGTAATATTTGGAACATTAAATCTGAATACCTGTGTAATACCGTGCTGCGTCAGCGTAGCATTTTTTATAAACTTAATCGTTAAAAAACTATAGTGCAATAAGAGGAAGCGCGATTTTGCGCTCTTTTTCTAACCAATTTTATTCAAACAAATGACTAGATTTTCAACAATTGATTACGTTATATTCCTGATATATTTCGTGATCGTAGCGGGGTACGGTTACTGGATTTACCGTCGTAAAACCAAGAGTGATTCTGCAACCAAAGATTTTTTCCTTGCAGAAGGTTCTCTAACTTGGTGGGCTATTGGAGCTTCACTCATTGCATCCAATATCTCTGCGGAGCAATTTATTGGTATGAGCGGAAACGGATTTACCGTGGGTATGGCCGTGGCTGCGTACGAATGGTTTGCTGCTATTGCCTTGATTATTGTGGCCGTGTGGTTTATACCGATGTACCACAAGAATGGGATATTTACCATGCCGCAGTTTCTCAAGATTCGATACAACGAGACGACGGCGTTAATCATGGCGATCTTTTGGTTGTTTCTCTATATTCTAGTCAACCTTACTTCGATCTTATTTTTAGGATCCATGGCGATCAACAACTTCGCTGGTGGCGAGAATTTTGAGGTCATCATGACGATCCTTTGTGTGTTTGCTATTATCATCACGCTGGGCGGAATGAAGGTCATTGGCTTCACCGACGTGATTCAAGTATTGGTATTGATCATTGGTGGGTTAGCCACAACGTATGTTGCGCTTACCTTAGTGAGTGAGCATTTTGGCTTAGGATCCGATATTATTGCTGGTTTTAAGGCGATGATGAAAGATTCGCCGACGCATTTCCAGATGATTGCCGAGAAACCGGGACCTGATGCATCGCAAGAGGAGATCAACAAATACCTAATGTTGCCGGGTATTGCCATGTATTTCGCAGGGCAATGGATTGTGAATTTGAATTATTGGGGTTGTAATCAATACATCACACAGCGTGCGCTAGGAGCAGATCTAAAAACCGCTAGAACAGGTATCTTATTTGCCGGTTTCTTGAAATTATTAATGCCGATTGTGGTGATGTTGCCGGGTATCGCTGCTTATGTGTTATACAAAAATGGTGCATTACAACAAGAGATGGCACCAGGAGGTGAATTTCATGCCGATAATGCATACTCTGCCATTCTAAGTTTCTTGCCAGATGGTATGAAAGGACTTTCCTTAGCGGCATTGACGGCTGCGATTGTAGCGTCATTAGCAGGGAAAGCAAATAGTATTGCGACAATTTTTACACTTGATATTTATAAAAAATACCTAGACAAAGATGCTTCTGAAACCAAAATGGTTTGGGTAGGAAAAGTGGCCATTGTCGTATCTATGTTATTAGCCTTGTTACTGACTTGGGACGACGTGTTGGGTATTGGTGGAGCAGGTGGCTTTACTTTCATTCAAAAATATACCGGTTATGTTAGTCCAGGCGTATTGGCTATGTTCTTATTGGGTATGTTTTGGAAACGTACTACCGGTACAGCAGCCATTGCGGGTTTGTTATCTGGTTTCTTACTTTCGGTGTTTTTCAACGAATTTGCGCCAGCGGTATTTGGTCCGGAAACGTGGTTATACACCGCATTCCAGAATGCCAATGGTAAATATGAGATTCCATTCTTGATCTGTATGGGGTGGGCATTTGTATTTGCCGTATTGCTGATGGTGATCTTAAGTTTAGCAGGGCCGAAAGTCAACCCTAAAGCATTCGAGATCGATAGAAAAATGTTTAAAGTAGACCCATCTACCTTAATACTAATTGTGTTTACACTATTGGTGGTAGGGGCATTATATGTTAAATTCTGGTAGTGATTTATTCACTACCTACTATTTCTATGAGATAAATTATCAGCATGGCCAAATATTCAGCACAACACCGCGTACTCATTGCCGTTGATTGTATTATCTTCGGTTTCGATGGTGCGGAGTTGAAGTTGCTGGTCGTTCAGCGCGCATTAGAACCGCAGATCGGCAATTGGAGCTTGATGGGAGGTTTCATAGAAGAAGGAGAAGACCCGAACGATGCGGCTTCACGCGTGTTGTACAAATTGACAGGCTTGAAAGATGTGTACATGGAGCAGCTTTCGGTATTTGGCCGGCCAAATCGCGATCCGGTGGAGCGCACGATTAGCGTGGCGTACTCGGCATTGATTAACATCAAAGAGTACGAAACGCAGTTGAGTGATGCATACCGTGCAGAATGGATTCCCTTGAAGGATGTGCCAGCGTTGATCTTCGATCACGATGAGATGGTTGCTGCAGCAAAAGTACATCTTCGTTACAAGGCGGCGCTACATCCCGTATTGTTCGAGCTATTGCCCGAAAAGTTTACCATTCCACAGATCATGGCGCTCTATGAACAAGTGTATAATGTGGAGCTCGATAAGCGCAACTTCATGCGCAAACTGCGTTCTACAGGTTTGCTGGTGAAGCAAGCGGATAAAGATAAAGAAGGTTCCCGCAAAGGAGCTTTCTATTACAAATTGGATCAAGAGACGTATAAGGATAAGTTTAGTTCATTCCTACACTTTATCCCGCAGCCATAAGGCTTTTCTAATCTCATTTAGCTAGAAACAAAACGGTCTCCTTCTGATAAAGAAGGAGACCGTTTTTACGTTTATGATATTACTTTGCCGTCGTGAAGCGGTAGGTGCTTTGTGTTTTGTACGTCTCGCCTGGCGATAACACAGTAGACGGGAAATTCGCTTGATTAGGTGCGTCTGGGAAATGTTGTGTTTCTAAACAGAATGCCGAACGCAAGCCGTAGGTTTTGTCGCCTTTAGCATTTTTAATGTCCTTCATGAAATTGCCGCTATAGAATTGTAATCCCGGTTCTTCGGTCAGAATTTCCATCTGGATGCCTGTTTTCGGGCTGGTTACGGTGGCAATATGCTGCAAGCCATCTTCCTTGTTCAACACAAAATTGTGGTCATAACCGCCGCCAATTTTAAGTTGCTCGTCGTCTGCATCAATGTCTTTGCCAATCGCTTTGGCCGTACGGAAATCAAACGGGGTATTTTCTACAGATGCCAATTCTCCGGTAGGAATTAAGGTTTTGTCCACTGGTGTATATTTATCCGATTTTACCATCAATTCGTGATCGGTAATCGTTTCCGCTCCTTCACCACTCAGGTTGAAGTAAGCATGATTGGTTAAGTTGACGATGGTTTTTTTATCTGTAGTCGCGCGGTACGCAATGTCCAATCCATTATCTGATGTAATGCTATAGGTCACATAAATATCCAAAGCGCCCGGATACCCGGCATCACCATCTGGTGATAACAAGTGCAACTCTACGCTGTTGTCGGTTACTTTATTCACCGTCCACACTTTCGTGTAATAACCTGTTTCGCCGCCATGTAAGGTATTCACACCGTCATTCAACTCCAGTTGATAAGGCTTGTCATCCAACTTAAATTGTCCTTTGGCGATGCGATTGCCAAAACGACCGACGATAGCGCCATAAAAGCCTTCGCCTTTTTTCTGGTAATTCTCTAAATCTTTGTAGCCCAATACAACGTCGACTGGATTACCTTGGTTATCTGGCACTAATAAGCTCACCACGCGCGCGCCATAATTGGTGATTGCTGCGGAAATGGTACCATTGCTAATCGTATATAGTTTTACAGAATCTTGGCCAACAAGTCCAGCAAAATCAGCAGCAGAAACGCCGATATTCGTGGTGTCTGCGGTTGTCTCTTTCGCGGTATTTGCATTTTGATTACAAGAGCTTAGGGTAATGGCTAGCGCGATTGGCGCAATACAGGCTTTCCAGATGAAGCCAAGAGATGTTGTCATAATAAAAAAGTCTTTTATAGGGTGTTTAGGATTATACTAAACCTAAGATAGTGAGTATATTCCAGAAAAGCAACCGAAGAATTCGGCGCGATTTACCCAAATAGCGAACGGAAGACATCTTCCAGATTGGCCACAGGCCGAATGGCAATGTTGTATTTTTTCGGATCGATCCCTTTGAGATTATACTTCGAGATAAAAATACCATCAAAACCTAATTTCTCGGCTTCCGCAATGCGTTGTTCGACACGATTTACAGCGCGAATTTCACCTGATAAACCAACTTCGCCCGCGAATGCAGAAGTCCCAGGAAGCGGGATATCCTGTTGCGATGATATCAAGGCAGCAATAACCGCCAAATCAATCGCAGGATCTTCGACGCGCAAGCCGCCAGTAATATTTAGAAATACATCTTGTGTCCCCAATCGAAAGCCAAACCGCTTTTCTAACACGGCCAACAGCATGTGCAGTCGCTTGGTGTCAAAACCGGTGGAACTACGCTGTGGCGTGCCGTAAGCCGAAGGACTTACCAATGCTTGCACTTCGATCATGAGCGGACGAATGCCTTCCAGCATAGAAGCGATAGCCACACCGCTCATCGATTCTTCGCGTTGCGAAAGCATGATTTCGGAAGGATTGGACACTTCGCGTAAACCATTGCCCTGCATCTCATAAATCCCCAATTCGGAAGAAGAACCGAAACGGTTTTTCACCGCGCGCAAGATGCGGTACACGTGATGTCGATCGCCTTCGAACTGCAATACCGTATCGACCATGTGCTCCAATACTTTTGGTCCGGCAATCGCACCATCTTTGGTGATGTGTCCGACAATCAGCACAGGCGTATCGCTTTCCTTCGCGAAGCGCAAAAGTTCAGCTGTACATTCTTTCACTTGCGATACCGAGCCGGGAGCCGATTCGATCTGCGAAGAGTGCAAAGTCTGGATCGAATCAATCACGATGACATCGGGTTGCACCGATTCGATCTGCTTAAAGATATTTTGGGTGGAAGTTTCCGTCAGGATAAAGCAATTCGCCTTGCTGCTTTGGTTCAAGCGTTCGGCACGCATTTTAATCTGCTGTTCGCTCTCTTCACCGGAAATGTATAAAGTTTTTACCTGCGGAATGGATAAAGCCAATTGTAGCATCAGCGTCGATTTGCCAATTCCCGGCTCGCCGCCAATCAATACGAGTGAACCTGGAACAATTCCGCCACCCAGCACGCGGTTAAATTCATGATCTGGCGTCAGGATGCGTTTCTCTTCGCTATACACGATTTCGTGAATCACAGCCGCTTTGTTCGTGCGTTTCGGACTACCAGCAGTGGTTGAGCTACGCCATTCGGGCACGCGCGACGAACCCTTGTCTACGACTTCTTCTACAAAGGTATTCCATTGTTTGCAGGATGGACATTGTCCCAGCCATTTGGGAGATTCGTAACCACAACTTTGACAGAAATAAGCAGATTTAGTTTTCGCCATTGCACGAATTTAGAAAAAAAGTAAGGACAAACCGTAACAAAGCAGTAGTATTGTCGTCAAATACCTAGAAAATGAACCCAGAGCTGGAACAACAATTTGTGCTTCTCTTGGAGGAAAACCAAAATATCCTCCATAAGATCTGTAAGCTGTATGCTGCAGATCGTGACGCGCACAAGGATTTGTTTCAGGAAATGGTGATTCAGTTGTGGAAAGCGTATCCTACATTCAAAGGTCAATCGAAGTTTACCACTTGGGCTTATCGCGTATCGCTGAATACCGCGATCTCGCTATATCGCGTAAAAAAGCGGCGTGTGGAAACCGTGACCTGGGATTATGCCGTACATAATATACAGTACGAAGAATACAGTTCGGAAGAGGAAGATAAGTTGAGCTATCTCTATGCGGCGGTGCAGGAATTGAATGATATCGAAAAGGCTTTGGTGTTTATGTATCTCGAGGATAAAGATTATGCAGAGATCGCGGAGACACTGGGGGTAAGTGAAGTAAATGCACGCGTGCGGATGAACCGTATAAAAACAAAATTGAAAGTCATACTCAGCCAGAGAGGGGCATTATAATGGACGAATTAGATTTCTTAAAAAATCATTGGCAGAAAGAGCAGCATTTTCCGCAGATAAAGGCGAAGGAAATTCAGGCTATGGCGCACAGAAGCTCCTCTTCGGTCGTGAAATGGATTTTTGTGATTAGTATTCTAGAGTTTTTTCTGGGCTGGGCCATTTCGTTTCTACTACCTTCGATCGAGTACCGATCTACTTTTGAAGAGGTATTTGTCACGGCGCTAGAGGTCGTTTTTTACGTCGTTATTATTTATTTTATTTATCAGTTTTTTGCGAGTTTTCGTACGATTCGCAACACGAAAGATACCAAGTCATTGCTCACCTCCATCATTCGCTCGCGAGCGCACGTAGAGCGTTATATAAAATTCAACATCTATTATTTTAGCGTAGGAATTTTTACGGCGAGTTGTTTTACATTGTACGAAAAAGTAGTGGTAGACGCGAACGGAAGCACCGGAAGATTGGTGTTCTACGTATTTATGTTCGTCCTAATGATGGCTATCGTATCATTCTTCTTTATTTTTATAGTGCGTTTGTACTACCGAATCGTTTACGGATTACTATTGAAACGATTGAATAAGAATTACGAAGAATTACTCCAACTGGAACAAGAGGTAGAATAGAATATTTGTATCTTTGTGCCGCAATTCATTAAACGCCGTTTGCAGCGGTATCAATGCTCATGGGAAAATACAATACTTTGCTGTACTACTGTTACAGCCCTATCGAAGATGCAGCACAGTTTGCTGTAGATCATTTAAATTTTTGTAAATCATTGGATTTAGTCGGTCGTATTATTGTGGCAGACGAAGGTCTGAATGGTACGGTTTCGGGCTCGCCAGAATCTTGTAAAGCGTATATGGAGGCGGTACATGCCGATCCTCGCTTTGCGAAAACGGAGTTTAAGATTGATGAGGTGGAGGAGTTATCGTTCATCAAAATGCATTGCCGTTATAAGCCCGAGATTGTGCATTCGGGATTGAGAAATCCAAAAGATATCGATCCGAATCGCCAAACTGGTGTGCATCTGGAGCCGCAGGATTTCATGCAGATGAAAGATCAGGATGATGTGGTGGTGCTGGATGTGCGCTCTAACTACGAGCATTCGGTCGGTCGCTTCAAAAATGCAGTTACCTTGGATATGGAAAACTTTCGCGAGTTTCCAGAGAAAATCAAAGAGCTGGAGCAATATAAAGGCAAAAAGATTTTGACCTATTGCACCGGCGGTATCAAATGTGAAAAAGCCTCAGCTCTATTGCTCAAAGAAGGTTTCGAAGATGTCTACCAACTGCATGGCGGTATCATCAAATATGGCAAAGAAGCAGGTGGAAAGGATTTCGACGGACAATGTTATGTATTTGATAGCCGGGTGACGGTAGATGTCAACTCGGTGAATCCATCGGTGGTGTCTACTTGCCGCAATTGTGGAACAACCACTTCCAAGATGATCAATTGCGCCAATCCAGATTGCAATGAGCATTTTACGCAGTGTGACGCCTGCGGCGAAAAACTAGAAGGCTGTTGCTCTCCAGTATGTATGACGCATCCGCGCAAGCGCGAATATGACGGCACAGGCTATTATGTAAAAGTGCCTCAGCCGGTCAACGCCGATAAAATCAGCAAACGAAAACATAAACAATTCGTGAAGTAATATTTGCTGTTTGGTTATTATAATGAAGAAGCCTTCCATATATGGAAGGCTTCTTTGGTTTTGGGTGTTATGATTTCGTCTTCGCGAGATGAGATTGCCGCACCCTCGTGCCTCGGTTTCGCAAAGATGTGGCGACCTGTCTTTTTATTCTTTATTAGCTTCAGAACGTCTCTTTTAGATGTCTGATTTTTCTTTAAGTAGGTTAGGCTAGTGATTATTTGGAAGTCTGCAGCAATTAGGAGGGATAGGGTTTAACCCTCTTGACCTATTTATTTGTGCTTGCAACTGTAATCTTTCTTGTTCACTCATGATTGTATTGTCTGTTTTGTAAACAGTGGTAGCTAATTCTACGTAAACATCGCTTCGAGCTATATATGGAAGATAAAAATTATTAGCCCAGATTCTATCAAGATTTGATAGAGCGAATCTGTTTGATCCAAAAGTTGATCCATCTTTTCTGGTTATCGTAGGAATGGATGGGTTAATTGCTGCTGCAAATGAATCATACATCATTATAGAGTTGAAATCAAATGCACCTATCGTTGTGTAATTCCTTCTCGTATTACCGAAGTCAGCTTGTTTTTGTTCTTCAGTTCCCGCAATGTTAGCCCAATTAATATTAATGAAATTATCTCTATCGGGTCTTGTGTGCTCATGGTAGAGCCCGATAGCATGACCAATTTCATGTATAACTGTGCCAAGTCCTGGGGATGTCACCAATGAAAGCCACTGACCAGCATCAGTCCGTCCATGTTGATTCATGTTCTTGATGATGTCGTATCTACCGACGTACGACCAGTTGCCTCTCCTATTCCATGCTCGAGGATCATCGCTTGTGCCATGGAAAAATTCTATGTACGGGTAAAAAAATCTATACTGACTATCAAATGTTGGTTGGCCAGTTGCATTATCTAAACGTGTGTTTGTGTTGGATTCCCAATGTCGTATTGCTTCAGATATTTGTACTCTGGCTTGCGGTGATAATCCAGGATTTAATACGTACCTGATCATAGCCCAACCTCTATTTTCTTGTGGATGTACTCCAACGTTTCTAGCTATTGTTTTTTTTGGATCTGCTTGCCATGTTTTGCCACTACTTAACATTATGGGTTTGGTGTTTTGTGCATCTTCTGTGAAGATTGGTTCTTCCATTTCGCCATTATCAGATAAAGTTTTTATTTGGCGTTCGCTCAGAATAATATCTCTTTCAATAAAGTAGTTTAATCCAGCATTTTCTAATATTACACCAGACTTCAATCGGGTAAATATTCTCTCTTCCAGAGTGTCTTTCAATAATTGAAAATCTTGCTGCTCTTCTTCGAGCGTCTGAATTTGATTGTTTTTCGTGTTACATCCCGATATTAGCAAACAGAGTGATAACAGTAAATAAAATCTTGAACTTTTCATAATTTGTTGTTATTAATAAATGGATTGGTCTGTTCTTCTCTTGAGATAATGGAGATCAATTGTAGACTACATGAAAGCACATCTTGACGTATTTCTTGGCCGCTAGCGCAAGTTTCTTTGAGTTTGACTTTGTACAAATAACCTTCGATGTATATACTGTCAAATCCCACTATATTGGGATAAGTTTGATTGATGAAATCTTTCCCTTCTTCTTTGATTACATATCGGTATCCCGAGTAGTAGATGTCGTCTGCATAGACTTTATTTTGCATTATCTCAGCTCTAAATTCCCGTTCAATCGGAAGGTTGTTCTTATCACATGAGTATAAGATTATGGAAAACACAATGACTAGGAGGTTAATTATCGGTCTCATTTTTAAAAAAAGTTTCTTAAATATAAAATAATATTTTTAATATTATTTTATTATTGTATAAGTTTATTTTTATAAAATATAAGATTGTCAATTTGTTCGTTGCGATTTGTATTAATGATTGGAGACCTTGATCTATCATATTTGCTTGCAACACCCTCGTACCTCGGGTTCGCAATGACGCGGCAAACTAAGCTTTTAAAAAAACATTCTCTCGTCCTTGCGAGGAAGCATGACGAAGCAATCTCGATTATTACATAACACAAAAATATAACGCTGAAATTGCTTCAGCCTCGTTCTTCGGGTGCGCAATGACAGAGCTATTATAAACGAGAAAAGTCCATCATTGCTGATGGACTTTTCTGTTGGAGCGAAAGACGAGATTCGAACTCGCGACCCCGACCTTGGCAAGGTCGTGCTCTACCAACTGAGCTACTTTCGCATTGGTGGAACAAAGGTAATATTTCCACCGTTATATGTCAACACTTTTTTGAAAAAAGTGCATTAATTGATCGCATCGATACAATTCATCCCATCAATAGCTGCAGATACAATACCGCCTGCATAGCCGGCGCCCTCAGCACAAGGGTATAAACCAGCTACTTGTGGATGCTGTAAGCTGTCTTTATTGCGCGGAATCCGTAGCGGCGAAGAAGTACGAGATTCCACGCCAACTAATATCGCTTCATTCGTATAATAGCCTTTCATCTTCTTGCCGAAGCGCGGCAATGCACCTTGAAGCGCTTTATGTACAAAATCAGGAAGCACTTCTTTCAGCTCTACCGATTTCGTGCCCGGTTTGTAGGAGTGGTTCGGCAGATCATTGGAAAGTCGACCTTCCACGAAATCGACCATGCGCTGTGCGGGCGCAACTAAGGCACCACCGCCAGCTTGAAAAGCCTTTTGTTCTACTGCTTGTTGAAATTCGAGCAGCGCAAATGGATTGTTTATCGCTGCTGGAATATCCTCCAGATTGATCTGTGTGACCGTGCCCGAATTGGCATGTGGATTATTCCGTTTGGATGGCGACCAACCATTCACGACGATTTCTTCCTGATCGGTGGCGCAAGGAGCAATGATTCCGCCAGGACACATACAGAAAGAAAATACACCACGTCCGTCGACTTGTTCCACCAAGCTGTAGTAAGCTGGAGGTAAGTTTTCGTGTCGTTCGACGCAGTGATATTGAGCGCTGTCTACGATATATTGCGGATGTTCGATACGCACGCCTAATGCAAAAGGCTTAGCTTCTAACAACCAACCTTTGTCGCGAAATAGATAAAAGATATCCCGCGCAGAATGTCCGGTAGCGACAATGATGTTGCTGGCATTGATCGTTGCGCCATCAGCGAGCTTCACACCTGTAGCTTGGCCAGAGGAAGTTAAGATGTCGATCACTTTTGCATCAAAATGCACTTCGCCTCCTTGTTCCACAATTCGCTCGCGCATCAGCTGAATAATATGCGGCAGTTTGTTGGTGCCAATATGCGGCCGCGCATTGACCAAAATATCTTCGTCTGCGCCATGTTCCACAAAGATGGATAAGACTTTTTGCACGTCACCGCGCTTATCTGAACGCGTGTATAGTTTGCCGTCGGAATACGTTCCTGCGCCACCTTCGCCAAAACAATAATTGGATTCTGGATTGACCACGCCTTCCCGATTGATGCGAGCCAGATCACGACGACGATCTTGCACCGCTTTACCTCGCTCGAGCACAATGGGTTTCAAGCCACGCTCTAAGCATCGATAAGCGGCAAATAATCCTGCCGGTCCAGCGCCAATAATGATGACTGGTTTAGCGTCTTTTACTTGTTTCAGATTGGAGGTGTAGGTGAATGGCGTAGGGGATTCATCAATGTAAAAAATTACCCGAAGTCGGTATACGACTTGTCGGCTTCGGCCATCAATAGATCGTTTGCGGATATGGATTCCGCCAATTCTGCTGACTGCGACGCCTAATTTCTTAGCGCCCATGTGTAGGATCGCGGCCTCATCAAGGATCAGGTCGGGACTTACGGCTAATTCAATTTCTTTTTGCATAAATAAGGTCGTTGGGTTGCTATCCCAAATTTTGGTACAAAGATACAGAATCTGATCTAGGACGCTATGGTCAAAATACTTTGAGAGAATACATCGCAAATTTTGTATATTTAGCCATATAGAAAAGAAAAACTTTACAGATGAAAAGATTTTTAATGCTGACTGTTGTGAGTTTGTTTACGGCAGTATCTTTAAGCTCATGTGGCTACAATACGATGGTTTCTAAAGACGAAAACGTCAAAGGTAAATGGGCTCAGGTGGAGAATGCCTACCAACGTAGAGCGGATTTGATTCCTAACTTGGTGTCGACGGTTAAAGGAGCGGCAAACCATGAAGAGAGTACCTTAACTGCGGTGGTAGAAGCGCGCGCTAAAGCAACGCAGGTTACGGTAGATCCTTCGAACTTGTCGGAAGAGGAAATTGCGAATTTTCAGCAAACACAAGATGCGTTCTCGCAATCAATTGGCCGTTTATTGGTGAGTGTAGAGGCGTATCCAGATCTGAAAGCGAACCAAAACTTTCGCGAATTGCAAGCGCAGTTGGAAGGTACGGAAAACCGAATTTCGGTAGAACGCCGTGCGTACAATGAAGCGGTACAAGATTATAACACAACCGTGCGGAGCTTCCCGAATAATATGATGGCTGGAATGTTTGGCTTCAAAGCGAAAGGAACGTTCACGGCGGCAGAAGGATCGGATAAGGCACCAACCGTCTCTTTCTAAATTTTAGCGTTTCCTAAGGTTGCTTAGGAAACGATTTGTTGAATTTTACGGAGAAAGAGAGATGGATATTTTTACGCAACAAGAGCAGGACACGATCGTGCAAGCGATCAGCTTGGCCGAAAGTCATACGTCTGGCGAGATCCGATTGGTCGTAGAGCGTAAGCTTAAAGAGGGTGAAGCGCTGGATCGAGCTACGCATTATTTTGATAAGCTAAACATGGGCGCTACAGCCTTACATAATGGTGTGCTGATCTATTTGGCGCATGACGATCACGCGTATGCCATTATTGGCGATTCGGGAATTCATAAAAAAGTTCCGGCCGATTTTTGGGAAACGGTTTCGTCGCATATGTTGGATCACTTCAAAGAAGGCAATGTAGCTCGTGGTCTGATTGCGGGTATTACAGAAGCGGGCGAACAATTGGGGATTTATTTCCCGAAGGGGCAAGATGATATTAATGAACTTCCAGATGATATACACTTTGGTGAAAATTAAAACAAAAGTGCTTTCCACATCGCTATACAAAACTATTTTCTGCTGGGCATTTTTATGCTTTTGGGTTTCGGGGATTGCGATCGCGCAAGATTTTCCGGCGCAGCCGAAAAGTTTGGTCAGCGATTATGTCGGTGCGCTAAGTCAGTCCGAAGCCAGCCAGCTAGAGCAAAAGTTATTGAATTTTGAGGATTCTACTTCGATTCAATTGGCTGTCGTGGTGATGAAATCTACCGGCGAGTATGATATTGCGGATTATGGCGATCGTCTGGCGAAGCATTGGGGTATTGGCAACAAGAAATACGACAATGGGATACTACTTTTAGTTGCTTTAGAAGATCGTGCCGTGACGATTCGTACTGGCTATGGTATCGAAGGTTCGGTACCCGATGTGATTGCGTATCGTATTATAGAGAATGAAATCAAGCCTGCTTTTCGAAGCGGTCGTTATGGTCAGGGAATCGAAAATGGCGTAGATGCGCTGATTTCGTATACCAAAGGTGAATACAAAGCCGACCCTAAATCAAAAGGAAACTCTGGAGGTGGTGGCGGCGTTCCAATCGTCATGATCTTCTTTATTATCATCATACTTCTATCTATCTTTTCCAAAGGTGGCGGTAAAGGTGGCAGTGGCAAAATGATGAACGGCAAAGGCGCTTCGGATCTTTTCTGGTGGACTTTGCTAAATCAAATGGGCAGAAGCGGCGGGCGCGGAAGCTCAGGTGGTGGATTTGGCGGAGGTTTCGGAGGCGGCGGTGGCGGCTTCGGAGGATTTGGTGGAGGAGGATTTGGCGGCGGCGGCGCAAGCGGTCGCTGGTAAAATTGCTTTTTTGCTGAAAACCTCAAAATGATGAAATATAAAAATAGGGATCTGTTAATCGCAGATCCCTGTTTTTATATAAGTCGATAACGACGATCTTTTACACCGTTACAGCGCGCATTTCTCGAAGGAGATGGATAGACCATTTAGCTTATTCGAATATCAGTGAAATAGACTTATTACTAATGAAGGTTTTAAGTGCTGCACAAGATTTTCATGACTAAAGTTATGCAGACCAATCACGATATATTCAAGCTGTCTTTTAATGATGGTTTGCCGTTTGAGAGAATTGTTCTAAAGTTCAGTTAAACAAATCACATAAGCACCTTTTTTCAAAGCCCTTTTTACCTCATCGCTTATAAAATCCGAATCTTTTGCAAGGTTATACTGCCCAGGGATAAGTATTGAGATGATCTTGTCCTTATAACTACCCAAAGTATTGCTGAGAAAAGAAGAATACGGTCGGTTTTCAATATATAGTTTTCTTGATAATGTATCTGCGATAAATGATTTTTTCTGAGATAAACCCTTCGAAATACTGCCTGCTATAAAATTGTCTGTGATATATGTGTAGCCGTTGATAAAAAAATAATTGGATAATTCGTATGCATTTTTCTCTAAGGAGCTTAATAATTTAGCGGGAGCATTTTCCCCGTATTTTATTTCTACAGATCTTAGTAATTTACCTGTTTCGTCAAATAAAAATGTTAGATTATCCGTGCTATGACTAAGGTGTATTTTATTGTTAAATAGATGAAAGTAGCTGTTAGAAAGTATGTAGTCATCGTCCGCATTTCCAAGATTTCTATAATACCCTTTCTTCGTTGTTTCAAACCGTGAATCGGTTATTAATAGCTCATCTTCGATAGAAGGCACATTCCAGCTAGAAACGGTAGCTAAATAATCTCCGGAATTTAGCTTCCAAAAGCTATTGATTTCGAATGTCGGCTTTATTTCTACTTCCTTTGTTAAGTGTCCTCCATTTTTACTTATCTTGAAGATGCTGATGATATCTTTTTTACCATCCCAAATAGTTAGGAACTCGTTGCTTACAGAGAAATCAGTCAATACCCCTAAATTTAAGCTCTTATTAGTATGTTGTGATATAAAGGAGCCGTCTTTCCCAAAAATAAAAATTGCGTTATTTCGTATACTTAAAAAGAAGATATGATTGGTGTCAATAACACTTTTGCTTAGGTGATTTAAGTTGATACCGATGGTAGTATCTAAGATAATGTACTCGACATTATTTTTGCGGACTGTAAAATTGAAATCTAAAGTTTCTTTATGAAATTTCTCAAGGTTAACTGTTATCTGTTCTAATTTATATTGATCCGGCACTGCCGCATTTTGATCTTTGCGTTCATTGCAAGATCTGAATAATAGAATCGATAAAAGAAATAGAAATTGAGTTGTCTTAAACATAATTTCAAATTGAAGTTATAGCAAACACTAATTATGTCTAATGCTTGCTATATAAAGTGACTGTTCTTAGATTTTACCGGATTTCTTATTCTGATTCTGAGACAGAATTACATCCAGTCATGTCGGAACAATCATTCGTGTTTCGTGACTCACAGTTTGTCGTATCCGTGTTTTTTGGACCGGTACATTTACCTGAAGAGATATTCTTCAATGACTCCACGTTCATTAAAGCCGCAGCTGATATCTCTGTTGGCTTTGCTAGAAACAAACATGCTACGAGTAACCCTGTGGAACCTAGTCCCACAGCGATTGTTTTCAGTTGTTTTTTCATATTTACTTTTGTATTTGTGATAAAGTTTCAAACATGATGCTGTCCTTTACGATTTCCCTATAAAGTCTCCAAGCTCCTGAAGCAAGCGTCGGATTACCGACGGAAACGATTCGATTATTCTTGTCTAATAAAAAGCACCGTAATAAACCGCTAGCAGGTATCTTATTGCTATTATAGAACTTATTGTCTGTGTCTATAAATATTGGATATTTGAAATTCTCTTTTATTAGAAGATTTTCGATATGCTCACGTGCTGCTGGATGAAAAAAAAAGTAAAATGAGACGGTGTTTTGAAAGTTTGTTTCGAAATCTGAAATCACTTCTTTCCATGAGTCTAGTTTAAACATGCAATCAACACAGTCTGCGGAATCAGTATATACTACAATCTTGTAGTCTGTGTAACTGAATTGATTATAGTTATCTTCATTGTAAACAAGCGACGGAGTGGCAAGGTGTACTACATTACCGAGTAAATCTTGTATAGTACTGGCTAGCTTGTTGCTATTGTCATTTTTATAGGTACAACTAGCTGCAGAAATTAGCAAAAGCACGATGAGTTTACTACATTTATACATAACTTAACTTTATGGTTAATAATTAAAACTAAGATTTAAAATTATAATCTCCAAGATATTTTGTGTTCTATGAAATTTACTCTGCTGATTTTTTATTTTACTTTGTTATATGAGTGTGTATACGCGCAAAGAGTGGAGTTAAGATTGATTGATTCCATTAGTCACATGCCATTAGAAGGTGTTCATATCGCTATTTATAGTAGACTCCTACAATCTAACTTAATTAACCTTGCGACTGATTCACACGGTAAAGTTTTGGTCCAATTACCTAGACCAGGCATTATTGATTCAGTTGTTATAGAGTCTTATCCATATCAAAGGATAGCAAAATATAACCTGAACATAGTAAATGATACCGTTGTTTTATTCTATATACAACATGGCTCAATTAATCTTGAAGAAATACAAGTTGGCTTTCGCGGAAGAGCCAGACTCGTTAACAACAAAATAATATACCATCCTCATAGTTCTGCCTTTAATAAAACGCGTTCAGTATCCGAACTGATGCCAATGATCCCAAATATTGCTGTAAGAAATGGGAGATATTTTTTTCGTAATGACGACAATTTCGTCATTCTTATCGATGGAATGGGCGAAAACAAGTCCAAAGAAGAGCAATTGAATATACTTCGAAACATGCCGGTAGACGCTATTCACAAAGTAGAAATAATAGATAATCCTTCGGCAAGATATAGAGATGGCACAGCTGCTGTTATAAATTTTTTGACGAAAAAGGATATTGCATATACCTCTTTACGAGGTAGTGCTTCGAGTCAAATATTTCACGGAGGCAATTCCAAAGATATCCCAAAATCGTTCAATGTATCTGCGGACTCCCGTTTTCGCTTAGGTGGAAACAACTTACATTTTATTGCGCGAGTGGGTGATAATCGTTCGTTGACAGAAGTCAAAACAGACCAATCATATCTAGTGAACTATCTCCAACAAAAAGAGCTTATGACTAAAAATGATAAAAACAGTCATTTATCATTTATATGGGATAGAAAATTTTCTGAAAACTTTACGACTCAAATAAATACCTCCTACACCTTTAGCGACTCTTTCAATCGCGGACAATCTGAGGTATATGCTCAGCAGTTAGACAGAGAATCAAGCTTCTTTACCAGTAATTCGGAACAACTTAGAAATAGTCGTTTTACTTTAACGCCTCAATTTAAGTATAGTTTCAATAACGATAAAGGAACGATACTTTACATGAATCCAATGTATGCATCATTGACTTTTTTAGAAAATAATATGTATGCCAACTTAAATGACGATGTAGCACCAATCATGAATTCATCACTTTTGGAGATGAAAACAGATGTGTATTTTTTTGATGTCTTAGTGGACAATTTAATTAATAATAAGCTCCTTCAAAGCGGATTGGGCTATAAGTATAATTCTTTGCAAAACGAACAAAAACAAGGAGGAGATTTTAGTTACAAAGAATGGCAGCAAACCGTTTTTTTAACAAATGCTATCAAAGTTAAAAAAGCCACAATTAACGCGGACATTCGAATGGAGCATCTTAATTATACATCGACGAGCCAAGATACGTCTGCTACCTACACGCTGAATTTGTTTTATCCGAAGATAAATGTGATTTACCCGTTTGCCGATCAAAAAAACATAACCGTCGGTTATGAAAGACAGGTATTGAGATTGAGTTCTATAGCATTAAACCCGCAAACTAGATTCACGGGATTCCAACGAGGTATCACTGGGAATGTGGATTTACAACCAAGATTAACAGACCACTATTTTGCGCGTATGTACCTTAACGGGCATAGCGTATCTATCAATTATAAAAGACACAGAAATCAAAGAATTTTTATCCCAATAAATGAAGTAAACCCTTTCATTAGTGAACAAACGACCTATAATTATTTTCGTCAGTACTATATTTCTTACAATAAAAGCTTAACTCTTGCACGTGTCTGGGAGATTAACAGCGGACTGTACTACTACATTAATGACATGCGGACTAATGATTTTAATTTTATCAATACAAGTGGTGATAACTTAATGGTAGACGTTTCAAATGATTTGACCTTTGGTAAGAATAAACTTAATTTGAATCTATCGTATATGTCTTCGAATTATTTTGCTTACGGGGAGATGAAACCAGTATTATATAATAGCATGAATTACAGTCGCCTTTTTTTTGGCGATAATTTGGGTGTGTCATTTTTCATCAATGACTTTTTAGGCGTTACAAAAGAGAATTCTTACAACTATCATCCTTTTATATCTAGTAGTGCAGAACAAATTACTAATCAAAGGAGCATATCGCTGCAATTGTCTTACAGAATACCAGCAGGAAAGAAAAGTAAAGCTAATAATTATAAGACCGACAGGCGAGATGAAATCAGACTATGATGCTATGCTTAATCTGAGGTAGTTTACAAATAGGGATCTGTTAATCGCAGATCCCTGTTTTTATATAAGTCGATAACGATATTCTACGCCGTTACGACACGCATTTCTCGAAGGAGATGGAGCGCGTATTCAATCGAACTGACGCCGCTGATCGCAATGCGCAATTGTCCTTTTACCTCTTTCAGATTACTAATTGCGGCATGTTGTTGCACAAACGTAAGCACTTGGCCGAATTGTGGCGACTCAAAATAGCTGGATTTCGCATTCGATACGAAGAAACCTTTCAGCGTATCTTTCTTATAGGTGATTTTTTCCAGGCCAATTTCCTTACCCAGCCATTGCAGGCGAAGCGTGTCGAACAGTTGGAAAACAGGAGCAGGGATCGGGCCAAAACGATCTTCTAAGGCTTTGGCAAAGCCATCCAATTCCGATTCACTCTGCAACTTCGAAAGCTCGGTATACAGATTATAGCGTTCCGAGATGTTGGTCACATATTCATCCGGAATCAACACCTCTAAGTCGGTATCAATTTGCGTAAAAGTAACGTAGGTACGATTCTGCTCGTCGGCGAATAGTTCGCCAAACTCATCGTCTTTCAACTCTTGTACGGCTTCGTCCAAGATCTTATTGTACATCTCAAAACCAATTTCGGCGATAAAGCCCGATTGCTCGGCACCCAATAAGTTTCCAGAACCGCGGATATCCAAATCGCGCATCGCTACATTAAATCCAGAACCCAACTCCGAGAATTCTTCAATCGCTGAAAGCCGTTTATACGCTTCGTTGGTCAAGGTAGATAATGGCGGACTCAACAAATAGCAAAATGCTTTCTTGTTGGAGCGACCGACACGACCGCGCATCTGGTGCAAATCACTTAAGCCAAACATATGCGCTTGGTTGATGATGATGGTATTGGCATTCGGAATATCTAATCCCGCCTCAATAATGGTGGTGGCGATCAAAACATCGTAATCGTGGTTGATGAATTTCAACATCACATCTTCCAGATCATCACCTTCTAGCTGACCGTGGGCCACGCCAACGCGTGCATTCGGCACGAGCTTCTGGATTAATAAACCCAGCTGCTTTAAGTCAGCCACGCGATTGTGGATGAAGAAAACTTGACCGCCACGATCCAACTCAAATGATACGGCTTCTTGAATCAACGCATCATTAAATACATGTAACTCTGTTTGTACCGGCTGGCGATTGGGCGGCGGCGTAGAGATGATGCTCAAGTCGCGCGCGCCCATCAAAGAGAAGTGCAACGTGCGTGGAATTGGCGTGGCAGTAAGCGTCAGCGAATCTACGTTAGCTCGCATGTGCTTCAGCTTTTCTTTGACCGATACGCCAAATTTTTGTTCCTCATCGATAATCATCAACCCTAAGTCCTTAAACTTCACATCTTTGCTCACCAGACGATGCGTTCCGATAATGATATCTACTTTCCCTTCGGCCAATCGTTGTAGTGTTTCTTTGACCTGCTTGGTAGTTTTGAATCGGTTGATGTAATCAATATTAGCCGGAAGATCTTTCAGACGCTCAGAGAAAGTGCGATAATGTTGTAATGCTAAGATCGTTGTCGGGACTAATACGGCCACCTGTTTGCTATCTGCTACTGCTTTAAAAGCGGCTCGAATCGCCACTTCGGTTTTCCCAAAACCCACATCTCCACAGACCAAACGATCCATCGGATGTTGCGATTCCATATCGCGCTTTACATCGGCCGTAGATTTCTCCTGATCTGGAGTGTCTTCATATATAAAGGACGCTTCCAATTCTTTTTGTAGATAGGTATCTGGGCTGAATGCGTTACCGGTTTGCGCTTTTCGCTTCGCGTAAAGCTTGATCAAATCTCGCGCGATATCTTTTACCTTTTTCTTGGTGGTTTTCTTGAGCTTCTCCCAGGTGTCGGTGCCGAGCTTATTCATTTTAGGAATCGCACCTTCCTTGCCGGTGTATTTAGAAATGCGATTCAGCGAGTTGATGTTTACATATAGCAAGTCGTTGTCGGCGTAGATGAGCCGAATCATTTCTTGCGTTTTTCCATTCACCTCCACCTTTTCCAATCCGGCATATTTGCCCACTCCGTGGTCAATGTGTGTGATGAAATCTCCCGGTTTCAGATCGCGCAGATCTTTTAGTGTAATGGCCTGAGAACGTTCGTATCCCTTTTTACGCTTGTATTTATAATAGCGATCAAATATCTGATGATCGGTATAGCAGGCCACTCGAATGGTATCGTCACGAAATCCTTCGCGCAGCGCTTTATAAACGGGTGTAAATTGTACGGATTTGTCCAAATCATCCAGAATGGCATATATGCGTTCGACCTGTTTATTCGAGTCCGAAAAGATCACATTCGTGACTTTCTTTTGCTCATTCTCTTTGAGGTTGTGGATCAAAAGGTTGAAATCCTTGTTGAAAGAAGGTTGCGGATGCGTGTCAAATTGTACTGTAGCATCTGCATTATAAAAGAATTGCTTTCCAAATTCGATGATGGGAAATTCAAAAAGCATGGCATTCACATTCTTATCATCCGAAAAAGTAAAACGAGGATCAACCCATTCCGGATTGTTTTTGACGTCGTCTTCAGATAGTGCTTTCCAAAATTGCGCAGCCTTCTGATAACCTTCTCGCAAAATGTCTAAGGTGAATTGTACATCCTTAATCCAGATCACCGCATCGTTAGAGATGTATTCTAATAGCGATATATGGTTGTTGGACAAAAATTTTGCCTGCACATTGGGCACTATCGTGACCGAATTGATTTTCTTGACCGATACTTGGCTTTCGATGTCGAAGGTACGTATGGTCTCAATCTCATCTCCAAAAAACTCTACGCGGTAGGGTAGGTCGTTAGAAAAAGAAAAGATATCCACGATTCCGCCTCGGATCGCAAATTGGCCCGGTTCATAGACGAAGTCTACACGTTCAAAATCGTATTCGTACAAAAACTCATTGATGAAATCGATGCTTAATTTGGTGTTAACGCGGATTTCTAAAGTGTTTTTTTCCAGATCATCTCTGTTGATGACTTTCTCGGCAATAGCTTCTGGATAAGAAACGACGATTTTTGGCAATTCCGAAACATGGTGCAAAGAGCTGAGTGTTTCAGCACGTTGCAAAACGTGGGTGCCATCCAGCTGCGTGAAATCGTATGCTTTCCGAAAGGAAGAAGGGAAAAATAGAATTTGCTTGTCGAACAAGCTTTCTAAATCGGCCAAGAAAAAAGAAGCATCCTCGTGCGTAGGCAAAATAAAAACAAAAGGGCGTTGCTGCAATTCATATAAGCTAGCTGCTACGACAGCATCCGACGATCCGATTAATCCTTTTGCATGAATCTTTGGGCTTTTTTTGGTGATCTCTTTGCCTAAGGTAGTTAGCTGCTCGGAGGCGCCATAATTTTTGATGATCTCTTGAATATCCACTCGTAATACCAGTTTGAGTACGAATGTACAAAAACCTTACCGATGCGAGCAAGTGCAAGACATTTATTCCGAAGTAGCTGGTCGTCGAAAATTACAAAGGAGTCCTACTTTTGGTAGGACTCCTTCATACGCTGCGCTTTTGCTTAGCATTTTGTTAATAACAAGGTTAGTTAGTTATATTTTGGTGTTTGTTTTGTCTCTTTCGTAACGTAAATATAGGATTTTGTTTAAAAATTGCAACGAAAGAAGTGATATTTTTAGAAAATGATTATTGTAAGATTGGTTGATTCGAGTGCCTTAATAATGCTACTTGTAAGTGGTATCTTTGTAAAACGGTGTCTGGGTAACCTCTAGAGTATGCTCAGTACCTCCAAAATAATTACGGTTATGAAAGATACAGACGAAAGAAACTATCCTAGTGCAGTCCAAAGTGCTTGGAATTGCAAATGCCCACGCTGCCGACGAGGAAATATGTTCGAAGGATCTATCTTTAGTTTCAGTCGCTCTGCTCGTCAGATGAGAACGGTATGTCCTCATTGTGAGCTGATGTTTGAAAAAGAGCCGGGATATTTCTACGTAGCGATGTATGTGAGTTACGTATTTGTGGTGGCACAATTGGTTGCGTCTTGCGTAGCGACTTATGTGATTACGGGCAATGCAGAATCACCTTGGTTGTATTTGACCGTTGCTTGTGCGGCGGTGATTATTTTAGCGCCTTTCAATTATCGGTATTCGCGGATTGTTTTACTGTATTGGATGACGCCATCTTTTCGTTTCCGACCGGAATTGTACGATCGAGAACCCGCGAAGGCGATTTAGAAAATCCACTATTTTCTAGTAGAATTTGCGATATAGATCGTAAAGCACCATGATGTCATAAGGTGTTAATTCGGATGACACGTCGGTACGAATATATTTCTTCTTAAAAGAACGCTCAGCAGTACGCAGATTGGAAGTGTCATAACCGATAATACGCAAAGCATCGGTACTATTAAATGTAGGTGGCGGTGGTGCAAGGTAGTTTGCATTGTACCAAATCCCAAATCCGCGCTCGGCCAAGGTTTCCCATGGAAAGTAGGTGCTTGGATCATCTTTACGACCGGGAGCATAATCGGAATGACCAATAAAGTTAGTCTGCGGAATACGGTATTTACTTTTTAGATTATTCAACAAAATCAACAATGCATTGATCTGCAAATCTGGAAAGGGCTCGCTGCCATTATTATCCAATTCTATTCCGATTGACACGGAGTTCATATCAGTAATATTTCCCCATTTTCCGGCTCCGGCGTGCCAAGCACGCTGATAATCATTAAGCATTTGTACAACTTGCCCGTCTCGACCGATCACATAGTGGCTGCTTACTTGTGTATGCGCTAATTGAAAGGTTCTGATGGTTTGCGCAATGCTGTTTTGCGACGTATGATGGATCATCACAAATTGCGGTTTGCGCAGATCGTAATGTATGGTGGGGGCAAAGTCATAATTACGTTGGATGCCAGTTGCATGCAATTCTGCTACCTCTCGCTCTGGTGTGGAGATTGATGGTTGGATATTTTCAAACGGCGTGTTTGGTATTGCAGTGGTCTGCGACTGCGCGACAGCGGTATTGTTTTCCGCTACGCGCGGCTCTTCAATATCGATCACGATCGACTCGGAAGAAGGAGCCGTTTTAACTACCGCGGGAGCCACAATGGCTTTGGTATTTTTCTTGGAACTAGAACAGCTTTGCGTAGTCGCTGCTAACAAAATCATTCCACACGCAAGCCATTTAAATTTCATCATTTTGAACTTATCCTTTCAATTTTGTCTATCTAGTCCTTGGAAAGTATACCAATCGTTTATTGTCTTGGGAAATTAAATAATACACCCATTGCTAATGCTTGACTGTATTGTACGCGCGGGCTAGTTTCATCTTCAAATCTCCATGTTCTATCATATAGTAATGTACCATTAGCAGTAACGCTGATAAACCGAGTGACTTTCGCTGTTAAAGTAACGTCCAAACGGTGATCAGGATTTGTTAATTCTCTGTAATCAGCTAACAGCTGATATCTAGATTTGATATGCAGGTTTTTAGATAGATCTCGGTCTAAATTTGCCAATATCTGCACACCGAGCTCATTCCTCATGGTTCTGCCAGGTAAGACACCAAATCGAGTGTCTACACCATTAACCTGTCCATTTGTTGGAATATCTGAATCCAATACAAATGTTTGTCGAGCAGCACCGGTACCAAAACGTAGAGAAAAAGTATTATCTGGTTTGTATTCCAAACCCAGCGTTTCCGTTAAATAGCCTGGAGACATAAAGCGGGTAATGATCGGGCCACGAACTTCCTCTGATGGATTTTGATATCCAGGAGCGAAGATTGATTCAAAAGCAACAGAAGTAAATATAGACCAATTACTAGAGAATTTGTAGGCCAATTTATTGTCCCAAAAAATTCGATCTACGTTCTTTCTCGCGCGTTGATCTTTAGTGGATAGTACACCGTAGCGCAAATCCATCTCCGTAGTAAAGTTAAAGTCGTTGCGATTATACTCGGACTTGTGCCAGGCAGTAGTGGCCCAGGCCATGGAATTAATTCCACCATCTCTCCAGTTGTCGCTAAAAGATGCTTGATTGAGGTTGAATCCAATTTTTGTCCAGTGTTTCCAATAATCTACCGATAAACCCAATTCTGGAATAGGTACGTTTACATTGCGAATGCTTAGTGGTTTATTGGCACGGCTACCAACGATACTGGTGTCTGGCAGTGCCCGAAGATCTTTTAAATCTTGTGCATTGGCATTATACCCCAAGCCTACACATGTTGCTATCGCAACGAAGTAAATTACCTGTTTCATACTTAATTTTCTTGTTTAACGTCAAAGTCTACCTTGGGTAGTTCTGGCAAAGGTCGCAAATCTGGCAATATTTTAAACATATTGTATTTACTTTTTATGTATTGTGTCAATTGATAATGACTTGCGCGCGTGGCAAATGCGTACGAAGGGCGATATCGAATCATAAAATTTTGAAGCTGATCACCCTCAAGACCGAGCAAATTATTTACAAGATCAGGCGTAAAGATAGAATCAACGACGTTATCTTCATAGACTTGCTGCATATACGCGGTAAATCTTCGGGCGTTGCGCCCCTCTTTGCTCAATAAATTATAGATGGCATTGATACTTAATCCAGCTCCGGTCGGTCCTACGCTAATCAACGATCCTGGATCTGCTAAGTTGTAGGCATCTCGGTACACGCGCTTTGATTCTTCGTAGATCTCGATCGGCGATCTGCGCGCATTAACTTTAACCGTCTCAATATACCGAAAATCCCGTAGCATAGACAATACTAAAATTTGGTTCTTCGGTACGGCAAGGGTGTCTGCCAGAAAACCATCCTTGATAAAAACGAGTGTATCTGTGGGTTCTACCTCTAAGCGGAATTCGCCTTTGGCATTGTTAAATATGCGCTGGTGTGTTCTAGGATTGTAAATTTGTACTCTTCCTAGTCGATCTTTAGATTCTTCGTCATAGACAATCCCTTCCAGTTGAATCTGCCCCTGCAAAAACAAAGGTAGAATGGATAGCATAAAGGCGATGATATAGATGAATAGGTTCACTACCGTAAAACTACATGTTCAGAGAGAAGATTTATAATATTTAACATCTTTTTGGAGATGCTATTTTATTTGGAAACAATAATTAGCTGACCGATATCAAGATTCTCGTCTTCCAAGGCATTTATTTGAATTAGCTCCTCTACTGACAGGCCGTATTGCCGACCGATACTGTACAGTGTATCGTTGGCTTTGACTTGGTAAATAATCATGGCCACAGGTTTCTTTACTTCCTCTGGCGGCACGACTTCCTCAAACACTTCCTTCTCCGTGATGATTTCCTCAACCTGAACCTCGCGTCTTTCTCGCTCCACATAGGTTTCTGCTCTATCATATTGGTGCAGATCGTATCGCTCAATAAGATCGATCAACAAATAGGCATAGCGCGGATTGGTGGCGTAACCGGCTTTTTTAAGCCCGTGCGCCCAACCTTTATAATCATCTTTTTTGAGCGTGAAAAGTGCTTCGTATCTTTTGCGGAGCAAAAATTGAGAATGATCACGGAAAGAGTCATCAGGATTGTTATAAACGCGAAAACAATCGTTCGGACCATCATCAGGGCGTGTAATGCTACGTCCTCTCCATACGCCACCGCATTTGATTCCAAAATGATTATTTGCTTGAGTTGCCAAATAGCTGTTGCCATTACCAGACTCTAAAAGAGCTTGTGCTAACTTAATGCTGGCAGGAATGCCATATTGATTCATTTCAGCTATCGCAATGCTCTTATATCGTTCAATATAAGCATTGCCACTTGTGCTAGTTGCTTGTCCGCCAGACTTTACGGAAGAATTAGGTTTATTATTTGATGAAGAGGGATAGGTCTTCGAGGTACGTAAAGTACCCGGCCTTCTCGAGCTACAGCTAGAGAAAACTAACAACGCGCTTAAGAGTATGGCAAACCCGAATTTGTATCCCATCAATTAGTTATAGGAATAAAATAAATGACTAATATACGTATGCTTAATTAAGCGTTGTCTTTTCGTCGTATTGATCCAAATCGTAGCGATCAATCGTGGCTAAGACCTTGCGAGACCAATCTCCAGAAGTAGAATATCCAGATCTTGCAATTCCTTTGACCCAAGATTGGTAATCTTCTGAGTCATGCTTCAAGAAAAGAGGTTGTGTGGATTTTTTACGTTGTAGTAGTTCTACGAAGTCGCGATATGAAGCGAGTGTAGAATCATAACCTTTGTAAGCAGATTTTATTTTTTTGCTGCTGTTTTTGCCTTTGATGCCAAAGTGATTGTTGAGGTACGTGGCAATTCGACTATTACCATAAGCGCTTTCGTGAATTGCGATTGCTAAGATGACAGAAGCGGGTACTCCTGTTTCCCGCATAAGCTGCTTGGCAGCTTTATTGTGTTTTTCCAGATAACTTGTCGGCGTGTATTTGCTTTGTGCAGTACATAATGATGTGCCGATGGTTACCGTGATAAAAAGTACACATAGTACCTTCATCCAATTTTTTAACATAGTCCGTTTTTTGGTTCAACCATTACTTTTTGCGTAACACAAAAAGCCCGTCTCTAATGGGCAAGATCAGTTTTTCAACACGTTGATCTGCCGCTAAAAAAGTATTTAATTCTAAAATTTGTCTAGTCTGACTGTCGGGTGCTTCGTCTAGCACGCGACCTTTCCACAACACATTATCTACCAGAATCAGTCCGCCAGAAGGAATCCTGTCTATAACCATCTCATAGTAGATTTTGTTTCGTTTCTTGTCTGCATCGATGAAAACAAGTTCAAATTGCCCTTCAATCGTCGGAATAACTTCTAATGCATCGCCAATGTGGTAACAAATCTGCTCTCGTTGATCGGCTTGGTCAAAATAATGCTGCACCCGATCTTGTAACTCTTCATCAATATCGATCGTATGAATAATGCCATCAGCACGTAATCCCTCTGCTAAAGCTAATGTAGCGTATCCCGTGAAAGTGCCGATTTCCAAAATCTGCTTCGGAGCCACCAATTTGCTTAACATCGACAAGACCCGACCTTGAAAATGGCCGGATAGCATATGCGCTTTTGTCTCCTTCAAATACGTTTCCCGATTGATCCTTTTTAATAGCGCTGGCTCCTGATCACAGGTGCTTTCCAGGTACTCGCTATACTTCTCATCAGGCATATTCATCGCGACAAATATACTTATTCCCGTCACATAGACAAGTTAAAAATTGTTAATCGACTGTTTTATAGGTTTTTGTGTAAAATGTGTGGGTAACAAAATCAGGTCTACAGCATGCAGACCTGATCGGATATTCGATTATTTTTAATCTAAAGATGCGGTGATCAGACGTAGGAATTCTGATCTGGTAACATCATTTTGGAATTCACCAGTAAAGGCTGAAGTAGTCGTTACGGAGTTTTGTTTTTGGATGCCACGCATCGCCATACACATATGCTTGCACTCCATCACGACGGCTACGCCTCTCGGCTGCAAAGTTTCTTGAATACAATCTCTAATCTCATTGGTGAGGCGCTCTTGTACTTGCAGTCTTCTAGCAAAAGCATCGACCACACGCGGAATTTTGCTGAGGCCAACGATATGTCCGTTCGGAATGTAGGCAATGTGCGCTTTTCCGAAAAATGGTAGCATGTGATGTTCACACATGGAGTACACTTCGATATCTTTCACGACGACCATTTGACTATATTCTTCTTCAAACATGGCGCTGCGCAATAATCCTGCGGCGTCCACATTGTAGCCATGCGTCAAGTATTGCAAAGCTTTGGCGACTCTTTCGGGTGTTTTTATTAATCCTTCGCGCTCTGGTTTTTCTCCCAAAGCATCCAGAATATCGGTGTAATGTGCCGCGATACGTTCCACATCTTTGGTGTTATATTGATCGATTTTGCGGTATCCTTCCACTTCGTCGTCGTCGTCATCCAAATGGTGCAAATTGTTCATGTCAATTATTTTATGGGGGTATTAGTGCCGAAATACTCAGCGTAGTTGTTTTCTGTTTCGTGCAATCTTACGGAATGTAGCACCACACCTTCTTGGTCAAAAGATGGTTTCAGGACTTCAAATATGGATTGCGCGATCACTTCTGTAGAGGCCATTTTGCCTTTCATAAAAGCGACCTCCAGATTGATGTTTTTATGGTCTACATGTTGGATAACAAATTCGTGGATGATCGCCTTCATCTGTTTTAGATCCATCACAAACCCCGTCGCAGGATTGATATCACCTTTTACGGTAACAAATAGCTCGTAGTTATGGCCATGCCAATGAGGGTTGGAGCAGTTGCCAAATACGCGCAAATTTTCTTCGTCTGACCAATCAGCCCGAAATAATCTATGCGCAGCACTAAAACGTTCGCGACGTGTGATATAGACCATATGCCAAATATACATCAAAAAATAGTTACTTTGTCTGTACGAGAATACCGAAATTTCATATGGAGATATTAATTGTCGCAGCTACGAAGTACGAGCTAGAGCCTTCCTTACCATTCTTGCATGAGCAAGGAATTGACGTGCTTGTTACTGGTGTAGGTATGGTGGAAACTGCCTTTGCGCTCGGCGAAAAGCTGGCTACAAAACAATATGATTTGCTATTGAACGTGGGCATAGCAGGATCATTCTCTTCGGATTTACTGATCGGCGATGTGGTGGAAGTGGTACAGGATCGACTGATCGAGCTGGGAGCTCAAAACCGAGAAAAATTCCTCTCCATAGAAGAAATGGGGTTTGGCCAATCCCTGTTTTTTTCAAATTCCATCGCCGGCACTATAGCGCCAACTGGTTTGCAACAAGTACATGGCATCACCGTCAATACAGTGCATGGTAATGCCATCGCGATCGAAGCGGTTCGTAAGCGGTTGGAAAATAATCTAACCATTGAATCTATGGAAGGTGCAGCTGTGCTGCATGCTGCGCATAAAAAAAACACGCCTGTGGTACAGGTTCGTGCGATTTCCAATTATGTAGAGCCTAGAGATACAAGTCGTTGGGATATACCACAAGCGATTCAAAAGCTACACGAATGGTTGCGCGGATACTTAATTTCGCAGCAGCGTTGATGAAGTAAAATACTTGAATCCCACTACCATAATTCGATAAATTGTAGTAGCTTTGCCATGGAAAAACAGACTATTCACTAATACTGATGAGAGAAATACAATTCAGAGAAGCGCTTCGTGAAGCAATGAACGAAGAGATGCGCAAAGATGAAACGATATTTTTAATGGGCGAGGAAGTCGCTGAGTATAATGGCGCTTACAAAGTAAGTCAAGGTATGCTCGACGAATTCGGTGCTAAACGTGTAATTGATACGCCAATTGCAGAGCTTGGTTTTGCAGGTATCAGCGTGGGTGCGGCGATGAACGGCTTGAAGCCAATCGTTGAATTCATGACGTTTAACTTCTCCCTAGTAGCTATAGATCAGGTAATCAATGCAGCAGCAAAGATTCACCAGATGAGTGGCGGACAATTTTCTTGTCCGATCGTATTCCGCGGTGCGACTGGTAATGCTGGTCAATTGGCGGCACAACACTCCCAAAACTTTGAAAACTGGTATGCTAATACACCAGGATTGAAGGTAGTAGTACCTTCGAATCCTTATGATGCAAAAGGTTTATTGAAATCTTCGATCATCGATCCAGATCCAGTAATCTTTATGGAATCTGAGGTGATGTATGGCGATAAAGGCGAGGTGCCTGAGGAAGAATACTACATCGAGATCGGAAAAGCCAAAGTGGTTAAAGAAGGTACTGATGTAACTGTAGTTTCTTTCGGTAAAATGGTGCCACGTGTGGTTATTCCTGCAGTAGAAGAACTAGAAAAAGAAGGTATCAGTGTGGAATTGATCGACTTACGTACCGTAAGACCGATTGACTTCGAAGCGATCATTAATTCTGTGAAGAAAACTAACAGATTAGTCGTGGTTGAAGAAGCTTGGCCTTTGGCTTCGATTTCTTCAGAAATCACTTTCCGCGTTCAAAAAGATGCATTTGATTATTTAGATGCGCCTGTTACACGCGTTACTTCGGCAGATGTACCTTTGGGTTATGCGCCTACTTTGGTAGAAGCATCTCTTCCGAGCATCACGAAAGTAGTGAAAGCTATCAAAGAAGTATCTTACATCAAAAAGTAAGGTTTTAATACTAAAGTCATTCGGAAACCTCCATGCCCTAAGCATGGAGGTTTCCTTTTTTAGTGAAAATACCATCCATAATTGTTATATTTAGCTATCATAAATACTTAGTAACTCAACATGAAGAAATTAAAATTAAGTGTTTGTTTGTTTCTAGCCGTAGCGCTAGGCGTGCAGGCGCAGGAAAAAGTATCCTTTCGATATAATCCTCCTATCGGAGAAAAATTAGTCTATAATACGGCTATGAATATGGATATAGAAGGAGAACAGTCTATGATCATGGATATCAATATGGTCATGACACAAACTGCGAAAGACAAAGGTGCCGATCAAGTATTCAATATCGTATCGCAGATCGAGTCTATCAAAATGGACATGAATATGCAAATGATGATGATGTCTTATGATTCGGAGAATCCAGATGATAGCAATCCAGTCTCGCAACAGATGGGTGAGCAGTTTGCTCCATTATTGAAGAAGGATATCAACGTAAAAATCAATGATCGCGCTGAGGTAATTGAAGTAGCAGATGCAGAAGCTTTCGCTGGTATAGGCGATATTAAGTCGATGTTTAGCGCGGCAAGTTTTCCAGAGCAACCTATCGCAGAAGGAGAAAGCTGGTCAATGTCTGTGCCTAATGAGCAGTTGGGAGTAGAATTGAACTACAAATTGACCTATGCTGGTAAAGAGGGTGATTTGATTCGTGTGAATCTAGAGTCTGAACCTGCAGATGAAGCTGGTGCCATGAGTATCACCGCAAGCGGTTTTAATTTGTACGATCCAACTACGTTTGTTGTTGTCAAGTCAGAGGTTACTTCGAAGGTCGATGCGCAAGGTGCTTCGATTACGAATAAGACCGTAATGGAAAAGCAATAAGCGGCGGGCGATATTTATAAAACAAAAGAGAGCGGCATCTTTATCAGATGCCGCTCTCTTTGTTTTATAATAAACCGGATTAATCGGTTTTTATGAAGTTACTTCTGCTTTGTATTCTTCAGCCGATAGTAAGCCATTTACATCATCTGGATTGCTTAATTTGACGCGGATAATCCATCCTGCTTCGTAAGCATCATTATTTACCAATTCTGGAGAAGCGTCAATGGCTTCATTCACAGAAAGAACCGTTCCCTGAACAGGCATAAACAAGTCAGAAACAGTTTTCACTGCTTCGATTGTTCCGAAAACCTCATTTGCTGCTACCTCTTCGCCAACACTGCTGATGTCTACAAAAACGATGTCACCCAACTCACGTTGTGCAAAATCCGTAATACCGATAACGGCTTCATCACCTTCCACACGAACCCATTCGTGATCTTTTGTATACTTTAAATCTGCTGGAAAATTCATTATTTCTCTATAGTTTTTTCAAATTTATCATTATCGGTCGACAATCCAAAAGTTAAATGTAACTTTATTTGAATGAATACGCAGATCGAAAAGCTCTATCAGATCGCTCAAAAGAAAGAGCGATTGATCATCGGATTAATGTCTGGTACGTCGCTCGACGGATTGGATATCGCGTTATGTCAGATCTCAGGCAGCGGTACAAATACACAGCTTCGTTTGCTGAACTTTGCCACAGCATCCTATTCCGCTGACTTTCGGAATGAGGTGAAGCAAATATTCGCGCAGCAACAGGTAGATCACTTGTTGTGGAGCACACTACATGTGAAGGTAGCACAAGTGCATGCCGATCTCGTACTTTCGAGTTTGAGCTCTTGGGGATTGAAGCACGAAGATATTGACCTCATCGCAAGCCACGGGCAAACGGTATTTCATGCGCCAAAAGGTAGTCACTCCCACCAACTGAACAGCACATTGCAGATCGGAGATGGCGATCATATTGCGGTGAAAACCGGTATTATCACGATTTCTGATTTTCGACAAAAACATGTTGCCGCGGGCGGCGATGGCGCACCATTGGTCGTGTATGGCGATGCTTTATTATACACTTCCGAAGAAGAATATCGCATCTTATTAAATATCGGCGGCATTTCCAACTTTACCTTCCTTCCGAAGCAATCTTCCGGATTATCCGCTTATGCGACGGATTTAGGGCCTGGAAATACGTTGATGAATCAATACATGCAAAAGTATTTGGATGAAGAGATGGATTGTGATGGTGCATTAGCACGTCGGGGCGTAGTGCATGATGAACTTTTAAAAGTGCTGCTAGAAACGCCATTTTTAACGCAAGATTTCCCCAAAACAACTGGGCCAGAATTGTTCAATTTGTCCCTATTAGACCAAGCAATGCAACAGGTGACGGTGACCGATTTAGATCACGCAGATATCTTAGCAACGCTGGCACAATTCACAATTGATAGTGTGGTGGATGGCATACGTCTTGCGGTCAATGAGCTTGACGCTGTATCCGTTTATGTCAGTGGTGGAGGATTGCATAACCCGCATTTAATGCAGGGAATTCAGCAAGGATTAACGGATTGTCGCGTGAGCTCATTCGATGCGATTGGATTCGATCCGGATGCAAAAGAAGCGGCGTTATTTGCCGTTTTAGCCAATGAAACGATTGCGGGAGCGCCAGAACATGTAGCACATATCGCTGGCTCACCAGCGGTTTGTATGGGAAAGATTAGCTTTCCTTATTGATCAATGGCTTGATGAATATAGTTTTTGAATGGCAGGCAAGACGTATAGATTTTAAGTACAGTATCTAGCGCACCGTCGCTTTCCATCACACTTTGTGGGACTTCGCGGTTCAAAACAAAACTTTTCAATTTGAGGATGTCGATCTGTGGGTGATCTGCTTCATATCCTACTGGAGGTCTGACCAATTTATCTTCTGTCTCTAAATCAGTCCATTCCCACTGTCCATTTTTCAACGCAGAATGCAATTCTTCAGGATTATAATCAATTTCCTGACGGATCAGATCTAGATGATGCTTTTCAGGACGCCAATAACCAACCGCAAGAAATATTTTGTTAGGTTCTACATGAATGTAATATTCTGGACCAGCTAATTTGCGCCCGTCGACAGAAATACCCGCCGCTAGCCAGTTTTTGTAAGGTGATTTATTCTTCGAAAAACGGACATCACGATAAATCCTAAATAGGCATTTGGCAGGATTAATATCTTTATTAATATGAGGGTCTACTTCCGAAAGACGGCTAATAATTGCCTGTACAAACTCTTTCATGTTCTGTTGAGCAGCGTCATAACGTGCCTTGTGTTCTTGAAACCATTCGCGATTATTATTCTCCGCCAAGTCACTCAAAAAGGCAAAAGTTGTTGGATAGATCTTTGTAGTCATATTACACTAAAAGTAAAAATACCCAAACTAGAGGTGCAGCGATCAACAAGCCATCAAAACGATCTAATAAACCGCCGTGTCCGGGTAATATATTACCCGAATCTTTTACGCCTAATGTCCTTTTTAACATGGATTCGACCAGATCACCCAAGGTGCCAAAAGTACCGATGATGAATCCCATTACCAGCCATTGCCACAGCGGCAAGATCGGATAAAAATGAGATAACAAAGCAGCGACTCCCAAAGCAAAAGCCAATCCGCCTAAAAATCCTTCCCATGTTTTGTTAGGCGAGATGCGTTCGAATAATTTGGTGCGCCCAATGCTACGCCCAACAAGATAGGCGCCCGTGTCATTGCTCCATAGCATGAATAAAAAGCCAAGTGGGATCTGTGCCTGATAAGATCCGCGGATAAATCCGAGTGCTACAAAACAGAAAAATGGAAATGCGGTGTATAACAAACCAGTCAACGTATAGGAGATATCGTGAAAGGGCTTGGCATTCCCGCGGTACAGCGGTACAATAAAAATCAAACTGATACAAGGAATGATGATCGCGCTGTAATACAATGATAGCAGCTCTAAGTGATATAAACCCAACAATGAACCGAGCAATACCGCTGTCAATATTCCGATTCCAGTCACTGGAAGTACATCTTGCTGTTGACGAACCATACCAAAAAATTCATACAAACACCAAACGCCAACTAACGAAAAGAAGAGGATAAAGATGGTGGCTCCAGCTAACGCAGATCCAATTAATACGGTGATAAAAACCGCTCCTGTAATGGCACGTTGAAGCATTAATCGACCGGATTATTGGATTGTTGATCGATCAGTTCTAAGGCTGCGGCTTCATTCTCTTGCTGTACGTACAATTCCACATTGCCAAATCGGACGTAGACGTCTTGTTTGTTGACCACGACAGCCGGAATATCATTCTCGATGAGCATTTGCCGCACAATTTCTGCCTCCACCACAATGCTATACGTATTTATTTTTACCCAGCCTGGTTCCATAGTTTGGATTTTAATTTTGTTGATTGCCTATAAAAATACCAACCTACGGCGACACTCGCAATTAAACTCACAAAATAAAGGCTGATGTGATACGGATCGTCCGTCATCAATTGTTGATAGGAATAACCTTTCTTGCTGTAGTAAAAAGCGACAAACACCACGGTAGCATTGTTGACAAAATGCGCCAAAATCGGAATCCATATGTTGTTGGTTAATACCAACATGTAGCCGAATATGGCTCCTAAAAGCATTCTCGGTAAGAAGCCAAAAAATTGCACATGGATCGCGGAGAAAATAATGGCCGTCACCCAAATAACGACATGTTTATTGGCGATCCATCGCCCCAAAATATTTTGTAAAGCGCCGCGGAAGAAAAATTCTTCCGCTATGGCTGGTAGCACGGCGATCGTCAGAAGATTCAACGCCAAACGAGACAAGGAATCATTCATGACTAAATTCTCTGTCAGCAACGCCATCTCGTCCTCCTTCTGGCGCATCCAACTTTCTACGCCGTTCCAAGATTCTGGTAATAGCATATCTCTATTCCACTCGCCGATGAGGTTCATTATTGGACTAAATGCGACTAAAAAAAACACAGCCAATCCGAAAAACAGCGTCGGTGTATTTCGCGACATGGGAAGATATTGAATCGCGCTATTTCGTTCGATAATTTGCAGTATAATAGGAGGTAATAAGAAAGTAGAAATGCTACTGGTGGCCAGCATCGTGTACATAAAGCCCGTATTGCCGCTTCCGAGAGCCAGTGCATTTTGTCCTGCAACAAGCAGGTCGCCCACGTTTTCAAAAATGGCAGCATAACCTAAAAGGGCAACGAGTTGAAGTGTGAAAGAACAAAGTAAGACCAATCCGAAAAGAATGACAAGAGAAACTCCGGGCGAATTGGTAGGTGACTTAAGTGACTGCATAGCTCGAAAATAGGTAAAATCTTCCAAAAAAAGGGGCTGCCTAATGAATAGGCAGCCCCTAGAAAGATTTTAAAAAATCAGCAATTAATTGACCCGGATTGGATCTGTTGGTTTTTTCATTTCTTGGTAAGGATAGGTTTTCATCTCTTCCAACAGTAGCTTAACGGTTCGCTCCAATTGTGGATCTTTACCTTCCAATAAGTCTTTTGGCATTTGCTCCACAAAAATATCTGGTGCGACACCTTCATTTTCGATGATGTAATTGCCCTTCAGGTCAAATACCCCAAAGTTTGGTGAAGTAATGCTTCCGCCATCTAATAACGGTGGATAACCAGAGATACCGACCAAGATGCCCATCGTAGTACGTCCAACTAATTTGCCTAAACCTTTGAAACGGAACATGTATGGCATCATATCGCCACCAGAACCCGCATTTTCATTGATGATCATGGCTTTTGGTCCGTAAATACCATTGCCTGGCGTGGTGAAGCTTTTTCCATCGCGAATTCCCCATCCGGAGATCAATTCGCGAGAAAGCAAGTCGATCACATAATCGGCTACTGAACCGCCGCCATTGTTGCGTTCATCTAGCAACAAGGCTTTTTTGTCCATTTGTGAGAAGTAATAGCGGTTGAAAGAATCATATCCTTCACGACCTGTATTTGGCATGTATACGTAAGCAATCTGTCCGTTACTGGCTGCATCTACTTTCTGACGGTTTTTCTCCACCCAATTTTGACGGCGCAAACCTACCTCATTAGCATAAGAGATCGGTTTTACAATCACTTCTCGCGATCCGTCCAAAGAAGCTTTCGAGTTAACCTTTAGCGTTACTTGTTTACCTACCGTATGGTCAAAAAGGCTGTAGATATCTACATCGGCCGTGAGCTCTTTTCCATTTACGGCTAAGATGTAATCGCCTTCTTTAATATTCAACCCCGGCTCTGCCAATGGTGCTTTAAAGGAAGGATTCCAATCCATGCGCGTGTAAATCTTCGCGATGCGATAGCGATTGTTGCTAATCTCGTAATCCGCACCCAAAACGCCCGCAGATACGGATGGCGTGGATGGCTCGTCGCCTGGATAGATATAGTTGTGACCAACGACCATTTCGCCCATCATTTCGTTGAGCAAATACCCAAGATCTGAGCGGTGATTTACATATGGTAAAAACTTCGCATACTTGGATTTCATCGCGTTCCAATCTACACCGTGCATGTTTTCTACGTAGAAAAATTCTTTTTGCATGGCCCACACTTCGTTGAACACCTGATCCCATTCTGCTTTAGGATCTACCAGCTGCTGTACATCATCTACTTTCAGCTTTTCTGGTGCGCCAACAGGCTTTTTGCCGGCATCTATGATGTAGTATCCTTCCGATGTACGGTAAAGCATTTTTTTACCATCGGCACTAATCACAAAGCTGTAGGTATTATCGATGAGGTTTTTCTCTTCGAGCTTGTTGAGATCGTAGGTGAAAATGCTACGTCCTTTGGAGTAAACCAGCATATTTTCTACTAATCCGCTTAGTTGACCAACACCGGTTGATATTGGAAGTGCGACAATCCGGTTATTGATCTGATCGAAGTCGACTTTAATATCCTTGCTCTTCGCAGTTTTACTTTCCTGCTCCTCGCTTTTTGTGTCTTTTTTATCGGTTTCACCTTTCTTGTTGCTGTCCGCATTTGCCGTTTCAGTTTTCACCGTTTCTTCATCACTCTCGTTTTTGAAGATGGATGGTGTTTCACTAGATAAGATGAAGGCATAGGTATTGTACTCCGGACTGCGATCATAAGCCGTCATGTGTAATCCAGAATTTGTCAGGCCTGTATTGGTGCTCGCTTGGAAAACCAGGTACTTGCCATCACGTGTAAATACCGGCTGGCGTACTGCGCCCATGCCGTCGGTGATTTGCTGTGTTTTTTTTGTTCCCAAATTGTACATGAAAACCGCTGTAACTCCATTTGGCAAGGCCTTGATATACGAAATCCATTTCGAATCGGTAGACCAGCTTGGTTGGAAGTGATTGTACGTACGGCCTGTATGCGATGCCAAATAATCGTCATCTACTTTTACTGTAGTTTTGGTGTCTACATCGATGTAATACAAGTTCAAATGCGCATCATTATAGAATAGCTTTTTGCTATCTGGCGACCATGTTGGTTGGAAATAGAAGGCGGTTTCTCCCAATTTGATGTAGGTAGGTTCTTTTTCTGCCTTTTGGTCACGAAGCACTAATTCATATTTTCCGTTTTTGTCAGAGATAAATGAAATCCATTTGCCATCCGGAGACCAAGCTGGAAAACGTTCATGTGTGCCCGGAGAATTGGACAGATTTCGGGCATCACCTTTCTCTTTTGGTACAGAGAATATTTCACCACGTGATTCGAAAAGAGCCCGTTGACCAGTGGGAGATATGTTCCAACCGCGGATGCCATCTTTCATTTGCACATAGTGAGGGCGTTTGTACAGCGCATCTGCATGGATCTGAATAGCAAGAGGTGTAACCGATTTGGAGCTTGTTTGCAATAAATTGATCTTTCCATTCTGCTCAAATACTAATTCATTGCCTTTTCCTTGCAGTGAGCGCACGTCGTAATCGGTGAAATTCGTCAGTTTTTCGACTTTCTTGGTCTTGATGTTGTAGCTAAAGATGTTTACGGTCTTTTCTCTGTCGGACAAGAAATACACATGATCGCCGAGCCAAACTGGTTTTACATCGTTACAGTTTTCTCCCGGAACGACTTCTACCTGATGCGTTTTTGAATCAAAAATCCAGATGGACGGCATGCCACCACCGCGGTAACGCTTGAATGCGACTCGATCACGTTCGGTAGGATCTCCGTTTTTGATATAGGCCCAATATCTTCCATCCGCCGAAGGCGATCCCTGATAAGCTTCGGGCATCGTTAATGGTTGATCTGTGCCTTTGTTGATATCGGATTTGTATAAACGCGATCCTAGAGAATAGGTAAACTCTCGAGAAGTCGTGAAATAAACTTCACTATTATTCAACCATCCACGCAATACATCCGAAGCAGGATGATGCGTAACGCGACGTGGCTCGCCACCTTGAATAGATACGACGTACACATCGGTATTGCCGTCATAATTACCTGTAAAGGCAACTTGGGAACCATCTGGCGAGAAGATCGGATTTTGTTCGACGCCAGGATTTACCGTGATACGGCGGGCATTCGTGCCGTTTTTGTCTGCCAGCCAGACATCTCCTCCGTATACAAAAGAGATATGTCTGTCGCTAATGCTCGGATTTCGAAGGAGCAAGGTTTCATTTTGTGCGAAAGACGTCACAGTTTGCCCTGCCAAGAGAACCATAAATGGTATAACCTTTTTTAACATATGTAGTGTTGGTTAATTAATGCGCTAAATATAGCAAAAATAGCCGGTGTCGAACTTCGACACCGGCTATTTAAGAGTTGTATTGATGAAACAGTTAGTCTGCTATAACAATAACTGCACGGCTTAGGCGTGGGTCATCATAGTACATATTATCCACACCGCCTTTGTACTCTTTTACTAATTGAGACGGTGATACGTTGAATTCACGAACAAGCACGTTGTAGATTGCCTCTGCACGTTCACGGCTTAGACGGTCATTAATCTTGGCGGTTCCGGTACCTTTATCTGCATAACCTGTAATGCTGTATTTGATATTCGGATCTCCTTCTTTAATCATATCCGCAAAGAAACTTAAGTTGACACGAGCTTCGTTGCTTACGATACTTTTGTTAATTGGGAAAGTTACTAAGATAGGTGCTACTAGCATATTGCGCTCAATCTGTACTTCGGTTATTGAAGAATTTTTCGCTTCTGCTAATTGTTTTCTTAAATGATTATTATCCTGAGCCAATTTGTTCACAGCGCTACGCAATGCGCTAAGATCTTCTTCGTTGTACTTGATGATCGTAGTTTTAGGTTGATCCCAGTCTTTCTTCTTGCCAAAATTGTATCTAATTCCTACTGTGGCAGAACCCAATCCATCTTCCCATCTATTTCCTTCTTCTCCATCAAAGCGATCTCCTACTACCGATCCACGAAGATCTAAGGTCAGATGAAATGCTGGACTCAAACGGAAAGTATTTAATAAACCAATGCTGGCACTTATTTCTCTTCCACTACCTACGCGCTCAGACTTATCGTTAGTGTTTATCATTAAGCCTAATCCGGCGTAGGGACTAATTTCATAAAAACGATTATCACGGTATCCACCAAGTAAGTTTGATAGGTTGAAAAGCACATCTCCACGGAAGTGAAAAAATTTCAATTCTTGCTTTTGCAACATGTAACCTTCCCATGGAAGTTTGTCATATGGCCCTACAACGTAACTGCCATTTTGTGTTAGGCCGTTTGCTTTGAAGCCATTGGCACCTAAGCGTACACCAATACCTGGCGTAAACCACTTACCCAAATTAATCTCGAAAGCGGGAGTAATACGATCTGCAAAATCCATTTGCTTGTTGTGGTCCCCAAAATAGATTTGAGCACCGGCGCCAGCACCGAGAAACCAGTTTTGGAAGAAACGATTGGTCTCTACTTTGTATTTGTCATCGTGTACAATAGTCGTTGTGTCGCGACGAATCTCGTAAGTTTGGGCTGAAGCGGACATATACGTCACGATTCCCAGAATTAAAATGAATGTATATTTCATTGCTAACGGATGTTTTGGTATGGTGCACTATAATTTGTAATGATCAAAAATAACGAAATAGTTACCAGTTCAGCTAATCGTCATCTCTAAATAATCCAATGCAAATATATTGATCAATTGAGACAAAACCTTCATTTTTTTAAACTATGTAGTTAAAGCACTACATTCGGTAAGTATAAACGAGCTTTATTTTTCATCGATTGGTGAAATTACTAGATTTCCATCGGGATATTGTACTGCCTTAGATAGGGGCTCAAAGCGCTGTTACTGCCCCAGGTTATTATAAGCTGAAGCTCGTCTCTGAAGTCGAATTGATAGTCCTCATGCAATTTCAGCCATTTGCCATAGGCAAACTTGATACGTGCTGCTAGATATTGATGAAGCTTGTGACTGGCCTGTAGATGGCTCACTTCAACAATTTGGGAAAATCTTTGAATAAGTTCTTTTAAAATTAAGAGTCTAAATTCTACTTCACTAATTTTATCTTTAGTGACTTTTTCATGCTCATTTATAATGCCATTGGCATGCCTCACCAACTTATTTACCGCAATTATACTATTTAAGCTTGTGTTACTTGCCATACTTTTAGCCGCATCTACAAATAAGGTTTGCAATTGTCTGCGCAAATGCTCAACTCGTGCCTGTAAGTCAGTTTCGTCTTCCAATAGTTCAAAATGCAGTCGCTTGATCAGCATTTTATCTTTATTGATCAAGCGAATTAATAGCTTGTCTTTCGCCCTATCTGGAAGAGCGAGAATAGCTGCTTTAAGCTCTGGTTGTTGGTGTACTGACATACATTAATCCACTAAGGGATTTTGCTGAATATACTTCTCCCATGCCCAAGCAGATTTCATCATTTCTTCGATGCCTAATTCTGCTTTCCAGCCTAATTTTTCCGCAGATTTTGTCACATCTCCCCAGACTTTTACGATGTCTCCATCTCTTCTAGGGCCCACCTCATAATTCAATTGCTGACCGGATGTTTTTTCAAAAGCCTTAATAGCTTCTAAAACAGAGTAGCCTATTCCGGTTCCAATGTTGAACACATCGTACCTTCCGGCAGGATTGCCTTTCTCCAGCAATTGGATAGCAGCTACGTGTGCTTTGGCTAAGTCTACCACATGAATATAATCACGCACACAAGAGCCATCTGTGGTATCATAATCACCACCGAATACCGTTAATTTCTCCCTTTTGCCGATGGCCGTTTGTGTGATAAAAGGTACTAAATTCTGAGGTACGCCTATCGGTAATTCGCCAATTAGTGCCGAAGAGTGCGCTCCAGCAGGGTTGAAGTAGCGTAAGGAAACAATCTGATAATTGTCATATGCTTGAGCGGTCTCCTGCAAAATTTCTTCTGCGATTTGTTTCGTATTTCCATATGGGGATTCGGCGGTTTTTACGGGCGCTGATTCAGAAACAGGCAATTGGTCTGGTTGACCATAAACCGTGCAGCTTGATGAGAAAACAAAGTTAATAGGTGTGTCTTGGTATGCGTTCAACAAATTGATCAAGGAGAAAAAGTTGTTATGGTAATATTTAAGCGGTTTTAACACCGATTCGCCCACTGCTTTGGAAGCCGCAAAGTGAATGGCACCCGAGATGTCTGGATTATTGGCGACGAAATTTTTCACCGCCACTTCATCGCATAAGTCGAACTGATGAAATTCTGGGCGGTAGTCAATTATTTTTTCGATTTGATCTAGAATTCGAATGCTCGAGTTAGATAGATTATCTATAATTATGGGCGTGTAGCCCGCCTGATATAATTCTACAACGGTATGTGAACCGATAAATCCAGTACCACCTGTTACTAAAATTTTATGCATCTCCTTTAAAATATATTTGAGTAGTTTCTTGTAAATCTATTTTGTCCATTAATCGATAATAGTCGATGGTCTTGCGTAAACCGTTTAAACGAGAAACGTTGGGCGACCAATCTAGCAAACGATTTGCTAATCTAATATCGGGCCGTCGTTGTTTCGGATCATCGATAGGTAAGTCCGAAAATACTAACTTCGACGTACTATCCGTGAGCTCAATAATTTCTTTGGCTATATCTGTGATCGTAATTTCATCTGGATTGCCCAAATTCACAGGTTCACTATAATCGGCATGAAGTAGCCGAAAGATGCCTTCCACCAAATCGTCTACGTAGCAGAAAGAGCGTGTTTGCTGACCGTCGCCAAAAACGCTTAAATCTTGGCCACGAAGTGCTTGCGCAATAAATGTAGGTAATGCACGCCCGTCGTTTAGTCGCATACGCGGCCCAAACGTGTTGAATATGCGTACGATTCGCGTGTCTACACCATGAAAGTTGTGATAAGCCATCGTCATCGCTTCTTGAAAACGCTTAGCTTCATCGTAAACACCTCGCGGTCCTACAGGGTTTACATTTCCCCAATAGGTTTCTGCCTGCGGAGAAACTAAAGGATCCCCATATACTTCTGACGTGGAAGCTACTAAGATGCATGCTTTTTTAGATTTTGCCAAGCCTAAAAGGTTGTGCGTTCCTAATGATCCCACTTTTAGCGTCTGTATAGGAATACGTAAATAATCTACCGGGCTTGCGGGCGAAGCAAAATGTAAAATATAATCCAGATGCCCTGGAATGTGTACAAACTTGGAAACATCATGCTGATAGAATTCAAAGTTTGGTAGCTTGAAAAGGTGTTCAATATTGCGTAGAGTGCCTGTGATCAAGTTGTCCATGCCTATCACCTGATATCCCTCACGAATAAAACGATCGCTTAAGTGCGAGCCCAAAAATCCGGCAGCACCAGTAATAAGTATACGTTTAGGAGAAGCTTGCTTCACTGTATTTCAAGACATATTGATAGAGAACGAATATAGGCATTATTTCTAGGGCCTAGAATACATATGCTGGAAAATATCTATCTTTGTGCACTCCAAAAAAAAGTGAAAGACAGGAGCGCGCTATGGACATAGATTTTGTGATCACTTGGGTGGATATGAATGACCCGATCTGGCAGGAAAGCTTTGCTAAACATTCGGGAAAGATTAACAATGCCAAGAATGAGGTGTCGGAAGCACGTTTTCGCGATCACGGGCTTTTAAAATATTGGTTTCGTGGCGTAGAGCAGTTTGCTCCATGGGTGCGCAAGATCCATTTTGTAACCTGCGGACAGAAACCAGAATGGCTAGATGCCGATCATCCCAAGCTAAACTTGGTACATCACGAAGATTATATTCCTGCGCAATTTCTGCCGTTATTCAATTCAAGTGTGCTTGAAGTACACTTGCATCGTATACCTGATCTTGCAGAGAACTTCGTGTATTTCAATGATGATTTCTTTATTATCAATGACTTGAAGCCAAACCGTTTCTTTAGTAAGGATGGAGTTCCGCAGGATATTGCTGCGTTTCGGATGAATCTAGGCATGTCTTTATGGAGTAAATGTTTGAAAAATAACATCCGAGTAATCAACCAGCGTTTTGATAAACCTGCTGTCATGAAACGGGATTATGATAAATGGTACAACCCGATGTATGGAAGCAAAGCTAGATTGACGTACTTGCTGTCTTGGTACAATAAGTTTATCACACTTCGTACGCCACATAATGCGCAACCTTATACCAAGAGCACATTCAAAGAAGTTTGGGAGTATGCGGAAGCGGAGCTAATGGAAATGTCGAAACACAAATTCCGTTCTCCAGAAGATTTTACGCAAGAGTTGTTCAGAACTTGGCAAATTTGCCAATCAAACTTTGAAGCTTACAATACCTATCAAGATACCAAGATGTTTCCGTTATTGTTTCGCTCCAAAAAAGCCATTAAAGCTATTAAAGAACAAGCTTATTCCTTGGTGTGTATCAATGATAATGAGCACATGCCAAACTTCGATCAAACTATGATGGAGGTTGAGAAATCATTCGAAAGTATTCTACCACAGCCTTCGCAATTTGAGCTGGCTGATCGTTTAACATAATTTTTATCCTATCCTTATATGACACAAGGGCCTTTGATTTCTGTTGTTATCCCTGTTTATAATGGGGAGCAGTATGTCAAATCGTGTTTGGACAATATGTTTGCGCAGAGCTACCAGAACCTAGAAATCATTGTGGTGGATGATGGCTCGTCTGATCGATCCGGCCAAATTGCATTGCAATATCCGGTAAAATTGATTCGCTTGGATGAAAATCGTGGTTTATCGGCGGCGAGGAATACCGGAATTGATGCGGCTTCTGGAACGTATATCCATTTCATGGATGTAGACGATGGTATCAATTTGGAGTATTATCAGCAAATGGCCGATGCGGTAGTGGCTACTCAAGCTGATATCGCGTGTGGCGGTATGCTTAATGAAAAGCATAGTTACAAAACGTGGCGCTTCAAAAAGCAAGCTGTATATCACACGGCAAAGGACAAGCTGAAAGCAACATTTGTCGGTAAATGGGGGTATGTTTGGCGTTATCTATTCCGTTTAGATTTTATCAAAGAGCAAGGCTTGCGCTTTGAAGAGGGGCGATTTATTGAGGATTTGACGTTTTCACTTCCTGCTGTTTTTTATGCGAAAAGTGTGGTCGTTGTTCCCGGTGCTGAATATATCTACTATCATCGCGAAAACTCGATTATGAGCAAAAAAGATAAGGCTCACCGAGATAAGAGACGAATAGATTGGTCGCACGCCAAAGCATTTCGAAAAGAGTTTGCACGCAAGCATAACCTCAAAATCCCTGGGATAGATACGGGGAGATTGACGTATTTGTTGCGGAAAGTTTTTGTAAGATAAAAGCAAATTGTAAGTATTATTTTAGTGTCGTCAAGTATCTAATACATTATCTCGGTTTTCTAACTTATGGTTAGGTTTTACTTTGTATTATAATGATGAAGAAAATTAAGAGATTCCTCGCGAGCGGCCGACTTTCTAAAAAGCTGTGGGCTGCAGGTCGACGTAAGCTTATTCAAAATAAACAAGATAAAATAGCTCGATTTTGGAGTCCAATTATAGATAGATATTTCATGGGAGAAATACCTAGAAATAGTCTAGGAATTAAGAATAACTTAGTAGGCAAAAAGATTATATGGCAATACTGGGGTCAAGGAATCGATGAGAACCTACCTGAGCTGGTAAAGATATGCTTTGAATCGATAGATCACTATTGTAGTGAGTATGAGATAGTCAGGTTAGATGATAATTCAGTAAAGGAATACATAAATCTTCCAGATTACGTTTGGAATCATAATGGACAGCCAAGGTTCAAACATGTTTTCTTTTCAGATCTTCTCCGTTTGGCGTTACTGCAAGCTTATGGAGGCGTGTGGATTGATGCAACAATCTTATTAACTGGACCGCTCCCGACAGCATTTTGGAACATGGATTATTTTGTTTTTCAACGTGATGATCAAGTTTTTGATGAATCAAATTGGCCAAGTCCTGACCTCAAATACTGGTCGTCCAATCCAAGATTTAAGGTGCGGATGTTGTCCAGCGTCATATTTGCAAAAGCCAATAGCGAAATGATACAAACTTTACTTGATCTCATTGTCTATTATTGGAAGACGGAAAGTAGAATTCGTCATTATTTTATTTTGCAAATTTTGTATAATGAACTAGTAAGTGATAAATTTAAAAAGGAAAAATGCCCTATTGTATCGGATACGTATCCTCATTTATTGCGATTAGTTGTAGATGGGCACGAAAATGTTATTGCACCATCTAATCTTTTAGATATTACGTCTATTCACAAGCTGACATATCTAAATGATGAGCAGCTTACGAGGTTAAGGTATTATTTTAGAAATGTCGATAGGGTAGAGGTTAAGAAAAATGAGAGTCATGTACAGCAAACCGACGAATAGAGGAAGTGAGGGATGCAAAATCGACACGTAATCTTCTACACACGTTGTACATAATAAATTGGCGATATAATCTTTTAAAAGTTTTTGTGAATAATCTAGTTAATTGTGCTAATGTCTGATACTCCTCTAATAACGGTGATTATACCAGCTTTTAATGCTGCTACTTATATAGCTCAATGCATTGAAAACGTAAAATTTCAGACTTATAAAGATATTGAGATCTTAGTTGTTGATGACGGCTCCACTGATGAAACCGTCGAAATTGCAAACTCTTTTAATGTAAAAGTAATTAGTCAGAGTAATAGAGGTGTCTCGGCGGCTAGGAATACAGGTATAAGTGGTGCGGCGGGTCAATATCTACATTTCCTAGATGTAGATGATTTGATTAATCACTGTTTTTACGAAGAGTTGATTAATAGTGCTTGTAAATACGACGCAGATGTAGTTTGTTGTAGTATCTATCATGAAAAATCATCTATCTGGTCGCATGAGAGGAATGGAATCTTTGTAGCTTCAAATGCAGAAGATAAGATGATGTTGGCTAAAGTAGGAGAAGATGGACATTGTTTTAAATACTTACTTAGAAAAGATTTTTTAGTAAGCCACTCTATTTATTTTGATGAAAAGATTCGTATTGGGGAAGATCTGGTGTTCTCCATTCAAGCTGTTTACCTTGCCAATCGATTAGTCTTACAAGATAAGTCTTTATATTTTTATAAACACCGAGCAGGATCCGCACTTGCACTATTTAATCAAAGTAATCGAGTAGACCGTAATAAAGGACTGGCTCCCGTGAGAGAATTCAAGCAGTCCTTTCAAAAGAAATTCAAGGTATATAATCTTGGAGAAGATACCGGTGTCAATGCCTTATATTTCATTTTAGGTCTGCCAATTGGGAGAAAGAAAAAGCTCAAAAATGGTCTTGTAAAATGGTATTTCTGCGGAATATGTGTGATGAGAAAAAAAAATATATAGCATAATATAATCCCACATTTTCCAAGCCTAATGATGTTCAACTATTCAGGTAGGGAAATTGGAGTGAAATTACCATGGTCAAGAATATATTTAATCCAATTATCAAAGCTGTACTTTTTCTTGATATTTTGATGTACAGGTTTATATGGTTTTTCAATAAATTGTTTCAATTCTTCACAAGAAGTATCTTCTGTCCAAATCAAAATATTTGAGGGATCGTAAAATTCGTATTTGCAGATTTGTTTATTCGTGGTAATAATTTTTTTATCGAATGCTAACGCTTCAAATATCCTAAAGGATAAACCAGTGTGCCCCTCAAATACAACATCGGCAATAATTTTAGCATTGTAGGAATTACGTATGTTTTCCTCAAATGAGATCTGTTTTTTGGTAACAGATAGTGGACACGTTTTTAAAATGCGAGTTTTGCTAGAATTTATTATAAATTTATTATTCAATCCTAGAATCGTACATTGTTCAATCATTCTTCCCAAAGTAATCATCCTTTTTGATTCATAACTACCTGAAAAATATATATCACTCGAGCGGTTTTTGTCCTCCAGTTCTTCCCTAGAATACGATGTAGGGCCAAAATTTGTAACCGGCAAAACGCCATCTAGACTGACATCTGCTGGGTTAAAAGTGAAAAAGCTGTCAAATTTTGGTATAAGAGGGTAAGTCGCAGGATATCGATTTAAGCCATCCCATTGGTAAGCTATCACTTTTTTTGCCTTGGTACGAAGAACATCAATAAAAGACGACGAGTACGTGTCTGGTCTAATTAGAAGCGCATAATCCACTTTGTTAACATCTTTCAAGGATTCGATTAGTTGTGGTTCGATGGCCTTAAACATTAAATATTGCTTATAGTGGGGTCGATTATTGAATGTCTTCTCTATAAAACTTTTAGTATGCTGGAAGATGTTCTTATACCTAAATTTATAATAATCGAAAGACACTTCTATTACTTGGTCAAAGCCCAAATGATATAACTCTCTTTTTAAAAAGTCATTGATATTAAAGTATTTAGGTGCTCCTAAAATGATGGATTTGCCTTTAAAATTGTCTCTCACTAAGCTAGCATTTGTATATTAAACATTACCAATTTACTTAAAGTAACGTGGAATATGGGGATTTTGCTACGCGTCGATACGATCAACACGTGTATTTAGTTATAAACGTAATTATTTCAAATAGGTTTTATTAGATAACTTATTTCAATTCTCGGGTAAATCTATCGGAATAAAATCACCTTCATCAAGAACATATTTAATCCAATTTTCAAATCCGTACTTTCTTTTTAGGACGTCAGACAATGGATTTACAGGTGTTTCTAAAAATCTTTTTAGTTCTTGAATTTTAGAGTTTGAAGACCAGATGAAGATATTGTCTGGGTCATAAAAATCATACTTTAATATTGCTTGGTTGGTCGTTATAACTTTTTTGTCAAACCTTATTGCCTCAAAGATTCGAAATGATAAGCCCTTGTGCCCTGTAAAAACAAGATCAATAACAACTTCAGCATTGTAAGAGTTTTTTAAGTTCTCTTCGAAAGTGATAAACTCCTTAGTTGTTGTGAGATTATATTTTTTATTTTCACGCGGTTTCCACGCATTTAGACGATATTTTATGCTTTTACCCAACCTATTAAGCTGACTTAAAATTTTCCCCAATACCGCTGCTCTTTTGGGAAAATACGATCCAGAAAAGTAAACATCTGTGATTCGTTCACTATCGAACAGCTCTTCAGCCGTGTAGGATATTGGGCTGAAATTAGTCAAAGGCAAAACTCCTTCTACCCCAAGATCGGCTGGATCAAAAATAAAAAAACGATCAAATTTTTGAATCACATCATTTACGGCGGGAAAGCGATTTAGCCCATCCCATTGATAAGCCACAATTGTTTTTGATTTCTTTTTCAACGCATCTATAAAAGTCGGAGAATAAATATCAGGTCGAATTAAGAGAACATAGTCCACATCTTGAATTTCATTCAGCTCTTGAATCAGGTTGGACTCGATTTGTTGGAATCTTAGTAGTTGTTTGTAGTGAGGTCGGTTTCCAAAATTCTTTTTGTAAAAACTTTTAGCATGTTGCCAAATGTTTTTGTATTTGAATTTTTGATAATTGAAAGAAATTTCGAACACAGATTCAAAACCAGTGTTTCTTAACTCTTTGATAATCATTTTGTTGATATCAAAGTCCTTTGGAGTTCCTACTATTATTGATTTTCCTTGAAAAGTTTTTATCACGTTGTTCGAATCAATTTAATGTGTAATGTTTTAGATTAAACGAAATTTTTTCTTAATAGTTACAAAGTTAAGTAAATAGATTTGTGAATAATTACCATCTATAATCCTGTATAGCTGACAAATATTTTAGACGCTATAAGGAAAATGATGATGACGATCATTTTAAGTCTGGACTATAAAATTCAAGATACCGTACATCGCGAAACAATTCAGGAAAGATGGGGATATCTTTTACGCCATTAAAGCTTATGCAATATTCTTAGCATTAAAGATTAGGAAGATTTTTTAAGAGAACTTCTCACCCCAACCAATCCTTAAACGCTACGACCCGTTCTCGGCTAACGATGAGATCCGGATTCGAATAGTTCAGCAAGCTTACCTTTAGACGCGAATTGGAGTGGATCGCAATATCTCGAATACAATGCAGCTGAACAATATGGCTGCGGTTGATGCGAAAGAAATCCTTTGGATTTAGCATGGCGGATAGTTGATCCAGTGTATGATCCATCAAGTAATCATGCTCATCTACCGTACGTATATAGGTGCCCCCGTTCGCGCTGTAGAAACAAGCAATATTTTTCGCTTCTACTGGGCGCAATAGCTGTCCAATCTTGACGGTGAAGCGATCTTTATATGCCGGATGATTTGTTGTTAATAGGTTTCGGATTTCGGCAAAATCATAAACAGTTGATGTGCGCGACAAGTACTTGTCAATAGCATTAGTAAGTTCCTCTTCTACAATTGGCTTGAGTAGATAGTCAACGCTGTTTTCCTTGAAAGCGCGCAATGTGTACGCATCAAAGGCTGTGGTGAAGATAATGGCTGAAGGAATATTTCGCTTCTCTAACAAATCGAAAGCCGTGCCGTCAGACAACTGGATGTCCATGAAAATGAGATCTGGCGCTTTGTTATTGATAAACCACATATCCGCTTCTGCTACAGAATGTACCATGCTTGTATGATGATATCCCGCTTTTTCCAGTTTGCGTTGTAAAAGGCGTGCTGCAGGTTTTTCGTCTTCGACTATTAGAAAGTGCATAGCATTAAATTTTTGTCATCAGTGGAAGTGCTACACGAAATATTCCGTCGTTTTGCTCGATTCGAACCGGCTTCTCCGTCAGGCTGCGATACCGTTCGGTGATGATCGATAATCCTAGCTTGTTGGATTCAACAAAAGAATTGCGCGGTTGTAAGTTGTTTTCTACTACCAAATAATCTGAATCACTGAAGATCTTGATGTGCAATGAGCGAACTTCCGAAGCTTCATTATGCTTGACGGCATTCTCCAATAATAATTGCAAGCACAACGGTACGACAAATTTCTGCTCTTGCTCCAAGCCTGATTCTATTTCATAGGTCAACGCTCCTTCAAAGCGGATTTGTAAAAGATAAAGAAACTCCTTGCCCGTTGCCAGTTCTTCTCGTAATGGTACCAAATCTTTGTCTTTCTGACTCAACATACTCCGATAAATAGCCGATAAGCTATTCGTATAGCGGAATGCCTTCTCCGCATCTTCCTCAATCAGGCCACTCAATACATTTAAGCTGTTGAATAAGAAATGTGGATCAATCTGGTTTTTAAGATGAATAAATTTAGTTTCCGAAAGACTCGACTTGGCTTTTTCTGTCGTGATCTGTGCATCCTTCAATGCTTTTAATGCATTGAAGGCATAAAAAATACCGCCAGTAACTAATGCAATAGCTGCACTTAATAGATAAAACTGCAACGATTCTCCCAACAAGAAGTCCACAGGTTGATAGTTGGATTCGCGTCCGAAAATCAAGTATCGAATTAGGAATAGTACCACAGAAGTAACAACGGGACTCGCGCATAGATACACAAAGAAACGATGCCACCTCTTTGCAAGGTGCTTTTGCAGTGCTATCGCAAAATTTTTGTTGATTAAATATAAGGAGGTGCTCAGTAACAAGGTGAATGCTAACCATTCTACCGGAATGTTGGAGATATTGCATCCGCATTCTTGCATAGAAATGATCAGCATAATCACCAATCCGAAAAGCAGTGATATGAATAAATCGGGAACTAATTTTCTCGCGTTCACAGTAGGTTTGCTTATTATCTAAGGTTGTTTTTGAATCATCGCTTCGGCTCTATCCCTTCCCCAAGTCGGGTAGAAAGGCTCTTTGTGCTGATCTTTCTCGTATAAAGATAAGGCTTTCTGCAAGTCTTTATACTCTTTGTCGCTATTGCCGCCTGTAAACTTTTTGGTCTGTATCTGAAATTCTGCTAATCCAGATAGGGCTCTGGGGTTTTCAGGGTCGGCTTTCAAAGCTTGTTGATAGGTTTCGATGATCTTCGGCGATAATTTTTGCCCTAAATTCATTGGATCAGCCGTCAACTCTGAAGTGAGCGAAAGCGCTTTCAATACCAGCCATTCCGATGAAGAACCTAGCGCACTTTTTTGCGAAATGATGGTATTACCACGTTGTATTAGTTGCGCTCTTTGAGTGGCGTCTGTGGCACGGAATGATTCTGTAATCAGGATCAGCGCTTGATAGTACGATGGGAGCCATTGTGTTTTTTCTGCTGCCGCAATGCGTTCTAATTTTGCGGCAGCTTCTGTGCTGTTGCCTGCTTCCCAAAGCTGCAAGGCTTCGCTCATCGCTTTTTCATAAGCAGTTTGTGCAAAGCTGCCATAGCTGTAAAAAGTGAGGATGATGATCAATAGTGCTTTCATATTTTTTGAATGATTAAGGTTTCATTTATTCATCGAAAATTAGGGACACTTTTAGCGATGGCAAAAATTATCCTAGTGAACTGTCGAATTATTGGGATGAGTTGTAAAAATGCACGTTACAAATTGTCCAATTGATTGTCTTTTTTGTTTCGGCTGATTGTCCAGAAGAATCCGACGAAGACAAATCGTTTGGCGGTAGGCGTCATCGCTTGACGATCGAATACGCCAGCAGCATTTCTGTTCTGCGCGTATTGATAGCTGTAGACGGGTTCATTTCCCAATACATTGGAAACCGAAATATGAATAATCTTCTGTTGCGTTATCAGATAAGACCAGTTCATGGATAAGGTATTAATCGGTTTGGTAAATTCTTGAACATAACCAGCTTGGTTCGGGTCATGATACGGACGGCCAGAACTGATTGTGTTCGTGATTCCAACTTGTGATCGCAATGAACTGATCCAGTATTTCGCGACAAGCGAGCCATAATGTTCGGCAACATAAGGCGGTTGTACTGCGAAGGCATAATCTCGCTCCCACTTGCGTGCATGCGTCCAAGAGTAAGAAATCCAATATTGCAAATTCCGAACAGAGCGATTGTCGCGCCAGAATACATCAAGCCCATTGACGGAACCATCACCATCTGTGTGGTATGGTCGAGCAAAGTTGGGATCCCCACGCTCAAAACGCACAAGTTGCGCGTACGATTTGCGAAACAGTTCCAGGCGCAGTTGTTTTCCAGCGGTGGCGTAGCTGTATTGCAATATGAGGTGATTCGCCATTTGCCAAGGAAGATCGGGCTGGAATTTCTGTATATCTTCGGTTGGCTGCTGATGAAAAATGCCATAGGATAATGATGCAGTTTGTTGTTTATCCAACTGAAAACTTAATGCTGCTCTTGGCTCTAGAAAAGACACGGCTTGGGTGTTGAGTGTGTAGCGCATTCCTGCGTCTAGATGCCATTTCGGGAATATCCGATAAGACAGTTCACCAAAACCAGCTGCAATCTGATTGGTGAAGCCATATGCTGGTGTAGTAATTGATCCAAAGGAAACCTTCTCTTGATAGTTTTGATAAAAGTAATCCAGGCCAAAGAAATAGCGGAATGAATTGTTCACGGATTTGGACCATTTATTCTTGATGTGTAAATCCTTTGTTTTGTTGGGAATCTGTAATGTATCCAAGGTCGCGGTTCGTTGCATGTAACCTGCACCAATGCCAAGATCCCATTTCCAGTTGTTGGCCAAATAACGCGTGTAACTCGCGTTGGTATAAAGATTATGGGATCGTACATGGGTTTCCACATCGCGGGCGAAATCGGCTTGGTAATCTCGAAAACCGACTCTTTCTCCGGCAAACGAAGCATATACATTAAGCGCGTGTTTTTCTGAACGCCGCCGAATAACAGCTTCTCCACTCCATTGTTCGTAAGGTTGCGTCCAATCAATATTCTGCTTGAATAGTTTTGTAAATGGCTTTAATGAAATATAGTTCGTATTGACGCTAACAGAAGTTTTGCCCATTCGACTCGTATGTCCTGCCGCCAGTCCCAAAGCAGATATAGAAAGATCCGTCTTAGCATCTTCGGGTTCGGGAGACGTGTTGAGGTTTAGAATACTGGAAAGCGCATTGCCGAATTCGGCAGAATAAGCGCCTGTCGAAAAGTTCGTGCCCTGAAATAGCATAGGAGAGAAGCGGCCGCGTACTGGCAGATTATTTCCTGATATCGTATAAGGTTGTCCAACGCGAATACCATTAATGTACGTTTGTGTTTCATGCGGATCGCCACCTCGCACCATCAATCTTCCATTTTCGCCAGCTACTTGTGCTCCAGGCAAAGTTTGCAGAGCCGCAATAATATTGCCCATGCTGCCTGCTGTGGATACAATATCCAATGCACTTAGCGCTGCGTTCGCTTGATTTCCAATCCGAAATTCACCTGCTTTTACCACCACTTCGGGAATGATGTGCTGATCTTCGATTAAGGTAAAGACGAGCGATTCTGATAATGGAATTTGAAGCCATATAGATTTTGCTTCAAATCCCATAGCTGTGACCTGAAGTAAGACAGAATCTGTTTGTGCGCTGGAAAAACTGAAATGGCCATTACGATCTGTCGTTGCACCATCGTAGCTGCCATCAATAAAGACATTAGCGCCAGCAATACCCGCTTTCTTCGTGTTCTGAACAATACCTTTTACAATTTGTGATTGGTTGCTTTCTTGCGAAGTCGCTGGAAGGGCTTGAAAAAGACAAATGAAAATTAATATGTACCGCATAATGCATCGTTTCGACCGAAATTAGTCGGCGATGCGATGGGCAACAAGTAAATGTCGGTGAACTGTTTATTTTACGATATGAGTTGCAAAAACAGCTAATTGAGTCAAAACGATTATGAATAACGAATGCTAAAGCCAGCTAGAATAATAGTACGCTGACGATCGGAATGAGGATTAATGATACAATGGATGAAATACCCACCAGCAAGGCGGCGTTTTCTTCCTCCGTTTCTAAAAATGATGCAAATACTACGAGATTGGCTGCGATAGGAAAACTGGCCATGAGCAACATTAACATCGATTGATCATCATCCAACACGCCGACCCATTGCGCTTCCGCGAAAACCAGAAAGCCTAAGAATATGGCGCCAGCCACATAACGCAACCCTAATATCTTGCTAAACGTGGCGTAAGCTACCTTTTTGAAGTTGATACCACCGAGCGTAACGCCAATAATGAGCATTCCCAAAGCAGAAACGATCCAACTCACTACTTTTCCGACGGGTTCAACGCTTTCAGGAAGTTCTACAGAAAGTAAATTGAGCCCGATCGCGACAATGCATGCATAGACAGCGGGAATTTGAAACACTTTTTTAACCGCTTCTTTGGTTGGCACATCTTTGGTGCGCGACATCAAATAGAATCCAATGGTATCGCCATACAAGGCATTGCCCACATACGCTGAGATAATCAACGGCATTTGCTTTTCGCCAAATAGTGCCATCACCACTGGGATACCAAACCAACCAATATTATAATAGGAAAATGATCCCTTTAAAAGGCTGCCATCATAATCCGAAGCAAAACTTTTATTCGCAATAATCGCTGGAATGTTCATCGCTAAAGCCAATAAAAATATCATGGAACCAGATACCGCTGTTTCGGTCAGATCTGCTTTCAGCAAATTCTCAATAATCAGAATCGGAATCAATGCGAATAGCAAGACTTTGGAAATCCATTTGCTCTTCAGGTTCCATTTGGCATGTGCAAACCAGCCTACTAGGATAAATCCGTAAAGCGGCAGCACACGAGTCGCTAATTCGTTAATGATATCCATGGCCGAGCTGTAAGAGTAAGTCGTTGGTCAGAAGGTCTGCCTGTTCGACGTTGAACCACAGTGAATTGATGTCTAGCTGTGCGCCAGCAAGCTGATGGCCAATCACATAGAAAGGGGATAATTCATTCCGGGATGAAGTCCATACGCGCATCGTATTCAGATCAGCTAATACTCCTGCGATTGGATGCGGTTCGATGTATTGTTTCGCCAGTAAATCGGGCCACAACGGTTGATCCTGCATTTTTTCAATATCGCTGGACGGACCAGAAGCGTTGATGACGTAATCTGCTTCGTGCGTTCTACCATCTTGCTTTTTCAGGATAAATCGATCGTTTTCCCACTCAATGTCGTCGGTATGCCCAATGATTTCTAACTGTCCCGAGCGTAAAATGTTGCGGATCTTGATGGCATTTTCCAGCGGAATGGCGTGTCGGTTGATGTCGAAATGAGGTTTTACCCATTTGCCAAAAAGCATTTTCTGATCAGGCGGCAATAAGCGCCAAATGCTGTAAGAGTCTTCGCGTAAGGAATACAGTATCGTCTGAAAAATATTGCCGTCGCCGGTCGCCTCTTGAATGTCTTTTTCCAACAAGGTCAACTGATCTTTATTGATGCGATCTTCGCCGCTCCAATCTACTTGTTTTTCCAAAGTGCTTTCTACTTCCGAACGGAAAAGTCGGATAAGATCGATGATGCGAAGGGTTCTTTGCTGTTGGCGGATGATGCTGCGAATGCTGGACAAAGTCAACACCTTCCGTTCGTACGGTATCTCAGAAGGCGTCTGCACGCGAGGCAATAAGCCAGTGAGTGAGAAAAATTCGATCGGCCCTTCATGTCCATTGTCCACCAAAGTGATTAAGGCGTCAATGGCCGTCAGGCTACTACCGACGATGCTGACGCGCGCCTGCTTGTTTTGAATCTCTTGGAGCAAGCGACTGGTAGGCCAAGGCGAGCAAAAGAAATGATCGGTCTTCTTTAGCTTCGCAAATGTAGAAGATTCTGGATTTCCTGTGGCAAGGATGACGTAGTCAAATGATAACTTGCGGTCGTCTTCGGTTTGTAGTATCACGGTGTTTTCTGGAGTGATATCCGCGGCGATGATTTCAGTGGGTTCTGTTTTGATATCGATACCAGCTTCCAATCCCCATGTGCGATACCTATCCAACATCGCTTGCACATAATTGCCGTACAACATCCGCGGCGGATAGCTGTCAGGATGTGTGCTTACCTGCGGATAATTTTCTTCAATCCAATCACTATTTTGATGCATCCATTGCACGAAGTGCATGCGCTCTTTTGGGAAAATGCCCATGAGCCCTGCTTTCGTGTTGAGTAGATGACCTTGTTGCTCCGTGCCAAAGGCCAGCCCGTCACCAAATTCCTTCCGCTTTTCAAACAGTGTGATGGAAATCGGAAACGGGTTTCCCTGCGTAAGATGCTTTTGTACCAGTTGGATAAAGCAGGCTACGCCGCTAGCTCCCGAACCCACAATGGCAATTTTTTTTGGTAGATGTTTGACCATACAACTACCTAAACAGGAATCGCTAATGATTGTTTAGCTAAGCCAGCTGTTGCACAATGTTTTTGGTCGGTCCAGGATTACTCATCGTGTAAAAATGTAGCACTGGAGCGCCAAAGGCAATAAGCTCCCGACATTGATTTACGAGCCATTCTTCTCCAACTTGTCGTACTTCTGCATTGTTCTTACATCCTTCTACGGCCTCAGACAGTTCTTCGGGTATATCTAAGTGAAATATACGGGGCAAGGTGATGAGTTGTTTTTTAGTAGTTAATGGCTTTAATCCGGGGATAATCGGCACATGGATATCGTGCTCACGACATTTGGTCACGAATTCTTTGTAACGCTCAACATTGAAGAACATTTGCGTCACGATAAATTCGGCACCCATATCTACTTTCTTTTTCAACCATTTAAAATCGGTCTGTGCATTGGGTGCTTCAAAGTGTTTCTCGGGGTAACCAGCTACGCCAATACAGAAATCTGTTTTCGACGAAGTCGTGATATCTTCATGTAAATATTTGCCCTCATTCATATCTTTTACCTGCTGCAACAAATCGGTGGCATAGGCATGTCCACCTTCTGTCGGGATAAAATCAGCATCGCCTTTGCGTGCATCGCCACGAAGTACCAATACGTTATCTATTCCCAAGAAATCCAGATCGATTAATGCATTTTCGGTTTCTTCTTTGGTAAATCCGCCACAGATCAAATGCGGTACAGCATCGACCTTGTATTTATTCATGATGGCGGCACAGATGGCTACTGTACCTGGGCGCTTACGATAGGAAACGCGCTCTAGCAAGCCATTTGCATGTTGTTTATATAAATAATCTTCGCGGTGATAGGTAACGTCGATAAAAGGTGGTTTGAATTCCATCAGCTCATCCATCGTCTGGAAGATGTTTTGGATTCCCTGACCTTTTGCAGGAGGTAGCAGCTCAAAAGAAAACAAGGTTTTTCCTTGTGCATTCGTGATATGATCGATGATCTTCATATGTATCTGTTTCTTGAATGGAAGGCTTGCAGAGAAGAGGTGCTGGTTAGTGCTCCTGTTCGCTTATCATTCCCTTCGTTGTGAACGGGTAGATTGTAGCACCTTGACATGGGTCAGGTTGCTAAGGCGTCCGCGGGTCTAATCCCTCAGCCTTTCTCTATAAGCATAGGCAAATATGGGAAAAGGGTGTGGGATAACAAAATGCAGAGCGATTTTAATTCGAGATCGTGCTTTGTCCACCTTTTGTCCACGGTCGTTTCGATGATGTCCACCTTGTGTACTAAAAAAATAATTTATCCTTGTGAACACAAACAAACAACTCATATCGATATGGAAAAAAAGAATCACCCTGACTACAATCCCGGGCCACGTATTGGCATTACTTTCTCTACTTTCGATTTATTGCATGCTGGTCATATCATGATGTTGGCAGAAGCCAAGCGGCAATGTGATTATTTGATTTGCGGTTTACAGATGGATCCTACCTTAGATCGTCCAGAGAAAAATGCGCCTACACAAACCGTCGTAGAGCGCTATATACAGCTTCGTGGCTGTCATTATGTTGATGAAATCGTGCCTTATTCTACAGAACAGGATTTGGAAGATATCTTAAGGTCTTTCAAACTCGATGTGCGTATTGTAGGGGATGAGTATCAGGACAAAAACTTTACGGGTAGACAATATTGTGAACAAAAAGGAATTGAATTGTATTTCAACAGTCGAGATCACCGATTTTCGAGTTCAGGTTTGCGCCGTATCGTTGCCGAAAAGGAGGCGGAAAAGATGGTGCGCGAGATCGCCCCGTAGTGCGACAAAAACTACATTACGGATTTTCAATTTTCTGAATTATCAGACTATTTAGTACATTCGTAGAGAATGAAGAAAATAGCCGTTATCGGACAAGGATACGTCGGGTTGCCTTTGGCATTAGCGTTTGCTTCGCACACGCAAGTAGTTGGATTTGATATTGATGAAGCGCGTGTCAATGAACTTAATAATGGCGTTGACCGTACCAAGGAGGCAGATGCGGGAGTATTACTGTCAGCACGCCAATTTTCGGTAGATACAGACGGTCAGAAAGGTTATATCGCTTCATGTGCTGTGGAAGATCTGCGTTCGTGCACGATCTACATCGTCACCGTTCCTACGCCAATCGATGAATTTAATGCGCCGGATCTCAGGCCTTTGCGCAGTGCAACGCGCATGTTGGGCAAGGTCTTGAAAAAAGGTGATATCGTGATTTACGAATCCACAGTATATCCAGGATGCACCGAGGAAGATTGTGTGCCTATTTTGGAGCAAGAATCGGGACTGATATTCAATCAAGACTTTTTTGCGGGCTATTCACCGGAACGAATCAATCCGGGAGATAAGGTCAATACACTGACCACAATCAAGAAGGTGACTTCCGGTTCTACACTGGCTATTGCCGAAGAAATCGATCAACTATATCAAGTTATTATTCATGCGGGTACGCACAAAGCACCGAGCATTAAGGTAGCAGAGGCGTCCAAAGCGATCGAAAATGCACAACGGGATGTTAATATTTCCTTTGTCAATGAATTGGCGCTCATCTTTGATCGGGTCGGCATCGATACACAAGATGTATTGGCCGCAGCTGGCACTAAGTTTAATTTTCTTCCCTATAAGCCAGGTTTAGTTGGCGGACACTGCATTTCAGTAGATCCGTATTATCTGGCGCACAAAGCAGTTCAGCTCGGCTATCATCCTAACGTGATTCTTTCCGGCCGACGTGTCAATGATTCTGTAGCAGAATTTATTGCTTCTAAGGTTGTCAAACTAATGATTCGCAAAGACATTGCCGTGAAAGGAGCTAAAGCCCTGGTCTTGGGAATTACGTTCAAAGAAAACTGTCCAGATATTCGCAACACGAAAGTGAAAGATTTGCATACAGCCTTAGAGGATTATGGCGTTCAGACGGATATTGTAGATCCTTGGGCAAGTAGGGAAGAGGTGCAGCATGAATATGGCTTACGTTTGAAATCAATGGAGGATGTATTGCAATCGGGTGCTTATGATGCGGTTATCATGGCGGTATCACATCACGAGTTTTTAAAATTGGATTTGAAGAACTTTTGTAAGGAGCGTGTCGTTGTTTTTGATATTAAAGGAGTGCTAGACAGAGCTATAGTCGACGCGCGACTTTAATAGCAAAGAGATTCCGTTGCTTGGCATATTTTTTGAAGTTTGGGCGCTATGTGTACCGCCCACCTTCCGATGTGAGTTCCACTAAAATTTAGAGTTATACAGTAGATAAGATTAGATACATAGATCAATCATTCGCTATGGAAAAAAATAAAAGACAAGATTACAATCCTGGCCCTCGCGTGGGCATTACGTTTTCTACTTTCGACCTCCTTCATGCTGGTCACATCATGATGTTGGCAGAAGCAAAACGACAATGTGATTATTTGATCTGCGGATTGCAAATGGATCCCACATTAGATCGTCCAGAGAAGAATGCGCCGACACAAACCGTTGTAGAACGCTATATTCAATTGCGTGGATGTGAATATGTAGACGAAATTGTGCCTTATTCCACAGAGCAAGATTTGGAAGATATTTTGAAGTCGTTCAAACTTGACGTACGTATCGTGGGGGACGAATATGCGGAGAAAGATTTTACGGGTCGCGCGTATTGCGAGCAAAAAGGTATCGATTTGTATTTTAATAGTCGAGATCACCGTTTCTCTAGTTCAGGATTAAGACGGATTGTAGCAGAAAAAGAAGCTGCAAAGAATAATAAGTAGATCGCTAACTTTTAAAGTTATCTAAACATAGCTATGCCAAAAACAATATTGATTACCGGCGGAGCCGGATTTATTGGTTCCCATGTGGTCAGAGAATTTGTCACGAAATATGCTGACTATCGCATTATAAATTTAGACGCCTTGACCTATGCTGGGAACTTAGAGAACCTAAAGGATGTTGAAGACAAGTCAAATTATATCTTCGTCAAAGCAGACATTACCGATGCGGCTCATATTCTGGAAGTATTTAAAAAATACCAACCCGATGGCGTGATCCATTTGGCAGCAGAATCTCACGTGGATCGTTCGATTGCAGATCCATCTGCCTTTGTGATGACCAATGTGATTGGTACTGTCAATTTATTGAATGCCGCTCGTGAAATCTGGAAAGACAATTTCGAAGGAAAACGTTTTCATCACGTATCTACGGATGAGGTTTTTGGTGCCTTAGGTAGTACTGGTTTGTTTACAGAAGAAACAAGTTACGATCCGCATTCGCCATATTCCGCTTCCAAAGCCTCATCGGATCACTTCGTGCGCGCATACCATGATACGTACGGCTTGCCAATTGTGGTGACGAACTGCTCGAATAACTACGGGCCAAACCATTTTCCAGAAAAATTGATCCCGTTGTGTATTCACAATATTTTGAATAATAAACCATTGCCAATTTACGGTGATGGTAAATATACACGCGATTGGTTATTCGTGATCGATCACGCCAAGGCCATTGATCTAGTGTATCACAAAGGTAAAAATGGCGATTCTTACAATGTCGGTGGATTCAACGAATGGCAAAATATTGATTTAGTAAAGGAATTGTGCCAACAAATGGACGAAAAGTTGGGTAGAGCAAAAGGGACTTCCGAAAGCTTAATCACGTACGTAAAAGACAGACCGGGTCATGATCTTCGCTATGCGATCGATGCTACAAAAATCAACAAGGAGTTGGGTTATATGCCATCTGTCACTTTTCAACAAGGTTTATCGCTGACTATCGATTGGTTTCTGAGCAATCAAGAGTGGTTACAAAATGTGACTAGTGGCGATTATCAGAATTATTACAAGAAACAGTATAATTAGTAGATAGTACTGGTTGATAAAGTTCATATTATTGGTTGATAGAGTAGATAGGTGATGGGAAGTCATAAGGATTTAAAAGTTTGGCAGGAGTCAATGAATTTGGTTGTAGAGATATACGCCAAGTTGAATGATTTTCCGAAAGAAGAACTTTTTGGTCTGACTAGCCAAGTCAAGAGAGCTGTGGTGTCTATTCCTTCTAATATTGCCGAAGGAGCTGGTCGACAAAGTAATGCTGAGTATGTTAGATTTCTCTACATCGCTTTAGGCTCTGCTAGCGAATTAGAAACTCAAATAGAAATTGCTCGTAGATTAGGCTTCATTACTGAGTCTGCTACTTTCGAAGCAAGAGTTAGACAGATTAAGAGCATGTTATCGAGTTTAATCAAAAGCCTAAAATCACAAGAAACGAACACGTCAACTATCTAAACTGTATGAATCTTATTTACTTTATTAACTCTCTTAACCCAAAAACATGAAAGCAACCGAGACCAAGCTGAAAGGCTGTTTCATTTTGGAGCCGAAAAAATTCGGCGATAGCCGAGGATACTTTTTTGAAAGTTTCAACGAACAAACATTTAATGACGTTACGAAAACGCAAACTCGGTTTGTGCAGGATAATCAATCTTATTCTACAAAAGGAGTCTTACGAGGTCTGCATGCTCAGGCAGGTGAACATGCGCAAGCCAAATTGGTTCGCGTGTTAGCGGGAAAAGTTTTGGACGTAGCGGTCGATGCTAGAAAAGGATCTGCGACATTTGGTCAACACGTGGCGGTAGAATTATCAGCTGAAAATAACCTGCAATTGTTTGTTCCTCGCGGTTTTTTGCACGGCTTTGTGGTGTTGAGTGAGACGGCTACTTTTTTCTACAAATGCGATAACTTTTACCACAAAGATGCCGAACAGGGCGTTCGATTTGATGATCCAGCATTAGGAATTGATTGGGTTTTGCCACACAACGAGTTGTTGATTTCGGATAAAGACGAAATACTGCCAACTTTTACTGAGGTATTTGGGAAATCAGTAAAATAAAACACAGCATACGTAAACTATATGAAGATTTTAGTAACGGGAGCTAACGGACAATTAGGAAGTGAATTACGAAACCTAGTTAAAAATCATCCACAAGATGATTTTAGCTTTGTCACTCGTGAGGAAGTGCCTCTGGATGATCTTGCGAAAATTAATCAAATTTTAGATCAATATAATCCCGATTTGGTCATCAACGCAGGGGCATATACTGCTGTCGACAAAGCAGAGTCTGAACCTGAGTTGGCGGACATGGTGAACCATCTTGCGGTAGCAAAAATAGCAGATTGGGTTAAGATCCACGATGCTAAATTGATTCATATTTCTACGGATTATGTTTTTCAAGGTAATAGTAGCGTTGCGCTTACTGAAAGCGAAAAAACCAATCCTATTAATGTGTATGGCTTAACGAAGCAAAAGGGAGAGCAGGCTATTGTAAAATCTGGTGCAGATGCGGTAATTATCCGAACTGCCTGGGTGTATTCTATTTATGGCTCCAATTTCGTAAAAACCATGATCAGGTTAATGACTGAGCGAAATGAGATCTCGGTTATCTCAGATCAAATTGGCTCACCCACTTATGCGCATGATCTAGCTAGCGCTATCATGACTATTGCGCATAGTGAAAAATGGAATTCAGGGATCTATCATTATAGTAACGAAGGCCAAATTTCATGGTATGATTTTGCAGTAGCTATCCGTGAAATTGCTAATTTGGATTGTGAGATTAATCCTATTCCGACAGAACAATATCCTACACCAGCCAAGCGCCCTAAATATTCTCTTTTGGACAAGACAAAGATTAAAGATACCTTTGCAGTAGAAATTCCAAAATGGGAAGAAAGCTTGAGGGTGATGGTGGGAAAATTATGAACTCCAAATTTGACTTTATTATAATATAAATATATGAAGGGAATAATTCTTGCTGGCGGTTCCGGTACACGTCTGCATCCTTTAACATTGGCGGTAAGTAAGCAGTTGATGCCGGTTTACGACAAACCCATGATCTATTATCCTTTATCCACGTTGATGCTGGCCGGGATAAAGGAGATACTTATTATTTCCACTCCGCAGGATTTGCCACATTTCGAGAAGTTGCTCGGTGATGGTTCACAATTAGGATGTTCATTCAGTTATAAAGAACAGCCTTCTCCAGACGGATTGGCACAAGCATTTATTTTAGGTGAGGAGTTTATTGGTGACGATAAAGTCGCGTTAATTTTAGGAGATAATATTTTTTATGGATCGGGCATGTCCAAGTTGTTACAATCCAACGCTGACCCAGATGGCGGATGTGTATTTGCGTATCAAGTACATGATCCAGAGCGGTACGGAGTAGTGGATTTCGATGAGGATAAGAAAGTAGTTTCCATCGAAGAGAAGCCGACAAATCCTAAATCGAACTATGCCGTTCCCGGATTGTATTTTTACGATAACGAAGTTGTTCAAATTGCGAAAAATATAAAACCATCTCATCGTGGCGAATTAGAGATCACCGACGTTAATAAGGTGTATTTAGAGCGAGGGGAATTACAGGTTGGTGTATTCGATCGAGGAACAGCCTGGTTAGATACGGGCACTATTCAATCTTTGATGCAAGCTGGACAATTTGTTCAAGTCATAGAAGAACGGACTGGAACAAAAATTGGAGCCATTGAAGAAGTAGCGTATCGGATGGGATTTATTGACGCTGCCCAGCTTATTAAGTTGGCAGAACCATTGGTGAAATCTGGGTATGGATTGTACTTGAAAAATATAGTAAAGAAATAGAATGACAAGTTATATAAGGATGGTTAGGGGTGTACTTTTGCTATGTGTTCAACTAATTTTATCAATTAGCGTGTTTGCTCAAATGAATTACGCCGATATAAAAGTTGATCAGATGAGCGATGCACAAATTCAGCAATACATGCGGCAAGCATCGCAGGTAGGGTATACCACCAATCAAATTGATCAATTAGCAAAAGCCCAAGGAATGCCCGCAGCTGAAGTGCAGAAACTGAAGCAGCGTATCGCTGATATCGAACGTCGCGGCAAGCAGAGCGACCCTTCAAACATATCAAGTAATAGCCGTCGTTTAAGCAGAAATAGTATGTCTCTGGATTCACTCCGGATCCAAGATAGCTTGTATAATGAGCTTCACAAAGATAGTTTATTGCAGGCAAATAAGCCTAAGATCTTCGGTTCTGAACTGTTTCGCAACTCTCGGATAACATTTGAGCCGGACATGCGTATGGCTACGCCTCAGAATTATGTGATTGGTCCTGATGATCAGTTGATTATCGATATTACCGGTGATAATATAGCTAATTATACGTTGGATGTAAATACTAATGGAAGCATAAACATTGAATATGCAGGTCTAGTTCAGGTCGCAGGCTTATCTGTGCAAGCTGCAACAGCAAAAATTAAAAGCCGATTGCAAAGTGTTTATGGCGGTATATCGTCTGGGCGAACACTTGTGGACGTAAACATTGGGAATATTAGAAGCATTCAGGTTTTACTAACTGGAGCGGTTAACCGTCCAGGAACCTATACGCTACCATCCCTAGCATCAGTTTATCATGCGTTGTATGCATCTGGTGGTCCAGCAGAAAATGGTACTTATCGTACAATCCAGGTGATCAGAAACAATCAGGTGGTATCAACCGTAGATGTTTACGACTTTCTGGTGAACGGTATCCAACGCGGAAATATTAGATTGCAGGATCAAGATGTGATTCATATTCCCGTATATGTCAATAGAGTTGAATTGGCCGGTGCCGTCAAAAGGCCTGGAATCTTTGAGACGTTGTCTGAAGAACATCTAGATCAGCTTATTAGTTATGCGGGTGGATTTGATGCCAAAGCCTACACGGCTCGCGTACAAATCGTAGGAACAACCTCTAAAGAGAGACGTATCAAAGATGTATATGATAATGCATTTTCTACTTATTCTCCGAAGAATGGTGATTATGTCATTGTAGGAGAACTTTTAGACCGTTTTGAAAATAGAGTTGAAGTTGTCGGTGCCGTATTTCAACCCGGTTTTTATGGATTAGACCCAGGTATGACGCTTGTGGATCTCATCAATCAAGCACAGGGACTGAAAGAAGATGCTTATATGGATCGAGGTCTAATTACACGCCTTAAGGCGGATAATAATTTAGAAGTTATTCATTTCAATGTTCGAGATGTGCTGAATGGGAATGGGGATATTACTTTAAAAAGAGAGGATCAAATCACGATTTCATCTATTTTTGATTTACGAGACGAATATCGTCTTACGATACAGGGCGAAGTAAGAGAGCCGGGAGATTTTACTTTCGCTGAAGCCATGACAGCGGCGGATTTAGTTCAGTTAGCAGGAGGTTTTACGGAGGCTGGAGCTAATTCAAGAATCGAGGTGAGTAGACGAATCAAAAGAGAGGGCGGTGGTATTGATAGCACAACATCAGAAGTTTTTGTCGTAGATGTGCGAGATGGACAAGTGGTGGCCGATGCGAATGTTGTTTTAAGCCCCTTCGATATTGTAACGGTATTAGGAGATGCTGGATTTAGAACGCAGCGTCAAGTGAAAATAGATGGCGAGGTCATGTATCCCGGCATCTATACTGTGACGCGAGAAGATGAGAAGATCTCTGATATTATTGCTCGAGCCGGAGGTTTGACACCTTATGCCTATGTCGACGGAGCATCGCTTCGGCGTACTGGTAAATCATTGGCTACCGCCAAGGAAGAAAAAGCAAACGAAGAGAGAAGGAGAAATGATGAACTAAGCGATGATACTACTTTTTCGGGATTTGCGAATGGTACGAGTCGCGCTGATCAAAATCTTAATGAGTTGGCAGGCTCATATTCTCAAAATAACGCTGAAATTAAGGAAGCAAGTGATCTGGTCGGGATAAACTTGCAAAAGATATTGGATGATGCACACAGTAGACAAAACCTATTAGTCTTAGATGGCGATGTGATTACCGTTCCAAAGGAATTGCAGACCGTACAGGTTTCTGGTGAAGTGTTAAATCCTAACAATGTAGTATACCGCCCAGGAAAAAGCCTAGGTTACTATATTAGTCAGGCCGGTGGGTTTACAAAAGAAGCGTTAAAAAAGAAAACTTTTGTACAACATGCGAATGGTAGTGTAGAGGGTACAAATATGTTCTATCCAGAGGTAAAACCGGGCTCATCTATCATTGTCCCGAAGAGGCCACCTCGAGAGCGAATTAGCGCACAAGGCTGGATAGGTATGGGCACAGGAGTAGCTTCTTTGGCTGCGATTATTGTTAGTTTGTTGAGGTAGCGCTCTTTTATATACATATGGTCAATAAAAATACAGACGAGGTGTCATTGCGGAAATTAATTTCGAGTATAGCAGTATGGTATCGTTATCTGCTTTCGAAATGGTATATTTTTTTGGGTGCTGCACTACTAGGTGGAGGTGTGGGATATATCTACGCGAAATCAATCGATCCAAGTTATACAGCGACAACTACATTTGTTTTAGAAACTAATGATGGCGGTGGGTTATCTCAGTATGCAGGTATGGCCGCCATGATGGGATTGAACATTGGCGGGAGTGGTAGTGGTGGTGGAATATTTCAGGGAAATAACATTCAAGCGCTTTATAAATCTCGCGCAATGCTAGAGAAGGCACTTTTGTCAAAAACGTATTCTGATTCATCGGAATTATTAATCGAACGATTTATAACCTTTAGCGAGATGAGAGAGCAATGGCGGAAAAAAAGAAAAGAACAATTATTAGCTCTTGATTTTAATGTTGATCGTAGCGCGCTGACTGTTAGCACCTTAAGGCTTCGTGATAGTGTACTTGGCTCTGTTACAGATGCTATTAATAGTAAGATGCTTACTGTAGGTACCGAGAACAAGAAATCTACCATTTATAAAGTTGATGTATCATCCCCCGATGAAATTTTTTCAAAAACATTTAATGAAGCTCTAGTGGGGCATGTAAACGAGTTCTACATTCAAACTAAGACAATCAAATCCTTAAAAACGATAGATATATTACAAGAAAAGGTCGACTCTGTTAGAGCTATTATGACTGGCTCTATCAATAGAGCAGCTAATGTTATTGATGCCACGCCAAATATTAACCCAACTCGCCAAGCCCGACAGCGGATAGTTCCAAGTCAACAAGCCCAATTCTCAACCGAAACTAACAAAGCAATATTAGGACAATTAGTGCAGAATCTGGAATTATCCAAAATGAACCAACTGCAAGAACAACCATTAATTCAAGTCGTAGATGAGCCAATTTATCCTCTTGAAAAAAGTCGATTGGGTAAAGCTAAAGCGATAACAATTGGAGGATTCATATCTCTATTCCTTGCGTTAGGAGCTCTTGTCTGCACTCGTTTGTTTCACTTAGTTATGGAAGAGGAGAACCTTTAGTGAGCATGTAAGCCGAAGTTATGACTGGCAATAAAACGATATTTAGGAATACAATTTTTCTTTATTCTAGGATGCTTTTCAATATGGGCGTGTCACTTTACACATCACGTCTCATCTTAAAAGTATTAGGTGTAGAGGATTTTGGTATATACAATTTGGTTGCCGGGGTAGTAGTTTTATTCTCGTTTCTAAACAACTCCATGAGTAGCGCTACTCAACGGTTTATTAATGTTGAGAGAGCAACTAAGCTTTCGGAAAATGTCAAGCGCGTTTTTAACCTAAGCGTTAAAAACCATTTAATAATCTCTCTATTTGTATTGGCCTTGGCAGAATCTGTTGGTTTGTGGTTTTTAAACAATAAGCTTAATATACCTGATGCCAAGATAGCTCAGGCTAACATTGTATATCAGATATCGATAGCAACGACAATTTTAGGAATTATGAGAATGCCTTTAAATGCCATTATCGTCGCACATGAGAAAATGGCATACTATGCATTTGTTGGGGTATTTGAAACCCTATCAAGATTAAGTATAGCTGTATTTTTGTATTTGGTTCCTAATGTAGAACATCTGCCTGTTTATGCGGCACTGTATCTAATAGCAGAAATGTTTTCAAGCGGAATTATGCTTTCTTACTGCCGTAGACAATTTCGGACTGAGACAACACTTGGTTTTTACAAAGATCCAGCAAGACAAAAAGAAATGCTTTTCTTTTCAGGATGGACTTTGTTAGGACAGGTCGCCTACGTCGGTGCCAATCAAGGTCTAGCCATGATACTTAATATCTTTCATGGGGTAGTTGTAAATGCCGCTCTTGGAATAGCTAATCAGGTTAATGCTGCAATCTATGGATTTGTCGGTAATTTTCAGATTGCATTCAATCCCCAAATAGTACAAAGTTATTCGTTGGGAGATCTTGGTCGAAGCAGGGAATTGATATTTAGTACATCAAAATACTCTTTTTTTCTGATGACCCTACTGTCGGCACCGATCTTATTTTTTACCCACACTATTTTAACGATTTGGTTAGGCGATAATTTGCCTATGTACGTTGAAGTGTTTGTGCAGGTAGTGATCTTTTGCTCTTTGATTGATGCAATTTCTGGTCCATTCTGGATGGCGGCGACAGCCATCGGCGTCATAAAAGTGTATAGTATTGTACTGTCTTTAATTAATATCTCATTACTACCGTTGGCTTATATTTTGTTGAAAAGAGGGTATGATCCAACGATCGTGTATGTTGCGAAGTTTTTCATTAACATTGTAATACAGGTTTTTCGGTACATTTTTGTAAATAGATACCTAAGATTCTCGTTCAAGGAATTATTCATTTATTTTATGAATTTGGTGAGTGTTTTTGCGGTGTTGTTTGTTGTTTTACTTTTGTCTTCTATTGATCAAGTTTATACTATACCCCAAATATTAGTCGGAACGCTTATTATAGAATTGGCATTGATTACAGTAATCTATTTCTTAGGTCTATCCCGAGAAGAAAAAGCAGTAATTAAGGACTTTGTCAGCCAAAAAATGGGTTGCAATAAAATTATTGAACGTTAGTTGGTAGAATTATATAATATACAAAGGATGAAAGTCTACGCAATAGTTCCTGCAAGATCAGGTTCAAAGGGTTTTAAAAATAAAAATGTACAGCAGATAAATGGAAGTCCGCTAATTGCTTACTCGATTCGATTTGCACAAGCATTAGGTTGTGATAGGGTAATATGCTCTACCGATTCGGAAGTATATCGCGATATAGCAGAAATTCACGGCGCCGAGGTGCCATTTCTTAGGAGTGACTTTGCTGCTAGGGATACTGCCATGGAGCAAGATGTACTCAAAGATTTGTACGAGAAATTTATACAGTATCAGATCGAAGTTCCTGATATCATAGTGTGGCTCAGACCAACCTTTGTATTTAGGGATTTAGAACTGATACAGCAGGGGATTCAAACTTTGATACAACACCCAGAATATTCTTCTGTTCGTACAATCTGTGAAACAGAATCTAGATTGTACAGATTAGAAGATGGTAAATTAATTCCTACGTTTGATGATCAAAATAAGTCGATGATAAGGAGACAGGATGTTGGGAGCCGTTACAAAGTTTACAGTACAGACATATTTCGATTTAATAAAGAGAATCTTGGAGATGATTTCTTAGGTAGAAATGTACTAGGGTTAGTCACTGATAAGATTTGTGGATTAGATATTGATGATGAATCAGATTTCAATATAGTGAAGTGTTTAGTTGAATCAGGATTAGAGGACGTAAAAAAATATCTATTTTAGGATCATGTCAAATATTTGTACACAAGTAAAGGGAATCATAAGAGAGAATTTAAAGGATATTCTAAAACTTAGGAGCACAAAAAAGCTAAAATCGGATGGGAGCTATGTTTCTGAGGGAGATTTGCTGATGGAATCACTGGTTAAGTCAATGATTAGGCAAAATTATCCTGATTACGCATTGGTGTCAGAGGAGTCTCCTGAAGAAAATCTAAAAGCAATTAATGCCGATAAGGTGATCGTTTTAGACCCTATAGATGGAACTGAAAACTTCATTTCGGGACTTAAAGAATGGGGGGTAGCTGTTTGTGTCTATGAGAGCGGTAAACACGTGGAATCGATGCTAGCTTTGCCAGAACTTGATTTGTATATGAAAAACGGAGACACTTTTCAAAAGCACAGCTCTCGGATAGTAGGAATATCTTCCAGCTTAACAAAGGAGGAACTACTTAGATTAGATGATGGATTTGAGTACCGTATCATTGGATGTTGCGTCTATAATATGTACAATGTTTTAACCGGATCATTTTGTGTGTTTGAAAATCCAAAAGGGGCAAAAGTTTGGGATATTTTGCCCGGTCTCAATCTAGCATTAGAGCATAAATTAAAAGTAACAGTTAATAACAAAAAGTATGATGGAGAACTCCTTAGACCAGATCAAACATATATTTTCAGAATCGAACAAAAATAAGGTAGCGATTGTAGGTAAAGGAACGTCTCTAGAGCAAATAAATCTGGTCGAATTAGAGAAGGATTACTTTGTAATTGCGTTGAACGATGTTGACCTGCCCTTTGCAGCAGATATCACTGTATTTTACAAACCTCAACTTGTACAGACTTTTGTAGAAGGTGGATTTAGTTCAAGATATTACTTGGCTCCTAAGAGTCTAGAATTACCATCAGGAAAACACATTCCTGCAGAGTACGTTTCACTTGATCAAGAGGGGTTAGAAAGAGTTTATTCTTATTTTTATACACCCGACTTTTACATTTTAGATTTTACATTACTATCCGCTATTAAGTTGTCAATGCTTTTTCAAAAAGTAAAGGATAACTTATTGGAAACAGTATTTTTGGGGTTTGATTTCTTTATAGATTCTGTTAATAAGGGTGATGTATTAGGACTTGAGTATCGTAATGCGCATCTAAAAACCCAAGAATCGATCTTTATCACGCTTAGAAAGGATTTGGAATTTAAAAACCCAGACCTTAGGTTTTCCCATGTTGGTAACAAGAAGTACAGTAAATTCACAATAGATCAATTTAATGCTTCTTTAGAACATAATCTGTTATCAAAGGATTTGCCAACAAACTCAGTGATATATGGGAAACTGCTAGAAAAGTTGAATAGTAGCAATCACGTTATTGTCGTTGCTGAGTTTACCAATAATCATATTGGAGATCGAAACCGCTTACTGAAGATGATTGAATTGGCTGTGGAGGCCGGTGCGGATATGATCAAAGTTCAAAAGAGGGACGTAAATACCTTTTATACAGAAGAAGAGCTCGCTTCGCCATATTCTTCTCCGTTTGGAGAGACCTTAGCGGATTACAGATTTGGCGTCGAGTTAACTGATGATATGTTTGAACTCCTGGATGTAGAGTGTCGTAAAAGAAATATTCCGTGGTTTGCTTCTGTTCTGGATTGGAATTCGTATCTACACATGGAGAAGCTTGATTGTCCTATGGTCAAATTACCTTCTACGATTTCAAATCATAGAAATTATTTGAAAAAGGTAGCACAGCACTTCAAAGGTGAACTTGTTGTAAGCACTGGTTTTACCGAACAGTCTTATGAGGACTTTGTTCTAGATAATCTGGTAAATGATAGGAAGCTATTTTTGCTACAATGTACGTCGTCTTATCCAACTCCGCCAGAAGGTTGTCAAATATCTGTTGTAAGACACTACGAACAACTCCGCGAAAAGCATGCTAATATTGTCCCTGGATATTCATCTCACGACCTAGGTAGCATCGGTTGTATGATGGCGGTGGCAGCTGGGGCACGCATGGTAGAGAAGCATGTAAAACTTGGAGATCTGGATTGGGTTCATTTTGATTCAGTAGCACTTGATCTTTACAATGATCAGTTCAAAAATTTCGTGGCCGACATACGTAAAGCAGAAATTATGTGCGGAAACAAGGAAAAGGTAGTACATAGCTTTGAGCATCACAAGTATAAAGCCAATGATAATGTAAATTAAATGATGGACAAAAGCGCTTATGATTATTATAAAAAACTAAAATGCACTTTCGAGTCCAAGCACAATGGTTATGATATGAAACCGCTGATGGCTAATTTTTTCCTTTTCAATAGCTATTCGCCAATTAGCAAGTCATCATATACCATCGTTCGTCAGCTGCTTAAGATATGTGTCACGTATGATTTTCAAAGTATGGTAGAGGATCTCCGGAAAGATCAAGTTGTCTTTTTCTATCAAACAACTAGAAATGATTACTTTGATTTCATAAAGGATATCATTTCAACAGTAGATAACACACATATACTTCCTACGAGGTTTAAACATAAATTCAGATATAGTCTGAAGAACATAATATCTTCTTTTAAAGAAGCTTTTTCAAAGAAATTTTGTTGCCCGGATATAAAAAGTCGAGTTTACTATTTTGCTTGCTTGACTTTTTATAAAAACGTATTAGATGAGCTTGATAAGCACAAAGACCAAGTCAGTATTAAGTCTTTTGTTGGGTTTAACTGCTCCTTGCTTCTGGAAAGTCTTTTCTGCCAATTTTTCCAAGCATGTAAAATCCCTACGTATGGTTTACAACATGGTGTTCTTCTAAGTGAGAACCTCTATAGTAAACCATTACCTATGGACTTTGTTAATCTTGAAAACTTTCAGGCCGACTATCTTCTTGGCTGGGGAGACTTTACTAAGAGAGTTTTTGATGAGGCAGGGTATAACAATAAGAAATGTATCGTAGCAGGTAATCCTAAGTATGCTCACATTAAACAGATTCATATCAAAATACCCGAAGGTACTAGGTTTATTGTTTGCTTAGCAAGAGATTTGTACACAGAGGAAAACAAGTTGCTTATTAACATAGTAGCGGAAATGCGTGATACGGGATACAGTCCCATTCTCAAATTGCATCCCAATAGCGATATAAGTAGATATAGATCCTTAATTGACGAACTAGATTTAGAGTGTGCAGATGTAAATTTGAATGTTGCAGATACGATAATAAGATATCAACCAGATTTTACGGTAGTTTACAACTCTACGATCTACTATGAATATTATCTTAATAATTTGGTAGCATTTAGATTTTCCTTGAATGAAAAAGATATCCCCTTCGGGATGCCAAGAGATTCCTTTTCAGATTGTCAAGACTTAATCGATAATTTGAATGCTATAAAGGAGAGAAATATTGAAGAATATAACGAAGAAATCAATTTGTTTGTTAATCAGTTTGTAAGAATTGGTGCAAATGATTATAATAAAATTTTGAATAACTAAGTGACTATGGGAAAAGACGAGAATACAAAAATCATTGCTTATTATCTGCCACAATTTCACCCCTTCCCCGAAAATGATGAATGGTGGGGAAAAGGATTTACTGAATGGACTAACGTTGGTAAAGCAAAATCTTTATTCAGAGGTCACTATCAACCTAGAGTGCCTGCTGATTTAGGCTATTATGATTTGCGTGTTCCAGAAGTAAGGAAAGAACAAACAGATTTGGCAAGGATGCATGGTATTGACGCTTTTTGTTACTGGCATTATTGGTTTGGTAATGGCAAGCGATTAATGGAGCGTCCTTTTGAAGAAATGGTGAAATCTGGCGAACCTGATTTTCCTTTCTGCTTGGGCTGGGCAAATGAATCTTGGAAAGGTTTCGCCCACGGTCTGAAAAACAGGAATACTCTTATCGAACAATTGTATCCGGGAGAAGAAGATGTACGCAATCATTTCTATGCATTATTGGAAGCATTTAAGGATAAACGTTATTTGCGAATAGATGGCAAGATTGCTTTTGTTATATATCGCCCTTTAGGAGATGAATCAATACCTGACTTTATCACTACTTGGAGACAATTAGCAAAAGAAAATGACTTAAATGACTTCTATTTCATTGGTCATATCAATAGCCCAGAGTCTAATTATCAGGACGTTTTGGCCTCAGGAGTAGATGCCGTGAATACTGTGCGAATAGCTGATATTTACAAAAAAAGATCCTTAGGATCCAAAATCTTTAACAAGCTTAATCGAATATTCTTTAATCAGCCAAATCGATTTAACTTTTCGAAAGTTGCACCTTATTTCTTTAATAAAGAAATCGATATGAATGAGCGTGTTTATCCTAGTATCATTACTGGATGGGATCATACGCCAAGAAGTGGCAGAGAAGGACTGGTTTTAGATGAATTTACACCAGAAAGTTTCAAAACACATGTAAGTAATGTTATGAGTAACGTGTCTAGAAAAAAGAATAGAATCATCTTCATAAAGTCATGGAACGAATGGGCAGAAGGTAATTATCTAGAGCCAGATTTACGTTATGGACATGCCTTTTTAGAGGTTATCAGAAAAGTGAAAGATAAGACCTTGTTTCATAATAAATAATTAGGTTACTACCTTTTGTTTTTCGCCATTACTTTGTTGTCTAATGAAGATACAGTAAACTACTTATAAAAAAAAGCTCATGTTTCCAAAAGTCTCTATTTTGGTTCCGATTTACGGAGTTGAAAATTTCATTGCAAGGTGTGCGAAATCCCTATTTGAGCAATCTTTTGAAAACCTAGAGTATATATTTGTTAATGATTGTACTTTAGATAATTCGATTGAAATATTAAATAATGTTATAACTCGTTATCCTCATCGGAAAAATCAGATTCGCATAATCGAAAATGACCATAATAAAGGTATAGGAGAAACACGTAATACGCTAGTAAGTAATGCGAGTGGAGATTATGTATTGTTTGTAGATAGTGACGATTATCTGGAAATCAACTTAGTAGAATTAATGTACGCAAAAGCATTGCAGGAAGATGCTGATATTGTAGTGTGTGACATTTGGATAGAGTGGCAAAATTACAGAACACTGGCGGTTCAGAAAGTAGGCGAAACTAAAGTTGATTTTCTGCAGCTGCTGCTGTCAGCCAAGACTATGTTAGGCCTTCCTAATAAGTTGATCAAAAGGAATCTTTTCATTGAAAATGACATATCGGTACCTCGAGGGATAAATTATGGTGAAGACTTTTTGATTGTGTCAAAGTTGGTGTATTTTGCTAGGAGGATCACGAAAGTTGACTCTCCTCTATACCATTATTTACAAACAAATCCGGAATCCTATACGACCAAGAAATTATCCAAGAATAGTATTGATAATGTTATCTTTGTGCTGAATGACTTGACAGGCTTTTTTTCAAATAAGGAAGACTACCATTTGTATGAGGTAGCGCTGTTGAGGGGGAAGTTGAGAAAGAAAATGGATTTACTTTTCTATGCGGAGATCGCATATTTGGACGAACTTATAAAATTATTCCCGGAAACGAATCATATGAAGGATACGTCATTTCTTTTGCAACGAGATAAGATCATCTTCGAAATGATTAAAAAGAAGTATTTAAAAGTATTCTTAGTATATAGATTTATATATGTAAAACTGTATAATTTAAAGTTGAAGTTGGTTCCGAATAATCTAAGGTGATTTCTTGTTGACAGAGTTTGCAGCGATGATAAAATTTAGGTAACTAAGTCGAAAAAGTATGGTGGTGTCGAGAGTTCAGATTCTGCGAGTATCTTTGTCAGTATTACTATGTTTGACAATTATGGTATATTTATTTATACCAGTAAAAGGAGAAGTATCTTTGTCTCTTTTTTACGTGTGTTTTTCATTAATGCTGCTATCAAACTTCATTTATTTCAAAGCTAAGCAAAAGCAAAATTATCTTGATTTTGATACACTCTTCATATTAGTATATTGTCTGGTTGGCTTTTCGACGACATTTCTTTATCACGATGAAGATCTTTTTAGAGCAGTATTTTTGGGGTTTCAAATACCGGAAGAATATGTTAATAAAGGTAATTTTTTAGCCCTAATCGGTCTTCAGTCTTATTTAGTAGGTAATTTAGTCCTGATAAAAGATGAGTTTGTATCCACAGATCCTAAGGTTTTTAAGACTACGCCTCTAGTTATTGTAATCATTTTGCTCATTTTAGTATTCATTGCGTCTGGAGGTGTTTCGTACTACAGGTCAGAGTATAATGATGCCGTAGCTGATCAAGAAGCAGGTATTGCCAAGCATATTTTAATTTTATTGATTGCTGCTGCTACAGCATTGATTGGTACTGAACTTTATAATAAAAAGGCTTCGGCTTCGTATCACATAAGTTGGCTCGCATTTTCAGCTTTGTTTCTGTTGGCTGGGATGCTGCTATGGGCGGGAAATAGAACCGCCACAAGTCAATTAATATTGCCGGTTTTAGGATTGTATACACTTTTATTCAAGAATATAAGTTTTAAAAAGTTTATTCTATTTGCATTTTCTGGAATCGTATTTATGTGGTTTATACAGCGGATGCGAACGAGTGATCAATCTTTAGATCTTTCAAATCCAATCATGTTGATTTTAGATCTGACGATTCCTGTTAGGAATACCTATACGGTATTTCAATATGTAGATTCTCATGGATTTACTTATGGAGAATCCATGCTGCTGGGAGTGTCAGGTGTAGTACCACTTATGCCATCACTGGTCAAAAGTATTTTCCCTGATCTACAAGATGGATCAGCTGAAGTTCTAACAGCATTTACTTTTGAAGATCTGAACACACCCGAAGAGTTTCGAATAGGTTTGGGTACGACTATAATAGCGGATATATATTTATCCTTTGGGCTATTAGGTTCTATATTTCTAATGTTTGGTTTAGGTTTGTACATTAATAAGATAACTCAAAGAAGTTTGTCACTGGATTATTATGCCATCATTATGTTGGGAACTATGCTTGGAAATGCGATATTTATTGTTAGAGCAGGATATGTCCATCCCCTTCGTTTTGTAGTTTTAGCTTTAGTTTTAGCATATCTTAATCGACTCATACAAAGCTCATGGAAAAGATAACAGTTTTTACGCCCTCGCTAAATATTGGAGGTATCGAACGAGTGCTGAATACATATGCTAAAGGGTTAGCAGAAAAAGGATATCCAGTGACTTACCTGACTGTTTATAGCAAAGGAGAGTTGGATATAGTAGCATCGGATAATCTAGAATATCAACATTTGGGTACAAAGAGATTGCGAGACTCACTTTTCGCATTAGTTCGCTATTTTAGAAATAATAGACCTGACATCGTGTTTGTTGCTAATGATGCTACTTTGATTGTTTACGTTGCAAAATTGTTAAGTGGTGTCTCTTTTAAAATAATAAGTTCTCAGCACAATTATTATGATATTTATGCGAAAGTGGGTGTTAAGCAAACATTTGTAGCGAAGTATATATTCCCATTGTGTTTCAAAGTTGTTGCTGTTTCAGAAGGGATTAGGTCAATGCTTATCAAAAACTTTCATCTAAAAGCAGATAGAGTTGTTAAGATTTATAATCCTATTGACTTATCACTGATTAATAAATATGCTTTAGACCCTGTGTGTGATTTGCCGCAAGAATATCTATTATTCGTCGGACGTTTTGAGAAAGTCAAAAATATACCATTGCTTTTGGATGCGTTTAGTAAATTTCATCAGGCTTACAGTAATGTAAAATTACTTTTGATAGGTGGGGGGCCTGAGGAACAGTTTATAACTTCGTATATTCAAGAATTGGGATTAGAGAATGCTGTGAAGAATTTAGGCATAAAGTCAAATCCCTTTCCGTATATTAATAACGCGAAAGTTATTGTGTTGTCATCAATATCTGAAGCATTTCCTACAGTCTTGTTAGAAAGCTTATCATTAGGCAAAACAATAGTATCTACTCCTACCTTGGGAGCGATCGATATTTTAAAACATGGTAAATATGGATATATCTCTGCAAGCCTAGACAATCCAAATGATTTGTTTTGTAAGTTAGCAAATGCGTACAATACTCCTCTTAATCAAGACGTGTTGAAAAAATATGCGGAGTCAAATTATGATTTGAGGACAAGGGTTGCCGAGTTTGAACGTTTATGGAAAGTGTTTTGAGAGGCGTATCAGACAACAATATCACTGTCTTAATGGTTAAAAAGACTTAATAAAAGTATTTAGTTTGTTCAGTATGAATGATGATGTGAACCTTCCAACAGTGTCGGTAATAATACCTATGTATAACGCAGAGAAATTTGTTTTGCGAGCTTTAGAGTCCATCATGAAGCAGAGTTACAATGGTAATTTTGAAGTTATAATAATCAATGATGGATCTACTGATGATTCATTAGCAATAGTTGAGGCGTTCGTTTCTCAATGCAAAAGTAGTCATCATGCTTTTAAAATTATTGATCAAGCAAATGGCGGGGTTTCAAAAGCTCGTAATGTCGGATTAAATATTGCCACAGGGGAATACATTGCTTTTCTAGATGCTGACGACGAATGGTTGGATAGAAAAACAAGTGTGCAAATAAACTTTTTATTGAAATTTTCTGATTTTAGTTTTGTGACAGCCCTAAGGAATGATGATGTGCTATCTTTTCCTTATGTGCTAATAAACAATTTATATGCTCATGTAACTATCAAGAAGCTTCTTATCAAAATAGTAGGGCAGACGTCTACGGCAATATTTCGCAGAGAGGTACTGAAATTAACGGACGTATTTTCTGAAGATCAAAAGTTTTCAGAAGATGCTAACTTCTGGATGCGAGTTTGTGAGCATTATAAGATGGTCGTTCTAAATGAAAGATTAGTTATAACAGGACAAGGAAAACCAAATTTTGGTTCTTCAGGCTTGTCGAGTAATTTAGTCGAGATGGAACGCGGGGTTCAGACAAATATCCGACAAATGTTTAAAAGAGGTAATATAAATTTATTAGAGTATTACTTTTTTAAGGTATATTCTCAAGCAAAATATATTCGGAGAAAATGTTTGGTCTCATAAAGCTTTTTTGGGGTATAAGAGCCCTATTGTACAAACCTTTCTTTAAAAAGATAGGTGCATTATCATATATAGGTAAACCTATTATAATATTGGGAGCAAGAAATATTTCTATTGGGAAGAAAGTAAGAATATTCCCCCACGTTCGAATGGAATGTCATGGATCGAAGTCATCTATATATATTGAAGACGAGGTTGGGATTGCTCAAAATGTTCATATTACTAGCGGTGCGAAATTGCGTATAGGGCGATCTTCTACTATATTAGCAAATGTTTTTATAACTAATATCGATCATCAGTATAGTCAAGTTGATATGAAAGTACTTGATCAATCGTGGAATGTAAAAGAAACGATTATAGGTGAAAATTGCTTTATAGGAATTGGTGCATGTATTCAGGCGGGTACTATCTTAGGTAAGCAATGTATTGTCGGTGCAAATTCAGTTGTAAGAGGTTCTTTTCCTGATTACTGCGTAATTGTGGGGACGCCGGCGCGTGTTGTCAAAAGATATAATTTTGAAACTAAAAATTGGGAGAAGATATAATAAAGTTTATGTGCATTAAAAACATATTGATAACGGGAGGAGCTGGGTTTATAGGCTCCAACTTAGCATTAAAATTAGTCAAAAGGGGGTATCAAGTAACTGTTTTAGATAATCTATCGACTCAGATACATGGAGAAGATCCTGAAAAAACTTCGTCACTCTACCTTAGCATAATAGATAAAGTAAAATTCATCAAAGGTACGGTTACAAGTAAAGTTGATTGGGAGCTAGCTTTGGCAGGACAGGACGCTATTATTCATTACGCTGCTGAAACGGGTACCGGACAATCAATGTATGAGGTGAATAAATATGTCGAGGTAAACATAAATGGCACCGCTATCATGTTGGATCTATTGGTTAATAGTGTGCATACTGTCAAAAAAGTGATTGTTGCGTCGTCCCGCTCAATTTATGGTGAAGGAAAATATCTTTGTAAAGATTTAGGCCCAGTATACCCAAAGCAGCGTGAATCAGTTGATATGGACAGTGGTGATTTTGAAGTTAAATACGATGGTGTCGGAGATTTGGAGCTGGTTGGTACAGATGAAGAATCAAAGATTCACCCATCATCCGTCTACGGAATTACTAAACAAAATCAAGAGCAAATGGTCATGACAGTATGTCCGACAATCGGTGTGGCTGGAGTAGCATTTCGCTATCAAAATGTATATGGTCCTGGACAGTCTCTGAAGAATCCATACACAGGCATATTATCTATTTTTTCAACACAAATTAAAAATGGTCATGGAATAAATATATTCGAGGATGGTAAAGAAAGTAGAGATTTCGTATTCATAGACGATGTGGTAGATGCTACTATTTTGGGCTTAGAAAATGATAATGCTAATAATCAGGTGTTCAACGTTGGTTACGGGCAGGCAGTGGATGTCATGACTGTGGCAAAGCAACTCAGTGAATACTATGGAATAAAAGTTCCTATAACAGTGTCTGGCAATTATAGGTTAGGTGATATACGACACAATTATGCGGATCTTACTAAGATTAAAAATCTATTAGGTTTTACACCTAAAGTGTCTTTTGACGAAGGTTTGCAGCGATTTACAAATTGGGTGAACACACAAGCTGTTCACGAAGACCAGTATGCGAAGTCTATTCAAGAAATGAAAGAAAAGGGTTTATACAAATAATGGATTTATTGAACAATAAGTCAATATTAATCCTTTCAGTGAAATTTTTCAATTATGAAAATTTAATAAAAGAGGAGTTGACTCAAATGGGAGCTTATGTTGATATCTACGATGAACGCCCTTCCAATTCATTTTTGAGTAAAGTTGTTATTCGCTTAAAAAAGGATTTATATAGGACTTCCATAAAGAGATACTACGAAAAGCTTATGGAGAAACTTCAATTTAAATCTTACGATTATTTTTTATTGATCAAAGGGGAGGCAATTCCATCTTTTTTTATCGATTTTTTACGCGAAAATAATGAGAATATAAAGATGATTTATTACACCTATGATTCATTTAAAAATAATAAGAACGGCCTGAATAATCTACATCTTTTTGACTCATCTTATACATTCGACAGAAAGGATGCTATTTCCTACGGAATCAATTTTAGACCATTGTTTTTTGCTGGAGACTACGCAAGCTTGTATAGAGAGAGGGACGATCTCAAATATACTGTTGCTTTTATAGGAACTGCACATTCTGATAGATATAGCATTAGTGAACGTGTTCGCCAGTGGTGCGAAAGCAACGGAAAAAATATGTTTGCATTCTATTTTTCACCTAGCGAGCTCTTATTTTACATAAACCGATTGATTAAAAAGTCATTCAGGGGTTTTCGCATTCGGCATATTTCATTTCATAGTCTTTCCCATCTCGAAATAAAAGAGATCTATAGACGTTCTGTCGCAATTCTAGATATAAACCATCCTGATCAGGATGGTTTAACAATGAGAACGTTCGAGACGCTAGGAGCGGGTCGAAAATTAATAACAACTAATCCAAATATTAAAAAGTATCCCTTTTATAATACTCAAAATGTAATGATTATAGATAGGGAACAGGTAGACTTTGATCCTGCTTTTTTTGAGACTGAATTTCTAAACTTTGAACCACAGCTTTATGCGGCAATGTCTTTAAGAGGTTGGTTGGAAGAAGTTTTTGACTTGCGCAAGTCGAATTATTGGGAAAAAGTATTGAAAGACTAATTAATTATTGGTAAAGTAAAAAAGCATTTTGTAGATGCTAAAAGTAATCAAAGAGCTTCCAAACGATCGCATCTTTCATTTGTGCTGGCATATTCAATTGCATTCCATTGGTCCACATGATGTATAGTTTATCATTGCTGTTATTGAATGCCGTAGAATAATATTGAAAACTGAAGTTTGTGAGTATTTCTCTGCTCGTTTCGGCTGCTAATGTATTGATATTAATTTTTTCTAGAATCACCCTATTCCGAGTTACTTGTATCTTGTCAAGATAGGTTTCGCTTCCGTTGTACATAGTGAATATTTCATTTTTATGGATGAAGATACGTGGTCTAGAAGGAGAACAATCAGTAATTGTCCGGGATGTCTCCATGCTTCCAGTCATGTTGAATTTTGCGATAACATATTCACGCCTTGTATCATTTCTCGATATCAATATCAGCTTATTGTCGCGAATAACAAATGAAGCTTCGAAAATATGTCCAAAAACTGTAGGTAAGGGAAACACCGTTTCCCATTCTATTCCATTTCTCGAACGGACTATAGCTCCTGACATACCCGCAGGATAGGCGCCGAGAAAAGTATAGTAATATCCCCGATAACTAATCAGTCCTCCTGCCATAATTAAGTATTTTACTCCGTCATTACTTAGTGCTTGATTCTTTGAAAAAAAATCGAAAAAAGTTTTGTTACTCATAAGCGTTCCTTGTTCAGTACCAGCTTTATCGGTGATGAAGTATACAGACTTTACTTCGCCAAACGTTTTTGTTTTTTTATTAAAGTCCCTGTAGATGTATCTCAATCCTTCTTGGTCATTTTCATTTGCGCAAACAGAATAACAACGCACGAAATCTTTAAAGACAATAGCTAGAGGATCATAGGGGCTATATTTGGTTGAAACTTGAAAGTTATCTACTAATTCTCCGCGACTCAATATCTTGTGCCGCTCAATAACAGATTTATCTTTTCCATTTAGTTTGACCAAGTAGGTAGAAGCATCTGATTCGATTGTTTCAAATAAATCATTTTCGCTCGCCATGTATACGGCCCACATCGTGCCATCTTTTGCATAATCGTCAGTATAAAGTGAAGATGTATGAGCCATCTTGTCGATTCCTATTCTGCTTACAGGGACAAAGTCTATCGGTTCATCAATTTTAAGAGGTTTATCTTTTGCGCATGAAGTTAAGATAATGTAAAGCAGCAATAATAAGGCTCTAGTATTGAGGGTTTTCATTTTTATTTTTTTGCAATTATAATTCATTTTTTCTGTTATTCTCATTTTGTAAAATATTTTTTTTGTTAATTTTTTAAACTTTTTTTTATAAGAAGACTGTTTGTACTATCTCAATAATTTAGATAACTTACCAATGTTTATGCAAATTAAAATTCTAGGAGCATCTGGGTTCGTAGGGAGACATTTAGGTAGATATTTGTCACTTCATGATGCTGATGTTTACGGTATATCCCTTCGAGAAAATGATACATGGAAATCTCAGCTGATTGATGACGGAGATGTCATTATTAATCTTGTGGGTAAGGCGCACGACCATGATCGCCGTGCAACAGAAAATGACTATTTTCATACTAACTTAAACTTAACACAAGATATTTTTCGCGTTTTCTGCTCAAGTAATGCCACTCTTTTCATTCACATAAGTTCATTAGCGGCAATCGAGGAGTTTGAGTCTGAGAAAGCACTAGGCGAAGAAAATGATTGCCGACCAGTATCTTGGTATGGGCAATCTAAACGAGAGGCTGAAAAATGGCTTTTAGCCCAAGAGGTGCCCGAGGGTAAAAAACTGATAATTCTTCGCCCTCCCATGATTCATGGGCCTGGCGACAAGGGTAATTTGGGTCTTTTGTACAAATTCGTGTCGAAAGGATTGCCATACCCACTTTCTAAGTTTAATAACCGACGTTCTTTTATTTCTATTACAAATCTTTGCTATTTAATCGAGCAGATTATCGAAAAATCAGATCTGTTGGAATCTGGTATTTATCATGTGGCTGATGATGAGCCAATGGCTACGAATGAAATTATAGATATTATCAAGTTGGTAACTGAAAAGAGCTCAATCAAAATGGATATACCAAAATGGCTCATTAAACTTGTTGCTAAAAGTGGGGATTACTTTTCCTTCGTGCCTTTAAACACAAATCGACTTAAGAAGATGACTAGCACACTATTAGTCTCCAATCAAAAAATAAAAGACGCCTTAGGCATAGATAAACTTCCGCTTACGGCTCGAGAAGGTATGGAAAAAACAATCCAATCATTTGTAGTTAATAAGAGGTAATTCTGCTATTTTCGCTAAATACCATAATCTAACATGCATTACATTCTGCTATTAGCTGCATTCATCCTATTTGAATTATTCTATTTTCGTATTGCGGATCATTTCAATATTATTGACAAGCCCAATGAAAGGTCGTCGCATACAGAAATAACCTTACGCGGCGGAGGTATCGTGTTTTACTTTGCGGCTCTGATCTACTTTATCGTATCAGGCTTTTCTTATCCGTGGTTTTTTCTTGGATTAACCTTGATGACGGTCGTTTCTTTTGCGGACGATTTATTGACACTTTCAAACAAACTTCGTCTATTAATCCATTTCCTGTCAGTTCTATTGATGTCGTATGAGTTAGATTTGTTTGCGATGCCTTGGTTTTACCTACTTTCAACGTTCGTGCTGGTCGTTGGAGTTATCAATGCGTATAATTTTATGGATGGTATCAACGGTATTACAGCCGCATATAGCTTAGCGGTGGGTGGGCTTCTGATGCTGGTCAACAGTACGGTAGGCTTCATTGATCCAGATCTCCTATCTTATACAATGCTTGGTGTACTTGCCTTTGCGTTCTTCAATTTCCGTAAAAAAGCCAAATGCTTTGCAGGAGATGTCGGTTCGGTCGCGATTGCTTTCATACTGATGTTTGCGCTGGCGAAGTTGATCTTGCAGACTGGAAACTTTCTTTATATTCTATTCCTTGGGATTTACGGTATTGACGCTGTATGGACAATCGTCCGAAGGCTCTATCTAAAGGAAAACATATTTCAAGCCCATCGATCACATTTATATCAATATTTGGCTAATGAAGCAGGTGTACCTAAGCTTCTAGTTTCGGCGATATATGGTATTCTTCAGTTTGTTTTCGGCATGCTAGTTATTTACGCAACTAATTTTGATGTTAAAGCACAAATTTTGTTTTCAGTTGTTTCATTATTAGTACTCAGTATAGTTTATCTCCTTCTGAAGGAATCTATATTAAAAAAACACATTCGAAGTAACCAGCAGACAAGTTAGTGATGCAAAATTCAGATTACAGCTTTATTCCAGGCGGAGTTGCGAAAGACGCACGTGGGCAAATTCGTTTTGTCAATGCCTTTGACATGACAGAGGTGAAGCGGTTTTACCTTATTCAAAATGCAAACCTTGAACTGATCCGCGGTTGGCGCGGGCATAAGATCGAACAACGTTGGTTCTATGCCATATCAGGTGTCTTTTCGGCTCGTTTAGTCAAGATCGACAACTGGAATAATCCCTCGGCTAATTTGCCCATTGAGCAGTTTTTATTGACAGCTTCTGAAGGTCAAGTTTTGCATGTTCCGGCAGGGTATGCTACAGCTTTTCAGTCCAAGGAGAATAATTCAGAGCTATTGGTTTTTGCTGATTATGGAGTAGAGCACGCTGCTTTGGATGACCATCTGTGGCCATCTGATTACTTTATTTAAATTTCACAACCGCAATCAAGCCTGTTCACGGTATTTTGCCAGATCTTGTTTGGTTATTTTCTTATCTTTACAACTTTATTGCTCATTATTTGATCTGATGAGTGAAAATATTCGGTAGTAGAATGCGATGTTTATAAGCCCAATTTTAAAATCAAAATTGCTAATGCACGGACCCCGGTGGTTGGTGTTATTAATTGATTTTTTCGTAGTTTGGTGTTGCTTCTGTTTGAGCTATCTTCTAATTATGCGTGTGCTTGGTGAGATAAATGTGAGTACAATGCTCAGACAAGGAGGTCTGGTTTCGCTCGTATACGCTTTTTCTTTTTTAGTGTACAAACCGTTTAAAGGGATCATCAGGAGAACGAGTTTAAATGACTTGTTTTTGATAGGGAATAGTATATTGCTCTCCTTGCTTATCCTTTTCGTGTCGGCCTATAGTGTCGATTTATTGTTTTTTGATCATGCTGCTCCATTCTCTATAAAGCACAACATTTTTCATTTTTCTCATACGCAACTATTTGTTCATGGTATGATGGTAGGTATAGCCATGAGTGGTCTGCGGTTGTTGTATAGAGAATTATTTCATCAATTGTTTTGGTATAATAAGGATAATGCTATCGCCGTTATCTTGTTCGGTGCAGGCAATATGGGGCACAATACCTATAATCTTTTGCATTTGGGCTCGAGAAATAGATATCGTGTAGTGGCTATTGTTGACGATAATCCTAATCGAATTGGAAAACACATTAATGGTGTCATCGTTCGCCCATTAAGTCAGTTAAATTGGGCTTTATTAGAGCAGGTTGGTGGTGCGCAGGAACTTATTATAGCTATTGATGATGTAGATCCTGAACGACTGAGTCGGATTTCTAGTGTAGCAGAAAAACTTCCCTTGAAAATTAAGGTTATTCCACCTTCATCCAAATATATAGAAGGCGCCGTTGCGGCACAGCATATCCGAACTTTGAAGATCGAGGATTTGCTGGGTAGAAAGACTATCAATATTGAGAATCCGATTGTATCGGAAGCGTTGCGCGATAAGACAATACTAGTGACTGGTGGCGCAGGTTCAATAGGTTCCGAATTAGTGCGGCAAATAGCGCGATCAAACTGTAAAAAGCTAATTATTGTAGATCAAGCTGAGTCGGCCTTGTATGATATTCAACAAGAGCTCAAATGCATTCTTGATTCTAAAAGGATGAATCCGGTGGTAGGTGATGTTAGAGATACCATTTTTATGGACGCCCTTTTTGAGAGGGAGCGTCCAGACTTGATATTTCACGCGGCAGCCTATAAACACGTACCTTTAATGGAAGATAATCCTTACGAGGCCGTGTGGACAAATGTCGTCGGGACTAGCGTGATTGCTCGGCTAGCTGATAAATATATGGTCGAAAAGTTTGTGATGATTTCTACCGACAAGGCTGTTAATCCTACGAATGTTATGGGAGCGACAAAGCGCATCGCGGAAATTTTTGTGGCAGCATTAAATAGGGCTTCTAAAACCTCTTTTATTGTCACAAGATTTGGTAATGTGCTAGGCTCAAATGGTTCGGTTATACCACTTTTTGAGAAGCAGATAAAGGAAGGCGGTCCCCTTACTATTACACACCCTGAGATCACTCGATATTTTATGACCATCCCAGAAGCTTGTCAATTGGTTCAAGAAGCTGCTGTAATGGGTAAGGGAGGAGAAGTATTTGTGTTTGATATGGGGCGGCCAGTTCGTATCATGGAGTTGGCAAAAAAAATGATTGCCCTCAAAGGACTTCAATATCCTGTTGATATTGATATCAAGATTGTTGGCCTACGACCGGGAGAGAAAGTCTACGAGGAACTGCTGGCAAATGGTGAGAATACCATCAAGACATACCATGAAAAGATTATGATCGCTAAAGTGAATACAGATGATCTTGCGCAGCGATATATTCAGATCAATGATTTGTGCCAATATACTCAATCTATGCGTGTAAATTATTGTAATCATGAGTTGGTCTCTAAAATGAAAGAAATTGTACCCGAATTTAAGTCACAAAACTCAGCATTTGCAGTTTTGGACACTGACACTCCAGACTATTTGGCCAATACGGAGAGATCGGCATAGTTTGATCCTCTATTAAAAGTAAATCATCCAAAAATTCCTTTAAAAAAGCTTTTCGAATACTTTGTGGCAACTATTTGATTTTCGATTCACAATCGGTATCATTGTAGTGTCAACCTTTGAAAAGATTAGCTCTATCCATGTCTCGTTTACTTTGCGTGATAGCTTTCTTGTTGTGCCATGCGATCGTGCAAGCCCAACATAGATCCTTCTCGAATAAATCTAATAGCGTAGGTAGCGTATCTTCTCTAGAAACTATTTTAATGGATCAGAATTTTAGATCTAAAGATAGTACTGTGGTCGTTGATCACTTAAATGAACTACTGCAAACAGCAAAAGCAAAGAAAAGTGCTGAACTAGAAATTATCCACGATTTGTTGGCCGCTGATTATTACTCTAAATTGAGTGATAAGGTTAATCCGAGATCAGACCTTTGCTATAAGAAAGCCTTATCTTCTGCCAAACGTATTCAAAATGATGAACTTCGTCTCATTGTACTTATCAGGCAAGGATATTACTATTTTGTATATCGAGAGTTAGAGGCAGCTATTCCTTACTTTCTGCAAGCGGGCGAATTAATTGGACAAGTTGATTACAAAGCAGTGCCCTTATTCAGTCGGCATATACATCAGATTTCCTCTTTTTACGGATATATCGGCAATTATTCTGGTGCTATCAACCTTTTACAAGAAGGTCTTCCTTATTGTAAGGATGGTACAGCATTACATATTAGCATGGTTAATTCCATGGGCGTGTATAGCGAGAAGCAACAACTGCTGGGTCAGGCTGTCGTGCATTTTCAACGCGCACTCGGCATCGCCGAACGCAATCAAGACAGCCTATGGATGGGAATTATATTTGGTAACCTCGCTTCTATTGAAGAGCAAAAAGGAAATCCTTATAAAGCCATACGTTTACTGAAAGAAAATGTACGTTTATCGGTCAAGTATAGCGAGCATTTAGATGCGATGCGATCAATGATCAAGCTAGCAGATGTGTTGATTGATGTAGGCGGTTGGCAAGAGGCCGAGGGATATCTTACGCGTAGCGAAGTGTATGTCAAATCCAAACCATTCTTCCTGCCCATTAAAACAAGAATTGCCAAATTGCGCTCTGAGATCGCAAGCATCAAAGGCTATCAGGCAGATGAGTTGCTATATCTGAAGCAATACGTACATTACGACGATAGTTTGCGCGCTACCGAACGTTATGATGAATTGCAGCGCGCATACTGGCAGTGGCAATCCGACGACTTTCAACGTTCTATTGCGGCAGCGCATGAAGAGAGAAAAACGTCTCTACTTTTGGAACTAGCATTTGGACTCCTCCTCACCTCCGTTTTGATAATTGTTATCCTACTCCTCAATAGAAGTAAAAATAGGCATAAAATTAAATCCACCATGTTGGAGAAGGAACAGTTGACCTACGCACTGGAGCGCGAAGTATTGAATAAGGAACTGGAGAAAATAACAAATTCATGGAAAGAAGCCGATGAGAAATCGAAAGAAAGCACCTCGCTGATTGCAGGACTTCAGAATGACTTAGAGAAGTTGGGTAAAGAAAATACGGATATAAAAGTTCGTTCCGTTGAGGTACTGGATGAATTATTGAAAGAACCAATTATGACTGATGATCGGTGGACAAAATTCAAGCTCACCTTTGATCAAGTTTTTCCCGATTATTTGAAGAAGAAAAAGGCAAAGTATCCCCGACTTACCGAAGGAGATTTGAGACTACTTGCATTAATGAAATTGAAGTACAGCAATATGGGAATGTCCTCCCTATTAGGTATCTCAATGGATGGTGTTAAGAAAGGAAAGCAGCGTCTCAAAAAGAAAATGGAAGATCCTTCCGAATAAGCATAGTTGTTATAACATCAAAAATTTTAAATTTTACGGCCTTACGTTACGTTATTGTTAAAATAGCGTGTATAATTTTGTGTTTTTGTTAACATGTCGTGGGGTGGACAAAGGGTGGACATGGCATTTATAAATGCTGCTCTCAGAGCTCCTGACGTCGTATTTTTCCAATTGTCCCTTATTTGTCTACCCCTGAGGCGTGCTGAATCGTTGTTTCAAGCGAAATCTGCATGTATCTTTGGCGAGTAATCGAAAATTAGGATTCGGCAAGTCCGTAAAACTATTTACGAAGATTTTTTGATGTGTTTAAAGTTTCAAAAAAGTGTTGAGTTCGATTACTGAATAGATTTTTTGTGTATTGCCTTCCAGGGAGAAGAGATTCACAAAAATCTATTCCAAATATTAAGGAGTTTTTACAGAATTATCCACTAACTCATGAAAAACTATGTTTAGGTACGTGCAAAATCGAGTATTAGTATACTTGCGAGCCTTTTGGATAGCAACGGATTTTATTTGTGTGAATTTAGCCTTTCTCTTAGCTTTTGATTTAGCGTTAGAGTTGAATTTGATAAAATACATCGACAAGTCGTCATCCGCTTTTCAGTCACTTTGGATGATGTATAATCTTTTAGCAGTCTTAGCAGCACTTCTGTCGCATCTGTATCGTGATATTTCGATGGAACGTCTCGAAAATATGTTCCGCGCCACACTTCGTGGCGGAACAGGTTTGATTATATCTTTTGGTATCTGTGTGATGTCAGGTTTTCAATTGGCCCATGCTTGGCCATTTGTTGCTATCCTTTCAGTTGGTTTGGCCACGTATTTTATAGTATCTCGCTTTTTCATGACTTATATATACCCTGCGTTTGCCAAGCGATTTAATTGGTCCAAGCGCGTCGCGATCATTGGTCATGGGGATCATTTGGCACCTGTTGCCGAATATTTTGAAAAACAAGGAGATTTCTACAGTATCAATACGATCGGTTACAAAGATCAAGATGCGCTGGATAATAAAGAAAAGACGCTACAGCGCTTTAAGGAGTATTTCGAAACCGTATCCAGAGACGGTATTCACGATGTCTTTCTAGTAACCACACCTGAGGTTAGCGCTTATAGCGAAGATCTTATTGTAGCGGCCGATTTTCAGTGTGTTCAATTGAACTTCGTTCCAGCGATTAGTGCACGGATTACCTACAATGGTAGTGAAAATACGACGTTGAAGTTTGATCTGCCGGTGCTCAAATCGCATGAGGAGCCCATGTCTACGATGGAAAATCGGTTTAAAAAGCGTTTGATCGACTTATTCATTAGTAGCATGGTCATTATCTTTATTCTAAGCTGGATGATACCTCTTTTTGGTTTGATCATCAAAATACAAAGTCCTGGTCCTATTTTCTTTAAGCAACCACGTTCCGGCAGGAATAACCGTGCTTTTGGCTGTTACAAATTCCGCAGCATGGTAGTCAATAAGCAATCCAATGCGCAACAGGCAAGCAAAGGTGACAAACGCATTACACCAATAGGCCAATTTCTACGAAAAACTAATTTGGACGAGTTTCCACAATTTATCAACGTATTTCTAGGTCAAATGAGTGTTGTTGGTCCGCGACCGCATATGCTATCGCACACAGAGCATTACAGTCAATTGATCCAACATTATATGGTTCGTCATTTCGTAAAACCAGGAATTACCGGTTGGGCTCAGGTCAATGGTTTTAGAGGAGAAACTAAAGATCCAGCATTGATGGCTAAGCGTGTGGAGTATGATATTGAATACTTAAGAAACTGGTCAGCTATGCTTGATTTTAAGATTGTGTGTATGACTGCGATCAATATGATCAAGGGGGAGGAAAACGCTTATTAACATTTACATCTATTTATAATATCAAATCAACCTTTATGAAATTTAAATTCACATTTGTCGTGATGATGCTGTTCGGTCTCTGCAGCCTATTCGCGAGCACTAGCGTGCTTGCTAAAGGTGGCGATCGAGATAGTATCCCTGCATCGGCCTATGAGTATGGTTATCCATACCCTGTAGGATTAGGTGTTCACGTTGGGACTACCGGCGTCGGCTTACACTATTATCAACCGCTTGGAACACACTTCGGAGCGCGTCTGGCAGGTAGTTTTATGCCATTTAATACTAAAATTGCAGGCAACTACAGTGGCCGCGATACCAGAACAAATGTATTTGCGAAAGCACATAATGTGTCTTTACTATTTGGCTGGACTCCTTTTGCGTCTAGAACGGGCTTTTTTCGCTCATTTAATGTGCAATTAGGTGGAGCGTATTTCTTCAAATTAGATGGCAGATTGGAGACGCGCCTTGCTGATCCATACCGTTATGGGGAGATAGCGGTCGATCCAGAGTACGTAGGTACGATTACCACACATGTCAACTGGAAAGAGACAGTCAGTCCTTACGCAGGTATAGGTTGGAGCAATATCGTAATTGATAGCAGATTCTCCATGAATATTGACTTGGGAGCTTATTACTTATCAAAGCCGTCAGTTAGTATGGAAGCCAGCGGTTTACTGGAAGAAAATGTGGCCAATGCGTCGCGAATCGAAAACAACATTCGCAACTACCGCTATTTGCCACGTGTAGAAATTGGATTTAGTTACCGTTTTTGGTAAGGGGGGATCATCCATAAGCACATGACAAAAATGAAAAAATTAGCTACATATATATGCGCACTTATTTTGATAAGTGTTGCTGGTTCTTGTGAGAACCCACTAAAAGATTTTGATCTTCTTATCAGTACGGAGGTTATTAGGCATTCAGCAACCTTACGTATTGTTGACGAAAATGGAAGTACGATTAACGGAGTTTCGGTTGCACTAGAATCTGGTGATACCCAAGACATCTACAACATGAATGGTTTCCGTGATTTCAAGCCTACGGAAAACTTGGTAACATTTGGTTTGGATCCAAAACGAGTTGCTTCCGCAGCAGCACCAGTACGTTTCATGGTAGCCATCAGCGCCAGTGGATATACGACACAAATTGTTCCTGTATCCATTACTGATGCCTCTGCTGGTATCGAAACGATTATTTTAAGAAAACCATCACAGCTTCCTGATGGGGTCAGCGAGGTGCGTCGTAATATTGCCTTAGGTGCTAACGGCGCTACATTAGAGCCTATCACAATTTCTTTGCCTGCAGCAGAAGGCGGCGGCCAAGTTTCATTAGATATTCCAGCAGGAACACAATTTCGCGATGCAAATGGTAACCTGATCGTAGGTACAAATCTTGAAGTGGTTGTTGGTAGTATCGATGGACGTAACCGCGATGCACAATCTATTCTACCGGGCGGTAGTCTTAGAAGTAGCAATGTTGTTTTAGAAGGCGGTGCTAGTTCAGCGGGTACATTTAGCCCAGCAGCTGTAACACGTATCAATATGGTGATCAATGGCATTGCGGTAAGACAATTTAGCCAACCACTATCTCTTGGATTACCAGTATCGAGTGATTACGTTAGTCCGCTAACAAATCGTGCGATCAGTACAGCAGAAAGCTTCCAAGTGTTCACCAATAGTAGTAGCGATAGAATCTGGAGATTCGAGCAAAATGCGGTTGTAACAGGCGATACTGGTGCAGGTTACCGCGTCACCTTCCCGATCACTCACTTAACCTTCTTCCTAGCTGGAGAGTTTGGTGCAGCCTGTAACGTTCAGCCTGTCATCAGTTTTACTGGTGATTGGATGGCCAATGGTTCTACTTACCCAGTTACCGTAGAAGCGGTATGGGGAGGAAATGTCATCGCTTCTGGACAGTATTCTATTTCTAGCAGCATGAAAGATATCAGCGTTGCAGACTTGCCTACTTCAGGCGTTACGATTGTCGTGAAAAATGCTGCTGGAACAGTTATCGCGGAGACAGTACTTGGGGCATGTGGTCAGACTACGCAGATCGCGTTGCCTAATCCGGGTGATCCTACTAACCCGACTGCGACTTTACAATTGTATGTACGCTGTCCAGAGAAAGTAGATCCAATCACCTTGTTGCCAACCTTCCAGTTGTATCACCGGGTTACAGGAACTAAAGATTTCCAATTCTTAGGCACCGTTACTAATGGATTTTTGAGAACAACCTTGTTGCGCACAGATGGTACTCGATACGATTTTAGAGCAATCTGGAACAACCGAGTGAAAGTGGTTGGCGGCAAAACAATCAGTGTAGACAACACGGCTACTGTTGGTATACAACCAGGCGATATTATCGGCGAAAAAGCGGGTGCGACCAACTTGGCCATCCTGACCGAAGAGTGTGGAAAATTATAATATAAATTAAACGTGAAAAAATGGTATTCCATCTGGTTTCTAGAAACTCTTCTAATGATAGTTTGGAGGATAAAACCAGTATGGTTTACAAAAGAAACAAGTGTTAGCTTGTAATTGTAGGGAAATATCCCGGACGGTCGCTCCGGCCGGGTATTTCTACAATTACCTTGCTTATCAGGAGAACATATGCTAAACATCTTCCGAGCAAAAAGAAAGTTTCAGAATTTAGAATGGATGCAGATTGATATGCATTCGCACATCTTGCCCAACTTAGACGATGGCGCTGCAACTTTGGAAGATAGTTTACAATTGATAGAACGCTTGAATGGATTGGGGATTAGAAAATTCTTTTTCACTCCCCATATTTTTCAAGGCATGTATCCCAACACACCAGCACGTATCGCTTCGGCATACGAAAGCATTTTGAATAGCAGATATGCAGATACCCTTGGAGGTTATGCCGCAGAATATATGGTCGACACGTATTTTGATGGTCTAATACAAAAAGGAGATCCGTTGGCCACCTTGCCCGACAATCATGTCCTCATCGAGATGTCATACATTCAGGAAAGCTCGTTGATTGAGAAAGTCATTTTCGACTTACAGATGAATGGTTACAGGCCGATTTTGGCGCATCCAGAGCGTTATGTTTTCTACCATGGCAATCTAAAAGCCGTAAAACGCTTACGCGAATTAGGATGCTTGTTACAGCTCAATCTGCTATCACTTTACGGCTATTATGGGCCTAACGAAAGAAAGGCAGCGAAGCAATTAACCGAAAAAGGTTTGGTGGATCTGGTCGGTAGCGATGTGCATCATATGCGGCATATCAAAGCATTGGAACATTGGATCGGAAAAGAAGATCTGTGGCCCTCTTTCAAACAGTGCAATTTGCAAAATCAGGCATTATTCGACATGACACATGCCTAACACGACATATTAAAACTACAACTACAATCACAATGACTAACAATTTAAAAAAGACTTTACCACGACTACCCGTTTGGGGTCTACTCAGTGGTCTATTATTTACGATCCTATTGGGTAGTTGTTCAGTGAAAAATGTCGTGTATTTCAAGGATCTTCCATCAGACACCCTTAAAGTAATAAAGTCTGCCGCGGACTTTAGTGAACCGATAATACAGTCGGACGATTTATTAAGCATTACTGTACAAACATTAGATCCAACAACAAGTAACATCGCCAACCAAACAGAGGCTATACAAGCGGTTGGTGCTAGTAGTGCATCAAATGTTGGAAATCAGGTGATTTCCGGTTTCCTAGTAGATAAAGACGGTTATGTGCATATGACTTTATTGGGTAAAGTTAAAGTAGCTGGATTAACAACTTATAAAGCGCGCGAGTTAATAACCCAAAAGGCTCAAGAATTCTATCGCGATCCCACGGTCCAGGTTCGATTTGCCAATTATAAAATTACAATACTTGGGGAGGTGACTCGTCCAGCAACCTACACCGTGCCCAATGAGAAGGTGACTATATTAGATGCTCTAGGTTTGGCTGGTGACTTAACTATCTATGGTAAGCGGGAGAATGTGCTTCTCATCCGTGAAGAAAATGGACAAAAAGCAATGGTAAGGTTAAATCTTGCGGATAGCGATATTTTTCAGTCCCCTTACTATTATCTACGGCAGAATGATGTTATCTATGTAGAGCCGGGCAAAGCTAAAGCAGCTACCAACAATGCGGCTAGAACACAAACTTACGCGATAATTGGTTCTGCACTTTCTTTACTGATCGTATTGATTACGCGTTGGAGATAACTACGTGTTTCCCTACTGTAACTTTCGATTCAACAAAACTATCATTAATTAAAAGACTTATGGCTAACAAGCAAATGGATTGGGATGAAGAATTTGTTGATGAAATAAATTCCTCCGATAATAATGATTTCGTCAGATTTTTCAGCAAGATACTTTCGAATTGGTATTGGTTTGCTGTATGTGCGATTGTGGGAATTGTATTAGCTTTTTTCTATTTACGTTTCACCGTACCGACATATACCATACGTGCTAAACTTCTTGTATCTGATGAAAGGAAAGGTTCAGGAGGCTTAGCGGGGTCAGCATTAGATGATTTTTCCGGACTTATGGGAGCGAAAAGTTCGGTGGATAATGAAGTAGAAGTGCTCCTCACGACGGACTTGATGCAGGAAATGGTATTGGCGGATACGTCGTACATTGGGTATTTTACAAAAGGCGCTTTAAGGGATGAACCTATCGATGTTGCCCCCTTTCGAGTACAAGTATTATCAAATCCGATGGCAATAAGATCAGGGATTGGTTTCGAAATAAGTTTTGGAGAGGACGAAAATTTAATTTTCCAAGATTCTGATACGAGTTTCAATGTTAGGCTGTCCGAACCTTTCATGTATCCTGAAGTCGGAACGTTAAGAGTAGAACGAATCAACGCTATAGATCCAACTGAACGTTATGGGTTTTACGTAAAACCTGTGCATAAGGCCGTTTCTAGTTTTATGCAGGCTTTAGAAGTTTCTGTAACCAATAAAAATGTGTCAACTATCGATCTATCATTAAATACTTCCATCCCGGACAGAGGTGTGCGTCAACTAAATAAATTGGTGCAAAAGTATACGGATAGAAATCTCAATGATAAAAATGTAATCGCCGATTCTACGTTGTCTTTTATAAAAACGAGGCTAGAAGCTATCACAATAGAGTTGGCGGGTGTTGAAGATAAAATATCTGGCTACAAGCAAAGGACACAATTGGCTGATATGACTGAGCAAAGTAGATTACTTTTGCAGAATTCATCTGAGTATACAAAAAGTTTAGCTGAAATTGATGTGCAATTATCGTCACTTGATGCTGTCTTGGCTTACCTAAAAAACCCAGCAAATCCCCGAGTATTGCCTTCATCGGTAATGGAACAGGATTTGGCTTTCAATGGCTTAATTACCAAGTACAATTCGCTGGTTTTAGAAAGGGAACGTCTGTTACTGGCGAATACCGAAACGAATCCATTAGTACTAAATGCAGATAAACAGATTGCCGGATTGCGTGAGGATATGATTAGCAGTTTGAGTTCTACGAAAAAGAACTTAGAATTGGCTAAAAAAAAGCAGTCTCAGATGTCAGTTCAATTATCTTCACGTATTCAAGAGGTTCCAACTATTGAGCGTGGATTTATTGATCTAGCACGTTTGCAACAAATTAAGCAGGCACAGTATATCTTTTTACAAGAAAAATGGGAGGAAACAGCAATCGGTCGTACTGCAAATGTTTCAAACTCCAAAGTGATTGATTCACCTCGCGCCGATGAATACCCTATATCGCCTAAAGGAAAAATTGTATATGCACTCGCTCTTTTTTTTGGACTATTGATCCCTGTGGTTGTACTATACATTAAAGACTTACTTAATATTCGCGTCGTTAGTATAGAAGATATTAAGCGTACAAGTCGTTTACCGATTTTAGGGACAATTTCACATTCAGACGATAAAGAGCAGGTAGTTATTACTAAATCGTCGCGTTCTGCTATAGCTGAACAGTTTCGGGCCATGCGTACTAATTTAGAATTTATATTAAATGGTGGGAATCGAGTTCTTTTTACATCATCTATGTCTGGCGAAGGTAAGTCTTATGTGGCTCTAAATTTGGCTGTTTCACTTGCTTTACTTGACAAAAAAGTGTTAATCATGGAGCTTGATCTTCGTAAACCATCCATTACTTCTAAATTGGGGTTGGCAGTAGGTAAAGGATTTTCACAATACGTAATCAGGCAAGATATGCGAGTTGAGGAAATTATAATGCCTTCGGGGAAACATGAGAATGTGGATCTAATTCAGGCCGGAGCTATTCCGCCTAACCCTGCCGAATTATTAGTCAGTGCTAGAGCGACATCTTTAATGCATGATTTGTCCGAGCGTTATGATTACATTCTAATAGATGCTCCTCCAATCGGTATGGTGACTGATGCTCAACTCTTATCTCGATATGTTGATACGTGTCTTTACTTGGTGCGGCAGGGTTACACATACAAAGAACAATTATACATTCCTAATGATCTTGTCGCTAAAAATAAGATCAAGCCTATTCATTTTGTAATAAATGATGTAAAGCCTAGAGGAGGGTATTATGGTAATTATGGGTACGGCTATGGCTTTGGTTATGGCAATTATGGCGAGGATAGAGTTGTTCGCCCTTGGTGGCAATTTTGGAAAACAAAGTAATAAGTAAACTCTTGAAATGAATATTGAAGAAAAGTATAAAAAGAACATTTATGTATTCTGATAATCCATTGATTACAAATCTCCTATCTTTACTTAAGCAGTTTGGCATCAGGAAAATAGTGATTTCCCCAGGGAGTAGACATTTCTCGATCATTCATTCGATGGAGAGTGATCCTTTTTTTGAACTTTTCTCGGTCGTTGACGAACGTAGTGCTGCATTCTTTGCTGTTGGACTTATTCAACAATCGAACGAGCCGGTAGCCGTTTGTTGTACGTCGGGTACGTCTGTGATTAACTATGGATCGGCAGTAATTGAGGCATTTTACCAAAAATTGCCATTGTTGTTGTTGACGGCAGATCGTTTACCAGAGTTTTTGGGGCAGATGGAGGATCAGATGTTCCGTCAAGGCGATACGTTCCAACATTTCGTGAAATTCAATGGGCAACTAAAGCAAATCAAAAATTCTTTTGATGAATGGTTTTGTAACCGCATCATCAACGAAGGTTTGTTGGCACTTAAACATAACGGGCAAGGTCCAGTTCAATTAAATATTCCGATTGAAAATCACCACCTAGATACATTTTCTAAAACCGATTTGCCTACGGTTCGTAAAATCAATCGTTTGTTTTCGTACGAAACGGATGCTTCTTGGCAGAATCTTGCAGAGAAGTTGCGTAATAAAAAGGTAATGGTTGTTTGGGGACAAACGCATTTTATCCCGACAGAAGTTGCGGCTGCATTTGAAAAATTTGTCGAAGCCTTTAATCCGGTTGTTCTTACTGATAACCTATCTAATTACAACGGACCTAACACGCTGGACGATACTTTCTTATTACTGCGTGCTCTAAAACGCAGTGAAAAATGCGAATTTTCGCCGGACATTGTTATCACACTTTACGGCAATTACGTTTTCAACGGCGAGATTAAACAATTGCTAAGACCTTTGGGCAAATCGGTAGAACATTGGATGATTGGTGCAAATGGAGAAATTGTGGATCCATTCCGTCGATTAACGCATATTTTCGAAATGCCAGAGCAACTTTTCTTTGATAAGTTGAGCGCATTTAGTGGAAACAGCCAAAGCAACTATTTCGATCAATGGAACGAGATTTCTAAACTTTTGCCAGAGCCCAATGTGCCTTACAGCGAATTGTATGCTATCGGTGAATTCATTCATAAGCTGCCGCAAAACGTGGATTTGCACATCGCAAACAGTTCACCCATTCGGATGGCGTCGACCTACAAAATTGATCCATCAGTAAAAGTGTATTGTAATCGCGGCGTGAACGGTATCGATGGATGCATGTCTACCGCGGTAGGATTTGCTGCGGGTACATCGAATGCTACGTTCCTGATGATTGGCGATTTGACGTTCTTCTACGATATGAATGCGGTTTGGAACAGGCATTTATCCAAAAACTTCCGAATCCTATTACTCAATAACGAGGGAGGCGCGGTGATGCACATGCCGCTGCACGAGCGTTTAGCGAGCATCCTTCCTAAGCACGTTTCTGCAGGCCATGTTACTTCTGCAAAGGGTTGGCTGGAGTCTGTTGGTTTCACCTACTTGGCGGCCAACGATCAAGAATCGTGTTTAGAAGGAATTGAGAAGTTGACCGATCTTTCTCAGGAAGGACCAATCGTTCTCGAGGTTTTTACAGAAAAAGAAACCGATGTACGGATCCTGAAAGAGTACTTCAAAAGCCTAAACCGAGAGACATTGATGGATAAAGTGAAGATGAAAGCTGCGGCAAAAATGAAAAATATTTTAAAGCGCTTCTAGATAGCAAAAAAAATGTCGAGCAACAACACGCGCATAGCACGAAATACAGTTTCCCTTTTCTTCCGGATGCTAATCACGGTATTGGTGTCTTTGTACACCTCACGTGTCGTTCTTAGCGTGCTAGGTGTTCAGGATTATGGTTTGTATGCCTTGGTAGGTGGCGTGGTTACGTTCTTCTCGTTTATTAGCGGAACGATGTCGTCTTCGACACAGCGTTTTCTCAACTTCGGAAAAGGAAAAGAAGACCTAGATCAAGTAAAACGCGTTTTCGGAACTAGCGTTTTCGTTCACGCGCTGATTGCTGTCGGCTTATTGGTTTTGGTAGAGGCCATTGGTTTATGGTTTATAAATTACAAATTGAATATCGAACCAGAAAGACTTGAAGCAGCTAATTGGGTGTTTCATGTTTCAGTGCTGTCGTTCGTGCTTACCATCGCCAATGTCCCCTACCGATCCGTGATTTTGGCAAACGAGCGCATGTCGGTTTTCGCAGTTATAAGTATCGTAGAAGTACTATTAAAGCTGCTGGTTATCTTCGTTATACAATGGGTTTCTGGAGATAAATTGATTTGGTACGCGATTATGCTTTTGGTATCGGTGTTAGCGGTAAATCTAATTTATCGGTTTTATTCAAAAAGCCAATTCAAAGAATGTAAAGGAGGCCTACAATGGGATGGCGACATTGCGAAGAAGCTATTTGGATTTTCCGTTTGGACATTGATTAGCGGTTTCTCCGTTGTGTTAAGGAATCAGGGAGCAAGTGTATTGCTCAATATATTTTTCGGCACAGTAATTAATGCTGCGCAAGGTATAGCTAATCAAATCAACGCGATTATTGTGGGTTTTACCGCAAACTTTACGCTTTCGGTCAATCCGCAGATCGTAAAGGATTACGCTGCAGGTCGTCTCGAAGAAATGCGCAAGCTAGTGATGTTCAGTTCGCGCATAGCATTTATTTTATTATTACTGATTGCCTTACCAGTCGTGATCGAGGCCGATGTGATTTTAAGCACATGGCTGAAAGAAGTGCCAGATTATGCGGTGTTCTTTGTGCAATTGATCTTGATACAAGCGTTAGTCGAATCATTTGCGAGCGTACACGGCACGGCACAAGGAGCAACGGGCAAGGTAAAGCAGTACCATATCGTGTTAAGCGCGGTCGGATTGTTGAATTTGCCCATCGCTTATTTGGTGTTGGAAACAGGCGCTGCGCCTTATTCGGTGCTTTTCATTTCCATTGCGCTTTCTGCTGTTATTTCCATTTTGCGACTTTTCTTTTTGCGGAAATCCATTGAGCTCTCCCTGCGTCAATATGCAAAACAAGTCGTTTGGCGATGCTTTTTGGTGTTGGCAACCGCGGTGCCATTACCTGTGATCCTTCGGTATAATTTAGAAAATACGTTGGGCAATGCGATTGTGGTTTGTTTGACTAGCGTAGTTATGGTCATTATTGCGACCATCTTGTTCGGTGTTTCGGCACAAGAACGAGCTAGTTTGATTGATAAAATTCAAAAGAAACTTCCTATTAAAATTTCAAATGATAAAAAAACTAATTCCAAAGTCTCTGCGCAATAAAATAGACCGGAAGCTGAAAAAGAAATTCGCTTACACGGAGGTCACCAAGCCGTATCAAATCCATCTAGAAAATGGTTTGCGTCGGTTGGATGGGCAGATTGCTGTTGTCACTGGCGGTAGCGGTGTCATCGGCCGGGCGATTGCCTGTCGTTTGGCAGCGGAAGGAGCTAAGTTATATGTTTGTGGAACAAGCTTCGCAAAAGCGCAAGTGACGGTAGACGATGTGCTCGCGTTGGGCGGTCAGGCAGTTCCATTTGTTATTGACCTTTCTTCGGAAGACGATATCAAAACGAAGTTTAAAGAAATCAACGACGCGGAAGGAAGAATCGACTTATTGATTAATAGCGCAGGAGGAAGTTCGCGCGAGAAAAATGCAAGAATCGATCAACTTTCGATTAATGTGATTGATACCATTTTGACGATCAACCTGCGCGGAACGATGCTTTGCTGTCGCGAAGCGTCCAAATATATGGTAGATAAAAAGGCAGGGAATATTGTTTGTATCACCTCTGTAATCGGAGAGCGCGGAAAAGCCAAATTCTCGGAGTACGCTGCGGCGAAAGCTGGAATTATTGCTTTCGTAAAATCCATCGCGATGGAACTTGGACCTTTAGGAATTCGGGTAAACTGTGTTTCTCCGGGCATTGTGCCTCGCGGAGAAGTAAATGGCGAGCAAGTGGAACGATTAACCAAAACGAATTACCTGGCGGATTATGGCAAGCCAGAAGATATTGCCAACATGACGATGTTCCTTGCTACAACAGAAGCTAGCTTTATTACAGGCCAAAACATCATGGTGGATGGCGGGCGATCATTAGGTTTAAAAGGAGATTAAGAGAATGAAAACGATAGATAATACGAAAAAGGTCGGAATCATGAGCCTGCCGCTTCATACCAATTATGGCGGCATATTGCAGGCATATGCCTTACAAGAGGCATTAAAGCGCTTGGGCAATCACGTATATATCATTGATAGTGAAAACAAGAAAGAGCCTTCGGGTTTAGAGATGTTGAAGCGCTACGTAAAAAGAAGTATTCAAAAGTATCTGCTTCGCAAAAATGTAGAGATATTTCGCGAAAAGCGTATTAAGCAAGAATATCCGATTGTTGCCCAACACACCAATCAATTCATTGGATCGTACTTCAAGAATATTGTCCAATTGGAAAAAATAAAGGCAGATAAAAGTTTCTCCTTGGACGCTATCGTGGTGGGAAGCGACCAAATTTGGCGGCCACGATACTATCACGCCATTGAAAACGCTTATCTGGATTTTGTGAAAGATAGGAAGTTGCGTCGCATATCGTATGCACCTTCATTCGGAACGGATGCTTGGGAATATTCCGAAGCACAAACGCAATTATGCAAAGATTTGCTCAGCAAATTTGATAGCGTATCTGTTCGGGAAGATTCTGCCCTTCAGATGGTGAAAAAGAATTTTGGAAGAGATGCTGTACACGTTTTGGATCCAACGATGCTGTTGCAGCCTGAAGACTACTTGAACGTAGTCGGACAGGTAGAAAATAAATATGGCAGCAAAGGCATTACATATGTACTGGATAATTCGGGCGAAAAGAAGCAAATCTTGGACGAAGTAAGCGCTAGAATCGGACTTTCGTTCGTGCCATTAAATGTACAAATAGGTGATAATGGTCCGGATGTGACTAGTCGAATCGCGCCGCCGGTGGAAAATTGGCTGCAAGGTTTTGCAGAAGCAGATTTTGTTATCACTGATTCTTTCCACGCGTGTGTATTCTCTATCTTATTCAACAAACCATTCATTGTTGTAGCCAACAAAACACGCGGTACTTCGCGCATGAGCTCCTTGTTAAAGATGTTCGGTTTAGAAGATCGATTAGTCGAAAATGTATCCGATTTACCTAGCGCAGATTTGAAAGCGATCGATTGGGAAACTGTGAATTCGAAACTCGAAAGTTTGCGTAACGAATCCATTGATTTCTTGGCAAAGGCGGTCTCGGGCAAGACCGAATAGCAGTACTTAATAGTGTCGTAGCATGTTGAACAAATTGTCTATACTAAAAAAAGGAAGTTACCATCCGAACTATAGGTTTCGGTATGTATTCTTCTTTGTTATTGCCTGCACCATTTTTGTGGGCACAAGTATCTGGCATGCTTTCGGCTGGCGCACAGGTTCCCCAAGTGCCGCATCGTATCAGCAATTGCTGCCACAATTCTATTTCGTCCTATTACTGGTTGGTATCTCGAACAAAGAAAATATCCTAAAGACTCGGCTCCAAGAAGTACAGATATTACTGACTATTGCAGCGCTCATTTTTATGATGGTGCTCATCGGGAACACGGGAGGCCTTTCTGGAATTCCAAATGGTTTAATGCTACCAGCGCTTATCTCGTTGATCATCCGCGGCATGCCAATCCAATTGGTTCGGAAGATCCGGCCTTGGGTGATTGGATTTGTGATATTTAACAGCTTGTTTGCGGTAGCAGAAAGATTATTGTACGTCAATTTCTTTCCCTTTACAGGAAGTGAAACGGGAGGAGGTGTGATAGATGGTACATTCAGAAGTTCTGCGCTGCAAAACCACCCTTTGAACAATGCGTTGATGACTTCCACCATTATGAGCTTTTTGCTTTGGGACAAGTCATTGCCGTTGTTAAAAAAATACGGAGCAATTTGCCTAGGCTTTGTTTCTCTTTTGTGTTTCAATACGCGCAGTTCCATTGTGCTTTGGGGCGTTATATTGGGCGTCCATTTTATTGGCGTGTTATTGTCGAACAAAAAACGTGTAAAGAAAGCGAAGCCTGTATTAATTCTCGGTATGGCGGTCGCAGTTTCTGCATTAATGTACCTACTCTTCGTGGCAGGTTGGGGAAATAGATTGCTAGAGATTGATCTATCTGACGATAGCAGTGCCGCAGCGCGTTTAGAAGTTTGGGCAATTTTCGATTATTACAGTTTAAAAGATTTTCTGTTTGGAACGTCTGCAGAGTCGTTCGGGCGCGTGTTGGATCGAATTGGTATGGCGCGTGTAGAAAATTATTGGTTAATATTTATTGTTCGTTACGGCGTCATTTTCACTGCGTTGCTCACCATTATGTATGTTCGTTTGTTCCGTCGCTTGTTTAGCGGTTATAAGACTATACAAGTGCTATTTATTACCGGAGTTTTTCTGCTGTTAAGTTCTACCAACAACTCATTGGCATTTAGCGAACAGCCATTATCGGTGTTTATTATATGTTGTTACGTGTTTTCACCCAAGCTATTTCCATCAAAAACTAAAAAAGTTCGACGACGTGAAAAAGAAAGAGATTAAGTTTTCCTTTGTTGTTCCGGTTTACAATGCGGAAAAGCATCTTGGAGCATGTATAGAGGCTATTTTGCGAAGCGCGAAAAACGCCGCAAGTGGAATTGAAATTATACTGATAAACGATGGATCAACCGACGACAGTTTAAAAATATTACGCGATTTCGAAGCTGCTCATGATTCTATCATCGTTATTTCTAAAAAGAACACAGGCGTTTCTCCAACACGAAACTTGGGTTTGGAACGAGCAACTGGAGAATATATCTGTTTTGTAGATAGCGACGATCATCTGACAGAAGATTACGTGCTTAAGCTAGAAAACACATTGAAATATTGCGTAGCAGATGTTTTACAAATTGGGTTCGAGCGACGAATTGGCGATCGCATTTTATATCAGGTCGCACCAACGCGATCAAAACAGTACAATGATTTGAATCGATATTTTTCAGTAGAAAATTATACGCATGCGGTTTGGTCGTATGTATTTAAAAGAGGAATCATCGAAACGTATCAAATCAGGTTTGACGAACAATTGCGGTACTCAGAAGATCAAGATTTCATCTTAAAATTTTTCACGAGAACCGCGAACATGGTCACCATCAGTAGTGTGCTGTACTTATACAACGATGTGCCTACATCCGCCGTAAATAGTTCTGCGCAAAATAAGGAAAAGGGTAGAAACCGCGCATTAGCGCAATTAGTAGTGGTAGAGAATCTCTTTAAACAGAAGGTTAATTTACAAGCTTACCACAAAGAAGTAATCAACGATTTAGTGGATGATTACTTCGTCTATGCAGCACGAGTAGATGGATATACACAAGATGAAATTATGGTGGACTACACATATTTCGTGGAGCACTTGCAATCTTCCTATGCGTTGAAAGAAGTGTTATTAAAGAATTTGAAACGTCCTCAGCAAAACCCATCGATGTACTTAGAAAAAATCAAATCAAAAATAAATTGGAAGAAGAAAACGCGAAAAGTACAGAAAATGGTTCGCGGATTGGTCGGTACTTTGTCGTCAAAATATTAATAAAGCATGCCTAAAATGAAAATTATACATGTGGTGCACGATTTCCTTTTTGGCGGAATAGAGAGTTATCTCTATTATTTGGTGCAAGCACAGTCTGCCAATCCGAACTTGGAAGTGGCAATATTATGCTGTCAGGAAGAAAGAAAGGTGGCGAATCCGCGTATGAAAACGTTGGGTGTAAAAATCTATTACGAAGCTATCAAACCATTCGAATGGAGATTGAGTAAATACAGGCGCATTCAGCAAATCGTAAATAACTACGATCTAGCACAATTACATATCTATAAACCATTATTATTGGAGGCACTCAGCCGTTCAAAAACACCAGTAATCTTTACGGTACACACAGCCGGTACAGTACGTCGTGAGCAATCTAAATATGCAAAGCTGAAAGTGAAATTTCAAGTTTCTCAATTGAACAGGTGCTGTTTAGGTGTGGTGAACAACTCGAAATATTCACAAGATTATTGGTTGGAAAAAGGTGTGCGGAAAAAAAACAACGAGGTGATTTACAACGGCGTGCTTTTTAAAGAAAACTTCGACCGTAGTTTGCCATTTGCAACGTTTCCACAACTTAAGCTAGCAAAATTTATCGTTGGTACAAGCTCAAGGTTTATTGGCTGGAAGCGCGTAGATTATCTAATTCAAGCGTTCTCTAAATTTTTAGAAAAAGGCGGCGATGGTACCCTGCTTTTAGTGGGGGATGGCGATGAAAGAGCATCTTTAGAAAATTTGAGTGCAGAATTGAAAATTAGCGACTCCGTTATATTTGCGGGTTTTCAAACTGAAGTAACCGCGTATCAATCGGTGATGAATGTTTGCGTTTTTCCATCCGTTTCAGAACCATTTGGTTTGGTCGCTATCGAATGTATGCACCTCGGAAAACCCGTTTTAGTGATGCGCGATGGAGGCGGATTGCAGGAATTAGTTGAGCAAGTTGAGCCAAAGTTTGTGGTGGAAAATGTGGATGCGCTAGCCGATAAACTATTGACGTTATCCAACGCAAATGCTGAGGATAGCCAAGTTGCCGAACAGCGCACAACATTCGCTGAGAAATTCAATATCTATCAAATCGAATCAAGTTATTATTCTTATTACCAATCGCTGCATGAATAGAATTTTATATTACAAAGGTTATACGCAATACCACAATATTGGTGATCAGTTGATTAACAAAAGTTTGCTTGATCATTTTCGCAAGCATGCATCGATCGTAGTAAGCGATGCTAAAATGCCTGATTTTTATCTGCAGAATTTAGAAGTTACGGATGCAGAACGTGTGTCAAAAAAGGGAAAAGGATTTCATAGCGCTTTGGTCGCTGATGCCTTCAATGCATGTTTCAATCCGCAGAAAAAGGTTTACTTTTTGGCCTCGCCTCCGGGACATCAATTCGATAATTCCTTTGTAACTGGATGCAAGTATGTCCTGACCGGATTATTCTATTTGTTGTTGAATATTCTTGGTGTAGAAATTATCAAGATTGGGTTTTCCATTGGGCCACTGAGTAGTATGGGAAAGATTGGCGAACGCTTTCGCGCTTGGTTCGTAAGAAACTACTACGTGCGAGATTCCATTTCCCTGAAATACGCAAAAGGAATTGGTGTAAACCATGCAAAGTTCTTCCCGGATTTGTGCTGGAGTTATCAACCTAATCCGGAAACCCGCATCACCACACCTGATGGATACCCAAGCAGCGCTTTGCCGAAAGTTGTACTATCATTTAGAAGTGCGGTTCATGGCGAATCTGCCGTAGATGCCTACGAACAATCGCTAGTACAGATTCTAGAGCGAATTTTGATGACTCATCAAGATCAATTTCATTTTGAAATAGCTTATCAAGTTGCGTCGGATAAGGATTTTAGTAAACAGCTTTATGAAACATTTAAAAGCCGTTTTCCAATTACCTTACGCCAAGAGCAGATTGATCTGCAAGGGGCGGGTTATTATAGCTCGGCTGATTTTGTATTGACGAATCGACTGCACGTTGCTTTGTTGGCTTATAAGTTCGCGTGTCTACCAATCATCCTCACCGATATTCAGCAACACGCCAAAATCAACGGAATCTTTTCGGACGCTGGATTGAAAGAGCTCTTGGTGGATACGCAGAAGGGAACGCCGACCGCACTTACGAATGTCGCTCACGTGTTGCAAAATAAAACACTATTGCTGGCAAAGTTGCAAAGCGAAGAATCTGCGTATCATCAGCTGGCAATCAACATCATGTCGGATATTTTTAAAACGTAAGTATGGTTTTCTCAATAATTATACCTCATAAAAATGCTACCCAACTGCTGCAACGCTTGTTAGAATCTATTCCGCAACGAATTGATTTGGAAGTGATCGTAGTGGACGATAATAGCGATGTGCAAGAAATTGCTAATCTTGAGAAACTACAAGCCGGTTATGCATTTTCGCTATATCACAACAAAGGAAAGCGAGGAGCCGGCGCTAGTCGGAATGTGGGCCTAGAGCATGCGCGTGGTAAATACGTGTTACTGGCGGATTCGGATGATTTTTTCAACAAAGGTTTCCATGATGAACTGGATCGCGTTGCTAAAAAAGAAATAGATGTTTTCTATTATAAAGTGTACTCTGCTGATTCGGATACTTACGAAGAAAGTCATCGCCATTTGTTCTTCAATGATTTAATCGATGCTCACCAGCAAAAGGGCAAACGTGATGTGCTGTACAAGTATTCCGTGCCTTGGGGTAAGATTTACCGCCGTCAATTTATTGAGGATCATCACATCCGTTTCGCGGAAGTGATTGCCGGTAACGATATGTGGTTTTCATGTCGTTGTGGCGTGCTGGCCAAAACGTTTGAGATATCTGATTTTGTTTTATACACGGTGACCATCCGAGACGGAAGCATCGTGAATACTATTAAGCCCGAATATTTTCTGGCTCGATTTGACGAAACCATCCGAGTGAACAATATGCTTCGCCAAAGCAAATTGAGCGCATACCAATACTCGGTTTTATATTTTGTCTCAAAAGCACACCAATTCGGTGTTAAATCATACATTGCCAAAGAAATCCTTCGCAATCGAAGTAATATCTTCATCGGTTTAGAGAAGATATTCGACTACAAAAAGGTAATGATTGATCGGGAAAATAAGCGTAAAAGTAAAAATTGATGAAAAGAACAGTTAAACTGTTAAACATAGATATCCTCGATATCAGCACGGAAGAATTATTAAAATCTTTCGACGAAGGTGTTCTTATCACGCCGAATGTGGATCATTTAATTAAACTGCAGAAAGACGCAGAATTGTATCAAATCTACCAACAAACGGATTGGGTAATTTGCGATAGCAAAATTGTACAACTTGGATTGAAATTTTTGGGAAAACCTGTGAAAGAGGTGATTCCCGGTTCTTCATTCTTTCCAGCTTACTATAATTTTCACCGTAATAATGATGCAGTTAAAATCTTTTTGATGGGCGCAGCAGAGGGCGTTGCCGAAAAAGCGGCAGTGAAAATTAATGAAAAGGTTGGGCGCGAAATCGTGATCGGTCATCATTCTCCGACTTATGGTTTTGAGAAAAACGAACAAGAGTGCTTGGACATTGTCGACAAAATTAACCAATCTGGTGCGACGGTATTAGTGGTCGGTGTGGGTGCTCCGAAACAAGAAAAATGGATTTTTAAGTACAAACATTTGATGCTTGGAGTGAAAGTTTTTATGGCACTCGGGGCGACAATTGATTTCGAAGCTGGAACACTGAAAAGAGCTCCAGTTCTGATGCAAAAACTATCGCTGGAATGGTTATATAGAATGTGGAAAGAACCGGGACGGCTCTGGAAGCGTTATATGGTGGATGATTTGCCGTTTTTTACCCTAATATTTAAAGAAAAGCGTTGTGTATATAAGAATCCCTTTGGGAAATAGTGATATTTTAGCATAAATGATTTTTTCATTTTTATAATAATTAGACAAATGAGCAAAATTAAGAAGATAACCTGTATTGGCGCTGGATATGTAGGCGGACCTACGATGTCAGTCATCGCGCAGAAGAACCCAGATATCGATATTACTGTAGTAGATTTAAATCAAGCTCGCATTGCGGCATGGAACGATGAGAATCTTGAAAATTTACCTGTTTACGAGCCTGGCTTGGATGCTGTGGTGCGAGAAGCACGCGGCAGAAACTTATTCTTTTCTACCGATGTGAATAAGGCAATTGCTGAAGCAGACATGATATTTATCTCAGTAAATACTCCGACGAAAACGTATGGTAAAGGGAAAGGACAAGCAGCAGACTTGAAATATATCGAGCTTTGTGCACGTCAAATCGCTGAAGTTGCTACTTCCGATAAAATTGTAGTAGAGAAATCTACGCTACCAGTACGTACCGCAGAGGCACTAAAAAGTATTTTGGATCATACGGGCAATGGTGTAAACTTCCATATCCTTTCTAATCCCGAATTCTTAGCAGAGGGAACGGCCATCACCGATTTACACAATCCGGATCGCGTATTGATTGGTGGAGAGAGTGCAGAAGCGATTGAGGCCTTGGTACAGGTTTACGAAGCTTGGGTGCCACGCGAACGCATACTAACGACGAATTTGTGGTCTTCCGAGTTATCTAAATTAGTAGCTAACGCATTTTTAGCGCAACGCGTTTCCAGTATAAATGCGATTTCCGAATTATGCGAAGTAACAGGTGCAAACGTAGAAGAAGTTTCAAAAGCAATCGGACAAGATTCGCGAATTGGATCGAAATTCTTAAAAGCTTCGGTAGGTTTTGGAGGTTCTTGTTTTCAAAAAGATATTTTGAATTTGGTGTACATCGCACGTTCGTACAACCTGCGAGAGGTAGCCGATTATTGGGAACAAGTGATTTTGCTGAACGACCATCAGAAAACGCGTTTTGCAGAAAAAATCATACAAACCATGTACAACACCGTCAATGGAAAGCACGTTGGTTTCTTGGGCTGGGCGTTCAAAAAAGACACGAACGACACACGCGAATCGGCTGCGATTTATGTTGCCGATCACCTGTTGGCAGAAGAAGCTAATGTCGTCGTTTACGATCCAAAAGTAACAGCGGAACAGATTTATAAAGATTTGGATTATTTGGGCACACGTTCTCCAGAGGATAACCGACGTTTAGTTCGAGTAGTAAACGATCCTTACGAGGCATTGTCTGGTGCACACGCTGCTGCAGTGTTGACCGAATGGGACGAATTTAAAACCTATGATTGGACACGTATCAAAGAAGATATGAAACGCCCTTCTTTTGTGTTTGATGGACGTAAACTGCTGAATAGATTAGAGTTGGAAACGTTAGGATTTGCTTACTACGCAATAGGAGAATAGTGATTTCATCATCCGGTACAGAATAAAATAATGGATAAAACGTTTTAAAAGGAGGGTTCGCCCTCCTTTATTTTTACAACGAGTATTCATAATTAAAGTAAAACGATGTGTATGATAGATACAAACATAAATCATGTTCCAGCACAATTTCCCTCCAACAGTTACATTACGAATAGAACCCGGCAGCTGCTTCATAATTTGGTGAAGATTGGTCGTAGCGATCAAGTTATTCTAGGGCATCAAAGTACAAATACCTTGTCTAGAACTGGTTGGCGCGGATTAGAGGAAAGTGATTTTAAAGATGTAACCGGACAATTCCCTGGAATGGTCGCTTACGATCTCGGTTGGATAGAGCGCGGAAATGGTCGAGTTTGGTTGGATGGATCTACCTCGCGCGTGGTTGATGCTATCAAATACGCCTATGCAAAAGGTCTTTTGGTCTCGCTCTCTTGGCACACACGAAATCCATTGGATATAAATCATGACCAAAAGAACCGTGCTGCCAATGGAAAAGTGAAAGATTTTGGAAATACCGTTAGTAAAATCTTGAATGATAAGGCAATACAACAACAATACCTGACGTGGCTGGATACGCTGTCTGCATTTTTTCATAAATTAGTGGACGACAGGGGAGAGGAAATTCCGGTGTTGTTTCGACCCTTTCATGAATGTACCGGGAAATGGTTTTGGTGGGGAGCAGGGCGCTGTACGGATGAAGAATACATTAACCTTTATCGACTGACACACGAATATTTGAGTAAACAAAAAGGCGTGGACAATATTCTTTGGGTGTATAATACGGATCGTGTATCTTCTGAAGAAGAATACAAGAAGCGATATCCAGGGAATGAATATATTGATTTGTGTTCGATGGATTTTTACGATTATGAAAACTATAAGCCAGAGGTTTTAAAAGCTAGATTATCTAAATCATTAGACGCTATGCGTAGCGCATCGAAAAAGCTAGGTAAATCATATTTCATTGCTGAAGGTGGCAAAAAGAATAATACGGATGTCAGTTACTTCACTTCGCGATGCGCCCAATTCTTTCCAAAGGATTTGGTCGCTTTTTGTTTCTGGGTGAACAGCCAAAACAATTACTACGTACCATTCAAAGGCGATCCTAATGCTGAGGATTTTGTAGAGATGATACGCGAAAATGGTCTTCTTTTGGAAGACGATGTAAAAAAGTTGAAGATTTATAGTTAGCGTGAGAGATTACCAAGATGTAATCCTACTGATAAACATTTTCTTAAAAGTCGATATAAGGCGTGAATTAAAATTCACGCCTTATGTGCACCATCAATCCTGCGCCACTTGGGAGCATGCCTCCCTGATCTATCGCGAACATTCCTCCTAGCCACGTGTTTGAGAAAAGCCGCTTCTCTGTCTGTAAAAATGCTGAAAACTGGTTTACAGGTACAAACATTTCGCTATGCGGTTGGTGGAAAGTTCTGCCGGTAGATTTTCCATATTCGCTTGTTGCGAACGTACCATAGTGCTTCGCATAAGTTATTTTTGTAAGCACATTCCAATCAAATATATGCCCACTGGCACCAATATGAGTTGCTACCACACGATTACTGATAAAGAAATCAAAGGGGAAATGTGCTTGTCCAGGTCTAGCAGACAGCGCCGTAATGATAAGAGGAGTACCCATTCCAACATCTCGATAAGACCAGCCTTCCAGATATTCGGAATTGTTGTAGTAGTCCTCGTCTCCAGAAGCAGTTGCCTTAGACCAAGGGTAACCAGCTTGATCTTTCGAATAAAAGAATTCGACCAAAATTTTCCGCCAATCCCATTTTTTTGAATTTTTTCGGTACAAATTATTACTTAGTGTAAGACCATTTAATCCATCTCGTATATTTGCCAGTTTTGATAATGCACCTACATCATAAATGTTTTGTCGGTACGCCATTAGGGTAACTTTTCCAAAGTTATAAGAGGCACCTAAATCAAGCGAACCCTGATGGTTGCCAATTTTGGAGCGAGGTATGGGATTTCCTTGCCCACCATATGCTGTTCCCAAGGTGACATAAGTGAGCGTTTGTAGAAAATTAAGGTCAAAATCTTTGCCATATCGCTTACTTTCGCCGCCCCATTGTACTTGGTGATTGAATCCTCCATAGAGTTGTAATTTCCACGCTTCACGACCTAATCGCCCATAAAGAGATTTCTGGTGTAGAAAAGTATTAAGTCGATAATCGTCTACAGGAACTCGGAATGATGAGGGTTTTAATTCAAATTTCCCCATATATCCATTAGCAAAATTACCTTTGAATGAAAATAGACCATCAAACCAAGGTAATCGATAATATTCTGGGATACTGATCTCAAACTTCGGCACGCCCAAGGCATTGCCAGATACCGCAAAATTTCCTGAAGTTAACAGCGTGTCTCCGTTGAGTCCCATCACATCGCGGCTGCGACCTAATCGTGCTTCAAACATGGCAAATCGTACTTTTGCATGTGCTTCGATGATTTGTGCCTGTAAAGTACGGCCGATATTTGCCCTACCTTCTAAGCTGTATCCCCAATCCCAAAGCGAATTATTATTGGATTCTCGCCCTTTCCATTCGCCAGGCTGGCGATAATCCTTGAAACTCCGAACCAACAGGCTTCCTGAACCTCCTTCTAAGGGGATGGATCCAAATTGATTGGAACGCATCCAAAAGGGAACTTGGCGATCACCGGCGTAGCCACCTTCCAATTGTAATGAAAATCCAGAAGTGCGACTGCTGTCTTTTTCGAGGATCGTTTGGGCACGGAGACTCCCACATACAAGGCTAAAAACGCCTATAATGGCAACAATAAAATTCTTCATGAGTAGATGTTCTACTTAAAGATAGCAAATGTATGCCAAGCTGCAAATTATAAGATAAGCTAATTCGATTTATAGATTAAATCCTTGAAATCTTGTTGTTTAATGCTAGGGATTATCTCTGTAATAATCCGTATATTTAAAGAGTTTAAATGTGCCGTATCAAAAACATGCAAAATCTCACTCTAATCTGTCAATCCGATCCTAAGCTTTTGACACATCTGCGTCGAGATTAGTAATTGAAGATAGCCAGACAAAAAAATTATAAAAAAACAATTCTCCGTGAGCAACATCATCCACGTAATTCTGACAGGCGGCGTAGGAAGTCGACTGTGGCCTTTATCTCGAAAAAGCAATCCAAAGCAATATCTAAAACTATTTAAAGAAGGTTCGCTCTTCGCCATGACCGTCATGCGCAACCAAACGCTGTGCGACCAAGTGACTGTAGTGGGCAACTGCGACAACCACCAACTCAGTCAAGAAGTAATGGATGCGCAAGATATCGCCTATACCGATATTATTGAGGCGACGCCTCGTAACACGGCTGCAGCAATTGCTTTCGCTGCTTTCGCCGCTAATCCAGATGATATTTTGATTGTAACACCATCTGACCACGTGATCGTGGGTGAAGAAGCTTATAGCCAAGCAATGCAAGCCGGTATAGCCAAAGCGCAACAAGGGTATATCGTGACCTTTGGGATTAAACCAGTACGTCCAGAAACAGGCTACGGTTATATTGAATTTCAAGAGGATCAAGTGCTATCCTTCCGCGAGAAACCCAATCAAGACACGGCGGAAGATTTTATCGAAAGGGGAAATTTCCTTTGGAACTCGGGTATGTTTTGCTTTCGGGCAGATACGTTATTACAAGAGTTGCAGCAGTTTGAGCCGCAGGTGTATGCGACCGCATTAGCCACTTGGAAGAGTCAAAAAGATGGCTATTTAGATGAATCTCTGTCGAAGAAAATTCCATCCATCAGTATCGACTATGCCGTGATGGAACGTTCCAAGAAAATCCGCGTAGTGGCGACAGAGTTTGCGTGGTCTGATTTGGGATCTTTCGAATCATTGTACGATTACCTGGTACAAACCGGACATCCGGTCGATGAAAATGGCAACATGGTGTTGGGATCAGATCTGTATACAGCCTTTGTTGGCCTAAAAAATACCATTGTGGTATCGACGCCTGATGCGATGCTCTTTGTTCAAAAAGAAAAGTCACAAGACGTTAAGAAAGTATATAACACCCTAGAAAAGCATCAATCCAAATTGATCGACTAGCACAAACTTAACTAGGGCGAACATTCTATTCTAAAAAGCGTATCTTCGATTCATCAATATTCGATGGATCGATGGATACGCTTAAAAAGACACACTACTTCGCTAAAAGATTATCGCTTTTTCTCCTCTTTGCTGGGCTGGCACAATTTGCTGTTGGGCAGATTAAGTATCAACCCTATTCCTATCAACGATATCAGTATTTTCAGAAGGAGCTCTATAACGACACTACCCTTGGACATACTGCTGTAAAACCTTTAGTAAAAAAGTCATTAGGATATTCGGATGATCCACTTAGACCTGCTGATACGTCTAAAAACTGGTTTCTTCGAAAAATATTCGATGAACATTTGGTGCAGATCGTGAAGGAGGATCATACTTTCTATCTCGATTTTTTGCCCGATTTAATAATTGGAACACAGCGTGGTACGAATCAGAAAAATTTGTGGACTAATACCCGCGGTGCACAAGCCGGACTAACCGTAGGGGAGAAGTTCTCTTTGTACGTCAATTTTTTTGAAAATCAGGCACGCTTCCCAACACATATAGACAACAGTGCTTTGCGCATTGGTGGCTTGCCTGGGCAAGGGTTTTCCAAGAATGTTCCAACCAGTGAATTTGACTGGATGAATACGACGGTGAATATGACTTACGAGGTAGATACTGCATTTCGTGTGACCTTGGCCTATGATAAATTGCACATTGGTGATGGCTATCGCTCCATGTTGGTATCCGAAAGCCCGTACAATTTTGCACACGCTCATTTCTCTGGAAAGGTGAAGCGCTTTCAATACAATAGTATTTGGGGTACGATGTTAGATAGATTCAATCCACGTGAGTATGGTGGTGATCAAGCATTCACCACACGTTTAGGAGAGGGTGTAAAGTATGCGGCTTTTCAATATGTGGATTATCTTGCGACCAATAATCTGACGATTGGTGCATTTCATTCCTTGATCTGGGCGCAAGATCATGGTCTCGAGGAATCGGGAGCAAATGGCGGTTTGGGCTTAAATGTGAAGTATCGACCAATTCCTAAATGGATTGTTTATGGACAATTGTATGCGGATCGACTCTCCAAGTTTAGCTTCAATAAAGATAGTGATCGTCGTACTTCTTATCAATTTGGTGTCAAAACGCACGATCTATTTAATGTGGATCGATTAAACGCTACTGTAGAATTCAATCAAGCTGCACCATATACGTATCAAAACGAAAACAACCGCATCAATTATAGCAATAATGGTGAACCGATTGCACATCCAAATGGTGCAAATTTTCGGGAAATATTAGGTATACTGACGTACCGTTGGAAACGGTTTGATTTGTATGGGCAAAGTATGTATGCTCGTTATGGTGTAGATTCAGATATATCAACCAACGTTGGTCAAGATATATTTCGGCAGGATATTCCACAGTTGGGGAATCGTATTGGACAGGGCGATCTTCGCAATCTGTTCTATAATGAGTTAAGAGCGGCCTATATCATTAATCCTCGCTATAATCTGCGAGCAGAAGTCGGATTTATCAATAGAATTCAAGATGCGCCGAATTCCATTGGAAAAACGACGGCTAATATCTTCACAATCGGTTTACGATCTACATTCCGTACTTTCCAGACCGAGTATTAATTTAGATCTTAGTTGTTAATATACCAACAGAGCCTGATAAAATTGATTATCAGGCTCTGTTGGTATGATCGGTCTATCTCAGATCGATTTATTTCATTTCATTTAATATAACTGTTCCGTCGTACTTCTTGTCTACCACTAAGGCAATGCTTGAACGCGTAGTATCAGGTTGTGCTGAACCACTCACCCAACGGTACGAAAACACCACTTCATCAGGCTCAGAATCACGTAAGCTAATCGGTTGCACAGTGGTGCGCAAAGCTGGATCTGGTGCTAAAACTGCGATGACGTAGTTTTTAGAGAAATCAATCTCATGTGCCTTTTTGTCTTCTTCGGTGCAATAAAAAATACGGTCGAATTCTTCTTTAGTTTCTATTTTGGGATTCGAAGGCACTTCTTTAACCGTATGTTTGACTAAGAAATGATCGGCTACCTCGTAGTCTATGTGCATATTGTCATCTCCAGTAGTAGGTTCCTCCAAAGCAGGATCAACCGCTTGCTCATGGGCATTTTGCGGGCCACTATTGCAAGCACTCATTAAAAATACGGCCGCACCTGCGACCCAAGCTAAGTTGGCTATCTTTTTCATGTCTTATATGTTTTATACTGATAACAACCAGAACGATAGCGTATTGTTTCAAGGAAAAGTATTTGGATGCTGATAAAGGCTGCATATAGCCAAGCATTTCTACTAATATTCATTTAAAAATCGGAGTGAGAATTGCATGTTATGGCAAAACAATTTCGGTTCTCTTTAAGTTCTATCTTTGTCTTAGATGCGTTCTGTTATAACAGTATTCTTTGTGTGATATTTCCAAAATTGCAATCTCTTTTCATGATTAAAATACCATTTTTCATCATGCTTTGCATGCTCTTAAGCACTTCCTCACAGGCACAATTTAACAGCTTGCCCTTTGAGTGGAATGTGCATGTGGGTGGAAGCTACTTTAGTGCTCCGTCTTTCAATCGCGCACTGGAAAATCAAGATCTGAGCGCTATCTCACCCGTGGGCATTAACGTGGCGTTAGGAATTGCTTATCGCTTGAATAAGGTGCTGCTAGGCGGAAATGTTTCGCGGATGTATGGTATCGGTCGGGATAGCAAATTTGGCGCGACGACGCCAACAGTTTTCGTCGCGACCAACATGTTCCACATCAATCGCTGGGTGGTCGTGCCATCATTGGGCGTCGGCGCTCAGTTTGCTACTGCACTCCTTGATAAGGATAACATAGGAGGCAGTTTCGATGATTATTTAACGACAGCATCCAATCAAACACGCTTCAGCCACACCACACCGGTGGTAGATCTCGGAATCACTTTCAAGACTTATGATCTCTTTACAGCAACGTATCGTACAAAATTTAAAATGGGCTACCAAACTGGTCTTAGTCGACGGCCGTGGAAAGTGGGAAATACCGAATTGGCAAATGCACCACGCGATCGCACCGGGACGGTGTATCTACAATTAAGCATGGGAATCGGTAGGTAGTGTGTTGGGCGACTGAAAGAATCGTAAAAACGCTGCTGCCGATGAGGTGAAAAAGGATCGACAGCAGCGTTGTAATATGTGATATTAGAAACGAATATTCAACCCGAATAAGAAGTTGGTTGTTGCTTGTGGGAAGTAGAAATTATAGAAATTATGCGTTCCCGATGGATCAATGGAGCCCCAGGTATAGCCATTGGTAGCAAACTTGGCATTCAGCACATTGTTTACCGCCAAGTTCAGATCCACGCGCTCCAATCCCCAAGCAGATAAGGTATACACTGCGCGAAGATTATTGACAAATGAAGGGTCAATACTTCTATCTAAAGACGATGTATTATCCAAATACATACGCGATACATATTTACTCGTCAGGCTCAAGGCCAAAGGTTCTAGTGGACGGTAGGTAAAATCACTGGATAAGACCGTGCTCGGTGAAAGCGCAATATTCGTTTTGTCATACATGTTTATCTGCTCTCCGGCTAATTCCCAAGAAGCATCATAGATCGGAATGTATTCCACAAAATTACGAATCTTGTTAGCACTCAACGCCGCCGTAGCGCGCCATTCGAACTGTGGAGAAATTATCCATGCACCATCGAACTCCACGCCGGTACGATAACTATCTGGAACATTCTGGCGGATGGATCCGCCCACATCATTCAAAGCACCTGTCGAGATCAACTGATCTTTGTAGATCATCGCGTAGGCATTCACCCCCAAATTAAACTTCGCTTGGCGTAATCGATAACCCACTTCCACATTATGCATCCGTTCTGGTCTTGGGAATTCATTAAGCGGATTCTCCGCATAATCTTTGCGCACCGGCTCCTTACTCGCATAAGCATACGAGCCATAGATATTTGCCGATTCGTTGATAAAGTATGTAGCGCCAGCCTTTGGATTAAAGAAATTGAGATTATCTCGGAAGTTCAGGTATACTTCCCTATGATCAGGACCTTCTGCACGGTAGTTGATGTTGCGGTATTGTAGATCAAGGTTCAGCAACCAATTCTCTGTTCTGTAATCGGCTTTACCATAGATGTTGAAGTCAGTCTTTTTGGCATCATTGAGATAGTACCGATCGCCCAAATTTCCAGTAGACGCATACTGTGCCCAAATGACTTCACCATAATGATCGCCAATATATTCATTGTACGCGCCACCTAGCGTAAATCGCAAATTATTGGAAACGGCATAGTTGGCAGAATAGGTAATTCCATAAAAATGATTGTCCAACCAGCGTTGTCTTACCAGATCCGTGCGAGATATCGTGTCCGTACCATGGATAACATTCGGAAGATTATAGCGAGAAAGGCGATCGTCTGCACGGTATTCCTCAAAATAACCCGCACCGCGCGTGTAGTGCAAGGCACTTTGCAAGCTCCATTTCTGGCCGGGAGTATAGTTGTATTGCAAGTGTGCGTGCGTTTGCTGATAGTTGTCAGTTTGGCCATCGTACGTATAGAAATTGTAGCGACGATCTGCATTCAACAAGCGCTCGCGCTCAGGCCCATCATACAATTCCATCGCATCGGCATAGGCTGGTAACTGCTCCCTATTGCCTGTAAGCAAAGGCTCGGGTGTGCCGTACCAAGATTGATAAGTCGTTTGTTTACCCGAAAATAAAGTCGCTTTCAAGGTATGTTTCTGTGTGTACAATCCACCATCCAGATAGAAGGATTGCATATTGGCCGAGGCGCGCTCGACGTATCCGTCCGTTGCGATGCGTGATAAGCGTGCATTGAAAGCATATTTATCTTTGAGTAAACCTGATCCCACTTTGACCGTGTTTTTCCAAGAGTTAAATGAGCCGTAGGAGTTATTTAATTCAGCGTAAGGTTGCGTTTCCAATACATCGGTCTGAATGTTGACCGAAGCGCCAAATGCGCCAGCACCATTGGTAGAGGTGCCAATACCGCGCTGCACCTGTATGCTCTCTACCGAAGAGGTAAAGTCGGGTAGATTCACAAAAAAGGAACCCATGCTTTCGGCATCGTTCAGTGGGATGCCATTTAGAGTGATATTAATCCGTTCATTGTCTGATCCGCGAATCCGCATGCTCGTGTAGCCGATTCCGGCACCAGCATCTGAACTAACCACAACGCCTGGCGTCTGATCCAACAAGAAAGGAATATCTTGTCCCAAATTTGTTTTGCGTAGCTCCTCTTTGCCGATGTTCCGAAATGTAGTCGCGCTATTTTCGCGCGCTCTTGTTGATTGTACAAATACTTCTCCTGTCTGACGAATGGCAGGTTTTAAAGTGATTTTGAGGTTGGATTGCCCGATAGGAATGGTTTGCGATACCGTTTCGTAGCCTACATAACTTACCCTTACCAGTGTAGAAGCAGTACGTGTAGTGAATTGAGCAGTGCCACGTGAATTTGTCGTTTGTGTTACATGGCCAATAGATACCGTAGCTCCATTAATAGGTTGGGACTGCTCATCGACCACAAGAACAGAAAATTTTTCTTGTGCGAATGCTGCACAGGCCATTAGGCAAAACGCCCATAAAGCAATATAGTGCTTCATCATGTTAATTTGTTTTTTAATCGTTAAACGGAGTGCTGCAAGGGGTTTACAACACTTTCTATTTAACTTCCCTCCCTACGCCGGCATTATCCGGATCAGGTATGTTCCCGCTTATGTGAAACTGGGTATAATCTCAGCCTGTATTTGTGTTACTAAAAACAAGGCACCCCTAATCGATGGCGCAAAGCTATATTTTTCCTTCAAAATATAAAAGCCTAAATTTCAGAAGTAGCAAATTTTTGAGCGCTGTTAATTTTTAAATCCGCTCAGATTTCTTTACGTTTGATTACAAAGGTGAAGGGTTATTTCTTCACATAAACTCATTTTTGCGCTAGATGATAACTTACTATACTGCGGATTACATTATTCCCGTCACGTCTCCTGTCATTAAAGGTGGAGTTGTTGCTTTGGATGAAAAGGGCCTCATTATTGGGGTTTACCACTCCGCGGATCCGCAACTTCAAGATAAAGAATTGACCCGGTATGAGGGTGTTTTGATACCTGGGTTTGTGAATGGGCATTGCCATCTCGAACTTTCTCATATGAGAGGCAAAGTGCCTACAGGTACAGGCTTGCCAAAGTTTCTAAGTACCGTCATGTCGCAGAGAGTAGCTTCGCAAGAGGACATTGCGCAGGCGATGATCAAGGCAGATCAGGACATGTATGCTAAGGGAATACAAGTTGTCGGAGACCATGTCAATACCGCAGTTTCGGCCGCTGTTAAGGCGGAAAGCCCGATCTGCTACCATACATTTGTAGAATTGATCGGTTTTGATCCGGCGGTAGCCGACGAAAGAGTTGATCAAGCAAGAGATACTGAATATGAGTTCGAGCCCCAACGCACTTCGATTACGCCACATGCAGCCTATTCTTGCTCTAAGAAATTGCTAAGATCACTCTCCGATAAGGTGGATAACAAGAACATATTCAGTATCCATAATCAGGAAAGTGACGAGGAAAATAAGTTTTTCCGTTACAAACAAGGCGCATTTCTTGATTTTTATAAAGAAAATAATATTTCGCATGAACATGTGATGGCCAATGGAAAGAATGCGTTGCAAAATAGTATTCAGTTCTTGCCAGAAGAGAATCGGGTGGTGTTGGTTCATAATACGTACACTGCTCCGAAGGATATGGATTATGTCACGCGGATCGGAAGAGATGTGTATTACTGCTTATGTCCAAAAGCTAACCTGTATATTGAGGGGCGCCTGCCAAAAGTGCAAAACTTCGTGTTGAGCAAGCAGAAACTCATGATTGGCACAGATAGTTTAGCATCGAATGATACGTTGGATATTTTAGAAGAGTTAAAGGCCATTCATGAAGAATTTGAGGATTTGTCTTTAGAAACGACCATCGCTTGGGCTACGATCAATGGCGCTACAGCGCTCCGCTTAGAAGACAAATACGGTTCTTTGGAAGTTGGTAAAACTCCGGGACTACTTTTAATTAAGGGTTTAGACGGCTTATCGCTTACTGCACAAGCGTCCGTACAACGGATTGTTTAATATTTTATCGGAATGATTACGAGGTCTTGATCGGATCGCAAAATGAATGGCATTAAATCGGAAATGTCCGACTATATTTGCAAGCATGAAACAGTGGAATATCACCGTAACCGGTAAAGTACAAGGCGTGCATTTTCGGGCATCTACCAAAGCCGTTGCCGATCAATTAGGTGTAAAAGGTTATGTCGTCAATCAAGACGATGGTTCTGTGTTTTTAGAGGCTGTAGGTGATGACTTCGCATTAGACAGCATCAAAGAATGGTGCTGGGAAGGTCCTGATTATGCTGCGGTAGAGGATGTACAGATCGTGGAAGTAGAGCCAAAGTCGTATCACAATTTTGAAGTATACAAAAAACAACGGTAGGTGACTGGTATCAAGCGGCTTTTGACGGATACAATTATATATGGTTTTACCACCATTGTCTCGCGCCTGGTCAATGCTCTCTTGACCCCCATCTTTGTTAATAGGCTTAATGGTCCAGCCGCATTTGGTGTCTACACCAACTTGTACGCATGGATGTCCATGTTCAATGCATTTCTGGCCTTCGGTATGGAGACCACCTTTTTCAGATTTTTGCAAAAAGTGAAACCTGAAGAAAAGGGAAAGGTGTTTGATCACGCTTTTTTTGTGACTTTGTTAACCTCCTTGCTCTTAGGAATTACCATTTATTTCACGAAAGATAATATAGCGATTTGGTTTAATGAGGGTGGAGAATCCGCAGATTACAGTACCTACATTCAATTATTTTTGGGTATTTTAATTGCTGATGCACTCGCCGTTGTTCCGTTCGCGAAGCTACGTGCCGAAGGTAAGGCCATCCGATACGGTGCACTGAAGGTTCTAAATATTACTGTTAATATTGGTGCTAATCTACTTTTTCTCTTTTTCTTTCCGCAGCTTATTGCAGATAGCGATTTCTGGCGGGTGTTTTTCGCGGGCTGGTTTCAGGCTGACTGGGTGTTGGGCAATATCTTTTTAGCCAATCTCATCGCCAGTATTTCCACATTGCTATTACTACTGCCTCAAATTTTCAGTCTTCGTTTGCGACTTGATAAATCACTTCTTAAAAGTATGCTGTGGTACAGCTTTCCGATCTTAATAGCCAATATCTCATTTATTATCAACGAACATTTGGATAAGATGATGTTTCCCCATCTTTTTGAGGGAGCATCGGGTAAAGTCGATTTAGGGATTTATGGCGCTGTATCTAAGATAGCCGTTTTCATCAGTCTTTTTGTAACCGCATTTCGTTTAGGAGCAGAGCCCTTCTTCTTCTCCTACGCCAAAAATGAAAATGCCAAGAAAACGTACGCCAACATTATGCTTTATTTTGTCGTATTTATGGTGGTGGGTATGTTGGCTATGTGTGCTAATCTAGATTGGGTAAAGTACTACCTGAGTGCGCAAGACCCTGTCAAGCAAGCGCAATACTGGTCAGGGCTTTTTATCGTTCCTGTTTTGATGTTTAACTACGTTTTGTTGGGAATCTATATGAACCTTTCGATCTGGTACAAGCTCACTGATCAGACACGATATGGTCTATATGTATCGGTGATTGGAGCTATCGTCACTATCGTGCTGAACATTATTTTCATTCCACGTTATTCGTATGTGGGAGCAGCATTAAGTACGACTGTTACTTACCTATGTATGATTTCGTTGTCCTATTTCTGGGGGCAAAAAAATTATCCCATTCCTTACACGGTTGGTAAGATTTCTTTATATTTACTAAGTGCTATTCTATTGTCCGCCATCATGCAAGGGCCATTAAATAGTAATTTCTGGTGGTGTAATTTGCTACTTGTAGTGTATGTCGCTGCGGTAGGGATTAGTGAAAAGGCGATGATTATGCGCCTATGGAATGGAGCTGCTAAAGCGGCCAATCAGCCATCGAAGTAATCTCTGAAATTTTAAACCTGATCGCATGCCAATCATGCCGCAATCTATACGTGTAGACGCGCCTAAGCGTAAGCCAAGATTTTACGAGTTGCTCTATGTGCAAGTGCTATTTGCCATTGCGGCAGGCGTTTTTTTGGGTCATTTTTATCCCGACACAGGTGAGTCATTAAAGCCGCTAGGCGACGGATTCATCCAGCTTATTAAGATGATTATTGCGCCCGTGATCTTCATCACGGTTACTTTGGGCATCGCCTCCATGAATGATATGAAGAAGGTCGGTCGGGTGGCTGGAAAATCATTTATTTATTTCCTTACTTTTTCTACGCTTGCACTCATCATCGGACTCATCGTGAGCAACCTCGTTCAGCCGGGCAGCGGCTTGCACATTGATCCCGAAAGCTTGGATCTGGATAGCGTTTCGGAATATGTGGCTGGTGCCAAGGAATCATCCTTGGTCAAGTTCGTCATGAACATCATTCCTCAAACTTTGGTGAGCCCATTAACAGGTACGAATATCTTACAAGTGCTATTTACAGCGATAATTTTTGGAATCGGCATCGCTACGACGATCGATAAGAGTAAGCCCGTATATGATTTCTTGCAAGCACTCTCGCATCCCATCTTTAAGGTGGTGAGTATGCTGATGAAATTAGCTCCTGTTGGCGCCTTCGGCGCAATGGCTTTCACCGTCGGCAAGTACGGTTTGAGTGCGATGTCCAACCTGTTGTTTTTGGTGCTTACATTTTATTTGACGGCTTTCTTTTTTATCGCTGTGGTATTAGGAGCGGTAGCGCGATACAATGGATTTAATATTTTTAAGCTGCTGCGGTATCTGAAAGATGAATTGTTATTGGTGTTAGCTACGAGTTCCTCCGAATCGGCGTTGCCGAGTCTGATGCAGAAAATGGAAAAGGCTGGATGTGCCAAACCCGTGGTCGGACTTGTTGTGCCGACAGGTTATTCTTTCAATCTGGATGGCACCAATATCTACATGACCTTAGCCGCGTTATTTATTGCGCAAGCATGCGACATCGAGCTAGGGTTAGATCAGCAAATTATTTTGCTCTTGGTTGCGATGCTCAGTTCCAAAGGCGCAGCTGGAGTATCTGGAGCGGGATTTATTACCTTAGCAGCTACGATCGCCGTGGTGCCCGAAGTTCCTGTAGCAGGTATGACCTTGATCTTGGGCGTCGATAAATTTATGTCCGAATGCCGGGCCCTTACTAATTTGGTAGGCAACGCTGTAGCCACAGTGGTTGTGGCACGCTGGGAAAAGCAATTGGATTCTCAGCAGTTGCATGATGCGCTGGATGGGGTGAATCTCGAAGAGCTTGCCTAAGCATGTCCACATCTGCGTAATTTTCTTATTACGTTAATAAACGTTAACATTTTACGGTAAATACGCGTTTAACGTAGCTGAAACGATTCATCGGCCCTTCAAGACCATTCTATTTTACCTAAAAGGCATCATTTTTGATTCTTATGTCAACATAGTGGCAGAATCAAACCCGTTTATATGTATTTAATATTCCTCATCATTGGGGTTATCATAACTTTTATCTTAAGTGTCCTCAGCGGAGGAGGAGCCAGTTTGTTAGTCATGCCGATTATTGCGGCATTCATTGGTGTACAAGGTGTAGCGCCGATTATGACTATAGGAATCGCTTGTAGTAGCGTTTCTAAAACTTTTTTCTTCTGGAAGGATATTGACTGGCATTTGTTCAAATGGCTTTTTCCTTCTACGGTAATTGGTTCAGTGCTTGGTGCACGTTTGTTGGCCGAGGTGCCTACCGATTTATTACAAGTTATCATAGGGTTGTTTCTGGTTTCTACTGTCGTACAATTCAAGGCGCCAGGTAAAACGGAAGTCGAGCAGAAAAGTTCGATTAAAGCCTGGCATTTTGCACCAATGGGCTTGGTGGTGTCCTTTCTGTCGGGACTAATTGGTGGCGTAGGTCCGTTGATGAATTCGGCATACCTTAAGTACGGCATGTCCAAAGAAGCACTGCTGGGAACTCGTTCGGCCAATGCGATATTGTTGCACGTGACTAAAATCATCAGCTATGCTGCCTTAGGGCTTATTAATGGTGAAATCGTGAAATACGGTTTGATCGTTGGTGCAGCGTCCATGGTTGGCGTTTACTTTGGGCGCAAGTTGCTCGGTCGCATTTCTGAATACATGTTTCGCATGATCGTCGTATCCAGTATGGTACTGAGCGGAATCTATATGTTGATTAAAAACAAAGCATACATTCTATCGTACCTCGCTGATGTGTCGGTATAAATAAACAAGATTTTTGCCTCATCGCTCAACAAAAGGTAGGCAAGATAGGTTACCATGAGAAATAATAATTAAAGATACGCTATCCCCGATGTTCACAAAGCTACAAGCATAGAGATCCGGATAGCGCATAAGACCATAAAAAAAGACAAAATATAATATATGAAACTGTCCATTTCTAAAGGTGTTCATTTGGTAGAGCCGGGCGATTTTGAGCCGGCGGATCACTGGTATCCACGCGCATTGAACTCCAATCTGCACCCATTGGTGTCTTATTTTTTAAATCTAAACAATCATCAGCTCGTAGAACGCTATGTGCGCTTAAATCCACATGTGCAGAGCGAAGCATTGGAAAAGGTGATTAATTACACTCCAAAATATTTCAAATGGGCGGGTACCGACTTAATGCACGTAGTAAATAGCAAAGGGCAGAAAAAGCTCGTAGTTATCGAGACGAACTCTTGTCCTTCTGGTCAAAAATCCATGCCTTTGCCGGAGTTTGATCCAGAAAGTGGCGGCTACTACAAATTGATGAACGATACGTTCAAGCCGATCGTAGACGCACATGAAGAGACGGGCGCCCTCGCCCTGATCTATGATAAAAATCCGATGGAAAACGTAGGCTATGCCTCGGCGATTGCCGATGTGTTTGGCGAGCCGGTTTACTTAGCAGAATACAAGTCGAGCGATACGGAATCCGTGAAGTTTGAAAACGGGAAACTACACATCGAAGACGAACAAGGCAATTGGGTGCCGATCAGAGCGGCATTTCGTTATGTCACACAGCATCCTTGGGATCGTATCCCCGAGAAATCCAAAACCTTGTTGTTGAACCCAATTGAAGCTTGTTTGGCCGGAGGCCGAAACAAAAGTGCCGCTTACAAAGCATATGCCGACTTTAACCAAGAATTTAAGAAAGATGGATTGGAGATCTATGTGCCCAAAACGTTCTTAGATGTGTCACTTGGCGAATTAGCTTCTTACTATGATCAATTAGAAGGAAGCATGGTGATCAAGGTGCCAGATAGCAATGCGGGACAAGGTGTGTACACGGTGACTTCGCAAGCGGAGTTTGATAAAGCTTACCAAGCGTTATCGGCCAATCCAGATGATAAATACCTGATTCAGGAATTAATCTTCAGCAATGCAAACGAAAAGTTCGAAAATGCCTTTTACCATATAGGTACCTTGCCGGATACGAAGAACCGAAGCTTTGCTTTCGATGCGCGGATGATGGTGCATGCAACAGATAAGGGAATGCGGCCATTAGCCATTTATTCTCGTAAATCTAAGTATCCACTTAATCAGCCCTTGCCCGAAGGATTGGATTCGTGGGAAGTGTATGGAACCAATCTATCGGTGAAAAACACAGACGGTTGGTCGTATGACGACGTGCGTCTGATCTTGTTCGATATTAAAAATTTCGGTATATTGGGTTTAGGGCTAGATGAGTTGATTGAAGGTTTTGTGCAAAGCTGTATGGCTGTGTACACGATAGACCAGCAAGCTAAAAGAATGTTTGACTAAGCAAGAAAAGTTATGAATAATGTATTGGTTATAGAGGATGATTTGATGTTTTGTAAGCTAGTGAGCAACTACTTAAACAAAAACGGACATCAAGCATCGCAAGCAACAGATGGCGCTTCTGCAAAGGAGCAACTACAACGAACGGAATTTGATGTGGCATTAGTGGATTACCGCTTGCCAGATACTAATGGCATTGATTTGGTACGTTGGATCAGGGAAAACACATCGGTGAGCAATGTGATTGTGATGAGCCGCATGCTCGATGAGCAACTGCGTGAAGAAGCACAGTCGCTGGGTGTCACCACTTTCCTCAACAAACCTTTCAATCCTTCAGAGCTACTAGCGCTGCTGAAATAAGGTTAATTCCATTTCACATTGATCGCACGGTGTTACTGGCACCTTGCGATCAATAGATGGCTACATAAATCTGCTCGTCCTTGAATTCACTAAAAAGCAAGATATTCTTCATTCTTATGCTGTCGGCACTCTGTATTGGCGGTATAGGTTTCTATTCGATCAATAACCTGTTTGAACTCACAGACCGTGTAGCACAATTGTCCAACCCGAATAAGAAATGGGAGCTTTTCAGGCAAATCACCGCAGATTTACATCGTCTCAATGATGTCTTTTATACCCAAAGTCTGAACCCGGCGGAAGATTTCGACAATCAGTATGTGCTATTGATCGATTCTATCGGAGATAACATTCGCCAGCTGCGATCTTTGTACTCGAATGAGTTGGATTCGGCAGGTATTCAGGATCTGGACTCCATCCCGGGCGTATTGGAGCAAATCAAGAATGAATTTCGTGGGCTCAAATCCATGCGTAGCGAAAAACAGTTGGAAGTACTGGACAACTTGGAGGAGGATCTATTGGCTAAGCTGGATACCTTTAGCTCCAGCGATTCTCTCAATATTGTGGATCGTATCTCACTGGAGATACGTAGTCGGAATATTCCAGATAGTATGTTTTTCCAAAAAGAGAGTCCCGACAATAAAAAGCGTGGCTTTTTCCAACGATTATTTTCTAAGGCGAAACCACCAAAACCGGAGCCCAAGGTTCTGCAGCAAACCTACAAAACGATTTCTGACACGGTGGTTCATACCGTTACGGATACCGTGGTCGTTGAGCGTGTAGATGTGCCTTCTACCGAAGATCGAGTTACCGACGTGATAAAAGATGCTTTTACGAATTATTATACGGATGAGCTAGAGCTCATGGAGCGTATTAATCAAAGCGAAATTAAGCTCTATCAAAAAAGTGCGCGTATTACGATGGGTTTGGAGCAAATACTAAATGATTTGCGCTTTCAAGAGAATAATCAGACGATGGAGCAGGCACGTCAAACGGCCGCGTTCTCCAAAAATTTCCAACACACTATCATCGTTGTCATTGTTTCATTTGCGGTGTTGAGCTTCTTACTGGTATTCTTAGTAGGACGAGATATCAATAAAAATAAAGAATATCAGGAACAGATATTGAATAATGAAGAGAAGGCCAAGCGAGAGGTCATTGCGAAGCAACAATTTTTGACAACGATGAGCCACGAACTGCGTACGCCACTCACATCGATCATTGGTTATGCCGAATTGCTTGATGCGTCGGATACCAAAGCGCGCTCCATTAAGTCATCTTCGTTACACTTACTCAATGTGGCCAATGAAATCTTAGATAGTGCCAAAATCGAGTCGGGCATCATTGAGATATCGGATAACGTGTTTGACCTGACCGAACTGCTGAAACAGATCAAAGATAATACGGTCAATATGATCACGGACGCCAAATTAGAAGCGCAATATGCTCTGCCAGAAGACCCGTTTTATGTAGCGTCTGACTCCTACCGTATTCAGCAGATCATCTACAACCTAATCCATAATGCGATTAAGTTTAGCTACAAGGGTTTTGTCAAACTCACTGCCCGTGTAGTGGAGACGGATGGCATTTACGAAGTGAGCATCGATGTAGCCGATTCAGGCATAGGGATTCAAGAATCCAATATCAATCGGATCTTTGAAGAATATCAGCAAATAGGTACATACAAGAACAAATCGAAGGGCATTGGACTAGGTTTGGGTCTGGTGAAGAAAGTGGTGCAACAGTTAGATGGCACGATTTCGGTCACGAGCAAGGTGGGAGAGGGCTCTACATTTCACCTCTTTCTGCCATTGAAAAAGGCAGATGCGCCGGTGTCTAAAGATGAAATTGCTAGCTTGTCAAAATCCTTACTGAAAGGAAAGGAAATCTATTGTGTAGATGATGATCCACTTATCACGAAGCTGTATGAAATGATCTTGAGCGAGTATGGGGCAAATGTATCCTCTATAAACGAGCCACTGATGGCCTACCAGCACTTGAAGCAAGAAGGGGATAAATATGATCTAGTCATCACCGATGTCAAAATGCCGGAGATGACGGGGCATGAGCTACTTGCAGCTTTGACGGCAGATGGTATGCGGCCGAAGAAAGTCATTGCATCGACCGCCAACGTATTGTTAAACGATGAAGAGAAGAGTGAGTTAGCAGCGTACGATGCATACATATCAAAACCAATCTTAAAAATTAAACTCTTGAAGTCGATCACCGAAATTCTAGAGGTGGCTTGGGACACATCTGGATCGCAAGAGTCTGGTCTTGCTACCGATGGTTCATCACAGCCTATGTTTTATCTCGAAGATCTGGAAGTGTTTACGATGGGCGATGATGCGATGCTGGAAGAGGTGTTGGAAGAGTTGCAGCAGGGGAATAGCGCGATGTTGCAAGATGGTATGCGTTATCTGCGTGAGCGCAATGCGGTCGCTTTGGGGGAATTGGTGCATAAGCTTAGTTCGCGCTTTGCACAGATTAAAGTCAAGGAAATTCGCCCCGTGAAACCATTAGAAAAAGCTTTGCTTAATCAGGAAGATAAAATGACGGAGGCCGAAGAATTACTTACCTATTGGAGCGAGGTCAATCATCGATTGGAGCAATATATTGCCGATCGATTTAAGCCAATTGGATAACAAGATAGACTGCGGGAACGGATTTTAAGAAAGGATAAGTTCCGGGTCAAACTGATGCTCGATTTCTTCTAATACTTCCAAGATTTCGGCTAGCGTAGGAAGGCTCACCAAACGCATTCTATATTCTTTGAAGTTCGGGATTCCTTTGAAATAGTTGGCATAATGTCTGCGCATTTCAAAAATACCCGTTTTATCGCCTTTCCACTCGATGGATTTTGTCAGATGCGTTTTACACACATCAACGCGTTCTTTGATGGTTGGGCCATCCAAGTGTTCACCCGTTTCAAAAAAGTGTTTGATCTCTCTAAAGATCCATGGATAGCCAATCGCGGCGCGACCAATCATGATGCCGTCTACTTCGTATTCTTGGCGCCATGCTGCCGCTTTCTCCACGGAGTCCACATCGCCATTTCCAAAGATTGGAATCTTTACGCGCGGATTTTTCTTGACATCTCGGATCATTGTCCAGTCTGCCTGCCCTTTGTACATCTGCGCACGCGTGCGACCATGAATAGAAAGTGCTTTGATACCCACGTCTTGCAGCCGCTCGGCTACTTCATATACATTTTTCGTGTTGTCATCCCAGCCTAAGCGCGTTTTTACGGTTACTGGCAAATTTGTACCTTCTACCACGGCTTTGGTCATCGCGACCATCTTATCGATATCCTGCAACAGGCTTGCGCCTGCGCCACGACAAGCGACATTCTTGACTGGGCAACCGTAATTGATATCAATCAGATCCGGACCCGCTTGAGAGCTGATCTCCGAGGCCATGCGCATGTGGTCGATTTCAGAGCCGAAGATCTGAATTCCAATGGGGCGTTCATACTCAAAAATGTCTAATTTTTGACGCGACTTAGCCGCATCGCGAATAAGTCCTTCTGATGAGATGAACTCGGTATACATCATATCCACCCCATTTTGCTTACAAACGAAGCGAAATGGCGGATCACTTACATCTTCCATAGGTGCAAGTAATAGCGGGAACGCGCCCAAATCTATATGATCTCCAATTTTTACCGACATAGCGGCACAAAGATACGAAATATTTTATTTTAAGGTGTTAAGATCCTACTACATAGCCCAGCATGTAGTCGTTGAAGCGTTCGTAGTAGACATCAAATAATTGCGAGGTACCATGCGCATCCAAGCGAACTTGCATCACACCTTGCGGCGTGTATTCAAATGGTAAGATCGTCATATTGTGGTAGAAGGAAGTGCCTTTGTTGCCTTGCAACTTATATACGGCCTCTTTTGCGCACCAGCACGCATACAGCTGTTCGATGCGATTCAAGGTGGCGGGAATAAAAGCCAGTTCTTCTGGCCGAAGAAATTTCTCTCTGATCCGTTCAATTTTATCTTTCACCAGTTCTAGGTCAATACCACAGGCTCCTCTGTTACTCAACATGGCGCCAGCATAGTCAAAAGAGTGTGTAAGTGAGATCTGCAGGGGGTAATCCGGGAGATATGGCTTGCCATTTGGGTCTGGCACACATTGAATATATTCTTCTGTTTGTAACAATTGTCGAAGTAACACTCTAGTAGCCAACCAGTGCAATGTACGCTTTCCTTTATTCAAGGTTTTTAGCGTATGTGACTCGACGTCATTGAGTTGTAGAAAGGATAATAACTCGTCAGCTGTTTCCTCAATTTTCCAAATCGCAAATTTAGAGTCCGCATCGAGCTCTCGTAGATAGACTAATCCCATATTCAAAAATAAGCAACAAAAGTGAAATTTGCTGAATATCATTCAATGATGTATTTTTGATGCCCGGCTATTTTCCTAATGTCGGGTTTAACAAGAGAAAATATGATCTTATCTGATAAGCGAATACTGGCAGAGATTGAAGAAGGCACGATAGTCATTGAACCTTTTGATCGTACCTGCCTTGGTACCAATTCTTACGACGTACACTTGGGCAAGTACCTGGCTACCTATCGCGATCGTGTATTGGATGCCAAGAAACACAACGAGATAGATCATTTTGAAATTCCGGAAGATGGTTTTGTTCTGCAACCCGATACCTTGTATCTGGGTGTTACTTTAGAATATACAGAGACGCACAAGCATGTTCCGTTTTTGGAAGGAAAATCAAGTACTGGAAGATTAGGTATTGATATTCATGCCACCGCAGGTAAAGGTGACGTGGGCTTTTGCAATACGTGGACGCTGGAAATTTCCGTAGCTCAACCGGTACGTATTTATGCTGGAATGCCGATTGGGCAATTAATTTACTTTGATGTAGAAGGTGATATTGAAACACTTTACAACACCAAAGGAAATGCCAAATACAATACTAAAACCGTACGACCAGTCGAAAGCATGATGTGGAAGAACTCCTTTTAGCACATAAAATACGCTAAAACATTCTTATTTTACCGTTCATGGCGATCCTATCTATTGCAAAAAGATTTCGTAAAGATAATCCTCGTTGGGTAATACTACTCATCGATATTATGATCGTGCTCTTTTGCTACTACTTTTCGAGCTATGTAATTAACAGCTCCAAAGGTAGGTTTGATTTTGAGCTGATGTTTCAAAAATCACTTACGGTAACCTTCACGTACACCCTATCGTTTATCTTTTATCGAACGTATCGCGGTATCGTCCGGCAGGCCGGTATTCAAGATGCGGCTCGGATCATGATTGCCACCTTTAGCGCATTGGGTGTATTAATGCTAATTTCTCTGATTGCGCGCAATACCTTGCAAAGGGAAGAGCTGCTTGGGCAGTATTTCCGCTTATCCTATGCAGTCGTATTTATGCACGCCTTTCTGGCTACTGTGGCGCTCGTTGCAGCTCGGGTGTTTTACCGGACCATCTACGAATCCTTATTTTTGCATGGTCGTAAATTGACGCGAGTTTTGATCTTCGGTGCAGGAAATATGGGTGGAATTACACTCAATATTTTGCGTAGCGATATCAAACAGAAATACAAAGTGGTGGCCTTCGCCGATGATAGTCCGTCGCGGATTGGTAAGATGATTCACGGATATAAGATACTAAGCATCAATCAGCTCAGTGAGAATTCGCTACAATCTATGAATGTAGACGAAGTCATAATCGCACTGGATGATAATAATCAAGAACGCTTAAATCACATCACACAAGTGATCGAATCTTGGGAGGTGAAAATTAAGATATTGCCGTCCTCGGCAAAAATGCTGCATGGTCAAATCGCCGTGAATCAGTTGCGACCGCTACAGATTGCCGATTTGTTGGGGAGAGCTGCTATTCAATTGGATAATCCTATCGTTGCGGAAGCTTTGTCGAACCGAGTTGTACTGGTTACAGGTGGTGCCGGTTCGATTGGAAGCGAACTGGTACGACAAATTGCGATCAATACTGAAGCGAAGCTTATTGTATTGGATCAAGCCGAATCGCCTCTGTACGATTTGCAACAAGAATTAAAACATCTAATCTCAGTAGATAGTGCGTTTATTGTAGGCAATGTACGTGATAGGAAATTCATGGAAAGTGTGTTTAAAAAATATAAACCGGAGGTAGTATTTCATGCGGCAGCATACAAGCACGTGCCACTGATGGAGCATAATCCGTACGAATCCGTACGTACCAACGTACACGGCACCAAAATCGTTGCCGATCTAGCCAGTGCGTATGGTGTGGATAAGTTTGTGATGATTTCTACCGATAAAGCAGTGAATCCGACCAATGTGATGGGCGCTACCAAACGGATTGCCGAAATCTACGTCTCTGCGTTGAATGGATTAAGTGCTACCAACTATATCGTGACCCGATTTGGTAACGTCTTAGGATCCAATGGTTCGGTCATTCCGCTATTCGAAAAACAGTTGAAAAATGGAGGGCCGCTGACGGTTACGCATCATGATATTACGCGCTATTTTATGACCATTCCCGAGGCTTGCCAATTGGTGCAAGAAGCGGCGATCATGGGCAAAGGTGGGGAAGTATTCGTATTTGATATGGGCAAGCCCGTGCGGATTACCGATTTGGCCAAGCGCATGATTCGTCTCAAAGGATACCGTTATCCAGAAGATATTCAAATCAAATACACCGGCTTACGCCCTGGCGAGAAGATCTATGAGGAATTGTTAGCCAGTGACGAAAATACCATACAGACGCATCATAAGAAGATTATGATTGCATTGGTAAATAGCGAAGATGCACAAAAGAGTATGATGCAAATCGATAACCTTTGTACCTTTGTAAGAGATGCCGATCCAGAAATGGATCAAATGGACTTAGTGCGTCGGGTAAAAGCGCTAGTGCCAGAATTTACATCGCAGAATTCTAAATTTATGGATTTAGATGGACCGGATGCGCAAAATAAGACGGCGCAAAAACATTAATTTTTTCTTTTTAGTTATCCTTAGTACATTCGGGTATGATCAAGCAGGAGGTAGTAGATAAAGTCCTGGATACGGCACGCATAGAAGAGGTTGTAGGCGACTTTGTGCCCCTAAAAAAACGGGGAACCTCACTTATTGGCAATTGTCCGTTTCACGATGAAAAGACCCCTTCCTTCAATGTTTCTGTAGCCAAAGGCATTTACAAGTGCTTCGGATGTGGCGCTGGTGGCGATTCGCTCAAGTTTGTGATGGAGATCGAAAAATTATCGTATCCGGAAGCGATTCGTTACTTGGCCAACAAGTATCACATTCAAGTCGAGGAAGTCGAGCGATCGCCTGAGCAGATGGCCAAGCAAGATAAGCGCGAAAGCTTATTTGTGCTCAGCAAATGGGCAGGTCAGTATTTCGTAGATCAACTCTGGGATTCAGAAGAAGGCCGCTCCATTGGACTATCTTATTTCAAAGAGCGCGGCTACCGCGAAGATATTATTCGCAAGTTTGCCTTGGGCTACTCGCCGGACAAATGGGAAGCGTTGGTCACTGCGGCGGAGCAAGCGGGATTTCAGAAAGAATACCTCAAAGAAATTGGTCTCGCCATTCAGCGCGAAGATCAAAGTATGTACGATCGCTTTCGTGGTCGGGTAATCTTCCCGATATTCAATGTCACGGGACGCGCCATCGGATTCGGTGGGCGAACGCTCAAAACCGAGAAGAGCGTTCCGAAATATGTCAACTCGCCCGAAAGTGAGATTTACCACAAATCCGATGTGCTTTACGGTCTTAATTTGGCCAAAAAAGCGATTTCGGATACCGATATTTGTTACCTCGTAGAAGGTTATGCCGACGTGATTTCCATGCATCAGGCAGGCGTGGAAAATGTGGTGTCTTCCTCTGGTACGTCACTTACCAGCGGACAAATTCGCTTGATCTCTAGATATACAAAGAACGTCACCATTCTCTATGATGGTGATGCTGCCGGTATCAAAGCGTCTTTGCGCGGTACCGATATGTTGCTCGAAGAAGGATTGAATGTCAAAGTCTTGCTCTTTCCTGATGGGCACGACCCCGATTCCTACGTGCAGAAGTTTGGCTCGGCGCATTTCAAGGAATATATCGACAAACATCCGGAGGATTTTGTGTTTTTCAAAACCAATATTCTCCTCAAAGATTCGGGGAATGATCCCGTCAAGAGAGCCGAAGTGATTCGCGATGTGGTTGAAAGTATTTCGTTAATTCCTGACGAAATCAAGGTATCGCTCTATATCCGCCAATGTAGCACTTTGTTGGACATGGAGGAAAGGATTCTCCTGTCGGAATTGAATAAAATGCGCATCAATAAGTCGGCAGCCAAAGAGAAAAAGGCGGCCGCTAGCGCTGGCGATCAGCCTCCGGCCGAATTTTTTGCCGCGATGATGGGTTCGGATGAAGTTGCTGCCATACCGCAACCAGCAACCACACCGCAAAGTACCAAGCTATCGCCCGAAATATTGCAAGAACGAGAATTGATCCGCATATTGTTAAACTATGGCAACGAGCTCGTTACCTGGGATCCAGAAGTGGAGAATATGCCGATTGCGCCGTATCTCATCAATAACTTTGACGATATCAGTTTCGAAGACCCTGCCAGCGCATACATCTTCGACGTATTCAAGAAGAAGATGGCCACCTTTGATATACCCGAGGCCAAACATTTCATTTCCGATCAGCAACCCGGCGTTTCTGACCTTGCCGTCACGCTCATCGCTACACGGTATGAGCTTAGTCCAAATTGGAATGATGACAAGCGTAAGATTTATGTCACGACGGAATTGGATCACCTAAAAAGTTTGGTAACCGAAACGGTATACCGCTTGAAAAAACGAAAGGTAGAGCGCGAACTGCAGAAGATTCGCGAAGAGTTAAAATCACCTCAATCGGCGGTTGATTTGGAAATATTGATGGCCAAATACAAGAAATACAAAGATATGGAAATGATGCTCGGCGAATACCTAGGCAACACCATTGTCAAATAAAATCACTGCATGACCGAGAAGAAAGCTAAGGGCGATTTTGGTGAGCAACGCGCACAAGCTTATCTTCGGAGTTGTGGTTACGAAATACTTACGGTAAATTGGCGACACAAACATGTGGAAGCCGACATTATCATGAAAGATGGTGACATCCTTGTGTTTGTAGAAGTCAAAACCCGTTCTTCGTTGCGGTATGGTTATCCGGAAGAATCCGTGAATTATGCGAAGCAAAAGAACTTAGTGAGGCTAGCGAATGTTTATCTCGCAAAATACGGACACGAAGGAGAAATACGCTTTGATATTGTATCCATCATCTCCGAAGACGAAGTCTTAATAGAACACATTAAAGATGCCTTTTGGCACTATTAAATAAAAAATACACGTATGAAATACCAAGCTTTTGCGGTAGCGTTATCCGCCTGTTTATTCCTGATAGGTTGTAAAAGTCAAAAGGGAAGGTTCGAATTTGTAACTCCAGAAGCAGGCACGTCTATATTGAAAGGGGAGAAGCTTCAATTGGCGTTACGCTTTCCTGATGAAACAGTGGATTCGGTCATTTATTCGGTAGATGGCGATCTGCTAGCGAGCAAGACCGATACCACGGCCTTAGAATTCGATAGCAATCAATTCAACTACGGTAATCGCAGCTTGAGTGCCAAAATATACTATGGAGGCAAAGAAGACATTGCCTATACCAATATTCTTATTGTTCCACCAACACCAACAGCGTATCAATTTGAAGTGCTGAATACCTATCCGCACGATCCCAAAGCCTTCACCCAAGGCTTGCAGTACGAAAATGGCGTTTTATATGAATCTACTGGTATGCAAGGTCGCTCTTCTCTTCGCAAAGTAGATTTGAAAACTGGCAATGTGATTCAAAAAACGGATTTAGATGGGGAGTTGTTTGGTGAAGGAATGACAATCGTCGGGGATAAAATTATCTTCTTGACCTACACGAGCGGAGTAGGATTTGTGTATGACAAATCCAGCTTAAAGCGATTGCAAACCTTTGATTATACCAATCCAAATCAAGAAGGCTGGGGGATTACCTACGATGGCACGCGGTTGATCAAAACCGACGGATCTTCCTTTTTATACTTTGTAGATCCTGTCACCTTTCGCGATCTTGGATCGATTGAAGTGTTTGATGATCGTGGACCGGTGGTGAATCTTAATGAACTGGAATATGTGGATGGTAAGATTTACGCTAATTTGTATTATGGCGACCGCGACGAAGTGGTCATTATCAATCCTGAAACAGGCGTAGTAGAAGGTAAAGTCAATTTTGTAGGCCTTTATAATGGCGAGCGTCAGTCAATAAATAACGAAATGAACGGCATTGCCTACAATGCCAACACCAAAACCTTCTACGTGACCGGAAAAGACTGGACACAACTATTCGAAGTACGTTTGTCGCCCAGATAATTTAGAGCCGCGGAGCACCGTCTTTAGCAGAGAATTTTATTGATGTATTCAAAGAGGTGCTCGGCGTCGCTTCCTGCTCGTCTACGCGGTCTGGGTATAAAACGCCAAACAAGTGATCAATTTCATGCTGAAAAATCACGGCGGTGAAACCTTCCACGTTTTCTTCGATGACATCTCCCGTCGGCAATGCGTATTGCAAACGAATCGCATAGCTGCGCTCTACCTCCTCGCGGCGATCTGGAATAGACAAACAACCTTCCGCGCCTGTGCGCAATAACGTAGATCGCCAGATGATTTTGGGGTTAATATAGCTCTCAAATGGTTGTCTTGCTTTGTCAAATCGCTGTACCAAGATCAGATTTTTGTTGATTCCGACTTGTGGGGCTGCAATCCCAACGCCCGCATGTGCTTCGTCTTGTACCGTCGCTAACATGCGTGCACTGAGTTTTTGCACGAGCGGATCAGTCGGGTTTAGATCTTCCGAAATCGTGGTCAACACGGCTAATTCCTTTTCATCGGTCACCAAATAAACGTGCATCGTTCCCTTGCCATCGGTGATGAGCTTGCGTTCGTGTGCGGCAAAAGTGGATTCGGTTTTTTGCTTTGTGGAAGTTTTTTGTGCCATAAGCGTGCTGGTCTGGATCATGCACAGTAGGATAATAAAAGCCTGTTGCATAGCGTGTGGATTAGTTTACCAAATGTATCGTTTTTTTTGGAGTCTGGCATCCTACGTTTTAAATCGTATTTTTGTAAAAAAAAGATATGCGTATAATGGCTTTCGATTACGGAACCAAACGAGTAGGTGTAGCCGTGACGGATCCGTTGCAGATCATCGCCAATCCATTGACGACATTGCATCCCGATAAATTGTGGCCTTTCCTCCAGGAGTATATGCAAAGCGAAGCCGTCGAGACGTTTGTCGTTGGCAAGCCACGGCGGATGGACGGCACAGATTCTCAATCGGCCGAGCACGTGGTTGGATTCACGCGGCGATTGCAACGGGAATTTCCGAGCATACCCGTGGTGGAGGTCGATGAGCGATTTACGTCCAAAATGGCGTCGGCTGTTATTTCGCAGAGCGGTATGAACCGCAAGAAAAGACAGAACAAGGAGACAGTCGACACGCTATCGGCCACCATCATCTTACAAGATTATTTGAATAGCAAATCCATCTACTAATGGCATTAAAAGATATCACTTTCTTCGTCGAGGAAATCGACTTTACATTAAAACAAAAGCAAAAGGTGCGTCAATGGATCGCCGATACCATCAAAGCCGAAGGCTTTGCACGCGTCGGGGAGCTGAACTTTATCTTTTGCTCCGATGAGTATCTATTAGAGATCAATAAACAATACCTAAATCACGATACATTTACCGATATCGTAACATTCGATAGCTCAGAAGACGAAGATGTCGTCGCTGGAGATATATTTATTTCCGTAGATCGTATTCAGGATAATGCGCAAAAGTTTAATGTCCCGGAGAGCGATGAGCTACATCGCGTCATTATCCACGGTGTGCTACATCTTTGCGGATACTTGGACAAGAAGCCAGCAGACAAAAAATTAATGACTGCCAAAGAAGATCATTACTTAGGCACTCGTTCATTCGTTTAATGACCTCTTTTTAGCTTCAATGAGTTGTGTTGTCCAAAAAAACAGCAGGCCTGAATTGTTAAAATTCAGGCCTGCTGTTTTATAAGAGTAGTTCGACTAGAAGCGCTCGAATTGCGAGAAGAAGAAATCTCCTTCAATCGCTGCATTCTCGTCTGAATCGGACCCGTGTACTGCATTCGCCTCGATAGATTTTGCATATTTGTTACGGATTGTACCTTCATCCGCTTTCGCTGGATCAGTAGCGCCGATCAATGTGCGGAAATCCTCTACAGCATTTTCTTTTTCCAAGATAGCCGCAACAATAGGACCTGAAGTCATGAATTGTACTAGCTCGCCGTAGAATGGACGTTCTTTGTGTACTGCGTAAAAGTTACCTGCTGTTGTATCTGAAAGGTGTACATATTTCATCGCTACGATTTTGAAACCGCCAGCGGTAATGTCGTTCAAGATTGCTCCGATATGTCCGTTTGCTACTGCATCCGGCTTAATCATCGTAAAAGTTCTATTAGTTGCCATATTGGGTGAAATTTTATGCAAAGGTATGAATTTGAGAGCGAAATAATAGCGTCACTCTAGGACAAATTGCTAGCTGTCTATTGGAGTGTAGCAGCTACCAAATGCGGCAGCATATCTTTCTGAAACGAAATGAAATTCTTGCGTACATCCGCATCAGATACAGCTGTGAAAGCAAAAGAGAATACAATGTTCTTGCTGCATTTGATCAGAAATGTCAATTTCTCTTCGGGCACGACAGCACCAATTGTTTCATTTTGGATGAATGAGCTGAGTAACAGAAACTCCAAATCGTCGGATAGGATCTTGAGGTATTCTTGCGCATTGGCCGATTCACGGATAAACTCCCAACCAATAAATTCATTACACACCGTGTAGGTCACGCGACTCACGCGAAGAATAGTTTTTGCTAGAAAGGTACGTAAATCCTGCTGACCAACTTCCTTGCTCAAGATATCCTGCACATTCTCTTGGATATAATCCATCAACACGGCATGCAGAATGAGTTCTTTACTACTAAAGTGCTTATAAAAAGTAGCTTTCGCAACATTAGCATGCTTAGCGAGCTCATTGACACTGGTTTTATTATAACCGTATCGCCTGAATAGCTCGCGGGCAGATTTCTTAATATTGTTTACTATAATATCCGTATCCATAAGGTCGCGCTTTACTTTGGCGGATGTTTATAACGTTTGTCGCGCTACTTTGTTATAAGATTTCTGTTTCGAATTGAGATAAGAATCGCGTATCGTTTTCAGAGAAAAGACGCAGGTCGCGGATTTCGTATTTGAGGTTCGTGATCCGCTCTATCCCCATGCCAAAAGCAAATCCGCTGTATTTTTTGGAGTCAATTCCACAGTTTTCCAACACATTAGGATCCACCATACCACAGCCTAAGATCTCTACCCAACCCGAGTTTTTACAAAGTTGGCAACCTTTGCCTTTACAGATCGTACAGGAGATATCCATCTCTGCCGAAGGCTCTGTGAATGGGAAATAAGAAGGGCGGAAGCGTACTTTTGTACCTTCGCCGTACAACTCTTGCACAAAGTGGAAAAGCGTTTGTTTTAAGTCGGCAAAGGATACATTCTCATCTACATACAAACCTTCTACTTGATGAAAAAAGCAATGCGCTCTTGCAGAAATCGCTTCATTGCGGAATACTCTTCCCGGCATGATCGCACGGAAAGGCGGCTGACCAGCTTGCATCAAACGAACTTGTACAGAAGAAGTATGAGTACGCAGAGCGATGTCATTTCCATCTTGTTTTTTGATGAAAAACGTATCCTGCATATCTCTTGCAGGATGCTCTGGTGGAAAGTTCAGTGCAGAGAAATTGTGCCAATCGTCTTCGATCTCTGGTCCTTCTGCTACGATAAAACCCAATTTTTTGAAGATCTCCACAATTTCCTTGCGTACCAAAGAAAGTGGATGACGTGAGCCTAATTGGAATCCTTCACCAGGAAGCGTTAAGTCACCGTCGAAAGCTTTTTCTTGACTGTCGGCAGCATCGCCAACGGTATCAATGGCATGCTGCAGCGTAGTTTCTGCTAGGATTTTGAATTCATTCAATACCTTTCCAAGCGTTCTTTTCTCTTCGGATGAAACCGACTTAAACTCTTCAAATAGGGATTTGACAATGCCTTTTGATACCAAAAATTTGAGGCGAAATGCTTCAATCTCTGCGGCGTTGGTCAACGAACTTTCCTGAATCTCCTGCGTATACTGCGCTATTTTATCTTGCAACATGGCTCAAAGATACTGGAAAATATTAAAAAATCCTTGCACCCCCGTGTTGTAACAAGAATCTGTTTTTATGGAGCGAAAAATTTAAAATGGCAGTCCATCGTTATCATCATCGTTCTCACGAAAGTCTACCTTTTCCTCATCGGGTTGATCTTCGGGTCTATCGCTACTGCGCTCTCCCGATTGCGGCTCAAAATCAGACCGTCTACCTAACAAATTGAAGCTTTCGGCTACAATCTCCGTGGTAAATCGACGCACACCTTCTTTGTCCTCGTAGGTGCGGGTGCGCAACTTTCCTTCAATATAAACTAATTTGCCTTTTTTCAAGTATTTTACCGCTAAATCTGCCAAAGCGCGCCACAGTACGATATTGTGCCATTCCGTTTGCTCCACTTTTTTGCCATCTTTATTGTAAAATTCAGAAGTAGCAAGTGGAAAACTTGCAACAGAAACGTTGCCATCTAAGTAGCGAATTTCAGGATCTTTGCCTAGGTGCCCGACTAATATAACTTTGTTTACGCTCGCCATAATGGAGTAATTTAGGGTGTTAGTTTGGGAAGTTGTCCGTCCTTAGGAAGGAGAAGATCAGCTTATGTTTAGCTAATTTATCTAAATTATCTGACAAAATGTATTCCCAGTCCGTTTTTTTATTTTTAATCTGTGTGTTCTCTGGAAGCAAATAGAACTGTGCATAAATGTGTTGATGGCTCAATACTTGTTTGATCGGCACACCTAATGGAATCGGCGTTGCGGAGTCGAAATGCGCAATATAGGCGTCGCTGTTCTGCAATTCTTCTACCAATATTGGAGCGGTTGTCTCCAGCATCGGGAATTCATATAAGTTTGCCCAGATGTCGCCTTGCGGTCTTTTGGCTACCATTATTTCTGCACCACGACGGATGATAAAGTAATGAAAATACCGCTTTCGTATTTTGGTCGTTTTCACTTTCCTTGGCAGTAGATCAACACGATTAGTGGCAAAAGCATCGCATTGATCGGCGAAGATGCATGCTGCACACAAAGGTTGTTTTGGCTTACATACTGTAGCGCCAAAATCCATAATGGCCTGATTGTATAAACCGGGTTGTGATGTGCTGATTAATGAATCGGCCAATTCTTGAAACTGCTTCTTTCCTGTACCACTATTAATGTCGGTATCAATGCCGAAAACGCGTGATAATACACGGTACACGTTGCCATCCACCACTGCGCGTACTTCATTGCTAGAAAATGAGGAAATGGCGCTGGCGGTGTATGCGCCAATGCCGGGAAGTTGAATCACCTCTTCGTACGAAGTGGGAAATGCGCCATTGAAATTACTCATCACCGTCTTTGCAGCCTTATGCATATTGCGGGCGCGTGAGTAATATCCTAAGCCTTGCCAAAGCCTCAAAATAAAATCTTCCTCTGCTTCCGCAAAATCACGAACCGTTGGCAGCTGTGTTACAAAAGTCTGAAAGTAGGGTAGCCCTTGCTCTACACGTGTCTGTTGCAGAATGATTTCCGATAGCCAGATGATATAAGGGTCGGAGGTTTGCCGCCACGGTAACTCTCGCCCATATTTTTCGTACCACGCGATGAGTTTTGAAGAAAATGACATGAGGCCAAAGTTTGAAAATATCGTGCCGAATTGCAAAAATTAGTGTTAAAAATTGTGAAAATATGAGGGTAAGTTTGAATAATCAGTAAGTTTGCGACTGTGTAAAAAAATATAGGAGCAAAAAATTATGCTGAAGAAGAAGACTTCTGTCCTGATTGTTAGCGCTGATGGTAACCCTAACAAGAAGATTCAGATTCCTACATTCTTACTGTCTTATTGGAAACATATTGCGTTTTCATTGGCTACAGTTGTGTTGTTGGGTGTTGTGGGGATTGTTTATTTCGTAAACCATCGAAATGAGAAATTGTATGCCGAAGTATACTTGAAGAAGATTGATAAACTTCGACAGCGTAATCAGCAGCTTACATTAGACGATGCGAGTAAGCAGGTCAATATAGATGACGTAAGACGCTCCATCAATAGCTTTGATAGCACACTCAACCGCATCAATGCTAAAATGAAAAAACGTGGCTTGAAAGCCATTGCCCTCAACAACGCCGGTGGCCCACTGGTAGAAGACGATGATAATCTCGAAGAATTAGCGAAATATTATGTGAATATGCTGGAAGATGTAGAAAATCGGTTGGACGGCGCTCCATTCGGTCGCCCACACAACGGTCGCATTACATCTCGCTACGGTTACCGCGGTAATCCATTCACCGGAGGTGGCCGTGAAAGACATTCTGGTATTGATTTTCAAGGTCGTACCGGTGAAAACATAAAATCTACTGCCAAAGGAACGGTAATATTTGCCGGATATAAAGGTGGATACGGAAACCTAGTCGCTGTAAGGCATGCCAATGGATATGAGACTCGTTATGCACATCTAAGTAGAATTCGAGTGAAGTCTGGACAACGCATTGATGTAGGTACTATTGTTGGTCTTTTAGGTAGTACAGGCCGTAGCACCGGGCCACATCTTCATTATGAAGTATTGCAAGGCGGTCGTACCATTAATCCAGAAAAATATTTCCAATTTTAATAGATCCGTTTAAAGTCGATAGTAACCATTATGTTCAACGCCAAGCAAGATAAAGTCCGGAAGCTAAATCGTCCAGAGGATTTCCAAATCAGCACGGTCATTGCAGAAGGAATTTCTATTGAAGGTGCTTTGATTGGTACGGAAAGTTTGCGCATTGATGGCAAGATCAAAGGCAATATCCGTATGGGAAAAGGTGTGATTATTGGTGAATCGGCTTTTGTAGATGGTGATATTTCCTGCGAAACATTAATAGTCTATGGCCATGTCAAGGGTGATGTGCAATGTCAAACGCTTACACTCAAGTCTGCAGGTAAGTTGTATGGCAATGCAGCGATAGCACAATTTTCGGTAGATATGGGCGGTCAACTGATTGGCACCGTTACCGTAGCCGATGCGCGTGAGCCCATGCTATTAGCAAGTAAAGTCGACTAACGCCATCATTATTACGCGATCTTCAACATGAGCGAAACCACGTTCGTCATTCATACTTTACATCGTGGGCGGTTTATCCAAATTCTGCTCGGCTCTTTATTTGCCGTAGGTATCGGCGCTTCTTATATACATGTAGAAGAGATTCCAAAGATTATTGGATTGCTTGTTTGCTTACCACTCCTCTTATTTTTAAGTGTCAAATGGAGTCAGCAACCTTCTACTTGGTCTACGCATGCTGGTTTACTGCGCATTGTAAAAGGCAGCAAAACTTGGGAGTTTGATCTGAAGGATATCACCCATATTCAAAATCATTTGCGCTCGGGAGGCAACCTGCTAGCCATTCACAAAAAGAAAAAATTCCAACCTGTTCGTTTTTGGCGCAATAAATTGTTTCAGTCTGTCGACGAGATGACCGAAATGCTGCGTCACTTGGAAAGCTTGGGTGTGCCTGTTACCCTAGCTTAAGCGTCGCTTTAGGCACTTAAATACGGCTATATCGCATATTTTTTACGAAGCCTTCTCCCCAATAGTTTCTTTTGTTTTGTAAGTTTGGCTTCTATGAAGCTACTATATACTTTTCTTTCCCTCAGCCTTTCTCTTTTGATGTTGCAAGCGCAAGCGCAGCGCAAAGGTTATTGGCAGCAGAAAGTGGATTACACCATGCATATTGATGTCGACGAAAAAGCCTATCAATATGCTGGAGATATGAAATTATTATATACCAACAACTCCGGCAAGCCACTAAATAAAGTGTATTTTCACTTATATTTCAATGCTTTTCAGCCCGGCAGCATGATGGATTACCGTTTGCAAACCATTTCCGATCCTGATAAACGAATGATGGCCAAGTCTGGTAATTCCGGTGCGTTGCAAAGTCGAATTACGCTATTGCAGCCCAATGAGATCGGCTATCAAAAAATAAAATCGCTGACCTTTAATGGCGCGCCCACAAAGTACGCGGTAAGCGGAACCATATTAGAAGTAGCATTGCCAGCGACGCTAGAAGACGGTGCTGTTGGCGAATTCAACATGACGTGGGATGCGCAAGTGCCGGAGCAGATCCGCCGTAGCGGTCGCAATTCCAAAGAAGGTGTGGCTTTGTCGATGACCCAATGGTATCCAAAAATGGCCCATTTCGATGATTACGGATGGCATTTGGACGAATATGTGGCGCGTGAATTCATTGCACCATTTGGCAATTTTGATGTTACGATTCACTTAAATAGGGATTTTGTGGTGGGTGGATCAGGTAAGTTGCAAAACCCAAAACAAGTCAAAGGATATGATCAGTCGGCCAAACCAAAGGCTGACAAAAACAATAAAGTAGCTTGGCATTTCAAAGCCAATCAAATCCACGATTTTGCTTGGGCGGCAGATCCCAAAATGATGGTCGACTCGGCGAAAACCAAAGGCGGCGTGACAGTGTACACGGTCTTTCTCCCCACAGACAAAGAGGTGATTCAAAATTGGAAAACTGCCCTTGGTTTGGCGACAGAATTTTTTGATTTTGCTTCTGCAAAATTTGGCGCGTATCCATGGCCAACGTATAGTATTGTACAAGGTGGCGACGGTGGCATGGAATACGGAACAGCAACGTTGGTGACGGGCGGGCGAAAACTCGATGGATTAGTTGGCGTAATCTTCCATGAAGCGGCACACTCTTGGTATCAGCATCTATTTGGTATCAACGAAACGGTCGATGAATGGTTTGACGAGGGTTTTACAAGTTACGTGCAAGATATTGCGTTCCAACAGTTGTTCGACAAGAAAGGCGCTGTAGAAACTAACCCGATGATCGATTCGTACCGCGCGTATTATAAACTTGTGCTGTCTGGAAAAGAAGAACCGATGAGCTTGCTAGCCGACTACTACAAAACCAACTATGGCTATACGCAAAGCTCGTACACTAAAGGTTCGGTATTGGCGGAGCAGTTGGGTTATATTATTGGTAAGGAAAACTTAGAAAAAACCTTCCTGGCATTCTATGACCAATGGAAGTTCAAACATCCTACGCCGAATGATTTTAAACGCGTTGCCGAAGAGGTTTCCGGGATTAACTTGAAATGGTACTTTAATCTCTTTATCAATACCACGCGCACGATTGATTATGGTATAGAGCAGGTAACGGATCAGCAAATTGTATTGCGGAACAAGTCGGATTTGGCGATGCCTTTAGATGTGTTGGTAGAATACCAAGACGGTAGCCAAGAGTTGTTTTACATTCCGCTTCGCGAAATGCGCGGACAAAAACCTGCGGAAGGATACGCGCTGTATGATGGTGTAAAACGGACGGTGCTGGAAGATTGGTTCTGGACAAAACCTACCTACAATATCACATTATCTCAAAAGCCCAAGAAAGTAACGATAGATCCTACGCAGCGCTTAGCCGACGTAGAATCGAGCGATAATTCGGTTACTAAGTAACAACAAAAAGAGCCAACTCGGAAGGAGTTGGCTCTTTTGCATTTTGAAGGAAAGAGGATTAGTTTAATCCTCTTTTTTTCATTAAGTGTACTGGGTTTGGATCAGCACCGCGGAAGGTACGATACATCTCTGCAGGGTTGCCCGTTCCACCGCGCTCCAAGATGTTGCGACGGAATGAATTTGCTGTAGATTGATCGTATAAACCTTTTTCTTTAAAGGCTGCAAACGCATCAGAATCTAATACTTCAGACCAGATGTAGCTGTAGTATCCCGAAGAGTATCCACCAGAAAAGATATGCTGGAAGTTCGTCGTTCTATAACGCGGAATGATCGCATCGATCAATCCAATTTTACGCATAGCGGCATCTTCGAATGCGATCGCATCGGCCGTGATCGGCGTCGTCGTCGAATGGTAATTCATATCTAGCAACGAAGCGGCTAGGTATTCTACCGTAGCAAAACCTTGGTCGAATGTGCCTGCTTTCTGCATTTTCTCGATTAACGAATCTGGAATCGCTTCGCCAGTTTCATAGTGTTTAGCATACGTTTTCATGACTTCTGGATCACCTGCCCAGTTTTCCATGATTTGCGAAGGCAATTCTACAAAATCACGCGGTACAGAAGTGCCCGACAGGCTTTTGTATTTTACGTTAGATAATAAACCGTGTAATGCATGGCCAAATTCGTGGAACAAAGTGCTCGCTTCATCAAAAGTCAGCAAAGCAGGCTTATCGCCAACAGGTTTCGTAAAGTTGCATACGATAGAAATTACCGGAGCAACGCGTTTACCATCTTTGGTGTACTGTGAGCGATAAGAGGTCATCCAAGCGCCTGAGCGTTTTGAATCGCGTGGGAAGAAATCAGCATACAAAATGCCTAAGTGCGAGCCGTCTTTATCTTTCACTTCGTATACTTCTACTTCTTCATGATATACAGGAACGTTGTTCAGCGCGACAAAGCTCAAGCCATAGAGTTTAGCGGCAGTCTGAAAAGCTCCTTCACGTACTTCGGCTAGGCCAAAGTAAGGTCTGATTTCCTCTTCATTCAACGCGAAGCGTTTCATACGCACTTTTTCTGCGTAATAACGCCAATCGTACGGAGCCACTTGGAAGGTGTCGCCTGCCAATTTGATCTCTTGTTGCAGATCTGCTTCTTCTACTTTGGCTTTTGCCAACGCAGGTCCCCACAGTTTATTCAATAGGTTGAATACATTTTCAGGATTTTCGGCCATGGATTCTTCCAATACATAGGCTGCATGCGAAGGGTAGCCTAACAATTTCGCTTTTTCTAAACGCAGGTTAGCAATTTCAATGGCATTTTTCTTATTGTCAAATTCGCCGCCATTATTCCCACGCAATTGGTAAGCATTCCAGATTTGTTTGCGCAACTCCCGGTTGTCAGCATATTGTAGGAATGGCATTACCGAAGGGTTAGACAAAGTAAATACCCATTTGCCTTCTTTACCTTTTTCCTTGGCTGTTGCTGCTGCGGCAGCCCGTACACCTTCTGGTAATCCTGACAGGTCTTTCTCGTCTTCGATCACCAATTCGTACGTCTTCGCCTCAGCTGGCAAGTTATCACCAAATGAATTCGTCAGCGTAGACAGTTTCGAGTTGATCGCTTTTAGCTTTTCTTTGCTCTCTTCTGGTAAGTTGGCTCCTGCACGTACAAAACCTTTGTAGGTTTCTTCTAGCAGCTTAATGTCTTCTTTATCCATACCCAAAGCATCTTTTTGATCGTAGACGGCTTTGACACGCGCAAATAATTTCGCGTTTAATTGAATCTCGTCGCGGTGTGCGGATAGCACTGGGGCCATATCAGCAGCGATGGCTTGCAAAGAATCCGTTTTGTTGGCCGAATTCAGATTGCCAAAAATCACGGCTACCTGACTCAGCATGGAGCCCGCATTTTCTAACGCTAAGATTGTGTTTTGAAAGGTTGGCTCTTCCTCATTATTGACAATAGAATCTACTTCTAAATTATGCAATTTGAGGGCTTCGGCGTAAGCCGGACGGAAATGTTCGTCTTTGATCTTGTCAAACGGTGGAACATTAAAAGGGGTGTCAAAGAATCCTAACAAAGGGTTGTTCATGTTGTCGTTTTGTTTAGATTCTCCACAACCTACTACCATGGAGGTGATCACCATGCAGATAGGCAGTAATCGCTTTTTAATCATGTAAAGTATGTTTAGTCGTCGAAATTTTACCCACAAATGTAGGGATTAATTTCAACTGTATCATGGAGTTTGATGTAGGCGATAGGTTATCGTTACGCTAAAGATGATTTTAGAACTGTCCAACCATCTGATAGATTTCCGTTATATAGCGAGCTTCTTCCAATGATAGGATAAAATTTCCCCATTCAGGAAAGGTAAAAGTGAGCGCTAACTCTGGGAGTGGTGTGGGTAACATCATGCGCGATACGCCATCTGGACAGGTGAAGAATTTTTCTCGTCCTTTATACGTGTGTACGCCGTTTGCAAATTGTTGAAAGTGCTCCCCATCAAAAGATAGCAAGGTGGAATCTTGCCAGATGTAATAGGTTTTGCAGCTTGGACAATAGGTGATATGAGTTTGCCCATTCGAGCTGAGCATTCGTGAATGACACATGTGGTATTTATATTTATTTAGATCAAATATAAATAACTAATTATTGTTCTCAAAATATTTTCCACCAAGGTTTTGTAATACCGACGTACCAACTGCCATTTTCTTGTTTTACGGGGTAGGTATTTATGTAGTTTCCTTGGCCAGGATTTCCTCTTCCTGTCTTGATATCAAAACCATGTCGGTGAAATGGGCAGATTAATTTCCCATCCTCGCACCAGCCCTGAGATAGGTCAGCACCAGCATGCGGGCATTTTGTGCCTGTAATATATGGCTGTCCGGACTGGTAAACTAAGCAGAGTTTTTTGCCATTTACTTGGATAGAAGATACGCCTTCGTGTTCTGGAATTTTAAATTCGTGCCAAATCATATATAAAGATGAACAAATTGCACGCATAATCGTTGGATATAAATGCAGATTGACAAAGAGTTGTATCTCGCATCTATTGATTATCTTTGTACCACTATGTCGAAGAATTTACAAGTTACCATTGACAAGGATTCCGGTTTCTGTTTTGGAGTGGTCTATGCCATTGATATGGCCGAGGAGATCTTGGAAGAAGAAGGACAGCTTTATTGTCTGGGCGATATAGTGCATAATGATGAAGAAGTCGCGCGATTAAAAGCGAAAGGTCTGCAGATTATCAGCCATGAAGATCTGCCAGGTTTACAAAATGCTAAAGTGCTGATTAGAGCGCATGGTGAAGCGCCAGAAACTTATAGAACGGCATTAGAAAATAATATTACATTGATCGATGCTTCCTGTCCGGTGGTATTAAAACTGCAAAATAGGATTAAAACTTCTCACGATAACAAGGAGAAAATACTCATTTTCGGTAAGCATGGTCATGCCGAGGTGATTGGATTGAAAGGGCAAACGAACGATGAAGCGTTAGTATTCCAAGATATTGCTGAGCTGGACGATGTAGAATTGCCGCAATCATTTACCTTGTATAGTCAGACGACTAAAAGTGTCGATAAGTTTTATGCGATCAAAGAAGAGTTGATCAATCGTGGTCACGAAGTAAAGGCCAATGATACGATCTGTCGTCAAGTATCCAATCGCTACGAAGACTTGTTGCATTTTGCCCAAGCATATGACCGTATCGTTTTTGTGTCGGGTAAGAAATCTTCTAACGGTAAAGTCTTATACGATGTGTGCAAATCGGCTAATCCCAATAGCTATTTTGTCTCGGATGTAAGTGAGTTGGATGCAGCCGTTTTTCAATCTAATGAATCCGTCGGCATCTGCGGTGCTACATCTACACCGATGTGGTTGATGAAAGATGTAAAAGCATCTATTGAAGCATTGTAAGGTCATTTTTACATCACATTGCGTGCCTTTTACGGGCACGATAATGGAGAAATCTTAAATTTGTTGGTACATGAAGAAGAGTGCAAAAAAAGGCATATTGCTGGTGCAATTAGGTACACCGGATAAGCCTACTACCCGCGATGTTGGTCGTTATTTAGATGAGTTTTTGATGGATGGCCGGGTGATTGATATTCCGTACTTTACGCGCAATTTGCTGGTAAAAGGTGCCATCGTGCCGCGAAGAGCGCAAAAATCCGCCGAAACCTACAAAACCATTTGGGACGAAGAGACGGGCTCTCCTTTGATGTATTACAGTATAAAGCAGCAAGAAATGCTGCAAGCGGCTTTGGGCGAAGAATACCATGTGGCATTAGCCATGCGCTATCAAAATCCTTCACTACCTGACGTGCTCGGGGAGATGGAAGGTATGTTGTTGGAATCTATTCGCGTCATTCCGATGTTTCCTCAGTACGCCTCGGCTACCACAGGATCAGTCATTGACCGCGTCATGGAGATTGTGCGTACATGGCAATACATTCCCGCAATCAGTTTTGTGAATAGCTTTTGTGATGATGATTTGCTGATAGATGTTATCGCGGAGCATGCACAACGTCATGATCTGAATAGCTTCGACCATATTCTGTTCAGTTACCATGGATTGCCGGTAAGGCAATTGCAGAAAATCAATCCGCGCAAAGAGGAAGCCCCTTGCGAAAGCCATGGATGCGCGGTATGTCGAGAAACGACCAATCCATATTGTTATGTATCACAATGCTATGCGACTACTAGAGCAATTGTACAGAGATTAGGTCTTAGACCAGAACAATACTCCGTCTGTTTTCAATCTCGTTTAGGGAAAACGCCTTGGATACAGCCGTATACCTCCGATGCGTTGCACGATTTGGCTACTGCTGGCAAAAAGCGTTTGTTAGTATTTAGCCCGGCATTCGTTGCCGACTGTATCGAAACGTTGGATGAGATACAAGTAGAATACGCTGATGAATTTAAAGCATTAGGTGGCGAAGAGGTGGCTATGGTAGAAAGCCTAAACCTTAATCCAAAATGGATTGAATCTTTGAAGCGCTTAGCGCTAAACGAAAGGAATTAATTATGATGATTATCTATAATACCATTTTACTATTTGTTTTTGACTTATACATATTCTTTGCGCTGCGCAGCTCGGGAATACAGTTTGCCAAAAAGAAATGGTTTACTTGGGTTTGGTGGGGTTACAGCGCAATTCTAGCCGCAGGAGTATTTGTTTCCTACAAATTTAGTATTCCGTTGATGTATCGATCCATCATCTTGGTCGCATTTTTTATTACGGTGGTCTGCAAGCTGATCTACGTGATTATCCTTTTGATCGACGATATTCGCCGTGGAGGCGTATGGCTCGCGAGATTATTTCGCAAGAAAGAACCGAGTCCAGTTGTCGAAAAACAAGAAGAACTGGTCGAAGAAAAAAAACACGGTATTAGTCGATCAGATTTTTTATTAAAATCGGGGCTTGCGGTAGCTTCCATACCTTTCTTTCCATTAACTTGGGGCGTAATCTCCAGTGCGTACGATTATAGAATTCGTCATCAAAAGTTATATCTTCCCAACTTGCCTAAAGAGTTTCATGGGATGAAATTGGGTCAATTATCGGATGTGCACTCCGGTTCTTTTTACAATCGCAAAGCAGTATTAGGCGGTGTAGAAATGTTGCTGGGAGAGAAACCTGATGTGATCTTTTTCACGGGTGATTTGGTGAATAATGAAGCTTCGGAAATGCGCGATTACCAAGATATATTTGCTAAGGTAAAGGCCGAATTGGGCGTATTCTCTGTGCTCGGAAATCACGATTATGGTGATTACAAATATGGTTTTGAAGATTCGGCCGCGAAGCGTAAAAATTTTCAAAATTTGGTAGATACGCACAAAGTCATGGGCTGGGATCTACTTCGCGATGAAAATCGTCGCATTACGATGGGCAACGAAAGTATTTCTATTGTGGGTGTCGAAAACTGGGGTATGGGTCGTTTTCCTAAAAAAGGAGATTTGGCTAAAGCATTACAAGGTACTGAAGAAGATGCGGTCAAATTGCTGATGTCGCACGATCCATCACATTGGCGTGCACAAGTGTTGGATAGCGATGTAGATGCCATGTTTGCTGGTCATACACACGGTATGCAGTTTGGTGTGCGTGCCGAACATTTCCAGTGGAGTCCGGCGCAGTATATCTATCCAGAATGGGCCGGTTTGTATAAAGATGGAAACAAGAAATTGTATGTGAATACAGGCTTTGGCTTCTTGGGTTATCCAGGTCGCGTCGGTATATTGCCAGAGATTACGATCTTCGAATTGCTTCGCGGCGAAGCATAATACGCCACCGCGAAGATGGCATCTTATTGTATGGATTCCAGCGCTTGTTGCAGATCTGCTTTGAGATCGTCAATATGCTCAATCCCGACGGAGATGCGCAGCAAACCTAAAGGGAAAGCTGGTTTGCTAGGTGTTCCGGGCTGCTGTGTAGAGTTCCACAAGCTAGCTGGATGCGTTATCAATGATTCTACCCCGCCCAAGCTTACTGCATTGGCAAAAATATCGAGTTTCTCTAACAGACGTTGCGCGTTGGCGTAAGCCTTTTGTTCATCCTCACCAGCCAATTCTATCGACAGCATTCCAGTAAATCCACGCATTTGTTTACTGGCCAGAGCATGTTGCGGATGCGAAGGCAAACCCACATAAGTAACCTTTTGAATTCCTTGTTTTCCTTCCAGCCAAGTCGCTAATGTTAGCGCATTTTCATTGATTTGTTTGATACGGAGCGAGAGCGTTTTGAGCCCACGTAGTAATAGCCAAGAATCCATCGGACTAAGAGAAGCGCCTAACAGCAATGATCTGCGCCAAGCTTTGTGAATAAATTCTTTGCTGCCACAGATTGCGCCAGCTGTGAGATCGCTATGTCCTCCTAAATATTTGGTCGCACTGTGTATCACAGCATCAATTCCAAAATCGAGAGGCGTTTGGTTAATCGGAGAAGCAAACGTATTATCAACGATGGTGAAGATCTGATTTTTTCGGGCCAATTGCGCCACCGCTTCCAGATCCGTGATTTCTAGATTGGGATTGGAAGGCGTTTCGAGATAAATCAACTTCGTGTTTTTCTGAATTGCACCCTCAAATTCAGCGATGTTTGTCTGATCTACATGCGTTACTTCGATGCCATAAGCAGGAAGAAATTCGCGGAAGAAAACCTGTGCCGCGGCATAATGTGCCTTTTGCACAATGACATGATCTCCTGCTACAACAGTAGCGAGCACAGCCGTGGAAATCGCCGCCATACCGGTGGCTAACAAGAGCGCATCTTCCGACTTTTCTAGTTTGGCTACTATTTCGCCGAGCTGACTATTGGTCGGATTACCATGTCTATGATAGAAATAAGGAGATTTGGTTCCAGTAGCATCAGATAATTGTTCCTCCATCGTCCCACCCGCCAAGTACGTCGCTGTCTGATAAATGGGCGGTGTCACCGCTCGTGTATCATTATACTGCTCGCCTTCGTGAATCAAATCCGTTTCTACTTTTCTCATAACCTCATTTTTTTCTAATATAAGAAAAAGTCTGGCAAGATGGTAGACTATTCGATTGGGGGCTTTTTGGCAGAATTACAAGACTTCCATCAGCTTAGCACGAAGAGCGTCGCCATGTAGATTGCGTCCGATAATGATGCCTTGAGGATCTACCAAAATATTTTGAGGAATCGCTTTAACACCGTAAACCAAGCTCGCGTAGTTATTCCAGCCTTGCAAATCTGAGATATGCTTCCAAGTCAGGTTGTCATCTTTTACCGCTTTTGCCCAATTTTCGAATTCTGAGTCGAAGGAAATACCTAATATTTCAAAGTTTTTGCTCTTAAATTCTTCATATAGCGCCACCAGTTTCGGGTTTTCGGCACGACAAGGTGGACACCAACTCGCCCAAAAATCGACCAACACATACTGTCCTTGCAGATCAGATAGTGCATACGGTGATCCTTCTAGATCGAATTGGGTAATGCTTGGTGCTTTCTTGCCGACCGAACTGTTTTCTAACGCTTGTAGGTAGCGATCAAAAATCTGTCCTTGCGTGCTTTTACGCACTTTTTTGTCCAGTTTCTTAAATAGAGCTGTCAGTTCTTTGTAATCCGGATCGTAGCCGCCAACTTTCTGAATCAAAGCAATGCTACCCACATCCTTTGGATTTGCAGTTATTTTCTCGACTAGTTCTTCTTTAGATTGCGAAAAGGCCATGATGGGTAGGCAAAATATCAGGAATGCAAGTAGTGACTTCATAGATTTCTCGTTTTTGTAAATTTAATTAAAGTTAGACTGACGATGTGCAAAAAGTTTAAATATGATGTATGTCTCAGAGCTGCATTTATTTACTTCCGTAGCAGTTCGAATATTTTTGATCGATATTTCTTCGATTCAGCCAAAATTTTCTGGGTTTTTCGTTACATTTGCTATTCTATCACTACCGTAATAAAACTTATTTTAATAGAATGGCCAGATTAAATTTATTGGAAGAAACTCGGTTTGAGAAGGTGCCTGTGAAGGTATATCCAACAGCAGATGAAGCGTCGATCGACGTAGCTCATCGTATTTCACACTTAATTCAAAGCAAACAACACAACGGTGAAAAAGCAATCTTAGGCTTGGCTACCGGTGCTACTCCGATCAAAGTGTATCGTGAGCTAGTACGTTTGCACCGCGAGGAAGGATTAAGCTTTCAAAATGTTGTCACGTTCAACTTGGATGAATACTATCCAATGCACCCGACGGCAGATCAGAGTTACGTTTCTTTCATGAAAAAACACCTGTTTGATCTGGTTGATATTCCGACTGAAAATATTCATATTCCGGATGGTACTGTTCCTGCAGATCAGGTTCACGCATACTGTGAGGATTACGAGCGCAAGATCAGCAGTTATGGCGGTTTAGATATTCAATTATTAGGTATTGGTCGTACAGGACACATCGGTTTCAATGAGCCAGGTTCTGCGCCAAACTCTGGTACACGCTTAGTTACTCTAGATGACTTGACGCGTAGAGATGCATCAAGAGATTTCGGTGGTAAAGAAAATGTACCTACCAAAGCCATTACGATGGGAGTTGGTACGATCTTCAAAGCCAAAGAGATTATCTTGATGGCTTGGAATGAGAAGAAAGCCGAGATTGTGAAGAAAGCCATCGAAGGCGAACTTTCTGCAGATATTCCAGCAACCTACTTACAACTTTCGGATAATGTAGAATTCATATTAGATCAGGATGCCGCTTCTTTATTAACGCGTTTTGACACGCCTTGGTTGGCGGAAGATGTGGTATGGACAGATGAATTAGCCAAAAAAGCAGTTGTTTGGCTTTCTTTGGAATTGGACAAAGCAATTCTGAAATTGACGGACGACGATTATAATACACACGGTATGGCGCAGTTGGTGACCGAGAAAGGACCAGCTTATGGGATCAATATCCGCGTGTTCAACGAATTACAACGCACCATTACAGGTTGGCCAGGTGGCAAGCCGGGAGTGGATGATTCCAATCGTCCGGAGCGTGCCAATCCAGCTTCTAAAAATGTGATTCTTTTCTCCCCGCATCCAGATGATGATGTGATCTCTATGGGCGGTACGTTTATCCGTTTGGCAGATCAAGGGCATCAGGTGCATGTGGCGTACCAGACTTCTGGGAATACGGCCGTTTGGGATGATGATGTGCTTCGCTATTTAGAGTTTGTGATTGATTTTGCATCTAGCGCTGAAGAAAAAGAAGCAAAACAAAAAATATACGACGAAGCCAGAACCTTCTTCGAATCTAAAAAGCCAAATCAAGTAGATCCAGAAGTGATCCGTACGATCAAAGGTTTGATTCGTAAAGGAGAAGCGATTGCGGGAGCACGTTTTGTTGGATTGCCAGATGAGCATATTCATTTCCAAGATTTGCCATTCTATGATCGCGGCAAGTTTTCTAAAGAAGTAGATTTTGAAGACGATATCCAACAAACCATGGAATTACTTCGTCAGGTAAAACCACACCAAGTATTTGCGGCAGGCGATTTTGCCGATCCACATGGCACACACCGTGTATGTTTTGATATTATTCTACAAGCATTGATCCGCTTGAGAGAAACAGATGAATGGACGAAGGATTGTTGGTTGTGGTTGTACCGAGGTGCATGGCACGAATATCCGATCCACGAGATCGAAATGGCCGTGCCATTATCTCCACAAGAGGTGAAGCGCAAGCGTATTGCCATCTTCAAACACCAATCACAGAAAGATGTGCCGGTATTCCCAGGAGATGATCCACGTGAATTCTGGGTGCGTGCCGAAGATCGTACGAGCGAGACAGCAGGCTTGTATCATCAACTTGGATTGGCGAACTACGAAGCGATTGAAGCATTCGTGCGCTGGAAATTCTAGTATTGGAGAATTCATGGTGCGAAAGCACCAATATATATAAAGATGAGCCTTTCGGAAATGATTTTTCGAAAGGCTTATTTTTGTACGATCAATTGTGGCGCGAAGGCTTCCATCGCTTTGCGAATGTATTTGTCATCGCGGTTTTTGACTTTGAAATATGCTTCGCGCCCAAAATAATAACGTCCTACCAATGCTTCGATATCGGTCTGGATGAGATCGTGCAGATCGCGTTGTTTTTGCGCAGAAACCTCAATACCTCCCGTTTTGTTCAGGAACTCTATAAAAGCCAAATATTCAGTATAAGGTAAATTGTAACCTTGCAAAAAGTTCTCGATAGAATAGGCAGGGAGCTGCTTGGTGAAGCGCTCGTATACGAATTGATCCAAGTAGTTCGATTTCGAGATTTGCTGATACAACAAGCTCAATTCGTTGTAATCTCTTGGAATAAGAATATCCGGTACAATACCTCCGCCAGAGTAAACTTCGCGCCCCATACCGGTTTTGTAAGCCTGTCCATGCGCATACAATGTATCTAACGCCCACAATCCTTTGTACAAACTGGTCTTTGCATCCATGTTGGACCAGTTGGCGCTGTATTTTTTCTGAATGCTTCTGCCTAGCGGCGTAAAGTACTTGGCAATGCTTAGGTTAATCGTAGATCCGTCTGCAAAATCAAACTGCTCTTGCACGATCCCTTTCCCGTAGCTGCGACGACCGATGATCGTACCGCGATCCCAGTCCTGAATGGCGCCCGCCACAACTTCGCTAGCCGATGCGGTGCGATCATTGACCAATATCACCAATTTGCCATCCTTAAACTCTCCCGTGCGCTCTGAAAAATATTCGCGTCGCTTTTCGTGTGCACCTTCAGTATACACGATGAGGCGTTTGTCCGAGAAGAATTCGCCCGCTAATTGTATCGCAACATGAAAATATCCGCCACCATTGTCCCGAAGATCGAGAATTAAATTTTGCGCTCCTTGTTTTTTCAGCTGTATGATAGCCGATCGAAATTCATCCGCGGTACGCTGCCCAAATCTACGGATGCGAACGAATCCTACAGTTGGCTCAATCATGTAGGCTACGTCCAGTGAACTGACATTGATTTGATCGCGCGTCGCTTTGATAGGTACCGGAAGCTCAATGTTCTCGCGTTTGATGTGGAAGCTGACCTCCGAGCCGCGATTGCCACGGATCAACTTGTCTACTTCTTCTTTAGAAACACCAACACCAGCGAGCGGCTTATTGTCTATGCGCAAGATGCGGTCACCCACTTTGAAACCGGCTTTATCTGCTGGTCCATTGGTAATCAATCCTACGATTAAGAGTGTGTCGTTCAGGTTGAAATATTCCATTCCGATGCCTTCAAAAGTTCCTTCGAGGATTTCAGTTTGAGACTGAGATTCTTTGGGAAGTAAAAAGCTAGAATAAGGATCTAGATGGGCAATAATATGATTAATTGCTCCGTTTTGTATCGAATCGGTATTGATGCTATCCACATACGCGGCAGAGATCAGATCGACGACTTGTTGTAGCTTGTACGTATTGTCAGAAAGGCCGATAGGTACAAGGGTATTTCCTGGCTTATTACCTTGCTGATCAGCATAGTTTTGCCCTAAAATTAACCCCAGCACTAATGTCGCGCCATAAGTGGCGGCAACAAAAATATTTTTCCTAGTCTCCTTCTGCATCTGCGTGGTTTGGAAAGCAAAATTACTTGCAAAATCACAATGTTAAAAACATAATAACAATTATTTTATGTACAAAATGAAGTCCAACATGTTTTTATAAAAATAAATTATTTGTAATATTTGAAAAAATCTTTAAATGCACGAAATAGAGCCTTTTTACAGTTGGAGAGATGATTACATTGCGTCAGAAGATGAGCGCAGCCCATTCTTTGGAATGGAGTATAGTGAGTTTGAATTTGATAAGAAGATCTACAACTTTCTGCTGCATCCACAATGGGATGATTTTGGGTCGCACACCCTATACCTCAAAGTTTTGTATGCCGACTATGATCGCGGATACGCAGTTATTGAGCTGATCGGGGAATGGAACGATGCGATATACAACGATGTGATGATGATGAAGCGAGAGCTTATCGACGTGATGATTAATGCGGGCATCACCCAATTTGTACTGATCGGCGAGAACGTGTTGAACTTTCATGCGTCGGACGATTCGTATTACGAAGAGTGGTTTCAAGATATTGAGGATGGCTGGATTGCTGGGGTCAACTTTAGACCGCACGTGATCGAGGAATTTGTGCGTAATCAGATCGATTATTACGTGAGTTTCGGCGATTACCTCAATGATTTTCCTTGGCGTACGCTCAAGCCCAAACAATTGTATCATCATATCAAGGAGCACCTCAATAGAAGATTGGGTATGTGACCTTAATGTGACATTTCACTTTGCTTGCGGCGGTATACACATTCCGCAAAAAGGCTTATTTTCATTAACTTTGCTTTATATAAACAATCATATTTTACTATGTCATTCAGAATCGAGAAGGATACGATGGGCGAAGTCCAAGTGCCTGCAGACAAATACTGGGGAGCACAAACGGAGCGTTCACGCAATAATTTTAAAATAGGTCCTTCGGCCTCTATGCCGAAAGAAGTGATCGATGGTTTTGCTTACTTGAAGAAAGCTGCTGCTTACGCGAACTACGATTTGGGCGTATTGCCGGTAGAAAAAAGAGACGCCATCGCAGCAGTGTGTGATGAAATATTAGCTGGCAAGCTAGATGAGCATTTTCCATTGGTGATCTGGCAAACAGGTTCTGGTACACAGTCAAATATGAACCTGAACGAAGTGATTGCCAATCGTGCGCAAGTACTGGCTGGCGGTCAGATCGGTGAAGGCGAGCCTATCTTGAAAGCGAATGACGATGTAAATAAATCACAATCTTCTAACGATACGTATCCGACAGGAATGCATATTGCGGCGTACAAAGCGGTCGTAGAAACAACCATCCCTGGTGTGACGCAATTGCGCAATACCTTGGCGAAGAAAGCCGCTGATTTCAAAGAAGTGGTAAAAATTGGTAGAACGCACCTGATGGATGCTACGCCGATCACGTTAGGACAAGAAATCTCGGGTTATGTAGCGCAACTGGATTACGGATTGCGTTCGTTGAATAACAGCCTTTCTCACTTGTCAGAAATCGCCTTGGGCGGTACAGCCGTAGGAACAGGATTAAATGCGCCAGAAGGCTATGATGTGTTGGTCGCTAAATACATTGCTGAATTCACCGGACATCCATTTGTGACGGCTCCTAACAAATTCGAGGCTTTGGCAGCACACGACGCGATTGTAGAATCTCACGGTGCATTGAAGATGTTGGCGGTTTCTTTGAATAAAATTGCGAATGATGTCCGTATGTTGGCTTCTGGTCCGCGTTCGGGAATTGGTGAAATATTGATTCCAGAGAACGAGCCGGGATCTTCTATCATGCCTGGAAAAGTAAACCCAACGCAATGTGAAGCATTGACGATGGTGGCAGCACAGGTAATGGGTAACGATGTCGCGATCACCATTGGTGGTACGCAAGGACATTACGAATTGAATGTATTCAAACCATTGATGGCCTACAACTTCTTGCAGTCGGCACGCCTGATTGGCGATGCTTGTATGTCGTTTGATGAGCATTGTGCACAAGGAATTGAGCCAAATCATACGCGTATCAAAGAGTTGGTAGATAACTCCTTGATGTTGGTGACTGCATTGAACACCAAAATCGGTTATTATAAATCGGCCGAAATCGCGCAAACAGCGCATAAGAATGGCACAACCTTGAAAGAGGAAGCCGTGCGCTTAGGTTATGTGACTGCCGAAGATTTTGATGCATGGGTACGCCCAGAGACGATGGTTGGAAACATCAAATAGTATATTATTTTTACGATGATAAATAGATATCGTAGCCAAGCATGCCTACTTTTAGTGGGCATGCTTTTGTTTTCTGCCAGCTGTGTGCGGCAATCCGAAATGCAAACGACGGGAGCTGATTTTTTTCAGGGCGAATGGGTGCAGGATTCCATTCCGGGTCAAGAGCAGATGCTGCATTATACCTTGCACGAATTCAAAGTGACCTGTGATTCTGTTTACGCCACACTTCGGGTCAATTCTACGGTGAAAAACATGTCGGATAGCTGTTTTGGATCTGGCAGTTGGACGGAGTATGCCAAAGGCGTTTATGTGGTGCGTGGCGATAGCTTAATCGTAGATGGCTTGTACACCAAACCCAATTTTAAACAAAAGATCTCTGGCTGTTACCGATCTGGAACGTATATTCCAAGATTCAAAATAACGGCACAAAGCGCGGATAGTGTGGTGCTAGAAAGCCGCTTTGACCAACGACCTATTGTGCTACGCAAAACAGCAGATATTACTTGTGTGCCCAAGCCACGTTGGGAATATTAATAATAGAAATCTTTTAGAGCTTCACATCTGCCCAGATCGGGTAATGATCGGAAAACTTACGTTTGATGATGCCATAATCCAATACATCATAGTCAGAAAAGATATAGTCGATCTGTAGTATTGGGAATACCTCAAAGTGGGTAACGCCCCAGCCATTCCCTTTCTTTTGGAAGGCATTGTTCATGTTTTTTCCAATCGTATTCACGCTAAATGACATCGGCGTATCGTTGAAGTCGCCCATTACCAACTTTGGATGTTTGGTGGTCTCAAAATGCGCTAAAAGATATTCCACTTGTCTGCTGCGGTAATAAAAGGCATCTTTCAATTTACGACCTACACGTTTACCAGCTGCTTTTTCATCATCAGCACCAGAAGGGTTTTTAATGAAATCCTTATCTTCATCTTGCAACAAGAAAGAGCGTAGGTGCACATTATATACTCTAATCGTGTCCTGATCTTTGACAATATCCGTAAATACGATTCGGTTGATCCCATAAGAATAATCATTGATCACGCCCGCATCTACGATCGGGTATTTGGAAAACGTCACATGTCCGTAGCCGTGATACGCATTTTCATTGGCCGGAGAAAAGTAGTAATCTTTAAAATCGCAAGCCTTCTTCATCTTTTCGGTGAATTTCTGTTCGCCAGTCACCGTGCTCTGAAACTCTTGCATGCACAGCACATCGGGCTGATGATCTTGCACGAGCTTAATCACGCTATCTTGGGTTTGCGTATGCTTATCCTGAATCGCCTGAAAGAGATGTACATTGTAAGACATTACCCGAAGGGTGCTATCTTCTGCCTGTGCTGCCGCTGTGCTACTATTAAATGTAATATGCTTGGTCATCAACGGCCAGCCAATCAATATGGCCACAAACGATGCAAGGGCAAATTTTGGTTTCTTGACGAGCCAATAGATTACGAAGATGATATTAGCGAGAAGAATAGGAGGGTAGGCGAGACCAAAAATTGCGGTCGGCCAGAAGAAGGTCGGATTAACAAACGATGCTGAATAACTTGCAAATAGCGCCAATAACGCAAGCGCATTGAACAGCAAGATCAATTTACTAAAAAAACCAAGTTTATTCGTATGTCTGGGCATGGTACTACTTTTCCTGCTTGCTGGCTTTAAAGAGGATTTCTTTTTCAAATGCGCTTAGACTGTCATATCCATTGAGTGATATTTTATCTAAGATCTCATCGATGACCTCCTGATTAGGAAGATCTGCACGGTAACTTTTGTATGTTGGCCCTGTTGGTTTGTGATGCACTACCTTTAGCGAATGTCTCTTTTTCTTACGAAACAAAAGACTCCAATCATTCCCCTGTTTTAGTGCGTGCATAAACCCAACTCCCCAAATGATAGCAACCACATAAGCTCCAGCAGCAGATTGATCATTTAGGATATAATAACCCAATTGTAATGCCAAATATATCAGACCGATGGTGCGTAAGCGTACATTACCAAATAAAAACAAACGAATCTCGGTTTCTGGCACCAGAATTAGCAATGATCCGATCACAGCAGCATTGGCTACTGCTCCACTGTAGAGATAAGAAGCGCCTTGTTGTGCGAATACGTTGAGCTGACTCATTCCCAAATACATCAAAGCACCACAAATGATCGCACCAATATATACGGTAATCAATTGACGCGTTTGCAGTAGATTGAGAAAGATACGCCCCGTCCAATACAGCCACAAGCAATCAAACAGTAATTCTAATAAATTCTGATTGAGAAAAGTATAGGTCAATAATGACCAAGGTTGCTGTAAGAAAACCGAAAAAGATTTTGGAAGGCTCAGCAAAGCCAACGTTTGGTCAAATAGTGGCGCTGTGATCGTCTCTGTGTCGTACAATAGATCAAAGATGTAGATCAGTACGAATAGCAGAATTTTCGTTGAGATAATATAGGGTACAGGAGATCCCGAACGATATGTCGTTCGCAGAAATTCCTTCAAAGTCCCTTCGTTGTACATCACCTATCCTAGTAAAAATTTGTACGTCTGATTCCCCAGGTTTTAAGCAGGATAAAACCAAAAAGTGCACCGCCTACGTGCGCCAAATGCGCAATAGAAGAAGTAGTGTGAGCAAAGCCTAGATAAATCTCGATCAGGATATAGCCACCTACAAAGTATTTCGCTTTGATCGGCACCGGAATAAAGAGGAACTGCAAAGGCATATTAGGGTACAAGTACGCGAATGCCAATAAAAGTCCGAAAACAGCGCCCGACGCACCAACCATCGGTGTTCTATAGATCGACGCGAGCACTTCCAAACTATCGCGATCTATTGGGCGAGTGGCGTAGGTACGTCCACTATACATATCGATTTCCAACCAATCGCGTGCACTTATAGTACCTGTAATTTGATATACCTCTATCGCCTGTACACCATATTGTAATACCAATGCACCCAGACCACAAATCAAGTAATAATTTAGAAAACGTTTATTGCCCAGCACTTGCTCAATGATAGAACCAAACATCACCAAAGCAAACATGTTAAAGAAGATATGCATCAAGCTGCCATGCATAAACATATAGGTGATCGGTTGCCAAACCTTAAATAAAGGGGAATCCGGATAAAACACACCAAAAAACTCGCTGGATCCAGAAAAAATTGCTGAGCCTACAAAGAAAATGATATTAATAATCAAGAGGTTCTTGGCAATAGGAGGTAAATTATTCAACGGATTCATACAATCTTTAAAGTATAGTTTTTGTTATTATAGTGTTTTTGCAAATCGTTCGGCCAGTTCTTGCAGCGTATATGTAATGATGATCGGCTTTCCCTGTAAGGAGATGCTCGGTGCCGTACAGGCAAACAGCTTGTCTATCAAGTCTGCCATCGAAGCATGGTCAAGCGCGGTGCCACTTTTTAGCGCGGCGCTACGCGCCAAGCTTTTTGCCAAATTTTCGCGTTTGCTCATCTTGAGCTCATCCTTATTGTTCTTAAAATCTTCTAGCAATTGCTCAATCACCGTAGTCTCGTTGAGGTGGTTGCCCACATCTGCCGGAATACCGTCTACAATATACGTTGTTTTTCCAAATGGACGTAACTGAAATCCCAGCGACTGTATATCAGGCAATATTTCTTGCATCAAAGCCGCGTCGGAATTACTTAATTCGATTGTTTGTGGGAAGAGGCTTTGCTGACTCAATCCTTGCTGACGTTCCAGATGTTCTACAAATTGCTCATACAAGATCCGTTCGTGCGCGGCTTGTTGATCAATCAGCATAAAGCCCGAATGGATCTGCGATACAATGTATCTGTTGTGTAGCTGAAAGGGTTGCTTGACGACGCTGGTTTTGATTTCTTCTTGCTCTGCCTTTTCTTTTTCTTCTGTAGGAATGAGTGGCAACTGCTGTGCCGTGTTGTCCTGTTCGGTAATCTGATATAAGGTATCCCAGTTTTGCGGGATGGCGGTTTTTTTCTCAAATCCCATCGCATAGTCTGCACTCCTAGTAGAGGTGCGTGTTGTGCTGCTGCCGCCTTCCGATTCAAATGGATTAAAACTCGGGTTGAACGTAATCGTTGGAGCTTGTATCTCGTCCAATGGTTTCTGGGAGATCATGTGATTGAAGCTCGTCTCTTGGTCGAAATCTAGCGTAGGAGCTATATTGTATCTACCCAACGAGCGCTTGACGGCAGAGCGGAGTATCGCGTAGATGGATTTTTCGTCTTCATACTTGATCTCCGTCTTCGTCGGATGCACGTTGATATCGATCTTTGCCGGATCAATATCTATGCATAGCACATAAAATGGGAAAGAATCGGAGGGAAGAATATCTTCAAACGCATTCATTACCGCATGATTCAGATAAGGATCTTTGACGAAGCGTTTGTTCACAAAGAAAAACTGCTCACCGCGGGTTTTCTTCGCAAACTCCGGTTTGCCCACAAAACCCTGAATACGCAAGATTGTCGTATCCTCTTCCACGGGCACCAACCGCTGATTGTAATTATTTCCAAATAGGTGTACAATGCGTTGTTTCAATACCTCTTTGGGCAGGCGAAAAACTTCGTTGCCATCACTATGCAAGGAGAAACTAATTTCGGGATGCGCTAAAGCGACACGCTGAAATTCGTCAATAATATGACGCATCTCCACCGCATTACTTTTGAGGAAATTGCGTCGAGCAGGTATATTGTAGAAAAGATTTTTGATGCAGATATTGGTTCCGGCAGGAATATTTTCGGGGTATTGATCCAGTACGGTAGAGCCTTCGATTTGTACAATCGTACCCAGTTCATCTTCCACACGTCTGCTGCGCAATTCCACATGGGCAATAGCGGCAATAGAAGCCATGGCTTCACCACGAAATCCCATCGTGCGGATGGCAAATAGATCTTCTGCTTTTCGAATTTTTGAAGTAGCATGCCTTTCAAAACAAAGGCGTGCATCTGTCACGCTCATGCCACAGCCGTTGTCGATCACTTGGATTAGCGATTTTCCGGCGTCTTTTACGATCAGTTTGATCTGATCTGCTCCAGCATCAATCGCATTCTCCACCAGTTCTTTCACAGCCGAAGCGGGTCGTTGTACAACTTCTCCAGCAGCGATCTGGTTGGCCACAGCATCTGGCAATAGTTGAATGATATCCGACGTCATAACGCGAAGTTACAAAAATGCTTTATTATCACTGGATGACATTAGTCGAAAAATAAAGCATGATATTCGAATCGAAAATAGGAAATAGTGGAATGGAGAAGATCTTAATAATAGTTATACATCCCGATTTGGAAAATTCGGTCATCAATAAAAGATGGATGAGTGCGTTGCAGCAAAATCCGGAGCGATACCATGTACATGATTTGTATCGGGAATATCCCAATGGCATGATCAACGTGGCGGCAGAACAACAGCTCATCGAACAGTACGATAAAATTGTTTTTCAATTCCCATTCTATTGGTTTAGCAGTCCGCCACTTTTTAAAACATGGCAAGATGAGGTACTTACCTATGGTTGGGCATATGGTAGTAAAAGTGGTTTTAAAATGGAAGGCAAGAAAATCGCACTCGCAATTTCTGTAGGTGTTGCTGAAGAAATATATAGCGCCGAAGAAAAATATAAATATACTTTGGAGGAGCTGACACGGCCATTCGAACTGACTTTTGATTACGTAAAAGCAGATTATCAGCCCTTGTTTGCGTACTATGATCTGGAGCTGAATACCGAGGAGTCGTGGATCGCTCGTAGTGTGCCTTTGTATATGGCCTACCTAGATGCTTTGTAACATCTGCCGATGGCATCCGCTGTTTTCTTGATGCATTTACTATCTTGTGAGCTCAATGTAAACTTTATGAGAATAGTATTCAATATCCTACTTGTCCTGCTCATTTCTAGCTGTAGGCAGTCGGAGCAAAAACAAACAGTAGCGGAGCAAGAAGGTAAAGTGGGGGAGTGGCATGATTTATTGCACGGTGATTCGTTGACGGGTTGGCATTTGTACAATGCAGGAAATGCAGCTTCCAAATGGAAAGTGCAACAAGGCGAGTTGATCTGCGATCCGCACAAGGCGGATGGCGTATTCGGTGATCTCATCACCGATAAGGAATACCAAGATTTTGAATTGGATTTGGAGTGGAAAGTAAATAAAGGGGGAAATAGCGGCATTCTGATCAATGTAAAAGAAGATTCGGCGTATGCGGCGACTTTTGCCACAGGTTTGGAGATGCAATTGTTGGATAATCAATTTGCTGAGCCGCGGCATCAGCGGGATTCTACGCACTGGGCAGGCTGCTTGTATTCGGTAGATTGTAAGGCGGAAAATTCTTTGCCATTGCCCTACGGGCAATGGAATAAGGCACGTATCGTACAACAAAAAGGAAAGGTAAGCTTTTGGTTGAACGACAAGCTGACTTTCGAGCGCGAAGTGGATTCACCTGCATTTCACGAATTAGTGAGCAATAGTCCGATTACGGCTTACCCCGACTTTGGAAAGTACGCTTCAGGTAGGATTGCTTTACAAAACCATACCGACTCGGTATCCTTTCGGAATATTCGGATTAAGGAATTGCTTTAAGAATTACCAAACATTACTACTGACTCACCAAGGCGTCATTGCGAAGCCGAGGCACGAGGCTGCGGCAATCTAAAGCGCTATCAACTTTATGAACACTATCAACCTTATTAACTAATAAAAAGATCGCGTTGTCGTTCCTCCGCGCGATGACGACATAATGGAAGGTCGTCCGTTACTTGAAAGTCGTCATTGCGAAGCCGAGGCACAACGCTGCGGCAATCTAAGGTATCAACCTTATCAACTTTCTAAACCCTATTAACTCCCTTCTCGACTCCCGAAAACCTACTCCACCACTTCCGGTACAAACTTCATCGAAATCGAATTCACACAATGGCGTGTATTCTTCGCTGTAAAACCTTCGCCGTTAAAGACGTGGCCTAAATGCGCGCCACAAGCGTTACATAGAATTTCGGTGCGGCGGCCATCGGCATCCGTATCGCGGCGTACTGCTCCCTCTATTTCATCGTCGAAGCTAGGCCAGCCACAGAAAGATTCAAACTTATCTTCTGATCGGTATAGCGGAGCGTCGCAGCGTTTACATAAATACGTGCCTTGCTGTTTGTTGTCCAACAAGTCGCCCGTGAATGGTCGCTCTGTTCCTTTATCCTCAATTACATATTTCTCTTCTGCTGTTAATTCATTGTATTTGCTGTTGCTCATTTCTGTTCGATTTTTAGTAGATTCATCACTACAATTAACTTGTAACAATGAAATCCAAATGATGCCCAAAATTATAAGTAATTTCATGCGTAAATTGTTTACCTCTGTATACAAAAATACGAAATAAACCCATTTAAATGCCGTTTTAAGGCTATTATTTAGAACGGTTATAAATTAAACTATTCAGTCACCAAATTGTCAGGGATTGTTTAAATAGTTATACTTTTGTGCAAAGTTTAGTGGGGTGAAAACTCTACTTTCAAAGAGATTTTGAATATATCATACACATTAAAATAGTATAAAGTGCTAAATATGAGAAATATCTCATCCGTTTTGGGAAAGCTGGCGAAGTCAATATCAGTTGGTTTGGTGTTGTTGTTTGCCGTTACAAGTGTATCAAATGCGCAGGATGCCTCTAATGGAGGTGCTCTTTTTAAAGCAAACGCGTGTAATTCTTGTCACGCTGTAGGTCGTCAATTGACAGGACCAGATTTGGCAGGATTAACCGATCGTCGTGAAGAGTCTTGGATTATCAAGTGGGTACACAATCCACAAGGTATGGTCGATTCTGGCGATCCACAAGCTGTGGAGTTAAAAGGAAAGTTCCCTACGATGATGGCTCCTTACAGCCACCTATCTGATGACGATGTGCGTGACATTATCGCGTATCTTCAAGCAGAAGAGGCAAAAGCGGCTGCTAAGAAAGAGCAGGCTGCGGCGCAAGGTGGTGGTGCTGGTGGTAGCCAAGGTGCAAGTACATTGATGATTGTCATTGTATCTGTATTGGTCGTTATCGTGGTAGGTGTTTCTATCTTATTGTCTCGTATCACGAAGACTTTAGAGAAAGTAATCGATACCAACAAAGAATCTATTGACGTAGCTACAGCAGAATATGCTGCTCGCGGATCGAAATTTGGTCAGTTTGCCAAAGCATTCGTTCGCAATAAGAAATTGGTATTCTTCGCGGTCTTGATGATTGTCGCACTTCTGGGTGTTGTCGGTTGGAAGACAGGTTGGAATGTCGGTGTACATCAAGGTTATCAGCCAGTACAGCCGATTAAATTCTCGCACCAAATTCACGCGGGTGTCAATCAGATCGAGTGTCAATACTGTCACGGAGGTGCTTTCAAATCTAAGAATGCGTCTATTCCTTCGGCAAACGTATGTATGAACTGTCATAATACCATTACTGCTGGTGATCACTATGACAATGATAGTGGTATCTCTCCAGAGATTGCCAAATTGTACCGTGCGGTAGATTGGGATCCAGAGACACGTACTTACGGTAACGATACCCGTCCGATTGAGTGGATCAGAATCCACAACCTTCCAGATTTCGCTTACTTCAACCACTCACAGCACGTTGTTGTTGCAGGTGTAGAATGTCAGACTTGTCACGGTCCAATCGAAACGATGGAAGAAGTATATCAATATTCTCCTCTAACCATGAAATGGTGTATCGATTGTCACCGCGAAACTTCGGTAGACACCGACAATCAGTACTACGATCAATTAATCGAGGCACACGATAAATTGAAAAAAGGAGAGAAAATGACAGCCGCAATGATCGGTGGTCTAGAATGTGGTAAGTGTCACTATTAATCAAATCAGAAAAAACGCAATCTTAATATACAGCTTTACATGGATAGCAACAAAAAATATTGGAAAGGGTTAGAAGAGCTAAATCAAACTCCTGCGTTCGTACAATCGAGCAAGGGAGAGTTTTCTGAGTCGATTCCCGTAGAGGATGTATTGAATGAAGAAGGATTGAGCACCAAAACGCCTCGTCGTGACTTCTTGAAAGTCTTGGGTTTTGGTTTAGGTGCCGTTTCTTTGGCTGCTTGTCAAAATACACCTGTTCACAAGGCCGTTCCTTACTTAATCAAACCAGAGGAAGTAACGCCGGGTGTTCCTAACTATTACGCTTCATCATTTAATGGACAAAGTATTCTAGTCCGCACACGTGAAGGTCGTCCTATCTTGGTAGAGGCAAACCCGAACAGTGTTGGTTTAGTACAAGGTACAGAGTCGGCTACGGTCGCTTCAGTATTAGACTTGTACGATATGACCAATAAACTACAGAATCCACAAATCAATGGGAGAGATGTAGAATGGGCTAAGTTAGATGCTAGAGTTATTGAGGCATTAAACAAATCAGTACAGGCTGGTAAACGCGTAGCCATCGTTTCTAGAACGATCAATAGCCCAACTTCCTTGGCAGCTATTGCAGAATTCACCAATAAATATCCAGGTACCGTACACGTACAATTGGATCCAATCTCTTACTCTGGTATCCGTGCAGCCAACGAGGCTAGCTTTGGTCAAGCAGTAATTCCATCCTACAAATTCGAACAAGCATTAGTGGTCCTATCGGTAGGCGCTGACTTCTTAGGAACTTGGTTAGATGGTGAAGAGCATACACAAGATTACATCAAGAATAGAAACTACCAATCTTTAGAAGCAGGCAAAATGTCTCGTCACATCCAATTCGAAACTGGATTGAGCATGACGGGTACTAATGCAGATGTGCGTATCGCCATCAAGCCTTCTGAAGAAGCTGCTGTGTTGATCTCTTTATACAACGAGATCACTGGTTCTTCCTTAGCTGGCGGTATTCAGCAAGCTAATGCGGCAAAAGCAATCAAGTTAGCTGCACAAGAATTGTTGAAAAACCGTGGTCAAGCTGTTGTTGTAGCTGGCGCGAATGACGTACATATCCAAACGTTGACCAATGCGATCAACGTAGCAATCGGCGCATATGGCACGACAATCGATCTAGCTAACTATTCGAAGAAATACCAAGGTTCTGAGTCTGAATTTGCTGCTTTATTGGGCATGGCCAATGCAGGTCAGATTGGTACTGCTATTCTTTGGAATAGCAACCCAGTATACGATTACTACGACAGTGCAGCTGTAAAGCAGGCACTTTCTAAAATAGATTTCACCCTTTCGTTCTCCGATCGTGCCGATGAGACTGCTTCAGAATTGAAAGCAATCGCGCCAACGAGCAACTTCTTAGAGTCTTGGGGCGATGAGTCGTCAAAAGTGGGTTATTACACGATCGTACAACCTACGATCAATCCTGTGTTCAACACCCGCCAAGCAGAAGTTAGCTTACTAACTTGGGCAGGTAACAACACCGATATCTACACGTACGTTCGCAATATTTGGGAAACCAACATTCTAGCTGGAAGTTCAAAAACTTGGACAGATATCCTACAAACAGGATTCGAGTTCAAAGGTAATGCGACAGGTGGTGCTGCTTCTTTTACTGGTAATGTAAATGCGGCAGCTTCTGCGGCAACTACAGCTGCTCAAGCAATCAAAGCGGGTGACGACTTCGAATTAGCACTGTACGAATCGGCAGCGATTCGCGACGGTCGTTACGCCAACAACGCTTTCTTGCAAGAATTGCCAGATCCAGTATCTAAAGTGACTTGGGACAACTACGTTGCCCTTAACCCTAAAGATGCAGAACGTCTTGGTTTTGGTGAGAAAAGTACCGCTACGATTAAAGCAGGTGATTTCGAAGTAGAACTTCCTGTACTATCACAGCCAGGTCAAGCGTTAGGTACAGCATCAGTAGCCTTAGGTTACGGTCGTACTAAAGTAGGTAAAGCGGGTAATAATGTTGGGGTGAATGCATTTCCATTCGCACAAGTAAAAGCTGGAACATTGCAGTTTGTGAACAAAGTGTCTATCACGAAAGCATCTCGTATTTACGAGTTGGCACAAACGCAAACACACCATACGATTGAAGGTCGTAACATCATTCGTGAAACGACATTCTCTAAATTCTTAAAGAACCCAGCTTCTGAAGCCGGTAAATTTTCGGATGATCACAAAACATACGACTTGTGGAACAAGTACGAGCAGCCAGGTCACAAATGGGTGATGGCAATCGACTTGAACGCATGTACAGGTTGTGGTGCTTGTATCGTAGCGTGTAACATCGAAAACAATATCCCAGTAGTAGGTCGTGAAGAGGTTCGCCGTCGTCGTGAGATGCACTGGATGCGTATCGACCGTTACTATACGATCGAGGAAGACGGAGTAGATTACACAAAAGAAGATGATATTGCTAACCTTTCTTCATTCGAGAATGTGAAAGTGGTGCATCAGCCAATGATGTGTCAGCACTGTTCACACGCTCCTTGTGAAACAGTTTGTCCGGTATTAGCTACCGTTCACTCTTCAGAAGGATTGAACCACATGGCTTACAACCGTTGTTTCGGTACACGTTACTGTGCGAACAACTGTCCGTACAAAGTACGTCGTTTCAACTGGTTCAACTACTGGAATGATTCTCGTTTTGATAACTACTTGAACAATGAGTTCACACAATTAGTGTTGAACCCTGATGTTACCACTCGCTCACGTGGGGTAATGGAGAAATGTTCTATGTGTATCCAACGTATCCAAGCAGGTAAGCTTCAAGCAAAAGTAGAAGGCCGTCCGTTAAAGGATGGAGATATCAAAATGGCGTGTTCAGGCGTGTGTAGCGCGAATGCTATGATCTTCGGAGATGCTAACGATCCTAATTCAGAAGTTTCCAAAGCATTGCGTAGCGAACGTATCTACTACGTATTGGAAGAAATCAACGTACAACCGAACATCGGTTATATGACGAAAGTTAGAAACAGCTTTGAGGCTTAATCTTGTTCAATTTTTTGAAATAAACAACTATGTCATCGCATAACGAATCAATATTAAGAGAACCATTAGTAACCGGGAAAAAGATCACGTACGCCCAAGTGACGGACGATGTATTGCTTCCGGTTGAAAACAAGCCGAACAAAGCTTGGTGGATAGGATTTATCGTGGCTGTCTGCGGAGCCATGCTTTGGGTTATCAGTGTCGGTTACACATTTTGGACTGGTATTGGAGCTTGGGGTTTGAACAAGACCGTAGGTTGGGCTTGGGATATCACCGACTTCGTATGGTGGGTAGGTATCGGTCACGCCGGTACGTTGATCTCCGCTGTACTTTTGCTCTTCCGTCAAAACTGGCGTAATTCCATCAACCGTTCGGCAGAAGCGATGACGATCTTCGCTGTAATCTGTGCCGCTACGTACGTTGTTGCTCACATGGGTCGTCCTTGGTTAGCTTACTGGATTTTCCCACTTCCGAATCAATATGGTTCACTTTGGGTAAATTTCAACTCACCATTAGTATGGGATGCCTTTGCGATCTCTACTTACTTTACGGTATCATTAGTATTCTGGTACGTAGGTTTGTTACCGGATATCTCTTCGGTACGTGACCGTGCTACTGGTTTGAAAAAGAAAGTATATTCTACCTTATCATTTGGTTGGAATGGATCGGTAAAAACTTGGCAACGTTTTGAAATCGTTTCCCTAGTATTAGCCGGTATCTCTACACCACTGGTACTTTCAGTACACACGATTGTATCTATGGACTTTGCTACCTCCGTCATTCCAGGATGGCACACCACGATCTTCCCTCCGTACTTCGTAGCGGGAGCGATCTTCTCTGGTTTCGCGATGGTACAGACATTATTATTGATTCTTCGCAAAGTGATGAACTTTGAGAACTATATCACCATGTTCCACATCGAGTCGATGAACAAGATCATCATGGTAACGGGATCTATCGTAGGTATCGCTTACTTAACTGAGTTGTTCATTGCATGGTACTCTGGTTCAGAATACGAGATGTATGCATTTGCTAATCGTGTGGCTGGTCCGTATGCGTGGGCTTATTGGGCGATGATGACTTGTAACGTGATTTCACCACAGTTATTCTGGTTCAAGAAGATTCGTACTAGTATTCCGATCTCATGGGTATTATCTATCGTCGTAAACATTGGTATGTGGTTCGAGCGTTTCGTAATTATTGTGACTTCACTACACCGTGATTACCTACCATCATCTTGGGCGATGTTCTACCCAACTTGGGTCGATGTAGGTATCTTCATCGGATCTATTGGTTTGTTCTTTACCTTGTTCTTACTGTTTATCCGTTTCTTGCCAAGTATTGCTATGGCAGAGGTGAAATTACTATTGAAGAGTGCTTCACTACAACAGAAAACGAAATTGGTTCAAGAAGGTGCATTCCCAGAGGAACAAGTACAATACTTTAGAGATTCGTTGACAAAGTATGATTCCGTATCGGAAGAGGATATTAATGCTTTACGTAAAAAATAATAGCAATGAGCAACACAAAATATATACTAGGTAGTTTTGCAGATCCCGACGAGATGATGCACGGGATCGAGAAATTGCAAGAGAACAATATCAGCATTTACGATTGCTATACACCGATGCCAATTCACGGTATTGAAGCGAAGTTAGGCGTAAAGCCTTCTCGCTTGCCGATTGCAGCTTTCATTGCAGGTGCTACCGGAACGATCTTAGGTTTTAGCTTGTTGTTTTACACAACGGCATACGATTGGCCAATGAACGTAGGTGGTAAACCATCATTACCTTTGCCCAACTTTGTACCAGTTACTTTTGAGGTAACGATCCTATTATGTGCATTGGGTATGGTGGCTACATTTTTCTACCGCAATCACTTGTTTCCAGGTCGTGCACCTCGTGTGATGGACTTACGTGCATCTGATGATAGATTTATCATTGCTATTGATGCGAAAGAAAATACAGATCACAACCTTATTGACGGTTTGTTGAAAGACGCTGGTGCAGTAGAGGTTAAATACAACGAAAGGAAATATGTTAGCTATGAATAAGAAGAACTTTCTTGGAACTGTATGTGCGGCGGTTGCGTTAGCTGCTGTAGTTTCTGCTTGCGGAGACGGTACTACTCGTAGTACAGGTTTGGAATTTTCTCGCAATATGTATGATCCGATTGCTTTCAATCCGGATCAACCGAATAAAAACTTTAAGAACGGAATCACCGCTCAGACTCCTCCAACAGGTACTACACCGATTGGTTTCACGCGTTTCGATTACGAAAATAGTGTGGAAGGATATGAGTTGGCAGGTGCGGAGATTACCGTCAATCCATTAACGGTTACAGAGCAAAACTTGAAGGAAGGACATGCATTGTATGTCACTTACTGTGCAGTATGCCACGGGCCAGAAGGAAATGGTGACGGTACGATCACGAAAGACAGAGAAGTAGAAGATTCTAGAGGTAAACGTGCTTTGGAAAATTTCCCTGAGCCACCTTCTTACCAAAAGTCAGCTGGCACGCCATCTTCACGTGGTGGACAAATGTCTGAATTGACAGCAGGTAAGATCTTTCACACGATCACCTACGGATGGAACTCTATGGGACCACACGCATCACAAATCTCACCAGAAGATCGGTGGAAAGTTGTTATGTATGTGCAAGAATTACAAAAGAAATAATTAAACATCAAGTTAATAAATGGGAACTCACAATCATCATCACGATTATAATTTTAGCGAGCAGTTTCAATTTGGTGGCGTAGCCAAAATTTTGAGCATAGTCGCTGTTGTAATTGGTATAGCAAGTATTGCATGGGGTTTGTTGTCGCATGATCACATCATCCATGAGCGTACTTACGCCAATTTATTATTGATGGGCTATTATTTCACTTGTGTATGTGCCGCTGGCGCATTCTTCGTGGCGCTACAATTAGTCACTCAGTCTGGCTGGTCTGCAGGTTTATTACGCATACCTCAGGCAATGGCAAGTGTATTACCGATTGCATCTTTAATTTTATTGATCATCGTTGGTCTAGGATTATACACACACAATCTATATCACCACTGGCATGCAGATGGTCTTACAGATCCAACAAGTCCTAACTACGATGCGCTAGTTGCTGGTAAGGCAGCGTTCTTGAATGTACCTGGATTCTTGATCCGTCAAGTATTATTCATGGGCTCGTATAGTATTTTCGCTTTTATCTTAGCAAAATTATCATACAACGAAGATTTGAACGGTGGATTGAATGGATACAAAAAGAGCTTTAAGCTTTCAGCTTTATTCTTAGTAATCTTCGGTTTTACTACACCAATCTGGTCATTCGATACCATCATGTCTTTAGAGGCACACTGGTTCTCTACGATGTTTGGTTGGTATAACTTCGCAGCAATGTGGGTAAGTGGTATCTCTGCGATCACATTGATCTTGATCTTATTAAAGAAAGCAGGATATATGTCATGGGTGAATGAAAACCACCTACATGATTTAGGTAAATTGATGTTTGGTTTCTCGATCTTCTGGACTTACGTCTGGTTTGCACAGTTTATGTTGATCTGGTACTCTAATATCCCAGAAGAAACCGTATACTTTTACAAAAGATGGGAGCCTGAGTACAAACCTTGGTTCTGGTTGAGTATCGTGATTAACTTCGTAGCACCATTGCTATTGTTAGTAGATCGTGATGCAAAACGTAAAGAAACATTCATGATGTGTGTAGCTATCTTGCTTCTTTTAGGTCACTGGTTAGATTACTACATTATGATTATGCCAGGTACAGTAGAAGCTCACCGCGGTTTTGGTATCATTGAGGTAGGTACAGCGATTGGCTTTGCCGGATTGTTCACCTTTCTAGTGCTTAGTAAATTGAGCAAGCATGCATTGGCACCGAAACATCATCCATTCTTGGATGAGAGTTTACATCATCAGATTTAAAGGTTAAGTAGCGCATTACGTATAAACGTTTTTATAGAAAATGAAGTTTACAAAATATAACAAGTTCAAGACGATAATAGGCTGTTTGCTCCTGTTGAATTTAATGGTGGCTTTGCCTGCTTCCGCATCTTTACAAGATTCGGTTGTAAGTAATGTCCAAATGGATGAAACCGCTACGCCAGGTGACGAAGCGCAGGTAGATAGTGTTACCGTAGCTACGGATGATGCTTCTGGTGATACCACGGCTTCAGCGGTAGTTTCTCCAGATGAGCAAGCAACAACAGACGGAGCAACTGCATCGGTAGAGGCAGATAAGCAGATCGATGCACAGGTGTATAAGGACATCACGTATTACTTGATGTATTTCTTGTTGATCTGTATCATCGTAGCAGTCATTGGCAAGATACAACACATCTATACCTTATCTCGCCGTATCAATGGTAAGTACAATCCATTAGCGAATAACAACCTACAGGCAGCCTTATTTTTGGTTTTCTTGGTGTTTTTCCTAGTTGGTACTTATTATTCTTACGCCGTATGGGGAGTATGGTCTTGGAGAGCAGCAGTTACCGAGCATGGTAAAGACATTGATCAGATGTTTATCATCACGTTGATCATTACCACGTTTGTGATGATTGTAGTGCACATCCTATTGTTGGTATTCGCGTACTTGTACCGTATGCGTCTAAACCGCAAAGCTTATTTCTACCCACACAACGATTCGATCGAGCGTTTGTGGACTATCGTTCCAGCTATTGTATTGACCGTATTGGTATTGTTCGGTTTCTTTACTTGGAGAAAGATTACTAACGTTCCTCAAGAATTGCAAGATTCAGCACTTCAAGTAGAAGTGATGGGCGAGCAGTTTATGTGGACAGTACGTTATCCAGGTGCTGATGGGGTAATTGGTAAACGTAATTACAAATTGACATCACCTACCAATGCGTATGGTATCGACTTCACCGACAAAACCGCTTGGGATGATGTACAAGGTGCAGAGATTGTGTTGCCAGTAAATCAGCCGGTACGTTTCCACATTATCTCTAAAGATATTATTCACTCTTTCTACATGCCAGATTTCAGAGTACAGATCAATGCTGTACCGGGTATGACGAACTACTTCCAGTTTACACCAACGACTACGACACGTGATATGCGTGATAAGTTGAACGATCAATCGTATGACTTCGTGATGTTGTGTGCTAAGATCTGTGGATCAAGTCACTTCAACATGCAGAAAAAGGTAGTAGTGGTAACTGAAGCAGAATATAAAGAATGGCTTGCTAAACAACCGAAATTCTTCACAGAAGCATTGCAGCAAGAATACGCTCAGGCAGAGAAAGGTGAAGAAACGTTGAAAACAGCTTCATTAAATTAATTTTTTAAAGAGTTTTAATTTTAGATATGTCAACTACAGTTATATCGCACGGCGCAGCAGATCACGATTCTCACGATCATCACCACCATCATGAGACATTCCTGACTAAATATGTATTTAGCCAGGATCACAAGATGATCGCGAAGCAATTCTTGATCACAGGTATTATCATGGCCGTATTTGCTATGGTTTTATCCATCTTGTTCCGTATCCAAATTGCGTGGCCAGATGCTGAATTTCCAATCTTAGAAGTTTTCTTAGGAAAATGGGCTGAGGGAGGTCGTATTAAACCAGAGTTCTTCTTGTCATTAGTGACTATTCACGGTACGATGATGGTGTTCTTTGTATTGACAGCCGGATTATCAGGTACATTTAGTAACTTATTGATTCCTTATCAAATCGGAGCGCGCGATATGGCGTCTCCATTGATGAACATGCTTTCATACTGGTTCTTCTTTGTAGCTTGTATCATCATGATTGCATCATTCTTCATTGAGTCTGGCCCAGCTTCTGCTGGTTGGACGATCTATCCACCATTGTCGGCCGTGCCAACTGCTATCGCAGGTTCAGGTTTGGGGATGACTTTGTGGTTAGCGAGTATGGTGCTATTCATTGCTTCACAAGTATTAGGTGGTACTAACTATGTGAGTACAATCTTGAACATGCGTACAAAAGGGATGGATCTTTGGAAAATGCCTTTGACTATCTGGGCATTCTTCTTAACTGCTATCGTTGGTTTGCTTTCGTTCCCAGTTTTGGTTTCTGCCGTGGTCTTATTGATTTTTGATAGATCGGCTGGTACCTCTTTCTACTTATCTGATTTAGTAGTAGGTGGTCAGATCCTACCGAATGAAGGTGGTTCTCCGATCTTGTTCCAACACTTATTCTGGTTCTTAGGTCACCCAGAGGTATATATCGTAGTTATGCCAGCTTTAGGTTTGACTTCGGAAGTGATCTCAACCAATGCACGTAAACCAATCTTTGGTTACCACGCGATGGTTTATTCATTAGTAGGTATTACGGTACTTTCCTTTATCGTATGGGGTCACCATATGTTTGTAACAGGTATGAGTCCATTCTTAGGTGGTGTGTTTATGATCACGACGTTGATCATTGCGGTGCCATCAGCAGTAAAGGCTTTCAACTACATCGCGACATTGTGGCGCGGTAATATCCGCTTTACGCCAGCGATGATGTTTGCCATTGGTATGGTTTCCTTCTTCGTGTCTGGTGGTGTTACCGGTATCTTCTTAGGTAATGCGGCATTAGATATCAACTTGCACGATACCTATTTCGTAGTAGCTCACTTCCACTTGGTAATGGGTTCTGCTTCGATCTTCGGAATGCTTTGTGGTGTGTACCACTGGTATCCTAAAATGTTTGGCCGTATGATGGACGAGCGATTGGGTTACTTACACTTCTGGATGACGTTTATCGGTGCTTACCTAGTATTCTTCCCGATGCACTTTATGGGTATCGATGGTGTTCCACGTCGTTATTACTCTTTTACTGATTTTCCATTCATGGAAAAATGGGTGTCTGTCAATATCTTGGTCACTTGGGCAGCGATCATCTCTGCATTAGCGCAAGTAGCCTTCTTGTGGAACTTCTTTTCATCGATTTGGTTAGGTAAACGTGCTCCTCAGAATCCTTGGAATTCGAATACTTTGGAGTGGACTACACCAGTAGAGCATTTCCACGGTAACTGGCCAGGAGAGATTCCTGAAGTACACCGTTGGCCATACGATTACTCTAAGCCAGGTCACGACGAAGATTTCATTCCTCAACATATTCCGTATTCACAAACGATGAGTTCGAATCATTTGCATGATTTCGAAGGAGACGAAGAAGCTATCCGCATACAGAAAGCTTGGAATAAGGAGAATGACCGCGAAGACGTAACATTTCATTAATATTTGTTTAGCCTGAAGTCATACTTGCCTTCAGGCTAAATTAATTGTATTGATTGCATCTACCCATGTATCCTGCCACTGAAAAACGATTTGTCATTGCCAATAGGATTACAATAATCTTTTTGTTTTTGGTGATTGCGGCCGGTGGTATTGTCAGAAGCACGGGCTCAGGAATGGGTTGTCCGGATTGGCCAAAATGTTTCAATCGTGTGATTCCGCCAACCGATATATCGCAATTACCAGAAGGGTATGAGCAGCAATATGTCGAGGGAAGACAAAAGAAAAACGAGCGTTTTGCCAAGATAGTACAGCGTTTTGGTTTTCAGAAAGAAGCGGAACAAATCCGTACTGATCCTTCTATCTTAGTGCACGAAGAATTCAATGCGGCCAAGACTTGGACGGAGTATATTAATCGTCTGGTAGGTGTTATCGTTGGATTCTGTTTGTTGGCGACGGCATATTTCTCCTTTCAGTATAAGAAAAGTATTCCTGCCATCACCATATGGAGCGTTCTTAATCTTTTTGTTGTTGTTATTCAAGCTTGGCTAGGTTCTATTGTGGTATCTACCAACTTAATGCCTTGGATTATTACCATTCACATGGTGCTGGCATTAGTGATACTGGCAATTGCTATTTACACCTTCTATTTGGCCACCACCAAACGCAATAAGAGTTTGCTGGTCAACCAATCATCTGTTGGTATTAAATGGCTGGCCGCGTCTTCATTGTTGGTTTTGTTTATACAAATCATCATGGGTACAGAGGTTCGCGAATTGGTGGATGTATTGCGTGGACAAGATATTCCGCGTAGCGGATGGATAGAGGCGATTGGTGCCTCGTATGATTATCACCGCATTCTCGGGTATATCACTTTTGGATTGACCTTGGTCATGTGTTGGATGATCAAAAACAGGTTTAACAAAGAAAGTATTCAAAGCAAGTATGCTTTGATCGTAATAATATTGGCGGTTGTACAAATGGGTTCAGGTATTATCCTTGCTCGGTTTGCTTTACCGCCGTATATGCAGACAACGCATTTGGTGGTAGCGAGCTTGTTTTTCGGAGCTCAGTACTACTTGATGTTGTTGATGACGAAAGCAAAAGTATGACGTGTGTATTACATGTATTAAGGTATTTTTGCGGCGAATTAATTTGATGATGATCCATGGGGACGTTTATTTCGGATTTTAATAAGCTTGTCAAGTTGAGGTTAACGTTAACCGTTGTGTTTTCGGCCTCGATATCGTTTTTGATTGGTGCTGTTCAACAAGGAGGAGACATCATCTGGACGAATTGGCTCTTGCTGACCTTAGGTGGCTTTTTAGTGACTGGTGCAGCAAATGGCTTCAATGAAATCATTGAGAAGGATTTGGATAAGCTGATGGAGCGTACAAAAGATCGTCCGTTGCCTTCAGGAAGGATGACCAATGGTCAGGCCTTGGTATTAAGCGTATTCATGGGTATTACCGGTACGTTGGTGTTAGTGGAGTTGAATTTTATAGCAGGTTTACTGTCTGTGTTTTCCATCTTCTTATACGCATTTGTGTATACGCCGCTCAAGCAGAAGTCGCCCATCGCGGTTTTTGTGGGAGCTTTTCCAGGCGCTTTACCGCCGTTAATCGGTTATTATGCAGCATTTGAGGCATCCGGATTTGGTTTAGCCTATAGTGCAGTAAGTGAGGCAGCAGTAGTCATTACGCCCTTAGTTCTTTTTATGATTCAGTTTGTCTGGCAGTTTCCCCATTTCTGGGCGATCGCTTGGGTAGCGGATGAGGACTACAAAAGAGCGGGATTTCGTTTATTGCCCACCACACGAAAAGATAAGGCGTCAGCTTGGTTGCTATTCTTATCTTGTATTGCCATGATTCCGGTAGGTTTTCTACCGATGTATTATGGTTTTGGCGGATGGATTTTTACCATCATCGCTTTGTTGGGCGGATTGTTGTTCACTTGGTATGGATACCAACATATACAATCGCCACAAGATAGTACCGCGCGTAAGATTATGTTTACGTCTTTCGCATATTTACCGATCTTACAGATCGCATTATTATTAGATTTTATACCCTTTTAACGAGGAATGGATAAGATGATGGATAGCAATGAGCAATTAGTACAATCTCGCAAAGCCAAGAAGTTCAACCTTTGGCTAGGCATGATTGGTATGTTCATGATGTTTGCCGCGCTGTCAAGCGGTTTCATTGTGTACACCGCTAGTGGTATCGATAAAGGGATCAAAACGATATTGCCTTACGCATTTATTTATAGTACCGTAGCGATCGTGTTGAGTAGTGCTGCGATGCACTTAGCCTACACGGCGGCAAAAGCCGGGCAACTTGGTCGTCAGAAATTAATGTTACTGATCACGATTGCCTTAGGCATCGTCTTCTTTGTATCGCAGATCAATGCATGGTCTACATTAATTGATCGGGGCATTTATTTTCAGAATCCCAATGCTTCGCAGTCATTTATATATGTGTTTACGTGGTTACACTTGATGCATATCATAGCCGGATTGATCGTTTTGTTACGCTGCTACATGGGGGCAGCAAGACCGATCTCTACAGATAAAAACCAATTTAGAATGGAAATAGCCACTATTTTTTGGCATTTTCTGGATCTATTATGGATTTATATTTATGTTTTCTTACTTTTGAATCAATAAAACTAAACAATGAGTACAACGACTGTATCGCAATTGGATAAGGTTAAAGACGGACCTTGGAGTGGTGGTAAATCACCGTGGAACTTGGAATACGGAAAGATCATGATGTGGTTTTTCTTAGTATCTGATGCGTTCACCTTTTCTGCGTTCTTAATTTATTATGGCGCTCAGAAGTTCGCTAATGCGACTTGGATCGATCCTGATAAAGTGTTTCAATCTATCCCAGGTATTGCCGAAAGTGGACAGCCATTGGTATTTGTCGGTATCATGACCTTTATTTTGATTATGTCATCCGTTACGATGGTATTAGCCGTAGATGCGGGTCATCGCAATGATCGTGCTGCCGTTATCAAATGGATGTTGTGGACGATTTTAGGTGGTTTGATGTTCGTAGGATGTCAGGCTATTGAGTGGACTCACTTACACCATGAAGGTTTCTGGTTTGGTCGCAACCCAGCAACAGGATTGGAAGGCGAGACAGCTATTGTAGAAGCCTTGAAACCGTACTTCACCGGAGAGATTTCTTATACCGCTGCTTTGCAGTTCTCTAACTTATTCTTTACGATCACTGGTTTCCACGGTTTTCACGTATCGATTGGTATCTTACTTAATATCATCATCCTTTGTATGACGTTGAACAATACGTTCGAGCGTCGTGGTACGTATTTGATGGTAGAAAAAGTAGGTTTGTACTGGCACTTTGTGGATTTGGTATGGGTATTCGTATTTACGTTCTTCTACCTTATCTGATTTATTTAATAATTATCCTGTAATACAACATATACGATGTCTAATCACGATCATACAGCAGCAGCGCACGACGAGCACCATGAAGGCATGGGAGCTAAGCAAATCTGGTCCGTATTCTTTGTCTTGCTGGCACTGACGGCACTAGAGTTTTTAATCGCCCTTGGTTTTGTACACCACTGGCAGATTTTGCAGAAGGGCATGTTGGTTAATATCATTTATATTATGCTAACCTTAGTGAAAGCATACTATATTGTGGCTTTCTTTATGCACTTGAAGTTCGAGAAATCGAGTTTCATTGTATGTAGCACCATTGTCTTTATATTCATCGCCTATTTTATTGTGCTGATGCTGGTAGAAGGTAGCTACCTTTCGGGAGCGCTACAATCGCATCCGGTTTATCCGAACAATTAATAGAACGATATACATAGATGAATCCAGTCATTCGTCCAATGAAGTTTTCAAAAATTATAATCCTGGCCATAGTACTCTTTGTGCCAGGATTTTTGTATTTATTGATGGAGAACTTGGGTCGCCATGAGTACGTCAAATTGCCTATTTACGGAGATAAATCTTTGTCTGGCGAGATGCGTCGCGTTATGGGAAGAGAACGACCTGATACGATATTTCATCAATTAGATCCTTTGCCGTTGACCAATTGGGATGGTCGTCCCGTGGCTTGGATGGGCAACGATTCTATTATCAGCGTAGCGCATTTAATTTATAGTGCCGATTCTTCCTTTTCCGATATTGCGTTGGATTATATGGATCATTTGGCTACCAAGTTTGCGAGCAAGGCCAGTGTGCATCTGTTTTCTATTACGGTAGATCCGAGAGATAGTGTACCTATTTTGGCGAAGATGGCCAATCGCTTTGGTGATCTGGATCGTCGTAAATGGCATATAGTTGGAAATCCTTCCGTAGATATGTTGACCTATGCGCGTGAGCAAATGTTGCTCAATGCTAGTCGAGATCCACAAGATTCTACCAGATATATGATCGATGACCAAATCATCCTCATTGATGGCAAACACCGCATTCGCGGCTTCTATCCCTTGAGTCAGCATGCAGAGCTGAAAAGGCTAGAAGATGAAATTAAACTGCAACTAGTAGAAGAAATAAGAGATAACCCGGTTCGGGTAGAAAGAAATTAGGTTATTATGGCAATGACTGCGGAAGAGAAAAAGTATAAGGGCATTATCTGGACCTTATCTATCGTGATACCGATTGCGGTAGCGGTATTATTTGGGGTCAATTTACAAAAGCTGGGTTACGATGTGAAGCCTTTGAGCTTTCTGCCGCCGATCTATGCTAGCATCAATGGCCTAACGGCCGTGTTATTGGTGTGGGCGGTATCAGCTATTAAAAAAGGTAATGCCAAATTGCACGAAAACCTAATCAAGGTTTGCATGGTGTGCTCCTCATTATTCTTGGTGATGTACGTGGCCTATCACATGACGTCGGTTTCTACGCCGTATGGCGGCGAAGGTTTTATCCGATTAGTGTACTTTTTTATCCTAATTAGTCATATTCTACTATCCATTATCATCATTCCATTTGTACTGTTTACCTTTGTACGCGGGATAGCTGGAGCATATCAGCGGCACAAACGTTTGGCGAGAATCACGTATCCCATGTGGTTGTACGTGGCAGTTACAGGTGTGATTGTCTATTTGATGATCTCGCCGTACTACACGCACTAAGCTTATGGTGGCCGCTTAAAAGCTGTTGCTAAAGAAACCTTGTTATCTTATTGGATAAATTAAAAATAGTAGGTGATGAAAAAAGTATGGATTTATCAGGCCAATCGGTTCTTCACCGAGGCCGAAGAAGCTAAAGCTCTTTCTGTTTTACAGCAATTCGTAGCGGGCTGGACAGCGCACGGCGATCAGCTAGCAGGTAAAGCGCACATTTATCACCATCTCTTTATTGTGTTAGAAGTCGACGAATCTGTCGCTAGTACTACCGGTTGCTCGGTCGATAAATCGGTACATCTATTGAAAAAGCTCGAGCAAGAGCTCAACATTGGCTTGTTTGATCGTTTAATGGTGGCGTACCGCGATGCAGCGGGTGTAGTACAATTGGTCTCGCGCAATGAGTTTGCGCAACTGGTCAAAGCAGGCGAAATAGCTTCAAATACCATCGTTTTCAACAATCTATTAGCTTCTGGAGAAGAGTTTCCAGACCAGTGGGAAGTGCCGTTTCAACAAAGCTGGCATGCAAAAGCCTTTGTAATATAATTACAACATAGCGGCAAGCACCTAGGATTTTAGTAAATTGGGATTATTAACGATAATTCCGATTAACATAATCTTATGAAACGATACTTTCCTGCTACGCTATTCTTGACTTGCTTCGTAGCTTTATCCTCTTTGGCGCAAATAGCCATTCCGGCGGACTCTATTATCACTACTAAACATAGCACCACGATTCTTGGGCAAGCTATCAAATACACCGCACACAAAGGTACGCAACCGGTGTGGAATGAGAAGGGTGATGCCATTGCAACACTCGATTATACCTATTACGAACGCGATGGCGTAGCCAAAGAAAACCGCCCTTTAGTGATTTCATTTAATGGCGGACCGGGTTCTGCTTCCGTATGGATGGAGATTGCGTATACTGGGCCAGCCTTATTAAACATTGATGACGAAGGTTATCCTGTTCAGCCGTACGGCATCGGTAAAAATCCCTATTCCATTCTAGACATTGCTGATATTGTATTTATCAATCCCGTCAATACCGGCTATTCCCGCATCTTAGACAAAGACGTCAATACCAATACGTTTTTCGGTGTGAATGCTGATGTCAAATATTTGGCTTCATGGATCAATACCTTTGTGACGCGTCGCAATCGCTGGAATTCTCCGAAATACCTGATTGGCGAAAGCTACGGCACTACCCGTGTTTCAGGTTTGGCTCTGGAGTTACAAAGTTCTCATTGGATGTATCTGAATGGTGTGGTACTCGTATCACCGACTACGCTCGGCATCGAACGCGGCGGGCCGGTAGATATGGCTTTGCGCTTACCGTATTATGCAGCGACGGCCTGGTATCATCAGAAATTACCAGCCGATCTGCAACGTCGGGATTTGGAAGAATTGTTGCCAGAAGTAGAAGCTTTTGCGATGAATGAATTGTTGCCGACCTTGGCAAAAGGTGGTTTATTGACCTCGGATCAGCGGCAAGCTGCCGCTACGAAAATGGCGCGCTATTCGGGTCTTCCAGAACAGGTGATTCTGCAAAATAACCTCGATGTAAGCACCAATCTTTTTTGGAAAGAATTATTACGCGATAGCGGATACACTGTAGGTCGTCTTGATTCCCGCTATCGAGGAATAGATCGTAAAGATGGTGGCGATCGACCAGATTTCAATGCCGAACTCACCGCTTGGTTGCATGCCTTTACGCCAGCCATCAACCACTACATGCGCAATGAACTCAACTTTGCTACCGACGTAAAATACAATATGTTTGGATCGGTATATCCTTGGGATCGCAGCAATGATCGTACGGGCGAAAACTTGCGACAAGCCATGGCGCAAAATCCTTTTCTGCATCTAATGGTGCAATCGGGCTATTATGATGGAGCATGTGATTATTTCAACGCGAAATATACGATGTGGCAAATGGATCCATCGGGTCGTCTGCAAGACCGCATGTCTTTCAAAGGATATCGCAGTGGGCATATGATGTACTTACGCAAACCCGATTTGGAACAAGGGAATGCGGATATCCGCACCTTCATCAAAAATAGTATTCCGGCAGCCGGTACGCCAGCAAAGTACTAATGTCTACGGCATCTTAGATTGTAAGGCCATGAGCTAACGATTGTAGGATAAAATCTGTATATTGCTATTTCGATAAGGCTTTTTTCAGGCATCTGTCTTGACGAATGAAGGCCTCCGCAATTATAGATACTATGATCATTGGTTTAGATATTGGTACTTCATCTACTAAAGCAGTTGCTTTTGACGTTCACGGCGAAGTACTTGCGCAACACGGCATCACGTATCCGATCCTAACGCCACAGGCCGGTTATTTCGAGCAAGATCCTAAGGAGATCTATGAAGCTTGTATCAATTCTGTCAATGAAGTGATGAACGTGCTGCTGGAGAAATATCCGGACGAAACGCTTCAGGGTATTTCCTTAAGTAGCGCGATGCACGCACTGATCGTGATGGATGAAGAAGGAAATGCCATTACCAATAGCATTATTTGGGCCGATCAACGAAGTGAAGCCATTGCCGCTGCGCTAAAAGAAACGCCACAAGGATTGGATCTTTATCTGAAGACGGGTACGCCGATCCACCCGATGTCGGTACTTTGCAAAATCAGATGGATGAAGCAGCATGCGAAAGATACCTTTGAGCGTGCACACAAATATATTGGCATCAAGGAATACCTATTCTTTCGCCTTTTTGGCAGCTATGTGATCGATCATTCGATTGCGTCTACCACAGGCTTGTTTGATATCAAGCATTTAAATTGGTACGAGGCCGCACTATCGGCTGCAGGCATCCGAGCTAGCCAACTTTCAGAGCCAGTGTCGATTCTTCATACCATGCAATTGCAAGATGCAGAACGAGCTGCTGAGCTAGGCATTCCTGTCGGCACGCCATTCGTCATTGGTGGCAGCGATGGTTGTTTGGCCAATTTAGGCGTTGGTGCGACACAGCCCGGCATTGCCTCCGTCACCGTCGGAACGAGTGGCGCGGTGCGCGTCATTAGCAACAGCGCCAGTGCAGATCAAAAACAGCGTGTGTTTAGGTATTTGTTGCACCCAAGGCAATTTGTAGTTGGTGGCGCGATGAACAATGGCGGCGTCTTACGTAATTGGTTTCGCGATACGTTCATGACCGAGCTGACGCATCTACCGGAAGATATCAATACCTCGCGCTTGTTTGATGAAGTGATCCAAGCGGTAAATCCGGGTTCGGATGGTTTGGTGTTTCTGCCGTATCTCACCGGCGAGCGTGCACCACATTGGGATGCCAATGCCAAAGGCGTTTACTTCGGTATACAATTGCAACATACCAAAGGCCATTTCGGTCGAGCCATGATCGAAGGAATGCTGTTTGCACTGTATAGCGTAGCGCTCGCATTGGAAGAAACCACTGGCCCGATTCATACCATTTATGCAAGCGGCGGATTAGCGCGCTCTCCAGTATGGGTACAAATTTTAGCCGATGTATTCAACAAGCCGGTTTTTGTGAAAGAAACGGTAGAAAGTTCTGCTTGGGGCGCGGTACTAGTCGGCATGGAAGCATTAGGAATAACAGGGAATGCAGGAGATCATGCTGTTGTGCAAGGCGAAGACGATTCCTATGTGCCCAATAAAGAACATCACCTGATCTACATGAAAAACTTTCAACAATTCGAACGCTTGTACGATAAGTTGAAAGACGAATTTTAACCGTTATAACTCAAAAACGTATGCCTTTACTCATTGTCTTTTGTGGCGTTTTGCTGCTTTTACTTTTAGTAACCGTCGTAAAACTCAATACCATTATCTCTCTGCTGATCACCTCCATTGCGGTAGGTTTTGCGATGGGGATGGACAGTATGGATATTGTACGATCCGTCGAAGCAGGTGTGAGCACCACCATGGGTCAGCTCGCTTTGCTGCTCGCTTTTGGTTCTATATTAGGAAAGCTGATGGCCGATGGCGGCGCAGCCGAACGCATCACACGGGTATTGACTGACGTATTCGGTGTGCGCAATCTACCTTGGGCAATGGTACTCACCGGTTTTCTAGTCGGTATTCCGTTGTTTTATAATGTTGGTTTTATCGTCTTGGTGCCTTTTGTATTCATGGTTTGTGCGGCCAATCGGTTGCCGATGTTGTATGTAGCCATTCCTTTGTTGGCAGCGCTGTCGGTTACGCATGGTTATTTGCCACCACATCCGGGCGCTACCGCTATTGCCATTACGTATCAAGCAGATATTGGTCTTACCATGGTTTATGGCATTATTGTCGCTATCCCTGCGATCATTATTAGCGGTCCATTTTTCGGGCGTACGTTGAAAGGTATTGCCACCAATCCGCCTCCAGAGTTATTTACCGTGCCCACGTCTACCGAAGGCCGACCGATGCCTAGTTTTGCTATTAGTTTGTTTACCGGATTATTTCCGGTTTTGCTGATTGCCATTGGTTCATTTGCACATTTGTTCTTGCCAGAAGGATCGACAGCTTTGGCCACCCTTCGCTTTTTAGGCGACCCCGTGATGGCATTGATGATTGCAGCACTGTTAGCGATGTATACAATGGGGATACGGCAGGGTAGAAGCTTAAAACAGCAATCCGAAGGCATTGAAGATGCTATTCGAGGCATTACGATGATCTTATTTATCATTGGCGCTTCGGGGGTATTCAAGCAAGTGCTCGTTGATAGCGGCGTAGCGGTCTACATCGCAGAAAGTACGGCCAACTTAGCTTTATCGCCGTTGGTATTGGCTTGGTCCATTGCCGCCGTGATTCGCTTAGCTATTGGCTCAGCCACGGTTGCCGGATTGACTGCCGCAGGCATCGTGCTACCTGTGATGCAAGCAACTGGAACGAGCCCTGAGCTGATGGTGTTGGCTACAGGTGCAGGAAGTTTGATGTTCTCTCACGTAAACGATCCCGGCTTTTGGATGTTCAAATCGTACTTTGGATTAAGCATGCGCGATACTTTCCGCTCTTGGTCGGTGATGGAAACCTTGGTTTCCCTGATCGGATTGTTTGGCGTGATGGCGTTAAATTGGTTTGTCGGCTAAAGCAAGCAACTTAAACTCCTTATTTCTTATCCACGCTATATTTCCCGGCGCCCATCAACGCAAAGGCAATAAATACAAAAAACAACTCTATCGTATGCGATGATTTTGCCCAGCCATGTCCTTCACCTAAATGAAAGATCGTGGCAACCAGCATTGTCCCTGCTAATAAAAAGCTCACGGGTCGGGTCCATAATCCGATCATAAATAGCAAAGATCCTATGACTTCAATACCTGCCGCCGCGCCGCCCCAGATCATCGGCATAAAGGTAATGCCAATGTGCTTCATGGCATTACCAATTTTTTCGAGTGTTTCTATACCGCCGCTAACTTTTGGTATGCCGTGAAAAATAAGCATGCATGCGCCAATGGCCAAGCGTATAACGAGCAGTCCTATATCTTTTGATTTTGTAGGTCTCATATTATGAAATGTAAGTAAGTTTTATCCTATTATTCGCGACCGAAAGGCGCGTATTGGCGCCAAATACAAGCGCATGATTATCCTCGATATGACCTGCTGGAAAATCAAATGCCACTGGATACCCGTATTCTTCGACGATTTCTAGCACAATCTGGGGTATATCCTGCCCGAATGGCGGGTCGCTTTCTCTGATGGCGGTAAATCCGCCCACGATCAATCCCCGAAGTTTTGCCAGTTTGCCTGCTCTTTTCAAGGTGCGCAGCATGCGATCGGTATTGTACAAGGCTTCGCCTACATCCTCGATAAACAAAATCTTATCGTCGTACTCGGGATCGGAGGCAGAGCCTAAAATACTTTGCAGAATAGCCAAATTCCCACCAATCAGCACACCTTCGGCTTCGCCATCGCGGTGTGCGGCATTCGCGGATGTATATTCTATCGTTGACTCTTCACCAAACAAAGCCTTACGTAGGGATTCCAGCGAGGACGCTGTTCCTTTCTCAAAGCTTTTAGGCATCTGTCCGTGAATAGATGCTACGCTCGTTTGTCTTTGAATATGGCTGTGCAACACGGTAATATCGCTGAAACCAATCAACCATTTTGGGTTTTTGGCGAATGATGTGAAATCAATAGCGTCGATAATGCGTACTGTACCATAACCACCTCGCGCCGCAAATACAGCCTTCACCGTGACATCATCCAGTGCTTGTTGCAAATCTTCTTGACGCAAAGCGTCCGTACCTGCAAAGGTGTTCCATGACGCTGAAACAGACGGACTAACCAATACCCGCAATCCCCAGCTTTCTAATACACGAATGCCATCCGCTATGCCGCCTTTTACGGCGCTTGCCGTACAAACTATCGCGACGGTGTCCCCTTTTTTAAGGTAAGGAGGTGTTTTCATTACGAATACGTTGTAATCTAAATATAGTGCGCAAACCAATTATGAAATCGCGCAATTTGAGTTATCTTTGCTTTTACACAGCAATTCATCAATTGCTGTTTAATATTAACATTTATTTTCGAGATACATTGGATATTTTAAGTAAAAAACGCTACACCATAACCTCCGCTTTGCCTTACGCTAACGGACCGTTGCATATCGGGCATTTGGCGGGAGCCTATATTCCAGCTGATATTTTTGTTCGTTTTTTGCGGTTGCAAGGTAAAGATGTGGTGTATGTTTGCGGATCGGATGAGCACGGTGCGGCGATTACCATCAAAGCCAAAAAAGAAGGAGTTACTCCGAAAGAAATCATCGATCAGTACAACAAGCAAATCAAAGATAGTTTTGAAGAATTTGGTATTTCATTCGATATCTATCACCGTACATCCGAGAAGATTCACCACGAATTGTCGCAGGATTTTTTCCTGAATCTATATAATAAAGGCGAGTTTATCGAGCGCTTTTCAGCGCAATATTTCGATGAGGAATTTCAACAATTTCTAGCCGACCGCTATATTACGGGTACTTGTCCGCATTGCCAAAACGAAGGTGCCTATGGCGATCAATGTGAGAAATGCGGTACGTCACTCAGTCCGACAGATTTGATTAATCCCAAATCTACGCTCAGCGGTAAAACCCCGATATTGAAAGAAACCAAACACTGGTATTTGCCATTGGATAAATACCAAGCTTGGTTGGAGCAGTGGCTGATCGAAGGCAAGAAAGATGTTTTAAAATCTAACGTATTCGGACAATGTCAATCTTGGTTGAAATCGGGTTTGCAACCGCGCTCGATGACACGCGATTTGGATTGGGGTGTGGATGTTCCATTAAAAGAAGCCGAAGGCAAAAAATTATACGTGTGGCTAGATGCTCCGATTGGATATATCTCGGCTACGAAACAGTGGGCCTTGGATCACGGCAAAAACTGGGAAGATTATTGGAAAACCAAAGAAAATAAGGAAGAAGAATCCACGCTGATTCATTTCATCGGCAAAGATAATATCGTATTTCACTGTATTATTTTTCCTGCGATCTTGCACGCGCATGGCGATTATATCCTGCCAGAGAATGTGCCTGCTAATGAATTTTTGAATTTAGAAGGGGAGAAGCTATCTACGTCACGTAATCACGCCGTGTGGTTGCACGAATATTTGCAGGAATTCCCAGACAAGCAAGACGAGCTTCGCTATGTCTTGACTTCGATCCTGCCAGAAACGTCTGACAGTGAATTTACTTGGAAGGATTTCCAAGCTCGTGTAAACAATGAGTTGGTAGCCATCTTGGGTAACTTTGTGAACCGTGTCATGGTGCTGTCGCACAAGTATTTTGATGGCGAAGTTAGCTTGGGCACGAAATTGACACCAGAAGATAATGCTGTTTTTGAAGAATTGGCAAAATATCCAGCATTGATTCAACAATCAATTGCACAATATCGTTTCCGCGAAGCGATGACGCATTTTATGAATGCCGCCCGATTAGGAAACAAATACTTAGCGGATGAAGAGCCTTGGAAAGTGGTAAAAACAGATGAAGAGCGCGTGAAAACGGTGCTATTTGTTGCTTCGCAGATCGTGGCTAATTTGGCGATCATGGCGCAGCCATTCTTGCCAAAAACAGCCGATAAATTGTTTGATATGCTGAATCTGACTCCACAACCTTGGGAGCATGCCGGCCAAGCATCTTTGCTTTCATCTGGACATCGTTTGAACGAAGCAGCTTTATTATTCGAGAAGGTAACGGATGAGCAGGTGGAGTTGCAATTGCAGAAGCTAGTAGAAGCGAAGGCTAACAATGCCAAGAAAGTCGTTCCGGCTGCGCCGGCAAAAGCAAACATCAGCTTTGATGATTTTGTGAAATTAGATGTGCGTGTTGGAACTATTCTGGAAGCAGAAAAAGTAGCAAAAACCAAAAAGTTATTGAAACTAAAAATTGATACCGGTATTGATCAGCGTACCGTCGTTTCGGGTATTGCCGAGTTCTTCAAACCGGAAGATATTGTCGGAAAGCAAGTCTCGATTTTGGTCAACTTAGAGCCGCGAGAAATCAAAGGCATCATGTCGCAGGGGATGATTCTGATGGCTGAAGATGCCGATGGCCGTTTGGATTTTGTACAACCAAGAACCACAATTCAAGCAGGTAGTACCATTCGGTAGATCGAAGCAAAATAAGTTCTGAACTCCTTTCTTTTAGCAATCAAATCATTGATCGGTAAAAGAAAGGAGTTTTTTTGTGATTTAGCGACGCTTACATAGTTTAAAATATAAAGTCTATTAAATCTATAGTCTTTGTAAATATTATTCTATATTTGTGCTACTATCGCTTGTCAATCGGTAGAATCATAAGTAAGAGAGATGTTTATAAGAAGAAAAGTTTATAAGGTAGATCCCGAAGAGATGGATCGTGTTATGTGCTACCATCTGTGCAATCCCATGCGAATGTCTGGAGTTAACGTCCTGAAATACTAAACACACTATTTATCATACGCTATTCCCAGATTCATGCACAAGATTATACTAACTACAACAGTTTTTTTACTGACTTTATCTGCCATCTACGGACAACAAAAGGCAACTTTACGTGGTCAAATTGTTGACAGTGAAAATCAACCTGTGCCCTTTGCAACCATTACTATTCGCGAGACCAGTCAGCGTTTTTCGGCAGATGCCGATGGAAAGTTCTCGGTGATACCAACCGAAGCGCCGCCATTTCGAATCCGGGCTGTATCGGTCGGCTATCGTGCTGCGGAGATATTGTTCGAAAATCAATCTTTCGAAGATGAGATTACATTACGCTTAGCATCCGAAAATCAAGTTCAAGAGGTAATTGTAACCTCACGTCGTCGGCAAGAACAATTGCAAGATGTGCCTATCCCGATCTCGGTCGTGAGTGGCAAGTTTGTCGAAGAATCTGGTGCTTTCAACGTAAATCGAATCAAAGAAATCGTGCCTTCGGTGCAGCTTTACTCATCCAACCCGCGAAATACGGGGATCAGCATTCGTGGTCTGGGAACTACCTTCGGCTTGACGAATGATGGTATTGATCCCGGTGTAGGTTTTTATGTAGATGGGGTGTATTATGCGCGCAATGCGGTCACCACATTGGATTTTATTGATGTGGAACAGATTGAGGTATTGCGCGGGCCGCAGGGAACTTTATTTGGTAAAAATACCGTAGCTGGAGCTTTTAACATCACCACGCGCAAGCCGACTTTTCATAGTACGGCGGATGCTGAAGTGTCGTACGGGAACTATGGCTTTGTCCAAGCAAAAGGGTCGATTAGTGGACCGATTACAAACAAAATTGCAGCAAGATTATCTTTCAGCGGTACGCAAAGAGATGGATTGATCTACAACGTCGCCACGCAAAAATATACTAATGAGCTTAATAACTTAGGTTTGCGCGGACAAGTGCTATACCAACCATCCGACAAAGTCGACGTACTATTCGCGGGAGATCTTACGCGGCAAAGGCCAGATGGTTATGCACAAGTTTTTGCGGGTGTAGCACCAACTTTACGGGCTGATTATCGGCAGTTTGAAAATATCATCGCAGACTTAAACTATGATTTGCCATCTAGAAATCCATTTGATCGTATTATAGATCACGATACGCCTTGGCGATCGGGTCAGGATCTCGGCGGATTATCTGCCAATGTAGATGTCAAATTAGGTGGTGGTACATTGACTTCGACTACCGCTTGGCGTTTCTGGAACTGGGATCCATCCAACGATCGCGATTTTACAGGCTTGCAAGCCTTAGCGCTCTCACAAGCACCATCGCGCCACGATCAATGGTCGCAAGAGGTACGTTGGGCGGGCGATTTTTCGTCTACCTTAAGCGCTGTATTTGGTGTTTATGTGTTTGGGCAAAAGTTGGATGCCGATCCAGCACATACCGAACAGGCTGGAGTAGATCAATGGCGCTTTGCTCAAAGTTCAACTAGCCCATTGTGGCAAACACCGGGATTGTTCGATGGCTTGGGCATTCGCTCTTATCCGAGTATGCGCTCGTTTAGCGGAGCATTATTTACCCAATTCGACTGGGCGATCTTGCCTAATCTACGCTTATTGCCCGGCTTGCGACTCAATTATGATGACAAATCGGTCAACTTCAGAAGAGAAGTATTTGGTGGCTTGCAGACGGACGATCCGGCTTTGATTGCCCTGCAAAATGGTCTCTATTCTAATCAGGCTTTTGAGGCCAGTGTAGATGATACCAACCTTTCCGGACAGGTTACAATCGCTTACAAAGCCAGTGAGAAAATCAATACGTTCGCGACTTTCTCCACTGGTTTCAAGCCAGTAGGTTTGAACTTGGGCGGATTGCCGAATCAAAATGGGGAGCCAATGTTGGAACTCGCGGTGATCCGTCCAGAACGTGTTACGCATTACGAAGTCGGCATCAAAACTAATCCAACGCCGAGCACACAGCTCAACTTAACCGCATATAATACTGATGTGCGCGATTATCAAACACAGGTGCAAGCGGCAGATCTTTCGGTGAACCGCGGCTATTTGGCCAATGCAGAAAAAGTACGCGTCCGTGGTATAGAGTTGGATGCCAATGCGCGTGTGCAAGATTGGCTTAGTGTATATGGATCGTTAGCCTATACCGACGGGAAATACGTTACATTTACCAATGCGCCGCCGCCGCTGGAAGGTACGGGTGGACCAAGTTTTGTCGATGTGTCAGGCGGCCGATTGCCGGGTATTTCAGAATGGGCAACTTCGTTCGGGGCAGAAGTAAAATCAAAATCGGCACGTTTCCTAGGACAGCGCGGTGAATATTTCTTCGCGGCCGACGGGTTTTACCGTTCTACCTTTTCGTCTAACCCGACGCCATCCGCTTACTTAGTGGTACCGGGTTATACCTTGGTCAATCCACGCATTGGTTTTCGCTCACAAGATGGCGTTTCGGTCACGGTGTGGGCGCGCAATATCTTTGATAAAAACTACTTTGAACAATTACTCCCCGGTGCGGGGAATGCCGGCCATTATGCCGGTGTGCTTGGCGACCCACGTACGTACGGCATCACGCTACGCTATGCTTGGCGATAGAATAGAAAATACAAACTAACAAACCAAACCAAGTGAATGAAGCCCGCTTACTCCTGACGAAGGGAGTGGCGGGCAATTTTTTTTGACGGAGAGTTTATGGAAAATGGTATCTTCCTGCATCATTATGATAGCGAAGTAAAATACTTTAGATGGACGAACGCACATTGCTCATACGCTATAGACAGACCGGAAATCTGCAAGATTTAGGAGAATTATTTACTCCTTACATGTCTTTGCTTTACGGTGTGTGCTACAAGTACCTGCAAGATCAGTATCATAGTCAGGATGCGGTGATGCAAATCTTTGAAGAACTCATCAGCAAGATGCGTACACACGAAGTAGACAATTTTAAAAGTTGGCTGTATGTGTATGCCCGCAACTATTGCCTCATGCAGCTACGCAAAGATAAACGACAAAATAGCGTGCCGATCGATCAGCACCTGACCGAAGCCGAAGCGCAATTATCCGTGCCAGACGAGGTCGTATGGCTAGAACAGGATTTCGAAAAGCTGGAAGTTTGCTTAGTGGGCTTAATACCAGAGCAGGAGCAGTGTGTACGCCTATTTTACTTGGAGAAGAAATGTTATAAAGAAATTGCAGCGATGACTGGTTTCGATCTGAATAAAGTGAAAAGCTATATTCAGAATGGGAAACGCAATCTGAAGCTGTGCATGGAAAAAATGTAATGGACAATAATTATCAGTTATCTCGAATTCACAATTATGTGGCTGGGCTCATGAGCCGAGAGGATATGCATGCCCTAGAACGCGAAGCGATCAACGATCCTTTTTTACAAGATGCGATCGATGGTTATAAGTTGCAAAATGGCGTAGAAACCGCTCCCTTGAGTCTGTTGCAAAAGCGTTTGGCGGAGCGCATAGAGCAGAGAGGCCTAGAACGCAATAGACGGTTCTTCGGCTGGCAAAGGCTGACTGTTGGGCTGGTCGCCGCAGTCATGTTTGTGGTAGTGTGTTCGCTGTTGGTGTTCCGTCATTTACAGCAAAAACCGACTAATTCCGCGCAAGTGGAAGGCATCACGATTATCACGCCTGCGCTTCGTGTGCAAGTGGTGCCAGAAGAAAATTCAGATGCACGACCACTCAAAGGTTGGGATCGATTTTCGCAAGAGCTCCACAAAAACCTGTCCTCGTATACGAATGCGATCTCTGTCGATGTTCAATTTGATATCGTTAATGGGCACGCAGACGACATCCGTATCAGCGGGACAAGCGATAGTCATTTTGTCGAGAAGATCAAAGAGACGATTCAACAAGAACTGCTTTGGGAAGGTGAAAAAGCAAACTTCCGCCTGCATATTGGGGCTGAGTAAAAAGATCACCTATGAAAAAACTAATGTTATTATTCATCGTCTTATGGAGTTTGACGATGCAGCAAACTAGTGCGCAAGAAATCACTAACTCTTGGGATAGTTTGACAGCTTGGATAGAACAGCAAATCCACGCATTAAAACCGGATCTAAGAGGTAAGAATGGATATCTTGAATTGGAATTTAGAAAGGGTGAATCCAGTAATTTGCTCATCGCCAATAAAGCCAAATACATGTCCACTAGAGCTGATTTGACGCCGCTTTTCGGTACGGTGCCCGAGTTCTTGTACAACGATCAAGATAGTTTGCATCTCCGAGCTTTTTATCAATTTGACGAATACAGTGAGGAGTTATATTTCACGTCGTGGGAGAATGTATTTACCAGACAAAATATATTTGGTGGCTATTATCTAGTTGATGCAGAATCTCCCGGAGGTATGGGACGTTTTCTAAAAAGTTGGGCTGCTTATGTACAGCAGCTTGTACCAGTAGATACCACGACAAAATACACTAGAATCGGTCAAATACAGTGGCCGAGCTTTGATGTGGATCTGGATGGCCAACTTATTCCAAACGCCAGCGATGTCTCAGATTCCATCCTGTCTACGTTTCTGAAAAACGAAAGAAACTGGAAACCCCGCATCAATTACGGACGTCCAGTACGTGTGCGCGTTGCTTTGGGTTTTCCCGAAAGGATCTCCCATTTGTACCAGACACATTGGGGTTATGACATATTTGGAGATCCTGTGATAGAAGAATATGCGCATAATTTGCATCATCAGCACATTTTTGTAACAGATAACATACATCCGCTGCGTGAAGGAATAAATGTGATATCCATGCGCAACGATCGTGGTAAAATAGCGGCTGTGCGCTATCACAAAGGCGATTTGGAAGCGTGTAAAGAGATGGAAGAGTACATTCGAAATAATAATACCATTAAAGACTATTTTCCTGATGTCCGAGCATCTTTGCGACGAATATATTTCTATACCTATCAAGAATAAGCCAATATAATCCTATCAAAATGCCCTTGAAGAACACCTAAATTTTTACATCTTGATGGTCGACAAAAGATAGAAAAAACATACCTTGAGATAGAAAAAATCCAGTGTGGATCTTTTGCTCTTAAAACAGTTTTTTCGTGAAAATGTATGGCAACCAACAACGAGGTAACTAGCAGCTCTTCGCAGTCGAACAGTATAAAATCCACCACTTTTTACCATGTGGATATTGTGGTGATAGGAGCCGGACAAGCCGGCTTATCGGCAGCATATTACCTGAAAAAAGCAGGCATTGAACCTGGAAAAGGATTTGTAATCATCGATGATGAATCTGGCCCGGGCGGAGCTTGGCAGCATCGCTGGAGTTCATTGACTTTAGATAATGTTAACGGCATTAATGATTTGCCGGGATTAGCTTTTGACGACACCGTAAATACGAATGACAAGACGTTGAAAGCTAGTGTGGCACTACCTCAGTATTATGGTGTTTACGAAAAAACGTTTGAACTGCCCATTATACGTCCACTCAAAGTACAACGAGTAACGGAGAAAAATGATCACTTTCTTATTCATACGGATGGCGTTCAGTTCAAGGCCAAGGGTATAGTCAATGCTACAGGCACCTGGAAAACGCCCCGGATTCCAAGCTATCCAGGCTCTGAAAAATTTAAAGGTCAGCAACTGCATACCGCGAATTATATAAACGCACAAGCGTTTGAAGGAAAACACGTGATCATTGTCGGGGCGGGTATTTCGGCTATTCAACTTTTAAATGAAGTGTCTAAAGTGACACAAACAAGTTGGGTCACACGCAGACCGCCCGAATTCAAAGATTTTGATTTCAATCCAGATCTTGGTCGCGAAGCGGTAGCGATGGTAGAGGCCCGCGTGAGAGATGGATTACCTCCTAAATCGGTTGTTTCTGTCACGGGCTTGCCCACGACGCCCGCAATTCGTGGCATGATGCAAAAAGGTGTCTTAGATAGAAAACCCATGTTTGACGAATTAACCGAAACTGGCGTACGATGGGCGGATGGTACCACACTAGATGCGGATGTGATCTTTTGGAATACCGGATTTCATCATTCTTTGGATCATCTGGCACCTTTACAGCTTACGAATGAAGAAGGTGGTATTGTGATGTCTGGAAAATTAGCGACCCAGGTAGCCAAGGATCACCGAATTCATCTCGCAGGATATGGTCCTTCCGCATCTACAATCGGAGCGAATAGAGCAGGGCGTATCGTAGCCAAAGAACTGATCGAAACACTAGGCTTGTAGGTACCTCAACCATTAGAATAAATCAGGACTACTAGACGATTTCGATTTTAGCGGATGCTAGTAAATCATTGACGAAGATGCACTTGTGTGAATGATCTTACGTTTACAGTATTTCCAAGACCTAGCTGTCCGTACGTGTTGCTTCCCGTGGCCCATATCGTATTATCCTGCCTAATATACCATGTCGAATTAGAATAACTACCCGAAAATATGCTTTTCACGCTGGTTGCTACTTGCACAAAACTAGATTGGTCTTGAGGAGATTCGAAACCGAGTTCACCATAATAATTGCTTCCAGCTACCCACAATGTACCATCCTGTTTCAATACTTGCGTGCTCGCTGTTCCAGCAGCCACGCTTCTTCCATTGTCAGTCAGCTTTGTCCAAGTACTTCTATCGGCCAAATCGCCGGTGCCAAGTTGCCCGTTACTGTTACTTCCGGTCCCCCATACTGTTCCATCTTTTTTCAGGGCGATAGAAAAGGCGCTGTAGCCAGCGGCAATCGCAGAAACATTTTCAATACATTTTAACGGGGTTGTGGTTATAAAAGTCCCATGACCACTTATCTCAGGGGTCTGCTCGTGTGGTAGTCCTAGTTGATGATTATTATTGTCTCCTGTACCATATACTGCACCGTCAGTTTTTAAAATGAGCGTGTGGGCATAGGTTTGGACAACATCTGACACGTCATCCATGATCTTGGTCAACGAATGACGGTTTTGTCGGTCGCCTAGGCCCAATTGCCCGAATTCATTAGGCCCAGTGCCATGAAGGCTATTATCATTTTTGATGACAAACACATTGCGGCCAGCATATATCTTTTTTGCATTATCCGTGATTCTGGTAAACGTGTATGCATGGCCATTTGGATATCCCAAGCCGAGTTCGCCGGAATAATTATATCCGGCGACCCAGACTGTGCCGTCGCTTTTCAATATAATAGATAATGCGCCGGAATTAGAAACATCTTTCACACCCGACATGATGAAGTACGGTATATTTCGATTTGTTCCATCTCCGTTTCCCAGTTGCCCATAAACGTTACTCCCAGTTCCAAAAAGTGCACCTGTTTCGGTAACAAAGAAGGTCGCTGAAGATGAAGAACTGATCTTGAGTTGAGCAACAGGAAAACTGTAGGAACTGCCTTGATACGTGATCGTAATGAATCCATTCTGCTCGCTAATAGCAAAATCAAAAGTTCCCTCGGCACCCGGAGGACCAGCGGGCCCTTGGGAGCCGCCCGGGCCAGTTTCGCCACGCGGACCTGTAGCAGGTACCGGAATACCTTTGCTGTCACGTACAATGAGCCAAGAATTTCCACCGTCGTAGCTCATCATCCACTGATTATTGGCTTCGTCCACACGTAGTTGTGGTGTAATGCCATCTTTCCCGTCTGTACCATTATTGCCGCTCTGTCCATCCTCACCATCTTTTCCCGTGACTCGCAACTTTGATCCGTTATGGATTATAAATTCTCCATCAAGCGTCCAATAATAAATACCATCGGTATCTTGCTTCACACTGATCTGTGGAGCATTTATACCATCTTTTCCATCCTTACCATCGGTACCGTTATTTCCGTTTTGCCCGTCCTTTCCATCTTTACCATTCGTGAGGGTGATGGTAGTGCCGTCGCTCATTGTTAGTAGATAGCCCGCACTAATGGTGTTATAAGAAACAATACTGATGTTTTCTTGTAATGCCTTCGCGATAGCACTAAGGGAGGTGATATCGTTATTAATGGCCAACACGGCGTTTTCTAATGCAGCGAGTCGCGCAGCGTGTTCATCAAGCTGTGATTGCAGATCTTCTTGGCGTCGCAGTAGTTCGTCAAATGCGGTCCGTTCACAAGCGCCCAGCAGCATCAGAAGAGAGGTTAGTAGTATAGCATATCGTTTCATAATGGTACTATTAGTCTTTTTTGTCTTGATCAAAGATGATGGTAATTTCTACGCGACGAGCATCTTTAAAGTTGCGTTGGCTTCGGTCTATGCCCATTCCCACATAATATATTCGCGCAGGATCAATACCAGCACTTATTAAGTAATTCGCTACGCTCTTGGCTCGTTCCAACGCAAGTCGCTTGTTGAATATCGCAGGGCCGCTCGGATCCGTCCAGCCTTCGATTTGTATTGTATAATCTATGGATTTAATGGCAGATTGGATGACGCGGTTAAGTTGAGTTTTGTGCAGTTCCACGTCCAAAACCGAACTATTAAGTTTAAAATAGATTGTCGGAAGTTTTTCCGATGATTTTGTTGTGGGTGTGATCGCGTTTAGTGATTCTTTGCCGATGGAATCGGCGTTTGATATTGGTGTAGTGATCGGTACACTTTCCTGTTCGTTTGCATTAGTTTTCGGTAGAGAAATGTAGGTGTTACCATTTGGTGAGACCAGTGTCGCTGTACTAACAGGGGTGTTAACAGTCTTTTTTCCAAAAGCAAGTCGAACACCAATTGAAGTGTAAAGATTGAGATTGACGCGCCAAGCCGGTATAGTACGGATGCCTTCAAATTGATCGTCGGCTAGCCAACTTAATGAGGTGCGCAGGAAAATGTGGCTTCTCGGCGACATTCGGTAGTTCATGGCAAAATCACCTCCCAAGGAATGACTCCAATTTTTAGGCCTTGCTCCAGTAGGAAGTATTTCCTTCGTATCTCTATCCTTAATATTTGGATCGAACTTGTTTAAATAATAGTGTGGCGCTAATTCCAGATTGAAAGCTTGATCCGTACCCGTAAGTAAGTTTAGCAATTGAATGGGAATCCGGATACCTGTTCGAAAAAATCGCGTCTCGCTGTATAGATCACCTAGTCGATGTGAGCCAGATCTATATCGAATGATACCGTGCTCATCCAACAGATCGTTTACTTGCCAGCTGCGGGTGCCTAATCTACCGATCGCGTAATCTATATTGAGCTCTGCGCCAACCCACTGGTTGAGCTGCACGCCCCCAAGAAGACCTCCTCCATAGCCCAATCGAGTTTTGTCGCCAATGGAATATAGATCTCCCCAAAATAAGGGCGTGCCTAGATGTAATCCACCATAAAATACGCTCTCTCGTGTTTTTGCTTCATCTTGGCCTAGCACGGTAAATGGTAAAAAACAAATGAGATACAATATACAGATATAACGCATGACCATAATCTTAGTGGTAGGGATGGATTGTTTGGAAATGTGGTTTAAGTTTGGTGGAATAACACAGCAGAACGATTTTGGCATGCTAGACTTTACTATTCATCCATGTAAAGGTCGTTGGTGGTATGGTCCAAATTATTTAGTTCTCCAGAAGCAATTCCTAGATGTGCAAATGGCAGTAGTGGATCGGGTATTTTGTGTTTTGTATTTCATAATTGTAGGGTTGATATTGATTGTTTTTTCATAGATTTATCGATACGCCTAAAAAAGTATGTGATCTATCGCGTTACGAAATTACGTAAAGGTATTGCCCGAGTTGTCGTTATACAATACCCAGTAATGGGTATGGCGTGGCGGTCGTATACTTTGTTATCTTTATCTTAATGAAATGCCTGCAATTGTCTTATAGATCAATATTCCTCGCTGTCATAATACTATTTATAGTGGGTTATTCTCGAGCTCAAGCTGCAGGAGACAGCATCATAGTATTGCAGATAGGGGGAGGCGATAGGTATGTCATTAACGACCACCTACACTGGTTTCGGACATCCGAAATTTTAGATCCAGACAGTGTTTTTTCTCTATTTTCGGGTATGGGTGGAAAGAGTCTTGCGCCCTCGTCTGGCATTCATTCTACCTTTGGGAACGATCATTATTGGTTGAGCCTGAAGCTTCAAAATTCTGGTTCCGACAATCGCACGATTTACTTTCAGCTCAATAATCCGCATTTGGACAGCGTGCGGGTATTTTACCAAACACCTGATGGCATGAAGCAGTTATGGGAGACTGGTGCGACACTTCCGTTTGACACGCGTCCTTACCCATATCATGATTTCGTTTTGCCCTTAAAACTTACTGCTGGTGCGACAGAGTATTTTATCATTCACACAAAAAAAGAAGGAAAGATTTTTAGCATCAAACCAGAGTTAATGGATGAAGACTATTTTAAAGGGAAAGAGCAGCGGCTCTACACCATTTTTGGGCTTTTTTTAGGATTTATGCTCTTCAATGTCTTTGTGAATCTTTTTTTGGGAGTTACTTTAGGTGATCGTATACATTATCTATATTCGCTTTATGTGCTAGCTGCTATGTCGTGGATGTTCTGTAGTGTGGGTGCTGAATTTCAGTTTGTATTCCCGAATCATCCAGAATGGTTTATGTTGTCTCAGAGCATCACTGGCGCGATAACGATGATACTAATGTCTCTTCTGGCATTCGTATTCTTGCAACTAAAAGACCTACGCATCAAAGCAAAGTTTGTGCTGCAATGTGCCACAGGATTACTACTGATTACATTACCTGTCAAATTAGCGGTTGAATCTTTTTTCCCTTCTTTTAGTCACCTAAAAGAATTCTTATTGTATTCCTATCTTTTGTCGGTTGCTGGTATAGCAGTAGGCATTGTATGGGTCGCCATTGTTAGGATAAGACAGGGATTCACACCTGCGTGGTTCTACCTTTCGGCGATGTGTTATCTTACGATTAGCATTCTCTTTGCCTGCTATAGGATACTGAGGTATGGAGATCTTACGGAACTTTTTTCTACCCCGACGAATGTGCAGCTTGGCCTATTAGTCGAGACTACGATCATCTTCTTAGGGATCATATATCGATACAATCTGATGAAGGGAGAACGGATTCATCTAAAGCAACAGTTGGCTAAGCAAGAGCTCGATATGAACCGGCAAGTTATTGTAGCACAAGAAGATGAGCGGCGGCGGTTAGCGCAGGATTTACACGATGATGTGGGCGCTACGTTGAGCACATTGATTCTGCATATTTCCAACGTGCCCGAACTTCCGGAGTGGCAAACGGATTTTGCATTAAATTATAATCGAAAAAGTCTTTCCATTGGTAAGAAGGCTTTAGCAGATTTACGCAATATAGCGCACGATCTTTTACCTCGTGATTTGCAAGTTAATGGGCTGTTTGGTACCCTAAATGAAAGATTACAATCGCTGCGTAGTATCACATCTTTACACCTGGATCTATATACTCATGGGGATGATCGTGCTATCGGAGAGGAACTTGTTCTAACCCTTTATCGAGTAGTCAATGAATTATTGAACAATGTGATAAAGCACGCCGAGGCCACAAGGGCATCGATTGATATTTCTTTCATTGGCGATGAAATCATTTTGGTAGTAGAGGATAACGGGAAGGGTATTAAAGTAGATCATAGACATCTCGGAATGGGAATACGAAATATTGAATCGCGAGTCGCTTTTTGGGGAGGTACGGTCAATATGGATAGTAATGCGCGTGGAACGACTGTGATTATTACCATACCTAATGTTCAAAAAGCATAAAATGGAAAAAACAAGGATTATAATAGCAGACGATCACTTGCTATTTGCGGATGGTTTGGCGCAAATTGTTGGTGCTATGCCTGAGTTTGATATTATTGCACAAGTACCCAATGGTCGGGTATTACTGCAACTTATAAACACGCAACTGCCAGATCTTATTCTGATGGATATTAACATGCCCATAGTTGATGGTCTGCAAGCTGCTACTTCCATTCGAACATATCATCCGAACATTCGTGTCGTTTTTATTTCTATGTATAAAGATATGAAGCTGGTGGAGAAAGCCAAGGAGATGGGGGCGCATGCGTATATCATGAAAGATACAACAGCTCCCGAACTGCGAGAGATACTCCTTCAAATACGAGATGGGAAGAAAGTGTTTTCTTGTCCAGAGAATGATTTTGAGACTCAACAAGCAAACGAAATTATCGATCCATTTTTGTCTCAATTTAAATTGACTCCACGAGAGGTCGAGATTATTAAATTGATAAAAAAAGGGTTAGCGACCAAACAGATTGCGGCCGACTTGGACCTGAGTACGTACACGATTGAAACTCATCGTAAGAATATCAACAGGAAACTGAATGTGCAGAGTGCTACCGAGCTATTGGCTTTCATAGCACAATATAATAAGGAAAGCTAGGGTCACTTTAAAGGTTCAAGATGCCTTTAAACAATAAATGAACCGCCAGCTGCGGCTAGCGGTAATAAAGAAATGTAATGCACAGATATTTTTCTCTGTTCAAAAGCTTTTTTCAGGGCAGCAATAGCTTTCGAGCGCGCAAAATAGACTGTACTTGGGCTGGTATGTAGTTCGTCGCATATTTCCTGCGTGTTTCGACCTTCCATTATGGCCAGTTGAAATACTTGCGCCTGTTGTTTAGGTAGTTTTTTGATTTCAAGCACGATCAATTCTACTAACTCATTGTAAATAATCTTCTTAAGAATGTCGCTGTCAGACGTCGCTATATCGAGCAGCAATGCGTCATCGTGCGCAAATTTGTTTCTGCTTTGCTTGAGGTGATCTAGACAAGCATTTCTGGTTACTAAGTATAGAAAAGATTTTAGTCCATCGGCTGCTGGGAAATTTAGTCGCCGATCCCATAACTTTACAAAGGCATCTGAAACAATCTCGGCGCTAGCTTCCTTGTCTTTGATGAGTTTGAAAGCAAAGAACTGAAGTGCGCTGGCATACTGATCCATAAAGAAACATAAAGCCGTCTCTTTGCCCTGTTGCAAATCAGAAATCTGTTTGTCAAACTTATCCATATAGGTAGCCGGTTTATAGTAGGTTGTACTATCTAGGTTGATATCCAAATCTACTGTAAATATTATACAATTAAAAGTACAAGTCTTCATTTATTTGTGATGGGAAATTTAACGGTTGAGATGCTGCCGACGCTCATGCAAAACAAAAACGCCTGATCGAAAGATCAGGCGTTCATGTACTAAATTCCGAATCACTGTTTATTCAGCGCGAAACACCCAAAACCAGGCTGTTCCCCATGCGCCTACTCCGGGTTCAGGATAGGAAAGAACCATTTCAGTATCATTGATGATTAAGATATCGTATTCGTATACGGGAGCATTGCTTTCATTCGGCGATATGCCACAAAGTACGGTAACACCTTTTGTCGTCAATTTTCCCTTGGCCCAAACCGTGCCATCGTCCAACGTAATCTTTTTCGTCATATCAAAAGAAAACGAACCGTCTTCTGTCTGCCCAGTTGATTTGATCTTCGATAACCGAGCTCCGCGAAGCGCAAACTCCATCTTGGCACCCACACCTTCACCTGCCGCCTGGCCATTGATGTCGGCTTCTTTTAAAGTCCACCACGCTGGAGCGGAGTTGCCCATGTAACCACCATTACCCCAAACTGCAGGCTTCGTCGTGTCCCAAACCCAAGTTCTCTCCGAGCCACCAGTTAAGAATCCCCATTCCAGCGGAACTGGAAAAGTCAATTCATCTACCGTAACCTGTAAGGTTTTGGTGATTTTGCTACCATCAGGGTTTAAACCTGTAAAAATGATTTCATTGTCGCCCGTAGATACCAGCAAAACCGTATCGGTTTTGCGTTGCGTCAGTCCAACACCGTAATCCCACGAAGAGAGTACCGGACTTTTATTGTCTAATACGACTTTATTACTTTTCTTACCGTCAACGATCACTGGTGTTGCGGTAAGCTGTAGTTGTTCGGCGCTGATGGCCGAACCTAATTCCATTCTGTCTTCAATCGCGTCACAACCTACGGTGAGTAGCGTGAGACTAATACAGAGGGTATACCAGAATTTTTTCATAATGTGTTTTTCTAAAAGATTACCAACCTGGGAATTCATGTGTAGACTCACCCCAACCTTTATTCTGCGTTAAGACACCGTCAGATAGTGCGATTTGTGAGATTGGAATAGGCCAAAAACCTCCCGTAGCTTCAAATCGAGCCGCATATCCACCGCCAAATCCGCGCATCTGCGTATCAATTCCCTTATTGCGGATAGATACACCTTCTTGACGACCAAGCGCTGTGGCCGCTTCTTGCCAACGCATCAAATCGAAATAGCGCAATCCTTCAAATGCTAATTCCCATCGGCGTTCTCGCTTGAGCGCGGCTAACGAATAGCCTACTGGGTCAAGATTCGCGCGCGCGCGCACCCGATTGAGGTTGGTGTTGGTTTCCGAAAGCTCGGCGTGCATCAATAGTACATCCGCGAAGCGAATAAGCACCATATCTTGTGTATGTGCCAATTGGTATTCGGCTGCTGCCGCATCGGCCAAGATAGCATAGGACGGGATTAAACGACCATCATCGTATGCGGTAACGGCAATGTATTTCTTTTGCCAAAAACCAGTTTCCTCCATTTGATTATCGGCGCCGTAGATATAATTATCAAGATCGGTATCTACATTGATAATCGAACCTGCACGACGAACATCGGTTGGTTCAGCTTGTCGCCATTCGTTCCACAAACTGCTATTCACAGGGCCTGCACCCCAACCTTGGCCGAATGGAAACGTGCCTGCTTGCCCATTATTGTTGCGTAAGCTAAAGTGAAGATTGTATTGATTGGAATAGCCCAACATATATTGGTCTCCCCAGTCGACCAAGGTGCCAAACTTGACCGCAAAAACCGTTTCCTTGTGACCATCGCCAGCGTAGCTTAGGTTGTTATCCTGAGCATAGGGATAATCCTTTTTGGTAAACTCATTAGAGTAAGGCCACAGATTGCGAAAATCGGCTACCAAATCATGACCACTATTAGCGATACATTCTTCCAATCCTTGCTGTACTTGTGCTTTGTTAATGCTGCCACCTGATGCAACAGGCAACTCGCTCTTGCTATAATAACCGGTATAAAATAGATACACACGTGCTAGCAGCGCTTGAGCAGCCCATTTCGTGGCGTGTCCTGACGCTACGCTGGTGTAAGGAGTGGCCGGCATTAAGTTGATCGCTTGTTGAAGATCAGCCGCTATCTGCGCGTAAGTTTCATCCGCTGGCGTTTTCGGTATATTGGAGACGGATGTGCTCGTTACCAAAGGCACTTCCCCAAAGAGTTGAGATAGCTCAAAGTAATAAAGTGCCCGAAGAAAGTAAACTTCCCCCAAAACCTGATTTTTCTGCGCTTCATTCGTCCAGCCCTCCACTTGATCCAAAGTTTCTAAAGCGGTGTTCGCACGGAATATTCCTTGGTAGCGTGCTGTCCAGAACGTTAGAAAACGATCGGGCTGCGTATTCATCAGGTGATCTAGCCCTTGCATGTCGCGGTCATTTTCACCACCACCACCAAAACGGTCGTCAGAAGCTAGTTCTGCCATGTAGAAATGGGTGTTCTGCACATTCGAAATGGCGGCACTCAAGCTCGAATAAATGCCCGTAAGCATGCTATTGGCATCTGCCACCGTGACCGGAAAGTTGCCAGTATTTTTTTTATCGTAGCTTTCCGTATCTAGAAACTTATCGCAGGAGGTCAATAGACCCGCGGCGAGTAAGGTAAATAAGATCTTTTTCATGTCTTTCATTAGAATTTAAAGTTCATTCCAAACATCACCGTACGCGGTTGTGGGTAGAAACCTAAGTCAATACCATTTACCCAAGGCTCGTCGTAACCGTAGCCGATCTCGGGATCCATACCGCTATAGTTGGTGAAGGTGAATAAGTTTTGTACCGTAGCGTAAATACGAGTTTGGCTGAATGGTGCATTTTTCCAAATCTGTTTTAGGTCATAGCCCAATGTGATGTTTTGAATCTTGACAAAATCACCATTCTCAATATAGATGTCAGAGATATACTGATTATTGGTATGGCTTCCGCTAGTTAAGCGAGGCAAACGATTGGAAGTGCCTTCGCCATGCCAACGGCCAAAAACCTCCGTCGTATAATTTTGCAATGGACTATCCGCGAAGGAACGGTAAGATTTGGCGATTTGATGGCCAAATGAACCAATAGCCGTAACCGCAAGGTCTATCCCTTTGTAACCAAATGTAAGGTTTAGTCCGCCGCTAAAGGCTGGATGCGGATTGCCAATCATCACCCGGTCATCATCGGTAATAGCGCCATCACCATTGGTATCACGAAAGAATACATCGCCGGGCTGCGCACCTGGAAGAACGCCATGACCGGATGCACGCAAGGCGTCGATTTGCTCTTGTGTCTGAAAGATCCCATCGGTTTTGAAACCGAAGAAGTATCCGATAGGATAGCCCACCTGTGCGCGGTACATTTCTTTCGTACCTTGACTCAATACATCTGGATTACCATGAATGATACCCTCATTATTGGCAATTCGAGTTACTTCATTCTTGTTGTACGCACCGTTAATACCAATGCCATAGCGGAAATCACCTTTGGTGTCATTCCAGTTAAAGCCCAACTCAAAACCTTTGTTCACAATGTCACCACCGTTGATAAATGGTGCTTGTGTACCATAGATGGCTAAAATAGGTGCCTGCACCAACCAGTCGATCGTAGATTTGCGATACCAATCGAATACCACCGCCAATCTATTATTCGCAAAACGGGAATCGAAACCAATGTTGAGCTGCTCTGAAGTTTCCCAGCTTACATTAGGATTTGGTAAGATTTCAGGATAAGCTCCACGCAACAGCGTACTCTTGCTATTGCCAAAGTAATAACCGTTTCTCGCGTCGATAGCTACCGTCGCTAAGTATTGAAATGGACGAATCTCAGCATTACCATTCTGGCCCCAGCTCCCACGAAACTTCAAGAAATTCAACCAAGATTGATCTTGCAGGAAGTCCTCGTTAGTGGCAACCCAGCCCAACGATGCAGAAGGGAAGTAACCCCAGCGATGCCCGGGGGCAAAGTTGGACGAACCGTCGGCACGTAGTACAAAGGAAGCTAAATAGGTCTCGTTGATATTGTAATTCAAACGGCCGAAGTAGGATGCGATATTGAACTGTGGCCAGTGTGCACCGTTGACCGTTGGTACAAAGCCATCATAGCCTTGTCCATTGCTCAGCCAAGCTTTGTCCCATTGTCCAGGGAAAGAGGAGTTTGCCGTGGCAGCGCCCACATCTTCACCCAATCCGTTCTTCTCGATAGATTGACCAACGACGACATCTAATTGATGATTCTGGAAAGGATGCAGTTTGTAGCTCAACGTATTTTCCCATAGGTATTTATAGCCTAAACCTTGGTTTTGAGAGATATCATCTATCGCGTTAACCGTGGTGGTCGACAGCTCAAAGGCAGGCGTATATTGGCGGTAAGAAGAAGCCGTTAGCCGATAGCCAAAGCTGGAGCGGAATACCAAGTCTTTGATAGGTTGTACCTCTAGATAAGCATTGATTGATAACGCGTGGTTTTTGCTCAAATTTTGTCCGCGGCGATAATCCATATCTGCGACCGGATTGGCAGTCGCACCATCTAGTGCCCAACCATCGGCTACCTTGCTAGCGTGATCATAGTAGCCACCATTCGCATTGCGAATAGGAAGCAGTGGATTGCCCACCAACATGTTGTGGATGTCGTTCCAATAAATATTACCGATACCAATTCCCGAACGTTTTGTGTACGCGTAGTTGAGGTTTTCACCAAATTTGACGATATCAAACTCATCATTTTTCAATAAGATGTGTTCGGAGTTGATACGAGCAGTTTGGCGCTGAAAGTCAGGTTGAACCGGAGCGCCCAAGATACCATCACGATTGGTGTGCGAATAGCCCATTGAGAAGCGCGATTGTTCATTGCCACCCATCAAGTTGAGTGAAGTATTCTGCAATAGCGCATTTTCGTTTTGGATTTCCCGCATCCAGTTGGTACCATTCCAGCTACCATTCATGATTTGCTCGTACTGTTTTGGAATAAGTTGTTCCCAGTTGAATGGCGCGGCACCTTCGTTAAAGCGTCGCTCATCCTGAATAGCCATGTACTCTTTTGCCGTCAGCAATGAGGGCATTTTGTATACATTTTGGAAGCCGACATAGCTGTCCAAATGCAAGGAAAGCTTGCCTGCACGTCCCTGTTTTGTAGTCACGAGCACAACGCCATTGGCAGCCCGCGAACCATAAATCGCAGCAGATGCGGCATCTTTCAGTACGTCGATACGTTCGATATCCGAAGGGTTTAAAACATTAATGTCGCCACCCGGAATTCCGTCGATCACGTAGAGCGGCGATGAATTGTTGATCGTTCCTAAACCACGGATCGTGACTTTAAAACTTTCGCCAGGCATACCAGAGTTTTGCGTGATCTGCACTCCGGGAGATTGACTTTGCATCGCTTCCAAGATGTTGGGCGTGCTTAATCTTTCCAGATCCTCGCCCTTAATTTCTACCGTGGCACCGGTAACCAATTTTTTCTTTTGTGTACCATAACCTACTACGACAACTTCATCAAGGTCGCCTAAGCTAGCTTTGAGCGTCACATTCAAGGTCTGCTGATCACCGACATTGATATCCGTACTTAGAAAACCAATATAGCTTACGCGCAGTACAGGTCTGTTGCCGCTTGGTAGCACCAATTGAAAGTTTCCCTGATCGTCGGTATTCGTGCCTACATTGCTTCCCACAACTTGTACGGAAGCACCTTGGATAGGCACGCCACGCTCATCGGTCACTGTTCCACTGATCCTACGCTCTTGCCGCGCAGTGGGCGCAACCCCGTTTTTTGCGTTCGCGGCTGCTTGCCGACGCAAGATAATGGTGCCATCGGAGATTTCCCATGCAATCGGTTGTCCTACGAACAACAAGTTGAGGGCTTTTTCCAATTGTACATCCTTGATGTCGGCGGTGAGTTTTGCTGCCGCAATGTCTTTGCCATTGAGTAAGAATGGCATGCCGCTCTGCTTTTGTACCGATTGCATGATGTTGACCAGCGGCGTGTTGACCGCCTTGATGGAGATTGGCTGTGCAAATCCACTGGCAGTGAGTTTTAGGATGCTTAAAACGGTAAATAGTATGGTTAATTTCATAATGATTACCCAACGTTTAATTTTAGATCTAGCCGCACTCGGGGCATAATCGACCTGTTGTATAAAAATCATATTTTTGTACAATTACATGTGTTGATGAATAAGGGTTTATTGTGGTCAGTAGCGCTTATCTGGCATGTAAACAGTTGGCCGAACTGAGGTGTGAGAATCCAGTTCGGTTTTTCTGTTCTTGCCCAGCGGCTTATGTTGGATAGCTTTTAGCAGATGTTTTCATAGTGTGTAGATTTTGTTTATTACTGGTTTACTTGAAGACGGACTTTGCCGCCTGCTTTGCTTAGTTCAAATTTTACGCCCGCCTTCTCCAAGATGCGGAGTACTTCGGAAAGATTTTTTTCGCGTGTAATCTCGCCATAAAAATAGGTGGGCGGGATCGCCTTCGGATAGCTGACTTCCACAGCGTACCAACGACTGATCTGCTTCATGAGGTCTTTTAATTCTGTTTCAAAAAACAGGAAATTGTTGTCTTTCCATGCAACATAGGACGCTACGTCCACTTGCTTTTTATTGATCCGATCGTGCTGCACTACGGCTTGCTCATTTGGGCGCAAGGATAGCCGACCTTGGGTAGTTTCGATTTCTACAGAACCCTCCACCAATGTGGTGAGCGTTTGCGGATCATCGGCATATGCGGATACATTAAAGCTAGTGCCCGTTACGCGGATGATCTGATCTTGGCAGTTTACCTCGAAAGGTACGCGGCGATTATTCACATATTGTTGTGCCACTTCGAAATAAGCTTCGCCTTCTATACTCACCTGCCTCTTCTGGCTGTTGAACAACAGTGGATAGGTTAATTTCGACTGTGCATTGAGGTGTACGTGCGTGCCGTCGCTTAGCGTTACGCGGTATTTACCACCTACCGGAACGGTGATGCTAGCGGTAGTTTGTGCCAACTTTTCTTTGTCGATAGCGAGTAATGGCGTGCCATCAGAATAGTTTAATTCTTGATCGAGTACAATACCGTCTTTGTCGCTGCGCAGGTTGATCTTTTGTCCGTCAGACAAGACCAATTCGGCTTTATTGCCGCCGGGAAGGATGCTGGCTGCTTCGATGTTTTCGGATGATGTGGCGTGCTCACGTAACTGGAAGTAGCCAAATACGGAAGCACAAATTAATAGAGCTGCTGCCGCTCCCTTGTATATAAAAGGGCGAATCCTATTGCGGCGTAAAGGGATGGATTGTGTTTGATGAAGTTTATCGAACGTTAGCTGTTTGATCTGATCGAGTTGCTGCTCGGCATGCTCGTCTTCCATGTCGATCCATTGCAACGCATCCCCAAAAACCTCTTCGCCCTGCGTAACCTGCTGGAAAAAAGCTTCGTTGGTATCATCCAGCTTACGCCAACGCGTTAAGGTCTCTGATTCCTCCAGCGTTAGCTTGCCTTCGATATATCGTTTTATTAGCTCGGCTATTCGTTCCGTAGCATTCATAGGTTTATAGGGTTAGTACTGCTATAACGACCTTGTGCTGGAAATCTTAGTAGATTTTTTAATTTTTTTTCGGAAGTTTCATTTTTAGCCTGATTAAGAAGATGGCATCCGAAATAATGGCTTTGTTTTTCACATGCCGATTCGAGCTAATAAATGTGTTGGCAAGAGGGATAAACGCTTTTAGATGCAAACCTCATCCAAATGTATCCATGTGCATTTCCACACGCCATTCACGTTGATGTATAGCCGTATATAGCTCGTGGTTTCATTGATTTCTTCTGTGTAGGTGAATATATCTAGGATGTCATCATCATTTAAATCATAACCAATGCCTGTCATCGATTGATTGTCGATCGTAGTCAGGGCTATCTCATGGCTTGTAATATGGATGCGATCGTCGTAAGGGAAAATGGTCAATCCGTCTAAGCTATTTTCATGCGGAGCAGGAATGGCTACTTCCTTGTCAAAGGAAATAGTTGGGAAAGTAATGGTTCCTGGGCAGTCGGTATTCGAAATTAAATACCAGTGATCGACTGTTGCTTCCTGAGCGGCACCTTCGATCCAAATGAGAGCGGAAATCGGTTTATTCCAATGCACTTTGGTTCCGGCATACATCGGGTCGGCATCAGCATTTTGTTTTACTTGTATTTGTGGGTCTGCTTCTAATAAGCGTTTTAATAATGACAGGTTGCTATCCCACATGAATGGTACACCCACGCCACTTATCTGCAGTCCCGCTACATAGTAATTCTTCTCGTTTTCCTTATTGAAGAATGACGATTGCGTTGGCTGAAAACTGGGGTTTTCACTTATCCAACTTTGATCTACGTGCTTTTTTAGGCTGTCCAGCAGTTCCTTTGGATCTTTGTTTATGGCTACGATATTCTTCTCATGATTTGATTGGCCAGAGATTAAGACGAGCTGTAGGAGAGTGATGAATACAAATGTTGCGTAGTGCATGTCTGAATAAATGAGGTTGCCGAATGGTGAACGGTGTGACTACACAAAGATAAAAATATTTACTCTTAAGCACATTATGAGACGGAGGTTCTCTACTAAGAGGTCTCTTTAGGTTTTGTCGATGCGGATGATCAATTTATTTTTGGCTACTTGTATGTTAACGTATTGACCTTGCTTAAACCCAACTTCTTCCATCCATTTCCCTTCTAGTCTAATTTCTGGAACGGAGATACTGTCCCAGCGCCTCTTGCGAAATTTACCCTGTATTTTCAACTTTCGTGTGGACTTCATTTAGTGTGTTCGTCAACACGAATATCCAATTTTATTTTTTGTGATGTGTTCGGTATAATGAACACGTGGAAAAAAATACATAAAAAGCTTACAAATAGGTGAGAAAAATGAAGGAAGGAAAGGGCTCGACAAAAAGTCTTTTGCCTTCTATTGTGAGATCGGCAGAACCCAACTGCACATGATCGAAAACGGTAAAACCAATCCTTGCCTCAGTACTCTTTTGAAGATCGCTACAGCTTTAGAAATTTCGGTGTCGGAGTTGGTAGAGGGGTAGTTTTTAGGTTTTTACCAAACGTAAATAAAAATAACTCGATGTTTTCGCCTGTCGTGCTTAGTCTGATCGCCAGCTCTTGTGTGAGATCAAGGAATTGCAGATATAGTTTTTCGGCATTCTCGTACCTTATATTGCGGAGCAAATGGAATTCAATATGAGCTTGGCCTACAAAAGTATCGATGAGTCTTTGGTCTAGAATTAAGCATGGTGCGTTGTTGAATGATATTTTAAAAAAATATAACAACTTGCTGTAAGTCGATAGTCCAAGTCCATTAATCTTTTTGAATGTAGTTCTCAATTCTTCGTAGTCCGCCGTTGTAAGATTTGAGGTCTGGCTTAATGTGATTAACCTATTTTCAATGACTTCTATCTCGTGTAAGATGTTGACAAAATGATTGCCCCGCATACCTGCAGTATAGCCCCAATAGATAGTAAGAATGATTTTTTCGCGAATATCTTGTGTTTCAAATATATCATGACGGCTAATCGTCAAAGTAGGATTATTCTCAAAAAGTCTGTCATTAAGATTTTTCAGCCAGCTAATATGATTCTCGGCCTTTAACCATGTAGTTCGCTTTGTTGTAAAGGATTGCTCTTGTACGGGAAGGTGCGCTATTAAAGTCTTATAGTTCTCCATGTGGTTAGATGCTGTTATTTTAGTGCGATTAGTTAGATGTGAGGCAAAGTGAGCGCGACTTGCTGTAAAATTTATAGTAGGTTTTATTATTCTGATTCTTTCATCAGTTCCTGCTTCAATATTCGATTTAGTTCATCCTCTTTATTTAAGGTCATGAAATGACCGCCACCTTTCACCTTGATCACATTTTTTATAAACCGATAAGGAAGTATTTTATCGCGTGTACCATGAATATGAATGAGATTATGTGGTTCATCTTGATTTTTCCATAGTGCTATTTTGTCGATCGCCCAGCGTAGGAATAAAGGATCTGTGTCTATTACAATCTGTTTTAGAAGAGCTTTGTCAGATGTAGATTCAGCTCCGAAAAGCCAGTTGGTGATCGCGTTTGATTTCTTCAATAAGGCCGTTGGCAAAATTTTATGTAATCTTAACGACCCTGCAACACGATAGTAAATTGGAATTTCATGTTTTGTCTTTGCGGATGCGATCAAAATGACTTTTTCAGTTTCTATCTGTTTCGCAACTTCTACGGCCATAATTCCACCAAAGGAAAGTCCTATTAGGATTGGTTTTGTCGTTGGGATTTGCTCTCGAAGCCTTGTGGCATACTGCTCGATTGTTTCATCTTTCTGAGGTGCAATCCATTTTATAAAAGCAATCTTATGCCCTGAAAAATCAAGCTTTTGAAAAACTCGTTCGTCTGCTCCAAGTCCACTGAAGATGTATATTTCTCTTGCCAAGTCGTTAATAGTTTGTTATGGTGCTTATTCGACAGTTGGATTCGGTATTCGAAACAGCAACACCAACGCATATATTTGCAATACAGCTTGAACGATATTAATAAGTCCCACAATAGGGTTGATATAAAACAGTTGTATGGTGTAGGAATAAGCTAGTAATCCAAAAAGTACTAAAACTAAAAGTACATACTTTATCCAATCTACACCTTTGCCGATTAAAGCTGCTGTTCCTATTAGAACAGCGAATGTAAAAATTACAGTAATGATATCCGCGGTCGTATTAAGCGTATTAGGTAATAAAAGAATATTGATCACACCTAATCCAGCAGATAAGTACATCAAATTAGCTGATTTTTTTTGACTTTTGCTTACGACGATTTCTTCACTTTTCCGCTTTTCAGTAATCATCGTGTTGATCTTTTCGAGTTCCACATCACTGAAGTTTCTTCCTCGCAATTTCAGAATCTCCAAAGCATATTGATTGGCTTGTGGTACAAACCTGTTTCCTTCTTTTAAATACTGTTCTAACTCTTGATCTGTTTTATTTTCTAAAACGCTTTTCTTGACATTCATGGTAGTTAATTGGTTGAGGAATTTTGAAAGCTTAAATAGTGGTAAAGATAAATTATTGTTCTATTGTAGTCAACAAAATACTACCAGATGGATGTCTATATTGATATAAATAATGGTTAAGTATTATGAATTCTGTAGATTTTTTAAAGTACTCAGCAACAGGTCATCATTTCCATTTACCGATTACCTCTTTGCCAAAGCAATAGTGCTAATTACATTTGGTTTGTTGAGCTTTACCACCACGGCGATAATCTTTTCTTGATCTTCCACAGATAGAAATACCGGAATCAGGAGAGCAATATCTATTTTAAGTAGCGTGTGGATGACAATTAGATCTTTTAAAGTAAAAGATTTGATGCCGTTCATCAATTCAGACATATGAGTTTTGCTTTTATGGCCTAAAATCGAACCCAAGTTTTCTTGCGTTAAATCCAGTTGTTTGAGCTTTGGCCTTATAGTTTGTTTTCTGTTTTCGATAAACACTCTTTCCTGCTCAGCTACCGCTTCCGATTTCTCGCTTTCTGCTAACTTGTTGTCATCGATTTTGTTGGGATCGCTCCATTCCAGATTTTCATAGTTAGCAATGATTTCACGCAATTTCATGCGTAAGTTTTTAAGCGGAGGATTTTCTTTAGAAAGCAAACGCAGTTTTCGATCGGCAATAAGCGCTCTATCGTAATCCAACTCATTGTTAATTACGCCTTTTTCCACTATTTTTTCTGTGGCAAAATGTGTTTTCATTATCCTCTAATTCCCTGTCATACATTTTAAAGTTATGATATAAACCGAACTTTTGCGTTTTGTTGTAAAATATATTAACTAATATAACACAAAGTTAGCGATGATTGCACATTTCCGCCCCTCCTCAAACAAAATAGAGACACCTTTCAGCGTCTCTTTTTCTAGTATCTACAAATCAGTCGCAGCCAATAAAACCTTACTCTTCCCAGCGAACTTTTTCTGCGATAGGAGAGCGTACTGGCTCACGTTCGTGTGCCGTATCGGCATAGCCAAGGTAAAACAGACCAATACATTTTTGTTTTTCTTCTAGTTGTAGAAAATCACCCATGTGGTTGATCAAACCTGGAGAAGCCCAGTAACCGCCGATGCCGATCGAATGACCAGCCAACCAAAGGTTTTGCACCGCACAGGCTGTTGCAGCTAATTCTTCCCATTCTGGCAATTCGCCGGTGTAGTTCACCACGATCGCGATTGCCACCTGAGCAGTAGTCGCTTTTTTAGCCATGTTTACTTCCGTTTGCTCAGCATATTTCTCCGTAGGCGTTACTTGTTTGTAAATACGTGCTAGCTCTGTACCTAAACGCTCCAATCCAGCGCCTTTGAATACCACAAAGCGCCAAGGTTGCGTTCTCTTGTGCGTTGGTGCTGCATTCGCAGCTTCGAGCAATAGCTCGATATCTTCGCGGCTTACTTCTTTATCTAAAAAACTAGGTTGCATCAAGGATCTTCTGTTCTGGATCGCCTGCAACACCTCATTGGTTTTACTCATCGTATGTTGTTGTATGTATGTTTAAATATAATGTTATCGATTACGCGCGCTCTTCCCAAAGTGCGACAATATGTAAAATCGTTTTCACGGCCTGCTCCATATCTTGGCGCGATACCCATTCCTGTTTGCCATGAAAAGCATGTCCGCCGGCGAACACATTCGGGCACGGCAATCCCATAAACGACAAGCGTGAACCATCCGTGCCGCCACGAATGCTACGGCGCTCAGGTTCCATGCCGGCGCGACGAATCGCCTCCATACCGATTTCCATAATTTGTGGATGCTGATCGAGCACTTCTTTCATGTTGCGGTATTGTTCCTGCACTTCGATTTGGTAGGTGGATTTTGGATAGTTGGCGATCACCGATTTTACGATATCTTCCACCTCTCTCTGGTGACTGTCCAACAAGGCCGTATTATGATCGCGAATGATAAACTCAATCGTCGCTTCTTCCACCGTTCCGCTGATTCTGTTGGGATGCACAAAGCCTTCTTTTCCGCGGGTCGTTTCCGGCGATAAGCGATCATTCGGCAAGGCCGCTACAATATCCGTCGCGATCTTCACCGCACTTTGCATCTTTCCTTTGGCGAAGCCAGGATGTACCGATACGCCTTGAATCGTTACCGTCAGCGCGTTCGCGCTAAATGTTTCATCTTCAATTGTACCAGCGCGTTCGCCATCCATCGTGTAACCAAAATCTGCGCCCAGCTTGGCAATATCTACGTGGTTGACACCGCGGCCAATCTCTTCATCGGGCGTAAATAAGATTTTGATCGTGCCGTGCTTGATTTCTGGGTTTTGCATGAGCAATCGCGCCGCATCCATTATTTCGGCTACGCCGGCTTTATCATCGGCACCCAACAAGGTTTTGCCGCTGGCCGTAATCACATCGTTGCCAATCTGATTCGCCAAATCCGGATGATCCGCAAAGCGAATCACTACGCTCGGATCTTCGGGCAATACCAAATCCGTACCTTGATAATTGTGATGAATCAGGGGTTTTACATGTGTGCCTGAACTATCTGGCGAAGTATCTACGTGCGAGCAGAAACAAATCACGGGCACTTGCTTATCGGTATTGCTTGGAATAGTTGCGTACACGTAACCAAACTCGTCCAAATGCGCATCGCTAATGCCGAGATCTAACAGTTCTTGCACTAATATTCTACTCAAATCTTTCTGCTTTTCCGTAGAAGGAAAGCTAGTTGCATAGGGATCTGATTGCGTATCTATCTGTACGTATCGCGTGAAGCGATCCGCAACTTCATAGGTGGTGATGTCGTTTATCGTCATGTGTTTTTGTTGTATGATGAGCGCTTTCAGCGAAAGCAAAATGCTGTTCAGTCAATCCCTGTTTTGCCACCGATAATAGCTATCGGCAGGAGAAGCGCGCTGCTTTCAAAATTAAGATTTTATAACGGAAAACAGGTCATCTGCCGCGAAATGAAAAAGGCTGCCGGAGTCTTTTCCTCTGGCAGCCTTCCCATTAATGTATATTCGCTTACTTCACCAATTTCAACGCCAATTCAGGCTCGTCGGTAGTGATGAAGTCGATTTTTTGATCAATCAAGAATTGGATATCCTCTTTTTTATTAGCTGTCCACGCATTGGTTTTCAGTCCCAACGCTTTGAATTCCTGAATCCAAGTTGGATTCTTTTGGAATAAGCTGTAGTGATAATCTACGCCTGTTAGTTTTGCGTCTTTGATTTGCTGCGGAGATTTGTCGCCCATCAGATAATGCACTGGGATCGTAGCGTTCAATTCGCGTGCTTTTAAGCAAGCATCGTAGTCAAACGAGATAATTTCCACTTGTTGCTCGGCATTCAGCTTTTTGATTAAATCTATCACCATAGATGTAGCTTCTATCGTACGTTCTTTGCCAGCTCCGCTAGATTTCAATTCCAAAATCAGTTTTAGATCTTTTAACTGCAATCCGATGTTGAGGAACTCTTCTAACGTTGGAATATACTCTCCATTAGGATGAAGTTTTGTAGCAAGCTCTTCGAGCGTAGCCGTGGCGATGTCCGTCCCGTAGAAATCCGCATCGTGGTTTACTACCAATACATCATCTTTAGTGATGTGTACATCAAACTCTGATCCCCATACTTTCAATTCTGAAGCTTGTAATAAAGAAGCGATCGAGTTGTGAGGCAAATTATTTTGTTTCCAAGCTCCGCGATGGGCAATTACTTTTGTTTGCGCGATCGCTGATAATCCCATTACCGTCATGACCAATAAGGATAAAAAGTGTTTTCTCATGTGATTGTGTTTTATGGATCAGGATTTGGCATCCTGATGATCGCTAAGATAACAATCCCATATTAAAAGCATATTAATTTCTTAGTAGCAATTCAGATGCAATTTATTTGAATTTGAGAATGTACCGTCAGTCTAATTTTTATAAGGATGCAATACTCGTTGTTCTACATCAATTCTCGCCTCCAAATTTTTGCAAATTGCACAAATAGAAATCCGTTGTTGCAAAAATTTTAAGCGAGGAGTTTTTTGTATACTTTTTTGCGGAAAAAAAGTATAAGCCCGTGCGGCTTGAGCACTGAAATCATGGATCTAAACAATTTTAAGCCAAACCGTCCCATTCTGCATAAAATTGTTGCAAAAATCCTTCCATATACTGATGCCGTTGGGCGGCAATGCGTTTGGCAGTTTCCGTATGCATTTTATCTTGCAGTAGAAGCAATTTTTCGTAGAAGTGATTGATCGTCGGCGCAGTCGTATTTTTGTACGCCTCTTTGCTCATGTTTTGCTCTACCGGAATCGTGGGATTATAGATTTCCCGATTCTTGAAGCCGCCATAATTAAATGCACGAGCGATGCCAATTGCACCGATCGCATCCAAGCGATCTGCATCGCGTACCACACGCAGCTCAGGAGAATCAAAAGTGACCTCACCTAATGAAGCTTTGAAAGACATATTCAGAATAATCTGCTGCACATGCTCGATAATCGCCGCATCCACACCTTCTTTAGCAAGGAATTCACCCGCAATGCGCGGGCCGATGCTTTCATCGCCATTATGAAATTTGCTGTCCGCAATATCATGTAGCAACGCCGCCAATTCGCAGATCAGCGGATCAGCTTGCTCCGTTTGCAGAATCAATTTGGTATTGTTCCACACGCGCAATATATGCCACCAATCGTGTCCAGATTCTGCACCCGATAAGGTGTGTTGCACGAAGGCAACCGTTCTTTCGATGATATCCATATAACGGTGAGTTGCGTATTAATCTTTAGACCCGTCGTACAATTCGTACTGCAATAAACGGCAATCCAACTTTCCGTTGAAGAATTCGAATCTGCGGGAAGCTTTCAAGCCAATCTTTTTGGCCAGATCAGGATTTCCAGTAAATACATAACCGCGGTATCCTTTGCACGATTGTTTCAAGAAATCGCCAATACGTTTGTATGTTGCTTCCAGTTTAAAATGTGTTCCTAAACGTTCGCCGTATTCAGGATTGAACATGATCACGCCTTTTTCTTCCGGCACGGTGGTTTTTTCAAAATCGCCTGTTTCGAACTGAATTAAGTGCTCCACACCAGCGGTGCGCGCATTCTGCCGCGATACTTCCACGGCTTCGGCCGAGATATCAGAAGCTACAATTACCGGCATAATAGCTCTGTCGGATTGCTCCTTTAGCACGCGGCGTTCTTGGAAAAATACTTCTTCGTTATAACCAATCAGGTGCATGAATGCGTAGTTCATGCGCAACAATCCCGGTCTGCGATTTTGCGCGATTAGCGCAGCTTCAATAGCTAAAGTGCCTGATCCGCACATCGGATTGATGAAAGGTGATTTGCCATCCCATTTACTGGCGGCAATGGTTGAATAAGCCAAGGCTTCCAACATCGGAGCTTTTCCGGGGATTTTACGGTAAGCGTGCTTCGCTAATGTTTCACCAGAGGTGTCAATAAATATTTCTGCGCGCTCTTCCATCCAGTGTAAGTGGATCACGGCTTTGTCCAAGCCTGGCCCAGAATTAGGGCGCATACCTTTCTTATCTTTGATACGATCTACGATCGCGTCTTTTACTTTTACATTGGCAAATAATGGTGTCGTAACGGTCTCATTATGCACGTGCGATGTGACGGTAAAATAGCCGTCGAAAGGCAGGATTTCTTCCCAGGCAATCTTCACCAACTCATCATACAATTCCTTCGGATCGTTGGCTTTGAACGAGCGCAATTGGTACAGCACTTGGCTGGCAGCGCGCAAGTTGAGATTGAGTTTAATGCACTCATTGATAGAGGCTTTGATCTCCACGCCGGTGTTGAACGGGCGTACTACTTTAAAGCCCAATTCTTCTACTTCTTCTTGCAAATAAGGCGATAATCTTCTGTTACAGGTAATGATTATCTTGGCCGGTGTGTTGAAAACTTCCATCATATTTGTGCAAAGTTAGGGATTCTAAGACGTAAAAAATGTGTAATTTTAGGGTTTAATAATTTTGACTATGGAAATAAGAGGAAAAGTTCACGAAATTGGTGGCATTCAGCAAGTAACGGAGTCGTTTAAGAAGAGAGATCTGATCGTTGCACATGCGGAAAATCCACAGTTTGTGGAATACATCCGCTTTGAGGCGACACAAGATCGGGTAAACATCTTTGATAACCTGACAGTGGGAGAGGATATTGAGATATCATTTAATCTACGTGGACGTCCTTGGACAAATAAAGAAGGCGTAACAACCTATTTTAACTCCTTGGTCGCATGGCGCGTAACCAAATTGGCAGGAACAGCAGCCGCTGCACCTCAGCACAATGTAGGTGATATGCCTCCAGTAGACATTTCTTCTTCCGGTTCGGACGATGATGATTTGCCATTCTAAAGAATGCAGATTGATAAAAAGGCGAATATCCCACGATATTCGCCTTTTTTTTTGGGTGCTTCACCGATCTTTTCTATCGCGTGACCGATTCGGTTTCTCGAAAATCAGCAACAGCCCGTATCTTGCATCAACATAAATTTTAGACTTGGATATTTACCCAGTATATTTATATAAAAATAACAGCAAATACTATGGGATGGGCGACAAAAAAAAGTAGGGTATGGGAGCTAAGGCAACTTACGTTGACCTTTCTGTCTATCCTGATGTTTGTACCGTTCTTACACATCCATCCGTTTGTGATGATGAGCCAGGCTTCCAAAAGTAAAGTACGCCTTTGGTATGTGATGGCATGGGTGCTTTTGGCCGTCGAAGTGGCGCTATTTGGTTCTTTCATTTATTTCTTCGGTTCGTTTAGCCGAGGCATGTTGCTCACGATTGCAGGATCTTCTGTTTCTTATATTGTGGGGAATGGGATGTTGCTGAATCAGGCAAAACCTTTTCTACAGCGATTAGAGCTGGGTGAGGTGCGGCCACTAAAGTGGATCAGTAGCCCGAACGGGCAAAAGCAACGCGAGTTGAAAGCTCCGGTGCTTGATACGCCGCAGTTGTTCATCGAACGCTTGTTGCATTGGCGCAAGCAGATCAATAACCGTGTGCTGCATCAGGATATTGACAAGATCATTCGTCTGTTTCACCTGATGGAAAAGAAAGACATTCGCGAAGCGGAAAAATTTCTGGTCAGGCACTCGACCGTGGTGAATGTATTGATACAATACGATGAATTGGAAAACTCGAATCTGCGAAATGCAGTAACCGATAAATCGAAAGAAAAACTGGTGCATGTAGTGCGGCAGGCTGCAGTAGCCATCGAACAAGAAGTAACTGAGCAGTTCCGAATGGGCATGCTGGAAATATCCGCCGAAACGGATGTGTATCTACAAACATTGAAAAGCAGAAATCTATTAAAAGATTAAAAAAGTATAATTATGGCAGAATTGGATTTAGCACAGTACGGCGGTGATAGCGAAAAGCCGAAAGACACGTCGATGGATATGTCGGTGAACTTTTCGGACGAAGAACGCACCAAAATAGCACAGTATAAGGATAAAATTAACCTGACATCCACCATGGATATCATCCAATTTGGTGTGGGCAGTCAGTCGCAAGTGGGTAATTTCTCGAGCGAAATACTAAAACAAGTGCGCACCAAAGATATGGGCGGCGCGGAAGATATATTGATCAACCTGCGGTCGGATATTCGTTCGTTTGATGAAGGAACGCGCAAAAAGCCATTGATTCCTTTTTTCGACAACTTGAAAAAGCGTATCAGCCGGATCAAGACAGAATATGCATCGGTGGAGAAGAATATTCACCAGATCGAATTGAAACTGGAAGGGCATTATAAGAATGTAGCCAAAGATGTGGTAATCTTCGATAAACTGTTCACCCAAAACCAGCAATATTTCAAAGATCTTTCTTTGCATATTCAAGCCGGAACGGAAAAGTTGCAAGAAGCACATGAGGTGATCTTGCCGAGATTGCGCCAAGAAGCGGAGAGTAGCAACGACCAGCACAAGATCCAAGAATATAAGGATATGGAGCAGCATATCGTGCGCTTCGAACGCAAAGTACACGATCTGAAACTGACACGTATGGTGGTATTGCAAAATGCACCGCAGATCCGCATGATTCAAAGTAATAGTAGCGCTTTGATGGAAAAAATTCAGTCTAGTTTGGTCAATACCTTGCCATTGTGGAAGAACCAAATGGTGTTAACGTTAGGTATTGCGCATTCGCAGCGCGCTTTGGAAGCACAAAAGGCGGTGACCGATGCCACCAATGAATTATTGCGTCGTAATAGCGAGATGCTCAAAGAATCGACGATCCAGATCGCTCGGGAAACAGAGCGCGGTATTGTAGATATCGATACCATCAAGAAAGCAAATCAGGATATTATTGCTACGATCGACGAGGTATTGCGCATTCAGCGCGAAGGCCGCGAGAAACGTAAAGTCGCCGAAGGCGAATTGGTGCAAGCTGAAAACGACTTAAAAGCACACATCTTAAAATCATCCGACGAGAATCGGTTGATAGATTAAAGTAAAGCAAAATGTGACCTACTCGATGGTCATGAAAGATCGAACATACGTCATTGCGAGGAAGCATGACGACCGCCGAAGGCAGCTCCGAAGGAAACCAATCTTAGGTTTGTCAAGTTTAGATTGCTTCGTCGTCGTTCCTCCTTCTCGCAAGGACGTTATAATTTCAACTTTAGATAGTCTTTTCTTTTTACGAATACAGCAGGTCGACTAATTGTTTGGCTTCCTGCACATCGTGTACGCGGAGCAATTGTACGCCGCGCTCCAATAGTAAGGTGTTGAGTGCAATGGTGCCGGTAAGTGCTTCCGCTGGTGAAAGACCTAATTTGCGATAGATCATTGATTTTCTAGAAATACCACCCAAAATCGGCAATCCATGGTAATGCAATTCGGCCACGCGCAACAGCAATTCATAATTCTGAGCACTTGTTTTGGCGAAGCCAAAACCTGGATCGAGAATAATGTCTCGCACGCCCAAAGCGCGTAAAGATGCAATGGCATGTCCTAATTCCACAGCAACATCATTCACGATGTCTTTATAATCGGTGTGCTGCTGCATGGTATCCGGTGTGCCACGCATGTGCATTAATATATAAGGCACTTGCAATTTGGCTACCGTGGCAAACATGTGCTCATCCAATTGTCCGCCCGATACGTCATTGATAATATGCGCGCCCGCGCCGATCGCTTCTTCGGCAACGCGCGCACGATAAGTATCTACCGACATTATTGCTTGTGGAAAGGCTTGGCAAATAGCCGAAACTACTGGAACTACGCGTTCCAATTCTTCCTCTTCGAGCGAGAGCGCTGCACCGGGGCGCGTGGATTGTCCACCTATATCCAGGATATCCGCGCCATCTTTTAAGAGCTTTTCAGCATGGCGCAATGCCGCGTCTATGGTCGTGTTTTGTCCGCCATCGTAAAAGGAATCCGCCGTGAGGTTGAGGATTCCCATAATTTTGGGAAGTTCAAAACTCATCAGTTTACCTCCCAAACGAATGCTCGGTGCGGAATGCGTGGAGAAATGCTTCATGGATTATTTTACCACGACGACGCCATCTGCGATAAACGTGATGTCGCGTTTTGGTTTTTTGATCGCAGCGATTTCTTTTTCACTTTTGCCCAGATCTTTCGCATCGTGTTGCAACTTCGCTACGGTGGTTTCTTTTACTTTGCCTTTACCCTCTAATACGACGGTCTTGCCGACGATATCCTGCGGCATAAAATAACCATAATCCGTGAAACGCACCATGATGGGTTCAGCATTGCCTTCGCGTTTCAACGTGATAAAGCAGCCTTTTTTCTTGCATACCTGCACGACTTCGCCTTGCACTTTTCCTGTGAAATCATTGGATTTGGTCAGCGCAGTTTCCAAAGCTTTTACAGAAATGGCGCCCTGCGCATCCACTTTTTGACCATATTGCACGCCTGGCTGTGCAGCCGGAATATCGGCTTGTTGTGCAGATCCGATCGTGGCGAATGCCACGACGCTGAATAATAAGGTGAATAACTTTTTCATATTTCGTGATGTTAAAAAGTACTATTTGCGAATAAACTCAAATTTGCCACTGGGATCCAGTTTAATAATCATGGAAGGCTCTCGTTCTTCCGTATCTTGTTGGCCAAACTGCACCACATAATCTGCTCCTTCGGTAATTTCGGGAGATATATCCAAGAAATTACGTGGTGAAGGCTGTCCACTCAGGTTTGCAGAGGTGGAAATGATGGGTTTGCGAAAGCGCTGTAATAATTGTTGGCAAAATGGATGATCTACAACCCGAATACCAACCGTGCCATCGGCAGCCATTACATTCGCCGGCAAGTTCTTTGCCAAGGAATAGATGATCGTGAGCGGACGATCCGTCACCTCGATCAGTTGGTAGGCTACATCTGGAATATCATTGACATATCCCGCCAATTGGTTGTCATTGTGCAATAGCAAGATCATGCTTTTGGCTTGATCGCGTCCTTTCAGCGCAAAGACCTTTTCTACCGCTTCTGGATTGGTCGCATCACAACCGATTCCCCAAATGGTATCTGTAGGATACAGGATGATGCCGCCAGCCTGCAAAGTTTCCAATGCTTTGGAGACATCATCCCGATCTAAATATGTATTATTTTGTCGCATGTATTACCTATACCGCTACGTTGTGATCGCGTAAAGCGTCGTTCAACGAAGTTTTCTTGTCTGTAGATTCCTTACGCTTTCCAATAATCAAAGCACAAGGCACTTGATATTCTCCTGCTGGGAATTTCTTGGTGTACGATCCTGGAATCACCACTGAACGCGCAGGAACGAAACCTTTGTATTCTACTGGCTCATCGCCAGATACATCAATGATTTTAGTTGATGCGGTCAATACCACATTAGCACCTAATACGGCTTCCGTTTCTACGCGAATACCTTCTACTACGATGGCGCGAGATCCAATAAACACGTTGTCTTCAATCACAACTGGCGCAGCTTGTACCGGCTCTAATACGCCACCAATACCAACACCACCCGATAAGTGTACATTTTTACCGATTTGAGCACAAGAACCAACCGTTGCCCACGTATCGACCATTGTACCTTCATCTACATAAGCACCAATGTTCACATATGAAGGCATCATGATCACACCTTTGGCTAAGTAAGCACCATAACGAGCTGAAGCTCCAGGTACGACGCGCACGCCTAATTCTTTGTAGTTCGTTTTCAACGCCATTTTATCGTGGTAGATAAATGGAGTGTTTTCGATCACGCTCATTTCACGAATCGGGAAGTACAAAATCACGGCTTTCTTGATCCAGTCATTCACATGCCAACGCGTACCAATTGGTTCTGCCACGCGCAATTCACCCAAATCCAAACGCTGAATCACGGTATGAATGGCTTCAAAATATTCTTTATACTCCAGAAGCTGTCTGTTTTCCCAAGCCTCCTCAACTAATTTTTTGTAATTCTCTAACATGGATTGTCGTATTCTAAAACTATATTATTACTTGTACTACAAAGATGTCAAATTTTAGCGAAAAATTGTGCTAAGCGATCTGTCAAAATAGGTTAAACGATCCTCTCATTTTACGCTTGTTGTGCTGTGATTGGGAAGAGGTAATGGCTTGCTTGCATTTAAATCATAGGATAAGTAAGTTTGCATATGGCAGAAGCATCCGAAAAATTACGTATTGATAAATACCTGTGGGCGATTCGCATTTTCAAAACCAGAAGTTTGGCGACAGAGGCTTGTAAGGCTGGGCGCGTGAAGCTGAAAGGGCAAAATGTGAAACCTTCGTACGTAGTGAAAGTAGGAGAAACGTTTTCTATCCAAAAAGGAATCGAACGCAAGGTCATCCTCGTGACCGGATTACTGGAACGACGCGCTGATGCCACTACCGCACAGAAACATTACGAAGATCATACGCCAGAAGAAGAAACGTACGCGTACAAATCGGCTTTCCACGCGCCAGTGTTGAAGCGAGATCGCGGAACGGGACGTCCAACCAAGAAAGATCGTCGGGAAATTGATGATTTGCAAGATGATTGGAAGGAAGGCGATTCGGCAGAGTAGATACTTACGACCAAATCTGCGAGATTGTTAAGTTTAATTATTAAACTTATATTTAATTTTTATTACATTTGTTGCTATGATTAAGTGAAGTTATTGGGGTTTTCAATAAGTTGATGAAGCTCAAATAATTGCAATGGTCCGGAGAATCATATTCGTACGAAGAGGCAGTCTGTCAAATCAGATCACGTCGTATTGACTCCCTGAGGACGTTATGATTGAAGTTCACTTTCATTGAAACGCGTCATTATTGCGCACCTGAGGCACGAAGGTGCGGCAATCTTTTAAAAGGTTTTCTATTACCTCCGCTTTAGAACTTTTGGATGTAATTTCTTTTTTAATCTTTCTCTGGAGAATAGTTGTAGGCCACATGTTATTGAAACTATCATTCTCTCGAAAATAAATATGAATAGCGTAGCCTTCGCATCGAATATTCCACAAAATGATTTAACCTAAACGCTCATTGTGATGAAAATGTCGAATACATTCAAACTAGGCCTCTTGATTTTCGGCTTGGGATTTATTGGAATCCTTACTCTGCTAACCATGGAGATGTCTATCCCTCCCTCTGTTTTAGAAAAAACAGGCCGTTCGCTTACGCTGAGGGAGTTTAAATTGATTGCTCTTATAAATCCGACTGTCTTACTATTAATTATGGTAGTGATAGGTACCTTAACTTACAAGCGAGTTGGTCTTCCAATACCCATTTTTGAAAAACTAGTTTACAAAGAGAGTAAAAATATTGATTATCGGAGTTTAGTGGTATATGGTGTCAAAGGTGGTATCGCAACGGGACTATTCTTGGTTTTTTTCTCATTCTATTCGTCCAAATATATTACACTCGAAATTGATTACTTTACGCCAAACATTTTAAATCGCCTGTTTTACGGAGGTGTTACAGAGGAAGTTTTGTTAAGATTTGGTGTAATGAGTCTATTCATTTGGCTGCTAAGCTTGTTATTTAAGAGTAAGCCTAATTGGATTTATTGGGCAGGAATACTCTTGGCGGGGCTATTATTTGGGTTGGGTCATTTGCCAGTAGTTTTTAATGCTATGGCAGATCCTTCTCTCGCGGTAATATTGTATATCGTTTTTGGAAATATGGTTGGCGGATCAATATTTGGATGGTTGTATTGGAAGAAGGGATTGGAGTCAGCCATGATTGCCCATGCTTTTGCGCACGTCATTATGCTCAGTTTAGGAGCTGGATAAGTCGATGAAGGTTGAAGTTCGAGCAGTAAGGGTTTTATATTCGATTTACAGATTCACATGTAGTATTGATTCGAAAGATGCAATAATACAGACTTAATCCAATGATAGCTTTTTCTATTATTTAAGGTTATCATAGCGCGTAAATCTAACCGATAGATCTCTTAGGAATAAGATATTTTGAAAATGAAATAAAGTTTAATAACATCATACCGGAGCTAAAGGTATAAAGCTTAATAATGATCATTATTCCTATGTGGTTAGCCTTACCTGTATACTCTAGTTTACTGTTTATTCGGATTTGTTTATTTTTCTCGCTACATACAATCTATGTATGATTGTTCGATTCTTAATGTTTGTTTTCTGTGATTTGTAGTAATTATTTTTAAATATTGTAAGTACCCCGTTTTTCAGACAGCAAAATCTGCTATTTTCTAATTTATTTTAGTACTTCTTCAGCTTCTTTTTTAGATATTTTTCTTGCTGCTTCAATCGGCGTACGATTACCCAGCCCTTCGTGTGGCCTATGATTGTTATACTCCTGAATCCATTCATCGGTAAGATCTCTTACATCAGACAAGTTAAAGAACAGGTGTG
>NZ_QDKG01000001.1 GCF_003076635.1 Sphingobacterium corticibacter | reverse complement strand
ATGAACTTGTATAGTTCAAGCAGGATTATAAAATTGCAGTGTACAGTACAATTAGGATTAACAAATAGCATGTATAACCAATTCAGGATTTATTAAGCAACCTGTATAGGTATTTTAGGATAAGACACTCAACCTTTTGTGTGTTATTAGTGTATTGGTAATGTATTAGACATAGTCTTTTACTGTATTAAAACTTTACTGGAACTGTACGAGCTAATGCCGAATATAAGGCGAGACTTGGGTGAAGCATTAGGCGAGAAATGGTAACTTTTAGATACACGGGGTTAGCCTTGAAACAAAAAACACAAGAAAGTCCTTCATCACGAGATGAAGTTTTTTTGTGCGGTGTGAAAGTTAAAATAGAAACCCCATGCTGCTGCTCGTTCTATTGGAATTACTGCGCTATAATAGTTTCATATAGCAACTTCCCTTGATGATCGATGCATTGCATCGCGAAAAGCAACTTCTAGTTTAATTGTTTAGATCCCTTTAGATCGACATTTTTTCTATTAAGGAATCCAAACCATCAATCCTTTTTGCGGTTCCGCAGAATTTTCATTCTGTGCAATCACCGGCATTACATTTGGATTATTTTGATCGATAGCGTACGTATTGCCATCTGCTGGAATAATTTGCATAAAACTTTGTGAACTAGGCACACTTCCCGGGACACCAATTGTTCTAAAATCGGTGCCGACTAATAGAAAACGGCCATCTGGTGAGAACACGGCACAACTCTCCCTTTCATTGCCCGATGTGGCCATGTAAAAATCGGAGCCATCGGCATTGATGACCGCAATATGTCCTTGATAAGCCATTGCGATTTTAGTACCTGTCGGATTAGGCGACAAAGCATTGAATTCTTCTGTATCGAAAGTTGCAACGATATCAATTTTATCGAATGGGAATTTTGTCTTTAAGATATGTTGCTTCCATTTGATCAAGAGGGAATTATCGGGAAGCCACGAAAAGCTTTGATTGCGTGGAATCTGTTCACCGTTAATATCATAAAGGTGCGCCATCACTTCACCAGATTGTGCGTTGATTAATACAAATCCTTCCTCAAAAGATGGAAATACGCAAATCATGCTCTTGTCGGGCGAAAGATCAGCACCTTGAAATATCGAACCGCCATTCAAAGGTTGATAGAAAAATTCCCTGATTTTTTCGGTGGTAGCTAGATTCCGAATGGTAAAATGAATCTGATCTGGTTTCCCAGCCGATCTCCCATTTGCCATCTCCAATAAAGTACTGCCATCTGCGGTGATGTGCCAATTATAATAGGTACCCGTGGTAGTTAGCAAGGTCTTTACTTTCGTAGCCAGATCGATCTTTATAAATCCTTCAAAATTTTCGTAATAGATCGTACCAGTCATACCAGCGTTTTCCCCTGTAGGAAGATCATTGTCTTTGGAACATCCTACCAGCGCAATCAATAATACTATAGACCATATTCGCAGAGAAATCATATTATTTTTCATCTTAACTTATCTATTGATGTATACCGCAATTGGAAATATTTAGCAATCTGGCACCATGCCCATTGTCATACCATTTGGTCCCCAGATGGGCACAACACGCACTCCACAGCCCGAGTCATCATCATTCCCGGCAGGGATTTCGCGACTCGTATTCAGCTGCAAATTTAACGTAGACCCAGCAGGAAACGCGCTATCAGTTTCTTTGAAGTAGACGCTCATGATCAAATCCGCTTTTCCACGCTGAAAAACTCCGTCAATCGACATGCTCTGTGCCGCATTTTCGATTTTTCCGTCTATCTTTTCTTGGCTAATGACGAAATAGTTTTCGCTATCAGCAGCTTCTAAACGTAGATCCGACCCATGTATCTTACCCCGAAACTTCAGGTTTATCTCTCCTTGATCATCAAAATCTGCCATAAACACGACCGAAACAGAGTCATTTGAAGCTTCGATCACGGCTATACGACCTTCACCATTCCAAGTATAGTCTGCCTCACCGTGCTGCGATCGTACACCACGTGCCGTGCCTTTATAAGGTCTGCCACCAAAAAGTTCATCAAAATTACCATCCGCCATAGGCGTAGAATCATCTTTCGAACAGCCAAAAAATAGTAAACTAACCATGAAAATTGTGAATAGCTTTTTCATCTTGATTTTATTTGTGATAATACGGAACTAAGTTACCCCTGAAGGTCGCATAGATCAATCCCCGAAAACCAGTATTTCGAATGCGAACGCCATCACATAGAATACATGATTAGCCTTCGGCGAATGCCAAAAAAGTGTATTTTTAATCGTACCTTTGTACGCGATTTAGCATACAATACATTACGGAGTGCAATCTCCTTAAACACGTAAAATACATCATTCATGATTAATATATCAAACCTCTCCCTTCGTTTCGGAAAACGCATACTTTTTGAGGATGTGAATTTAAAATTCACACCGGGCAACTGTTATGGTATTATCGGAGCAAATGGAGCTGGAAAATCTACATTTTTAAAAATCATCTCGGGTGAGGTAGATCCATCTACTGGTTCAGTAGCTTTCACTCCCGGTGAGCGCATGTCGGTACTTAGTCAAGATCACTACGCTTTTGACGAATTCAGCGTCTTAGAAACGGTGATGATGGGAAATCAGGATTTGTACAAAATCATGAAAGAGAAAGATGCCATCTACATGAAAGAAGATTTCTCTGATGCAGATGGTGAGCGCGCTGGTGAGCTGGAAAGTCTTTTTGCAGAGATGGACGGCTGGAATGCCGAAAGCAATGCCGCGACCCTATTAAGCAATTTAGGAATTAGAGAAGAGCAGCATACCAAATTGGTGCAAGAATTAGACGGTAACGAAAAAGTACGCGTGCTTTTGGCGCAAGCACTTTTTGGCAAACCAGACATCTTGATTCTCGATGAGCCTACCAATGATTTGGATATCAAAACCATTGCGTGGTTAGAAGATTTCTTAGCTTCTTACGAAGCGATTGTATTAGTCGTGTCTCACGACCGTCACTTCTTGGATGCCGTGTGTACGCACATTGTGGATATCGATTTCAGCAAAATGACGATCTACACGGGGAACTATACCTTCTGGTACGAATCTTCTCAATTAGCGTTGAAACAACGTTCGGATCAGAACAAGAAGATGGAAGATAAGGTGAAGGAATTACAGGAATTTATCCGTCGTTTCTCGGCCAATGCTTCTAAATCCAAACAAGCTACTTCTCGTAAGAAAGCCTTGGATAAGATCAATATCGACGAGATTAAACCTTCGAACCGTAAATACCCTGCTATGATGTTCAACTCCATGGATCGCGAGCCGGGAGATCAGATTTTGCAGGTAGAAGGTTTGAGCAAAACGGTGGATGGACAGGTCTTTTTCAAAGACATTTCCTTCATGGTCAACAAAGGTGATAAGATCGCGATCTTGGCAGAAAACAACTTAGTGACTTCTGCATTTTACGATATCCTTTCGGGTCGTGATCAAGATTATACAGGTGAATTCAAATGGGGTGTTACCATCACTCCAGCGGATATGCCGATCGATAATGCTAGTTTCTTCGAAGGCAGCAACGAAAATTTGGTGGATTGGTTGAGAACGTACTCAACACGTCCAGATTCTGACGAACAGTTTATTCGTGGTTTCTTGGGTAAAATGTTATTCTCCGGCGAAGAGGTATTAAAGAAATGTTCGGTACTATCCGGAGGAGAAAAAATGCGTTGTATGTTCTCTCGCATGATGTTGCAAGGAGCGAACTTCTTGATGTTTGATGAACCAACCAACCACTTGGATTTGGAGTCTATCACGGCACTAAACAACGGAATGACAGATTTTAAAGGTTCGGTGCTATTCACTTCGCGAGATCATGAATTGACGGAAACAGTAGCGAACCGTGTGATTGAGCTAACGCCCAATGGTATTATCGACAAATTAATGTCATACGACGAGTACATTCAGTCGGAAGTGGTGCAAGCGCAGCGCGAAGAAATGTATAAATAATACCTGATCCAATCACGTATTTTAAAACACCCTCGATAAATTTCTATGCATCGAGGGTGTTTTTTGTGATAGGGTCGTTATCTTAGTGCCTTGATGAACTCCAACGATAGCAAGCTAAAATCTTTAAAACGATATATTTCGGATACGGATGTTTCGATATCCGTCAGAAACCGAAAGGTGAACCTCTTGAATTACCAAAAATTCAAGTATGTTTTCTTTGGTGGTTTTAATGTATTGCTGAATTGGACACTGTTTTATCTGATCTTCCACTATGTCACCTTTAAGAATAATGTAGATGTTCTCGGATTAATAACTATCAGTCCGTATATCTTTGCATTATTAGCTTCCTTTGTAGTGACGTTTTTTACGGGATTTCTGTTTAACTTCTTTTTCGTATTTAAGCAAAATGAACACGCACCGAAATTTGGCAATCGGTTGCTTCGTTATTTTGCCACGAATATGGGATCGTTGGTCTTAAATTATCTCCTGCTCAAATTGTTTGTCGAATTGTTACACTGGTACCCTACTCCATCACAGGTTTTGTGCACCTCGATCATTACGATATACAGTTACCTCGCTCAGCGGAAATTTACGTTTAGTAAGAAGTTTTAGCGCATTATTTACGAAACACCACTACTCCCAATAGATATATGCGTTGAGAATAGTGGTAGTGAGCATAGCTCCAAAATTTTAGAAGATATATCGAATACCCAGTTGCATCTGCCAAGTAGTTCCCAAATTACTTGCATTCTGAAATGGTGTAATTGGTAGCTCCCCATTAATCACATTCATATTAAATTCGGGAATACCAGACTGTGGCGTCCTTTGGGTATTTAAAACTGGTTGTCCTTGATTGTTTACGCCAGGAATTAGATTATTTCCATACAAAAATTGCGCATTGTTAAGCCGACTTTGTATACCCGAACTTTTACTAATTAAATTACCGAAATTAATGACCTCGGCACTCAACTGTAACGTATGTCTTCGAGGTCCTATATTCTTATAAATATCTTGCAAAACGCGTACATCGAATCGATTCAACCAAGGCATTAAAAAACCATTCCTCGGCAGATAACCACCTTGATATTTCTCCAAACCATTCTCTGCAATAAAAACACTCAACGCTTCGCGTTGTTCTGCTGCTGTGAACAATAGTTGACCATTTGCATCCACACGATCAACAAAATTTAAAGAGTTGAGATCGCGCGGCAAGTAAATCAGATCGTTGCTAGCACCATCGCCATTTATGAATGATGTATAAACATAAGAGAACCGACCTTGGGATGATCCTGTGTAAACTATTCCTACCGTGGTAGCCAATGAGTTTGCATATTCATACCTATAGCTCAGATTTCCGACCAAACGATGCGGAATGGCAAAAGCTGATGGATGTAAGATCTGATCATTTGGACCGTTAATATTTGGAGATCCGCCCCATGCCGAGCTGGCACTAGATCCAGCATTGGCACTTACCTCTCGGGCATCAGAGTACGTATAAAAAATGCCGCCGCTAAATCCCTGATAATAAGGCACATTTAATCCTATTGTAGCGCTTAGCGCATGCCCTTTGACATTGGTATTCGTAAGTACAGTCGCATTATTAGCACCGAGCAGTGGATTGAATCGTTGAACACCATTTGGATAGAAAGTTCTATTGTCGCCAAAATCACCTTCTTCACCGGATGATCCATAATTTAGGAATGTATTTGAAGACGCCCTATTTGCACCAAATTGGAATACAGCATTAATATCTCTGGTATACAAGAAGTCTCCCGTTACCGTAACAGGAGTATTTGGTATCTTATAATCTCCACCAATACTAGTACGCCACACCATGGGCATTTTAAAATTGCGATCTACCAATGCAAAAGAGCTTGGAGCGCCTTCTCTAGGTGTACTTATAAAGACATTTTCCGCACCTTGTGGCACATTATTTAAATGATAATATGGATCCGGATTGAACCGTACATTACCAATCCAGCCTGCCACATCAGCATACGATCCTGGTTCGATCGTGTTTTGCAACACACCTGCTCCAGTTGGCATATTAGTCAACCACACAAAAGGTACACGTCCAGAGAAAAATCCGGTACCACCTCGCAATACTAGGCTGCGATCACCAAACACGTCATAATTTACACCAAAACGCGGAGAAACAAGTAATTGTGACTTTGGCCATAATCCTGAATTATAGTTGGTTGGCATACCATTCACATCCAATAAACGCATCGCGTCGATAGATGGATTTGCAGTCAACTTATTCATATAGATAGGTAGCTCCGCTCGAATACCGTACGTAATAGTTAATTGGTCGGTCACTGTCCAACGATCCTGCGCATACAATGAAGCCAATCCAAAATTAATACGTGAATAAGTATCTTGACCTTCATAAGGATAGGTCAGTCCAAACATGATCGGTGCTACTTCATTAGGACTACCAGTCGTTAAAAAATCTTCGACGGATGCATATCGGTAGTATGATGTTCCCAGTCTAGTAAAGCTATTGCCAAAGTTTTGAATTTCGAAAGCCGCACCAAAAGTGAAAGTATGCTTATCGGCTGAAAGTGTTAAGTTGTTGATAAACGAATAGTTATTATTGATCACATCATTGTTGTAAGAAAATAGTTCTGTACCAAAACTCATGTAGTTTACATACGGAGAGTTGATATTGCTATGCGTACCATCACCTATATCTACGAATGGAAACAACTGATTACTCGGTGTAGTTCTTGTATCTTGAATACGTGTATATGTAGCTAGAAACTGATTGTTCAACCTAGAATTAATATTACTATTCAATTCGGCAGTTAGTGATCGTACAACATTTCTAAAGGCATAGTTTCCATTTTCAAAAGTAATGGAGTTTTGACTGATTCGGTTCGTTTGACTTCGAGGAAATGGCCCCGAGTTACCATTGGCACCCTGCATCGAAGTTCCTACGACCTGATTGTATCGAACGGCCAATTTATGTCTTTCGTCGATATTCCAATCTAATCGAGCCAGAAATTTGGTGCTCGATTCTCGGGCTTCGTCGGCATATCCTTCATAACGACCTGGATCCCACCCCCACTGGTTGATCAGATGCTGACGAACAGCTTCTAAATCGCTTCGTGTTGTTCTAGCAATATTTTCTTCCGGTACCGCTGTTCCATTTTCGGAAGCTCGCCAAGGATTAGAACCGGAAGCATTTCCGCCAGTAGCTTCTTCTCGTTCCGCATTCACAAAAAGAAATAATTTGTCTTTAATAATTGGGCCACCCAATCTAAATCCATAGTTACGTTTGGCAGCATCAATTCGGTCTAAAGTGACATCGCCAATACGTCGTCCCTGAATATCTTGATTTTGTAAATAGTAGTAAGCAGATCCTTCGACTCTGTTCGTACCACTACGAGTGACAGCATTGATACCTGCACCCGTAAAACCTGATTGTGTCACATCAAACGGCGCGATGTTCACACTAATTTCTTCGATAGCATCCAGAGAAATCGGTTGCGAATTACCACCCGGCAATGGATTGGTACTCAAACCAAAACCGTTATTGAAGTTTGCACCGTCGATTTGTAAGTTGTTGTAACGCGCGTCACGACCCGCAAATGAGTTGCCATTTGCCTGTGGTGTAAGTCTTGTAAACTCTGTTACACTACGGTTAACCTGCGGTAATTCATTTAATTGCTTTAGTCCAACACTGGTCGAAGCGCCCGTGCGTGCCGTATTGATACGCTGACCACTTGCGATTGCAACTTCTTCTATATTTCTACTACCATCAGTAAACACAGCATTTAATACAAAGGGTTGACCTAACTGTAAGTACACATTTTCGTAAATGACAGGATCTTGTCCTACATAAGTAACCTCGATACGGTATGGACCGCCGACACGCATGTTAGCTAAATTGAAACGTCCAGCGTCGTTAGCAGCACTGGAATAAGTTGTACCAGATGGTGTGTGAACGGCACGAATCGTAGCACCTGGTGTTGCCTGACCAGAGGATTGTGTTACAGTACCAGTAACACTACTAGTTGTAACCTGCGCTTGGATCGTTCCATAGCTAGCTAGGACCAACGCAAAGAAAAGTAAAGATCTCTTCATAAATTAGTTTGTAATAATTATCTATTGATCGTTTAGTGATAAATAACCCCAAAAAGTATCACCCAAATAATACCATGCAGAAGAATCATGCTTTAGGCACACCATATAAAGTAAATATAATTTCTTTCTCAAAAATAATCATTAATATAAGATTAAATATTAACCAAATATTAACTTTAGTTCGATTTATAAAAAAAGCAAAGTAACACGGAAAGCGTTAGAGGAATTATACACAAACTATAGTTTAATTACACAAATTTGTCGACCTTATTTTTGAGCGCACACTAACAATGTCAGCACCTTCTAAAACAAAAAAAATCCCCGAGCTATTGCCCGGGGATTTTAAAAATGTTACAGAAGGAACTTCTAGAAGATGTAACGAACACCCAACATCATCTGCCATGTAGTAGATAATGTACTTACGTTTTGGAATGGCGTAGTAGGCAATTCATTATTGATCAAGTTCATATTGAATGTAGGGATACCAGAAGCTGGAGTTGCCTGTGTGTTTAACACCGCCTGTCCTTGACTGTTAGTACCCGGTATCATGTGGTTTCCGTACAAGAATTGCGCGTTATTCAGACGACTTTGGATTCCTGAATTTTTACTTAACATGTTTCCGAAGTTAATAATGTCAAGACTTAACTGCAATGTATGTTTGCGTGGTCCAATATTCGTGTAGACATCTTGCAAAACACGTACATCAAAACGGTTTAACCATGGTTGCAAAAATCCATTTCTTGGCAAGTACTTACCTTGGTATTTCTCTAAACCATTCTCAGAGATAAATGCACCTAAAGCTTCACGTTGTTGCTCCGCAGTAAACAATACTTGTCCGTTTGCACTTACGCGATCTGCGAAGTTCAATGTATTAAGATCACGTGGTAAATAAATCAAATCATTGTTGATCCCGTCACGATTGATATCAGATGTATAGGTATATGAGAAACGACCTTGAGATGAACCATTGTAATACACACCAACTGTAGTAGCTAAAGCATTTGCATATTCGAAACGATAGCTAACATTAGCCATCAAACGATGTGGAATTGCGAAAGCAGATGGATGTAAAATTTGATCATTCGGTCCGTTAACATTTGCCGAACCACCCCATGCAGAGCTAGCACTAGAACCAGCATTTGCACTAACTTCACGAGCATCTGAATAGGTATAGAAAACACCTCCACTAAAACCTTGGTAATATGGAACAGTCAATCCAACTGTAGCACTTACTGCATGACCTTTAACATTAGTATTAGTCAACACAGTAGCATTATTAGCACCAATAGCTGCATTGAATCTTTGAGCACCACCTGGATGGAAAGTACGGTTATCACCATAATCACCTTCCTCACCAGAAGATCCATAGTTTAAGAAGGTATTAGGCGTAGTTCTATTCGCTCCAAATTGGAATACGGCATTGATGTCACGAGTGTACAAGAAATCTCCAGTTAATGTAATTGGAGTATTTGGTATCTTGTAATCTCCACCAATACTAGTACGCCATACCATTGGCATTTTGAAGTCACGATCTACTAAAGCGAATGAGCTAGGTGCTCCTTCTCTAGGCGAGCTGATAAACACATTTTCTGCACCTTGTGGCACATTGTTTAAGTGATAGTAGCGATCAGGATTAAATCTTACATTTCCAATCCAACCAGCCACATCGCCGTAGTTACCTGGTTCAACTGTATTTTGCAATACTCCAGCATTAGTTGGCATATTTGTTAACCATACAAAAGGAACACGACCTGAGAAGAATCCAGTACCTCCGCGAAGTACTAAACTACGATCACCAAATACATCATAATTTAAACCAAAACGTGGAGACACCATTAGTTGTGATTTAGGCCACAATCCTGAGTTATAGTTTTTAGGCATACCGTTAGCATCCATTAAGCGTAAAGCATCAATAGATGGATTGGCTGTCAATTTGTTTAAATAAATTGGCAATTCCGCACGTACACCATAAGTAATAGTTAACTTATCACTTGCAGTCCAACGATCTTGAGCATACAAGGAAGCTAAACCAAAGTTAATTCTAGAATACGTATCCTGACCTTCATATGGATAGGTCAATGCAAACATAATTGGTGCCACTTCATTAGGACCGCCAGTACTTAGGAAATCTTGAACTGAAGCGTATCTGTAATAAGATGTACCACTACGTGTGTAGCTATTTCCAAAATTCTGGATTTCAAAAGCTCCACCGAATGTAAAGTTGTGTTTGTCAGCAGATAGAGTTAAGTTATTAATAAAAGAATAATTATTATTAATAACATCATTATTGAAAGAGAACAACTCTGTACCGAAACTCATATAGTTGGAGTGAGGCGAGTTGTTGTTGCTATGTGTTCCGTCGCCGATATCAACGAAAGGAAACAATTGGCTGTTAGGAGTACTTCTAGTATCTTGAATACGTGTGTATGTGGCCAAGAACTGATTGTTTAATCTTGAGTTGATATTACTATTCAATTCCGCCGTCAAAGATCTAACCACGTTTTTGAATGAGTAATTACCATTTTCAAACGTGATAGAGTTTTGGCTCACACGGTTAGTTTGGCTTCTTGGATAAGGTCCAGAGTTACCATTGGCTACCTGCATAGAAGTACCTACGACTTGGTTATAACGTAGTGCCAATTTGTGTTTCTCATTAATATTCCAATCCAAGCGAACTAAGAATTTAGTACTTGATTCCTTCGCCTCATCAGCATAACCCTCATAACGTCCCGGATCCCATCCCCATTGATTAATCAAATGGCTTCGAACTGCTTCCAAATCTGAACGCGTAGTTCTAGCAATATTTTCTTCTGGTACAGCTACACCGTTTTCAGAAGCTCTCCAAGGATTTGAACCAGAAGCATTTGCTCCAGTAGCTTCCTCGCGTTCCGCATTAACAAATAAGAATAATTTATCTTTTACAATTGGACCACCTAATCTAAATCCGTAATTACGTTTAGCAGCGTCTACTTTATCTAAAGTAACATCACCGATTTTACGACCTTGTAAATCTTGATTTTGCAAAAAGAAATATGCAGATCCTTCCACTCTATTCGTACCACTACGAGTTACCGCATTGATACCCGCACCAGTAAATCCTGACTGCGTTACATCAAATGGAGCGATGTTTACGCTAATCTCTTCAATCGCATCTAAAGAAATAGGTTGCGAGTTTCCACCTGGAATCGGGTTAGAACTAAGACCGAAACCATTGTTGAAATTTGCACCATCGATTTGCAAGTTATTATAACGTGCATCACGACCTGCAAATGAATTACCATTGGCTTGAGGTGTCAATCTTGTAAAGTCAGTTAAGCTTCTGTTGATTTGTGGCAATTCATTCAATTGCTTCAATCCGACGTTAGTAGATGCACCAGTACGAGCCGTATTAATACGACGACCTGCTGTGATAGCAATCTCTTCGAGGTTAGTTGCGCCATCAGTAAAAACCGCGTTTAATACGAAAGGTTGACCTAATTGTAGATAAACGTTCTCATAAACGACTGGATCTTGCCCTACGTAAGTAACCTCGATACGGTAAGGACCACCAACACGCATGTTGGCTAAATTGAAACGACCAGCGTCGTTGGCTGCGCTGGAGTAAGTAGTACCAGACGGCGTGTGAACCGCACGGATGGTAGCACCTGGTGTTGCCTGCCCCGATGATTGTGTTACAATCCCCGTAACACTACTCGTCGTGACCTGCGCTTGGATAGTGCCATAGCTAGCTAGGACTAACGCAAAGAAAAGTAAAGATCTCTTCATAGTTTGTTATTTCATAAAATAAATGCACCGCAAAATTAAGAAGAGAGAACAGTATATCAACGGCTTAACATAAACTTAATATTAGATTTATACTATGCTTACATGTTAATAAGTATTAATTGAAAATGAGATCTGGTAAATTTGGAAATATTCACAACAACTCAACCTAAAGTGTTAAAAATATGTTAAAATACACCCGATCAAATTACCATTATGGAAAAAGTGATTTTTTAAAAATGTGGAAAAAAAAATGGCGATGTCATAACACCGCCTGTAATTTATAGTGGGTCTAAAGAACTCTACTACACGTATTTATGCGGTTTATTTGATATAAGCATAGGTAATTCCGTCGCCGCCTCGATCTGCATGCTCGTCCTCAAAATGAGAGATATGGCTGTATTTCCTTAAATATTCACGCACGAACTTTCTTAAAATGCCGTCACCTTTACCATGTACGATTTTTAACGACGGATAGCCAATCATCACGGCACGATCCAGTACTAACTCCAGCTGATTCATCGCATCGTCGGTACGCATGCCTCGAATGTCCAGCTCCGGACTGAAATCAGAAGCATCTCCAGTCGAGACCGAACCAATACGTTTAACCACTTTCTTCTTTTCTTTGCCTTGTAGTTTCTCCACTTTAGCCGGTTTTACCACCGTGCGTAGCTCACCCAAAGCCAGGATCAGGTTTTTATTTTTAGCGATCTCAATCACTTGCGCTTCATTGCCAGAATCAAGCAGACGTACCCAATCTCCTACTTGAAGATCTTGATCGGCTGGTGCATCTGATTTTGCTACTACCTTTTTAACAGGAGCTTTGACCGGGCTGTGCTTATCAATTGCTTGATGTAAGGTAGATCGTATTTCTTTGGTTTTCTCCTTATCTGCTTGTGCTGATTTGATTTCAGCAATGGTATTTTCCACCAGCTTATTAGCGTCTTTCAGGATCTGCCGTGCTTCCTCTTTCGCTTGCTTGATCAGCTCTTTCCGATTCGTATCGACATAATCTCGCAGCTCTTCATATTCTTGCTGCTTCACTAAGAGTTCTTTCTCTCGTTTCAGAATCGCCGCTTTGGTATCCACAATTTCCTTCTTATCCCGTTCCAAATTGACTAATAGCGATTCCACATTTTGCTGATGTTCGCCAATTTTAGCTTTCGCTAGTCGAACGACCTCTTTCGGCAGTCCGATATTCTGAGCAATTTCCAAGGCATACGAACTACCCGGCTTACCAATCTGCAAAATATATAATGGCTTCATCGCCGCATTATCAAACAGCATGGAAGCATTTTCTAATCCAGCGGTATCGCTCGCAAACACTTTGAGGTTAGAATAGTGTGTCGTGATCACCCCACGCACATTTTTGGTATTCAGCACTTCTAGAACCGCTTCCGCAATTGGGCCACCAAATTGTGGATCGGTACCCGTACCAAACTCATCGATGAGCACCAAAGTTCTCGCATTGGCAAATTGCGTAAAATGCTTCATCTTTGACAAGTGCGCACTGTAGGTACTCAAGTCACTTTCGATCGATTGATCATCACCAATATCGGCAAATATCTGCTTGAAGATACCCATTTTTGAATTGCCGTCAGCCGGAATCAATAAGCCTGACTGAAACATCAGTTGCAGCAGTCCGACGGTCTTCATACAGACCGATTTACCGCCAGCATTCGGACCAGAAACTAGGATCACGCGATCCTGCTCATCCATCTTGATATTTAAAGGCACAATCGTATGTGTACCTTCCGCTTTGGCATTTAGGAATAATAAAGGATGTCGTGCATTGACCAAATGTATTTCGGCTGTCTTCAGAATCTCCGGCAAAGCCGCTTCGATATCAATCGCGAATAAGGCCTTGGCACGCACAAAATCCAGCTTCGTAAGCAAACCGTGATAGGATTGCAACAAGGGAATATGCGGGCGCAAAGAATTCGTAAGTTCTGTCAAAATGCGGATGATTTCTCGACGCCGTGCAAACTCCAGATCTCTCACCTTATTATTCAAGTGAAATACTTCTTCGGGCTCTATATAAGCTGTTTGTCCAGTTGCCGATTCATCATGAATCAAACCTTTCAGCTTACGTTTATTCTCCGCTAAAATAGGAATACACAGCCTGCCATCGCGGATGGTTAGATTACCATCGGCCGTCCAACCATTGTTTTGTGCGGTCTTAAACACGGTCTCCAAACGCTTGCGCGCTTCTTGCTCGCTTTTCTGGATTTGCTGACTTACATCCAACAAGAATCTGGAAGCATTCTCCTTCATTTTACCGCGATCATCGATGACTTGCTCTATTGAGCGGACGATGCTATTTTCAATCGTCAGATGCTCGAATAACATATCGAGATGCGCATACTGCCCTTCCCGTTCTTTGAAATAGCGAATTAGCGCAAACACTGTACGCAGCGATAATAACACACGATGAAACTCTTCCTCCAATAAAAAAGCACCTTCTACGCGTGCTTTCTCTACCAAAGGACGAATCGGATACAGATGGTCGATCGGCAACGGATCGTCCGTTTGCAATAAGGTTTTAAACTCCGCAGTCTGATGTAAAAACTTTTGTATCTGCTCTGGATTGACCTGAGGTTGAATCTTAGTGACCAAGTCACGCGCTGGCTCACTCAAGCATTTCTGCCTAACCAACTCTTTGATCTCAAGAAAACCCAGCTTATCAGCTGCATTAACAGGATATATCATAGATAATAATGCTCAATATAATTTAGCGTGCTTCTGTTGTTTCAACAGGCTGGTTTTTCACTTGAACCGAGTCTGCTACGATTGCCTTCGGAGCATCAAGAGGTATTAGCTCTGTACGTCGCCACAGATATCCCAATCCACTTGGTCGGTATACGCTCTCTTTATAACCTTCATAATCGAAGCGGAAATTAGAATCCGGATGGAAAGTCCAGAGATTCAATTTGATATCTACTAAACGCTGAAAATGAGCTACGCGATTCAAACTATCCCGCTCTACGGCGTAGCGCAATGAATCGGCACGGTTGAAATCTCGCTCAGCATCTGACAATTGTTTCTGGATATTCGTATAAATTTTCTCCGTCAGTACTGGATCTGCATAATAATAATCCAAATTGCGCTCGAAAGCCACCGAATCAAGACCATAATGCGATAGCAACTGCCTGTAGAGCGTATCGATCACCTTTTGCGAACTATCAATCGGCAATGTCTGCAGGTATCCATCCAGCATATGCACATCCGTAAGCAATTTAGTCACTTGATCTTCCTTCAATATTCCTTCCGGCCTTTTCTCTAAACAGGAGGCCAATAGTAAAATCAATAGAATCAACACAAAGAATGAAGCACGCATTTTGTAAATTTGTACAAATTTAGCAATTCGGGTCGATAATGCCTACGCTATCACCCGTTAATAAATGCAAAGAAGATGAGTATACGTAATAATATAGAAGGTTTACAACAGGAACTAAAGTCACAGAAAGTGACTTTGATAGCCGTATCTAAAACGAAGTCGAACGAAGACATTTTGGAAGCTTATGAAGCTGGACAGCGCCTATTTGGCGAGAATATGGTACAGGAATTAGTCGCGAAGCAAGAATCCTTACCCAAGGATATTGAGTGGCACTTGATCGGACATTTGCAATCCAACAAGGTCAAATACATCGCGCCATTTATCGCTATGATCCAATCGGTTGACTCGCTTAACCTATTGAAAGAGATCAATAAGCATGGCGCAAAAAACAATCGTGTGATCGATTGTTTATTGCAAGTGCATATCGCTGATGAAGAGGCAAAATTTGGTTTTGATCACGCGGAGCTGATCGAAGTATTGCGCGATGAGGCATTGAGCGATTTGAAAAACATTCGCATCCGCGGATTGATGGGCATCGCGACCAATACAGACAACGAAAAACACATCAAGGAAGAGTTTTACGAACTAAAAATGTTATTTGATGGCATCAAAGTCAGTTTCTTCCGCAAAGAAGATTCTTTCGACACACTTTCCATGGGAATGTCATCGGATTATACCATTGCTATCGAGCAAGGAAGCACGATGATTCGCGTGGGCAGCACGGTGTTCGGCAAGCGCGTGATCAAACATTTTAAAGCCTCAGAGGGTTAGAAACGGTATACGCTTTCTGCGTTTCACCAAATGTATATGCTATGATTCACCATTTTGTACTATTTCTTGCCACTACGCTGATGACTTTCACCGCTTGCCAATCTCCTACTGAACATAGGCAAACGGGACAATCGGACACAACCCGATCTGTAGATACGGCCGCGTATCGCACGACGGAGTATTTTCAAACGAGTCCGTACTATCAATCTCGTGGCGATCAGTACGATACGGCGTACTTCCGCGCAAGTTATCCGACTTCTGATGATACGCTGTTCAATGCCTTGATCATGCAGTCGATGGCGGTCAAAAACAGAGCTGATCTAGAGCAGATGGGAGAATCTTTCTTAGCAGATTACGACAGCTATGTAGAAGAAGCGCAACAACCCGAACTCACGCATGCGTGGTTTCAAGATATTCGCGGTCGCGTGCTATTGTACACGCCAACCTTATTGGTGATTAGTAAAACATTGATCGAATATACCGGCGGAGCGCATGGTAACTTTGCGGAACTGTATGACAATTATGATCTACAAACTGGAAAGCCATTAACACTTAGCGATATTGTCCCAGCAGAACGGCAGCAAGAGTTCATTGCGCTGGCAGAAGCGCGTTTTCGCCAAGTGGAAGGCTTACCGGCAGATGCGCCACTCACCGATCGCTATTTTTTCGATGAAGGCATCTTCGCATTGCCCGACAATTTTGCATTCGACAAAGAAGCTTTAGCCTTTCAGTACAATCCTTATGAGATCAAGGCTTATGCAGAAGGCGTGACGCAATTTCACATTCCGTACGATCAGTTGAAGGATTTGCTGACGGATAAAGCACAGAAATTCATTCAGGATATAAAAGTAACACACCCTTAATTCTTTCAAGATTCATGCAGGTATTCAAATTTGGTGGCGCTTCGGTCAAAAGTGCAGAAAACATTCGCAACGTAGCTACCATTATCGATACATATAAGGTAAATGGATTGCTAGTCGTGGTATCGGCCATCGGAAAAACCACCAATAAGCTTTCTGAAGTAGTAGATCGTTATTTTCATCGAGAAGGTGATCCTTTTGAAGCCTTGGAGCAAGTACGTGCCGAGCACCTAACGATCTTGAATGAACTGTTTACCGATAAGAATCATCCAATTTTTGATGATGTCATTAATACGTTGGTAGAAGCCGAATGGATTTTGGAGGAAGAGCCACAAGATGCGTACGATTATTTGTACGATCAGATTGTCTCTTTAGGCGAGATCTTATCGACCAAAATCATTGCCGCGTATTGTCAACATGTGGGTTTTGCCGTACGTTGGGTAGATGCAAGAGACTATATCTTTACCGACAATCGGTATATGGAAGGCACAGTTGATTGGGCGAAGACAGAAGATAAGATTCGCCGTGATATTCCGCCAATACTAGAAAAGGATATTATTATCACGCAAGGATTTATTGGATCTACTTCTGAAAACTTCACTACGACATTGGGTCGTGAAGGTTCAGACTACAGCGCTGCGATCTTTGCATCGTGCCTTCGCGCACAAGATCTTACGATCTGGAAAGATGTACCAGGCGTGCTGAATGCCGATCCGAAATGGTTTAATGAAACGGAGTTAATACCTGAATTGTCGTATACTGATGCGATTGAATTGACGTATTATGGTGCAACGGTCATTCACCCAAAAACCATTAAGCCACTGCAAAATACGCTAATACCGCTTTACGTTCGCTCGTTCTTAGATCCTACACAACCGGGTACGCAGATTCGCGCTACGCATCAAACTTTACCTGTTCCTTCTTTTATCTTTAAGGTCAATCAGGTATTGGTCAACATACAACCCTTGGATTTTTCCTTTATCGTGGAGGACAATTTGGGACATATTTTCAACACCTTCCACCAGAACCGCATTAAAGTCAATATGATGCACAATAGTGCCATTAGCTTTTGCGTGAGCATTGATGATACGGGCGAGAATGTGTGGCAACTGATGGAAGATTTGCAAAAACGTTATAAAGTGAGCGTGTCTGCCGGATTGGAACTCATCACCATTCGTTATTATAATCAACAAACGATAGATCGCGTATTGGTGGGCAAAGAAATCGTTCGAGAACTAAAAGACAGTTATACCTGCCAGATGCTGGTGAAGAAAAAAGATGAATAATCGACTGCTACAGGCTGATGTACAAAACTATATCCTGACGCATCGTCAGGAGCAACCTTCTGCTATTGCGCTCAAGAAAAGTCCGTTTGCAGACGTGGCTTCTAGCGAATTGGCGGCACAGGTAGATGGTTGGCAGCGCTGTGTATCGAAGTTACCAACTTGGGCGTTCAGCGATCACATTTTCTATCCACCCAAACTCAATCTGGAGCAATGCTCTTCGGAGCATACCGCCTTGATCAAACAGCAGATTATCCGCAAGGGAGCTCGTGTGATTGATCTTACCGGTGGTTTTGGTGTAGATAGCTGCTATATGGCGCAGCATGCCGAGCAAGTGATTCATTGTGAGCTAAACGAAAATTTGTCGACGATCGTGGCACACAATGCACAGGCTTTAGGGGTAAAAAACCTAACTTGCATTGCAGGCGATGGAATCGAATATCTGCGGCAGCAAGCAGAAGATAGCTTCGATTACATTTACATCGATCCTTCGCGCCGCGTGAGCCAGAGCAAAGTTTTCCTGCTAGAAGACTGCGAACCGAATATTGTGTCTTTGCAGGAGCTATTTTTCGCTAAATCCGAACGCATTATCACGAAGGTTTCTCCGCTGTTAGACATTACACAAGCATTGCGATCGCTAAAACACGTAACGAATGTGTATGTGATTAGCTTGGATAATGACTGTAAAGAGCTGTTGTTTATTCAAAAACGTGGTTTTGAAGGCGAACCTTTAATATCTGCTATCCGCTTGTTTAAGGATCAATTGCAAGAGTTTTCTTTCACGCTCGCTGAAGAGAAAATCCTTCGTAGCGAATTCCGCTCGCCACAGAAATACTTGTACGAGCCAGATGTGAGTGTGGTAAAAGCGGGCGCCTTCAAATCCGTCGCAAAGGAATTCCAGTTGGGGAAATTGCACCTTCACTCCCATCTATATACTTCTGATCAGTTGCTGTATGATTTTCCGGGAAAAGCCTTTGAGATTATTGCGTCATTTCCATTCGGAGATTTGAAGCGTAAAAAGACATTTGCGAAAGCCAACATCACCACGCGTAACTTTCCGCTAAAGGTCGAGGAAATCCGAAAGAAATTTAAGATTCAGGATGGAGGTCAAATACACCTCTTCTTTACCACCGATCTGGAAGACACACTCACGGTGCTAGTCTGTGAAAGACGGTAAAAAAGAGGTGGAGATCAATTATTGTCTTATTTAGCGTAGCTCGTTTTTACAAATTCGGCTTGCTGCAAGTAATCAATGCTTTCTTGTAAACCTTTCTCTAAACTGCCACTTGTCTCTTCGAGTTCTACAAAGATATGTTTTAAGCCGGCCGCATCCGCATTCCGAAAGATGGCATCGAAGCCAACCATACCACTTTGACCAATCTCTTTATGATCTTTGATGTGTAGCGTTGTAAAGCGATGAGGATATTTTTTGAAATACTCCACTGGACTCGCTTTCCCGATCACCGCCCAATACACATCCATTTCGTAAAACACGTATTCTGGGTTCGTATTCTCGATCATATAATCGTACATCACCACTTGATCTTCTACTTTTCTAAACTCGTGCGCGTGATTGTGATAACCATATTTGATTCCTTGCTCTTTACATAATTTCCCTACTTCATTAAGGTAACGGCAGTTCACCGCTAGCTCCTTTACTGTTTTAGGTAAATCCATCCAAGGCGTTACAATATAACTCATGCCAGCAGCTTTGTGCGCTTCTATGGTCGTCGCCCACCACGCTAAGGCTTTGGTAAAATCTTCATTAGCCACTTCTTCCGCCGATAACGGTCTAGCTACGTGCGAGGACAATACCTTCATGCCAACTGATTCAACTTTTTGTTTGAAATCCTTAGGATCTGTGTTGTAAAATTTACCATCGCGAAATCCGGCCGTTTCTACTGATGTGTAGCCCATATTAGCTAGTTTTTTTAAAACATCAGCATAATCTGCATTGTACGATTTTGGGTCCACATGGCTCCCCATCATACTGCGTACAGAATACAATTGTAATCCGATCTCTTTTTTTGGTTGTTGTTGTTGTTGTTGTTGTTGTTGTTGTTGTTGTTGTGCAAATGTGTTGTTTGGAGAGATGCTCAGCATGAAAAGCACGGTTCCCAACACCGATGATTTAATCATTTGTTGATACATGTTAATGTGTTTGTGTTCGTGTAGATGTTCGGTTCATACGATATCAACACTTGCATCTTTGTGCAAATTTTAATAACATCGTAAATATATCAAACTATCTACAAATACATGAACAATTTCGGAATTATTGTCAAACTGACCATTGTAATTATCCTCACTACCTTTTCCATGAAAGTGGCTGCTCAAAAATTGGAAAAGATGACATGGTTTAATGAACCAACCAACTGGGAAATACAAAATAATACATTAAATATGTTCGTGACGCCAAAAAGTGATTATTGGCGAATTTCTCACTATGGCTTCACGGTCGATGATGCGCCGTTTTATTATACTGAACGCGGTGGCGAATTTGAGGTCAAAGTCAAAATATCAGCCGATTATAAAAATAGATTTGATCAAGCTGGATTGATGCTACGCATTGATCATGAAAATTACATCAAAGCAGGAATCGAATTTGTAGATGGCAAATACAACCTAAGCGCTGTTGTAACACACAAAACAAGCGATTGGAGTATTGTACCGATCGATGAGGCCATTCCATTTGTGTGGATCAAAGCTGTTCGTAGATTGGATGCCGTAGAAGTGTGTTATTCTTTTGACGACCAAACATATACTATGATGCGCAATGCGTGGCTACAAGACAATCATCCGGTCAAAGTTGGCGTAATGGCCGCTTGTCCAGATGGTGATGGATTTGATGTAAAGTTTGAGCAATTCAAAATTACACCTTTAGCAGATCAGCGCCGTACCGAATGGTTACAGAAGAATGCTGGAAATTAAGACCTAAAGCGTTTCAGTATTTACATTATCTTGACGATATACTGGGGCAATTGTGACGATAACGCGACGATAGATGGTTGCTTACGCACGTATCTTTGACTTATGAAAAATGTAAAATTTTCGACGCTAGAACTAGCGATCGTGGTAAAAGGTGATAATCTCGCTGGCGCCATGGCTCGCGCGGTAGAAAGCGCACAAGCTGCTGAGAAATACGGATTCGAAAGACTCTGGCTCGCTGAGCATCATAATATGGAAGCCATTGCGAGTTCGGCAACCTCGCTACTTATACAGCATGTGGCCAGCCAAACGAAACAAATTCGTGTAGGTTCTGGCGGTATTATGCTGCCCAATCATGTTCCTTTGGTGATCGCCGAACAATTCGGTACGTTGGAGACACTATTTCCCGGCCGCATAGAAATAGGTTTGGGTCGTGCGCCAGGAACAGATCAGCATACCGCAATGGCACTACGTCGCAATAATCTAAATACCTCATTTTACTTTAAAGATGATGTACTTGCTTTGCAACAATTTTTAAGCTCCAGCAACCATACCGCTAAGGTAAGAGCTTTTCCTGGCGAAGGATTAGAGATCCCATTGTGGATTTTGGGATCGAGTACCGATAGTGCGTATTTAGCGGCAGAGCTAGGTTTGCCGTATGCCTTTGCGGCACATTTTGCACCGGCGATGCTTTCGTCAGCCATCCAGATTTACAGAGCGAATTTCAAACCTAGCGCGCAGTTGCAAGAACCCTATGTGCTAATTTGTGCCAACATTGTCCCGGCCGATACCAATGCAGAGGCACAGTTACTAGCGACCAGTTTGTTCAATATGTTTGCAGGCATTATTACTAATCGCAGAGTGCCACTTTCTGCACCTACGGCTGAACCCATTTATGCAGGTATTCCAGAAATCGAGCAAGCGGTACAGTCCATGATCAGCTGTACTTTTATAGGAGATACACAAACGTTGGTCAGCGAATTGACAGATTTCATAGAGGAATATCAGCCCGATGAAATCATGACGACAAATTACATTTTCGACAATCAGAAACGATTAGATGCTTTCCGTTTGACGGCAGACACTTTCAAAAAAATCAACAACAATTAGCATGCGCATATTAGCAGAACTACCTCATCCTTCTTTCAAGATTAGCCTTTTCGGGATGAATCAAAAATTCATTATTAAATTCGAGCAAGGCTCCTTAGAGCAGTCGTACAAGATTGCCGAAGCCGATATTATTGGAGGAGTCAATGGGGTCTTCGAATTAATTGATGAAACATTTTTAAAGACCGTAGAAGATATCTTTCAGCAGATGCGAAGCAGTTTTGTGGAAGCTTACAAAAGATATGAATAATTAGTTCATGTTATTATAATTAAAAACCTGTTAAACAATACGTTGTTTAACAGGTTTTTTTATTTCAGAATAATATTTGGCACTTCAAATCAGCAAATTACATCTAAATGCATTTCATATCAATAATCACTACATATAATTTACATAAAGATCTTATAGACAAAATAGTAATTGGTGAAACCAAATATTATTTGGCAAGCCATTTTTGAAGAATCGGCACACTATTCACCGCTGTTTCTTCGATGAGGATTGTCTGTGCCGGAACGGTATATTGTGATGCATTTGGATCTACAAAAATGAGCTTACAGTCGCTCTTCAAATGGTACAAAAGATTGGCTGCAGGATACACTTGTAGCGAGGTACCAATCACTATAAAAACATCTGCTTCCTCTGCAATCGTAGTTGCTTCATCCATTGCTGGCACGGCTTCGCCGAACCACACAACATGCGGTCTTAATGGTGCACCGCGCTCACAACGATCTTCCATTGTGAGCGTATCCCCTACTATCGGATAGACAGCAAAAGGGTCAATGGAAGATTGCGACTTCGTAATTTGCCCGTGCAAATGCAATACCCGATCACTGCCCGCGCGCTCATGGAGATCATCTATATTTTGAGTAATGATTTGCACATCTTCTATCTTTGCTAAATCGGCTAGATACTGATGTGCCGTATTCGGTTTTGCAGCCAAACAGGCTTTCCGTCTTAGGTTGTAGAAGTGCTGCACCATGTCGGGATCACGATGCCACGCTTCTGGCGTAGCCACATCTTCGATGCGATAACCTTCCCATAATCCATCCGCTCCGCGAAAGGTTTGCAAACCACTTTCAGCAGATATACCCGCTCCGGTAAATACCACAATCTTTCTCATAAATATGTTCTTAATACTTCTATAAAAATAACGAAACCGCAATAAAAGCGACACAGAAAATGGCGCACGCTACGCATTAAGTTTTCTGCGACCATAAGTATTTAATTACAAATCCCTATTTTGGCCTTATTGGTTTTCCATTCCGACTATGAGCAATCTTTTGCGAAGCAACATCGAAGATTACGTTAAGATTACCGACGATGATTTCGCCGCGATCCGACAGCATTTTGATCAAATGGTTTTTCGCAAAGGCGATTTCATCATTAGAGCTCAGGAATCAGTTTCTACGATCTATTTTATTCAGTCAGGATTGGTAAAACTTTCCTATTGGGATCAGGATGGCAAGGAGCACATTGCCTCTTTTGCTATGGAAAATTGGTGGGAAACGGATTTCAACGCTTTTTACCATCAAAGCAGATCATCCTGCACCTTGCAATGTCTGGAAGCTACGACGGCCTATACCCTTTCGCTAAAGAACTATCAACACCTCTGTGCCACTTTTCCCTTCATGACGGGGTATTTCTTGGATAAATCCATCCGTGGACATATTGCCAACCAAAATCGTATCCTATCGCTGCTCACCTTATCACCGAAAGAGAAGTACGAGCAGTTTTTACAACTGTATCCTAGTTTGGTGCAGCGGATTCCTAAGACGATCTTAGCTGCGTATCTCGGCGTATCTCGGGAAACATTGAGCAGAATGTACCGCAGCAGAAAATAGCATATGTGATCCAAGTCACAGTCCCGCACCGCATCTTACACCGACCTTTGTAGTATCAAATTTAAATGAGAGATGAAGATGGAAAAAAACGCAATCAACCCATGGACATGGAGTGCCGCAAGAAGCTATTCGCAAGCAGTTGAAGTAAAAAATGTTGCCGGCACACTCTATGTATCAGGGCAAACAGCAATTAATGAGCATGGTATCTCCAGTGATGCAGACATGAAAACACAATTAGTAGAAAGCATCGCCAATCTGGAGAAAGTAGTGCTTACTGCTGGCTATGAACTCAAGAATATTGTCCGCTTAAATATCTATACAACTTCAACAGCGGACTTATTTCAACATTTTGAGCTACTGCAACAATGGATCAACAAACACGAGATCCAGCAAGCATCAACCGTATTGGAAGTGAAAGGCTTGTTTGAGACATTGACCGTAGAGCTGGAAGCGACAGTTGTCAAATAAAGCGATCCGTAACTACACGACACACATCCAACAAACTGGCTTTTGCAGATACGTCTATCTGCAAAAGCCTAACCTGTTATTTATCGGTATGAAAATTCAGTTTAGAGGCAATTCAAAATAGAATGTTGAACCTTGGTTTGGTGCGCTAATGGCATCAATTCGTCCATGATGTAGCGCAATTATTTCTGCGCAGAGATACAGGCCAATGCCAAATCCAGCGACATTACTACTATTTTCAACCCGGAAGTACCGTTCAAAAAGCCTAGGAATATTTTCTGGAGCTACGCCTATTCCACTGTCTTTGACCGACACACGGAGGTGATCGCCTATTCTCTCTGCAAAAACTTCAATCTGGCTGCCGCGAGGAGAATATTTCACGGCATTGCTCACCAAATTATTAATAACCTGTCCTAATTTTTCACGATCGCCAGATATATGAAGCTTTTCCAGCGGATGAAATATGATCTCGTGATCGGTAAACAACAAGTGATGTTCGACGGCAGTTTCGGCCAACATCACCGCCATATCGAAGGTAGTTTTATCAATCTGGATCTTGGCCGATTCCAATCTAGACACGTTCAAGAAACCATTTGTCATTTGCGTCATGAGTCGCACTTGCTTGAGCGAACTTTCAAAAGCATGCAACGAAGCGGCGTCTTCTGCCTGCAGGGCCTTCCGATACAAAATCTGCAGATAGCCATTTAGCGAAGTCAACGGCGTTTTGAGTTCGTGAGAAACCATTGCAATAAAGTCATTTTTGCGCTGATCCTCTTCTTTCAGCGCTTGGATATCAGTGGCCGATCCTACCCACATGCTAAGTTGCCCCTCGGCATTCATAACAGGCGAAGCCGTATTGAGATGCCAAACATATTTTCCTTGCGTATTCTTAAAACGTATTTCAGAAACGTATGATGCGCCACTTGCCGCGGCTCTATTCAGCCCTTCACTATAGATTGGGATATCCTCAGGATGCATCACTTGAAAATAACCAAAACCTTGAAGTTCATCAAAACTCATCCCTGTATAATCTAGCCATTTTTGATTCAGGAACGTCCATTCGCCATCTGGTAACGCGTTGGAGATCATGGCTGGTACTAGATCCGCTAGTCGCCGGAAGTGTTGTTCACTATGTTCCAATTTCCGTCTCGAATTTACCTGTTCAGTAACATCTACCGCCACGATCAGTATATCTGCAACGGATTGATTAAGACCAAAAACAGGCTGATATACCAGATTGAAAAAAAATTGTTTTAGCGCACCATCATGTTCTAGCAAGGCCGGGATCTCATTGGCAAAAAATGGCTTTCCAGAGGTAAACACATTATCCAAAATACCTAAGAAGGGTTGTCCTTCTAGTTCGGGCAACGCCTTCTCCAGCGGCATTCCTATAATACTATTTGTCTTGCCCCATACTTCCAAAATCTTCTCATTGGCCATCTCCACAATCAATTCGCGCCCTTGCAGCAAGCCAATTGCCACTGGAGTCTCTTGAATTAAAAATTTAAACCTGGCTTCGCTTTTCGCCAGCTTATCATGGGAGATAGACAATTGATCATTTGCGAAGGATAGTTCCTTCGTATACTGTTCCAACAATCTCCGCGATAGCACACGCTCTGTGATCTCAAAAGACATCACCAATACGCCTGTTCTATTACCATGCAAATCACTCAGCGGCTGATAGGTGTAATCCACAAAAGTTTCACGAATTGAGCCATCTGGCATAGTAAAGAGCACAGGACTTTCTTCCACATCGATAATCTCACCTGTTTCCATCACGTGCCTTAGCTGGCCTGCAAAAGGTTGATTGGCTAAATCGGGCAAAATTTCTAAAAAAGGTTTACCGACTACTTCCTGTCTCGATTTCTTCCAATAATCGAGGTTGGTGTCGTTAATCATCTCTACAATTAGCTCATCACCACGAATAACCACCACCGAGGCCGGCAACATATTGATAATCTGGGCTAAATCATTATTGGCTTGTTTAGTTTTACGGATATTTTTTAAGGTGTGTGTAACCTCTACTGCAAAATTGAAAATGCCATCAACCTCTCCCTCGGCATTAAACCTCGGAATATAGGTACAGTTGAAGTCTCTTGTTGTAGTTGGTCCATGCTCAAGATCAGCGATTTGCAAGGGATGATCACGTAATTCTATAATAGTACCTTTCTCATATACCTCAAGCAGTGTCGACTTGATTAGACTGTCGTTGAGCTCTGGTAGCGCTTCTAAGAAAGGTCTATTTAATATGGATCTGCCTTGGTGTATATCCTGATATTGTTGATTTACCTCTTCAAAAACCATATCTGGTCCTGAAAGCACGGCAAATCCAATAGGCGCTTGCTGCAACGATTGATATAGGCGTTCGCGTTCTTCTTCTGCAGCACGAATCTTGGTGGCTTTGTCGCTATCCCATTTCTGCAAAACTGGTTGCGTAAGCCAAACAGCTACTTTCGACACAACACCATTGTCATCTAGGATAGGCGCATAGACAAAATCCAGTAAGACGTTTTGATCCTTTTTCGAATTTGGCATAGCCAAAGAAACGTGGTCGGCATGATACGGTTGTCCAGCATGTATAGATGCTAGCATAGATTGCTCGTGTGTATCTCGCAGAGATGCAAAAAAATCCCAATAGCACGTATCTAAAAGACCTGTTTTCGCAACACCTATAATTTCAGCAAATCTATCATTGACCATCTCTAGCACAAAATCATTCGCAGAAACAATACAGGTTGCTACTGGTGCATGATCCAGAAATGCTTTTAAAAATGGCATACTTAAAATAATGGTCTTGAAAACTAATGACTATGTAAGTAGTAATCTATTAAATATCAGTACTTCTTTTTACATCATATTTGATTAATTGTTTTACCAAAAAGGATAAAAATCATCAAACAATAAACCGCTATCCAATGATGCGTATAATTTGACGAGATTAATAGCGATGAATTAACATAATTATAATGCATTAAACTGCTTTAGTAAACGTTTTTATCATAATTTAAATCGCAGATGATGATTCAAGAAAAATTCAAAAACTCCCTATCTGCCATAATCGACATGGAAGATACCGAATGGGAAAAGCTCTATTCCGCATTTGAGCTGCAACAAGTACCAGCCGGCACGGTGCTCACTCGAATTGGTGGGACGGAACGGAAACTGTATTTTATTGTGCAGGGCATCGTACGATTGTATTGTATTGGATCGAAACAGCAAGATGTGACCGTATTCTTGTTTAAGGAGCATCATTTCGCTAGCAGCTACCAGAGCTTTCTTACGCAGGAATTATCGGATCAGGCGCTAGAAACGTTAGAGCCTTGTACATTAATGGTCATTAATAGACGCGACTTTGATAAATTACATGAAACGGTACCCAAAGTCAATCAGCTGACGCGTATTATCGCTGAGCAACGTTTCATCAATGCACAGCGGATCTTTTCAAGTCATATCACGCAGACGCCCGAACAGCGTTATTTGAATTTTGAGCGCCAACAGGGAGATTTATTACTGCGCGTACCACATCATATTATTGCTTCATTTCTGGGCATTACGTCTGTTTCCCTGAGTCGGATTCGGAATCGAGTATGTAGGAAATAGTATTTCTTATCTTTTGTTAACGAGATTGCATATCCCATTGGCGATTTTCGTGGTATGACGCAATCATCTCATTATTCCTTCCCATTTTATGACGCTAAGACCATATCGACGCGTTGGAAAACTCTGTTAGTTGGACTTACGTTCTCACTACTCTTTGCTCAAGCTATCGCACAAGAAAGCAGCACACCCCGATTGGAGGTTGAAATAGATCCACTGGCTTACATCTTGAAAGGATATTCTTTCCACGCCGCTATGCAGTATGGTAGTTTTCGCTCGAGCGCAGGCATTTTTGCGATCTCACAACCTGCTTTCGTAGTCAACAATGATGCCTTTAGCGTATATTCATCGGGCTTTGATGTTAAGACGGATTTTCTATTCGGCACGAGCAAAGCATGGCATACCGGTCTACAAGTGAGCTATGCGAAAGAGCAAATCACGCTGAGGGAGAACTCTAACGAACAAAACGTATGGGGATTCAATTTAGGCGTACGAGGCGGCTATCGCTTTCTTTTCGGCAAAGCCGAAAAACAGTACAAAGGGCTATATATAAATCCTTGGTTGGCAATCTTATATGCCCCAAGTGCGAAAAGCATCAACATCAGTCAGCAAACCTACAAACAGTCTACAATCTTTCCTTTTCCAGCAGTACATGTGGGTTGGCGTTTTTAAGAAAATGCCTAAGATGGGAATCCTACAAAAAAGGCTTCATTTCCTCTTCGATCTGCTTACGGTGTACCATCAAGCGTTTGGCGTATTCTTCCTGCTTCTTTTCTTCCTCGGTGTATGGAATCCATTTAGGTACAGATACCGATTTTCCGTCATCATCGGTGGCGACGAACACGATAATACAATGCGTTTTTTTCTCGAACGTTTCCTTTTTCAGATCCCTGGCATATACGTCGATCGCGATATGCATACTTGTAGAGCCAGTGTAAATCACATGCGCTTCCACCTTTACGATCTGCCCAATCTTAATGGGTTGATAAAAACGAATACCCCCGACGTACACCGTCACACAATACCGTCCGCTCCATGTGCTCGCACAGGCATACCCCGCTTGATCGATCCATTTCATCACACTGCCACCGTGAACTTTACCACCATAATTGACATCAGAAGGTTCGGAGATAAATTGAAATACTAAAGGTGTGTTCATATTGCTTCGATATATTGATAAACTGCAACACAATTTAAGCAAAAAAATCGGCCAGCTTCAAGAGTAGATTAAACTATCGTTAAAGCTGGCCGACTAGAATTTTGTTACATCTAATTCCAAGAAGGCGGATCTACCTGCAAAAGATGTTTTACGAAGAAATCCCGACGTTTGTGCTCTCCAAAATCACCACCGGAGGAATGCCCCATACCCGGCACCATGATGAAATCATGATCTTTCCCATGTTTAATCAATTGATCGACCAATTGATAGGTAGAAGCTGGATCTACGTTATCATCCAACTCACCGACGATCAACAGTAATTTTCCTTCCAAACGGTGTGCATTTTCGACGTTCGAGCACGCGATGTATTCTGGTCCTACCGGCCAGCCCATCCATTGCTCATTCCACCAGATTTTGTCCATGCGGTTGTCGTGACAACCACAAGACGAAACACCCACTTTGTAGAATTCTGGATGGAAAAGTAAGCCCGCGGTGGATGATTGTCCACCGGCCGAGGTACCATAGATACCGACACGTTCTAAATCCATGTAAGGATATTGCTTCTGTGCCGCCTGCATCCACTTAATACGGTCGGGAAAACCAGCATCTTTTAAGTTTTTCCAAGCCACATCGTGAAAAGCTTTAGAACGATTAGAAGTACCCATACCATCGATCTGTACCACGATAAAACCTAGCTCTGCCAGTTCATGCATGCCCGAAGGATTCGCGTAAAAAGATTTCGGCACGAAAGCACTGTGCGGACCAGCATAGATGTACTCTATGACCGGATATTTTTTATTCGGATCAAAGTTAGAAGGACGAATAATGACGCCCCAAATATCCGTTTGTCCATCGCGGCCTTTCGCTTGGAACACTTCCGTCTGTTGCCAACCTGTCGCTTTTAATTCGCTGATATCCGACTGCTCCAATTCCATTACGATTTTGCCATCTTTCGCATCGCGCAATACGGTTATAGGCGCTTGATCAATGCGCGAATATACATCGACAAACAGTTTATGTGAAGCATTAAAATAAGCCTGATGATGAGCTGCTTCTGGAGTAATTTCACGCAAGTCCTTACCATCCATGCCAATCACATAATAATGCACTAAATAGGGATCCTCTCCTTTCTTCATACCACTGGCTTGGAAGTATATTTCCCCTGCTTTTTCGTCTACATATTCTACGCCACGCACCACCCAATCTCCTTGGGTAATCTGGTTTTTGATTTTGCCGCTTTGCGCATCAAATAAGTAAAGGTGATTCCAACCATCGCGCTCCGATGCCCAAATGATCTCACCCGCATCTTCCAGATCTTTGCGGTATTTCTTACCGCTATAATCGATAAAGGTTGGGCTTACTTCGGCAATCACGCTTCTGGTCGCACCCGTATTGGCAGATAGTTCCAGTATTTCGTAACGCTGATGACCACGTTGGTTGTACTCAAAAGTGATTGCCGTATTGCTTTTGTTCCACAACGGTGGTGTAATGGAAAACTGATTGCCAATCTTGGTAGGATCTGCAGCTTTGATATCGCCGGTTTCTATATCTACAATAGTCGGAAGGTATTGCGGCAGCGCATCACCCGGCTTCACATAATCTCTGGTTTGCAACTTAGGTTGCAACTGATCGGCAGGAGAAGATTCCAATAACGTGAGCTGACGCACTTCTGCTTTTCGTACGCGATAAACCGCCAACTTGCGACTATCGGCCGACCAGTATAGGCGCGAAGAATAATAATCGCCCGGACTGCCGTCATACGTCAACCGACGTTCGGCATCTTTACCAGTTTCGTCCTTTTTGCGTACATACACATTATTGTTTTTGATAAAGGCGACATGGTTACCATCTGGAGAAGTTATTGGTTCACCGGCTGTATCATCCCAGCGACGACCCCAATAACCGCCATTGCGGTCGTTATCTGCATCTTTTAGCTTCGTTAATTGCTTCTGCTGATTATCCCATTGCCAAATGCTTTTGCCAGCGGAGAAACTAACTCTTTGCGCGTCGAGCACTTCAAAATCCCGTTCCGAGATATCTTCTAAGCGAATTGCTTTACCCAGTTCCTTCGAAAGTGCTGTTGTTAACGCGGCCGCATCTACATTCACTTTAGTTTTACGAGCGGCATCAACCAATACAAAGGTACTTCCTGCATCGCGCAGGCGCACGCGGTAAGCCAAAGCATTTCCATCCTTGGACCAGGTGATTTGCTGTGGAATTTGATAGACGTTATTACGCGTATTTTCTCGCACGTCCTTCGATCGAGCATAGTCTGCCGCAGTACCTTGCGCAAAGCCTGACGCGATGTAAAAGGTAGATAGTACGGCAAAGAGTGTTATTTTCATAGTACTTGATTCTTCTTTTTTATTAAATAATATAGGGGAATGCCTGCCAGCGTGATACCGATACCCGGCCACGTGAATTGTGGTTTGTAGATCACGAGTAGCACGATAAACGACAATCCCATCACAATATAAATCGCCGGCAGAATCGGATAACCGAACGCCCGGTATGGTCGCTCTATATCAGGTCGTTTTTTCCGAAGGATAAATACGCCGATGATACACAGCATGTAGAAGATCACCACCACGCAGGTAATCATATCTAGCAGGTCACCGTAGCGACCAGTAAGACACCAAGCTGCTGCCACGATGCCTTGCAACCACAAGGCATAAGCTGGTACGGCATTCTTATTCAGTTTGCCAATTTTCTTAAAGAACAAACCATCTTGCGCCATCGAATAATAGATTCGCGCTCCGGCAAGGATCAATCCATTATTGCAACCAAAGGTGCTCACCATAATCATAACGGCTAGAATCGTGATACCGACTGGACCGAAAATCTCTTGTGCTGCCACCATCGCCACGCGATCTTTTGGAGCAGCCGCCATTTCAGTCAAAGGCAACACACCAGTATACATTAAGTTAGTAAGCAGGTAAACGACGGTAACGATCATGGTGCCAAGTGCTAAGCTCAATCCAATATTGCGTTTCGGATTTTTGATTTCACCAGCTACTGCAGACGAAGTATGCCAAGAATCGCTACTAAACAAAGCACCTACCATCGCGGCAGATAATGCGCCCAATGCGCCAATCATGGTATAATCGCTATACGATCCATCTTTCGATAGGTTTTGTAACTTCCAAGTGTTTTCACTCGCCCAATTCGACTGCCATACTTCGCTATCGAATGCCCAAAAACCAAAGCTTACTAACAAAATAAGACTCAGCAGTTTTAAGATAGTGATAATCGTTTGTACGGTTTTTCCATTTTGCACGCCCAAGGTATTGATGAACGTCAATAGAAATATGACAGCGATCGCGAGCACTTGCGCGTAGGAAATCTCATACGTTCCCAGCGACCAGAGTATGACGTCTTCGTCGAGTATGGGAAAAAGGTAGGCCGTAAATTTGGAAAAGGCCACACCAACGGCGGCAATAGTCGCGGTATGGATAACCGCAAAAAATGTCCAACCAAAGGTAAAGCTCACCAATGGACTGTAGGCTTCTTTAAGATAAATATATTGTCCACCTGCACGTGGAAACATGGCGCTCAACTCACCGTAACTCAGCGCGGCTGTCAAGGTCATAAATCCGGCGATCAACCACACGACCATCAGCCAACCAGCAGATCCAGTATGCCGAGCAATATCGGAGGATACGATAAATATACCCGATCCGATCATACTACCGGCCACCAACATGGTCGCGTCTAGTAGACCCAAGGATTTTTTAAATTCTGGAGATTCGTTATTCATAATTAGGTACCTTAGTCGTTAGTTAGCTGAATAGAATTTCCATACGGGTTTATAATCGAGCGGTACTTTTTGATCCTTTAAGATAGCTCTTAGCATCTCCATGGGCAAGTAATTCTCTTTGATTACGCGATCATGAAACTCGGCATACGACATCTTCCCGTCCCCAACGAGTTCGTCGCTAATGCTGAGCAATTGCAAGCCACCGATCATATACGCTAACTGATATAGTGGATCGTACGATCCTTCAAAAGAGCGCTTCACTTCACCATGTGCATTTGCCGGTTCGTGTCCTACCTCGTTTACCAAATAATCGATGCATTGCTGCGGCGTCCATTCCCCTAAATGGAATTTGATACTAAAGGTGATGCGGGCACAACGGTGCATGCGCCAAAAAAGCATACCGATACGTTCTTCTGGTGTTTTGGCAAAGCCCATTCTGTAAAGTAGTAATTCCCAATACAAGGTCCATCCTTCTGTCCAAAATGGCGTATTAAAATGCTGTGCACGATACGGTTTGTAACGGCGATTCATAAAATACTGCAAATGATGACCCGGCACCAATTCATGTTGTACCGTTCCTAATGAAAAATACGGGTTATTGCCTCGCATACTCATCATTTTTTGATCGTAGGTCATGGTGTTTGTGGGATACGAAATACTAATCTCCCGGCCACCAGTAAAAAATGGATTGACCAACTGCCGTTCTGGCGTCATCATAATCATTCCCCAAGTCTCATCAGCCAAAGGCGGAATATCCATCAACTGATTTTCTTTGATGAAAGCTTGGGCTTTATCATATAACTGATTGATAAGTTCAGGTTGCTTTCCGACCGGTACGTAGGTGTTTTTCACTTTTTCCTGCGCAGCTTGCCAATCGTCACCAAATCCCATTTCCCGAGATGCCTTCAGCAACTCTGCCACACACCATGCCCATTCCTTATCGGCAATAGCCAACAATTCATCGGCCGTGTAGGCAATCATTTCATCTTGCAACTTCTGATTGAGCATTTTCTTTCCGATCGGCTGACCGCCGATGTTGCTTCCATCGTCAAACACTTTCCAATCGCTTTTGGATGTGAGCACTTCTTTGTATTGATCTAATTCTGTATTGACATCGGCAAACGTGGTCGGCATCCACCAGGTGAACTCGACATCGTAACCATTATAAAAGTCAAAAGCGCTAGCCAATCTCTGCTTCACGCTTTCTATCATTTCCGTCAGGAATTGTACATCTGCCGATGGAATGGCTTTACCATTCTTCACTTGTTCGCTTTGCTGTTGTATTTGCTTAACAGTGTTTTGCAGATCTGTCGCCAGCTTCTTCGCATCTACTTCATGTCCGCGACGCCTTTTTTGCTCGAAATCGTAGATTACAGCCGCAAAAGGCAGGTAATGTTCTAAACGTTTGTAGGTTTCGAGATCCGCTTGTAGATCTTCGCTATGACGCGCTATTTTGCGCTTTAGCAATTGGTAATCCACTTGTCCGCCCGTCGGCAGATTGTTGTAATCCACTTCTTCTAGCTCTTTGAAATAAGAGCGATCCAATACCAATAAGCGGTTTATCTGTTCTGGCGATGGTGCCGAGCGTTGAAAACCCCATCCCTTGGGCATGGGGCCGTAAAAATAATTGATGGCCTGCTCATCGTGACCGTATCGGATCACGTAAGGTTCTAGCGGCGTAGTATGTTCGTTCATATGTTGAGCTTGAGCAAGCGCGGTCGCTAAAGAGCAAAGACCGATGATTAGTTGTGAGCGAATAGTTATCATAATAAGGAAGGTATTTTTGGGTTTTATTGAAACCGCTCGGGTCGAAATCCCTGAATATTTGTCTGCGGGTTATTGCCATCCAAGAGATCAGCAATAGTTTTTCCAAAGGCTGGCCCGAGGCTCAGCCCCATCATACCAGCACCACCTGCTATCAATACATTTTGATAGCGCGATGAGCGACCGAGATACGGCAAACCATCTGGCGAACAAGGGCGATATCCATACCACACTTTATCGGGATAAGACACATGCAGGTCAGGGAAATAATTTGGAATAGCTTCTACAATACCTTTCACACGGTTGGTATAAATCTTGTCGTTGGCCGGGCCCAATTCCATCGTACCGCTAAAGCGAATTTGTCCGTTCATTGGCGTTACCGCTACGCGGGCTTCGACGAGCAGCGCCGCATGCTGCATCGCGGTATTTTCAGGCGGCTCTACCATGAAGGAATAGCCTTTTCCCGGCATCAATGGCGTTTTGATGTTTAAACTTCTAACCAAATGAGGTAAAGAAGCACCACCTGTAATCACGACCTCATCTGCATCAAATGTGCCTTTCGAGGTTTTTACCGCGGTTACTTTATTTCCCGAAACTTGGAATCCCTCTACCGAAGTTTGGTAGTTGAAGGTGACGCCTGCTTCTTTTAACAAGACAGTTAAGCCATGCATTAATTTGGAAGGTGAAAGAATACCATCGCAATTATATAGAATACCTCCTACCGCGTCAAGGCGCAAGTTAGGTTCCAAGGCTTGAATACCATCTTTATCGTACGGCACAGCATCTAATCCTAATGCGCGTGCACGTTCAGCTAGTTCTTGCTCTTCATGTTCTGCTGCTTTGGATTTGTATAGCATCATGATGCCGTTTTGGCGTAGTTCAAAATCAAATCCGACCTCGTCTTTCAGTATATCGTAAAGCTGACTACTGTACAAGTTTAAATCGCGAATGGCTTCAGCGTGGGCATCCACATGCTTTTGGTTGGCATGCCGCAGGAATTTCAATCCCCAATTAATCAAATCGGGATTGAGCGATGGCCGTACATAAAATGGACTTTTGCTATCAAGCATCCAGCGAAGACCTTGCGCGACAATTCCTGGCGCGGCCAATGGCGTAAAATGGCTAGGCACAATCATACCGGCATTGCCGATGGAACAATTATTCTGTCCATCTTCCTTATCCAGCACTTGTACTTCCCAACCCGCCTTGAGCAGGTAATAAGCGCTGCATAAGCCCGCAATTCCGGCGCCTACAACAAGCACTTTCCCCTTATTCTTATTTTCTGTAGTTATAGACACGTTATTCTTGGTATTAAATGTGGTTACATGACCTGAAATCCTTCGAAGTAAGGATCTTCATCGTCGATAATAATTTGGCTGTAGCCCGTAATGCGCGCCCAACCTTCGATAGAAGGAATAATGGCGGCTCGGTCTACGATACTCGTTTCTTGCTCGATCCCTCCAATAAATTGGGAACCGATATAGCTTTCATGCACAAATACATCGCCTGCTTTTAGTTTACCTTTGGCATACCATTGCGCCAAGCGCGCCGACGTGCCTGTACCACAAGGCGAACGATCTAAGGCGTTCTCTCCTACTAGCACGGCATTTCGTCCGTGCGAGTTCTCCTTTAACGGTTTTCCTGTCCACTGAATATGAGTCAGGCCGTGAATGAGTGGATCTTCAGGATGGACAAAGTTGTATTTTTCGCGCAGCAAGGTGCGAATGATCTTGCCATAATGAATGAGTTGGCTGGCACTGTAATCGCTAATGTCCCGAAAGTTCTTTTGCGGATCAATAATGGCATAAAAATTACCACCATAAGCCACGTCGGCCACGATTTCGCCCAAATCCGGGCAATCCACCGTCAATCCTTCTGCATACAGAAAGGATTTTACGTTGGTCAATTTAACCGTTTTTACTTTAGGACCTTCTTGCGTATAATCGATATGAATCAATCCAGCTGGAGTTTCCAAACGCAATTTCCCTGGAGTTTTGGGTTGAATGAGGCCTTCTTCAATAGCGATGGTCACCGTACCAATCGTACCGTGACCACACATTGGCAAACAGCCACTTGTCTCAATATATAAGACACTCACATCGTTGGCAGGATCGGAAGGTGGATATAACAAGCTTCCGCTCATCATATCGTGTCCGCGCGGTTCAAACATGAGTCCTTTACGAATCCAATCGTATTCCGCCATAAACTGCAATCGTTTTTCCATGATCGTATGACCAGACAGAAATGGCACACCACCAGTTACCAGACGCACAGGACAGCCGCAAGTGTGCGAGTCAATGCAAAAAAAAGTCTTTTTCATTTACATATAAACAATGTAGACAACATCTTATAAAGCGGCAGCGGTATATACACCGTCCACCACACGTGTTAATTGCAAAGGATTGCTGGATTTCAATTCGGCTGGCAAGCTATTTTCTGGCCAGTTTTGAAAGGCAATTGGACGCACAAATCGTTTCACCGCGTCAGGACCGACCGAAGTAAATCGCGGATCGCTGGTCGCTGGAAATGGCCCACCGTGCTGCATCGCATAAACGACTTCCACACCGGTTGGCATACCATTAAATAGCAAACGCCCTACCTTATCTTGCAAGATGCTGACTAAAGCGGCATTCGCTTCCAAGTCTTCTTCCGTCGCGGCGACGGTTGCTGTCAATTGGCCTTCCAAGCTTTTGGCAATGGCCAATAGTTGCTCGGTTGATTCTGCTTCTACCAGCAAAGCAAATGGTCCAAAAACTTCCTCAGATAATTGCGCATCACTTAAAAAGGCGCGTCCAGAAGTCCAAGCTACTGTTGGTTGACCTTGCGAAGCGTCGGCATCTGTTGCTGACTGCGCCAATACCGTGACATCTTCGTGTGCCGTAGCAGTTTGTTTTTTCTCCGCATAATTTTTGGCGATGCCGCTATGCAGCATGGCGGTTGGCTTTGCTTCCGCAATAGCTTCCTGCACCGCTTCTTTAAAGCGGTCGAATGCTGCACCAGCTAGTGCAACGACGATCCCGGGATTAGTACAGAATTGTCCAGTACCTAAAGTCAAAGAACCGACATATTGCTGTGCTAACTCCGCTGCATTTTTTTCGAGTAATTGTGGTAGCGCAAACACGGGGTTAACGCTGCCCATCTCGGCAAATACCGGAATAGGCACTTCGCGGCCAGCGGCCACAGCTACCAAAGCTTTTCCACCTTGTTGTGAGCCGGTAAAGCCAACAGCTTGAATGCCAGGATGCGCCGTAAGATATGCACCCAAAAGCGTTTGCGTACCTGCTACGCGATCACCAGCAACATGCCCAAAAACACCTTCTGGCCAACCAAACTTTTTCACAGCTTTAGAAATCGTGTCTGCCATGAGCTGTGAAGTTTTCGGATGCCCAGGATGTGCTTTCACCAATACGGGACAGCCAGCGCCGATGGCACTGGCGGTATCGCCTCCAGCGGTAGAAAATGCAAACGGAAAATTACTCGCGCCAAATACCAGCACAGGACCAAGTCCTATGCTGTATTTGCGGATATCGTTTTTACCTTTTTCGGCATCTGCACGATCAATGCGAGCATCTAGATAAGTTCCTTTGGCTACGGCATCACCATAGCTACGCCATTGCCCAACCGTACGTGCTTTTTCGCCTTGCAAACGCGGCATCGGCAAAGCCGATTCTTCGTGTGCCAGATTCAATAATTGATCGTCTAGCGCTTCGATCGCATCGGCTACAGCGTGCATCAATGCCGCACGCTCTTGTACCGTCGTTCTTTTTAAAAATTGAAACGCATCGACGGCTTTCTGCACATACGCATCTAATATCTCCTTCGTTTGATCCATTTGTTTTTGTTATGCATGCACCGCGTCCAACACCGGACGTTTGGCAATGCTATCTTGAATAATTTTTTGTATACGATCCGCTTCTTCGCCTACTAACGGTAATCTTGGTGCACGCGTATGTGGCGTACTGATTCCTTCTGCGGTAGCGGCCAATTTGATGTATTGAATTAGTTTTGGATGAATATCTAGTTCTAATAACGGCATAAACCAACGGTATATTTCAACTGCTTTTTCAATTTCGCCTTGTTTCGCGTAATTGTACATCGCCATCGTTTCATTTGGAAACGCATCTACTAGTCCAGCAACCAATCCATCTGCTCCTAAGAAAAGTGTTTCTAGAGATATAGTATCCACGCCACCTAAGATGCTGAAACGATCGCCAAAACGATTTTTCATACGGGTTACATTCGCTAGATCACGAGTAGATTCTTTTACCGCTTGAATAGTTGGGTATTCGGCCAATTCGGCAAACATTTCCAAGCTGACAAACGTACTGTAATCGACGGGATTGTTGTAGATCAAAATCGGAAGTTTTGTTGCTTTTGCTACTGCTTTGAAATATTCTACTACTTCGCGGTCATCTGCTTTGTAACGCATTGGAGGCAACAGCATTAAGCCATCTGCACCCAATTCTTCTGCCTTTTTCGCAAAATTAACGGCATTACGAGTGGTGTTTTCTGCGATATTGAGGATCACTGGAATTTGATCGCCAACAATCTTTTTGGCGTATTGCAATAGTTCAAACTTCTCTTCTGTATCTAATGCGGCAGCATCTCCTAATGTGCCCGCTACAATGATACCATGTACACCAGCTTTGATCTGAGCGTGGGTGTTTTTGGCAAACATATCGTAATCAATATCACCGTTTTCGGTAAAAGGTGTCAACACCGCGGGATAGATTCCCTTCCAATTTAAATCGGCCATAGTCAGTCTATACTAAGTTTTAATGTTTCTAATTTATTAAAATCAAAGCTAGCGACTTATCCGTCGGGCGACTAACCACCTTTTAATCATTCCTTACTTGATATTAACCATCGGCATTTTATTGATGCAAAATATTCTGGTAACTTAAGAGATATTCCTTCGGTGAGAGACCGATAATACTGCGAAATACGCGGTTAAAATTCGTAATGCTATTAAATCCGCAATCGTATGCAATACCTGCAATAGAATCGTAACGCGAAGAGCCCAACAATCGACAGGCTTCTCTTACTCGAATCTCATTAAGATAAGATACAAAAGTTTTTCCGGTGCTGCGTTTGAAAAAACGACAGAAAGCCTGCGGGGTTAGGTTGGCCTTATCCGACACGGTTTCCAAACTGATGTTTTCCCGAAAGTTGTGCTCGATATAACGGCAAAGTGTGTGGATTCGGATAGATCCAGCTTCTTCTGACTCGCTAATAGAAATGCCCGATAATGGTTTCAGCTCCGAAGAAACTGCATTAAGCGCACGTAGCAAGTAACAGAAATTGATCAACTGATCCATGTGATCAGATTTCTTCAAAATATCGAATCGACGGCGCACTCTAGAAAGATGCTCCTTCGGTACTTGAAATCCGCGTTTATTCTTGCTGATAAAATCCAACAATACACTTAACTCAGGTAAGTGCAACATATTCGCCAGAGCGCCTTTGTCACTAAAAAACACAGAAACCGATCTGACGCGCTCGCCCAAGGGACGACTTTTGAAAACATGTGCTTGATTAGATCCTAGCAAGAAGATATCACCTTGATGGAAATCGTGCAAATTATCGTCGACAAGCAGCTGCCCATCCCCTTCTACTATCCATATCAGTTGATGCTCTTCATGTCGGTGCATGTACGGATAAAACTTGTCCAAAACGTCTTCTTGGATAAAAACAGTCCTATCCTTAGGTACTGGAACGCTGTATTGAATCGGTTTCATAAGTAGAAGTTTGTGTTAGTTATTAACACTAAGATAAACTTAAAAAGTATTCCTTCACAATAATTTTCCCAAAATTTAACAAAAAAAACACGCGTTAAAAAAGTGATTAATTTTCGAATAGTATGCGGTAAAATCCGGTATACAAGTATACAATCATAGCGTTTATATTTGTTGGCTCAAATGACCAATAATCCCACTATTATGTTTACAAAAATATATTCCACGACCTTACTGGTTTTATTTCAAACTGCAGTATTCTCGCTACAGGCACAGCAACAAGAACATCCTGTTTGGAAGGCGGTTCGAGAGCAACCTGCCACGTTGCATGTGGATCGCGGCGAACAAAAATTCTCACTACCCAAATTGAAAGGGAGTATCCTAAATTCCTCGCAGACCATTTCCTCGCTACAGCAAACTAATGGTGAAGCTGCATTTGATTACACACCAGTAGAATTATTAAATAAAAGAGATCGTAACCTGTTTTATCATCTGGGAGACATCAATCTTCGGATCAAAAAAGCAGCTGACGCGGAATGGACCAATTACTCCACCGCGGCAGATCGACACGATATTAAAGCATTGCCGGCAGGCCAAGATATATTAGCGGCAGCAGATTTAACGCCCACATTACCGAATATTCCATTGCACGTCAGCAGAACTTGGAAACGCAAAGGCGATGATCTGATCTTACAGTTCGACATACATAATCCAACCAATCAGGCCATCGAAATTGGATCTTTGGGCATACCGTTGCCTTTCAACAATAATTTGGACGGCAAAAATCTGGATCAAGCACACGCACACAACGTATTTATGGATCCTTACATTGGTATGGATGCGGGCTATATGCAGGTAAACCATTTGCACGGCAAAGGCGTTAGCTTATTGGTCTTGCCAGAAGAAAATGCACCATTTGAAGCCTACAATCCACTCAATACAGATCCTACACCACGCGGTATTACCTTCGAAGGTTTTCATGAATGGATGATCCACAGTAAAGCGCATGCGGAGACCGATTGGAAAGGTGTGGAACAATGGAATACACCGACTTCCAGAATCTTAAAACCGAATGAAAAGGCTACGTTTGCCTTGCGCTTTGCACTAGCTCCAAGCATTCGCGAAATCGAGCAAACTTTGGTACAAAACGATCGTCCATTGGCGGTTGGTGCACCAGGATTTGTCGTACCATTGAACAATCCTGCTAAACTATTTGTACAATACGGATCTGCAATTAAAAACATCGATGTTTATCCTAAAAATGCGCTAACGATCACAAAAAATAAAAGTGCTAATGGAAAATGGTCCGGCTACCAAGTGAAAGGCAATCGCTGGGGGCGCGCACGTGTGACCTTAACATACGCAGACGGAAAACAACAAACCATACATTATAAGGTGATCAAATCAGAGCGTGATGTGGTCAATGATTTAGGAAATTTCCTCACGACCAAGCAATGGTACGAAAATCCAAATGATCCATTCCACCGCTCGCCATCTATTATCACCTATGATGATGAAGTACACAGACAGGTCACAGAAGAGCAACGCGCTTGGTACGCCGGCTTGAGCGACGAGGCTGGCGCCGGAAGTTGGCTAGCAGCCATGATGAAACAAGTGGTACAACCGAATGCCGATGAAATCGCCAAATTGAAGCGCTTTATGAACGAAACTTTGTATGGCAATATTCAACATAAATCTGGCGAAAAACAGTACGGCGTGGTCAAAAGTTTGTTTTACTACGAGCCAGATTCTATGCCAGCAGGAACATATAGCGACAGTATCAATTACACCTTATGGTCTGCTTGGCCGAAGAAAGAAGCGGACAATATTGGTCGTTCCTACAACTATCCGCACGTGGCGGCGGCGCATTGGGTATTTTACCGATTGGCGCGTCATTATCCGCACTTAGTTTCGGAAGAAACGTGGGACACCTATTTAGACCGCGCTTATGAAACTTCGGTTGCGATGGTAGAGAAAGCGCCGCATTATGCGCAATATGGACAAATGGAAGGCAGTATATTCTTGATTATCCTACAAGATTTGCAACGCGAAGGAAAAACTCAAGAAGCAGCGAAGTTGGAATCCTTGATGCGCGAACGCGCCGAGCATTGGCGTACTTTGAATTATCCATTTGGCAGTGAAATGCCTTGGGATTCGACCGGACAGGAAGAAGTGTATATGTGGTCTGATTATTTTGATTTTGATGATAAGGCGACGGTGACTTTGAATGCAATCTTGGCATACATGCCGACCGTTCCACATTGGGGATACAATGGTAGTGCGCGCCGTTACTGGGATTTCGTGTATGGTGGCAAATTGTCACGCATTGAGCGACAATTGCATCACTATGGATCGGCATTAAATGCCATTCCGGTCTTGGATGCGTATCGTAATGCACCAGAAGATTACCATTTGTTGCGTATCGGACATGCAGGTATGATTGGTGCGCTGGCGAATGTCACGGAAGAAGGATTTGCTCCTGGTGCGTTTCACTCCTATCCTTCTACCTTGGCCAATGATGGTATTACCGGCGATTACGGTTCTGGATTCTATGGCTATGCAGCTTATGCGGGTACATATATCGTACAACATCCAGAATTTGGCTGGTTAGCATTTAGCGGAAACTTAACAGAAGATAAAAAAGGCATTCAGGTCGAAATAACCACAGCTGGCCGTAATCGCATTTTTGTAGCATCCGAACAACTGATGATTCATGCAGAATCTGGTGAAATAGCGAACCTTTATTACCAACCTAAAAACGGTGAAATAACACTAACGCTCGTAGAATCAGCGAATAAGAATGCTACTGTAAACTTACGTCTAGAACAAGATACGTACGAAGTCGTTGGCATCAAAAAGGATGCGCAAGGTAGGTATACCATTCCTGCGGGAACGAAACAGGTAAAATTGAAGCGAGTAAGTCGGTAAATTTTAGCTAAATCAATACATTTGTACACTATGTTTACGACTTCCACTTATCAAAACCGACGTCAGGCACTTCAGAACAAAATTTCTGGAGGCATTCTGCTCTTTCTGGGTAATATTGAGAATCCGATCAATTTTGAGCACAACACCTATCCTTTTCGTCAGGACAGCACCTTTCTCTACTATTTTGGATTGGCCGTTCCTGCGCTGGTAGGATTGATTGATTTGGATGAAAACAAAGAGATCATCTTCGGTCGCGAAGCGACCATCGACGATCTGGTATGGACTGGACCGCAGGAATCGTTAAGCGATCGTGCAGCACGTGTTGGTGTGACCGAAACCGCTCCTATCAGCAGTTTAGCAGAATATATTGGGCGAGCGATCGCACAAAACCGCACGATTCATTTCTTGCCACCTTACCAATCGGCGAATAAATTACTGTTAAGCGAATTACTGAATCAGACACCCAGCCAATTGCAGCCTTCCGTATCATTGATTCGTGCGGTAGCACAGCAACGATCGATCAAAGAAGCACAGGAAGTTGCCGAAATTGAACGCGCGGTGGCTGTCTCTACAAAAATGCACTTATTGACCATGCAATTGGCCAAAGCAGGCATGAAAGAAAGTGAACTGGTGAATGCTGTACAAGCATTCGCTGGCAATCAAGACTGTGCGTTGGCTTATCCACCCATCATTACGGTGCATGGACAAATATTGCACAATCAAGTACGTAGTAATATTTTGAAAAACGGCGATATGGTTTTGGTAGATGCCGGTGCAGAAACTGCCATAGGTTATGCTGGAGATTTGACGCGCACTTTCCCGGTCGCTGCAGCATTTGATAGTCGGCAGCGCGACCTATATCAAATCGTGCTTGATGCCCTTGAAGGTGCGCGAGCTCAACTACGTCCAGGCGTTTCTTTCAAATCGGTACACTTGCATGCGGCAAAGATCTTGGTCGAAGGACTAAAAGCGGTGGGATTGATGAAAAGTGATCCGGAAGAAGCCGTGCAAAATCATGCGCATACGATGTTTTTTCAATGTGGACTAGGCCATTTAATGGGCTTGGACGTGCACGATATGGAAGATCTTGGTGAGCAATATGTAGGCTACACCGAAGACAATCCAAAAGATACGCAAACCTTTGGTTTGAAATCCTTGCGATTGGGCAAACCGCTGGAAGCTGGTTTTGTGCTGACGGTAGAACCGGGAATTTATATTATCCCAGAGCTGATCGATCATTGGAAAGCCACGAATAAATACAGCGATTTTGTAAATTATGCCGAATTAGAAAAATTCAGAGACTTCGGTGGCATTCGCCTTGAAGACAACTTTTTAATCACCCCAGAAGGTCATCAACTTTTGGGACCCGATTTAATCAAAACCATTGATGACGTAGAATCTTACCGCGCACGCTATGTATAAACTTCTTCGCTTATTCCTTGCTTGGATCGCCTTATTGGCCTTACAAGTTCAATGTACTCGTTTACGCGCGCAAGAACAGTGGTCGGCCGATGGCAATGCGTACTATGAATTCTCGGATGCGGGTATCAAACTAGTGCATTTATTAGATGTTAAAAAGTCATCGACTTTTCTCGCCGCCGAGCAGTTGATTCCGGATGGTCAGCAAGCCCCTTTGAACGTGCAATCCTTCGTGGTCTCACCCAACGGACAAGACCTTTTGCTTTTTGCGAACACGAAAAAAGTGTGGCGTGATAATACACGTGGCGAATATTGGATCTTCAACCGTTCGACCAACAAGCTGACGCAATTAGGCGCTGGATTACCTGCCGCATCATTGATGTTTGCGAAGTTTTCACCGAAAGGCGATCAGGTTGCTTACGTATCACGCAACAATATCTATGTAGAAAATCTGTCCAACAACCAATATGTGAAAATCACGGAAGATGGCACAGAACGTATGATCAATGGTACATTTGATTGGGCATATGAGGAGGAATTCGGTACGCAGGATGGATTTCGTTGGTCGCCTGACGGACAACGCATCGCGTATTGGAAACTAGATGCGAAAGAAACTCGTCATTTTCTGATGATCAATAATACGGATAGTTTATATGCCTTTACGATCCCGGTAGAATATCCAAAAGTAGGTTTGAACCCTTCGGCGAGCAGCATTTGGATGTACGATTTGAAAAGCAAGAAGCAAGTTAAAGTCCAAGTTGATGGCGATCCAGCACAGCATTATATTCCACGCATGGAATGGTTGACCGATGGATCTGGTGTGATATTGCAACGCTTAAACAGAAAGCAAAACGAGAGCGCGATTATCACAGCCAATGCGACGGATGGTACTGCAAAAACCATTCATCGCGAAACCGATGCTACATGGATTGATATCAAATCCCGTTGGAACGGCGGTGATCCAAGCGGTTGGGATTGGCTGGAAAATGGAAAATCATTTATCTGGGTATCTGAAAAAGGAGGATTTCGGCAGATTTACAGCATCGATTTAAATGGAACAGAAAAGTTGATTACCCAAGATGCTTTTGATGTGATCCAGATCGATCATATCGATCACGAGCGCATCTTCTTTTCGGCTTCGCCGGATAATGCTACGCAAAAATACTTGTACGAAATTGCCATCCGCGGTGGCAAAGCCAAACGCGTGACGCCAACAGCTAATGCTGGCACAAATACCTACCGCATTTCGCCGAATGGGAAATTGGCTTTTTACAACAGTAGCAGCAGCAAACACCTGTACTCGGAAGCGCTGGTAGCATTGCCTTCGCACAAACAGATTCAAGCACCTAAACGCAGTTACGATGCGCCAGCAAATGCCAATACCGCTACTTTCTTTCAAGTTACGACGATGGATGGCGTGGAATTGGATGGCTGGATGGTGAAACCGAACAACTTTGATCCGAAGAAAAAATATCCGGTGGTATTCTATGTGTATGGTGAACCGGCCTCGCAAACCGTGGTCGACAATATCTCTGCCGGCCGTAATCGTGTATACGATGGTGATATGGCCGAAGATGGTTACGTTTACATTTCGCTAGAAAACCGCGGTGCTCCGGCACCGAAGGGACGCGAATGGCGTAAATCGATCTATCGTAATATCGGTTACTTGAATATTCGCGATCAAGCCATGGGCGCCAAAGAAATCTTGAAATGGGATTTCATCGATCCGACGCGGGTAGCAGTATGGGGATGGAGCGGCGGTGGCGCTACGACATTGCACTTATTGGGACAATATCCAGAAATTTACCAAACGGGAATTTCCATTGCGCCAGTGACGAATCAATTGCTGTATGATAATATTTATCAAGAGCGCTACATGGGCTTACCACAAGAAAATGAATCCGATTTTATTCGTGGGTCTGCCATCACCTACGCCAAAGATGTGCGTGGCAATTTGCTGCTCATACATGGTACGGGCGATGACAATGTGCATTATCAGAACGCGGAAGTGTATATCAACGAATTGGTTAAACATGGCATTCCATTTCAAATGATGTCGTACCCCAACCGCAGTCACTCTATCAATGAAGGTGAAGGTACTTCGGAGCACTTAGCAAAAATATACACGAAATTCTTACAAACAAATTGTCCAGCAGGCGGTCGTGATTAGCAGCTGCAAACGGACGATCTCATATTATTGCGGTCGTCCATAACGATTAAACTATTCGGCGAAGCCATTGCAAAAAGCGAATGGTTAATATCCGACACGGAAACGACAAAATAAGGGAGCGATTTCATCGCTAAACTTTCTAATTTACCACAAATTAAAGAGTATATGATGAAAACGTTAAAACGACTCCCCCATTTACTTGGATACATGATAATGGGTTTGCTATTGCAAACCCATTATGTTCTTGGCCAAAGTGGCGACCAGATTCTGGACGGCATCGGCGAAACGGACATGATTGCCCGCTATTTATTTCGCGGCGATTTGAGAGATTGGTCCAGAAATAACTTACACGCTCGCTATCTTGGCGAGAAAGCACCCGAATTCAAAGATCAAAAAGGCGGCAAAGTATTATCTCTGCCGGGAACCGGCAACAACTACCTGCAATTGCCAAACGAGGCTTTAAATGACCTCGAATCCCTCAGTATTTCCGCTTGGATTTTTATTCCGGCGCAGCCGGAATCTTATCTGTTCGATTTCTCATTCGACGCAAAACACCGCGTGACAGGACGCCTCAAAGGATCTGGCGATAAACCTTCTTTCGAAGTATCCGTGCAAGGTGAGAAAGAAAGTAAAAGTGCGGCATTAAAAAGCTTGCCGACCAACGCATGGGTACACCTAGTGGGTACGGTAGATCTATCTGCTAAAACCTTATCCGTTTACTTGAATGGCGTGAAAGGCGGTGAAACTAAACCAGTAAATTTAGATTTCAGCACTTTATCACAAAGTAATCAAGCGGCTAAGCGAAAACTGACCCTTGGCCAATCCAACAGCGGCACCGGCAATCCCATCGCGTCTCTATTGAAAGATTTTCGGATTTATCGCGTAGCGCTAACTCCTGGACAGATTCAAACTATTTATACAAACGGAAAAAACGGCGGACAAAGTGCCAGCAGTACGGTCAATCAAGGTGCGAAGGCAGAAGATAATTTGCAGTCTTTTCCAATGACGCAAGCGCAATTGTACAATGCGTATTTGGAAAAAGTAGCTGACGTGGAAGTAAAAACTACCGTGGGCGACGCACCACGTTTACCAAGTTTCCTGGAAGGTACGTATCGCCATGGCATGCAAGGTCCAAAAGTCCGCGTCATCTGGCCTGCTCCTACCGACAACTCGGCGGTGGAATCTGCTGGAACCTACACCATTATTGGTCGCGTTCCGGGAACTGATTTACAACCAAAAGCACTCGTCACGGTAAAAGGGGGAAAAAAATCTGCTGCGCCGCGTCGCAGTTTATCCGCATTTGCGTTGAATGAAGTCACGCTGAATAATCCCTCGGCGACCGATAAAAACCCATTTGTAGCCAACCGCGACAAATTTGTCTTGACCTTGGCAGAAACCAATCCCGACGATTTCCTATATATGTTTCGCAATGCATTTGGCGTCGCGCAACCTGCAGGAGCAAAACCTTTGGGCGTGTGGGATAGTCAAGATACGAAGTTGCGTGGTCACGCGACTGGCCATTACCTAACAGCGATTGCACAAGCATATGCCAGCACAGGCTACGATCCTGCGCTTAAAGCGAACTTTAAGCAGAAAATCGACCAAATGGTGGAAACGCTGTATACGCTGTCGCAACTATCTGGAAAACCGCAAAAGGCAGGCGGTACATCCGTGGCAGATCCACGTGCTGTGCCGACTGGTCCGGGCAAAAACGAGTTTAATTCGGATTTGAGTACAGAAGGTATTCGTACCGATTATTGGAACTGGGGCGAAGGATATATCAGCGCATATCCGCCAGATCAATTCATCATGCTGGAACAAGGTGCGAAATACGGTGGACAGCTCAATCAAGTTTGGGCGCCTTATTATACCTTACATAAAATCTTAGCCGGTTTGCTTGACATCTACACGCAAACAGGAAATAAAAAAGCCTTGGAAGTGGCCACAGGCATGGCGGATTGGGTAGAATCTCGCTTAAGCGCACTACCACCAGAAACCTTACGTGCCATTTGGAATACCTACATCGCGGGTGAATTTGGTGGTATGAACGAAACGATGGCTCATTTGTACCAACTAACTGGCGAAAGCAAATATTGGAAAACAGCGCAGCTGTTTGATAATGTGGATATGTTCTTTGGCAATGCGGCACGCACGCATGGATTGGCCAAGAATGTGGATACGTTTAGGGGATTGCACGCCAACCAGCACATCCCACAAATCGTGGGAAGCATCGAAATGTATGGTGTGTCCGATGAGTTGGATTACTTCAAAATCGCCGATAACTTTTGGTACAAAGCCGTGAATGATTATATGTATAGTATTGGCGGTGTAGCCGGTGCACGCAATCCCGTCAATGCGGAATGTTTCATCGGTGAGCCATCTACGTTATATCAAAATGGATTCTCCGCGGGCGGACAGAATGAAACCTGTGCGACTTACAATATGCTGAAACTGACCAGTAGCTTATTTATGTTTGAGCAACGACCAGAGCTGATGGATTATTACGAGCGTGGTCTGTACAATCATATCCTGGCATCCGTGGCTGAAGATAGTCCGGCCAATACGTATCACGTGCCCATTAGACCGGCTTCAGTGAAGCAATTTGGCAATCCGCACATGAATGGTTTCACGTGTTGTAATGGCACAGCGATTGAAAGCAGCACAAAACTACAACATGCTATTTATTTCAAAAGCAATGACAACAAAGAGCTGTACGTCAACCTTTTCATTCCTTCTACTTTAAACTGGACGGAACGTGCTATTCGTATTGAGCAAACTACCGAATTTCCGAAAACAGACCAAACGAAGTTGACGGTACATGGTAAAGGCAAGTTTGCGATCAACCTACGTGTACCATCTTGGGCAACCAAAGGCGTACAAGTGAAAATCAATGGCAAATTGGAAAATGTGAAAGCGGAAGCTGGATCGTATGTAAAATTGGCGCGCAACTGGAAAGAAGGCGATGTGATTGAATGGCAATTACCATTTCAGTTCCGTCTAGAGCCCGTAATGGATCAGCAAAATATCGCCAGTTTGTTTTACGGACCGATCCTATTGGCGGCACAAGAGCCAGAAGCACGTAAAGATTGGCGCCCTGTCACGCTGAATGCGCAAGACATCAGCCAATCCATTCAAGGTGATCCAAGCCAATTGAAATTCCAGATTGATGGCATTGACTTCAAACCTTTCTACGAAAGCTATGGTCGCCATTCGGTTTATTTGGATGTGACCTTGAAATAGGAATTTCTTATTATTGACTGTAACAATGGGCTTCATACTTAGGTATGAAGCCCATTTTTTTATGAACCCATAAGTACACAGTCCAATTCCATTGCATGAACGCGACATACCTCCTCGTGATGACGACACAAACGGAAGGTACGAATAAAGCGGATATCGTCGTTGCGAAGCCGAGGTACAAGGCTGCGGCAATCTCTAAGCTCTATTATTAACACTATCTACTATATGAGCCCTACAAACACTTCTATCAGCCCAAAAAATAAAGCAAAAAAAGAGACTGTCTTTATAAGACAGCCTCTTTGAGATAAACGTAACACACACTGTTATATTAGTATCCGGGGTTTTGTTTTAAGTTTGGATTTTTAGTGATTTCCGCATTTGGAATTGGGAACAGCGTCCTGCTTTGCGCGTTGGCATGTGGACGGTGGTTGAACCACGATTTGGTTTGGAACACACCAAAACGAATAATATCCTGTCTTCTTCGCGCCTCTGCCGAGAATTCCCAGCCAAGCTCATCTAGAAAACGTCCGTATTGAATATCTGCGCCACCATTCGTAGCATTCACCGTGCCATCTACCGCTTGCACACCGTAATTGTAATTACTACCTTGAAGGAGTTGTGCTCCAGTAACCGTAGCTTTCTCTGGATGATCGGCAAAGGCACGAGCACGCACTTGACTTACTAACACAGCCGCTTCATCAGATCTGCCCAAGCGCAGCAATGCTTCGGCTTGCATCATCAAAATATCCGCGTAGCGGAACATTGGATAATCATTATCCAAGTTGTTCGTTGCACCTTGCTTCACTTTGTATTTTCCGATACGGTAACCCGCATTTGCTGGCGCAATCACACCGTCGCCACCTATTCCAGGCACGCGATTCACATAAGTAATCACTGGCAATCCTGTACTCGCATCTAATTGCTCGCCTTGGATCCACGTATCATACAAACGCGTATCATCCGTATCATAGCTATTAATGAACTGCGGCACAGCACAGTTACCACCCCAAGGTCCGGCCGCCATCCCATACACCAAACGGCTCAGTGGATCTAGCGTTTTCATATGAATTTGATTGCCATGTCCAAATACCTCATCATAAGGTACGGCAAAGATAATCTCGGGAGAATTTTGATTGGTGGCCGAAAATACTGCGCTATAGGTATCATCCAGTCGGTACTCGTTGCTAGCGATAATCTCCGCAGTCTCCGTAATCACTTTCTCCCATTGTGGAGTGCCAGTATATACTTGCGCATTCAGATAAATTTTCGCTAACAGTGATTTAGCCACCCAAACATTTATTCTGCCGTACATACTGCGCACATCTGTAGATAAGTTAGGAATAGCATCAGTCAATTCCTTTATCACAAAGTCATATACCTCTTGTCGTGTCTTTGGTTGCGGCAAGCTCGCATCGCGGTAATCGGTCACGATCGGCACATTGCCATGATTATCCAATAATAAATAATAAGCCATGGCGCGCGTGGCCTTCAATTCGGCGAGTGCACTTGGCACGATAGTTTCTGGTAAAGCGAGCGATCCATCTTCGATCTGCATGATCACCATATTTACTTTGGTGACCGTAGCATACGCCTGATTCCAAGCATTATAAGGTTGCCATTGTTCTGTATTCCACGTGTGTTGGTGCATGCGGCGGTACGTTCCCGCATCGTCCCATCCATTGGGTCGCACAGGCGTGATGATATGATCGGCGCTTTCCTCTTGCAAGTCGAAATAGCCTTGCCAACCAAACATTAAAGAACGAAAGGAAGCATATGTAGGTGCTAAAATGAAAGGTAGGTCACGTTCTGTTGGATTTACCGTATTCCCCAATACTTCAGAATATACCTGTTCATGCAGGTCGGTACAGGAGGGAGTAATTGCCATCGAGCCTAATACTAACCCCCATAGCGCAATTGATGAACTTTTAAACTTTTGCATAATGGTTATATTTTTTAGCGTTTCCGCTTTATTTATAATTTAATCTGCTTTAAGTAAATGACTTAAAAGCGCACATTTAATCCCGCGGTGTAAGTACGTGTCGTCGGATAACGGTCACGGTGTTCGATACCTGGTGCAAATTGGAAATCTCCTTCGTAGCTTGTCGCTTCCGGATCCAAACCTTTGTAGCCTGTAATCGTAACCAAATTCAATCCCGAAACGTAGATACGAAGTGACTTGATGCCTTTTATTAACTGTTTGTTGAAAGTGTAACCAATCGTCACGTTATCCAATTTTAGGAAATCACCATTTTCGATGTAATGCGATACATATACCAAGTCATTATTCAACGTTTGTCCATACACTGGATCATAAGCAGTGCGCAAAGCATTGTAAGCTGGATTCACCGGATTCTCATAATACAGTCGAGACATATTTAGAATTTGGTGACCGAATGATCCACGCCAGTTCAACGTCATATCCAAGTTGCCGTATTGAAAAGAGTTGTTCCAACCCAAATTGAAGTCTGGAATACCATTTCCGTAATACTGACGATCTTCGATCGTAGCATCCTGAACAGGAATAATATCTCCTTCTTGACTCTCAATCAACCATTTTCCTTCTTCGTCTACACCTACTGTTTTGTATACATAAAAATCACCAATACTTCTTCCTACTTGCACACGATGTGTGAATGTCTGAATGGGCTCGCCCGTATATCCGGTATCAAAGAATTCTTGCGTTACGCCAAAACGATCGTTGGACAGGTTACGCAATTTGTTTTTATTGCTCGAAAACACCACGGTTGTTCTCCATTTGAAACGCTCTTTATTTACGGCATCTACGTTTACTAAGGCTTCAAAACCGCTATTGCTCATCTCGCCCGCATTTAAGAACATCGACGAAGTAAGGTAAGGAGGTACTGGCACTTGGAACATGTACAATAAATCTTTGACCTGACGGGAATAGTAATCCAAGGAACCATATACACGGTTGTTGAACAAACTAAAATCAGCCCCTACGTTCAACTCGTTCTTTCTTTCCCAACGTAAATCAGGGTTGAAGTTACGCGCCGGCACAAATCCTGGCACCCAGTTGCCATTGATGTAGGCACCTTCGGTTAATGTATAATTATAACTGATCTGCGAGTTGTAAGGCGAAGCGGCAATCGTTCCGGTGACACCGTAACCTGCACGCCATTTCCACTGATTAATCACCTTCTGATCAGCCATAAAATCTTCTTTGGCCATATCCCATCCGACGGAGACCGCTGGGAAATTTCCCCATTTGTTGTTTTCACCAAACGTACTAGATCCTTCTCGACGGATACTCGCCATCAACAAATACTTTTCTTTGTAACTATAGTTAGCACGGGCGAAATAACCGATTAGCGTTGATTCTTGCTTGTAACTGGCCATTGTCGCCAATCCGTTTTGCAAGGCCAATCCGGCTTGCAACTGGTTGTAGCTGTATTGGTCGGTCGGAAAATTGAAATTGTACGCATTGAAGTTCTCGAATTGATTGCGTTGCCAGCTATAACCGGCCAACCCGATAATACGGTGATCACCAAATTGCTTATTGTAATTTGCGGTAAGCTCCATCAAGTTTTCTACGCCTGCTTGCGTCCAGCGTGAAGCCGTACCATTTAAATTGTTTTTAGTGGTATTGATGTGATCAAACGATGTAGAAGTGCCTGTCAAATCATTATCTTGAACACGGGAGAATAAGGCTTTGAAACTCAAATCCGTTGTTGGGCGATAGTCTAACGATCCGTTCATTCGGGTTTCGCGATACATGCGGTCATTCACAGATTCGTGAATCATTCCCAATGGATTATCATACATATAGGCATTGCTTTCTTGCCATTTTCCTTGATCGTTGAAAATGCGATCCGTCGGGTTGCGAATCATCGCTTGGCGCCACATATAGTCCGAGCTTCCGCCCTGCTTGGAGCTGATTGTGTTGCTAATGATTTGCATGCGACTGCGTAGTTTCCCATCAAACATATCGTGATTCAGATCAGCACGCACATTCAGTCTTTCCTGTCCGCTTTTCAGCAATACACCATCCCAATCTCTGTAGTTTACCGAGCCCGTAAAATTGGTTCTAGAATTACCACCAAATAAAGTCAGGTTGTGATTATGGCTGAATGGATTTTGTGTCACCTCATCAATCCAGTTGGTACTATGTCCCAAATCTTCATAAGGTTTACCTTCTGCTATCAGACGACGATAGTCTTCTGCGTTCAGCAAATCTGGTACACGGAACAATGTTTGTAGACTGGCATAGTTGTTATAATCTATACTAGTACGACCATCTGTAGAACGGTTTTGTTTTGTAGTAATGAAGATGACACCACCAGTTGCACGCGTACCGTAGATCGCTGCTGCAGAGCCGTCTTTCATGACATCCACTGATTCGATATCTTCAGGTGCAACCGAATTAAACTCTCCTGGTACACCATCAATAATCACCAAAGGATTGACCGCTCCTTGAATGGAATTCAAACCACGTAAGTTGATTTGTGTGTTGCCGTTGGGATTACCACTCGGTGTAGTGATCCGTAAACCAGCTACTTTACCCTGAATCAATTGTCCGGCATCAATCACCGCACCTTGATTAAAGCTTTCAGACTTGACGCTGGCTACCGATCCCGTCGTTTCGCCCCTGCGCTGCGTACCATAACCTACAACAACCACCTGCTCCAATTCTTCAGAAGAAGTCTGCAGGCGTACTGTCAAGCTGGTTTGCTCGGTCAATGTTTGGGTAAACTCAACGTGTCCTACGGAGTTTACGGTCATTCTAGCTCCAGTTGTATAGCGCAGAGAAAACTGGCCGTCTCGATTACTAGAAATTTTTTCAGGTGAATTGCTTAATGAGATGGTGGCGCCTTGTACTGGGTTTCCAGCTTCGTCAACGACCTGCCCCGTGAGCGATTTTTGCTCTTGGCCGAACACCATTCCTATATTAAGCAACAGTAGAAAAAGTACATAATGGAATCTATTCATAATTCGCGTATTTTAATGGTTATTGCTGTTTGGCAAGTTAGGAGGTATATTTAGGATGCTTCACGCTGATATTACCCTATACTATTCGGATTTTAACGTGTAGATACATTCTTACCTAAAGCACCTCACCCTTCACATAAAAAGCAATTCAACAATACTTTATGAGAAATAAATTCTCCAGTTAATGATAATTTAACATAGCAGCGAGGTGATCTTCACCTTCTTACGACAGTTACTTGATAAAGATGGCTGACAGTTGATTAGTAAATAAATCATGAATTCAAAAAAATAATTTCCTTTTAATTGTCAGTTTGACAATATTTTCTAATATTTGAACAAATCGAATTATGATGCTTACAAAATATGTTATTGGAGTCGACTTTGGTACCGACTCTGTTCGCGCCGTACTAGCCAATACAAACGATGGCAGCGAAATCGCCACAGCGGTCTTTGAATATCCACGCTGGAAACAAGGATTGTACTGCGATGCCAAGAAAAGTCAATTTAGACAACACCCTTTAGATTATGTTGAAGGACTGGAATCGGTGATTAGTCAATGTGTGCAACAAAGTGGTGCAGAAATCGCTAGTCAGGTGGTAGGAATTTCGGTAGATACCACGGGCTCTACTCCTATTGCTGTAGATCATGCGGGAACACCATTGGCCTTATTACCTGAATTTGCAGAAAATCCGAACGCCATGTTTGTATTATGGAAAGATCATACTGCTCTTCAGGAAGCTGCTGCCATCAACGAACACGCGAAAAAATTTGACATTGATTACTTACAATATGTGGGTGGAATTTATTCCTCAGAATGGTTTTGGTCAAAATTGCTACACATCTTTCGAGAGGATAGTCAGGTGCGCAATGCTACGCAATCATGGGTAGAACATTGTGACTGGATTCCGTTCTTATTATGCGGTGGCAATCAGGTAACCGACATCAAGCGCGGCGTATGCTCGGCCGGACATAAGTCACTGTGGGCGGCAGAATTTGGTGGATTCCCACCAAATGAGTTTTTCTCTTCGCTAGATCCATTATTAGATGGCTTCACAAAAAAATTACCCGCAGGAACGTACACTGCCAATCAAGCAGCTGGAAAACTAAGTGCCGATTGGGCAGCGAAATTGGGATTATCGACCGATGTATTTGTGGGTATTGGCGCTTTCGATTGCCATATGGGTGCTGTAGGCGGACAGATTGAGCCTTATTATTTGAGCAAAATCATCGGCACATCTACCTGTGATATTTTGGTTGCTCCAAAACAGGAGATGAGCGACAAACTGGTTCAAGGAATTTGTGGGCAAGTGGATGGCTCGGTAATTCCGGGTATGATCGGTTTAGAAGCGGGTCAATCTGCTTTTGGGGATGCTTATGCGTGGTTTAAGAAATTACTGGTTTGGCCTTTAAAGCACATTGGTGCAGATAGTGGACTATTTACTGCGGAGCAGATCGAACAATTGGAAAATCAAATATTGACTTCGCTCAGCGAAAAAGCGGCACAGATCGTTCCTACGATCGAGGATGAATTGGCGCTGGATTGGTTTAATGGCCGCCGAACGCCAGATGCGAACCAAGCTTTACAAGGTGCATTTGCACATTTGGATCTGGCGTCTGATGCGCCACACATTTTCAGGGCATTGGTAGAAGCAACGGCTTTTGGCGCGAAGCGGATCGTCGACCGATTCGTGGATCAAGGTATTCCAGTAAAAGGTATTATCGCGCTGGGTGGTATTCCACGCAAATCGCCATTTATCATGCAGATGATGGCCGACGTAATCGGTATGCCGATCCGCGTACATCAATCCGAACAAACCTGTGCCATCGGTGCAGCGATGTTCGCCGCAACGGTGGCAGGTGTTTTCCCACGCGTGGAAGATGCGATGCAGCAAATGGGACAAGGATTTGATAAAGAATACACGCCAGATCCTTCACGTGCCGATGTATATGCCAATCGCTATGCGCAATATATTGCGCTTGGTGATTTCACGGAACAAAGACTCATCAAAAACTAAACGATATGAGTACACAATATAAGCGTATCAAAGAAGAAGCCTACGCTGCCAATATGCGATTGCCAGAATTGGGCTTAGTACTTTTCACCTTTGGAAATGCCAGCGTGGCGGATCACGATCAAGGTGTTTTTGCGATCAAACCGAGCGGTGTAGATTATCCGCAATTGCGTCCTGACGACATGGTGATTGTCGACTTTGATGGAAATACCATATCAGGAGATTTACGACCATCGTCGGACACTAAAACGCATGCGGTATTGTACAAACATTGGCCAAAAATTGGTGGTATTGTACATACGCATTCGCAGTATGCAACGGCTTGGGCGCAAAGTCAACGTGATATTCCATTGTATGGAACAACGCATGCGGATCACCTCACTACCGATATTCCGTGCGCACCGCCCATGGAAGACGCGATGATCGCTGGTAATTACGAGTATGAAACGGGCTTTCAGATCTTGAATCACTTTGAACAACAGGGATTGGATTACGAAGAGGTGGAAATGATTCTGGTGGCGAACCACGCTCCTTTTACTTGGGGAAAAACGGGTGACAAAGCGGTATACAACAGCGCTGTGCTGGAATATGTGGCCAAGATGGCACTATTCACCGAGCAAATACAACCTAATGCGGCGCGCATGAAAGATGCACTCATCAAAAAACATTATGAACGTAAACATGGTGCTGGCTCTTATTATGGGCAGTAATTAGATGTTAGATGCTAGTATTGAGATGTGAGATTTTAGTATTGAGATATTAGATGTTAGATTTTAGTATTGAGATGTGAGATGTGCGTAGTGAGATGTTAGATGCTAGATTTTAGTATTTAGATGTTAGATATTAGTAATAAGATGTGGGTAGTGGGATATTAGATTTAAAAATTAACCTTATAAATATAAATACGATATATGATTAACTTAAATGAATTGGAAGTATGGTTTGTGACTGGGAGCCAAAGTCTATATGGTGAGGAAACGTTGAAGCAGGCGGCGGCTCACGCAGCCGAAATTGCCAAGCACTTGGATGAGACGGAGCAGATTCCAGTACGCGTGGTATTCAAACCAATCGTAAAATCATCAGAAGAAATTTACGAAACCATTGCGGCTGCAAACTACGCCGACAATTGTGTCGGTATTATTGCTTGGATGCACACCTTTTCGCCAGCGAAAATGTGGATCCGTGGATTGAAGATTTTGAACAAACCTTTATTGCATTTACATACACAATACAACCGCGATATTCCTTGGTCTACGATTGATATGGATTTTATGAATCTGAATCAAAGTGCGCACGGAGATCGTGAGTTTGGTCATATCGTTTCCAAATTAGGAATCTCTCGCAAAGTGGTGACTGGCTATTGGAAAGACGAAGAGGTGATTCATCAGATCAATGTATGGTCGCGCGCGGCATCCGCTTGGAATGATTGGCAAGGCGCTAAATTCGCACGTTTTGGCGATAATATGCGTTTTGTAGCCGTTACTGATGGCGACAAAGTAGCTGCAGAATCACAGTTTGGCTTCTCGGTAAACACGTATGCGGTTGGAGATTTGGTAGCAAAAATCGACGCTGTTAGCGATGCACAAATCGATGAACTGATCGCAGAATACGAAAGTAACTACCACATGGCTGCCGATGTAAAAAAAGACGGTGCGAATTATGCGAACGTGCGCGATGCCGCACAGATTGAAATCGGGCTGCAGCAATTTTTGGAGGAAGGCGATTTCAAAGGCTTCTCTAATACATTTGAAGATTTGCACGGTATGAAGCAGCTACCGGGTATTGCGACACAGCGTCTGATGGAAGCTGGGTTTGGCTATGCGGGTGAAGGCGATTGGAAAACTGCCGCATTAGTTCGAGCAGCTAAAGTCATGTCTTCGGGTATGGCAGGCGGAAGTGCTTTTATGGAAGATTATACGTACCATTTGGATCCAAATAATTCGATGGTTTTAGGGGCGCATATGTTGGAAGTAGATCCAGTTTTAGCGGCTGATAAGCCAAGTTTGGAAGTACATCCATTAGGAATCGGTGGCAAAGAAGATCCAGCTCGTTTGGTATTCAACGCGAAAGGCGGTGATGCACTAAACGCGAGCTTGGTGGATATGGGCGATCGCTTTCGCTTGGTCGTAAATACAGTTGCAGCGAAAGAGTTTGAAAATGATCTACCAAAATTGCCGGTTGCACGCGTATTGTGGGAACCAAAACCAGATATGAAAACAGGCTGTTCGGCGTGGATTTATGCTGGTGGAGCGCATCATACAGTATATAGCCAAAATCTAACCTCTGAATATTTCCATGATTTTGCTAAGATTGCTAATATCGAATGTGTGATCATCGATGAGGATACAAACTTGAAATCTTTTGAAAAAGAGTTACTTTGGGGCGAATTGGCATACAAGCTGAAAAAGTAGAAAATCATTCGTTTATTTGTGGACGTCTGATTTTCTGAGCACATTTGCTGTCAAATTATGAAATTGTATGAGTGCATATAAGGAACATTCTCGCTTGCTGCTGGCAGTGGACTGTATTATTTTCGGTTTTGATGGCCGATCCCTAAAGCTATTGATTATAGAACGTGGGATGATGCCGGAGAAGGGAAAATGGAGTCTGATGGGCGGTTTTGTGCAAGAAAACGAGAATACCAATGATGCCGCATCACGTATTTTGACGCACTTGACTGGGCTAAAAGATATCTACATGGAGCAATACCAAGTATTTGGCGAGCCAGGACGCGATCCGCTTGCTCGAACAGTAAGCGTCGCTTATTACGCCTTAATTGATATTGGGAAATACGAAAATCAACTTAGTAAAGAGTATAAAGCAGAATGGGTTTCTTTAGATCGCGTGCCAGAACTAATATTTGACCACGATGAAATGGTCAAAGCTGCAAAAGAGCATTTGCGCTATAAAGCGGCCTTACATCCTATTTTGTTTGAGTTGCTGCCTGAACGATTTACTATTCCACAAATTGCTTCGCTTTTTGAACAGGTGTATAACGTAGAATTGGATAGACCCAACTTTATGCGAAAACTACGATCAACTGGTTTGCTCGTCAAGCAATCGGATAAAGATAAAGATGGTTCTAAACGTGGAGCACATTATTATGTGCTAAACAGAGATATGTACAAGGAGAAGGTAACTTCTTTTTTAAACTTTATGACCCAGTTATAGCTTTTTTGCTGAGAGGGTTGAGAGGTTTAATATAGTTCAGAAAGTTGATAAAGTTAATAACAAAGCAAAAGCCGATCCTGAGAGATCGGCTTTCGCTTTGTTACCTATAAATATAAATTACACTACCGTGTATCCGCCATCCGCGATGTAGTACGCGCCCGTCACGAAAGAAGCATCGTCCGAACTCAAGAATAGTACGAGCTTTGCGATTTCTTCCGGTGTGCCCAGTCGATTCATCGGTGCTTTGGCCGCGATGCCATCTCGCATCTCTTGCGTTAGGTTATTTTCCAATAATGGTGTCAAAATATAGCCTGGCCCTACCGCGTTACAGCGAATATTTTTTGTCGCGTATTCAGCTGCAATATTTTTAGTCAATCCCACTACGGCATGTTTTGTTGCTGTATACGCGCTACTCATCGGTGCCGCTACGCTACCATGGATCGACGCCATATTTACAATATTTCCACCGCCATTTTTGGTCATTTGCTCCAGTTGGTAGCGACATCCGTAGAATACGCCATTCAAGTTTACGTTAATGACTTTATCCCAAGCCTCAATATCGTACTCGCCTGCAGGCGTTGCTGGTCCGCCAATACCTGCATTGTTGCAGGCTATATCCAATCGTCCATAATGTTCGACGGTAGTTGCTACTAAATTTTTATTATCTTCTGCGCTAGCCGAATCCGCTCTCACGAAGATAGCATCTCCACCGGCCGCATTAATTTTATCAACCACGGCCTTACCGTGCTCTACATTAATATCTGAAACAACGACTTTCGCTCCGCTCGAAGCGAAAAGTTCTGCGACAGCTTGGCCAATACCAGATCCAGCACCCGTCACAATAGCTACTTTGTTTTCCAATTTAGACATACTATTTTGTTTTTATGTACACATTAAATTTACACTATTTTCGAATACAGATGAAAGATTAACTCATGTTATGACACGAAAAACAGAATTGTGGTTACGTTCAGATCGTAAAGCAGTATATACCTGATCGGATGAAGATCTTATTTCTTAATCGGGCAACTCTGGTGTGTTTATTCTTCTTTGCACCGGTGCACTTAAGGCCTGCATAAAAGCAACAACCGCATCCACTTCCTCGCGGGAAAGGTCTAGTTTTTTCAGTAATGGAGAAGGAATTGGACGCAGATTTTCATCCACTACAACGCGACGCTGTATAGGTGCAGGGTTGCCAAGATTATACAATTCCACCACATCGCGTAATGTTGGAAAATTGCCGTGATGCATCCAAGGCCCCGTTAGTGCCACATTGCGTAAAGAAGGTGTGCGAAATGCGCCCACATCTAATTGCTTTCCAGACACATGATAATGGCCAAGGTCTTCCTGTCGCGTACCATATAATGCCTGCCCATCATTGTGAAATTGACTATCTGAAAACAGCGGTGTATTGTGGCAATTGATACAACGGGCTTTGGTACGAAAGAGGTGCAAGCCCATCAATTCCTGATCATTGAGCGCGTCTTTCGTGCCGCTAATAAAACGATCAAATTTAGTTGGATAACTGTTGATGGTACGCAGATAAGTCGCTAATGCTTGTTGTATTCGTACTACGCTAACCTCTTCATCGCCATATGCCTTTACGAAATAAGCGTGATAGCCTTTTATCTGATCAATATGTTGTAGCATAGAATCCAGATGCATATTCATCTCTACATGATCCTGAATTGGCATCAATACTTGCTCTTCTAAAGAAGGTGCTCTCCCATCCCACATCCAAGAAGTATAATGACCTACATTGTATAAAGTCATGGCATTGCGCTTGCCGACCTGGCGGTCGTGGCCATGCGCCAAACTTTTGCCATCGCCAAATCCGAGCTGTGGATCGTGACAGCTGGCGCAGGAAATTTGTTTAGAAGCCGATAATCGGCGATCAAAGAACAAAAGCTTTCCCAATTCAGACTTACTTTCTGTAAATGGATTATCGGTAGGAAAGTTTACTTTACCCAATACGCCGAGATCTTCAAAGTCAGGCTTAATGCTTTCATCAATATTCGGCAAAGGCCATTTCTTGGAATCGCCACTGCTGTATAGTTCGCGCAATTGGGCTAAGGTATATTCCGGTTCGGAAAAAAAACTAGAAAGCAACACCGCAACTGGCGCCAACGATAACAACAACAAAATGACGATAAGGCGTCTATTCAAACTCCACATCACAGAAAAATTTAAAAGCCGTAAGCCAAACTCAAGGCAAAATGGTTTCTTTTTAACCCAGGTAAGGTGGCCGTTTGTCTGCCCAAATCAGATATATTACTGGCCGAAACTGTTTGCAAACTAGCGAGCACTCTTACGAAATCTTTACGCTTCAAGGGCTGGCGAAAGCCCAATTCAAACCTTGCTCCCTGCGTGTTTGCTTGGTGATAACCTACGTCATGAAAGTAAACATATCGGTGAAACATGTTTTCGTTGATTTCGGGTACAGACCAATTTACGGTCAATGGCTTGCCCGCTAAACCTGTAATACTGAGATGCACCTGTTGATTTTTCGAGGTAATATAAGTGGCCATAGCAGACAGCGAGCCGTCCAATCGAGAATAATCTAACAGTGTACCACTACCGCCATCCTGTCTCGTTTCCGAAGTCATTCCAGCAAATCCCTCGAAATGGAATTGCCATTTTTGAGCATAATAGGTGTGCGCTATCTTAGCACTGTGCGTATCATGTTCGTAAACAAAATTGTTGATCCCGTTCGCTTGAAAAACCACCTTATCCTGACCACTTCGCATGGTCGAACTCAGTTGCACCAAATACGCGCGATTATTGCGTCTAAGCTGCCACATCAAATCGCCGCCGATATCATCTATCGCATATTCGTTTAGCACATTGTTGCGCGACTCATTACGCAATACTTGTTGATACACCTGTTTCTCCTGTTTGTAATGTGCCGTGGCGTAGAACTTCCCTATTTTGGTATTATAAGAAAGATAAGCCTGCGAACCGTAGCGCTTCATGTCATTCTGGTAATGAATACCGCGCGCTAACAACCAGTCGTTGGTCTGCCAGCCATAACCGATCACCGCATAGTTGAGATAGCGCGTCACGGCGGGACTCAATACGTAATTTTCATTTTTGAAAGCCACTTCAAAGCTTTCTTGCCCGTAACCATATTGTGCTTCCAAGCCTATTTCAAGGTCTTCGCTCAATTTGCGGCTGACGCCGAGTTGCCCGTCTACCTGTATCACATCAATGCTTCCGCGCGGATCATTGTTGCTAAAATGATCACCAATGCGATAATCTAGTCCACCAAACACGGACCATTTATCAAAATAACGTTGACCTCGTGCTTGTATGGTATAGTTGGTACGTACATAATGATTGTTGCCGTACGACGCAAAGTAAAACGGTGCGGAAGGATTTTGCCGTGTCTGATGACCAAAACGCGTACTATCTTCGAGCGTACGATTGTAGGAAAATCGTCCCCAAAGTCGCACATCTTTCAGGGTAATGCTTCCTTCGGAATTCACGTGGGTGCTACGCGACTTTCCGGCATCTTGTGCCAATCGATATTCGCCCTGCATGCCGCCATATTGTGCATGCAAGAGCGTATATCTATTTTCAACCGATTCGTGCAACCACATCGGATTGTCAATAGCGAAATAACGGATTTGTCGCTGGATGGTATCCAGCGTATTACTTTCCTGCGCCAGCGTAATCTGACACAAGAAAGTAAAACAAACCCATAAAATATATTTATTGGTATGCTGCATGGTATTAGTTAGCAAATCCGCGTGGATTGGCTTTGATCGTGACAAAATCTGCCGTTGAGTTATTGGTATCCATCAATACACGACGTCCGTTGATGGTTTCTTTTGTTTTGCGGATCACCGAATTGGAAGAACGTGCACCACCAGTTACTGCAATCCAACCCGCATCACTCTGTGCCGTGAATTTTTTAGGATACCTTGTGGTGGTAGATGATGATTGTATCTCTACCGCATCGATGATATTAGCAACGGGTATTTGTACAAACTCGCCATCTGTACGTTCGCGCCCATCTGCGTAAGGTGCATCATAGCTCTTCCATGAGGTTACCGCACCCATATTTTGATCACGGAAAATGATAAAACTATGCTGACCGTTAGAGCTCAAAATCAAATCCGTCGCGTTGCCTGCCCTGCGGTGTACGATGACATTCGGAACATTAGGATTATCCACATCAGACGCGATCGGACGACCACGATCTACATAGGGTGTATAGTACGCTTCGAAATCTGTCTGACTAAGATCTACTGTTAATTCCGGATCCTGGATAGAAATACCGACGCCATCTGTACCTTGATATGGCTGTTTGTGATTCACTGCCGTAGCGGCAATGACAATACTTTCGCCAGCACGAATTGGATATTGCTGGCCCGTGCCTGGCAATTGCAAAATCGTACGCGCATACACATAATCTGCATTGGCATTGATATCCGTCGGCATACCGAACGAACGAGACCAATCGTACTGACCACTACGCGCTTGATAGGCATATGTGGTACTAGCAGAGTTAGCTCCTTGTGCTTCTGCAATGTATAAGCCATCGGCATACTGTACTTCTTCGGAGTTGTTGTATACTTCGATAAAGTGATCGCGGAAATTAGCGCCTCTGTTTGCATCAGAACCTGCATAATAAATTTGCTTAATTACTAAGGCATTGTACGATCCATTACGCAATTCTACCGAAAACGATTTTTCAGAATTTAGGTTGATGTCTTCGGTCTCAATAGCACTGCTAAAAAGTACGTCGAATTCTTCGCTCAAGCCTGAAGCGGCATTGAAATCATTGACGGGATATGTTTTAGTACCTTGTATACCATAGCGGCCTGGTGCTAGATTGGGTACACTGACGCGCCCTTGCGCATCTGTTTCTCCTTTGAAGACTTCTTTACCAGAGATGTCAAACACTTGAATAGTGATGGCGTCCAATTTTAATTTACTGGAGTAATCGCTTTCGCCAAATGCGGCATTGACTTCGATACTAACGGATTGATTTTCGGGTGCTACATCTTTTTTACAAGCTACGACGCTCAACAGAGCAAAGCAGATTAAGACGAGTTGGATAGATTGTTTCATTTGTTTTTGGAATAATACTGTTTGTGTAATAGATAATGATTTGGAAGGCGACTATAGACGCAGTCGCAATTGCGCACCATAGGTAGGTTTACTGTTGGGGATAATCAACGTATTGTCGGATCGTAAGTATTGTGGTCGATAGTTAAATACGTTGTATACATTAAAGGAAACGGTAAGTCGTTCGGTAATTTCTTTGGATAGATTCAAATGAAAATTGCTGTATAACCCCGGTTGATTCTGGTTGTTCAATAATTGCTGTGTCTGTAATAGGTGTCGATATTGCACATTTTCAGGATCAAATTCATTAATTAGATAATAATTACCGTTCTCCGTATAGTAGCCCACTGGGATACCGTCGGTGGCTAAGGTCTTCGTTTCATTGAGAATGTTAAATTCTGCCGTAAAGTTTACGATCAGCTTGGCTTTAGGAATATGCGTACTGGTGGTGAGAGCCGCATTACTAGTCATCGTTACGCGAAGTCGAGATGGATAAACCCCAGTGACGGCATAGCCGGGATCTGTTCCTGGATTAGTGAAATCTAGAAAGTTATAACTTGTTAATGGCCGTGCTTCCGTATGAGTAAATCCTCCACGTAGATTAAAGACGGTTTGAATTGCTTCCCATTTTGGTGTCGATAATAACACTTCTATACCTCGATTGTACGACTTATTTCCGTTTCTAAATTCGTTACGGGTGAGTCGACGTAAGTCAGTACCGTTGATTATATAAGGAATTTCTGCCGTTTGATCTGGATTACGCTCATAACGATCAAGTAAAACTTGACTGAAACCACGCACGGTGCCGATGCCGTCATAATTGCGCTTGTCGTATACGTTGATAGCTAGTCGATATCCGTTAGAAGCATACATTGTAGACAATTCAAACTGCTGGGATTTGCTCGGTTTTAAAGTCGAGTTGCCGGGCACAAACTTGTCCACGTGCAACAGGTAAAGGCTCTTCGCTGCATCTACGGCACCTGTTTCAGTCACCGCGGTGTATTGGAATAGTGGAATCTCATAATATACTGGACCAGGGTACAGTTGTGCCAAAGCTGGTGCTTTGCTGGAAAAACCATAAGCCAAGCCGACACGCCATTTGGAGTTTAGCTCATAGCGCAAGTTGGCGCGTGGTGATACCGTCACAAATTTTTCAAAAAAGTCCATTCGCGCACCAGCACGCACATGCAGCGGTCGGTCGGCCACATCCAACTGGAACACATCTTCTGCATACAAGCCGATTTGATGTTGGGCGCGGATTTGGGTGTAATCATAATATCGTGCCGAACGATTACTCGCTGTCGCAGCAGAAGCTAAACTATTCGGACGCGATGGATCAACGATTTGTCCAGCACCATTATTTTTCGAATAATTGTAATTGGCACCAAACTGCACTTGATGAGCTACATCGCCTGTGTAATACCGGCCAGTAAGATCTAATCGGGTCGTAAAATCGATTGGTTTACCTTCAATATGAGATATCGACGTGTAGGTACCTGGACCGTAAATCCCTTGAGCTACGCCCACTTCCGTTGCATCCGAATAGATAACAAACGTGCCATTCATCAACTGCTCTTTGTAGGTATTTTGGTAAGATTGGCCATAACGCATATTAAGGCCAATGTTACTGATGAATCCGTGGTCAATACGATAGTTGGCGCGATTGGCTATACTAAAGTTGTAGGTACGAAAACGTACGAAAGTACCTGTAGGATCATCCGGATCTTGCAAGATATTGTCCAGATTACGATTGTAATCTACCGACAGTGTATTAGTAAATGCGCGTTCGCGACCGCCGGCGATCGTCCACATGGCATTTCCGCCCCAACGATCATACGCTTTCAGCTTATCACGATTATCTTCGAAAGAGCGGGTAAAATTTGCCCCAAAAGAGAAGCCACCAAACTTTTTGGTTTGGAAGCCTTTATTCATCCCGTACACCGTTGCATTGTCGCGTAGCTGCATTTGAAAATGTAATGGCGAACTTCCTGCCATACGATTTATGATGATGGCGCCATCCGTGAGATCACCATATCTGGCGGAAGCCACTCCAGCTACGATCTCCACACTCTCAATATTGTCCGTCGTAATCTGCCGAAGATCCAATCCGCCGAAGGCATAATCTCCCGAATAATTACCCGGAGAATTGCCACCACCTGTTAGTCCAGAGGCACCACCAAACACACCGGCATTTTCCATTCCCGTCATACCCACATTTCTGGTTTGCATATTCGCATTATTAGATAATGCAATGCCATCCAAAATCAGGGCAACACCAAAGGCGTTGTTTAAAGCGAAGGCATCTCGCGAAGCGGCAGAATTAGTGGCATAATTGGCCGTACGCAGATTGGCTTGTTGCACACGTTGCAAAGATGGCGCTTCTATCTTCTTGCCTGGCACAAGATTCAATAAATCATTCAAACTCAGTGCGCCAGATTGCAGGATCACTTCCCGATTGATATAGATGGAACTATTACTTTCTAAGCGCGAATCTGCCGTCGGCGCTACCGACACCTCTTCCAGCCCCATACTCAATATCGGCAATATCACATCTGGCAATCGTCTTTCGCCAGGTTCAAGATCAACTTGCAAGCGCTGTTCCTGCCTGCCCAAAAGCGAAATGGTTAATAGTTCATTTCTAGTTTTTGTTGCGGGATAATGGAAACGAAACTCTCCGTTCTCTCCTGTAATGAATCGCTGATCCATCGCCGGCAAATAGACCGAAACCGATTGTAGCGGTGCTCCTTGCTCATCAATCACGCGCCCGGATAATAATCCAGTGCGAGAAGGTTTCATCAAAATATGCTTACCAGATACCTGCAATTCTACAAATGCTGCTTTTTCGATCGCTTTTAGCACGCTATTCAGGTTGCCAGTCACGTCTAGCGAGATGCGTTTATTGAGCGAGATGCGTTGTTCATCGTACAAAAAGGTATAAGGCACCTGCGCTTCTACAAGCTTCACGACTTGGCGCAATGCCGCCTTATCTGCTTTTACTGAAATATTTTGCTGTGCGCTGATCTGATTGGTGCACAAACATAGTATGCACAGTATTTTGTAAAAATGATTCATGTTAATTCTGCTGTACACGTACAGTATCCTGTTGCAAAGTGAAGCGGTAATCGGTGGTATAGGTCAAATGATTCAACACATCTTCGAGAGATTCTTGATGGATTGTACCTGAAAACTGTATCTGGACAGCTATGTCTGACTGCCATTTTACGCCATATTTTCGCGTCAGCTGACGCGCGACTTCCTCATAGCTGGCATGCTCAAAGACCACTAGGCCATTAGATACTTGGCGTTCTTGTGCCACATCAAAAGATTCGACCTGTGCTGATTGGCTCTTTTTGTCCCACACAAAAGCTTGTCCAGGCGACAAGGTTTGTTGTTTTCCTTGATGTTCGATGAGCACTTTTCCATTAAATAGAGCGACTTTTGTTTGGTTATCCGTAGCGTATGCTTGCATATTGAACGAAGTTCCCATTACGCGGACAGCTAATTCGTCGGTATGGATGATAAATGGCTTTTCTGCATTATGCTTTACCTCGAAAAAACCGCCACCATCTAATTTTACTTCACGTATGCTATCTTGAAAAGCCGCAGGATAAGAAAAATTTGAACCCGGAAATAATTTCACGGTAGTACCATCTGCCAATGCCACGTGCATCATCTTTTTGTCGGGTACATGTTGTGCTACCCAGTCGATATTGCTGGTATTAGCAAGCTGACTATCTTGTCTATGCATCCATACCTGATAACTGATTGCGCCCACGAGCAATATCGTCGCAGCAGCTACTGCTGCCTTCCATAACCGGCGAACACGTGGTTTATGCTGCTCGTTGAACGCTGTTATGTGGTTTAGCAAACGCGTTCTTTCGATCTGAAATTCATCCTCGGTAGGTTGGTCTACTAATAGTAGTACCATTTGGCGCGCTTTATCGGTCACCTCGCGATGTTCTGGATTTTGCTCTAGCCATCTGTCCCAAAAAGTGCTGTCTTCGGCACTTTTCGACAGACAATAATTCACAAAAGAGTGATCTGAAATCAGCTTTTCTACTGTAGGATCTAGCATGTATTTGAGTTACTATATGGAGTAGTGGGCAAAGTCAGCGACTTTTACCTATTTTTATTTAGAAAAAATCAAAATAATAGCATGAAGGATTGCTATATCGCCACGCATGCGCTTTAAAGCTTCATAAATAACATTGTAAACTGTTCTGACAGAGGCATTGTCTAGTTCGGCAATCTCTTCGTACGAACGCTCCTCGAAAAATCGCCATTGAATATAGCGACGTTGTTTTTTAGTCAATTTATTAAGCGCACGTTGCAAGCGTTCGTGCATATCCATCACTTGTTCGATGGCAATGCTTTGTGCTTCGATCGATTCCTCTGCTGGTTCGTGTAGTAAATCCTCGATCTGACTATGTGGTATTTCGACCTGACGGATAATGATACGTTTGAGCCAAGTAAACAGATAGAATTTGGGATCTACTTTCGTTTGCGGCAGACGCTCGTGTCGTTCCCACAATTCGCAAAACAAAATATGAAGGCTTTCTTTAACTAATTCCCGATCCCGGCGGATCGTCATTCCGTAGTGAAACAAAGGCGTATAGAACGTGTCGTACAGCTTCAAAAAGCTAGTACGATCGCCTTTAATGATGTTTAACCACGTATCTTTCATAGATGTGCCAGCAAAGATATATATTATTTATAATTATTCTAAATTACTGATGAGAATTTTTATTCTATGCCAATCTAGCTATTGTATACATATAAAAGGGTGAATATCAGTCGATATTCACCCTTTTATGAGAAAACAGTAATTTCTCGATGTGCTGTTAGCACTTCTTATCAGTGTTCCTATTATTTCGTTTTGGAAGGCCGAACTTCGATTTTGCTTGGCAATACGTTAGGATTCATCTGCAATAAATTTACTATCATTTCGCCTAAGTCAGACGGTTGAATTTTCCACGCATCTTCTTCACTTGGTGTATGATCGGCAAAATGTGATGTCACCGAACCCGGCATTATCGTCGTGCATTTAATATCGTAACTACGCAAATCCAGCATGGCTGCTTGCGTAAAACCAACCACACCAAATTTAGAAGCATTGTATCCAGCTCCATTAGCAAAGAAGTTAGTTCCTGCCAGAGATGCTATAGAAATATAGTAGCCCTTGTGCTGCTTTAATTGATCGACCGTAGCTTTCAACGTATGAAATACACCTGTCAAATTGGTATCAATCATCGCGTTCCAATCCTCTAAAGACAACTGATCAATTGGCGCAAACTTTCCAACGCCAGCATTGGCAATTACCACGTCCAACTTTCCAAACTTGGTGACAATCTCTTTTACTGCCTTTGTTTCATCTTCAAAATTGGTCACGTCGGACTGTAAAGCCAACACGTTGTCACTACCAAGCGTAGTTTTCGCTTTCTCCACATCTTCTAATTTCCGACCTGAAATAGCGACTTTGATGCCGTTTTCAACGAGCACTTTGGCAATGCCAAAACCAATACCTTTTGTACCTCCTGTGATATAAGCAACTTTATTTTCTATGTTTTGCATGTCTATATGTGATTTGTGTGTATGTAAAATGAAACGATAAAATTAAGTCATTTAGAATAGAGTAGTTTCATGCGAGCGTAAGATTATGCAGGCATGGTCTTTTCTGTAGATTCTTTCCAATAAGATTGAAAGGTCTCCAATAATTGTTCTGGAGATAGTTCAATTTCGGAAGCCGAATACATGATGTTAAGTTCATTGCGCTCCTTGTCAATTGCAATACTTTTCATCATTTTAGACAAATGGCCAGTATATTTCTCTTGGTTAGCAAGCGTAACCACGACCAAGCGATCCCCACCTGAGGTTTCCAAATTAATATCCTTTACATCAACCCACTCTCCTTTTCCGAATGCCTTTGTTAGTGGAGCGGTGCGTCCTTGAAAGGTATTTGCCGTTAAGGTGATCAAAGGTGATTTATCCTTCAGGCCACGTAATTTACCAATCAGCAAGGCGGTCATGATTAGAAATAGCGCGCTGGAAATTACCAATGGTTTTACCTTGAGTTCATTGTCGATCCATCCTGAGCTGTAGATCGCGATGCCTAAAAGCAATACGCATATAGCACCAGAACTTAGTAGTACATTAGCAGTTTTTCCTTTCTTTGCAAAGAATTCAGTTGTTTTCATGGTGTTTTTTTTGCGTTTAGCGCATAAATGATGCCATTTAACACCAATTAAAGCCACCAGTAATATTGACGTCTCACGTTACAAGCTCTTAACACGCATGAAAGCAAGGTATTGTCACCTATTAAAAAAACTTAATAATTAGTTTCAGAAAGTGGAGCAATCGGTAACTCAAACCAAAATGTGCTACCTCCCCCATCTGAACTCTCTACGCCAATGCGTCCGGCATGTCCATCTATGATTTCTTTACATAAATATAGACCGATCCCAAAACCCGAGATATTCTCCGTCTTCGCTCCGATCACGCGATAAAACCGTTCAAATATATGCATCTGGTCTTTTACAGAAATCCCCATACCTTCATCTTTGACACTCACACGCACCCAGCCATTACCCGTATTACAGGTGACATAGATACGGCTATTATTAGGCGAATACTTCGCGGCATTGTTGATAAAATTAAGCAGCACCTGCTCTAATTTGTCCTGATCTGCCAATACCATTGTCTGCTCTACCGGACGGAACATAATTTTGTGGCTAGAGATTGTTGTCAGAGTTTCTTCTTCTACGATCTTAATTACATTATTCAGGTCAAAACTGGTTTTGTTTAGATAAATCTTGCCTTCGCCTGCTCTAGCGACGTCTAGAAAACCGGTGATTAAGGTTGTCATACGGTTTACCTGTCGAATAGCTTTTGCAGTGACCTCTGCCGTAAATAGATCCTCTGATTTCTTTGATTTCCAATCTAAAATCTGCACATATCCTTTCAACGCGGTTAGTGGGGATCGCATTTCATGACTTACAATACCAATAAAATCTTCCTTGAGTTGGTCATTCGCTTTACGCTCTGTAATATCGATCATCGTACCATAAAAGTGCTGGTCAGTACCCATTGCGGGATCAGAAACCTTGCCTACAGCGCGCAACCAACGCATAGCATTATCAGACTTTCGGAATACGCGATATTCTTCTTCAAACAATGTTCGATTACGGATAGCATAATGCATAGCATCCCAGATCCGATCCCGATCCTCTGTTAATGTACCAAAACCTTCGTCGATCGAAATGACCAGATCGTCTGAAAAACCAAATAGTTCTCGGCAATAATTATTTACTTCAATTATTCCAGTCTTTACATTTAGATTGAAAGTACCCATTCTTGCGGCCTCTATACTCAGACGCAAGCTTTCCTCTTTCTCTTTTAATTTTTTGTTGAGTCGTATTAGATTTTCTTCAGCTCTACGAAGATGTTCGTTCGTTGCGACAAGTTCTTCATTTAGTGCAATGTATTCCTCATTGACGGTACCCAATTCGACATTGGCTTCTTGTAGTTGGCTGCGGCTTTTCCTAGTAACTTACGCGATTTAACTGTTTCGGTGATATCTGTTACTGTCGCAATAATCGCTTCTGGTTCACCTTCTGAATTACGCAAAGGTTTGTATGCGAAGTCAATGTATATTCGATTGATCTTACCGTCTATTTCTGCAATATCTGCGGTGAGCTCGGGTATTGCCAATGGTTCACCAGTATTTAAGACATTACGCAATAAATCCGGGAAAGGTTGATCAATCACTTCCGGAAAAACCTCCGTCAAACGGCGACCAATCACTTGTTCAGAAGTACGTGTCCATATCTTAAGCATCGGATCGTTCGCAATTTCGATCACCAAATCTTGCCCCCTAATGATACACATTCCTGTGGCTGCATTCATTACCATTTCGCGCATTTGGTGCGCACTTTCTTCAATAGCTAGTCGTGCATTCACCTGATCGGTCACCTCTATAGCCATATCAATTATACCGGTAACTTTTCCATTTTCGATCAAAGGTGCATAGGTAAAATTGAAGTAACCGATTTCCAATTTACCATTGCGATGTAGGCTCACAGGTGTATCATAGCGAGATATGCTCTGTCCAGACAAATAAATATCTTTTAATAAGTCATAAGCAGGCTGATCTTCTAATTCTGGTATAGCTTCTAATATGGGTTTTCCTAGAATATCTTCTTGCTGATTGAGCAGCTCCAGCATAGCGGGGTTGATAGCATCAACGATCATATTTTCTCCTCGAAAAACAACAATTGCCGCAGGTGATTGCTCAATAATAAGTCTCAGATTGCGTTCACTTTCCTCACTTTTCAGACTCACTTTTATGTTTTCCAAGTGAGCTTTTTCGAGCTCGCGTAGTTTCTTGCGCAATACTAACTTATTAACCACCTGCTTTGAAAGCGTTTTGATTGCCTTTTCTTGCACTTCATTGAGTTTTCGGGGTTTTCGATCAATTACGCAAAGCGAACCTAACGCGAATCCTTCGTCGTCAACTAATGGCATTCCAGCATAAAATGCAATATACGGATCCCCCGTCACTAAAGGATTATCTTGAAAGCGAGGATCAAGACGCGCATTCTCTACCTGCATTAATTCCGTAGGATTCAGGATAGCACGAGCACAAAAAGACTGTGAACGATGGGTTTCACTGACGTTCAATCCTCGATGCGATTTGAACCACTGCCGTTCTTCGTCTACCAGACTAATCAGCGCAATGGGCGTTCCGCAGATTGCAGCCGCCAGCTCTGTCAGTTCTTCATAGTCATCTTCGATCGCAGTATCCAAGATATAGTAGGAATGAAGCGCGGCTAAACGCTGTTGCTCCTGAGTGGTTTTTTTTTGCATAGAAACACTTCTGTCAAATAGGGAAGCTAAACAAAGCTACACATTCTCTACGGTAGTATGGATATAGCTGCAAGATGAAATGAATGACCCTATACAAGATTACAATTTTCATATGGCGGTACGAGCCGCGATTATAAACTTACTATGATTTCTAGCGTTATTGTGAAAGAGTCTAGTACTATGTACAGCGTAGCGAACTGAAATAACCCGATAAATTCCTACTACAAAAAGTTCAAAACCTAGTAGGTTAGAAAGGATGTATTGTTACAAACTTCTTCTGTATTAAGCTAATTTCGACCTATTTCACTCGCTTTCTTATAAAAATTATCCCAGTAACTGTCATTACACGTCGCTTATGCTAAAGCGTTTTATTCACTAATAATCAGTGATTTAAAATCATTATACATGAAATAATTAGAAAAAATTGAAATTAATTTCTTGCTAAAACAACAAATTTGACATACATTTATTGTCAGTAAGACAATTAATAATAAACCTATGTGGTCAACATCATCAAAGAGCTGCCACAAATTGTGATACTGCTGACAAAGAAAACCTGTTAAAGAAAGTGTTTATGGTAGACGATAACGTGGACATCCGTAACTATGTAGCGAGAATTTTGGAGAAGGATTTTCAGGTCTTTGCCCTTTCGGGTAAGCCAAATGCAGAAAGATTTCTGACCAATATCCAACCGCTTGTTACTAGCCGTGATGTAGTAAAGAGAGACGCATCAGAATTGGAATTATCTACTAAAATTAAATCAAACATGATGTGGAATCACTCACCTGTGATTTTATTGATTGCCAGCTCATCAACTGAAATGGCGCTAAATGGCCTACGGGTTGATACGGATAGTTTAGTTGCGCAGCCATTTGATAAAGATTTACTCCTTGCTCATGTGCAGAGCCTGCTACAGCAACAGAATCAGTCGGTTGATCATCTGGACGAGGACATTCCTTTGCAGAAAATGGAAACTAGAAATGGCGGACAGCAACATGAGTTTCTCGAAAAAGTCACACATATTGTCGAAAAGCATTTGGATGACCCTAAATTCAATGTGCAAATGCTTGCCGAAGCGATCTCTATGAGTCATTCTAATTTTTATAGACGGATCAAATCCATCTCAGGCAAATCGGCAAATGAATTTATACGCTTAGTCCGTCTCAAAAAGGTCGCGCAATTGCTGGTGGAGACCGAATATAATGTGAGCGAAGCAGCTTTTGCTGCTGGCTTTAATGACATTAAGTACTTCAGAGCCAAATTCTTGAAACTGTTTGGCATGAAGCCTTCCGAATACAAGAAGAAATACTTAGCCACGAAGCCTAAACAGCATGTCGACATGCAGCACTCCCTACTACCTTCCTATTTGTAAACAAGAATACAAGCCAATAAGTATTCTTGTTTGAACAGAAAACTGTTCGACACATAGACATTAGATTTCCTATTACATAACACAGCCCTTATACTTTTTTGAAGAAAAGTATAAGGGCTGAGCTTTTTATAACAGAAGCCTTCGGCCAATTGGCCGAAGGCTAATACTCTGGATTAATTTCCAACCACTACCGATCCACCATTAGTCGGGATCGTCATGGTATAGCTTTGCTTTTTAGACTGCACCGCTTTGGAAACTATCGTACGTGCTGAAGCGTCGTCTCTATATTCGACTAACTTGCCGTTCGCCAGCTTCGGCAGATTGATATTTACCGTTTTAGGCGTAGATTCTGCATTAATTCCTGCAATGTACCATTGCTCGCCTTTGCGGCGTGCTAGCACCACATATTTACCCGGATAGCCATCTAAAAACAAGGTTTCATCCCAAGTCGTGGGCACCGATTTCATAAAATCAATCGCACCTTGGCTCGCATCGGTCAAGTTATTGGGCGTGATGCCAAAGTTTTGTACCGCACTTTGAAAAACAACGGCTGTGGCGATTTGAAACGTCTCACTGGTCATCCGCGTTTGTCCACCAGAATTCGTGCGATTATGTCTTTTGTTCAACAAAACGGGGCCAAAATCCATGGCCGCAACGCTATTACGGATAAAGGGATGCAACGTGGCATTGAAAGCTTCCATATCATTCGCGCGTTGCGTAAAAATAAGGTTCTCGGAAGCTAGTACTGCCTCGCTCGACACAAAGTTCGGATACATACGCTCCCAGCCTCTTGGCACGGTACAACCATGAAAGATCACCAGTAACCCGTATTCGTTTGCATCCGATAGGATAGCTTCGTATAGCTGCATGGTCTCCTGTTTGTCGCCGCCAAAGAAATCAACCTTAATCCCTTTAATGCCCACTTCTTTCATCCACGCCATCTCCTTTTTACGGGCTATGGCCTCGTTCATCTTATTTTTCGGTCCTTGCGGTGCATCGTTCCAGTAGCCGTTGGAATTATACCATAGCAACAAGCTAACGTCCTTTTTATGCGCGTAAGCTGCCAATTCTTCGATCTTGTCGCGACCGATGTTCGTATCCCACCAGTTGTCGACCAGCGAATATTCATAGCCCATCGCTGCCGACAAGTCTACAAACTTCTTCTGATCTTCTAGGTTGATACTTTCATCTTGCCACTCCAACCAGCTCCAAGTGGAGCGCCCAAATGCATAATCTTTCGACGCTTTGTACTTAGCGCCCACCACATCTTGCGTAATAGTCGTCTCGAGAATCGGCTGCAAGTTTTTTCCAACCGTCAGCGTGCGCCAAGGCGTGAAGCCAGGCAGCGCAAATGCGGGTTGTACAGCGCCCAAACCATTATTCTCTCCAGGCTCTGGAAATGCGATAGAGTACAGTCCGCTAATAGTCGGCTCGCTAAGTTTGCTGCCACAATAGTTGCCATCTACCCCACTTTCTGAAACCAAGACCCATCCTTTATCTTCCACTTTAAACAAAGCTGGAAAGGTAAAACCAACGCCATATTGCGATGCAGCACCTAATGTTGCATCTACGGTATAATCCTCTTCATAACTCGGCTTGGTCTTTTTCCAACCGACCATCGGTGGCGACTGAGGAGTCAGAAATGTAGTGGTGCGAGCTGGAAACTGAAAACCACTGTGCTCCTGCTGCACCACGATATTCGCTTGCTCTCCTTGTTGTGGAATGAAATAGCGAAAAGCCACATCATTATTGCTCACTTGGAATGTCGTTTCGAAAGCCTGTTTTTCGCTGTTCTCCCATCGACACACTAATTCATTGGCCTGATATCGGATCTGACTTTTCTTGAATCGGGATTCGCTGTATTGCTCATCAATAGCGCGTTCGTGTTTTAGCACGAAATTCAGCCTTTCTGATAGCGCATGCGTGTTGGCGGTCAACCCTAAAGGTGACTTATCCAACATCACTTCCTGATCTAGCAACACGGAATAGCTGAGCTTTCCAGCCTCCAAATAGAGATGTACGGCTAAACGGGCGTCCGGACTACGAACGATCCATTCTTGAGCCAGCGCCGGAAAGACAATAATTAGAGATAGTAGTAAACTGCAAAAAACAGGTTTCATGGGCATAAAAATATTTGTTAAGGTAAATTCACTCGTTGTACATCCGAATAGTAGTATTCTCCTGACAAATTGGAAAGTACGCCTACGCGGACAAACACATAATCTAGATTGGCCAAAGACGCAGGCAAGGTCGTGCTCATACTCAATGGTTGTCCCAATTGAATATTAGCCGCATCCATCTCCACGCGATGTTCAAAGCGCCCTTGATCCGTCAGAATAGAGTGGCCTACGTAAAGCGCTACTCTACTCACATTCGCATTTGGCACCACGCGTCGGATGGCAAACTGCGCATTGAGCGTGGTGCCAGCCGCTGTGAAGGATTCATTCTCCAACACAAAATACGGAGTTACTGGGATATCGACAACCGTGTTCCCGCGTACTGTGACTTCAACCGTATCCAAATTGCGCGGCGACCATGGCGCATCGCCATTAGTCACTAACTTGTATGTACCATCGAATAAGGACGCGGAGAAATGGCCTTCATGATCAATAAAGACATCCATCGGCGTACGCAGCGCATGGCCATCTTCCCAAAGTTGCAATCTAGTACCACCCGTTCTTACACTAACGGGATTACCCTCGTAGACGATACTGCCCGACAAGGTCGACTTTGGGGCTTCAAAATTATCGTATTCACAGCCCATTGAAAGCAGAGAGGCTAGGGTTAAAATAGATAGATATATACTTGAATATTTCATAATAAAATCTTTTCTGATCGTGATAATGGTTAGTTAAATGGATTTCGAACAATCTTCGGATTGTTGTTGAGCACATTTTGATCGATAGATGCATAATAGTTGGCCATACGGAAAAGTCGGGCGCGACGGAAACGTGTCGGGCGAATACGTTGGTAAATGTATTGTCCATTAGTAGGATGCCCTGGACGTACCACGCGATACGGATAAAGTCCATACACCACGGCGTTTCGATCCGATTCTTCCCCATTCCATACTAGGTGAGCGATGCGCCAGCGTTTCAAATCAAAGTAGCGATGATCTTCAAAAGCTAATTCGACACGGCGCTCCTTGCGGATAATATCCATGGTTAAATTGGAAATGCTATTGGCTGGGAAACCTGCCCTTTCACGTAAAGTGTTGATGTAAGTCGTTGCTGCACCTGTTTCGCCCAGTTCAAAAGCAGCTTCTGCAGCATTTAGGTAGATTTCGCCCATACGATACCAAGGCCACCAGTTATTAGCAGAAATACCGCGCGCACTCGCTCCTGCTGCATCACTCACCATTTTACGCAAATAGAATCCAGTATTACTCACATCCTGTTGATTGTCAGCAGGCCCGTCAAAACCCGTCCACAATCCACCATCTGCCGCATAATTATCTCCTAATCGTGATGTCGTGCGTAGGTCATAGCCACCATCTTGCCACACGGCGACACCAGCTTGTATACTGGTGTTCCGTCCTTTAAAGGTAGTACCGGCATAGATTACGGTACCGTAAAGCCGTCCGTCTTTGTTGGCAAAGATATCCGCAGGATTAGCATAGACAATATGATTTCCGTTCTGGTCGCGATCTCGAATCGTACCGACCGACCCATCCAAGTAATCGAAGCTTTCTACGAAACTCAACGAAGGGCTCAAAGCCGAAGAGGATTCATTATCTTCTGTAGAGCCTTTTATAATATTCTCATAGGTGAAGCCATGCACCTTCACACCTGTTTGAAAGTCTTTGGCAAAGATCACCTCACCGTTATTTTTGGCATTCAACATCGTGTAGAAATTCTCCCCTTTATTGGCATTGGCATTGAACAATCCATAGTTTGAATTAGCCATAATAGCGCGCGACGCCGTTAAGGATTTCTGGTAGTAGTCACTAGCCATGCTGGCTGGAATACCCACTTCGCCACCAGGCGTGCTAATTGGCGCTCCCATCAAGTTATTATACTTGGCGATCGACGCTGCGTAGAGCATAGAGCGACTTTGCAAAGCAAGCGCTGTTACCGTATTCGCACGTGTTCTGCTGTTCGCATTCGGCGCCAAGTGATCTTTAATCGCTTCCGTCTCGCTAAAGATGAAATCATAGACCTCATGCTCCTTGGCTCTAGGCATTTGCAAAGGCTCTGGATTTCCGCTAAAATCGTAAATTAATTGCGTAGTTACCAATGGAACACCGCCCATGCGCTTCACCATTTCGAAGTACACTGATGCACGGATAAAGCGCAACTCTGCATTAAAGAGCTGTTTCTGCGCAGCAGTCAAACTACCACCAAATTGTTCGATGCCTTCTAGTGCTACACTGATATCACGGATCAATCCGTAATCCCAGTACCGACCGTAATCGTCACCGTAATGAAGGTCATTGCGCCAGTTTTGATCGCGGTGACCCGACCACATGGCGTCATCCATTTCAGTCATTCCTCCGGTATTAAATACGCCATGCATGGTCGGAAGACGATTATAATAATTCGCCAATAGCGAAGTAATTAGCACAGGATCATTCCAAAGCTGCTCATCAGTAATGAGGTTTTTTGATGGTCGATCAAACCATTCATCATGTTTACACGAACTCACAGATAGCGCCGCCGCTACAAGAAATATAATCAATTTAGTCTTCATGTCTTTAATTAAAATGTGATGTTGAAACCTGCCATAATAACCTTCTGTTGTGGATATACCACCGCCGCTGCAGCTGAAATTTCTGGATCTATCTGAAAACGTTTTACGTTGTCAAATGAAAATAGGTTAGAGCCATTGACATATACTCGAATTTTGCTCGAACCAATTTTGGATGCTAGGTCTTGTCCGAACGTATAACCCAGTTCCATGTTCCGGACGCGTAGGTATCGTACATTGGTCAACCAAAAATCACTATTCCGATGATTTGGACCCGAGTTACCATTACGTACCGCAGGATAATAGCCCGGAATCCACTCGCTATTCAGATCATAAGGATCTGCACGATGCCAACGATCTTCTACCAAGTACGCTGGCGAATTACCGCCACCGTGCAACGCATTCCGCAATTCGTAATCCTGATTCCAAGATTGCAAAGCGCCACCGGCAAAATCGATATTCAAGTCAAATCCTTTATAGTTTAATCCGATACGTCCGCCAAAACTCAACATCGGCGCCCAATTCGTCTGATAACCGATGGGACGTTCGTCCAAACTGTTGATCACACCATCACCATTCACATCCTTGTAGATAAAGTCACCCGGTAGTTGCGTACGGTTGTTTTGGCCATCGTTATTGATCGGATGGTTACGAATTTGCTCTTCCGATTCAAACCGACCTTCGACCTGATAGCCCCACCAGACACCACCGTATCGATTCTCGGCCGAATTACGGTATTCATTCCAAGAGCTACCAAAACGTGGCTTGTAGGTTTCGATACTGCGGTATCTTGAATAGGTCGCATTTGCACTTACTACATATCCTAGCTCCCCTACGTTACTGCTGTAGGTTAGCATACCTTCGATACCGTAATATCCATTTTTATTTAAGTTTTCGTTGGGCAATCCATAGCCGATTTCAGACGGTAGCAATACATCATAACGTTGTGCAGGTGCTCCAGAACGGATAATCTTAAACGCATCAGCAGTAAAGGTCAACTTGTTGTCGAACATCGCCAAATCCATACCGATATTATAATTGGTATTCTTCACCCAAGATAGGTTGCGAATAGGTAATCCTCGCGGTTGCAAGCCCGGAACATATGCCCCATCCAATATGGCATTACCTTGATTCCAGGTATACCCTGCTAAATAGCCATGCATATTTACCCCTTGCTCCAAACCGGTTTGGCCTATCGAGAAGCGGAATTTCAAATCATTTACTGTTCCTTTCAGGCTTTCAAAAAAGGCCTCATCCGATATGCGCCATCCAGCAGACATCCCCGGAAAAACTCCCCAACGATTGTCTTGGTAATACAGATAAGATCCATCATATCTACCCAGTACTTCTAATAAGTACTTTCCTTTATAGTTATAATTAACCCTTCCGATATAACCAGCACGTGCTTCGTAATCCCAACCATCGCCAAAGCTATTGATCTGATCCATTTGCAATAGCGGTATATAGTTGTTGGTTGGGTTAGTACCGACCTGCTGGTAATTGCGATCCCAATCCGAGCGCTCATATCCTAAGGTCGTCGATAGGTGATGATCACCAAAGTCTTTGGCATAATCTAGTTGGAATTGCGCATACCGTGCTACCACCTCACGCTCTGTCTGATAACGCCAGCGCGAATCGGTACCATGAGTACGGTTGTAGGCATCGTTGGCGCGATCGTAGGTATACACACCATACGAATACTGGAAACCATCGAACTTGTTGTTGGTGTAATTATACGACACCGTTCCCTTCGCCGATAGTCCAAAATCCGTTTTATACTGTGCGAATAAGTTCACGTTAGCATTTCTATAGCGGTTATCTTTATATCCGGCGATATCGCGACTAAAAATCGCGGGGTTATACGCGAAATCATTCACGTGATTTGGATACATCGGATTGTCGTTCGCGTATGGTCCTACCGTTGGTCTGTTTCTAAATAAAGCGAGAAAAGAAGAAAAGTAGCCATCTCCACCCGGCAAACCCACATCTTGGCTATACTCTTGGCGACCGGAGATTTGTGTACCGACGGTCAATCCTTTTAAAATGGTGGTCTCCAAGTTAGCCTGTATATTAGTACGTTTGTAGGAGAAGTCTTCCATCATCGCATCCTGATTCAGGTTACCGACCGAAAGGAAATAGTTGGAGTTGGCACTACTTCCATTAATATTAGCATTGATGTAATTCTGCGGAATATTTTTGCGTACAATCATATCATAATAGTTGTAGCCCTGATATCCAGCTTCGGTACCAGCTTGCCATTTCGCCAGTTCTTCTGGCGTCATCACAGCAGAAGGATTTCCACCTTCGTTTTGCGCCGCTTCTACCAGCGCACGCGTATATTGTGCGGCATTCGCTAAGGTCGGAAAGCGGGTCAAATTCTGCCATCCCATGTAGCCATTAATATTCACGCGTACGGACTCGCCTTTGCTTCCCTTCTTGGTCGTCACGAGCACCACACCGTTGGCCGCACGCAACCCGTAGATCGCTGCTGATGCATCTTTGAGGATGGTGATATTCTCAATATCCTCCACATTCAATGCATTGAAGGCATCTTGTCCAGATACATTGGAAGATCCCACCCAATCGTTTCCGGTTTGCCCGCCATACGGTATCCCGTCAATGACGTAAAGCGGATTTCCCATATTACGGATCTGTAGATCCGCACCGCGACCCGGTCGGCCATCTTGTGCACGCACCGAGATACCTTGAATCTTACCGGCTAATGCGCCTGCAGTCGTTGTGGAAGATGTACGTACAATCTCTTTGGCATTGATATCGCTCACGGCACCTGTCAAGTTGCGACGAGATTGTGTACCGTAACCGACCACGACCACATCATCAATGGTTTGGTCATCGTCTTCCATCGTGATATTGAAGGAAGAGCGGCTACCGATCGTGATTTTTTGTGTTTTGTAGCCAATAAAAGACACAATCAAGGTTGTTCCATCTGTACGGAGCTCAAATTGACCGTCTTTATCGGTAGTCGCGCCATCAGTTGTTTTTTCGGCGCTGACGCTGACGCCTTGTAATGGAGTATTATCTTCTTTCACCACGGTGCCCCGTATGGTACGCTGTTGAGCAAACAAAGAATTTGCGCAACATAAAAAAAGACAACACAGAAGAATCTTAAAGTCTTTCATTTTTAGTAGAAATTTAGGTCTGTTAGCAATTAGTACCACAAATATTCAACTTCTAAGTTGCTTTGGGAGGGGTGGAATTGGTCAAATAAGATGGTGTAATATGTCGGAATTTTCACCCCTTGTAAAGTATAAATCAACCATCTCGAACTCTACTATTTCAGCTAAAAAAGAAGAAGGATGAAAATCTTTATCAGATTCCCATCCTTATCGGGTATGAATTTTTAACATCTAATTCCTTAATAGAAACTCGCTAGCAGCTAACTGAACTGAATAGAGATATAAAATAATTCATACTAATAGCTTTATCTTCTGTGGCATCGTATCGGTCTACGCATTGAACGTGGGGATTGTGCAAGTATTACACCCGCTGTATTTATGACTACACCATTCGAGTACTGAGTCACTCTATATCGTGCTACTCCAGCGGTAGTATTATTGGCAGCAGTATTAAGCCAGTGATCTGCTAAGGCTTGGCTAGAAGCAGAACCTAATCTCTCCCCATCTTCCTGAAGCACGCCATTCTCGTTATAGAAACCTAAATATAATATTGTCAAAACATTACTCGGATATCCAGAAGCATTTCCTGCGGCATTACCCGTTTGATTCCAATGCTTCGTTATCTTCCTTACGCCATTTGTATTCCCACTAGTTACTAGACCATTGGTCCCTAGTGCGCGAAAGTCCTCAATACGTGGACTTTTCCACACACTATTTGGATAAACATTTTGACAAGGATCAACGTTTCCTGTTGGTCCAGTTGGAGTATTTCCTTGAAATCTCCAGTATTCGTTATTGAAGTTCGGTCTAGCATAATTATTGTGAGGTCGGAAGCGGTAGCGGTCTACCTGATTATTCGCTGGATCATATATTAAATTAGTGCGTGCAAAGCGAGTTCCATTCACGGCCATAGCGGATTCAATCAGTCGTGCATTGATCACAGAACGTGACCCGTAAGTCGGTGTCATAGCTCCTGAAATGGGTACCAAAGTAGCGGTATTAAAACTTCTCACTCCCCCATCGTCCATAGTAAGATCCAATCGATTTAACCTTACCGTTAGTGAGCCGTTTGCTATATTATTATTGCGTACTGTGTAAAATACAGCATTTTTAACGGCATCGCCTGTGTTAGTTGCCGTAGCCGTCATACTGGCTCCGGTCACCGCCGAAGAATTTGTGATATTAGTATAATTTCCCGTTCGAATGTTCAAATCCCCCATTTGTATGACACTATTAAACGTCGTACCAGATCTCCATCCAATTTCTAAACTAGTGTTATTCCGAATTCTACCAAACATGCCACGAACATTGAGATTGACTTCAATTCTAGCCGTTCTTCTGCTAAAAGTAATTTGTAGTGTATTAGCACCAAATACGGGTGTAATAACACCGCTAGCATACAACACATCCCTGTTAGCAAGACTACTTCTTGCAATAACACCGCTACTGTTAATATTTGGAACCGTAGTAGCATTGATCGATACGGCATACCAATTATAGGTTTTACCTACATCTAAACTAGCCTCCATCGCAGTGCCTGCTATTGCTTGGTTATTAGAAGCCACAGTAGTACTTCCTTGCTCATAGAATATAATACGATATCGCGTTTGTGCCTCCATCCTTGTGACTGCTTTGGAAGATCCTTTTATAGCTTTAGTTCCAACAATGGCAGCCTTACTCACCACACTAGAGTCTATAATATTTACTGCCGATGAAGAAGAGGGTAAGGAACTTTGTACATCGCTCAACACATCAAATTCGGGCAATGTTTGAATGTCATATACGACGGTCTCTTTCTCGTCAGTGAATATGTTTGTGCGCGCAATTGAGGCACGCGCTATTTCGTCTTCCACTTCCGATTCGTTAATTATAAAGGTATTTTCATCTTCTACTCCACTAATAGAGATGTTAACACTCGCGGCACCATTCGTTTGCAACGTAGTATTCTCATCTTTAGAGCAAGACTGTAAAATCGCTATTAGAAATATTAAATGTATACCTACTTTAGCTATGATAGAAATGTTATAAACAGCATTTGGTACGCTTGTACTTGATAATTTCATGTAGTAAATAAATTATGAACACACTAATTCTTTTAACCTATTCAAATTGTCGGTTTGCATCTCAATGATAAGATTCACAGTAATTAATACAATATTGAGTATTAAGGTTTTAGCACTATAATATGACTATTATACCCTCAGAGTGCTTTACATAGTAAAATCAGATGATCGAGTAACACCATCTTGCCAGTCGTCAATAAAAGGGCTATGGTTATTCGATGTACCACCAACAGTTACTTTTGCTGATCCCGCAGCGATCGAACTTTCATGATTTATAATTTGAACCATAATTTCAGGATTTAGATAGGTTTTCCGATTTCTGTTGTTGTAGAGATCTGATGTTTTGATCATAGTATTTTACTAATTAAGAGAATTAATAACTTGTCTTCACAACAATACTAGGAACATCGGGGCAGTCTTCCTAGACGAACCTACACAGTTGTAGGTCAAGCGCCACAAGCATTTATGCTAAAATTGGCCATTTTTCCGGCTGTTAAAAATCTACTTTCTAGCTAATGTATGTCATTCATGCATAAGATTATGATTTTAAATCAAACGATACCACACAAAAACTAAAAACCGCTAAGGAAATATATATACTTCCTTAGCGGTTTTTAGATCTAGATCTACGCTCGTTTACGAAGCCGATCTTAAGTGGAATGCCCATTACAGGCTTACTGGTATTGCCGTTTCACAGTAAGCCGTAGTTATCGTTTTCGAGGCATTAGATTTTCCGAAACTCCTGATCGCCTTGGCTTTCCTTTTTTGTATTTTCGAGGGCCTTGATGCTTCCTAGGTTTACCTTTATGCATCCGTTTGCTATGACCATATTGTGCCCTCCCATGACGAGGTCCATTCGTGTAGCACGATGAAAAACACATGATCATTACACTGCTGATCGTGAGTAGAATTAGTAATTTTCTTAACATACCAGCCTAAGTTTCAATTATTAGACCAATATTTTCGCCCACTGCGATACAAAATCACAACATATTGACCTACAGTTATTTTAAGACAAAACAAGACCTTTATAAAATATCCAATCAATAGATAGAGAAGAAAACGTTCTTAAGCTCATGCTTATTTAACTCATATAACTTTCTTTCATTTGTGTTTACTAAAAGTATCCTTCATGACAGATCTTCTTGTGCATGGGTCTCTATTCACACGTGCTATCTCTATCATTACTTCTAAAAGAAGGCATGATAGAGATAATAAAAGTTGGAAACCAGGGTGATGATGCAGAAGAAAACAGCACACAAGCGAGTGGTTATCCGGAGCTTCAAATGTGATTGGTTACGATGAAACACGAGACTACCTATCACCAAAATCATCGACAGCGATAGTATAAAGGAAGTCGTAATCAATAGACTTTCGAAGTTAGAAACAAGCACAAACAAGATACTTACCAGCATCAATAACAGGATGTGTTTTGCAGGAATGGGTTTGTCATTGCTCCTTTTCCATAGGATTTCTTCCGTTTTCAACGAAACCCGCGAGCCACTCCAGATCATAGCACTAATGTTCGCAATTAGCAATATTCCAATCAGCGTAGAAAAAATTGCGCCCACCTGCGCGCCAAATAAATCGTTGGCTGCTCGCTGGCCGACCTCCGTGACACCGCGCAAATTTGCTAAGCCCGATACCGAGATAAAGCTTACGTTTAACAAGACGTACACTACCGTAGCCAAAATAACGGAGATAAACAGCGAATAATAAAATGTGCGACGATTGCGCATTTCTCTAAACACATATATACAGGTATTCCAGCCCGAATAGGAATAATGCACAAACATCAAGGCGATAAAAAACTCTCCTGATAGCATATGTTGCAGGTGGCTTTCCGACATCTGCCATGTCTTCGTTGATACATCCATGTGAGGAATAGCCGCACAGATAAAAACCACAATCAATGCAATTTTTAAGACAAACAAGATGCGCTGCGCTATACTACTGATCTGCAAACTGAGTAGATGTACCCCAGATACGGCCATAATTGTCACTACCGCAATCTGTGTAGCGGCAAAAGGTACATACAGCTGGAGATAACTCGCTACCGCCAAAGCCGCTAAAGCCACTGGCGCTGCAAATCCGAATACGATACTGAGCAACGCCACCACGATAGAAAGCTTGCTCCCGTACAATTCATTAATAAAGTGTACCTCGCCACCAGAATCGGGATATTGCTTGATCAGTTGATAATAGCATATTCCGCCAGTGAAAGCGGTAAAGCCACCAATCACCCACAATAATACAATCGACCATAGGGAAGAATGCTCGCTAATCTGATATCCTAAGCTGGTGAATACACCTGTGCCAACCATGCTCGAAAACGTGAGGCCAATTCCTGTCCAGACGCCAATGTATGCCCTATTGCCTATTTTCACTTCCGTCTTTGCAGCGTATGTTGAATGAGCTGGTGCGCACTGATCGTACTATCCTGTTTCATGTATTTGGGTCGTAGCGCTTTATATTGTGCTAAGACCGCACTTGCTTGCTGATATAGCGCCGAATCCAGTTGATCTGGTTGATGATCTTCTGGATACGCGTACACGAAATTACCTTCATTACGCAAGTAAGTCGGGATCTGAAAGAATTTTCGCTTTACATGCACACCTGTTGAATCCGACTCATGAAAGGCTTTAACAAAAAAATCTATGGCATAATTTGGGTAGCCAAACAGATAGCCATATCCGCGTAGGCGTTCGTAACGCTTTTCATATTCGTTGACGGTTAGTACTACCGCTGGATCTGTCCCTTTGGTAAATCCGTACTGACCAAAGAAGTCTGCCCGAGCTTCTAACAAACTATCCAGTTTAGAAACTCGGATTACAGTCAGTTGCAGAATACGTGTTTTGCTGTACGCATTGCGGTAAGGCACTAGCAAAAATCGTAAATCGTCGAATTGCATCAGATTTACCGCTTGCTGTATTTGTGCTAGTCTTTGTAGGTGATGTAGGGAGTCTGGGCTTACGATATGCTGGTCGAGCATGCGAAGGCTATCCTTATTACCCACTGGGAAGGAAAAGGCAGCCACACTACTCATAGGCTTTATATTGCCCAAGATGGTGTACAAGGCTTCGCCATCCAAACCTTGTTGCAGGATGGAATCGCGCAACTGTAATAAGTATGGATCCAGATCTGCACTTTGGCGATTGCTCGGATAATAAGATTTGCACGAATACGTAGCGGTTGCCAAAATGAAGGCAAGGCCGCACAGGGATAAAAATCTAAACATGTTTATGTGATGTAGTTGATTAAAAAATAGCGCCGACACTCAAGGTGATTTTCTTGCGGTTTTGGTACTCCGTAGATCGGGCATCGAGCCAGCTACCGACCGCTTGTACATAGAAATTATGTATATGTTTATTGTCTACTTGCAGCGAATAGGTGAATGGTATTTCGATGCTGAGGAAATCTGTCGTAAGGAAATTCAGATCAGAGCGCATTAATTCCTGCACGGGCAATTCATCTGCTCGCTGGCCACCATAGCGATAGTCACCCGAAAGGCTGTGTTGATTTCCGATCTTGCCACCCAATGTGTAGGTAGCATTCCCACTGCTAATCATCTTATCAAATGACAGTGCATAATTCAAATAACTCATTCCAAATGCGGATTGCGGCAGCAAATACTGATCTTCCCGCTTGCGATAACTCGCTTGGCCACGCAGTTTCCAGTCGTAGCCACCCTCCCTTTTCTTGATCAAGGTGTATGCGGCTTCGCCGAATGAATTTCTATAGGTAGATCGCACCGCCTTGTGCTGATTGATGTAACCATCGCTTTCCAATCCAGGAACAAATTCATTCCAATACTCCGTACCCTCGCCTAGCTTAAAGGCATAGTTCAACACAATTTGATGCGCAAATAGGGTGTTTTCGCGCGTAGCGCGGAGCGATGATTCTGATTGGCGAGTCAATATAGATCCTTGGGTACGTCCAGCGAGAAAACCAATGTTTGCTGTTTCTGCTGCGATTGCGTAATTGGTTGATAGCAAAAGATTCCATAGCCCATGGTACTCGTATTGCAACCCCGCACCCCATTTCTCTGACTCATAATTCATATTCGTACCCGATCCTACGTAAGGAATAGCATGGCCCAAACCATAGTGTATGAAATATCCTTGATCTACATACACATTCACATTGCTATTTACCGATTCTTCTTTGGAGGTGGCAAACAGGAGGTTAAAACCTGCTACGTGATTAGCGTTGATCTGGTACGTCAATCCCGGTCTGATGGACAAGCCAAACTGCGTATTCTCTGCACGGATGTCGCGCTGTTTGGCGCCACTCGCCGCTTGGTAATCCACGCTCAAGCCTGCCGTCCATTTGTCTTTAAATACCGGTGAGGCGAGGTCAAACCCCATCGTATATAATTGATTTAACCAGTCGCTGGCATTGCTATCAATAATATAGTAGGGCATATCGCGAAATGGATCGATCAGCGAAGCATTATAGGTAGCATCTTCTCGAAACTGCCGATTGTACCGAATGAATCCTTGCAAGTAATAGTCATTCAGCTGCGTATTACCCGCCCCATAGATAGATTGGCTATTGATCTTCTGAGCCTGTTGCGGCCTTCTAAAGTCTCCCTGTTCGATATCATAAGTTGCCTGTACTTTCGAAAACTGAACCGGCTGATCGCGGGTCAGTCCGGCAGGGTTAGCGGTATTTCTCCATGATCCTAAGCTATCCTGTATTTCTAGCCAATTTGGACTGACCTGTTTTATCTTCTGCTGTGCAACAGCTGGCTTGCTTAATGCCATAACCGCCATTGCAAAAAATAAGATTTGGTATATTTTCATTGTTGTAAGATCTAACTATTAAAAAGCCCGTGACCAAGAAGGTATGCCTTGGCCGTGGTAACGAAATTGCGGTACGACTTGTCTTTCAAAATCTTCTGTACTATTGTTGGTATCCATTAAGATGGGCGTACCATTGGCTCTTTGTCCAATTCGTTTGCGGCGCACGCCTAATGAATTATATGTTGCGCCCACCCAGGTCATGCCGGCATCAAGCACCGTGGGCACCCTTTTGGCGGCAGACATGCTTTCATTATGTCCTGCCTCTACAGCATCCACCACATAGCGAAGTGGGATTTTTGCGTAGAGCGTTGTTCCGGTTGTTCCCAGATCTCTGGTTTGCAAGTTCGGATTGCCTACCGGATCATAGCTTTCATCTTCTGGGATGCGGAAGATGGCAAAAGCGCCGCCAAATACGGAAGTCAAGTATTGCGGCACAGTTCCTTTTGCCGCCCGACCGTTGTAAAATACATGCTCCATATCTACCGCAGGTTGGTCTGGAAAACTAGGATTGTTCATATTAAACTCAAACTCCGATAACGAGGCATCGATTGGCGAGTTGGGGTTGTACTGCGGCAATTTGTGATTGGCGGCAAATTGCGCGATCGTAAACGATTCGCCCGGCTGTAGTGGGTAATCGCGACCCTTTCCCGGAATTTTCCAAACGCGCTGTGCGTAGGTATATGCGCCTTGATCCTCTTCTGGCCAGATCGGCAAATTTGTGGTCGCAATGGTCGGGTGCAAATTCGCAAAGTGCAACCCATCTACATATACCAATTCATCGGAGTTATTCGTGATCTCGTAAAACTGATTTCTAAAATAAAAAGGCGCTGTACCCGCGTAGAAAATCTCGCTAATAGCAAGCGGTCCTACTTTGGCTCCATCAATATTGACCTTCACATGTTGATTGCCTGGCACGAGTAATACATTAGCTACGCTACCTTTCAAAAGGTATTTTTCAGTACCAACCAGCAATTCTCCGTCTACGTTAATCGTGTACAGCCCTGGGATAATGCTATCTATTGTCGTTACGCCAGCTTGTAGCGTAGTACTGATTTGGTGTTTTTCGGTGTAATTTGTCAACGTAACGGGAAGTCCCTCGGTAGAAGAAATTCCTGACAGCACGGGGATTGCTTCGATATCGACTGCTAAATAATCGATGGTCTTAGTATCCAGCGAATCGGTGATTTTCTGACAGGAAATGCTGCATAGCGCTACACCTATAGCGATGAGCAATGGAATAAATGTATTGTTTTTCATAACCGTATATTAGAGATTGACACCAACTTTGAACCCGAAGAAGAAGGGAATATTTCGGCGGTAATACACCGAAGAAATACGATCCGACTGCGCATTTTGATAATACCGAAACAGGTTGTTGGCAAAGAATGAAAGCCTCATAAAGTCTTTGATATCTTTGGTGAGGTTGATGTTGAAGTTCACGAGCGGCGGTAGGCTTTCTCTTTGTTCGGTGGTGCGCACCACCGGACGCGATATCGCAGTAAATTCAGGTGTATTCAGGTCTACACCATCCAGATCGTACACTAATCCGTCGAATTTACTGATGTACTTTTGCGGGATAGAATCGTTTCCATACACAGTCCAGTCCGATTCGTTCCAGATAATATCGGTCGTCAAGGTGATTGCCAAACCAATCTTTGGAATGTTATGCGTTGCTTTCAAAGTCGAAACCACGGAGCTAACATTTTGCTGGATCATCGCGGGCTGGTACAGCCCAATATGTGTTCTACTTTGTGCTCCTGCCCCACTTTGACCGTCATAAAACGTATAATCCGTACTGTAGGTTTTTTCTTTGATATATGCTCCATACACACTAAACTGTGTGCGTATACGCTGTATCCGCGCCAGATCCAGTTGAAATTCCAAGCCCTGCTTATCAATCGCCATATTGTTGTTAGGCATATTGAATTTTGCCAGCACCGGATCTGCCGATATCTCCGTCAGCACCCTGCTATCTCCTACCCGTTCGTATTGTTTGTATTCTACCGGGCGGAATGAATGAATTGTCGGGGAGATCGCATAACCGTTTTTCAACTTTTCGCTAAATGCGGTCACCGATAGTATGGATTTGTTGAAGCGAAGATCAATGCCTACTTCCTGCTTGCGATTGGAGGCAATTTTTAAGGCACTATTTTCGGTGTTGAACGCGCGCGTAGTAGTCATAAAGATCGCATCTGGCGAACCCGTAGGGATTTCGTTGATATTGATATAATCGAAGTATGCATTCTCCGGATATAGATACAGTAAGCTAGGCGCTTTGGCCATCACCCCATATCCTGCGCGAATCATGAGCACTTCGGGCAAGATCTCAAATGAAGCATTTGCGCGCGGCGCAATGATGGATCTATTTTGCGAAAAACGATCATATCGCAGCCCTGCCGATACGCGTAGCAAGCGATCCATGATCCGTGTGGTCATATTATCTTCTACATAAAACCCCAGTTGAGTGACTGCTGGGATATCCGAATATTTTCGGTTTCGGTAAGAAGAGTTCACATATTGAAGATCTCGGTATGGCGGTAGGCTATCTGCAAAGGTTTTACCTGCACCAAAGTTCTTATCCGATCGGAAATCGCCACCCAGCAGCCAGCTATGCTGTGTGCCACCTATCTGATTAAAAAAGTTGGCCGTAGCCGATAGAAAGGTGCTAAACTCCTTCCCTTCTATTTGATGCACACCCAAATAGGTACTTGGCAAGTACACCGCGTACTTATCTTCCTCTCCCAGCGGAATCTGCGTGATCTGCTCTCCATCTTCGTTATACAATCTTTCGCCAGGCGTATTCGTTAGGATTGCACCATCTGTATATGTCATACCATACGCTGCATTTGCCGCTGTGTATTGCTGTTGGTAGTACGATTTTTTGGAATTGAAGGATAAACGACCGGCATAATCTATTTTTCGCAACCAAGTCGTGCCGGGCATTTGATAAGAACCCATGCTGTTGATCGCTATGCCTGTTTCCTTGCCCGAAGATTTAGTTCTAGTGATCTCATCATCTGGATTCAACCTGCGCCCATCGTTGGATACGTGGAAATCAATACCTGTGGTACTACTCAATCGCTCGTTGAAAAAGGAATTGCTGTATAAGGCATTAATGGTTCCGCGTTGATAATAGCGATATGCTTGTACCGGATCATTGGTGTTATAGGCATAGCTTCCGCCCAGGTTGATCGCGCCACGGCGATCATCTAGCACGATGCCTTTGGAAGCGCTCAGGTTGTACAGATTGGGATTGGTATTGGCTTCTACAAAAAGCGGTTGTCTTCCTGCGCGCTGATTGACGATCACCGCTCCCGACGCCAGATCTCCATATTTCACACCCGGCACACCGCGAATCACTTCTACCGATTCCACATTATACATCGGAATAGATCTGGAATCAATACCGCCACGAGGTGGTGCGCCACCTCCTAAGGCAGATGCACCACCGTTCATCACTGGAGATAGCGTTTGCAAATTAGCATTATTCGAGATTGGTGAGCCATTCATCACAATGGATGTACCGAATGCATTCGCATCCATGTATCGATCGATCGCCGCATTTTTGTCTTTTACAACCGATCGGATATTGATCAATCGCGATGCATCATTGTTTAGATCTGGATTGACCGTGATGCCGCCCGGCACTAACGACATGATATCGGCCAAACTATTAGCCTGCAAATGCTCAATAGCATTTCGGTTAATGACGGATGTGGATCCCAAGCCCGATTGCGATGGTTTGGCCACTACGTCCACATTCTCTAATCGGAATGAATTGTCGGCTAAACGTAGCATCAAAGGCTGCGTTGGTCTATTTTGAATCAAAGTATCCAGCGTGACTTTGCCGACATAGCTAATCACCAATCGGAATGATTCGTCGGGGATATTGTTAAATCTAAACTTTCCCTCGTTATCGGTATTGACCGTTAGATTGTACGGCAGAATACTCACCGACGCGGACTTTAATGGCTGCGATGCAGCAGATTGCTCGTAAACCGTTCCCTCCACAACCACCTTTCTTTGAGCTTGCGCATGCTGCGGATATGCGCTAAATAGTAAGATCGTGGCAAGTGCAAGTACTTGCATAGATCTCCGTAAAGTAATATCGAAAAACATATAATTTCTAAGGTTAAGTTTGATGACCCCATTCATATTTGCGCAAAGTTAAATACAAAAACAACAATAGCAACTTTGTTGCAATAAATAATTTTCGATGACTTGAATGTGCTTTACGAGCTGAATAAGGCTGGTCGATGAGGGAATGGAATATTACTTATAAAAGATTAGATTCAAAAAAAATGATATGCTATGTTGGGTATTCTTTACAAGTAAAAAGCTTAAAATACCCCCCATCCATCTGTCTCACATGATGTATCTTGCTATGTTCTTATTCACTTTTAGGATAGCTGGTTTTAGGCATCCCAACCTATCATTAGCTATCCTTCATTTCATATACATTTACCTATTCATGCTATGATGAGCATATATAGTCAAATCTTATTGACCTTCACCTTACTGCTTGGAGCAGCCAAAGGATTCGCCCAAGCAACATCTGCAGACTATGATGGTTATCTTTTCGCTTATTTTGAAGGTACGGGATCACCTGCTCTGCAAGAACAATTGCGCTTTGCGGTAAGTCAGGATGCTCTGAATTGGTATGCCTTGCACGATAACCAACCCATTATAAATTCGGCCGATATCTCTAGTACCGGAGGAATTCGCGATCCGCATCTTTTGCGAGGTGCTCAGCAAGATGGGTTTTACCTGACCTGCACCGATATGAACACGAAGAAAAATGGCTGGGAAACCAATCCGGGCATCATACTCATGCATTCTAATGATCTGATCTCTTGGAAATCTTCTATACTGGATCTTGCGAAACTATATCCGAATGAATTTGGATCGGTAAAATGGGTCTGGGCACCGCAAACGATCTATGATCCTTCGGCCGGGAAGTACTTGGTGTATTTCACCGTACGGCAGTATGCCAATGAGAAGTTGGATTTTTATTACGCGTACGCGAATGAAGATTTCACGGCATTAGAAGACACACCAAAGCTATTATTTAGTCCCACCTTTGGTGGAATAGATGGCGACATCATTCTAAAAGACGGTGTCTATCACTTCTTTTATAAAGGCAACACCAAAGATGCGGATGGCAAAGAATTTGAGAACGGCATCAAAAAGGCGACGAGCAACTCCTTGCTCGGCCCGTGGAAAGAAGATCCGCGCTATCTGGATGTATATGCCGGCACAAAGACTTCGGTGGAAGGTTCTAGCCTCTTCAAACTGAATAATTCCGAGGAGTATTTCCTGATGTACGATTTGTATTCTTCGGGAAAATATGCCTTTCAGCGCAGTACGGATTTGGTGAATTTTAGTCAGACCGCCGAATTCTTTGAGAAAAACTTCCATCCAAGACACGGCAGTGTGATTTCTATCTACAAAGCAGAAGCCGCCCGATTGGCAAAGAAATGGTCTGGTATTCCAGATGAGCTCATCAAGTAAACTATACAGACAAAATAAAAAAGGATTGTTGCTCGCACATATGTGGGCAACAATCCTGCTTTATAAAGTTATTGCGACAGCTAAAAGCAGCAATGCAACCTAGACCTTACTGGGACTTTTTCCAGTGATTTTCCAATCGCGTCGCTTCGGCAGCGGTGAGATGGATCACAGATCCATGTTTGGGTGAAGCGAAGTTAGTCGTCTTCATCACGCCTTCATTGAAGTGCCCCAAATTGGTAAAGTTCTGGAAATCTGTAGTTTCGCTAAATCCAAAATTGTGCGGATTGATACCATAAATATCGTACATCAATACCCATTTCTCCTCCCCGATCCGTTTCCACACCGTCGGTGCTTCACAAGCCTGCGGTTCTGGATCGTACCATTTTGGATCATACACATAATTGTCGCTCAAGGAATTGGATACCGCCTGCTTGATGCCAGGAATGCCATCGTGCGACACATAAAACAAATGAAACTGATCGCCCACTTGTGTAATATCCCCATCGATATTGGCAATATTATGCTTCGGATGCTGAAAAAGTAAACGCGGAGGCGTATCCAATGCCGTACATTCTTGATTGAGGTAGGAATAATACATCTGGCTCAATCCATTTTTGAACCGCAAGGTAAGATACACCATCATCTGATCCTTTTGCTTATCGTAAATAAGTTCCGGTGCCCAAGCGCAGCCGATATCTTGCCAACCCGGAAAAGCCTGATCTACCGCGATCCGGGTATGCGTCCAATGAATCAAATCTGCCGATTTCATCAGCACCAGATTCTTATTATTTCCCCAACCAAACTCCTTTCCATCGCGCTCCCACTCGGTCGTTCTATAGCCTTTTTGCTGTGCAAAAATGTGTAGATCGGTCATCGCCATATAGAAAAGCCCATCCGGACCACGCGTAATATAGGGATCGCGAATACCTTTTTGCTCAGCAATGCTATCGCCCGCGATGATCGGATTTCCATCGTTCACGTCCGAAAACGTATACCCATCCTTGCTCGTGGCAAAGTGCACACTATGGGTATCATCTTTGAAATACACCATCAAGTAAGCCGCCATATCCTTTTCTGTGGGTTGCTGCGCAAACAGACGCGTAGTCAATAGCGTAAACAGGCAAAAGCAAATGTATAGGCAACGCATTATTCTATTCATAATCTCGTGTAATTAATAAGTTGTTATAGGATGGTTAATCTAGGTAGCGTATCATAGGAGTCGCTGGTCTTTTTGGTTTCTTTACCGGCACTGTCATAATGCGTTATGGTTACCTTCCCAGCTTTAAAATATTCAATCTGCTCGGGCTTTCCATTATCATAATAGGTGGTTCTTTGGTAGAAATCTTGCTCGTTCGGCGTCCTTTTCGTACCACCGCCTTCATACGGCACACGCCCAGTATGCAGATCGGATTGCAGCACTTCGATCACCTTTGTTCCCTGCTGATTATACTGCTCATACTTTTCCAGTTTCGTGCCCCAGTCATAGCTTTTGATAGAAGAAACTTCACCATTGGCACGGTACATCTTTTGGTAAATGTCGGTGCACAGTTCTATGGTCTTTCTGGATTCGTCAAAAGTAGTTTTCAGCACCACACGTTGATCGTAGATGATCTCGAGTGAAGTTAAATTGGTGTTATTGAAATAGCTTCTCTGGTGCTGCACATGCAAGTTTTGCCAAGTAGGCACCTGATCTTCGAAAACAGGAATCTCTGCCATCGCAAAGTAGATACTATCCTGCAATCGACCGTTATTGACATCGTAATGGTTCATATAATGCAACAAACCATTCTCGACCGAAAATTTCTTAAACAGGATATTTCCTGCGGAATAAAATTGTACCAGACCATCTGGTTGATGTTCATTATTGATGTTAAACTCCACTCGGGCAGCTTTATTCGCCTCCTCTGTATGCACGACGTAAGTACCAGACTCGATGGATGCACCGTCTTGATAGGTAATACTCAAAAGAGAATCTTGATCTATGCGGATATGCAGGTCATCCTTCGAAATTTCCTTAGTCTGTTGTCCGCTACAGGCTGCGGTATTGATCAATAAGACGGTAAAAGCCATGTATGCTTTTATAATAGCTCGGTTTTTTCTCCTCATGGTAGTTATAAATATAGTGATATTATATCCTAAAATCATGGGGTTATAGGTAATCTTTTGGAGATCTGGCTTGCCGTGGTTGATAGCATATTTTTGCCATAACGTACACAAAAAAAACTATATATAGCAATAACATGTTACTCAGCTTAATCAATATGTATTAAAGAAAATGCCGAAAACAAAAAGCGCCATTCGGGTGAAAGATACCGAAGGCTTAACGCACATTATTTATCTAGACTCGATTGTATCATACCACGAGCGAAAGGACGATAAGGGAATAATCAATGGTTCGGAAATCGAACTAAAAAACGGCAAATGTGTTGCCGTGATGATACGACTGGACAATCTTATCGATGTTTTGGCTAGAGCAAAAGCCGGAATATCTGAGACATAAAAAAAGCCTTCCCAGGGGAAGGCTTCTTACATAAAACAAATCAATCACTCCTAATCGTGCCCCTCTGTCTTTACTAATTTGTTGTATATGCCTAATAATAGAAAAGGTGCTGCCCACTGACCGACAAATAGTGCAGATTTATCCTTTCCAATACATTTCAAAGTTGCTGAGATCGCCATCGATGCGCCAGCTGCCGCTAAGAATACGGTGGATGGAATCAATGAGAATTCTATGAAAAGCCAGAGAAACTATATCAACTAGGCAATAAAGCATATAAGCCAAGCCAGATAAGGAAGTGAGTATCCTTATCTGAACCTAGTATCTTTTAATTAAATTTCATAAGGTAATTTACTAACCCTTATGGAATTTGTATCGCAAATAAAGTATACCAAATTCTTCTTTTTCAACATCGATCAGCTCCAACGATTGCCCTGAAGCAGGTTTTTCGTCTTCGGTACCGTTTGTTTCGAAAATAGATGAAATTTTAGAAAGCCCATCAATTCCAGGATATAATTGCAAAAGAAGTTCATCGATGAGCCCCGCCTTCAAAAATGCACCATTAATGGTAGCTCCACCAACCAAAGTAAAGGTGTATAAACTAAAATATTCATTCAAGATCTTTATCGCTTGATGCAAATCGTATCCATCTTTTCCAGCAAAAAGATAAGAGATATTACGCTCTTTCAAATAAGAAAGATATTTATCTGATACATTGTGTCCCAAAACAACGATAATCTCATCTTCCATAATGGTATTGCTTGTAAAGTCTATAATACCCTTGGAATCAAAAACGACAACCGCTTTTTTTGTCTTTCTATCAGCGACGAAAGTTTCAAAGTTTTTTGTGGTGGGCTCAGCAGAAAAGTCCAATAAATCAGGGTAAGCCAGCTCTTGCACAGAGACTCTTCCTACAATCCAAGCATCTGCATTTTGCTCTAAATTCTTTTTAAGGTACAAATCATTCGAGAAAGATGCAGGAGCATCACCTCTTAAAGGAGTATACCGATCCGTACTTAAACGTCCATCCACAGAGCTGATCATGTGGCAAGTTATTTTTTTATTCATATAATTAATTTATGCCTACAAAATTCCAGACAATAGAGATTCATTTTGATAGATAAATTACGGATTGTGCTACCATTATTACTAATCATCGTAAGTAGGTATAACCTAATGACTATCTTTATATTGGTAATCTGAAGAACCGATGGAAGAGATCTTAAAAATAAATTCAATTGCCGAGTACAATAGACTTGTAGGCGCAAAGACATTACATCCCTTAGTTTCAGCCATTGATATCTCTGAAGTAGGTAAATTTCTCATATCTACGATTGTGTCTAACTTTTATACCATTTACTTTGTTGAAGTTGAATGCGGTGTCATGAAGTATGGACGAAACTTTTACGACTATCAAGAAGGAACATTACTTTTTACAGCACCTCAGCAAGTTGTACAAGGACAACCAACTATTTCGCCAGATGAAGCCCAAGGTTGGGTATTGGTTTTTCATCCGGATCTGATTCGCAATACAACTCTAGGTACGGAAATTCATAAGTATGCTTATTTTGCGTACAACATAAATGAAGCACTGCATCTTTCTGAAGACGAAAAAGATCTCGTCAATAATAGCTTCAAATACATACAATCTGAACTGCGGCGAGGAACTGATAAGCATACCAAAGGATTGGTAACAACAGCTATCGAATTGTTATTGAAATATTGTAACAGATTTTATGACCGGCAGTTTTTCAGCAGAGATAATTCTAATAAAAGTATCTTAGCAAAGTTCGAACTATTATTAAACAATTATTTTGCTTCAGACAATCCGCAGACATTGGGTTTGCCAACAGTTGCATTTTTTGCCAATCAACTGCATTTATCACCAAATTACTTTGGTGATATTATAAAAAAGGAAACTGGGTTTTCAGCTCAGGCGTACATTCAATCTAGAGTAATTGAAGTAGGTAAAGAGCTAATTTCTAATCCAGAAAAAACAATAGCAGAAGTAGCCTATGAATTAGGCTTTAAATATCCCCAGCACTTTATGCGATTATTCAAGAAAAAGGTAGGGATATCTCCCTCAACTTACCGAAACGGCGGTTCCTAAATGACTTTTTGAAATCAAGCCGCAACGGCTACTTCTTGAGCAAATTAGCTTTTTCATTATGTATGAGATAAAAATGCATGTGCCTGTATCGCGCCCCATCGACTTTAACAAATGGCACAAAATCTGGAATTTCCGAGACATAAAAAAGCCTTCCCTAGGGAAGGCTTCTTACATAAAACAAATCAATCACTCCTAATCGTGCCCCTCTGTCTTCACTAACTTGTTGTATATACCTAATAATAGAAAAGGTGCTGCCCATTGACCGACAAATAGTGCAGATTTATCCTTTCCAATACATTTCAAAGTTGCCGAGATCGCCATCGATGCTCCAGCCGCCGCTAAGAATACGGTAGATGGGATCAATGAGGTTACTTTCTCAATTTTCTTAGTTGCTTCGCCTTCGTTTCCTGTATTAAATGCCATAGTAGTATGTATTTATGTTATCAATTCTGTTTGATAAAAGAACAGGCTCGGATGACTTTAGTTTACTTCTATACTACTTTCGGGTATTTGCTGAGGTGGTTTTGTGGGAAGTACGGGAATATGGTAGATTTATTCTACTCGGAATAATAAAATACAAAATCTACAGAATTCTTTATCAAAATATATTCTAACAACCTTCTAACCAGTAATTAAAGTTTGTCTTTTGAGATCGTATTCTTTCGCCAAGTATTCAATAGGAACATTCAACATCTTGCTGAATAGCCTGATCATGTTAATAGAAAGCGCTTGTTTATAGTTAAGCACTTTACTAATTGTACCTTTGTCTCCATACTCTTTTGCGAGATCTACAGGCTTCAAATTCAGATCGTCCATCCTAATCTTGATTAACTCTATTGGATCCAGATCTGGCAAATCCATACTTTCCTTTTCATACCCAGAAATCAAATGAACTAGCAGCATCTTTTCTTTATGCTCCTCAGAGCCACTTCTCGACTGTTTAATTTCTTCATACCGTTTGATGGCAAGATTATAATCTGCCTCGCTTTCGATCAAATACCAGTGTGTTTTCATAACCATTTCCCTTTCTAAATAAGAACTATGAATAGTAATAAACTTATACGCTTCGAGCATCTCAAAAAACTATTATCTCTATTACGGGAATCCGTATTTCAAATATAATGATAATCGACTATATTCGTGATCATTATTAACCAAACATCACTATGAATATTATTCTATTACAAAGCTCTTCTAACGAAGTTTTGACTTTCCTCGCTGCGATAGCTATTTCCATATTACTCTTTTTTGTATTCCGTAGTGTACTGCTATGGTACTGGCGAGTTGACGAAATCGTAAAGAACCAACAAAAGCAGATTCAACAACAGCAAACTATTATTGAAGGTTTGGCTGGGTTGTATAAGTCGATGAATAGAATGGATACAAACGCATAATGATACTTTAAATAAAAAAACAGTTTCTATGGCAACTCATGACCCAATAAAGCATATAAAATTTTTAAGACAAACTTTATCCCAAGACAAAAAACCATTAGGCTTCTTTCTTTCGGCCGGCTGTCCTCTAGCGGTTCAGATGCCGGTTGGTAAATGGCCATTAATTCCCGATGTTGCAAAACTCACTAAATTTATTGCGGATGAATTAAAGTCTAAATCAAATGAGAAAAATAATTATGACAAACTACTTGAGGAAGTGATCCTTTCCAATAAAAATGATCAAAATATTGAAGATATATTAAGTTTTCTTCGAGGACTTAAGGAGGTATCTATTGGAAATTCTGTCAGAGGTTTTACCAATGCAGACTTAATTGAACTTGAGAAAAAAATATGTAACAAAATCGTTGAAAAGCTTGAGGTTAACCTGCCAGGTAAAGATACCCCTTATCATAAACTTGCTAATTGGATTTCAATTGACAGAGATAAACCTATCGAAGTATTTACTACCAATTATGATCTACTCCTTGAAGAAGCATTTGAAAATTTATCGATACCTTATTTTGACGGATTTGTGGGATCCAAGCAATCATTTTTTGATTTACGTGCAGTTGAAGATAATTTAATTCCTAATCACTGGACTAGATTATGGAAAATTCACGGTTCAATAAATTGGTTTCAAAAAGAAAACAAAGAAGTTTACAGATCAAGTTTGACAAAGGAAAATGGAGATTCGTATTTGATATATCCATCTCACCTGAAATATGAGCAAAGTAGAAAAATGCCATACTTAGCTCTTATCGACCAGTTAAATCGATTTATAAGAAGGCCTAATTCTCTATTAATTATAACTGGGTATTCATTTAATGACCAACATTTGAACGACACTATAATAAGTGCTTTAAAAGCTAACCCAAATTCAATGGCTATTGCGCTTTTATATGATACAATGACTTATGAAAAAGACGGAGCTATAATCGAAAGATATCCGGAAGCTGTTGAACGAGCTACGCAAAACAATCTTGCATTATGGGCTTACGATGAAGCAATAATTGGTACAGCTAGGGGGAAATGGAAAATCCAAGCTCATATTGAAGATGTAGAAAATTTGGGAAATTGCTATAGTAAACAAGATCAACAATTAAAATTGGGAGATTTTTCTATATTAGGTAATTTTCTTCAAGCACTTATAGGTGACAATCAAAGTAAATTAGATGAAAAATAATTCTACATATTTAGGAACTGTCCAAGATGTAACTGGTACAACCATAAGGGTATCAATGGTAAACGATTCTCTCTCGGGTTTGACATACGTTAATGGTGAGGGCTATCGAATTGGACAAATTGGAAGTTTTGTAAAAATTCCTATCGGATATAATTATCTATATGGTATTATTACACAAGTTGGGGCAGGTGCTGTCCCCGAAAATCAAGTCGCAAATCAACCCTATGGCAATAGATGGATTACAATTCAATTAATTGGTGAAGGACAAAGAGCAGGTGAGTTTCAAAGAGGTATTTCCCAATATCCGACTATAAGTGACGAAGTCCATTTAGTTTCAGAGCAAGATTTGAAAAGAATATACGGACAACCAGATAAACCATATTTTGTAAATGTTGGACATATAGCCGGTGCAGAGTCTATTCCTGCGTTAGTTGATGTAAACAAATTAATAACAAGGCATTCCGCGGTGGTTGGAACCACAGGCTCTGGTAAATCTACAACTGTTGCAAGCTTATTGAATGCATTATCAGATACAGAGAAATATCCATCTTCTCGGATTTTAGTTTTTGATATTCATGGCGAATATGGTCAGGCTTTAAAAGACAAAGCCAGTATTTACAAGATCAATGCAGATAAAAGTGCGGGAAGTGCTGAGAAAGAACTTCTTCTTCCGTTTTGGGCTTTAAATTTTGACGAACTTTGTGAGGTTAGCTTTGGGAAATTTTCAAATGAAAAAGATTACAATACGATTCTTGAAAGGATATTATCTGAAAAAAGAAAGAGCTTAGAAAAGTATCCTAGAGATGGGTTGAGTACGGATACCTTGAACGTTGATTCTCCAGTGCCTTTTAGTTTAAATCATCTTTGGTATGAATTATATACACAAACTTTAGGTAAACTGTATCAGGATAAAGAAGGAAAACCATTGGCTTATGAATTAGATGAGGATGGAAATGAAATTAAAGGTGACCCCATTAATGGGCTTCCTCCCATCTTTAAAAAAATTAATTCAAATGGTGCTAATGGAGACCGAATTCAGTACCAGAATGAATCTCCTTTGACAAACGGACAACAACTTCATTCTCTTGGTTCAAAATTAAGGATTCCAAGATATGATTTCATTTTCAAACCTACAGATTTAACCCCAAAACAGGATGGAGAGGTAGAAAAAGATTTAGATGAACTGTTAAAAGGTTGGATAGGGAGTGATAAGCCAATTACAATCTTAGATTTATCAGGCGTTCCAATTACCATATTGAATACAATTATTGGCGTTCTGCTTAGGATAATCTATGACGGTTTATTTTGGTCTCGAAATCTTTCTCAAGGAGGAAAGGAAAGACCACTATTATTACTGATGGAAGAGGCTCATAATTATTTAAATTCTGAAGGAAGTGCACTCTCTATTGTTCAAAAAATAGTAAAAGAAGGCAGAAAATATGGTATAGGAACAATGATTGTGAGCCAAAGACCATCCGAAATAAATTCTACAATTCTTTCTCAATGTGGAACTTTCTTCGCTTTAAGACTATCAAATTCAACGGATAGAAGTCATATTACTGGTACTGTTTCTGATAATCTTGAAGGCCTCACCAGCATGTTACCGATTTTAAAGACAGGTGAAGCAATAATTTTAGGAGAAGCTGTAAAATTGCCTATGAGAACATTTATAAAAGCTCCCTCAAAAGATAGGCGCCCAGATAGCCAAGATCCAATTGTCTTTGATGAAGTTAAGTCTGAAGAATCACTTCGGCCAGGAGGATGGGGCAATAAAATGGAACTAAACCCTAATTACAAGGAATTTATTGAAACTTGGAGAGCACAAAACCCAAAGATAGAACGTATAATTAAATAAATATAAAAATGGAAAGAAAACCTGTTACATCATCAAATATCGCTTCAATTGGATACGATGAAAATTCTTCAACTTTAGAGATTGAGTTTTTAAATAACACAATCTATCAATATTTTGATGTCCCTCACCAAATTTATCAAGGAATAATGAGTGCTGATTCACAAGGACAATATCTAGCCCAAAATATTAAAGGAACATACCGTTATTCTAAAATTTAATCCGGCAACATTAGTGACCATAATAAAGGGAGAAACAAAAGTTCTCTCTTTTTGTCATTTTATTTTGAGCTAGAACTGGACGCTATGATAAAAATCAACCAACAACTGAAACGACTTGAAGTAAAGGAATTTGAGATCGAAAACCAAATCGTTTTTAACTATTTCGACAATCTTCCTGCGACGGAACGTAATGAGAAGTTGCTTAGAGCCATATACATCGGGGTTTTAGCATTAATGGAAGATCGAATGTCTGCTTTCCTTTCAAAAACCAGTAATGAGCTGGGAACAGAACTGGAAAGTTTGAAAATGATCTTTGATATGAAAAAAGAGCTATTTTATAAGTCGTCGATCAAAGGTGTGCTTGCGGAAGATGAAATAGCTGACTTTCTTAATCAATATTTTTCGGATAAAAGATTGAAGGATCGTGCACTACTGACAGGACATGCCGCAGGAGCTCTCCCAAGAAATAAGACAGGAGATATTGTTTGCGAGGTAGACGGTAATTCAAATTTTAAGATCGCCATTGAATGTAAATTTGATAAAAGCGTGCGTCTCGGGAGTATTGAAACTAGAGATTTATTCATAAGAAAAACAGATACAGCTTGGAGCCAGCTTCTGGAAGCACAGGCAAACCGGGAAGCAAAAATAAGCATCATCGTATTTGACATTTCATTAGTTGATAATTCTGTGCTTAAGGAATTTGAGAATGTTGGTTATATACCAAACATCGGTCTAATAGCAATAATTAATTCGCAAAAGGGTGATTACACCAATTTGGCCATTGCATATATGTTAGCAAGAGATATTGCCTTGAATTCTAGACAAGTAGATCTGGATAAAGATTTGCTGGTGATATTAGTTAATCGAATCATTAAAGACATAAGTGAGATTACAGCCATCAAAAATCTTGTTCATAATAACATTGAGAACAATAAGATGATACTTAAACAGCTTGAAAAAAGCATATTACTAATGGAATTTAATCAGCAATATTTGAAAAAATTCTTAGAAGACGGGACACTAACAAAAGAGGATCTATTAAATTATTATCAGGGTGAAGATGTTAAAGATAAGTATCGACTAATAGAAAGAGAAATTAATGAAATTTCTTAATGACCATTTTGTAAAGCAATCATTTAGTTGTAAAAAATAAGTCCCATTAACCTCTCCCCCACCCTAAAAAACCCAAAGGGCACAGCGCTGAACCCGCTATGCAGAGCAGAGATTTTGGTATTGCAGGTATGCATAGGTAATTGCTAGACATGTGACTTGATACAAACTACCTGCAAGATGATGACAGCTTACCCCACTCCTTTCCTTTGAGCATTTTTAATCATATCTAATCGAAATTGATGCAACTCAAAAAAACAGGGAGAGAAAGCGAGATTGGGATATAATCGGGAGAAATCAGACGGATGCTCCGTGTGGTATATGCCAATAGGGCGAGCCTCAATGCTTTGCAACTGGTACCGTCAAGAACCGCCACAACCGAAGCTGTGGTTCACCAAAGACTAACATGAAACTCGCCCTATTGGACAGGTATCTCTTCAAAGATAGCAAAATCCAATAGCAAGCGAGCTCACGATCGACTCATAGTGAAATTGACGGTTTCGCTGTATGAGTGACATCGTAAAAGTAAGAGGCCGGAGCCTCCAACTAAGTTGTCGCTATTATAATTAGCATGAATATAATAATAATTCAGGAGAAATAAAATATTTCTTAAAGAATACTATACTGCAATCAAGATCATTAGGAGGAATACAGAAGCGGGAAGACGCCATATCCTCATTCCAAAATAGTGCAACAACCATCCAACACTGCTGCTTGCAACTACGATCGGATAAACGCTAAAATATCTTTACCGATCGTTTCAGCCTCTGTCGTCGGCATGCCGTGCGGAAAACCCGGATACGTGATTAACTGACCATGTTTCAATAATTCGACCGATTTTACACCTGCATTTTGGTAAGGTACGATTTGGTCATCTTCACCATGCAATACCAATACAGGAATATCCACCGCTTTCAGATCTTCGGTAAAATCGGTCTCAGAAAATGCTTTTACACATTCGTAATGCGCTACCATGCTTCCCATCATGCCCATCCGCCACCAGTTTCTTTGAATACCTTCATTTACAGCAGCACCTGCTCTGTTGTAACCGTAAAAAGGAAACGTAAAATCGATGTAAAACTGGCTTCTGTTTGTCCGCACCTGCTCCCTAATATCATCAAACACGCTGATTGGTAACCCGTCTGGATTCTTTTCACTTTGTAGCATGATTGGCGGCACGGCACTAACTAGCACTGCTTTTGCCACGCGGTCTTTACCATATTGGTGTACATAACGGATTACCTCACCGCCGCCAGTCGAATGCCCTACATGGATCGCATCTTTCAAGTCCAAAAAAGCAGTCAATTCCGCGACATCAGCTGCATACGTTTCCATTTCATGGCCTTTCGCAGTCTGACTAGAGCGACCATGCCCTCTTCTATCGTGTGCGATGACGCGATAGCCGTTTTGTAAAAAGAAAAACATTTGTGCTTCCCAATCATCCGAAGATAATGGCCATCCATGATGAAAAACAATAGGTTGCCCTTCGCCCAGATCTTTGTAATAAAGCTCTGCACCGTCTCTTAATTTTAATAAGCTCATTTTTTTAGTTTTAAGTGTGTATAACTATTTGTTGCGACAGAAAGTGGTAAACCAGAACTGATTCACAAAACCCATATAACCAAAATGAAGTTAAAAATAATTTTCAAGAAATAATTTATTTTATAAATAAATTAAAGAGATCGCAATATAAGAGGGGAAATGTTAGCGGAGCGCAGGCAAAACATAGGCATCAATCATCAAAAACACCAAAAAAAACAGCATATTGGAAAGTTACTAGACGCAAATAAGAGAAGCTGCCCGACCTATCCTGGCTGGCAGCTTCTCCAAATATATTTCGCTAGTTTTTAGCCAAAAGCTGCATAAAACGTGTGCGGTGATCTACGATCATCCAGATATTAATCAACAAAAGAGGAATAGCAATCGCTAAGCCACTTGGCATGAATGTATAATTATGCAGCACAATACCCACCATAACCGGCAGTATCACAATAGCTCCAATAGCTCGGGTTTTTGGAAAAATAAATAGCAGACCGCCAATAATCTCCACCAAACCCACCAAAGGCATGATCCACTGTAGTTTTTCGATTGCTTGAAATATTTCTAAATCCTGCGGAGTTGGCTCCGGCATAGGCATATAGTGTAGAAATTTATCCAGTCCCGCATTGATAAATAGCAGACCGAACAGTAAGCTGAGGATGAATTTTACGATTTTCATAATGATGGTATTTATATGATTTTATAAACAAATGTAGCATAGATATTTATAATTTTTCTTCGCTACTGCATTTCTTGTCTTAAGACAGCTTTAGCACCTTCAGTAACGCTACCGTACGGGGTAGTCACTTGGCTCCCATCCTATATATTTAAGAACTTTTCTAAATAAGCCTTCGGTAAGCTCCCATTTAAGCAACTCTCTTATAAGAAGGCGGTAAAAATTGCTGTCATAACAACAAAAAATTACACGATGAATAAAAGAACTACCCTTTTCCTATGTGCATTTGCCTTGCAAGGCCTAATCGCATTGGGCCAAGAACAAGATATGCCCGATATGAATTACGAGATTGCGCATACCCAAAAATTGCCCAACGAAGTATATCAACTCGTATACAACCCCACCAACCATAAAGTCTATGTAGCCGGACCAAAAAAAGGATTTAACCGCGAAGCGGAAAACTTTATCTACGAATTGGACGGCGGCGATCTGCGCATCACCGACTCGATCTCGGTTGGCAAAAACTTGCCATTCGGCATTGCGCTCAACAACAAAACGCAAACGCTTTATGTCGGTCATTCCCTACAAAATGCCATTAGCGCCATCGATATCCAGTCTAAAAAGCAAACCCTGATACCAAGTGCGCACGCCAAATCCAAAATCCGCGAACTAGTCGTGGATGAAAGCACCAACAAAATCTACGTTTCGGATCATGGCAATCCGTCTATCTGGCAAGTAGATGGCAAGACGAATAAGCATGAAAAATCATTGAGCCACGACAAAGCCTATTTGCTAGGCTTAAATGTAGATAGCCAACGGCAACGTGTCTATGGCACCGACGGCCAAGATATGAAAGGCAATATTTTGGTATTCAATACCGCGACGGGCGAAATGGAAAAGAGCTTCCAAACTTGGTCGTACTGCCCGATGAATATCGCATTGGACTTGAAAGCAAACCGCCTATTCGTGAGCCAGTCCAACGACAATAATATCACCGTGGTAGACGGAAATACCGGAAACATCGTAGACAAAGTATACTTGGGCTATGACACCTCGCCGATCGGTTTGGCGTACGATGCAGCCAATGAACTGATCTATACTGCCAATCGCTCGAAACAAGAAGTGGCCATCATTGATGCCAAAACCTACAAAGTAATCGAACGCATCCCGACCGAAGGATTGCCAAACACCATTAGCCTGGATCAAAAAACCGGTACGATCTACGTGACCAACAAAGAGGCCGGCAGAAACGGCGAACCAGTAGAAAATGGCAATACCGTCATGAAAATAAACTATAAAAGAGGATAGCATCGCTATCATCTACACACCGTCAAACTATACATCCAAACCATACATCACCGATATTGTCCTCTGCTTCCTTCGCGGAAGCGGAGGATCGTATCATGCCGCAACATGACTTTACAAACACGATTACTCTTCTTTCTTTTTCTACTTTTAGGCGCCAACTTGTATGCGCAAACCAGCATCAAAGGACGCGTATTATCCGCTGATGGCACGCCACAGTCCGATGTTTCCATTAGGCTGCTGCGCTCGCCGGATAGCACATTAGTAAGTTCGCAAAAAACAAATGCAGAAGGTACCTATCAACTTCAAATCACGCAAAAAGGCACATTTGTAGTCCGTGTGCAGGCATTAGGCTTCGCCGAATATGTATCTGCCGAAATGATGCTGACTCCAGGCGAACAGCGTCTGCTGGATGATATCTATCTGCATGGCGACCTTACCGAAATCGCCGTCGTATCCGTGAGCGGACGGCAGCCCGCCATTCGGCAATATGCCGATAAACTGGTGGTTGATGTAGAAGGATCGGTATTGAGTGAAGGAAATAATGCGCTGGAATTGTTGGAAAAAACGCCGGGAATCGTGTCTGACGGAAAAGGTAATTTTTCGATTCAAGGCCGAGCGGGTGCGAATGTGCGCATCGACGGACGCGAAACCTACCTGACTGGAGCGCAACTGGCCAGCATGCTGCGCGGTATGCAAGCGGCCGATGTGGCCAAACTGGAATTGATGAGCAATCCATCTGCGCGTGAAGATGCGGCCGGAACGGCAGGCATCATTAACATCGTGACCAAGCGCAACAAACGCAGTGGTTTTGGTGGTGATGTATTTGTGCGTGGTTCGCAAAGCAGACGATCGCAAGGAACAGTTGGCGGTGGCGTCCACTACAAAGTAAATGGCTGGAATATGTACGCCAATGGATCCATTGGGCGCGAACAATCGGAAGATAGCACCTTGGTAGAGCGTCAGTTTTTCAACAATGGTGCTTTGCAGACCTTGCAGAAGCAGAAAGAAACGAAAGAACTGGATCCGGGCAAGTTTCACAGCCTGCGCACGGGCGCGAGTTATGAATTTAACGATGGCGGTGTGCTCGATGCCAGCTTTCACTGGATGCGCGGGCGCTTCATCAGCAAATCGCTGATCGATATGATCACGAGCAACGCAACAGGCAGCACTACACAGACAGCGGCGACAAACAATCAGTTTGACGAAACATTTAACAATCTCACCTTCAACATCAACTACGTCAATAAATACGAAGGCGAGGATCACTTTTTAAAAATCAACTTCGATTATGCCCCGCATACCAATGCGTATAACAATAGCTTTCGTACAGATATCGCCAATCTGCAAACGAATACCAACAACACCACAGCACGCACGAACGTACAAGATCTGAGCAACACGACTTACGCTGGACGGTTGGATTACAGCAAACCATTCAGTGATCTGGGCAAGTTGGAATTGGGTTGGAAAGCCACCTATTTCTTTATAAATAACGATGTGCGCAATGATACCTTGAGTGGCACAAGCTGGCTACGGGATGCCAATACCTCTAATCAATTCCAATACACGCAGCATATCCAAGCGGCTTATGCGATGTATTCTGGAAAATTCAACCGATTCGAATATCAAGCTGGTTTGCGCGGAGAATATACCTTTATCAAGGCCAATCAGGTGACACTGAACGATATCAGCAAACAACGTTATTTTGACTTATTCCCGAACGGGTTCTTATTGTATCATATCAACGATGCGAATACCATCCGCGGATCATTCAGCAGCCGCATCGAACGCCCAGGCGATCACGATATCAATGCTTTCCGTATTTATGAAGATGCGTTTACCTATTCGGAAGGAAATCCAGAGTTGAAACCCGAGCGCAGCTATATCGGTGAGATTGGTCACGGCTATAAAAATGCCCTATTTACCACGGTGAGCATGAGCTACGGCTACGATGTGATCAATTGGATCTCTCGCGTAGGCAGCAATCCGGGCGAGAATTTGACGCGCCCAGCCAACATCGGCGATTTCAAAAACTACAGCGCCAGCGTGATGTACAACAATACCTTTTTCCCGTGGTGGACAGGCAGTCATTACCTCAATGCTTTTCATAATAACTACAAAGGGGAGATCGACGGTGTGATTCTGGATTCGGAAGGTTCAAGCTGGTCGGCCAACAGCCGCCACACGCTGCACCTGAAATGGGGATTGCGTGCCGAAGTCGCTGGTTATTACAATTCGGGCGTCACGACGGGTGCGATGCGCACCGATCAGCGCTATGGCGTGGATCTGGCAGCCGAGAAAAAAATGCTCGACGATCGGGCGATGTTGAAACTGGCGGTAACGGGATTGATCCGCAATGGCAATCCACAATATACCAGCACCTATGGTGATTTAGTGATTTGGCAATCGGCCTTCCCTGACAATCGGAAGGTCATGCTATCGCTGAGCTACCGATTTGGAGAATAGTACAGGGTTATTTTAGACAATGTTTAAATGCTTTTAGTATGGGATTTACAAAGACACAACAAGCAATCATGGATTTGTTGCACGAGCAACAGAAGGCACTTTGTGCCGACGATATCTTTCTGCAACTCAATCCGGGTAGGAAATGCTATAGCTATGCGGCAGTATACAACAATATCAATCAGCTTTGTCGCGAGGGAATCTTGACGGCTGAGAAGCTGGATGAAGAACGTAGAAGAGCGATAAAAATCAATGTTTGAAATAAAAGTAGATAATATGAAAATATTATTTATAATAAATCTAAATAACTGTATATTTGCGATGCTTTGGAAAACCATCTACATACGCAGTTATTACAAATCACGACCGATTCGTTCAAGCAATTGTTTGAACGCTATTGGAAGCGTTTGTTTGCTTTTGCGATAAAGATGACGGCGGATGAGGAAGATGCGAAAGAGATCGTACAGGAGATATTCAAATCCTTGTGGGAACGACGCGACAACCTCAACATCCAAGATGTAGAACGGTATTTGCTCCGCTCTGTCAAATTAAAAACGATGGAATACATGCGCAACAAATCAACCAAACAACGACATCACGATATCATACTAAGCACCACGAAGATCGATTACGAAGACCAGCAAGTGCAGGTCAAAGAGCTCAGTCACAAGGTGAATAACTTGGTAGAATCCTTGCCAAAGCAATGCAAAAATGTGTTTAAAATGAGTCGCGAGGAAGGTATGACGAACAAAGAAATCGCACATCTGCTGTTGATCTCCGAGCGAGCCGTAGAATACCATATTAGCAAAGCCTTGAGCGCACTAAAAATTGGGCTGTATCCGGTAGAATAAGTATTACCTACAGCTCGCAATTATGTACTATCTTTGCAAAGTAGAAGAGATGAAGATAACCAAAGAACTATTAGAACGCTATGCACTCGGGCAATGTACCAAGTTGGAAGCGACTGCCGTTAATCTTTGGTTGGAAAGTCCATCCCTATCTTTAGACGATGATGACGACGATGAGCTAGAGGTCTATACAGCGGATGACGCGACGGAAGATTCGCTAATTGAGTTGGAATTGTGGCAAGAGATATCGGCGCATATGCAGGAATCAGCTACCAAGAGTCATACCGCTGAACGATCTGAAAATAACCTCGTCTTCAGACCTACTAAAAGCAACGATCCAACCATAAAATTTGCGGCGCTAATAGCCATCGCGGCCTCGCTAATGATTATCTTAGGAATGGGTTGGTGGTTCTACCCTACTACGGCAGATAAAGAACATTTTTTCAACGCCAGCAACTCGGATAAAGCGGTCATGCTGTGGGAAGAAGATTCCTTCGAATTCACACTCAGCAAGAACAGTTCGGCCAGCATCAACCTACAATCTGGCAATATGGCTGTTTCGGGCGATGTGCTATTCAGTCCCAAAAAAGACTTTAAGCTGTACGACAAGCACAATAATACCTCGCTGGATTTTCGGCAGGGAGAAGTTTATTTTATCTCTACCGATCCGGATACCAGCGAATTGGTCGTTTATTCTAAATCACAGTTAGAATATTTGCCCCCTATTTTACGAAAACACATCCGAAAGCAGTTTCACCTTACCTAATCTATGCGTTTATTTACAGGACTATCCCCGATCTTATTTGTTGTACTTGCAAGTAGCATTATCGGCCTCGGAACATCCTGTAAACATTCCAATCAGCAGGTCGATTCCATCCTAGATTTTGAACCTGTCTATTCCCTATTTGTTAGCAAAGAAGGAGTTAATAACTTTTTATTGGTGGATAGCACCTGGCAAAGTGTTGCATCCGTGCGGCCACCGCACGCTAATTTCAACCGTGAATTTATCCAGCGCAAGGGTTTCATTTATTCGGTAAACCCAGAGAATGATTATCTGATCCAATACAAGATTACTTCGACGGGATTGGAAGCCGTGGATTCGATCAAAGTAGTGAATGATAATATAGAGCAATACCATTGGAAAAACAACTCAGATACTTTACTGATTTCCAATGTGGTACATGGTGATACCGAAACCTGTCGTTTCTATGAGATTGACACTAAAACTTTCTCCTTGATTCGTGAAGCGCAATTACCGATTCCACCTGCGGTGAATGATTTTAGCATCTTGAGCTTGGGCTTGGTGCGCTATGAAAACGATAAGCTCTGGATCGCTTTTGCGTACAGCAAAATGCTCGGACATAACGAATATACCACACTGGATACCATGTATTACCGCACCTTGGATTTCGCATCCTTGCGTGTGCTGTCGGAGCAGAAAGATCCGCGCTCCACTTATCCCGGCGGGATCAATACAATACAAACGTATAGTGGCACCGCCGAAAATGGGGATTTCTATTTTACCAGCGGACCGGGCATTGCAGCAGGAAACAATATCAAACAACCATCGGCTATCTTTCGCAAGAAAAAAGGAGCCGACCAAGTGGATACGACCTATATGGTGAATATCTCGGCACAGACGGGCAATCATGCCTATGGATTCTGGTATGTTGGTAACGGTAAGGCCATCGTACGTGGCGAGCGCTCGGATAAATACACCGATTTCTCCAACCACCACGCTGTCTACCAGTTTGAATATTTTCTGGTGGATCTGGCCAGCGGCAACATGGAGAAGCTAGATTTGCCGTTGGATAAGGGAACACGTAAAGAGAACGTAGTACAAGTGGGCTCCTATCTATATATTGCCATTGATGATGAGCAAGAAAACCATACGGTATGGCGATACGACCTGCAATCTGGAAAAGTATCTGCAAAACTAAGTCCCAAATTTCCAATCGATTACTTACTCCGATTGGACAAATTGAATTAAATCATCAATTTTCTTTCTATCCGACCTTCGGTTAAATGGTACATAAGCTACATTCTTATGTGTCATTAATCTAAATAAAAATATGTTGGGTCTGAAATGGAGACTTTGTCTCCTCATGTTCGTCGCAGTGGCTGCGTCATACGGGCAGGGAATTACAGTAAGTGGAACAATCAAAACAAAAAATAATCAGGGGGCAGAAGGCGCAACAATCCGCATCCTAAATCAAGACAGCAAGCAAACGCAGAGCGATGCCGCTGGAAAATATAGTATACAAGCCATAGCGCCGGGGGATTACGTCTTAGAAACCCGTCTCATGGGTTTCAAAACACAACAAAGAAATATTCGTGTGGGCACAACTCCTCTGACTAACATCAACTTTACGTTAGAAGAATCGGACGAGAACATCGAGCAAGTACAGGTGCAAGGCCTTAGCAAAGCCAAAGAAATCCAACAATCAGGTTTCAATGTAAATGTGATCGAAACGAAGCAATACGCGAATAGTAATACCGATATCAACCAGATCTTGAATCGTAGTACCGGTGTCAAAATCCGTGAGCAAGGTGGTTTGGGTTCTAGTTATTCGTTCTCGATCAATGGGATGTCGGGCAATCACATCAAATTCTTTATCGATGGCGTGCCGATCGAAGCCTATGGCAGCGGCATGTCTTTCAACAATATTCCGGTCAACATCGTCGAGCGCATTGAGGTATACAAAGGTGTTATTCCAGCACATCTTACTTCGGATGCTTTGGGTGGCGCGGTGAATATCATTACCAAACGCGATCGCCGGAAATCAATTGATGTGAGTTATAGCTATGGTTCCTTCAATACGCACCGTGCGGCATTGAGCGGTAGCTTTACCGATCCGAAAAAAGGCTTACATGTGAATGTAAACTCGTTCTTCAACTATTCGGACAATGACTATCGGATGCGTACTAATCCTGAAGCACGTGTGTTCTTAGAGGTTGTCAATCCAGATAATCCGAACAAGTTTGACACTCTTTCTTCTGCGAAGCGTTTTCACGATGCATACCGCTCTAACATGACGCAGGTAGAAGCTGGCTTATCGGGCAAAAGCTGGGCCGATGTATTTGTACTAGGACTGACCTATAATAACGTGTATAGAGAAGTACAAACTGGTGCTACGCAACAAAAAGTATATGGTCACGTGTTCGAAAAAAGCAACAGTATTGTCCCTAGCCTACGTTACCGCAAAGAAAACCTATTCACGCGCGGTTTGTCTGCTACAATCTTCGCCAACTTTGCCAACGATAAATCTATCGTAACCGATACGAGTTCTTATCGCGTGTACCGTTGGGATGCCCGACCTGACATCTATTTCCCAGAGGCTGGCGAGATCAACCTCACTAAATCTATACAGCACTACAATGGCTACAATAGTTTGATACAGAGCACATTTAATTACGAGATTAATCCAGTACAAACGATCAACCTCACGCATTCCTTCTCCAACAATCATCGTAAAAGCTATAATGAGATTGATCCATACAATCACAGCTATCGCCAAAACAATACCGTTAGCAAAAATATTGTAGGCCTGAATTATATGCACGACTTCTTCGACAAGAAATGGCGTAATCAGATTTTTGCAAAGTACTATAATTTTGCTGGCCGTGTAGAAAATGAAGACGGTAGCGATACGCGCCAATCTAAAAGCTATGTGGGATATGGTGCAGCATCTAGCTACTTCTTGTCTAAAGGTCTAGGCGTAAAAGCTTCTTATGAGTACGCTTATCGCCTACCTACACTCGTAGAATTATTTGGTAATGGTGTAGATGTATATCCTAACGTAGGTCTAGTACCAGAGAGCAGCCATAATTATAATTTGGGTGTATTCTACAATGGTGAGATAAATGATAGGCACCGCATCTATGCGACCGCAGGCATATTCTACCGCGATGCAGATAACTACATTCACCGCACGCCTCCAGGTGTAGTATCTGGTTCTTCTGAAAGTTTTAGCCAATACTACAACTACGGTGGTATCAAGGTAGAAGGTGCCGAGATGGAAATGACGTACTCGTACGGTGACTTATTGAAGTTCACGATCAATGGCAGCTACGAAAGCGCGGTAGATCGCGAGCAATATGTACGCGGAACAAACCGGGTGAAAGTAACCTATGGCAACCGCCTACCAGATAAACCTTGGCTATATGGAAATACCGATTTCATTATCGGGAAGAATGACATCCTAGGCGAAGGAACACGTATTGAGTTCAATTGGTTTATGCAATACGTGAACGAATACTCCACCACTTGGTCCAAATTGGGTGATCGCTCGACCAACTACTACATTCCGACACAATTGATCCAGAATGCAGGTATCACCTACTCCATTAAGCATGGCTTGTACAACTTCACTTTAGAAGGCAGAAACTTAACCGACGTGATTGCTTACGACAACTCTAAGCTGCAAAAACCAGGTCGGTTTATATCTATGAAATTCCGTTACAACTTAAATATTTACTAATTAATACAATTAAAATGATCAATTTACAACACACTAAAAAAAGTGTTTGGGCCGTAGCAATGGCTTTAGCTACTCTTAGTTTTTCGGCTACGTCTTGTAGTGACGATGCACCAGCACCAGAGGATATCGTCGATCCAGAATTTGCGGTGATCGTCGGTACCGACAATGGTCGTTATATGTTGCCTATCGAAGACTTGATGAGCGGGGTAATTTCTCCAGTAGGAAAAGGTACAAATGTATCTGACATTTTGACTTGGGAAGAAAATTTGGTACAAAAAGGACGTGATATCTACCACGTAGATCCAAATTCTAACAAATTTGGAAAATACCGTTTTGAGGATGGCGTATTGAAAACCATCCGCGAAATCCCTTTCTCGCAACTACCAAGCTTGTACTTAGGATGGCACGCCTGGTTGAGCGATACTGAATTGATGTTTGGTGCGCGCTCTAACAACTACTATGCTGTTGTAGACGTGGAGAAAATGGAAGTCACGAAAAGCGGTGAATTCGACAAAACAGGTCTTCCAGAGAAACATGCTAGACGCGTATTCTCGGTGATTCCTCAAGGAAACAAACTGTTTATCGGTTACGGCTTATACAACGAGGAAACTCAAGTACACTATGATAAATCTTACACCGGTACAGTAGATTACCCAAGCTTATCTAACTTCCAACAAACAGGTGAAGATGCGCGTTCTGCACCGCTTGGAACTGTGCGTAACTCGTACTTCAGCAACTTCAAAGACAATGGCTATACGTACATCTTGACGATTCCAATGCCGGTATTAGGCGGTGGTAAAGCAGCATTGCCTACAGGTGTATACCGTGTGAAAGATGGTGATGACAAAATCGATCCTAACTACTTCTTCAACATCAGCGCGCAGCGCGGTGGCGACAACCAATTGGGTGTTTCTTACATTGGTAACGGTAAAGCCATGTTGATCAGTGCGCACGATACCCAAACCAACATCAAAGAATTCAACGACTGGTGGTATGCTGCTATGTGGGAATACTTGATCATCGATGTAAACACGCAACAGGTCGTAAAAAAACTAGACTTCCCATTAGTAGGCAACTCACGCTCTGGTGTAGTACACAATGGCAAAGCATACATCGCAGTGAACGATCCTAACGCTGATGGCGTATATGTCTGGGAATACGATTCTGCAACGGACAAATTGACTCGTGGCGCGCGCATTGACGGTGCTGACGGCGATACGCCAATGTTGTACCGCTTGAAATAATCTCCCTACATCTATTTCAATATCTTCCTGTTGCAATGTGGCAGGAAGATATTTTTTTGACCGATTATCCCTGAAGAGATATTGAACGCATGAAAAAAATTCTATTAAAGATCAACGCTTGGCTGCATCTGTGGCTGGGTTTAGTATCGGGCATTGTGGTCGTGATCTTGTCGATTACGGGCTGTGCTTTGGTATTCGAAGAAGAGATCAAATATTCTTGGCTCTACAGCGCCTCACCCGACAGCTCGGAACAGACAGAATTATTGCCACCGAGCGTAGTCTATCAAAAAATTAAAGCCGAACATCCAGAAAAAGAACTGGAAAGCTTCTGGTATTACGGCCATGGCAAACCCATCAAGATTGGCATCAACCACGGCGATACCCTGATGTATGTAAATCCATACAATGCGCAGATCATTGCCGAAGTGGATCACGAGGATTTCTTCCATTTTATGGATGAAGGACATCGGCACCTATGGTTACCTACCGATATTGGCAGACAAGTGACGGGTTGGGGAACGCTGATGTTCTTCGTAATTACTTTGTCGGGATTAATCCTGTGGTGGCCCAAGCGTTGGAACAAACGTATGGTGAAGCAAAGCTTCACAATTAACTGGAAAACCAAATGGAAAAGAATCAATTATGACTTGCATAACGTATTGGGCTTTTATTCTCTGATCATCGCGTTAGTAATGGCATTTACGGCCATGATGATGTCCTTTCCTTGGTTGCGCAAAACGGTGGTAGATCTAGCAGGCGGCTATCCACGATCTCCGCGCAACAAGACCGAAGAGATCCTAAAACCGGAAACGAATGCAAATACTTTAAATGCTTTTGCCATCGCCGATTCGATCTTCTATAAAGTACGACACGAAATTGCTAGCGTCAACAAAGATGCTGTCATTATCCATATTCCAGAAGAAGATGAGGAAGTAATCTACGCCTGTACGGACATGATTGATGGTAGTTGGCGCGATTTACGCTTCAATCGCTATACCTTGGAGCTGATGCCCAACAATCCAAAACCTATGAGCGAAGCCAAAGGTGGCGAGTGGGTTTCACGCGCCAACTTTGGCTTGCATACCGGTTATATCGGCGGGCTGACCACCAAAATTATTTACTTTTTAGCCAGCTTGATCTGCGCTACCTTGCCGATCACCGGTTTCTATGTCTGGTGGTACAAGCGTAAGAAAAAACCGACAACCGCCAAGCGCCTTAAAAAGCCGCAATTGGCTTAAATCTTATCCCGAAGGTATCCATGAAAATTGTCCTCAAACTGCGATCCTTTGCCTGAACGGTACTTGCTCAACTTATTGTTTAGCGTCAGTCCCCAAAGCAAGAATTCGCTGAGGAAGTAGATATCTTCGGGTTTTGTATCTGGCTGATACTGTGTGAGCAGCTGCCGCAATGGTTTTACCTCATCCAACTGTGCTTGATATTCCGCATCAGTCGACTCGTCCGATAAATGAATGCCCTCATCCGATTCGGAGAACCAACGCACGATCTCATCATACGGATAACGCTGATTTTCGCGCTCCAATTTTTCTACTTTCGGAAATAAGGTATTGAATAAGGTTTTCACCGCACTTTCGATCAGCTGAATGGCGACCGTCGCCGCTCCCTCCTGCTCGCCTTCGTACACCAGTTCGACCTTGCCGGTGATGGCAGGAATAATACCCATAAAATCACTTAAACGAACCGCCGTCGACTGATCGCCTGTGCGCAATAAACGCAATTCTGCCGCACTAAGTAAGTTTTGAAATGCCGTGATTCCCATTCGGGTACTTACACCGCTCTTCGCATCGATAAAATCACTTTCACGCGCTTCAAAGCTGATTTGCTCCAGTAGATCGCGCGCCAACTCGGGTACATAGATTTGTTCCTTTTGCGCAGACTCTAATCCAGCCTCTTGTTCGGTGATGCGCTTGGCAATCGCTACGGAAGTAGGATAATGCGTCAGGATCTGCGAACCAATCCGGTCTTTCAAAGGCGTCACAATACTGCCACGGTTCGTATAATCTTCTGGATTGGCGGTAAATATAAATTGGATATCCAATGGCAAGCGTAGCTTGAAACCACGAATCTGAATATCGCCTTCTTGCAAGATATTGAACAAGGCCACTTGGATACGCGCTTGCAAATCGGGCAGTTCATTGATTACGAAGATGCAGCGATTAGCGCGTGGAATCATCCCAAAGTGGATGACGCGATCATCGGCGTAATTTAGTTTCAGATTTGCGGCTTTGATCGGATCCACATCACCAACCAAATCGGCCACCGTGACATCGGGTGTCGCTAATTTCTCTGCAAATCGTTCGCTGCGATGCAGCCACGTAATCGGTGTATCATCACCATGCGCTTGCAATTGTTCGATGGCGTAGCGCGAAATCGGATCAAAAGGATCATCATTAATCTCCGAACCGGCAACCACCGGAATATATTCGTCCAAAAGATTAATCATCAAACGAGCCAAGCGCGTTTTCGCCTGCCCGCGCAAACCCAGCAAATTGATATTATGTTTAGAAAGAATCGCTCGCTCTAGTTCGGGGATCACGGTATCTTCATAGCCATGTACGCCTTCAAAAACGGTTTCGCCCCGACGGATTTTCTCCATCAGATTTTGGCGTAGCTCTTCCTTAATGTGTCTTGATGTATAGTTGGCGTTTTTCAACGCGCCAAAGGTGGTAATATCTGTATAGTTCATAGATCTGTAATCTCTTAATCGCTGTGTTTTGTAATCAATTTAATGCGCTCGCTTTCCCGTACTTTGGGTGACGTAAGCCGAGCTTCCTTCCTTATCGGATTCTTTTCTTCCGGTTGGCCTCATAATCGGAGAATATCATCTCCCCTAGATCGCCTAAACCTGTGTAGTAAGCTTTGCCATGATTGGAAGCCGTAAATTCATCCACAAATTCTTGCAGATAAGGATCCGAAGTAATCATAAATGTAGTGATCGGAATACCTAGCTTACGTGCCTGTGCGGCGATACTATAGCATTTGCCCGTAATAAACGGATCCAAACCCATCGGGTTTTTATAATACGTACCGTCTGGCATATTTAAGCAGCTTGGCTTGCCATCTGTAATCATAAAGATCTGCTTATTGGCGTGACGTTTCCGACGCAAAATATCCAAAGCTAATTGCACGCCAGCCACGGTATTGGTATGAAATGGACCAACTTGCAGATACGGCAAATCCTTAATGGCGATTGGCCAGGCATCATTCCCAAAAACAATGACATCCAAAGAATCTTTCGGATAGCGCGTTAGAATCAATTCAGACAAAGCCATCGCTACTTTCTTGGCTGGCGTAATGCGGTCTTCGCCATACAAAATCATACTATGGCTAATGTCGATCATCAGCACCGTACTCATCTGCGATTTAAACTGCGTATCCTCCACCACTAAATCATTCTCCGACAGGCTAAACTCGCCAATACCATGATTGACCTGTGCATTTTTCAGGCTTTCGGTCATCGAGATCTTGTCGAGATTATCGCCATACTGATAGCTCCGCAAATCACCGGTGCTTTCGTCACTCAGTCCGCTGTATTTCGTCTTATGATTCCCAGAAACACCTTTGCGCATCTTTCCAAAGATTTGATCCAAGGCATTCTGCCGCAAAGCTTTCTCCAATTTGGAGGTCAGTCCGACACCGCTGCCACCGATATCTGATCGCTCTTGGATGTAACCTTTGTTCTTCAAATCTTCTATGAAGTCATCTACGGTATAGTCCGGTGTAGTCAGTTTAAACTCTTTATCCAACTGCCGTAACCAATCAATCGCTTCATCGAAATCGCCAGAAGCGTGCGTGATTAGCTCTTTGAAGATGTCGAAAAGCTTGTCGAAAGGGGTCTGAAAGGGAGCCTCGTACTGCTTGAACACAAATCCATTATTTCTCTTCCCATTGCTCATGATTTAAATTTACGACATAATTTTTGGTATTCTTCTACACGGTCGAGACAATATGACGTTGGCGTGAGAAGGCCGCAGTCGTATTCAAAACTTATATTGACGAACTTTGTCTAGTCATTACACATTCATTCGGTTTATAGTACATGGAAAAGCAACATCAATCTTATACACTCTCTTATCTTCCAGTCGCTTGGGAATACCAAGAGATCATCAAAACTTTAATTCAGAATAAGGCGCAGGGCAAGGTCTTTTATTTCAATACGGAGAACACCATTGATGAAACAGTAGGACAAGTAATGACATTGACAGGTGACTCAGGTGCTGGTCTTTTTGTAACAATGGATAATGGCGTCGCTGTCCGAATTGATCGCATTATTACCATCTGCGGCAAGCTTGGCGCAGCCTACGACGAGTACAATAACTTTAGCGTGTGCGGTGCGAATTGTGGTGAAGGGAGTTGATATAGTTAATAAGGTTAATAGAGTTGATGAAGTTGATAAGGTTGATAAGGTTGATAGATTGCTGCAGCCTCGTGCCTCGGCTTCGCAAAGAACTTAATATAATAAAGAAAGCCTCCAAAAATTTGGAGGCTTTCTTTATTACTTTAAAACTCGAAGTTGAATTACCAACCGTTGTTTTGGGTAAGCAGCTTATTTAAGTTTAGCTCATTTGCTGGGATCGGCCATAGGTAATCGCGACCCGCATTGAATGTACGACGCTCGACGGTGATGTAATTATTGAAGTCACCACGTGTTGCATCGAAATCATTAAATATTCCTTGTGCTACGCCTTGCATCACTGTTTCGGCGATCTCCCAACGACGAATATCGAACAAGCGATTATCTTCTACTGGAAATTCTACATGGCGCTCACGACGCACTAAGGCACGTAGCGATTGTTGATCTGGATGCGTAACCGCTGTAGCCGCTACCATGTTTACGCCATTACGTTGGCGTACCTGATTGATGGCGGCATACACCGATGCATCAATCTGTCCAGCCTCAATCTTGGCTTCCGCATAAGTCAACAAGACTTCCGCGTAGCGAAGAATCATCACATCTGCGCCAGCGCTACGATCCCAAGCTCCCGAAATATTGGCTGGCACCGCTTTTTTGTAATAATAACCAGAAAAAGAAGCGTTGGATTTGCCCAAGGCATCAGGTGAATTTGGATTCGTCACGTCAATCGTCACGCCATTAACAACGGTACCCGGCGTCACGATCGTCAAGGCCAAACGCGGATCTCTATTCTCAAATGGCGCTGCCGGATCGTACAAAGGCGATTCGTCGATCGTCAGTCCATCGACACATTCATACGCATCTACCAAAGAACGCAATGGAACAATTTGTCCCCAACCTGCTAAACTCGGTCCACCGATCCAAGTGGCATTCGGATTGGTATACACATTTTCTAAATAGCGTGCAGAAATGATAATCTCTGTACTATTTTCATTTGTTCCGTTGAATAGGCTTAGGTAATTATTGTCGATCGTGTACACGCCCAAATCCATCACTTGCTGCGCTGCGGCAGCCGCTTCAGTCCACTGCTCATTGTACAATAAGGTACGCGCTTTTAGTGCTAATGCTGCACCACGCGTCGCTCTTCCCTGTTTAGCAGTTTCGCGCGTCGTTGGTAAGCTTTCCGCAATCTCTGTCAACTCGTTCACCACGAAAGCGACAATTTCACTCTTTGGTGTTTTGGCCACTTGAAAATCTTCTGGAGTTGGTGTGGTCGTATACAAAACTACGTCGCCATACAATCCAGCGAGTTGCTGATAGGCAAACGCACGTAAGAAGCGCGCTTCTCCTGTTAGCTCTGCTTTTACGGCAGCATCCATATTCGGCACGCGATCAATATTGTCTAACACATCATTTGCCTTAGCAATCATCTGATACATGTAACGCCAATTTTTAAGAAACACGTCGGTATTTGGCGTAGCACTACCATTGGCAGCAAATTGAATGTCAACTGGCCAGTTGCTCCAAGAATAACTATCGTCTGTGGCGCAAGACATGAAAAAGCGCTCATCTGAACCTAAAAAACGGTATATATCATTCACCGTGCGTTCGGCATCTGCTGTGGTTGCCCAATAGGTGGTATTTCCCAAAGAATCCAGTGGCTGCTTATCTAAGGTCTTTTCGCAAGACATCATAAGTAGCACACCGGCCAAGGTATAGGTTATATTTTTTCTAATCATGTTGATTTTATTCTACAATTAAAAATTAGCATTAAGTCCAAATGAAATAGTGCGCACTTGCGGATAGTACCGGTTGTCGTTTGGCGACTCTGGATCTAAATCACTTGGAAGTGAAGTAATAGTGAATAAGTTCTGCGCGCCAGCAAAGACACGAAGATTACGGATGAATGAATCGCCGATCACGCTTTTAGGTAGTTTGTAACCTAATGTCACGTTCTTTAGACGAAGGTAAGCGCCGCTTTGCACCCAAAACTGAGATGGCTGATAGTTGGTCGCATATGGCGTTAGACGTGGATAATCAGCCCCCATATTTTCTGGTGTCCAAGCACCTAACCAAGCCGAACGGAAGTTACCATCCTGATTGATTGGCGCTCTTTCTAAGTTTAAAGTATTGATATCTACTTTGGCTACGCCTTGGAAGAAAGCACTGAAGTCAAAACCTTTGTAATTAGCACCCAAAGTCAGACCGTAGTTAAGACGTGGAATATTGCTACCCAAGTAGGCAAAGTCATTGGTATTATCAAAAACGCCGTCGCCATTGATATCACGGTAGATCAAATCACCAGGCCCAACCTGTCCTGACAAAGTCGTAGAATTTGCAACCTGCGCATCATTTTGGTAAATACCATCTACCAAGTAACCATAATAGCTTAGAATCGGACGCCCAACATAGTTACCTAGGTTTAGACCATTATTGTCCGTGGAATTGAAATCTGTTCCTTTCAAATCAAGAATTTCATTTTTCACGTCAGAAAGGTTTAGCGCTACATTAAAGCGAAAATCTTCGTTAACGGGCTGGCTATAGTTCATCGTAAGTTCCCAACCTCTATTGCGTACCGAAGCGGCATTCTGGAAACTAGGTCTCAATCCTACTGCTTCCGGAATAGGCAGTTGCAACAAGATATCGCTCGTTTTCTTATCGAAGACATCTAAGGTGACATTCAAGCGATTGAAGAGCGTAAAGTCTAGACCGATGTTCGCAATATCGGTGGTTTCCCAAGTAAGTCCTGAATTGGGATAAATCTCCAATCCCGTACTTGGATTGAGGATACCACCAAATGGGTAACTGCGTAAGATGTAATTCGACTGGTACGGATAATTACCAATGGCATCATTACCCAAACGACCGTACGATCCACGGATTTTCAGATCTTGAATAAACGTGACATCTTGCATAAAGGCTTCCTCAGAAACGCGCCAGCCTACGGATGCCGAGGGGAACCAACCCCAGCGCTGTCCTTGTGAAAAGCGAGATGAACCATCACGACGGATATTAGCTTCTAACAAGTATTTGCCTTTGTACGCATAATTCAATCTTCCAAAGAAAGATACCAAGTTGTATTCACGTGCAGTACCTCTCGTCAGTTGCGTCGCCTCTGATCCAGCATCAATCTCTGTCAAATTATTATTGGGCATATCAAAGCGCGTCCCCAACAAATCGTCGGTACGCTGACCCAAGTATGATGCACCACCTAATACTTTAAAATCATGATCATTAATTACTTTGGTATACTCCGCTAAACCTTGGTAATTCTGGTTTATGTAACCGATTGCATTCTTGGTGATTTGATCGCGGCCGATAGGCGACGTAGCATTGGAGTAGGTAAAACGCTTCGTGTGATTGGTGAGATATTGGTTCTGGAAATTGTTGGAAGCCACCGCACTCAACGTCAATCCTTCCACAGGCAAATAGTTTAACCGGAAATTGGTGGTAAACAAGCGGTCATTGTTTGAAAAGATACCGCCTTCTTCTTGCAAACGCAACACATTGTGCTCGCCACGCAGCGCACGCCAATTGCCATTTTCGTCTTTAGCAGATTCTAATGGGTTGATTTTGGTGGCTTGACCAAACTGGAACCAAGCCGAACCGTCCGTGGCTTGTGGCTCATCTGTGCCAGATAAACGACCGGAGATATCCGCATTGAAATTCAATTTATCCGAGATTTTGAAATCGGTATTCAACCGAACCGTAAGGCGATTGAAATCCATATTGCGAATCAAACCTGCTTGATCGAAATAGTTGGCGGAGAAGCGGTATTTGTTCTTCTCATTACCACCTGCCAACGACATGCTATGCTTTTGTTGGAAACCCGAGCCCGTCAAGATATCTCCGTACCAGTAATTGTCTGGGAATTGGTTGGGATCGCGATTCGGATCATTGTAGGCATTGATGCGCTCTTGGTTGTACACTGCGGTATTACCCACATTGGTATTCAACTGGTTTACTAAACGCATAAAATCTTGGGCACCGACGTAGTCCGGCGTACGAATCGCCTCTTGCCATCCAAAATAGTTGCCATACGTTACTTGCGTGCCGCCTTGCGCACCGCGCTTGGTCGTTACTAAGATTACACCATTCGCTGCGCGAACACCATAAATCGATGCTGCCGCCGCATCTTTTAATACCGAGATACTCTCGATGTCACTCGCATCAATATCATTCAAACTGATGGAGTTATCATAGCGAATACCATCTACGAGAATTAAAGGGCTACTTGTATTCAGCGTACCTACACCTCTGATATTCAGCGTTCCTTGATCGCGACCAGGTTGCCCGCTACCGTTGGTAACTGTCAAACCAGCAGAAAGTCCTTGTAAAGCTTGCGTCGATTGACCTACAATCTGACGATCTAAATCTTCAGATTTCACCGTGGAGACCGAACCGGTCAAGTTCACCTTGCGCTGAGTACCATAACCGACTACGACAATCTCGTCCAATCCTTCGGCAGCCACTTCGAGTGTCGTTTGGATCGTTTGCTGTCCGGTGTAACGCACTTCTGCTGCTTGAAACCCGATGAAAGAGAACGTCAAGGTTTCGCCGTTGGCCGCATCTAACGTATAACGACCATTCTGATCGGTCGAAGTACCGCGATCGGTACCTTTGATACGCACGCTCACGCCAACTAAGGCATTGCCTTCGGCATCTTTCACCTCGCCAGAAACGCGTTGTTGAGCTGCTGGATTATTGATCACGATTAAGTTGCTTTCCTTCTCGGTGAAAGAGATTCCTTTGGCGCCCAATACTTTTTGGAGCACCGAGGTGACGGATTCGTCTTTAGCATTGACGCTGACCGTTCCTTTGCTGGCCAAAACTTCCTGATTGAACACAAATCGATAGTCCGTTTTTGATTCTAGAACTTGCAGGAATTCTGTAATGGAAATCGCGCGACGCTGTAAAGTGATCTTGTCTTGCGCCTGTACCTTGGCATAACTTTGAAAGTGCAACAGCATCATAAAAAGCACAACCAACTGCTTGGTCATGAACTTTTGGCGAAGTCCATGCCGTCTGATAGCACCACGTGGGTGTTGAAAAAAAATCATAAATTTAATACGAATTGGATAAAGGCCAGCATCGGCAAATGCTGACCCGATTCTTGTTTGTTTTATTAGACTCGATGGAAGCTGCCTGGCAGCTTTCATCATTTTATGTAGGGTGTTTAGAAATTCTCATTTGGATTAGGTTTGGTTAGTATTTGGATATGCTAATTCGGTTATCATGAATTCGGTATTGAAAGGTGGCTGCTAGCTGCAAAGCGGAGAGAATATCTTCTAAACTCTCTTGCTCAAATCGTGCAGTAAAGCGCAGTTTGGCTAGGCTAGCATCTGTAAATTCGATAGGCGTATCGTACTTGCGTTCTAGCGCTTTGGCCAAATCGGCAAATGTCTGATCTTTAAACACCAACTTATTCTCCAGCCATGTCGTTTCCACCGCCTGTACATCGGTAGGTTTGAAAAAAGTGATTTTTACCTTTTTAGGAGCACTTCTTTTGCGTGAAGCTATTTTCTGGAGTTGCTGATTAGGAATGATGACTTTCTCGGCTGGTTTTAGCAGAATCGGCGTTGCTTTTTTATCATTTGCCGTTACTTCCAATGCGCCCTCGATCAGACTGGCTTCAGTCGTGTTTTCATCGGGGTAAGCGCGAACATTGAAACTAGTTCCTAATACCTTTAGGACGGCATTTTTGGTGTGGACAATGAATGGGCGATCTTTTTCTTTCGCTACGCGAAAGAAAGCCTCACCTACCACCGTGACCTGACGAATGTCTTCTTCAAATTTGTCTGGGTAATATAACGTGCTTTTATAATTTAAGATTACCTCGGTGCCATCATCTAAAATGACTTTCTGCTGCTTGCGATCGGCCACAAATTTATGTTCTTCCGATCCGCTAAAATAGAAGACAAACAGGCCTACGGCCAATAATACACTAGCGACAAGTGCTACCGGCATCCAGAATTTCCGGAATCTGCTCGTATGTGGTTTGTCGCTCCGATCGATGCGCTGCAAGACATTTTGAAAGAGTTCTCGATCACGTTGATTCTGGCTATGTTTTTCTGACCAATACTGTTGCAAAAGCTTATACTGCTTGAGTAAATCTGGTTGTTGCTGTAACAGCGCCTCGAACTCCTGCGACTCTTCATCGCTGAGCTGATCTCCTAACTTTTTGCTAGCTAAATACTCAAATCTTTCTTGTTGCATGGAATATCATAGGTGGCCATAGGAAGCCCTTCCAAGCATATGACAACATTCTAAGCAAAAAGGCGTAGAAGAAATTTAAAAAATTTAAAAAAACAGTGAAATCAAACCGGCCAATGTGTAGAATTTATTGGATAAACGGGCTTTATCACGATCTACAAAGGATTTTAATAGGCCGGATATTTTCTGAAATGCGATCCGCATGTGCGTCTGTACAGTGCGTGGAGATATATGGAGAAGTTTGGCCACCTCGTTGTACTTCATCCCATCTTCCTTCACCAATCGAAACACCAGTAAAGTTTGTGTGGGCAATCGAGCAATAATACTATCAATCTTGGCAAAAAACTCTTTCCGCTCCAGCAAGGTATTGGGGTCGGTGCTGTCCATCACCGTGACATTATCGGAAAGATCTACCTGCAACTGGAGATGTGAAAACTGCTTGAGGTAATTTAAAGACTTGTTTTTGACGGCTCCATAAAGGTAAGATCGGGGCGTCAGCACATGCGTCAGCGTGGCGCGATTATTCCATACATGCACAAACAAATCGGACACCAACTCTTCTGCCGCGGCTTCGTTGTGGATGATGGTATCGCAGAAAATCAAGAGATTGCGATTTAGCTGATAGAAAAGCAGCTCAAACGATTTCAAGTCGTCGTGAAGACAGACCTGATCCCATAATCTTTTCAGATGATCGTTTGATATTTCTTGCATGTATCTGGTAGAATGCGCCCAATATACACTTTTTGAAATAACTACTATCTTTTGAAGAGAAAATCGTTTAAATCATCATCTAAAAAATGACGTAAAATTGTGGTTCTTAAACTGTCAACACTATCTTACCAACATGACCACCTTTTTCTAACCAAGCATGCGCTTGTTGTACATCTTGGATGGGGAATGTTTTTTCAATAACCGGTTTAATTTTACCAGCAGATATCTGCGGCCAAATATGCTCCCGCAAGCCGGCGGCGATTTTGGCCTTTACATCGAAGGATTGCGGACGGAGAAAACTGCTGGTCAGGCGGATTTGCTTTTCCATCATTTGAGGAATCGTTACGCTAACCTTCGCCCCCGTGAGGAAGGCAATCCAGACCAATCTTCCCTCCTTGCCTAGTACTTGGATATTTCCAGGATATGTTTTCTCTCCCAACATATCTAATACTACCTGCACCGATCCGCGTAAGGCTTTCACCTGCGTTACCCAATCATCATCCAGTAGCACGGCCGCATCGGCGCCAATATCTTTACAGATATTCAATTGCGCTTCTTTGCGCGCGGTGATGATCACGCGATGGCCAAGTGCTTTGGCCATTTGTATGCCCGCGACGCCAATACCGCTAGCACCGGCATGCACTAGTAAAGTTTCTGCGCCTCGGCGCCCCAACTCGCCTTGCATGAAGACATTGAACCAGACGGTGAAATACGTTTCTGGTAAAGAGGCGGCTTCTACAAATGACCAACCTTCTGGCTTTGGTAAGCAATGTCGCTCATCAACCCACACATATTCGGCGTAGCCGCCACCATGTGTGAGCGCACAAACTTCATCGCCCGGCCGCCATTGGCTTTCGCCAAAAACTTGCTCTACCACACCTGCGACTTCCAATCCTAAAATGGGCGAAGCATCTGCTGGAGGTTCATACTGGCGATCACGTTGCAAAATATCTGGACGATTGACGCCGGCCGCTTTTACACGAATCAACACCTGTCCTTCTGCGGTGGGATGTGGATAAGGGACATTTTCCCAGCTCATTTGCGGTGAGTCGTTAGTATAATCCAACTTGATTGCTTTCATGAGTTCAACCATCGCACAGATTTTATTTTGGTAATTGATCTATTTGTGAATCTATCAAATATAATAAAGAAGCAATCGCCGCCACGCCAGATTGGAGTTCACGTCGGTCTACCGCTTCAAACACGTCTTTGGCCGTGTGGTGCAGATCAAAGTAACGATGCGGATCTGGGCGGAAATTGAACATCACCGTATTCGGAAACTGCTCCGCCCAAATACCAGAATCTACGCCCGGACTGCCTTCTAAGAAACGCGACACCCAATATTGCTGCTCAAATAAAGGTTTCCAAGTCGCCTGAATCCAATCTACCGATGCACGAGAAGCTTTAATATCAAATCCACGCGGGGCAAATCCACCGGCATCGCTCTCGATCGCCGCTATGATTTTCTCCTTGTTTTGAGCCGCTAATTCGCCATATCTTGTTGAGCCATGTACACCATTTTCCTCATTCATATAGAACACCAGTCGAATCGTATGCTTGGGTTTATAGCCCAATTTCATTAAGGTACGAATAGCATCTAATGTTCCCATCGTACCGGTACCATTATCGTGCGCGCCTTCACCAACGTCCCAAGAATCTATGTGCCCGCCGATGGTGATGATTTCATCTGGTTTTTCCGTACCACGCCATTCGGCGATCACGTTGTGTGTTTGAACCGGTCCTTTCCAACCAGAATGCTGCTCCAAATATACTTTTGCTTTCGGATTGTGTTGCAATGCGCTATGTAAACGTTCGGCACTTACCACGGAAATGGCCATGGCCGGAATGCTGTCAATCCCTTCTACATATCGTGTGCCACCGGTGTGCGGAAAATCATCTCGCGTGGAAGAAGACAGCGAACGAAATAAGTACGCTACACCACCAAATTTGGCGACTGCGGCTGGACCACGACTACGTTGTGCGGTATTTAATCCGTACGCCGTGCCAGTCTCGACGAGTGATTCATCCCATGGTTTATTGACAAATACGATTTTACCTTGTACATCTTCACCATGATTCTGCAATTCTGACAAGTACTCAATTTCGAGTACTTCAGCTTCTAATCCACCTTTGGGTGTACCGACAGAACCACCCAATGCTAATACTTGCAGCGTATCTTGGTTTTCTTTTATGATGGCTTTCTCCGGCGCGCCGCGATCCCAATAGGGCACGGTAACATCTTGCAGATACACACGATCAAATGGTAATGTCTTCATCAAAGACTCAGACCATTTTACGGCTTTTTCGGCGCGATCCGAACCTGCAATTCGGTGCCCTATCTCTTTTGTTAAATAACGAAGATCGTCATATGCTTCTCCTTTGGTGAGCGATTGGCGATAGATTTCGCGCATCATGGTCGTATCTGCTTGCGCAAAAGCGGCAGATGTAAGCCCAAACGTAGCTATAGCTACAAGTATTTTGTGCATTTTATAAGTTAGAAACTGTGGTAGATATTTGTGATATATGGGTATTAATAGCTGATATCAATCAGAGAGCGCATCGGAATTAAAACGCTTGCTTTCAACACAATGTATTTTTCCGTCAGAGACCACACAGTGGTTTCCACCCGTTTTGGACCATCTTCCGTCATAAAAGTCATGGCTGTTTTTGATTTAAATTCATTCCCTAAACGTAGTGCATCAGATAGCTTAGATGCAAATTCTTTGGTACGATCTACTTCAGCAGGAACAAACTTGTATTGTTCAATCTCTTCTTTCTCAATCAAAGTTGTTGTCATATCTTTCTCTCTTTAAAGTAATAAATCCTTTTACTGACTACTTGAAGACAATTTACGAAATCAGCACATTAAAATTTATTAAAAATCGTTAATTACGCATAATGTGTTGTAATTATTACAATAAGATATTCGTTACTAACGAAATAAGTTTTGATCTAATGCAATAGATAAGTTTTGAAGTTGAAATGACACAAATCAAACGGGATCGCATTGCTTTTTTTGTAAAAATTACGGTTATTTGTATAAACACTAATAAAGGCATACCATGGTGACTGTCACAGAGAAAGCGAAAGCGCGGATAGACGAGATTTTAAGAGATGAGCAGTACAATGACTCTTATTTTGTACGCGTTGCCGTAGAAAGCGGCGGCTGCTCAGGACTTTCGTACAAATTGAACTTCGATAACGAAGAGAAGAAAGGTGATCAGTTTTTTGAAGATAATGGTGTCAAAATCTGTTTAGACATCAAATCTTACTTGTACCTAGCTGGCACCGAGTTGGATTACACTGACGGATTAGGTGGTAAAGGTTTTGAATTTCACAATCCCAATGCTTCTCGCACCTGTGCTTGCGGAGAAAGTTTTTCTGTTTAATAAATCAATACAAGTGAAAGATTTGCAAACATCTAGTTTATAAGACTTTACACGTTTGTTTAAAATTCCTGTAAGGCATTTGTAAATCTTTCCAAATAAACACCGCTTCTAGGCGGTGTTTTTTTTGTTTATCTAATTTCTAAAAAATAATCTAAAAAATTTTAAATAATATTTGACATGTCAAGACATGTTTTATATATTTGCATCAGTACGTCACAATAAAAATGTTATGAGACTTGACTTCGACAAACTGGTTCTCAAAAAATTGTTGACGATTAAAATAGGCGATACGATCAGTATTGGGAAGTTAGCACCAAAGGATCCCGTTGGATTCTCGGATGGCGTGAAACGACTAATTAGATCAGGATGGTGTGAATATGAATTCTCAAATGATTATTCCGCTATTCGCCGATTAGACCTCCCCGATTTTGCGAGTGACCATTTCAAAAATTTAAGAAATGAACACAGCAAATTACACAAATCAAATCAAGCCGCTACTGGTAGAAGCTACTGGTAAAGCGGCGAACAATATCTTTCATCCTTACGCACTTTGCGAACTTGGATTTACTGACCGTGGTACAACATGGTCAAATACCAATGAGCAATATCACTCCGTAGAAACTCAACTCGGCACGCTATGCGTTGTTAGATTTTCCAAAGTCTTTTTGCTTCACGGCAATAAGGAAAATCACCTCGATCGGATTACCAGCGTGAGAATGCTAACCCTTTTCATCGAAATGCTATCATGAGAGATCAGGAAACTATAGCTGCGCTCGATCAGATCGAAGCGCCAGCTCTTCAAGTTGCGCCAAATGTTTACGATATCGCGCCAGAACGAGAGGAGGTTGAATCATGAGAGAAGCCTCACACATGCAAAAGGGTGAAGTAAAAGTAACCCAAGGATCAAAGGTCTACCCTACTCGCGTGCATGATCCTAAAAAGCAGAGAAAAGTGCACATACCGTTCATGAGTATGTGTGTATATGTCAAGATCAACGATCCACGTACAGACGATGAGATCAAACGCGCCTGGGCAGAGAGAAAAGCAAAAGAAGACAAATCATTCACATCACCTTATCTTGCTAAGCCGGTGAAGGGGAAAGGAGGAAGCGACAATGACTATTAAACCAATTCTTTTTAGCGCACCGATGGTACAGGCAATACTTGAGGGAACTAAAACGCAAACAAGGCGAATTATCAAAAGCAAGCACGAAAGCGGCCTGTTTCAAGTTGGTAAAACTCTCGATGGCGTTGTTACTGGCATAACTTCAATTGATTGGGACGAACGACCTAAAAACGACACTACCAACGATATCAAACCTATCGCAAATGTTGGTGATGTACTTTGGTGTCGGGAAACTTGGATTCAGATACATACAGATAGAGAATTTGAAGGCAGAACATCAGAATACGTTTATCGAGCTGACGAAAAACAGAACGAAGAAAAGTTTGGCGACATATGGAATGGTGTTGGCAAGAGGTTTATTGATTCTTGGAAGTGGAAGCCATCTATCTTCATGCCTAAAAGAGCATGTCGGCTATTCTTGAAGGTTACCGGTGTGCGCGCGGAACGTTTGCATGATATCACGGATGGTGATGCTATTGCAGAGGGAATAATCGGAGTAGATCGGGCAGGTGGTTACGGTTATGGACTAAAACAGGAATGGGATTATAATTTCCCTCTTCACGAGCCTACCGCAATATTGGCTTACAAAGAACTTTGGCAATCTATCAACGGAATGGATTCATGGGATGCAAACCCGTGGGTGTGGGTGTATGAATTTGAAAGAATCGAAAAACCCGATACATGGCCTTACTCTATTGACATCAATACTTTGAGAGGAGGATCAAATGGATAACTACAAAGCATTCCTAGAAAGCAAGATTGTAGTAGCTGAAAACTTCGGTACCAAGATCGATCCGGCCATCCTGTCACCAAAACTTCTATCACATCAAAAGGTGATTGTTCCTTGGTGTATAGAAGGTGGCCGTCGCGCGATCTTCGCCAGCTTTGGGTTAGGAAAATCCATGATGCAGTTGGAAATCGCAAAACAGGTAATTGCCATAACAGGTAAACCATTCTTGATATGCATGCCACTAGCTGTTGTTGGTGAGTTTCGGAGAGATAACGAATTCTTGGAAACAGGATATCCGGTACACTACATTACGGATACTGACGAAGCCAATGTAGCGGAGATGGCAGTCTATTTGACCAACTACGAACGCATCCGCAAAGGCGACATAGATCCTTCTGTATTCGGCGGCGTATCATTCGACGAGGCTTCGATACTTCGGAACTTGAAAACGGAAACGACAAATTATGTGCTGCATTATTTCAAACAGATCCCTTACCGATTTGTCGCTACGGCCACACCGACACCAAATGACTTCATCGAGATTTTGAACTATGCTGATTACTTAGGCGTGATCGATCGCGGCCATGCTCTCACTCGCTTCTTCCAACGCGACAGCACAAAAGCTGGCCATCTCACTTTATACGAAAACAAGAAAGAAGAGTTTTGGAAATGGGTTGCCACTTGGGCGGTCTTTATCAATAAGCCGTCCGATTTAGGGTTCGACGATCATGGATATGATTTGCCGAAGTTGAATCTTCACGAAAAAGAGGTTACCAACATAAACCTTGATGTGATCACCAACAAAAAAGGTGATATCGTAATGTTCAAGGATACCACAAAAAGCCTTATTGATGTTAGCAGAGAAAAGTCTGAATCAGTTGATTTACGTGTAGACACAGCTTTCGATATTGTCCAGGAGAATGGCAAGCATGACAACTGGATTCTATGGCATCATCTGGAGGCGGAGCGTGTTGAAATAGAAAAGAAATTCAAATCGTCGCCACATCACGATGATTTGCAATCGGTTTTCGGATCACAGACAAATGATGAAAAAGAACGTCTGTTGATCGATTTCAGCGAAGGCAAATACCAGATCCTTTCAACTAAACCTAAGATCGCAGGATCCGGATGCAACTTGCAGCATCATTGCCACAAAATGATCTTTGTGGGAATTGACTTCAAATTCAATGATTTCATACAGGCCATTCATCGCACATACAGATTTGGGCAAACTAATGAAGTGGATGTTTGGGTGATACACACCCAAAATGAACGAGAGGTACTAAAGACCTTGAAAGAGAAGTGGAGCAAACACATTGAGTTGCAAACCGAGATGATCAACCTAGTGCGCGAGTACGGATTGAACTCATCCAAAATTAAATCAGATATGAAACGTCAACTATTCAATAGCCGCAGATCTGCAACGGTCGCAGGTGCTACGGTATACAACGAGGACACCACAATCATACATCAGGAGATGCCCGACAATCATACGGATATGATCCTTACATCTATTCCATTCGGTGACCACTACGAATACAGTGATAATTACAACGACTTCGGACACAATTATGGCAATGAAGGATTCTTTAAGCAGATGGACTTCTTGGTACCTGAACTGCACCGTACATTGAAGCCCGGTCGTGTGGCTGCAATACACGTTAAAGACAGGATCCGTTATTCACATCAAAACGGAACTTGCTTTACAACAATTGACGATTTCAGCGGCGATACGGTGAGATGCTTCCGCAAACATGGTTTCTATCTTGTCGGCAAGATCACCATCACCACAGATGTAGTTCGTGAGAATAATCAAACCTATCGACTCACGTGGGGCGAGCAGCGCAAGGACGCAACAAAAATGGGTGTTGGACTTCCAGAGTATGTTTTGCTTTTCCGCAAAGCACCAACTGAAATGAATAATGCCTATGCTGATGATCCAGTAGTAAAGAAGATTGACGAATACCTGCTTTCGCTTTGGCAGCTTGACGCACATGCTTATTGGAAGTCTAGCGGTGATCGCTTTTTGTCCTTCGACGAGCTATCTAAGGCAGACATGAAGTATGTGTTCAATAAGTGGAAGTCTTTCGATGCATCGACCGTGTACAACTTTCAGGAGCATTTGCGCGTGTGCGATGATCTAGATAAAACAGGTAAGCTATCAAAGCTATTCATGACCATCCCCCCGACATCAAACAGCGACATGGTTTGGACAGACATCAATCGCATGAATACGCTAAACGCCAATCAGGCAAACCGGAAGCGCGAGAAACACATCTGCCCACTGCAGTTGGATATCATAGACCGATTGATTTACCGATTCACAAACGAAGGTGATTTGGTTGACGATCCTTTTGGCGGCCTATTTTCTACTGCCCACCAATCATTAAAGCTAAATAGAAAAGCAGTATCAGCAGAGCTTAATCCAAACTACTACGACGATGGATTATTCTATTTGAAGGCCTTGGAGTACAAGCTATCGGTACCCACGCTTTTCGATATGCTCAGCGCTTAGTCCATGACCAAAAAAGAAATAGCATCCGCACTCGAACTACTCCACGGCATGGGAATGTCCTACGTGGAGGTAGCAAGCTTGTGCGGATGTAACGTCAGGGATTTAGAGCAACTATCGGCAAAGGTGATGACTTTTCATAGTAGCCACTACAATGCGCATAATTTGGTGTTGACGCGCCAAAGCAAAATAAACTGGCCAAAGGAATTGGCCGATATCAGTAATATGAGTGATAACACGAAATATCAGTAAATACGATGAAGTACTACATCAAGAAACTTTGGGTAAGATTCCTAATGAAGCTACTAAAGAAAGGTGCTGTCACAAGTGAATTAGCAGCTAGAATACTGGTGCACTATACGCTTGTAAAGATGCAAGAAAAAGGACAAACCGAACTTGAAATTGAATACGAAGCTCCAGAAATAAGCAATGTTAAGTTGATAATGGTGGCTTACCTAACAGAGAAATAGTAATGATAAACGCATTTATACTTCAACATAAACCATTCAAACCACAACTCGTCACACGGCCAGAAGCCATCAGATACATAGTGATTGATCTATTCTGTGGCGCTGGCGGCACAACGACAGGATTTGCGCGCGCTAAAGATTCGCAAGGAAACCCGATTGCAATTGTCGCTGCTTGCGTAAACCACGATTACAAAGCTATCCGTAGCCATTGGGAGAATCACCCAGAGGTATATCACTTCGAAGAGGATATACGGATACTGGATCTCGTGCCATTAGTAGAAATCGTTGCCACATATCGCAAGCTTTACCCAAATGCTAAGGTTGTTCTTTGGGCATCCCTAGAGTGCACCAATTTTAGTAAAGCCAAGGGCGGCCAAGCACGTGACGCAGACAGCCGTACATTAGCCGATCATTTGGATCGATACGTTACCGCACTAGATCCTGATTACATCAAAATTGAAAACGTTGTGGAGTTCATGTCTTGGGGGCCATTAAATGAAAAGGGAAAGCCCGTAAGCATGAAGTCAGGCCGCGACTGGCTGAGATGGCGTGCTCATATCAATGATTTGGGGTATCGCGATGAATGGCGCGAAATGAACTCCGCTGATTTCGGTGCTTACACTTCGCGCAATAGGCTATTCGGATGTTTCGCTAAACCTAGTCTACCAATAATTTGGCCGAAGCCAACGCATTCTAAGACGGGAAATGGAAAGCAAGATCTTTTCGGCGGTGGCCTTTTGAAGTGGATGCCGGTACGCGACCTTCTTGATTTCGATGATGAGGGTGAAAGTATATTTGGACGTAAGAAACCTTTAGTAGAAAACAGTTTGAAACGGATCTATGCTGGCTTGATAAAAGAAGTAGCTGGAGGTAAAGCTAATTTCATCATGAAATACAACTCCATGAATCAGCAAGGTAAGATCCGCACACCATCAACCGACGAACCAATGCCGACCATCGCTTGTCAAAATCGATTGGGATTAGTGCAGACTTCCTTCATTGCGAAGTATTTCAGCGGTGATCCATTCGGGCAAGTAACATCAATAGATAATCCGCTATCGTCAATTACGACTATTGATCATAATTCATTCGTAAAGGTTCAGCCATTTGTACTGACAAGTAATTTTAGTGGGATCTCCCGTTCAGTAGAAGAACCTTGTCCAACAGTACTAGCGAGTCGCAAGCACCATTATGTAGTTAATCCTTCATTTTTAGCAAAGTATTATGGGAATGGTGATAATGTGCAATCGGTAAACGAACCTGCCGGCACGCTCACCACTAAAGATCGATTTACACTTATTCAAACAAATTGGTTGGATAAGTCCTATTCGGGAGAACACAATCATCAATCGGTCGACCGTCCAGCTGGAACACTTCTAACAAATGATAAGCACTCATTAATGACCGCTAAAGGATTTATATACAACCCATCACACGGTGGGCATACAATGCATATTGAGCAACCATGTGCAACAATTATTGCGAGGCAAGATAAAGCACCATTGTACTTCATCCAATATGATGTTGCTGTAGACGTGATAATCGAAGTGTACAAAGGTGATTCGGAAACCATGATAAAAATCAAAGAATTCATGGCCATGTATGGAATTTCCGATATCAAAATGCGTATGCTCAAAGTATCAGAGCTGAAGCTTATTCAAGGCTTCCCAGCTGACTATCGCTTGTATGGTAATCAATCAGATCAAAAGAAGTTCATCGGAAATAGTGTTGTGCCACATGTGGTCGAAGCATGGGCGGAGCAGGAAGGCGAAGTATTGCTTATAGCGGCGGCTTAAGAAAATAAAGTTAGCTAGCCGATCTGACCAGCTAACTTTAATAAATAATATAGTATCCTGTTTTTAATAAAAAATCGGACTCTACCTGGAAATAATTTAAATTCTTCATCAAAAATAATGAGACTTAATTCTCCAACTGACATCAAATAGAATGTAAACTCTAATTCTTTGATGTTAGCGATGTTGTTTTCAAAGCGAAGCATAGCTTCAGTAAAAACAACATCACATATGAAATCATATTCAACAGGTTTCATATTACAAATATAGAGTTCGGCAGAATATCATTTTTGACACACGTCATATTGATCTGAAATAATTTCTTAAGTAGTATTATCTTTACCTTCACACCATGCCCACACTAACTAAATTCGAAAAACTACTGATCAAGAAATTGAGTGAAGGAAAATCACAAAGAGAGGTTTCCGAGGAACTCTACAAGGAAGGTATCAAGCCGAATAGTCTAAGCTCCATTGAAAAGTATATTTCCGATCTACGCGCGAAGTTTGGAGCAAAGAATATGTTTCATTTGGGGGTGATGATTGGGAAGTTGAAGGTGTAGTATATGTAATTGGTGTCATGTAGCCTTAATTAGTTAATGCTAGTTGACACCATTATCATAAAATTAAATATTAGGATCATAAACTAAATATCTATTGTATCAGCGATCCAATAGTAACACAACCAAAATAATAAGCCTTCCGAGAATATAAATCCCTATTGGCGCAAGAAAAAACCATTTAAAGGCTGAGTATTGCCGCTTACTCCATGATTTGAATATTTTAGGTCTCTTCATAGTAATATAGCTGGCTAACTCTATGCCAGTATTCCAAACTTTATCGTATATTGAAATCGTAAATTATGAACTAAAATGACACGTAGAAGGGTTTTTCGAATCAGTTCAAATGATTTTAAAATCAAGATGATGTTTGGTGCAGCGCTTGGTATTTTTGTTGTTAGCCCTTTTATATATGGCAATACTCCACACAATGATGAATGGGGATTTTTTTGGTTCATAAAGCCATTAGTACTGATTCCATTATCGGGAGCTGTTGGTGGAGCGTTGTACTATCTATCAACCAGATACCTTCAGCACATTCTTCCAAAGTGGCTACTTATGGGTATGGGGACGCTATTATTAGCTGTATCTATTTGGATTGGGGCTATTTTAGGGTTGAACGGAACTTACTGGAATTAACTACATCCACAAATTTACATTCAATGATTTGATGAGATCAACTTAGATCCAAACCTCACCAATCAAATCTTCTTCATTGATATTATCGAGAGCATCTTGAATAACCAATAGGTGTTTTTCTTCAAAAGGAATATTCAGAAGTCGAAACTCGTTATTCTCCCAATGCATGAAATCATCCAAGCCTACTGTGTCTGGATACCAAGATGGATTCTCGCTACTTAGTGGCGAGGTCGATCGTAAAATATTAAATCCTTGATCGCGCAAACCACGCAGAACTTTATGTGTTAGTGTAACGTATTTCATCTCAATTAATATTGGGTATGACTTTTGTTTACGTAAATTTAACATGAAAACCTACCTATTTATAACCTTGGGCATATCCCTTATGGGAATAGCCCTATATACCTACAGTATTCATACTACTATTTTAGAAACTCTACTTGAAGTGCCACTATTCATATTAGGATTTGTATCTTTCTCATATGGTTTTGTTTGTAACATCGATCCACATGAACCACCTCTAAATTACTAATTATGTGCTATCATACAGCTACTCCAGGAAAAAAGGAATTACAGAAAGCAATATTGGGCAAAGATGTCCTTTACGATCAACCAGAAATATTTCACGTCAGCGGCTTCGCGCGGCCATACCTTCCAGTAACGTTAAATAGCAACGTAGATGAGATTATTCCGGCAAGATGGAAGCTTATACCTTATTGGGTAAAAAGTGAAGCAGATGCGAACAAATCAGCCAATACTCTTAATGCAAAAGGCGAAGAGATTTTTGATAAAGCATCGTACAAAAATGTGATTGGCAAGTACCGCGGTTTGTTGTATGTCAATGGATTTTTTGAGCCACATGCAACCAATGGTAAAACCAATGATCAGAACTTCTTCGTATACATGCCCGATCGCGAGATATTCACGCTAGGCATCACCTACAGCATATGGAGAAACGAAGAAGGAAAAGAATACCCGACATTCTCCATTCTAACAACAGAAGCCAACGATCAGATGGCCGATATCCACAACGTAGGTAAACGCATGCCACTGATTGTTCCCGAGGAAAACCGCGATGCTTGGTTGTTTGCTGATGGCCGCCAAGAAATCGAGCAATTGATAATTCCATTCAAAGGAGAGTTGGCTAGCCACCGCACTACAGAGGTAACCAAAATCCGAGGCACTGATACGAATGTGGCGAATATTCAGGATGCGATACAATAAAGCCCCTCTAGGGTGTCAACCTTTGATGAGGGGCTAAGAGCTGCTAAGATTTACATGAACACATGAAAATCTACTACAAATATAGTTTGCACGTTTTCTAATAAAGCAGAATAATGTTTTTTACGCAATCGATTGCGTTGCATAAAATCATTGTAAGTCCAACTTCCGATGAAATAATAGTCCAAATTTCTTATACCTTTGAATCACCCTACTTCAACATATGAGAAACGATTTGTCAATAAGCGCTCTTATAATACTGGAAGAACTTCTAACAGATATGACCTCAACCGTTAGCTTTTATGAAATTTCTATTATTGTGAACGAGCGCTTATACAAATTTTCAGCACGATGTTCAGGCGATTTCAGCAGAAATACAAAAGACTGGGTTATTATACCAGTGTACTAGTAACGATCACTTTTTTTTGCTCTCAAAAGAATTGGTGCACCGCACATATTTTAAGAACAACTTAAAAGCATTTTTTTATTTTCAACAGCAAGGGAATATAATAGTAATATCTTATATTTGGGTTACACCAAATTATGTATTATGAAATTAAAACTAAGTCAAATTAGTGTGGCAGCATTGTGCTGTTTATTTTTATCATGTTCAGAACATGTTATCGATCTTCCGCCAGAAAAAACAGATGAATCTTCTGGAAATAGAGAATTAGGAGAGGGTTCAAAAGCTACTTTGCATGACTTTAAGCCAATGGACCCAGGAGAAATACCAGATAGCGATTGGCAAGATGGCCCACAACCACATGATGGGCTTCCATCGGCTCCAAATGAAGCCTCATATATTGTAGGTAATCTTCAATCTGGAAATGCTTATGGAACAGTTAGCAATGGTGTTGTAGGTGTTTCTTTCAGTTTATCCTACACTAGAAAGGCAAATGGAACTTATGATGAACCAGTAGTAACGGCAAATGGTCCAGAGGGAACTACTTTTACAACCAAGCGTGCCATAATTAGTAATGGTGTTTTAATAGTCAGCTTCATGGGTTCAGTCAAGATAACAACAAGAAATTATAATGCTCCACCCCCAGCTGTTGCTCCTCCAGTAATTAGATATGAGTATTTCAGTATAGTACGCGAGTATCCATTACCTCACTAACATAAATTAAATTAAGTAAGTCTAACCCATTGAAATGTGGGTTTGACTTACTCTTTCTTCCTCTCAAACGAAACATTATACTTTTCGAGCTTCTCAAGTACAGCCTGTAATTCTTCGCTAGCTTTTCTAACCCATTCAGCACGTTGCTTGATTGCAGCCATCGGACTCATTACCTTAAATTCAAGATTTGGCCTAATTTCCCCTGGCTCTCTATAAACGCTCTCCCACTTTTCGGCAAACTCTTCAGGGGTATAGAACTTCTTTTTTATGAGATCATATATCCAGCAGTCGTTGACTTTTGCACTTTTATAAAGAGCTGCTGCCTTTGATGGCATCTCTTTTTTCTCTGGCTCTCTTCGATGCCAAAGTGGTATGAACGGTTCTTTGCTTGACATATAATTACTAATATTATTAGCAAATATAATCGAATTGATATCGCATAATCAATACCGATCATGATTTATCGTATTAATACTCTGTCGCGACCGTAGCACTATTTTGCTATCTTAGTCGTAACCTACAATTGAAAGATTTTGAAAGTACTATTTGCCGATGAAGTAAGCCTATATAGGTATAGCACTATATTGGTTGCCAGAGAGTGTAGAAACGATATTGAGCCATTTGAAGCGGACAATATTTTAGATGTGCTGGATACACTTCGCTACGAGAACATATCCATTTTAATGATCAATGTGAACTTGCTTGGAGATGTTGATGTGGATCTACTTAGATCCATACCGGACGTGCGCACTGTGCTAGTGATCGATAGTCACTCCAGACGAATGGAATACGATCGGCTATTGCCCTATGTTTACGGAGTGTTCGATCTTGACAGTGACTTGGAGGCTAGCAAGAAGTATTTGAGGGAGGTGTTGGGGTAGGAAATATAGCTGTAAATCTACATAATTTTCATAAAATTATTCATGCAAGGAATAAGTCTGATAATTTGCTTAGTTTCGCCTCTGAAGTAACCTGACTGACGCATTAAATGATAGCTAGTAATAATTTCCGATATGATATTTCATTTCTACGGTGCATAGCGGTTTTAGCTGTAGTTTTATATCATTTTAAATTTCCATACACTCATGGAGGCTTTATAGGAGTTGATATTTTCTTTGTTATTTCTGGTTATTTAATGACTAAAATTGTATTAACTGGCATTGAATCTACTTCATTCGATCTTTTAAGTTTTTACTTGCGCAGAGTTGTTAGAATATTTCCTGCACTGATGTTCTTGCTGGTGGCCGTATTTTTTTTGACACAATTATTTCTTGGCCTGAAGATTCCTGGATATATAGATAGTGCAATATGGTCGTCTGTTTTCTTATCGAATATTAAGTATTATCTGACATCAGGATATTTTGACGGCGCATCAAAAACTAACCTACTTCTTCATACTTGGTCTTTATCCGTGGAATGGCAGTTCTACATGATATATCCTATTTTTCTGCTTTTCATAAATAAAATATTTAAAAGTAGAATAGCTATGATAGTAGGAATATCTACTCTGACTTTAATATCGTTTATTCTCTGCGCAATCTATTCTATCAAGGATCAATCACTAGCCTTCTATATGGTGCACACGCGTGCTTGGGAAATGCTCTTGGGAGGAATTGCGTTCGTCGGTAGCCAATGGGCAGAAAGGATCATGTCTTTACAGGTTCGGTCAGCTATTACCATGTGCAGTTTATTAACTTTAGCACTCTGTATAACTAACGTTATTCCTGTTGCTCACTATGGATGGCCATCCGCGCTGACTTTGATACCAGCTATTGTTACCTTCTTAGTAATATTAAGTAATTCAAATGTTTCAATCTTTACTTGGAGATTGCCAAACTTTATTTCAGATGTTTCCTATTCATGGTATTTATGGCACTGGCCAATTGCTGTATTTGCATTATACTTTACAGTACACGAAGGTGTGAATAATAAGATTCTGCTGATAATGTTATCATTTGTAGCCGCTATATGTTCTTACTTTTTTGTAGAGAAAAAAATGTATCACTGGAAACCTTCATACCTATTGTATTTAGCAGGTTCAATTTTTACTCTATTTCTACTAATTTCTAATTTGGACTATTCAAGATTAGTGATTTATGATAGTGAGAAAAAGATAATAAATGATTTTTATACCTATAAAGACTCTATAGCTCCAAGACAATATGATTTTGGCCGAGGGCATATACTTTCAACATCAAACTTTCAAGATTGGGATCAAAGTCACCTAGACAAAATTAGACCTGATGTTGATAATTATCTATTGATTGGAGATAGTCACGCAGGAATGTTCGGCAACTTGATGCCAGATATAGCTTTGACAAAAAACGTAAACATACTTCAAGCATCCGGCGATGCAACTTTCCCATCTCCAGCATCACATACTGATTTCGAAGCCCCAAAAGATCTATTCAAATACATATTTGATTCATATATTCCAGAAAATCATCAACATTTTAAAGGTGTAGTAATTTCAGCAAATTATGCTTCATACGATGATGAGACACTTTTAAATTATATAGATAGTACGGAAAAGTATTTTGCGCAATTCGATATCCCAGTAATATATATCGGGCAAACGGAGTCCTATATAATAGATTATCCTATTGCAAATCTATTAAGTAGTCGATATGGGGTCAGTTTAAATAGATATATTGATCATCGCACTTCTGAAGCTAATAATTTTTTAAAAAATTCACACATAGCATCACGGTATGTTGATATATATGATGTAAAGTCCAATACCAGTAATGAGGATGAGACTGATTACATTTATGACGCAGGACACCTTTCCGTTTCTGGATTAAAAATGTATAAAGATATTTTAGAACGTGAAGTATTCGAAAAATTCATCTCAAACTAATTTTTGGTAGACGGCATTATTTATTTCGTTTAATCCCAAACCTCCACATCAAAAATCCAGTCACAATAACCACCGCACATCCAATCCCTATCCACATTCCCCAGATAGCCCAAAAGCTCGGCTTACTCTCACTAGCCTTCTCTTCCTTCCGCTGTTCTTGCTTTTTTCCTTCTTGCTCGACACTATCTTTCTTCTCATCTAAACTTCGCGCAACTTCACCCACCATATTACGAGCTGCATCCGTTTGCTGTTTAGTGTTCTGTACTATGCTGTCCGCTTCGGTTGTAATAGTTCCATCTGGAGCAATAGTGGTCTGCGCACCGGACTTAGGGTAAACGGTTGTTTTTCCATCGCTTGAGCTAACCACGCGCGTATTTTCTTCAACACGGCCAGTCTCTTTGACGGTCAGCTCTGTATTTACTTTGACATCCTTTGAAGACTCCACCTTATCTAGCGACTTCTCTGATCGCTTAGACTTACGGAAGATTCCGCAACTGGTGAACACTAGGCACACCAGAACTATCATTAACCCTCGCATCATAGCTTCTCAATTTTAATAGTCATACCTTCCAATTTACATGACAGCGAATCCAGCAGCGGCACAAGCTCATCCAAAGGCTGGGCAATACGTTGCACCGGTACCGGATGGCTCTGCGGCTCATCACCTACTGTGACGATGAGCACAAATAGAATTATCCATTTCATTTGCGTTTCCCTTTCTGTTGTTGAGCAACGCTATCCACTTTCACTGCTGCGCTATCTACTTTGATAGCTGCTTCGGTGACTTTGTTTACCGCCGGCCGAATCTCCTCGATCATCTGCTGATATAATCCACCCTGCATTTCTAGCATCTTCTCATTCAGCTTTCGTTCCGCCTCGCGCGAATCCTTATTCAAATCAACGATGTAGTAAAATACTAGATTGAATACGGTGACAATAACGATCATTGCGTAAGTCACCGGATGATTTACAATCTGCATGAACGATGGCTTCTGCTTCCCCTGATCCTGCTGTTTGCAGCCTTGCTCTTCTGTTTTCATTTATTAATACGTTTTCCGGTGCTTCATTCGCTCCAATGCCTTATTGCCGGCAATCCACCCATACTCTTCCATTGCGTTGAATGTCGGACATACTTTGATCCACTCACGCTGCTCGATAATTCCGTTGCCATTAAGATCTGGTGAAAGATCGCGATGTCCAACTATGGATATATGGCCTATCTCCTGATACTTCCCGATTTCTTTGAAGAAGTATTCGATTGCCGACCAGAAACCATCCTTTTGTTCAGGCGTTCGCGTATCGCCGTAGATGTGCTTTCCGTTCTTGATCTCAACTAGACCACCAATATAGGATGCATGCACGCTATCGGAATTGTAGCCAGCCACACCATTTGTGATCTTGCTGATATCTGCCAAGTGAACTAAAGATCCATCTGTAGGAATGAGAATGTGATACCCTGGATTTTTCCATCCGAGATTCACACGCCACATCCGCTGGATAGATTCTGGCGTTTCGTGCGCCCAACCTGCAGTAGTATGCAGTACTATTCTATTTATCTTTCTCATTGTTACTAATGTTAATAGTCAATACCATTTACATTGAAAGTACCGTAGTCCAATGGTATGTTGTGAAAATCGGTTGCTGACTTATGTACTAAGGGAATGTTGCTAAGTGTATTCGGTGTTACTCCAGTTGCCACGAAATTTTCCATTGAACAGGTTACTGATATTTTGCCCTTTGGTATCTCGTTACCTCCAGTGCTGTGTTTAGTCTGCACCGTAAAGTCGTCGACAAGTATAGTACCCACATCGCCTTTACCTGGTCTATCTATTGCCCCAGCATACCATGAATATGTATCTATAAGCAAAGCATAATCGCTAGCTACACCCGATATGTTGGAGATTTCAATGCCATCTACTCTACTGGTAGATGATAATATTCGAATGCCGAACCCATGATAGGTTCGCTCGTTATCGATAATGAGATTCTTCATTATAATATTTTGAGCAGGGCCATTAAAATTTATGTTATAAAAACCAGCCAAATAAGGATTGTTGTGTGATGCAGTTGGCCAGTACGCATAACCATCATCTGCATTAATACAATATGCATCATCATTTGATCGAACACGTCCATTTTCGAACAAGCAATCCATACAATGCCCGTCCCAATGAACTCCATCCATATTTGGGCCTTGGTAAACATCGCCAATGTCAGTACGAAAATTCCTTAGTTTACCGCCGATAACATTGGTAGCTTCTTGAGCATATACCTTGTGATTAAATATCGATAAACCATCAATATCGATATTTCGTATGCCATGCCATGCAACGCCAGCAGCCATGCCAGACCCGTATACACCACGTTCTTGATTAATAGCATTGCCATTTAATATGCCTTCTCCATGGATTGTAATATTTTGGTCTACTATGTTTGCATGACCATAACCACGATCTGTGCGATTCCTAAAAAGCGGCTTACTAACACCATTCATTAAAACAGCTCCCTTACCACTGTTAAAAATAATATCAGTATTAGATCCAATTCTTAAATTATCTGAAAGTGCTACCGCTTTGTCCCACTCCATTATCACGCGTGTACGGCTAGAAGCTTCGTTAAGCCTTGTTTGTATGGCTGCGTAAGCGTCGTCACGTACGGCAAAATCGTCAAGACCCAACGCACTTTCAGTAAAAGCAGCAGGAAGTAGATCCGACACTTTATATCGCCGCTCTTCGGTAGGCACTACGGGGCGACTGTCTCCGAGTTGTAAAAGTATCCCAAACATATTAGTTGACGATTAGCACCGTAGGACGGTTATACGAATTGTAGATATAGATCGTGTTCCATAATGAGGGATCATATGCTTTCGATCCAGGGGCAATATCAAAAGCTCCACCAAACACTACTCCGCCACCTCGGAATCTAAATGCGTTTACCATCCCGAAAGATCCTAAATCCAACAATTCTAATTCTATGTTAGTTGTGATTTGCTCTGCATCATGATATCTATTTTCAGATAGATCTATCGCCCTTGGTGATCCACTTATACTCTTGAATGCATTCAAGTAAATCCTACCTACGGCGCTTAGGGTGAAGCTACTGGTGGATAGATTAGAGCCAGTAATAACACTAATGAAACCATCTTGAGGGAAAGTATATGATGCATTAGATTGCACCGTTACGCCGCTTCCGTTCAATGGACTTCCAATTAGATTTAGATTTTTATCGTAGTAATCAAGTATGGCAAAATCTGTATATACTTTGAAATTACCTTTCTGACCAGCTTTAACGGGAATAAGTAGTGTTTTGAGATATCCTGCTCCTGCATTGGTATTGAATGCTTGAGATCCCAAAAATGTCTGTGATCCCGGGTCGCCCGAAAGCCTATTTTCTTCCAGTTGGCGTTGTACGGATTCAACAGACTTATATACCCCGTCAGGTTGCGCAAACTCATTTTCTCCTAACAATGTAATGGAAGGAATTACTGTTGCTTCCGACGCATGGTTGTAATTGTAGGTTACGTAAACCGTCACAAAATTGGATACATCATACGTTTTATCAAAGTCAATATATGCCCCTCGAGATGGTTCAATAGCCATTTTTTTGCCGTCAGATCTTTCTCCGACTATAGCAGCCCAAAGAGGAGGATTACTTGTGATCATATGCCTACCTTGGTATCTCAATTTATGGGCATTTGTTACGTCAACTTCTACTGTCCTATAACCTTCATCATTCGTTCTTACTAATCCAGGATTAGTAATTAAATAATTTTGATAAACAAGTGGATCAACTGTCCCACCACCATCTGAGGTATATGAGGTTAGCAACTCTTTTGCTGTGTCATCACCGCCGACAGGATCCCAGTCTGATTGATCCTTAGCAGGAGCTTGGGTAGTATTTTTGTTGGCAACTAATAAAGTGCCATCCGTCAATCTAGTTACTTCGTCTTCAATCCAATTTGATTTGGCAGAGGCAGGTAGCACTTTTGATAAATCAGGAAGCTTCCCAAGATCTCGCAATTGCCAGTTAGGATCACTCCAGAACATTTCCCAACGATTATCACTAGTCACTTCACGAGTAGTTCCACCCACAAAGTAAAACCCCGGTGCCGGTGTAAACTTTCGCTTCTGCCCAGCTGGCCCTGCTGGAATAACTGCAGGAGCTTGAGCCGTACCTGGTGCTATTGGGTCTATTAATTCTCCTGTGATTTCAATACTATTCACCAGCTCATTGCGATCGATATAGCCAATCTCTTTGGTGTCCTTGTCTGAAACCATGAAATTATCAACCTTGGTAGATTGTATTTTTTTGTAGCCTGCTGGCCATGCTTTACCTTGTTTTGCCATATGTTTAAATGTAATTTCTATCCTGTGTATGGGATTGTGTTGATATAGATACCTTCCACGAATACCATCCCATAACCGCCCCCAATATTTTGTATAAATGTTCTTCCCTTGACGTAGGTCTCTCCATTGTAAACCAGAACCCCACCGCGTAATTGTAGAGCCACATCATCGATAGTATTAGGAGATCCATGAGCATCCAGATCCAAGGCAATATTTGGTCTTCTTGTGCCCGGCTGATTATTCATAGAAATTGTTTTTATTTGATGTGCAACCTGTGCGGATCGTCTCACATCGATATAGATTTGCTTATCGTATTGGACTGTTTGACCTCCAGGCGACGTGTCGGTTTTATAGTGAATAGCTGTTGGAGATAGAAAAGCATTTGATTCCTCTATATTGGTAGATCCGAAGTAGAGGAAATTCTGATCAATATTAAACCCACCGATTCTACCTTTGAAGGCTTCCATTGACCCATCATTCAGCACACGGAACGGCGCTGTATCTTTGCTTTGCGCATCTGCACCAGCCCAGAACCGCACGGACTGTCCGCCATTATCTGAGACCCCAGAAATCCCAGCGTTTACAAAACCTTCGGATCCGACAGTGATCACCTGCGCAAATAGGCGCACTACATTTATGAAGTAGGCGGTGATGGTATCTGTCTCAATATTGCCACCGCTGATCATTGTGAACATTTTGGTTGGGCGGAAACTGCGAGAGCCATCCAAGACACTAGATAGTACGCCGAGATTAAAGTACCAATGTGTTCCGCCATCTGTTGCGATCTGCTCTTCACTTAAAACCCATTCACCTGTAAGGGATGTACGACTACATTTGGCTGAGAGGTAATATGCTTTTAGCGGATCTAGCTCTGTTGCGCTGAAAGGTGCTAATTGCCAGATGTAACCTAGTCCCTCGATAACGTATCGTTTGTGTACTAAACGGCCGCCAGTCATTGTAAAAGCATTCGGATCACCGCCGGCATTGATATCCATCACAACATCTACCAAATCGTAATACTGGCTATCAGTACCGAAAAGTCCGGCGATTGCTTGAATCAATGGATTCTCCAAATTGCCATCTGGATCGAATACCATGGTTTTGAATTCATTTAGCGCTAGTATGTTTCGACGATCATTTTCCCAGCTATCGCGGCTAACTTGAGTGACAACATTTCGCGTATCCTTGATATCCTTTTCAATCTTCTGAACACGCGTGTAGGTAATATCATTGCCCACTTCGCATGTAAACTGCATACCTTGCTCTAGTACATCTGGAAAATGCGCTGGATATGAAATGGAGGTTACGCGAACATCTTCGTCAATTCCCTCACTATCATCTTTGATGTTGATGATATCACCTTCCCTAGGTTCGACGGCCAGACGTTTCAAATGCAAGACATCGATATCCAAATCGTATGCAATTCTAGGCACACTATTGTCCGCGAAAAACTCTGCACGTTTTTCAGTCAGCTTTGCAATAGCGGCCGTCACATACGTTTCGGGCATACGCATGCCAATTAGCGTATATTGATCGCCAATCTCCGCAACTAAACCCGATCTAGGCATTAGAGTTCCGTTGGTTTCCTTATTGGCTTCGTATCTGATCGATTTTCGGCTAGGGCTGTACGAGAGTATTTTAAATTGCATGCCTGAAAGAATGCCTGATTTAAAAACGATGTAAGCATCTTCACCTGCAATCCGTTGCCCGTTTAAATCGAAATCTAGGGCGGTATCAATCAACTCAAATGTGCCTTCATTTATTTGGCCAACACCAGTAGCGGTCGATGTTCGGTTGGGGTAGATCTCCAAATCTTCAACATATCCTTCGCGAAGGCCATAACGCTCAACCAATGCCGGATCTTCCAAATAATCTGGAACGGTAAGCTGTTGGTAAGGATAGTCTTTAGGTAAGTTCTGCGTGCCGCCATAAGCGTATGCTCTGGTGATTATACGGCTATTCTCCAGCAGATTTCTAGTAAGACTGTATAGTCCATTACCCATGCCGTAGCTGAAAGATAATGTCGTAGCAGTTCCGATCGTCTTTTTTATACTGATCACCTTTCCTTTGATCTGCCACTCGTAAGCAAATGCTTGGGCGATATCGTTAAGCGCGGAATAGCAATCAACCTTATCAAACCGTAGCGAAGTTGGCTCTGTGGCATCTAACTCACCAATGGACCAACCTGCATCAACGCTGTTGACATATTCCAGAAACATCAACATGAATACATCCAGTTCCCCGAAGTAATCAAAGGTTGCCTTGCCTTCGTCCTTCAAAATGAATCGTTCAAGGGTATGACGCTGGCCTTGAAAGGTCAGGTTGTATTCTTTCAGATGAGTCAGCGTTCGTTCTGGATCACTATTTAACGTCATTAATTCACCCTTATAATTTAGCGTATCTCCAACACGCAAATCAAGGTTTACCGGCGTAGCAAACGAGAACACCAATTCATGCTCGGCCATCAGCTTGCGCGTGTAGATAGCAGCATTTAAAGGCAGCTCTATTGTTGGTACGTTACGTCTGTATACTTGAATGTTCATTAGAATTGTGTTGTGAACTTAAAATTGTATTGTGTAATCCATTACATATATTTCCTCACCCTTCTCAGTTAGTACGATGCTATTGATGTCCTCCAGTCTAAAAAGCTGCTCGGTTGGTGCGAAGTTGTTTTCAAGCGTCAAAGTGAACTCGCAGTACAATTTCCCTTTGCTCCAGATGGGATTTATTGTATTGAATGACCCACTTTCGATATACCTCAATGCAAAGCCTCTTCCTAGCGTTTCGCTAAATAGTGTGAAACCTTCTGGTTTAGATATTAGCTCCAATACGTCCGAACGCTTTTGCTGTAGATCACCAATACTATCAGCCGTCAAATAGCAAGCGATGCTATACTGCAATGGCTCATATACTGTAGGCGAAGTAGTGTCGTATTCTCTACCATGTTGATCAGGCCACTCATTGAAAAAGCGTTCTTTTGGTTTCGGGAGCTTTAGCAATTCACTGTACAGCGATCCTCTGCGGAAATACAGGCCAAGCGATGTTGCTGGGGTTGAGTTGAGGATCGAACTCATTAGCCGAAAATTTTTACTGATGCATTCCCATTGGTCACTTTCGCTATTTCCGCATTGTGATGCCTTTCCGCCGTAACGTACGCGTTACCAGTTGCAATAATTTTTACTTTAGCATCGTTTGTGGCATACACCTGAGAAACATTGTAATCATCAATAGTCAGTGTAATATTGCCGCCAAACACAACAACTAGCTGTGCATTTTTCAAGGTGTGATCGCCATCCACATAGACATGATGTGTTTTTAGCTCATCTTTGTGTTGAAGAAGTAGTTTGATGTCTGGAAACTGAAATTCCATGCAATGCTCGATACCTTTAGGCGTAAGCATTAAATCAATCAATTCTTTGATAGATCCAGCCTGCTGCACCTCTTTAATGCCATAGCCACACGAACCTTTTCTATTCATGTGTCGCAATACGATTTCTTTTACATTATACCCCATATTTACCTCCTAAGTTTCGGTTGACGGCTTTGAGTTCATTCAGCATACCGGCAGTGTTATTAGCGATGTTCAGCGCTTCCGCGGCAGTGTTGTAGGTATTGACCTGAATTGCATTCAAAGCAATCAACTTATTTTGAGCAACCGCCAATAGATTAATCTGCGTTGCTTGCTGGCTATGCATAATGTTAAGCTGCTGCTTGGCTATATCATAACCAGCACGGTACATGCCGACGATTTCGCTTCCAGTTGATTCTGTTAATTGTGCCGCGACAGATTCCGATCGTAACGATGAGATACTGTTCATTCCTAATCCGTCAAATAGGGGAACTAAAGAATTCTGGAATATTTCCCCTGCTGCACCAATCCTTTCTCTCCAACTTTCAAAATTGAATCCCTGAAGGTCATTTCCGTTTAAAGACATATATTCATCCACCGCGGTCATCATTTTTTCAACTTCAGGTTCAATAAGTCGCATCTGCAAGCTGTTCACAATTGCGTTTTTGATAAAATTGTTGAATGAATCATCTAAAGCTTTAACCGCATCCTCACCCTGTTCAAAGGCTGCCACTAATGCATTAGCCAAGTCTTTAGAAAAACTTTTAAAGTCAGTTTGTAGCCTTATTTGCTTGATACGCTCTTGCAAATCCTCTATATCGTTGTCTACCCCTTGAAGTTCGTTTCGAGACTCTCTTATCTTATCCTGATTCGGCTTCTTCTTTTGCGCTTCCTCATCAATTTGTTTCTGTATCAAAGCGCGTTGCTGGATTAGATTTTGCATTTGTTTTTCAGAATCCTTGTAATACTGATCCCCAACACTTCTTTGTATTGACCTTTCTAATTGCTGGTACGCAAAATCTAATTCTTCAACTGCCTTTTTAGTGTTTTGAATTGATTTTTCAAGCCGTTTATCGCCTGCATTGAATATTGATTTGAATGCGCCGGCCAAAAGATTTGCGACGACCAATGCGGCTGAAATTACCGCGAGAATAACACTTGCCTTTTCTGCGGACTTAATTGCTGTTTGGACAGCCAGCGCTGTTGTTGCTATTGCTGTCAAAGAATTTAGAGCGGCTGTACCAACCTCCCCTAATGCATCTTTTAAATGAGCGGCAGAATTTACCGCATCTTGTACAAACGCAAAACTTTGTGCCGTTGCATTTTCAAGTTCCTTCCAATGCCTAAGTATTTTTGCTTTTGATTCTTCACTCCCATCTGCTGCTTCAGACATGATAGCGCGTATCTTCTGCCCTACACGTGCAAAAGGATTATCAGCAAGAATTTGATCTTGCGCCTCGCGAAGCTTGTCACGGATAGCCTGAACATCAATTGGATCAAAGTTTATCTTTAATTCAGCAAATTGCTTTTCAATTTCATCAATCAATTTGCCTAGTTGGGAGGCGGTATAATTGTCTAAATTATTGAAAAGCATATTCCAAGAATCCGAATTAGTCAATTGGTCAGCTGCAAGTTTAGATATATCTTTTGCACGCCTACGCTCCAATTCAGCCTCTTGTTCTGGTGTAATATCTTTTCCTAATGCAGTTCTAGCTGTATCGTATTCGCGGTCAAGATCTAAACGTTTCTGATTAAAATCCTTTGTCAGATTTAGTGCATCAATGTACTTCTTGGTTTCCCTTGCTCTCTCCTCCTTATCAAGAGCCTCTTGCCTTTCCTTTAGCGCCTTATCAGCTTCTTGTTGCGCCAATGTCAAAGCAGCAGGGGCGCCAAACATACCAAATGCTGAAGCTGTTAATTGAGCCGCTCCAAGCTTAGCTCGCTCATCAATAATTCGCTGGCGGTAGCTTTTGATGAGTTCCAGTTCCTTAGCAAATCGCTTATCAGCAGCTTCAAATGAAGTGGCTTCTGCGTATGAATTGTATTCATCTACCAATGCTTTTTGCGCGTCAAGTGACTTGGCTAATGTGGTAGAGTTTTGCCTAGTCTCCGCCTCCGAAACCTCAAAATCCTTTGAACGCTGCAATCCGCTCATATCAACATTGAAACCCTTGTTCTTTGGGTTATCATAGAATTTTCTAACCTCCTTCTCGATTTTTGCATACTTGTCTTTGATGGAGGCGATTTCCTGCTGATCACGGGTTAGGTTATTCCGAGAAGCCTGCTCATTAATCGCATCAATAGAGAGTTGCAAAGCGCGCTGACGTTCGAATGCAAGTCTACGCTGCTCTGCGGCACTTTTGGCTGCATCTGCGTCAACTTCTGGTTCAACTACAGTATCATCTACTTTCTTAAAACGAGCCGGTAGTTCGACGTCCATTATTCCAGCATTAATGAATCCATATCTATCTAGGACATCACGTTGCTCGCTAGTAAGTGTATTTCCAATACTTCGAAGTTCTTCAGCAGTTGTTAGGAGTTCGTTTTTAACGGAGGCAAATCTTTCTCGATGTCTTTCTAATCCAAGCTCGTCGAACTTATTATTGTTCAAAATTTTAAACGCTCTATCAGCCATTTTAGCCTGCTGCTCGAACTGCTGATTCAGTTCACGGGTGGTTGATAGATTCATTTCCTTTAGTAACTCACGATGCGCTTCTGTAAGTCCTAAAACCTTAGATCTGTTAATATCCAATGCTTCTCCTAAACTGTTCCATCCAGATACGGCCGAAGGCATCACAGCAGCAATTTGCTGAATAATATCCTTCAGTTCTTTCTGCTGCTTGGTATTTAAGTGGCCGCTATGCTTTAACTCATCGTAGCGCTCTAAAAGCGGCTTTATTTTACCTTCTGTCGCAGCCACTTCATTACGCTGCTTGATGTATTCCTCTGTAAGAGCTTGAGTTGCCGAACCAGCAGGTGTGACAGCTTCAATAATGTCTGCAAAGAAGCCTACAACCGCAATCGAAGTTTTACCTATAATTCCTTGCCCATTCTCAATACTTAGTACAAGATTATCCCAAGCGATCCCAACACGTGCTGTTTGATTTACCAACTTCTGAGATGCAGTTCCAAACTCATCATCCATTGCCCCAGCAGCATTACGAACTTTCTCTAATGAATTTGTTAACACATCGTAGCCATTGGTGGCGAGTGCGCCAAGCACCGTTCTATCTCTAATGGCACTAATACCGACCGCAGATAAAGCCTGATTAACACCAGCTGCTCCACCTTCAACTTTATTAAGCCCGCCAATGAAATCAGTCAGTACTCCTGCTGCATCTGCACGGAATCTCGCGCCAAGTTCTGCCTGAGTTCCTCCAACAAGTTTGAGGACTGTAGAGACTCCTTTACCAGTGCGGATTACCTTCTCCAGAATACCCAACGTACGGCCGATAGTAGATCCGACCAGCTCGGCCTCCACACCAACTGACTTAGTAGCTGTTGCATAGGCAAGCACTTCTTGTCGTCCAATCTTATAGATACCTGTAGATTGAGCGATTCGAGTAGCATTTGCTAATATCTCTGCTTCGGTAGCTGGAAAGTTGTTACCTAGGTTCACAATCTCATCACCAAAGGCTTTTACATTCTCAACGCCACCATCAACTAATTGAAGCAAACGAGCGATCTGCGCACCACCTTCTTCACCGCCGATATCGGACGCTGTTTCAAGCTTGGCAAGTGCTTCAGTGAATGCTAAGATATTAGCAGATCCCTTAACACCGAGCTGACCAGCAACAGTAGCGTATTCCAATAGCTTATCCGTGCTGACAGTTTTTAGTGATCGCGAAAGCTTGATAATGGCGTCTGATAAACTCTGTAAGTCTGCGCCAGCCAAGCCCGTTGTTTTGGCAACGTTCAGCAAACCATTATTGAAATCGATAACTGTCTGCTTGTTTGCGGTGAATAGCTTGAAAAGTGCCGTAACGCCAACGATCAAAAGGCCGATCGGAGAAAGTAGGAAAGACAAAATACCTTTACCCATGGAGATAAAGGCTGCGCCCAATTCTTTAATAGCAGATGGCTTTCCTGCAAGCTGATCGATGGAAGTACCAAAAAGCGCAAGCTTACGGTTGATGTCCATGATGATTGGACTTATCTGCTCAAGTGCTTCTCCGTAGTTACCAACATTGCGCTGGTGCAAACCCAACGTAGCGTCGATCTTCTTAATACCGTTGTCTAAGTACTGGGTTTGCTTGGTTAAAGCTTCGGCCTTTTGGCGCAAGTACTCATAAGCGGCAGAATTCTTCTTGCCCTGACGCTCAAGACGAAACATCTCAGCAAGTAAATCTTTAGTTTCTTTGCGAACTTTGCCTAGGGCTTGATTTAGTTGATAGTATTCGCTGCTTTCTTGCTGTAGCTGCTTGCGCCGACGGGCGGCCGCTTTCTCCCGCTGTGCCTGTTGACGTTCAGCATCTTTGAGCACTTTTTGCGCATCACGAAGAACCTTTTCGGCCTTACGTTCTTCCTCGGTGGCTTTGCGACGTTCCTCTGCCTGCTGCTTTAATGCTAGGTTATAATCAACCGCAGCCTTACGGCTTTTTTGAAGTTCGATGTTTGCTTTCTGCTGGGCTTGAACTAAACCTTCGGTAGCTGCTTTCTTTTCCGCCAGAACGGTTGCAGCTTCAGATTCAATTTGCTTTAGCGTGGTGAGCTCACTAAGTTCCTTCGCTCTTTCCTTGCGCAAATCCCGAAGCGAATTGATCGCCGCTTCCTGCGCATCTTTAAGGCTATTCTGTGCTTTGCTTACCTCAGCAATACCAGCAGCAGCTTTCTTTGCATCATCTGCTCCGCCGCCGGATCCTGCTTGAGACGAAACACCCGTATTCGACAAAAGCTCGCGTAATCTTCTGCGAGCTTCTGCATCATCAACAACTACCCTATACCTTAAATCAGCCATGTATACCCGAGTTTTGTGGGTATTTCAAAGTTCCCTATTCGCGGCAGGCAGGACAAGCAAAGGGGGTTGCAACGGGGCTCTGTTGCAACCACTAAATCAAGGCTAAGGTACTAGCTATCTCTACTTTCAAACATGGAAAACATCTCAATCACTTTACCGTCACTGCTGCCTCGCTTGCTTGGCGTATCATCGGAATCGCTTTTGGCGGACGGCATACACAAAGTGTACAATAGTAGGTTTTGGTAGGACGTCTCCCAGACTAGCTGTTGCTCGGACCATCCTTTGGTAGCGATGGCGGTGTTGATGATGGTTGCCCATGGGCTTGCTGATCCTGGGTATCGCTTAGATTCAGACTTTTGGTCAAAGCCAAAATGCCGAAAAAAGTCGATAAGTCTAACCTCCGGTAGACTTCCGATATAGCCTCTGCCAATTCGGGCATAGTAAACTGCTCATTGAGCGCATCCATCAAGTCTCGGCTTGGCATCTTTGCGCCTTTGCTTACAGCCATACCAATCACTTTAACTAATTGAGGTAGATTACTCTTTAATAGCATATTAATTTGATCTGACTGAATCATCCCTTCAACCTCTTCACCACCTAACATATCGTCAAACTCTGCGGCAATTAGCTGAACTTTACCAAGCGGAAGCCCAGAGATAGACAATTCTTTCGTGCGGTATAATCCAAGCAGGCGGCCAACAATACCCCACTTCGGCATGCGAACCTCGCCGATCTTTGTAGGCTGGTCAGCAAATGTATTTGCAATTTCTCTTTGTGTCATTTTTCAGGTGTAAAAAACCCCTACTTGATTATGTGGCAAGTAGGGGTATGTAAATTCAATTGCTTGGCGAATTACGCTACCGCAACTTTCTCGTAGTACCAAGGCGCTACTGGATCGCCGTCCGGGTCACTCACTGCCGTTGCCTCTGCTGTGAATCCTAATGAAAGGAACTCAGCGCCAGTCTTGGTCAATGGGTTTTCAATACGAGCCACCACAGCTCCATTCAAAATCACGAACACCATCTTGTGGCCTAATCGCGGACGTGAGGTCACACGTACAGCAAGATTGACAACATTCGCGCTATTGATTGGCGCTTCAAACTTGTTGGTAGCCGTGGAATTGGCAATACCTTTGAAAAGCAAATCCGCAATTTTAGGATCAAGGTTCAAAGATTTGCCGGTCACACTTGCGCCGTCACCTTCTTCACCAACAATTGCCCAAACGCCATCTTTGTCTTCAACACGAACTTTGGTAAGTGTCGCTTCTGGAACGTTGAACGATACCGACCCATCCTCGATGTCGGTAAACTTTACCCAACCCGTAGATGGTAAAGCTCCATCTGCACCAACCGGTGCAAACTCAATAGATTCTACTCCTTTTACTGGAAACATATTATTCTTTGTTAGAGACCAACGAGGTTGCCTCCTCGTATAATTCTGTTAATTAACTGGCGAATGGTCGCCACCCTAGCGGTATGCCGCCACTCCTATGTGATATCTTTCCGTAGAAAGTTGTACTCCACTTGAATATTGTAAATCCATTGATTACCATGGTTATCCAGTTGACCAGGATCGCGAAGATTGAGAGAAAAGTCGAAACCTTCAAACCCATCCAAAGCTGTAGCTGCCACCTTTCCCAATTCATGCAATCGAGGTATGTTTGGCTGGGTATTATCTACTGCTGTAGGATTATCACTGCGCTCGCCAGTAAGATTAGGCACATGGAAATTGACATTCAATATGCCTCCCTGAATCTGCTCAGCATCCCAAATTAGCGTATTGATAACGCAATCCTCTTTAGTACTGTTCAATCTACGCTGTAACAGTCGAACTTCACCCGAAAGCATATCAGCAACGCCAGCACTTAAAAGTACGAGCTTAACATCTTCCATCCCATCAACTGAACTTTTCAATTCACGTTTGCTCATACCTCTATTTCATTGAACGCTTGATCCAAACTATTTCCCACTTCCCGAAGCGCATCCCTCACGACCGACTTACCATGAGCATTCTCCAACCAACTAGCGTAATCCATTCCTGCGACTAACGTTATCCCCCAACCTGAAGAATCACCGTAACTGCGAGCAAGCTTTACTTCACGTAATGCCAATTCACGGCCAGCATCCATTCCTGGCGCTTTGTCGGTCCCGTATGGCGCTAACTGGAAATCCTCGTGAAGAACGACACCATTGCGGTAGATCATTCCACCAGTAGATGATCGCAGTTGTCCTGTCTGATCATCGTATCCACCGTCTGGGCGCATCTTAGCGCGCTGAATCTCCAAAGCTCTTGCAAGTACCCGTTTGAATGCATCTAGCGTTTGGCGATCCATTTCCTCGATCTGATCATTATAAAGAGCATCCAGTTCGGCAGGGGTCATATCTAATTCAAGTCTAAACATTATACGTCGCGGTTATACATTGCGGTTACACATATGCCACACAATGAAAATGCCCATGATGGAAGATTGCAATCGTATCATTCCAAACAATAACGTTACCTCTCTCATCATATCCAGTAACAATTTCGCCAACGGCAAGATTTGGAGTTTCCTCCGGCATCGAGATGGTATATTGTACATCAACTTCATTACCATCCTTTACCTTCTTCATACCGCGGCTACGTGAGTTGGGATAGAACCTACAAGGCAATGCTTGATCGATCGTTTCCCCTTGCCTTACGAGCTTATCTGGATATTGGTCTGGAAACATGCTTAGTGAGTATTTGATAAATCAACGAATCCAGAGTCACCTACGGGCTCGATGATACCCCATTTAGCTAGAATACGCCTGCGCATATCGCTCAAAGCATCTGCATCTTGCTGTGTGATCTGGTAATCCAGCTCGCGGACAGATTTAGGTAGCGTGATAAGAAAGTCAAGAAGTGCAGCTCGAGAAAGATCCATCGACTTAGTCTGATCGATATTACTTGATTCACGTGGTGCGTCTGGCGCCAATCCGTGCTCTTCCAAAATTAGTGTGACCGTAGCATCTGGAAATTTATATCCCATTGATGCCTTCAAGACTTCCTTAACGCTTGCCATACCTTAACCCTTCTTGATCAATCCGCGCTTTACACAGCTAGCCAAACGATCCTCATCAAAGTGAGAGACATCATCGCCTTCCTTCCACATCTTGCTGAAGTTGTCTTTATCAGCAAATGGTTGTAGAACGGTGTATTTGGCTGGCTTTGCCTTGCCTTTGGACTTGCCTGCATCTGCTGTCGCTGCCGCCTCTGCCGCGCGTGCATCCGCAGCGGCCTTCACATCTTCTGGAAGATCGATCGTATCAACGACTTTAACACCTTTGCCAATCAATTCTGGATTGTGCTTGATATCAGCCTCAGTTACCGTGTGCTTAACCGTCTTCACGGTTTGTTCTGTTGAGGGAGCAGCTGCTTCTGCTCCCTTGTTTGTAGTTTCTCCTGCCATTATGCTTGAATAATTTTAGTGTCTAATAAATAGATTTCGTCGATGGCAGTTACCACCGGTACCACGCGAGCCTGTGCACGCGTAACCTCTCTCAAACCTGCAGAAGTTGTGCGGAACTTGCTCACCAAGATGTACTCATTGGCTTTGCTATATTCAACACCTGCTTCTTTGTGGTTTTCCTCGGCCAATTGCGCATAAACCAAATCACCAACATTTGTGCTGGAAACAAATACCATTGCTCCAGCTGCGAACGGTTTGATTGTGCTACGCTTTCCGTCTTTCTCCACTTTGATCGTACGGTCGACTTTGATGAAAGTAAAGCCATAACGCTTACTCACCAATGTGCTCAACTGATCGAAATCAAGATTTGGGATCTGCTTATTGCCAGTACTGTTTTGGCTGAATGAGTAATACTCTTTAGCCTGGTCAGTAGCGGCGATCGCATTCAGAGTTGGCGTATCGGTGTAAACAGCTACGATGGTGTTACCATCTTCGGTCGCTTTCTCGACAATACGCTGGAAGTCATCAAATGGCTTGGCATTTACCTTATCGGTATACAGTCCTTCCACTCCAAACTTGTGATCAACCTTGTACTTGTAATCACAACGAACACCTACCCCAACATTCTCCGGATCTTCAACAACAGTCACTCCTGTAGAGAAACCGCGTAAGAAGATAGCTTCGTTACGCTCGTAGATCGCTCCGATGGCGCGCGGTGTATCCGCGAATAGTTTGGCAATCACCTGCCCATTGGTTGCTCCACTGCGGATCAACGTATCAAGCTGAGTAAGTTCAGTCTCATTTAGCGCTAGCTCAATACCCATTTTCGGGATATCACCAGATGCTTGAGAGATCGAATCGCGCGATTTAAGCGGCAATTCTGAATCCATTGCAACAACATCGGCAGCAACCAAACTAAAAGAAGCCGAAAGGCTCTCCCACTTCCCTGTAACTGAGAATACCGGACGAAGCATCGTCGTATGTAAATACGATAACGGACGCTTCGTGTCGTTCAGCGTTTCGACGGTACGTACAATGATCCCCGGAAAGAACTTCTGTACCCACTGAATAAATAATGATTTTTGCATAATTCTTAGTCTGCTCTAAAAATGATAAGCGGTCCAAGTGCTTCGATCGCTTCCGCGGTCGGCTCAATAACACACGCCTTTGGGTTTACTGTTCCCCGCACTAAAAGGGCAGCGGCAGGTTTCGCTGTTAAGACCGTGTTGATCTGCACGTGCGCATACTCGTATCCATCTGGAAGAGCTGCGTACGCGGTTGCCGCCGTATTGACTGGCATCGGCTTGAAGATATTGCCCGTAGCAGTATCTTTAATGATGATATGGCCAGCATTAACGACTTTCGGATCGAAACCCGTAACGTCAAGCGCACGTCCACCTCGAACCGTCTCCAAAACTTTGGTGACAATCACCGTGTCTTTGGACGAATCGATGATCGTACCTTCGTTGTGTAAATCTATTGTTGTTCCCATTTGATTATTTTATAATCCAATTTCATTCATTACCGAATCCAACTCATCCTTAGTTGCCTCGGTCACTTTGCCGTCTTTTCCGACGCCTCTAAACGGAGCATCATTCCCTAATTTACTCTCAGCTACGTTTTGGGTATGTGTCGTGTAATCTGACTCTACCTCACCCAAGTACTCTGCAAATGCTGCATCGTCAGCGAAATTCATTCTGCCGAAGTCACGAAGTACTTTACCAGAATACGTCTCATCAGCTCCAGTTAGTTTACCAAGGATAGCAGAACGGCGATCGTTCACGACTTTGTTCCCCTCCAGAGCAGCAAGCTTTTCTGTAACGGTCCTATTCCCCTCGATCAAAGCCTTTGCCCATGCTGGCATGTCTTCGGTTGTGGTGGCGGCAGTTTCGGTTTTATCACTCTTTTCATCGCCCTTGCCTGTGCTCTTCAACCTCTCCAATTCCGCAAGCTTGGTACGATATCGGTCGTCGTCTTTTGCAATTTCTGTGAAGGCATAACCTTCATTGAATGCATCCAACTTCGCTTCGAGTTCCTCTTCCGTAGTGACTTTGTCCTTTACCTTTTCGATTAGCTCATTCACACGAGCGTCTGAAAGTTGTGCGCCTCCAAATTTGCTTTGAAGTAATGCTCTAATTAGTTTTTTGAAGTCCATTTATTTGTGATTTAGTTATAACCGTATAGAGCTGCGCTGCTCATACGTGTACGCCTGAATACAAAAGTATGGAGGGGTTGTGGTGGGTTAAAGTGTTAGGGGTTGCAACGGGGGCTGGTTGCAACTGTTGGGTGTCGCTTTGCTAGAGACCTTTTTTTTGCGGCATTATTTTTAATGTATAGAATTTTTGCGGATAAGTCGGGGTATTGCTTAATCTTACGAAACTGTAAGTTACCCTATTTACTTATAAAAATATTTCTGATTGCCTATTAATGGCTTATAAATATTTATAAAAATTACCAATACAGAAGTAAATGTTGACTGGCTGTTTAAGTTGCAGTCGTTTGCAAAACATATTTAAAGAAATCTAATAAGTATGATATTACTACAATCAGTATTGAAACATATCATAATTATTAGCTATTTCCAAAGACTTGTACTTTATGCAGGAGTTAGGAGTGATTTGTAATTATTTTCTATTGATGCTTATGATGACTTCGAAAATAGACTCACTCACCTCCGTAGCTTTAGATTCGATGTCGGATATTTTTTGCATGTTAACATATTCTACATCATCTTGAAGCTCTTTTGAGGCATCTGAACTTACTGTCCTAGGAGAGTCAGTAAACAACTCCCAGAGCTCACTAAGGGGTTTATTTATAGGACAATCCTTTTCAGTACCAGTAGTCTTCAATTCATACTTGGCTGCTAGATCTTCGAGTGATTGGCGCCTTCTTCTCAATGTCTTGAATTGAGACCGAACAATAGCGGTATCAAACTGCCTTGTATCTAGAAATTCTCTAACTACGTTATCAACCTGATTCCCAAAGTTTTCATAAGAGCTTATCAGAATATCTTTCTCTGCTCTATCGGAGTCGTTTTGTTTACCAATCGTTTTCCCTATATATAATGCCAATAAAACGTTGATAATAATTGCGACAAATTCTACCGGATTTATGCCTAGAGTGATGCTATCTTGTAGCGTAAATTCAGAAAACTTTTTAAATAAAATTAGTGAAATTATTCCAATTGCAAATCCAGTAGCAAACGCTAAACCCAAATGAAGCTTACTTGACTTTATCCTTTGCATGTTCTATGTAAGAATGTATATCTTCAATCAAATAAGGTTCTTCCTTCGATACAAATTCTATTTTAGACATCACGGTTTTCGTATCGTAATGGCGGGTTAACCCACCAAACACTTCCTCTAACCAAGACGTTCCAAATCCTATCGTGCCGTCGAGGTTGACCACTAGCTTATTATATTCTCCACTTATTACTTTGGAAAAATACGGCTCCAAATATTCTTCACGAAATTGCTGTCCGGAATTGGACTTTCGGCCCTCGTCCCTATGCCTAGTACCTGGAGTACGAGAAAAATCCTTGACGTAAAGAGTTAATTTATCCATGCTGCGCTAACATTATTTTCATTCAATTCCCAGTGCACAAAAGTACCATTAAATTCGCTTTTTATAGTAGTATAATTACCATTAACGACGTCCGCGTAAACATTATTACTAATAATCTTTAATTCGCTTATTTGATTTCTGTCGAAAACTTCTTTAATTCCGGGTAACCCTTTTCCACGGTATGGTTGGCCTGTCACAGTTAAGTGCATTTGCCCATTCAATAAAAGTTTAAATATTTCATCGTTACCGCCATGGATAAGATGTGTCTTTAATTTATCTAACCAACCAAACCATTGGTTTGTTTTCGGTTTGTATTTCAAGCTTTCAAAAATACCAATTCCGTAATCAATAAAGATGAAAGAAACTTTTTTGTTTACTTTATCGTGATTTACAGATAGCCACCAATGTTCCTCACCTTTTTGTTTAACGGCCGCGTGGTTATTCGTATTTTGCATCAATTCAAGTATGGTTCTCTGCAAACCTTTACAACTCCTTGGATGTCCCCAAATAGTTTTAGAAGCTTCGTACATGACCAATTCTCCAAGTTCTGAATTGACTTCTTTGTTTCCCATTGTAAAGATCTGGTTCGATTTGCCTACCTTATACTCTAATTTCTCGCTAATCTGACGACCTAAATATTTAAAAAAATCTGAATCAATTAATCTTTTAGCTAATAATTTGTTATTAGGAAAATTTCCATTAAATCTTATTTTGCGAGCCTTGAAAGAAAACATAACTGAAAGTAATATCGTAACAGCTGAATAATCTAATTTTTCAACGTTTTTTAAATCAATGAAGACTTTAGTTCTTGCTAAATAATGTTCTTCTAGCTTATTGATAAACTGAACTACACTAGCCGGATTTGTAACTAACGAAAATTCAATCGGAGCGGTTACTATCTCCATAGATTTAACAATACCATCGAAAGATATTTCCGCCGAGGTACGATACCTGTAAATTATGTTATGTTTATTTTTAGACTTTTTGTACTTTTTAAAGCGAGCTTTATTCTTTTCGGCTCGCCTTTGTAAAGCAGCTTGAAAGTGGCGGGAGTAGGATAGTATGTTTTTCAATTTCAAGAAATGGATTGGCCGTCTTTATTTTTGCTAAAGTAAGAAATTCGAAACCATATCTAAGTAAGGTTTCCCGTATTAGGGATAAAAAAATTTGTATTACTTTTACAAACCAATTATCTACTATGGAAATATCTGAAGAAATTCCTGAGGCGGGAAATAATGATAGGCCTGAATCAAATAGAGAAAAATGCTGGAACTATAGTCTGCAATCCTTCGGCAAAAGCTATATTTTCAATAATAGAGCAAGATTTTACGAAACATGGTTAAGACGATTATCACTTTTAGGCGTTATAGTGCCAATTATGGTAGGTGCTACCGCAATGGCGTATAATTTGGACACTCCAATCTTTAATTATATACTTGCGCTGTCAGCACCCTTATCCCTTCTTCAAGTTTTAATGTCTTGCTTCTCATTAGTTAATAAGTGGGATGACAAATATTCTTACGCTATTGAGGCTATAAATGAACACGATAATCTTAGTGAAGCATTTAAGAAGCTAGCTACTTCAAATGGTAAGGGTGACGTTTCTGAAAGAAAATTCGAAAAACTAGAGACCAGACTTATATCATTAAATAAAAATGATTCAAAACAATTAATTACCGATCGCGAACGCCGAATGGGAATGCGATCGGGTTTGCGGGAATTTCAAAGAGGCTGTGCGGGGTGTGGAGAAATTCCTATATCAATGCAATCAACAAAATGCCCTGTTTGTGGTGAATTTGAGAAAAAAAATATAACTAAGCACTTTACACATGGATAAAAAAGTAGAACAACTATTGTTAGCTTATGCCGAGCTATCAAACGAACAAAAAAAGGATTTGAAGAAAGGTATTGATGATTATGACAAAAGTAATTCAATAAACGAAAGGAGACAGTTTACCGAACGTCTTCAGAAAAGTTTAGGCCCATTAAATAGGGTTTGCGAACGCTGTGGACGGTAGATGAACTTAAAAATTTAAAAGACATGGAGTTATTGTAGCCTTTAGCTCTATGTCTTTATATCTCCCACCCGTACTTCCTAGCAATAAGCCTGATCACCCATTTGCGGTAGAGCGATGATCGCGGATAGAGGTCCATTAGGATGTCTTTCCATGTAGGGTGGTTTTCTCCTTCAAAATGTTTGCTGAAATACAGGCGGTATAGCGTGATCAATTCCATTGATTCCGAGATAGGTCTTATAACTCTATGGTATAAAATCATGCACACTGCATATGGCAAACCAAATAAGAAGTAAATTATTAACTGCTTCCAGTTGTCCGAAACGCCGCCAGCTAAAAAGGCATTTATGATGAAGTAGATGTAGATTGCGTGGATCATGGCTCTTTGTTGTTTGTCCCCTTTAAAAAAGCCGTGAGAAACGGGGTGAATCCCACGGCCATACTAACCAATTAACCTAAATTATGAAGTGGAGCGCAACGGTTTCGAACCGACACCACCTGCCCAATGCAGAAACGCCCCAGTAACCGTCTTTCCGACCTGTCAGTCTTTGTGGATAATAGGGTAATGCTAATCTACACGTTACACCCTTCTCGTGATATGTTGCCTATTTTACTTTTCCAACAACAGTGTGACCACATATCACTATTTACCACCGAACTCTGAACCCGACAAGGTTCAACGCCTTTTCCGTAACGAAACCTGTTGCTGCATGTCTTTGCGATGATTCGCATAATCAAATATAAAAACATGTCACGACATATCATAAAATATTTAAAACTATTTGAACAGATGATTCCCGCGGCTATTCTTTAACTTCTGCCGGTACCTCCCCCTTCATCCGATCCATCTCATCCTGCACATTAGTGACCAAACCACTAATACCCATGGCAGTCTCTACGCTGATCAATCCACCATCTTTGGCTTTGATAGCCAAGGTAACATCAGCATCGAGATCCTCCAATTGAAAGTGTGGCGCTTCGAAAGTAACTGACAGCGATTGCATAGCGCCAGATACCGAAGTATCCATGCTCGCAAGCAAAGCTTTCTCCAGATTAATTCCACGTTGGATAAGCTCACCGTATCCACCTTCAATCTCTCTGCGACTAGCCAAATGCGCATCAATAAACACACGATCAAATGCCACTCCAGATAGATTGCCCAAAGCTTTCATTTCCTCGAAGCTGATGTTTGGGGTTTGGGTAAGCGAATAGATGAAGTTCACCAGAGTATCAATCTCCAGCTTGACTGCATCGACTGATTGATCCCAAGTGACGTACTTTGCGTCCGCATGTTCACCAGTAAGCAAAACAGCTTTGCCACTCTCCCCTTTTTCTTGGGCCTGCGCACCTGTTGCTCCCTTGAATACGAGCGTTGGTGATGCATGATAATCGTTGGTGTCGGCGAAGTTGCTGATCACTGTTTCCAGTCGTTCAATAAGCGGCTGAACGTTTGCCCAAATAGGCCTTTCACGACTATAGTAGATCACTGGAATCTTACCGTATGGAAGTTCAACTGTGTCAATCAATGCCCAGCCTTCTCCTGTTCCAGATCCACTGCCTGCCGCAGCACCCTGTTGGAAACGGTAAAGCTTTTCGATCGTGTAAACGTCAAGGCATTTGGTTTTCTGTTCGCTGCCGCCTGCACTTGCTCCGCCATTCTCGCCACCTGCTTGAGCATCGATCTCATAACCTCTACCAAAGTAGATCAGATCGCCATGGTTATCAAACACAGGCAGCAAAGTATCACCTTTGCTTGGGGCAAGAACCTGCACCTTGAAGTTCTTCTTTACCGCACTATATCCACCCCAATGAGTTGCATCGATTGTATCAACGGAATACCACAGCTTAGCAGCTTGAAGCTCTCGGTTCATGATATTGGCAATCTCCGATTCTTTGAAAGCCACTTTGTTATTCTCACGAAGGCGTTGCAGCAGAGAAAAGGCACGCTCCTCTCCGGTATTGTCTGGCTCTGCAAATAATTTGACCTTGCCCAGGTTCATGAAAGCAACACGACGTGTAACGATGATATCTTGAAGTGAAAGAGATAAGCGAGCTGGATCGATGTACGTTGTCTGTGTTGCCGGAGTAACACCATCGGCCATCATCACCGGTTTACCATCCGCCCCTAGCACCTTCTTGACGATCGCCTTCTTCTTACGCTTCTGCTCATCGTGAATAGCATGATCATCGGGGCTAATCTCTGGCTTTACCTCGTATGTTGGCGCGGCCTTCTTGCCCATCTCTTCAATGAGAGTGGGCGTGATCTGCTCTTGCGTTTTCTTAGTCTCTTTCATAATTACTGCTTGCTGTGTCTGCTTGGCTACCCAAACATGCCTATAATTGAATCGTCGATGTTGCTCTCATTGTTGATGCCAAAGTTCTCAGCTATCCCTGTCAAACAATCCTCAGCGTCATCGTGCGGATTGTTTCCTTTTTTGGTGTATGTAGTAATGTGTTTGTGAAACTGCGGCCACATCTTCTCCCATCCTGCTGGCATATGGATGAGCATATTGACCTTTGCAGAGTTGGTAAAGATCCTAGCCTGCTTATTATCTCCCTGATGAAACCAACTAACCTTACAATCGAACGCCTTGAGCGTTACCAGATGTGCTTCTACATTTCGTGCGAAGCCCCGACCACCGTTATTCGATTCGATCTTAGCATCGGTCACTCGGTATGTTGCTAACTGTCGCGCGGTATCAGGCTCTGTGATCTCCATTGGATCCTGCGTGTAAAGTACATCTTGAATATAGCAGCCAAGATCAGTCTCCACGTAAGCGATACTACATAGGTAATCCTTGCCCGTATCAGCCGTATCAACATAAGCTTTGCGGTAGGTTTTACCAGCTGGCGGTATATTCAAATACTCTTTGAATGGCCTATACATCAATCCTTCTTTAGGCTGCGGATTCTGCATGTATTGGCGACCGAAGTTGATCGGGTTGATATCATTCATCTTGAGCAGCTCATTGAGATTATGCTTGAATTCCCAAAGCGCTTTGCCCTGCTGTAGTGATTGCCCTTCTTCGACAATGATACATGGCAAACTAAGCACCTCCCATTCCCCAGGGTAATTTGCAAGGACATGGCCACATAGATCATTTTCATGTAGTCGTTGCATGATAATGATGATTGGCGTATTCCGTGAGTTTACACGGTTGATGATCGTTGAATCGAAGCGATTATTCACACGCTCGCGCTTTATCTCACTATCCGCATCATCAGGCTTGATAGGGTCATCAATGATCAGTGCGCCACCAAACAGTTCACCTCCAAGCGCAAGCATTTCTTCAAGCTCCAGTTCGTCATCTTGCAGCTGTGCATCATTCGGCTCATTGTCAACTTGCCCAGCACCGAAACCAGTAACCTGACCGCCGGCAGCACGCGCATATACGCCGCCGCCAGCTGTTGTGTACCATTTATTCTTTGCTCCAGATCCTTGCTTGAGTTGTACATCCGGAAATAGCGCTTGGTAGGCTTCTGACTGGACCAGATCCTTTACCGCTTCGGAGTTATCCAAAGCAAGGTCATCGCTGTACGAAAGGTGAATGAATTTAGATGCAGGATTTATGGCCAGACCAGCGCTGATAAGGTTCTTCACGGCTAGTTCAGTCTTACCATATCGAGGAGCTATATTGATGATCAGGCGAGTGATCCTACCCATCAGCACATCATCCAAAGCCTTCGCAATCTTTACATGATGATCACCGACAACAAAACTACGCGAATACTGCTTTTGAAAGAAGTACTGCGTGTAGTTCATGATGGATGACTTACACCATAGAGCGACGATATCGCGACGTGTAAAGGCTGCGTTGGTTGTCATTAAGCGTCAGTCGTGTTAAAGTTCCCACTTGCCAGCTGCTGAAGCAATCGCTGCGCCTCCTCTGGTGATACCTTCTCATTCAATGATTGATCCTTGGTGGTGATATCCAATTTATCTTTGTACATCCCACGTACGCGCATCAAACGATCCATAGCGGCGTCAGCTGAGTAGAGCTCGACCTCCAACCCATTTTTACCGTACTTAAATGATTTGATGATGCCTCTCTCCTTGTCAGCGATAAGCTTTTGCATATCGACTTCCACTTGCGGTACAAGTTCAGTTTCACCGTTCACTAACCGGGTAGCAAAGGGATTACGACGTAATTCGATCTGATAAGCAAGGATCTGATCACGCTTAGGCTCAAGCATAGCTTGAAACTCATCAAAAGCTTCTTCGGTATATCCTTTTTCCGCGCAAAACTCCTCTTTAAGCATTAGCTCATACTCGAGTTCAGCGATAAGCTCATTAAGACCCTTTCGAACCATCGGTGTATATGCAACCATCTTTGTGGTCATGTAGTCAGAGAGGTTGCCTCTAGCGATATCCGCAGTCTTCTTGGTAAGCTCTTCTGCTGTGAGGGATAGTTCATCAAGCCTAGAGGTGATTGCAGAGGAAATATTAGGTTTTCTTAAGTTCTCATGCCCCACAACAGCAGCTGTCTTAGCGCTATATCCAGCACGAATAGCCGCCTGCGTAGCATTGAAATCTTTGCAATACTCTTCTACAAAACGACGCTGATTGACGGTTAACTTTACCTCTAGCTGTTCACTACCCATTCCCTTTCACCTCCTTTACAATTTGATCTACCGCATCACGCGCCCAGCTGACATGCGTGTAATAATGACGTGCTCTTTCTACTTTCTTACTAATGACTTGATGTGATACCCCGATCTGCTTCCCCAGCATAGTGGCAACTCCACTATTACGACGAATACCGCAATCGGTATAGATAGTCTCAGGTGACACCAGAAGTAGAGCTGCTGCAATTGATATGATTTGTACCTGCCAATGTTCACTGGCAAGTGGTATAGTATGAGTATGCACGGACTTGATTATCTCAGGCGTACATGGCAAGGACTTGAAACGCTGGTAAACCTCTTGAGCGATATCGGGATGATATTGCTGAAGGTATTGTTGAAGGTTTACAGTGGTTGGGATTGTACTTACAGATGTTGTGATCATGCTGCTACCTCCTTCCCTAGTTGGGTTGTGATGGGCTGGCCTAAGATAGAGATGATCGCCTTCTGAAACTCCTCTAGTGTGCGTATGATGTAAACTGGTGTACCATCTTGCTGCCATACCTGATGTACTTTTGCCTGTTCTGGAGAGACTGTACCCGTTAATGTTTTGAATTCAAAACCGTAGGCTAAGCCTAAGTGGATTAGGATGCAATCTGGAATACCAGCTACTACACCGGATGCTTTGAGTTGCATCCCTTCTACGGCGTTTCTACTTCCCCCGTTTGGAATGTGAAAGAAAAGCCGACGTGTGGCTGGGTAGGTGTTCCACAACCAAGTTACTGCGGAGGTTTGCAATTGGATTTCTGTCATATCTACACGTGGTGTGGTTTAAAATATGCAGGATGACCCGAAAGCCACCCTGCATGAACACATATACACAGTGTAAAGTTAGTGATATGTCTTGATATGTCAAAGTAAAAAGTTGGGTTACAGAAAATAATTGAAGGTTACAGAAGCTGCAACCTATAAAACACTGATTAATTGCGAATTAATGGTCAGGTTACAGTAAAACATCAATTTTTACAAACCTCTATAAAAACTAAATGTGAGTACGTTAACCCTATAGGAAAATTGATGTTTCATAAAGATTACATTGTTGCATTTAATTTTTTAGGATATTTATAGTAAAAATGTTGTAACTCCTGTAACCTTAATAAAAAATTGTGCTTGATATACTTTTAAGGCTGTTTTTGGTTACAAGTATACTTGTAACCCTCCTGTAACCTAAGCCCTAATCTTGTAACCTGTCGCATAATTTGTTATCATCTGTTTGTAACAACTATACAAAGTGGCGTAACAGATGAAAAACGACTTAATAAACTGAAAAACAATTATTTACAAAATTGTAACAGAATAACACCCTTTTTTACAAACCACTATGAAAACATAATTGTGAATTCGTTTACCCTATAGGAATATTGATTATTTTTAAACATTACATTGTTGCATTTATTTTTTTAAACTAATTATTACTAAAATGCTGTTACTCTTGTTACAGATATAAAAAAGTGCATCAGCTGTACAAAAAAGGGTGATTTTTGTAACAAGAGTTATTGTTACACTCCTGTTACAGGGTGTTAAAAATTGTTACATATCCAGGAATTTGAAAAACGTTATCGGAATTTATTAAAGCAAATAAAAAGCCCCTATAAAGGAGCTCTTTGGACAATCATTTTAATTGTCAGCAGTATCATTATTGGTACTATATTATATTCATTGATATATCACCAATCAGACTTCTTTGTTTGATCCGCTACTAAATCAACTACACGAGATAAATCCTTCTCCAACTTATCTTTAGTGGATTTTTCGACAAGCTTACCTTTCTCATCAAATATAAAAAGCTTCTTCTCTTTATTATTCCACACATCACGCTTACCCGAAAACCCCATAGTCAATGTAAATTGCACTCCTGAATTAGCTACAACAGCAAATCCATCATATTTTTGATTTGCAGCAATATCCAGTTCTGGTACATTTATTTTATACCGGCCGTCTTTAACTTCTACCAGCATTTTATAGGATAAATCAAGTTGATAAGCACTTCCTGCTGATTTATCCGTCTTCGTATAACCAGGAATAAAATCCTTGATGACTATCGCATCGTTTAATACTTCAACAGTAATATATTTAGAATTGCTTTTAGTTTTTACGTTCGCCACGATGTTTGAAATGATCTCATCTTTACTATCGCCTGTTTCTACCACTATGAATATTTGTCCATTAGCGAATTTTAAACCATCTGGAGAGACGAAAACGCTTGCGTCTTGCGCGGCTACATCAAATGTTGTATAAAGCGCAAAAGTAATCGTAACAAGGATTGATCTTAACATGATATTAGCAGTTGGATTCACTATTTCTCTAATATATCTATAATAGACAAAACAGTCTGATCTGATTTCATTTTTTCAACAAACTTCGGCATCTTTAATTTTGCACTTCTTGAGGATGAGGAAGGTCTTATGTAAACGGCACCTATACCGATCGAAGCTAATGCTGATATGCCAATCAATGTCTTTTCATCTTTGCTTTCAAAAAATACTGCATCATCGGTCGAGCCATAGTAATTATACCTCTCGCCATAGAATCTTGCAAGATCCGTTGCAAGGGAAGAGTAAGATCTAAATGTCAAAATCGATCCATCTAGGGATCCTCCTGAAAACGAATAGTACACCTCGTTCTCCTTCTGGCCCTGACCTTGATAAAGAAGATCTGTAGAAGATTCATTTTTTAGGTTTCGTTTCTCCAAGGTTTTAATAGCATTTTTATTTGCACCATAATTAAAATGCGGCTCAACAATATCTGTAATATAAGGCTCAACTATCACTCTTGCAATTGTGGAACCTCCTGCGTGCCTAGCGGTAATAGTGGTTTCTCCGATATGTTCAGCAGTGAAATTTCCATTGATGTCGACAGTTCCCACAAAAGGATCACTTGAAGACCATTCTATATTCGAGGCATTTGAAACAGTGAATGCGAAATCACCGTCATACTTTAATTTCACCTCGGATTGATTGATTTGGTAGTTAGACTCTTCATTCTTGGAGCACCCAACAAATAATAGCGCGATAAGCGCAAGTGCTTTCAATTGTAGATTGTAGGTCATAATTATTTGTAATTTTTGGCGAATATAAGAAAATAAATCACGCTAGTAACTACGTTTTCCCGTAATCCTAGATCACACCCAAACACAACAGACCCACAACCACTAATAATAATTTCATAACTTCATAATTTCAGCAAATATAGGAAAATAGGCTGCACTGTTCTTTACGGTTTACCACGGCACGTTAACTTCCTCGATTATTGTTGAAGCAAGGAAAGGATCTTGCGTATAGTAAGCGTTATCGCCGCCAGATATAAAAACTCGATATGATCCATCTTTACTCTCAAAATAATCTCTATCATTGTAGCCCTTACCAAGATAGTTGTATCTCTCTTTATAGAAAAGCATCACATTTTGAATCACATTGAGATTAAATATAAACTCAATGTTAGCGCTGACCATTATTCCTTGAGCGGTTAGGTAACCGACATATTTTTCTAAGTCTCCTTGACCGCGAAATACCGTATATACTGTACTGATATCTTCTAAATACTCGCGCTTTTCATATTCCATTATACTCTGGACACTACCACCGAAATTTAAGTAGGGCTCGACAATACCGGTGACATACGGCTCCACAACTACAGTCGCGGTGAGGGTTTGTCCGTCTACAGTGGCAGTTATTTTAGCCTCACCGACGTGGTGCGCGGTGAATTTGCCAGACTCATCAACCGTCCCAACAAACTCATCACTACTGGACCATGTTACGTTCGAAAAGTTAGGAACTCTGAACTGGACGTCTTCATCATATTTAAGTGCTGCTTCTGTTCTGCTTAATGCTGGGACAGGCTGCGGATCATCTTTGGAGCAGGCGAAGAAGGAAAGGCACAGGAAAAGGTAGGTACTTAATTTTAGGAAGTTAGTCATAGTATCATAATTTTCTATAAAGATAGGAAAATTATTTGGGGAGGGGTTGTGGAAGCTGTACGCCCATTACCACCAGCTAAAGAGTTTTTTACAACTAAAACCGTAAAAAGTCCAAATTTACAATTTCCAGCAAATATAGTCCTCCGTAGCCAGATATTATACTAAAAATAAACAACACAAACCTATGTCTCCATGAAACTGTTCTATCAGTTTTATTATTAAAAAAATCAGCAAACACGGCAAGTGAGAATGCCCAAGAAAGGAAGAGCAAAAATGCTGAATAAACACCTTGCATGAAGCTCGATGCGAAAACGAGAGGTATAATAATCGTTCCGAAGAAAACAATCATAAAAATAATCCCAGCAAATCCTTGAAGCAAAGTATAGTCTTTGTCCTTCTTTTCTTTGTAAATATAATTGAACCTCAAATTTAGGTTTGAAATATTCCTATATGGTATAATTAATATGTCGCCAGCCACATCGGAATATTCTTTAGCACCCTCTTTGATGATCCGTTTTTTCGCTATCGATAAAGATATACGATCCAATTGTCCATCTTGATCTAACGAATAATCATGCAGGACACCTGTGTAAAAATTTGGTTTATCTTCAGAAGAGTCATTTACGAAAACATCTACTTGAGTAGAGTGATATGAGTTTCGGTACTTGTTTAATTTAAAGTCGTCATGATTCAATTCATTTCTAAAAAGATAATTCCACTCATTTGAAAACCTAAGTGGGGAAAACTTTATGTCTAGCTTCAAAAGCCGTATCGCTTTGTGGACTATATGCCCTAGAGTGCATGCCAGTATCATGCTTAAAATAAATAAAACTAGTAGGGTTTTTAACTGAAAATCACTAACATCAGGCAAAGAGTTTGTCTGTAAATCTGAATAAATATTTTTACATCTGATGTACAGCTGACTCATATCCATACTAGACACAGACATGAAGATCAGTACAATTATTAATTGAATGATGATCCCCCAGAATATACTTGTGATAATTTTATCCGCAAAAGATCCCGAATAAAATTCTTTGTTAAACTTCGATTGGAAATAAAAGCGTTTAAAAAATATGCCCGGTACTACTAAATATATTATGTAAAATACCGCAAGGATGGTTAGTCCAAAATTCATAATTGTTTCAAGGATTATTGGTCATTAATCCGAACTTGGAAAACTTAACGTACCAGGGTCACCTTTTCTCCGTTTTTCAAAGTAAATGAAGTTTCAGGCTTTTTCCCTTCTAGCTCCAACTCCCGCATTCGTGAAATCGCTTCAGCAAGTTCACGTCTATCGTGATAATTAGAAAGGCTTTTCTTTGCCTCGTTACTTATTACATCCATATCGGAAGCAAATGCAGTATTGAAAAAAGCAAAAATGGACTTCTTGATGTGACTTAATAGAACTTTCATAGTATTTACAATTACAAACACATATCAATCAGCTTTTTAGACATCGACATAAACTGTCCTTTGGAAATATCAATATCTTTTCTACCTTTGCACCCCTTTTTAAGCTGGGGTTTTACAAGTATAATATATTTTACACTATTTATCACCAATACCAATAAAACATTTAAAATGTTTGATACAATAAAAACAACTGGTATAACAAGGCGGTAAAAAGTAATTAGTAACATAGGGCACCTATTTTGATAGCCCACCGCGCGATATAGATATCTGCCAATCGATGATAAGGGTCATGGCAGTATACCACCTTAAAATATTTAAGTTAAGTTAACCTAGCTCATCTACTGAAGTCCTATAATTTTCACGTTTTTAATTATCATTTACGTTACAAAGTAGCTTTGTAACAAAGAATCATTAAAAAACACTTGTTATTGATGAGGGTGAAGCTCTAGCACCTACCCAATCTCCACCCTAACCGCAAACTCTACAAAAACCATTATCCTCAAAAACTCTGCTGATCACGGAGCTCTTGGCAGGCGCACTAATTTACGCCCATTGAACAGGTGCGGCTTATCCTTCAGATCAACTATTCTGATACCACGCTCGAGAAGCTCCTCTGGGCACTGTGTATATGTGTCCATGGCTAAGAGGTGTATTTATTGAGGTAGTATCCAAGTGTAGCGGCCGCCGCAACGATCAATATAAACACCAAGATTCCCTTGATAAACTCTAGAACGTCGGCCTCAGCATTCAGCTCTTCGCCAGTTGAGCGCCGCTGTATCTTCTCTCGGCTTTCAAGCGCGCTTTCCTGCCGGTCATCCTCACTATGAAGATGACCGATAATAACCTTTGGAGAAGGCATGGCTATGCAGTAAGTTTTAACCAGTAATCGAAAGAGGGCTTTTCCAAATCGGATGGACTGATTTCCGATCCGCATTGAGGACATTCAGTATGTCCGTATTCTGGCTCACCCCAAGTAGCGATTTCGTCGGTAATATATATTAGATTGTCCGGCGACACTTCTACTTCACACTCTGGACAAATCTTGGTGTGTTTGTCGCTGTGGTAATCAGCAACGACCATCTGAATTTCCTGTGGATCAAGATCCGCCAGCAGATCTGCATGAGGTAAAGCAACCCCGTTTGCCTCCGGAGTTGCTTGCTTTGTTAGATTTTCTTTACTTTGCATCGTATTTATTCTTTGTTAGAGATTTATACACCTTGATAGTTGGGGGTTGCCTCCCCCTTCTATCTCTTTGTTATGATACAAATATATTAAACTTTTTAAACTAAACAAACTTTTTAAACTTTTATTTCGATTAGAATGGGTATTCTTCTCTCTCGATATCCTGATCAGCTATATACTCCCCTTCAAACACATGCACTCGTCTAGACGAATGAGCCACCTTTTTCACAACGGACTGCCCAAAACTTAGCTCATACCTCTCGCAAAAATCCCTCACAGCATTATTTAATGTACGCTGACTCAGCTTATATTTTTCCTTTAATTCAGTAGCAACGTAATCATCGTATGATTTTTGAAAATTTGAGACTTCAACATAATCTGAGGCAAGCCAAGTCTGAATGTTATCAGAAATGAATTCCAAGGTTTTCTCACCGTACTGGATATTAAACTTCTTCTCCCAACCATTATCAGATAGATCCGCCAAATCAATTTTACAGCCCTGCTGTAAGTGAAATTGGATGCAGCGAAGCACGAAATCGTCAAACCCTTTCCACTCTTCTTTAGTAAAGCCCTCTGGAAATAGTTTGCCGTGAACAACATCAACACCGCCGCGCACGGTGTAGTAATCTGTGAATTCTACCGGACGAAATCTTCTCTTCAAACCACCATCGCTATCTTCATAAGAATAGTTTGTATTAAAAACGACCTTGGGTGAATCTTGAATATTTACCGAATACTCCCCCTTGTATTTTTTATTGATATACGGATCCTCGATAGTACTTTTGATAAATTCCCAATTGATCTTTTTGGGAATATCAGGAATGAAGTATATCCTGGAAGAGTCATTCCATACGGCGTAGAATTTATCATCCCACTTTATCATCGCCCCAGAAGCAGTGCTAACTCCGATAAAATTCTTCAGCAGATTGACGAAGATATTCTTACCACTACCACCACCCTCGCGCGGATCGTTAACCATTTCAGTAAGTATTATTGCATACAAGCTTATTGGCGAATTATAGTCATGACATAGAAAACCTATCACATTCTTCACATAGTCCTTAACGTTTCCCTTTTCATCTGGTCCAGTTGCGTTTTTGAGGTATCGCTCGTAAAGATCTTCAGTAGCAGCATCGCTTTGGCTTTGGTAATTCCGAGAAAGCATTTTGTCTGCCCAAATGAACCCGTCGATCTTATCATATTCGATCGCTTTAATTCCTGTAGCAGTAATACGAACGGCCACATTATTATAGAACTTATAGCATACATCGCTACTATCTTGAACACAATCTGTATCCTCGAACTTCTCAAGGCGTGAATCCAAAATGAACTTACCAGAAGCCTGAATAAACTTTTCATATGCATTGCAAATATCTTTGTAAACATCAGCCTCCTCTTCTTGAATATAATCCTTCATCATGCCGAAAAATTCGATCAAAGTAATGCGCATTACAAAGCTACCATTGATCTGGACGGCTTCATTTTTATACAAGCGGAATCCAAGCTGATGGGCTACATGCAAAAAGTCTTGTCTGCTAATTACAAACTTACCTTTATCGTCATACTCCCAAAATATACCGTGAGGATGCTGCTGTTGATATTGTACCTGCAACCTTTGAAACTCTTCCTGCGCTTCTTTCGAGAAATTGGCAGGAACTGCGGCAGTACCATTTATAGCGGCTTTCTTAATTATCGACTGCTCAACAGCGCGCTTAACTTTTCCATACCCTTGATCAATTAACCATCGAAATGCCTGTTTCTTGTCTCCATCAAAAGTAAATTCAGCTAGTAAAGTTGCTGGATTGTAACCGCGCGTCGCTTCCAGATCAGTCGAGGTAGTGAAGACATAAAATACTCGCTTTTCTTTATTCCAACTGGCCGATACGCCTTCTGTCTTATCTGGCCTAGTAAACCAAATGAACTTAGCATTTTCACGAAGAAAGGACCATCCTTGAGACTGCATCAGCTCAAGCGGATCACAGCGGAAATTATAATCTTCGAATGGATTGGTCGTGTAGTATGACTCCTGCGCTTGGGTAGGCTTGGGACTCGGAGCAACTCGCACCACCTCATCATAGGTGCGGCATAGATTAATTAAACTACACCGCTCCTCCCAGCTGATAATTGGTATTGGATTATTCTGATGAACACTATACCCCATCGATGGCGGATATAAAAAGTATCCACCTTCACCTCTTGTTTCCAGAAAATTGACATTCTTACTCGGCCTTTTGACTCCGCGATCACGCTGGGCTTGCTGCTCCGCTTCGCTAGTAGGCCTACCGGCTAGCTTCTGATTACCTTCGGGAAGATGATCTTGAATCCGGTACAAGATATGATATCCACCGCTCGGCGTTCGGTGAACACGAAGCCGAGTATATAGATGCGGATAAAACTTATTCATATCAGCAAGCAGCTGAGCATCGATACCAGGATAGTACTTGCTATCGATATCGATACATTCTAGATTTCCCGATATAGCTCCGCACACCGCAGCAACAGCATTGGTATCATGGCTTTCCATAATTTGCCACAATTCCGACTCATCAGCTCTACGTGACTGGAACTCTGTCCAATAACCGTACGGTGTTTTCGCTGGCCGTCCCTTTTCTTCTTTTTCCCTAACAGCAATCAAAGAAACTCCGTCTTTAATAAGCGGAAGTATCTCAGCCCAAATATTCGCCAAAGCTACAGCCATTCCTAAACCAGTGTGATATCTACAAAATCGATTTTATTTACTCCAATCATCCTACGCTGATGATCTACCCATGATGGCTTGTATCCCATAGCCGCAGTGAACGCTTCCAGAAATCCGTGATTCTCCTGGTCTTTGGCTCTTGCTACGCGCGCCGCGAAAGGCTGCTTCTTTTTCATTTTAGCGTATACAGCTAGTTCGTTAGGCGATAACTCGCTGATCCTGCGACCTACTAAATCTGTATAATGGCGCGTCACTTCAACCAGTTCCCCCTGCTCCAACTCTTTGTCCGTTAATGGTCGCTCGTGACCGCAAAAGCTACAGATGCGCTGCGTGGCTGGAATGATTGATTCACATTGAGGACATAGGGCCACAGGCGCTACGCCTCCACCGCTTTTGGAACGCTTAGTGACTTCCCACATAGTTTCCCATCCTCTGTCTTCGAAATAAAGCCCGTGGCGTTCCCAATTACCTCCGTAATCAAGAACACGGAAATGCGATTTGATCTGCTGCCCTGCCGCGTCCCATACTGGCCGCGAGCCCCGTCCGATCATCTGAAGGTATAGTGGCAATGACGTTGTAGCGCGATTCAGTATCACCAAATCCACCGAAGGACAATCAAAACCTTTGGTCAGGCTGGCCACGGATACGCATATATTGGCATAGCCTAGCTCGGTAAATTTTGCGAGCTCATAAGCTCCATTCTCCAGTTGGCTGTGATACTCAACAGAGGAAAACCCCTGCTCAAGTAAACGCTGGTTCATTTCGCGAGCATGTTTAATCGAAGCAACGAAGATCATACACTTGGTGAATGGGGTGCTACGCAGATCTTCGAAAATACCATCGTAAACTTGATTCGTCGAAAATGCAGCTTGCTGAGACTGCTCGGTATATTCACCATTTCGCAATTCCAAGATATCGGTATCAGCTTTGGTGCGTGCTGAATGTCTGTACGAGCATAGAAAGCCTTGCTGTATAAGCTCATCTACTTGGCAGCAAACCACGCATTTATTGTAAAGCTCTGCTAAGTGCTTTGCTACACGTCCATCTGGAGTGGCTGTAAAGCCCAGAATATATGGATTGCTCAGCTCAATCAACTGACGAATGATATTGGACGGCGTTCCAATGTGAGCTTCATCGACGATGATCAGCGGTGGAAATTCAAGGGCGGCAAGTTGATGCAATATCAAAGGACGTCGCGTCAGAGTTTGAGCCATAGCGATGTATAGCTGCCCACCTTTAATGGAAACATGCTTTACTCCTTTGGCTATTTCATGACCTCCAGCTTCGTTGATAATCTGATCGTAGATTTTAGCCGTCTCACTGATAATCACAACAGCTCTCCCATTGGCTGTTGCTTTCCTGGCTACCTCAATGAACATTTTAGTTTTGCCCGATCCCGTCGGAGCGCACGCAATAACGCGGCGATGATCACGAAGAGCCACCGCTAGGTTGTTTACAAATTTCTGTTGATATAGGCGAAGAGTTATTGGCGCAGATACTTTCATGGCGCTACCCCCTTCCATGTGGATGGCGCGCAAAAAATCTTTCGATTGTGCATGGTATTATTCTTTTATCCCAAAGCATATGTTTGCAGAGGGAAGTTCTGTTAGAGATTAATGAAATGGAAGTAGCGGAAGGGGTTGCCTCCCACGACCGCTACTTAATTTTTTGATTAGAACGGTAGATCGTCGTCCTCATCGATGGTTTGAGCTGGGGCAGAATTGCTTCCTTGCGACCAGTCTTTTACGTTACCTAGGATTGGCTGATGATCATTGATCCATGATTCATTATCCTTATTCGCTTTGTAAACTTCCGTTGGTAGCGATTTAGCAATAAAGCCGTTGTGTCCATACTGATCTTGCTCTTCACGAAGAACTACACGTACATCCATGTAAACGGCGCCATCTTTTTCGGTCATACTATTACCCTCAATCGGTAGCAATACGCATTTTACCATCTCTCCGGCCTTATTCTTTTTATCTACGATAACAGCCTGAGGCAATTTTGTTAGGGCAATTGACCCCGTTAATGTTCTGTTTGACATCTTTATCTGGTTTTTAATATTACAATTCTATTGGTAGTAGAACATTCAGTTCGCACCTGATGTTTACTTATTCTTTTCCGTTTTGCTCTCGCGATACCCTATAGCCATGAATACTACGAGCACTACAATAACTTTTACTGCAAACACCATTACGCGACTTTCTTTTTAGTGGCTCTAGCGACAGCTTTGTATTTTGGCTCGTATGATACATCGCTATGAGTGATCATTTCCCCAGTTGCTTTGGCTTGCTTTTCAGCAAATGCAGCCATTTGATCAAGCTTGACCTTACCCAAATCTTCAGCGACAGTTCCACTATTGGTTAGATAATAATCTACTACAGCGCGCCAGCCGTCAATGCTTCCCACGATCATAGAGTAGGATTCGATGGCTCTCGGCGCTTCCACTTGACGGTTAGCTTGAGCCACCATGACAGTAACTGTTGCGGCTTGCTTGGCCTTCGCTGCGTCTGCATCAGCTTTCTTTTGGGCGGCCAATTTGTTATCAGCCGCTTCCTGCTCCTGTTTGCGAGCGAGCTCCGCCGCTGCTTCACTTTGTGCAACACCTGCTTCAAGTTCTTCTTTGCGAGCAGGCATTAGCGACAAGAGGTATTCTGCATACTTACTTACCTCCAGAGCAAAATGCGAATCACAAGCGTCAAACTTTTCCTTTGTCCGCACCTCTTCAATCAACTCGGTATCCCCTACCAAGGTGATGGAATTCCAAGCTTCATTTGACAAAGTCCAATCCATGGCAAGAGTAAGCTCGCTAATTGCATCCTCTAATAGATCCAACGTGGCGCCGGTATATACGGTCAAGAGTGTTTGCTTTACCGTAGACAGATACACCGCATATCCATTTCTTAATTGCGTTTCAAGTTGCGCTATATCATCAATACGCTTTTGCTTTGCAGCCAGTTCAGCTTGTTCTTTTGCTCGGGCAGCAGCGGCCTCTTCTGCATGAATCTTGGCGGACTTATCGCGCACTTGCTGGATTGGATCATAAAGCTCCTTGCCCAAAGCATTCTCTACTGATGTAAATGCTTTGATAAATGCATGCGCTTTTTCGGTGAATGGCTTGCGCTGCTCTTCAATATGTTTTAGGGCTTTCTTTGCTGATACTTGCCAGTTCATAAGCTCATCATCCAATTCCTTTGGGAGCTTATCGCCATTGGCAGCTACTTTGGCAAGTAGAGCAATTTGCTTAGCGCGGTATTTGTCTTGAAAGCCAACGGCTGTATCGTAAACAGATCCTGCACTTTGCAGGTCTGTTTGAGTAAACGGCATAATTGCCGTTGTTTGTTGTTGCATGCTCATGATCTAGAATGGTAAAGGGTTAGAAGTTGGTTCGCTGATGACCGGTGCCGCAGCACTTGGCCGCACTATAGGCTCCATATCTGGTGATGCATAGCCAAATTTTTTTCCTACATATTCGCTGATACCTTCTTTACGTATTACTCCTGATAATCCTTGATCACGATCTGCAATAGAGAATGTTCCGCCGATGCTAGTGTACGTTTTGCTTTCAGCTTTACTTGCATAGCGGATATCAGCCAAGGTCATCACAGCATCTACCTCAGCGGTTGTGATATCACCAGTCCAATCTTTGAAATTGTAGGTAGGTGTTTCGCCACGCCATTCTTTGGGTGACCAGTTACAAGCGGCATCTAGTGGTAGATCTGGGAAGTTCTCTTCCCATAGCTGGTGCTCTGCTTCCAGTTGCAATCCATTGGTACGGTAAAAGCCATGGCGGCCAGACTTGAAGTTTATAATTGCTCTAATATGCCGAGGGATTTTGCATTCTTTCGGCATTCCTTTGCGTGGCCCAGTCTTGTAGACTTGCGTATCAGAAAAGCCATCGACCATAATGGTCATATTGCAAACAAGATCTATTAGGGTGCCGTAACCTCTCTCCGAGAGCAGGACGTATTCAATGCCGAGCGGCACAATATTATAATCGATGTAAAATTGAATGAATGCCGCTAAGTCGTTCCGTAACTTTTCTGGCCATTCTTTCGTATCGGGTTGGTAGTAACTCTCTGCGGAAAGGTAATCTTCCACGACAAACTCGACGCGATCAAAATCGTATTCTCCATTGATTAAGAACTTGCCGATTTCCAGATGCATTAATGTGCCGTAGTGCTGACTCAATTCTAGCAAACGGCCAGCTTCTTTAAGTCCGTGCTTTACGTACCATTCAAGCAATGGCTGCTCCATAGGTGCGCACGCATTTATGGCTGTCGTAAGGCTAGTGTATAATCGCAAAGGTGATTCTACTGGTGCGCCATCTTGATTTAGTCGAATGTAGCTACGACCTTGACCGAAGTTAACGCGGCCTACTTTATAATTGGGTAAACGGAGGGCTTGATCGTTAAACCAGTCCGTGTTGATATGTTCGAATGTAATTGACATGGGTGTTATATTTGGGTTGCGGATCTGATTAGTTGTTGAGCTTGATCGTACCAAGCTTCGTTTAATACAAAGTCGTTTCGAAGCATTTCACCAGATAGTCGGTTGATGAAATCTAGCATTTGCTGAGACTTAGAAATTAATTGGGCATCGTAACTTCTAATTTCCTCGGTATATCCGTTATGATCGCCATAATCCTCCTGCATAACCTCAATCCTTGGATAATTTCCATTTTGTTCAGCATTTGGAAGATCTGCCTCAATAAAGAAAAATCCATCCGACCTTCTAATTCTCCAGTTTTTCGTTCCTTTAAATTCCATTACTTCACCTCCTCCGCTTCTACATCCTCAACCGAGCCAGCACCTGCACCAGCACCCAATTGCAGTAAACTTCCAGAGGTGATCATGTTAGTGGTTAACCGATTCAAATCTGCACCGGATTCAACATAAGCACGGACTGCCTCAATAGTTTCTTCGGTAAAGTTTGGCACCAATTGAACTATAGGATAGTTCTTGGCCATTCCTGGAGAATATGACTGTACTTTCTTGACCATCAATGAAAACGGAAAACCGATTATCGAGCCGCTACGCTCCATAACCATATCAAATGCTTTTACGATCGATGGAATGGTTGTCTCTTTCGCTTTAGTCTGAAAAGTCCAATAGCCAAGTATGCCTTTCATTTCTAGAAGCACAAAACGTAATGTTAGTGTTCGCGCCCATCCTTTGATGGCTTTTACACGTGGATCATCCTTTGATACATCAGAGATATATCCGCCCTTGCCTTCTGATCCGCCTGCCGAATCCCAAACTGTAAAGGTTTCACCATCGCCATAGCCCCAACGCTTGCCTTTGTCCCAAGCTTCAAATTGCTCATTGCAGACTTCTGCAAGATTGTTACTTACAAACGCTACATGCAATTCTGTAGGTTTGTCGCCAAAAAGATTGTGGAATCTATTGGCAAAATCTCCGGTGGCCCGAAAATAATCTAATGATGTAGGTAGCCCACGCTGAGACTTCTCTCCTACTTTGATTCTACCGATTTCGGGTAGTGTACTGCCTTGCTGTGCACCCCGTGACGAAATACGTCCTTTCATTCTTTGTTAGAGTTTAATGGGCGATTGCCCGTTGTTTGTAAATACGCTTTAGTTTGCCTCCTGCTGCGCGTTAATTTTGTTTTTGCTTAGCTTAGAATTAACTCATCCGCTTCTGCATCTTCTCTGATTTCCGACACTACCTGCCGTAAACCACGGATCTCGGCGAGTAAATCCTCGAGTAACTTTTGTCTCTGTTCGTTTGTCATTTGCTCACGTTATTTTAATGTGTCCAACCATTTTGTCTCCGGCATTTAAAGCCTCTAGATCTACTTTGCTAAGTTCTCGCTTAGTCGATCCGAAGACATCCTGACGGTAATTCAGCTGCCCAGATTGCAACCATCTTTCTACTCTGGCCTTGCCGTACCTTTTACATGCATAATTGTACGACACGTTTTCACGTTCTAATCCGGCTTCAATTAAAGCGGTCTTTGCGCCAACCTTTGCGGCTTCCTGCAGCATTGCTGCTAACCCTAAATCAAGTGGTATACTATTCATTATTGATCCCTCCAGCATCTAAAGTTTTGTTGATCATCTGGATCTCTCCTAACCGTAAATAACTTATCGGTTACAGGCAATCCCGTTAGCTCGTTCTTGCGGTGAAATAAAAGCCAAGCTTTTTGCCTCACCTTTTGCTGCTTTCCATTTTCGACAGGAAAAGACTCGCCTACGCTCATCTTTTCCATTGCATATCCCCAATTTTCTTTAGTTGGAGACGGCACCTTATCCGTAATCTCAATCATCTTTTTTGTTCATTTTTGTTTTGAATTAAGTTCTTGGTACACACATTGCACGCGGCATGTTTAAAAATGTTATATTTGTTTGACTTGACAATACAAATGTATTAAACTTTATAAACTTTTCAAACTTTAAGTTGATTTAGTTTGAAATATTTTTTAATTTTTATGTAACGCATTGGTTTATATTGAGTTTCATTTTCATTTGACATATACACACACATGATACACAAAGGCCAATACGTCAAGGGTCTAATGAAAAAACTTGGCGTAAAGCAAGATAACCTGACTGACAAGTCTGACCCCATGTTCGTGGGGTTTGGAAAGAATACGATAATCAACCTTTTAAAAAAGGAAGATTACGTTAAAAGTGAAGACATAGCAAAAATTAATGCCATACTTGATGCGATAGGAGCAACAAAGGAGGATATTAGCCGTGTTTTTGAGTATTCTGCGAAAGCGACCGCCAAACCAATAGCAGAAATCGCACACCCACAGATCGAGCAGGGTTTGAAAGAAATTAGTCCAGGCTACTATCTACTAACAGCCGAGCTGATTCCAATCCATGCGCAAGCAGGTTATCTATTGGGATATCAAGATCGAGAATACATAGACACTTTACCACTTTATACGACAACTGTAGATAAATTCGTGACCGGAACTTATAAGTATTTTGAAGCATCAGGAGATAGTATGGACAACGGAGATATCCGTGAAGCTATTCCCGATGGGACAGTAATGCTTTGTCGCGAAGTTGCACGTCAGTACTGGCAGAGTAAATTGCATACTCACTCGTGGCCTAATTTCGTCTTTGTCCATCGGCAGGAAGGAATTGTTGTAAAGCAAGTAGCGAGTCAAGATCTAGAAACAGGTACACTTCTCCTAAGATCGTTAAATCCAGATAAGGATAAGTATCCAGATTACGAAGTAAAGATGGACGATCTACTGCAAATTTACAATGTTGTTAAAAGAGTATTAGAATAAACGTAAATACATATACACTATCATGAGTACAAACGATTCGAAAACTGACTTTACGGAAATCGGAAAATTAATAGCCAGTTTTCGCCATAGTCAGGGATGGACATCCGAAGAATTGAAGGCAAAACTAGGTATTTCAACAGTTACAATGTCTAGGATTGAAAATGGCAAACATGGACCAAATGTCAATGTGGTGCGAAAGCTCGCCGAACTAGGCATGAATGTCGAAGATCTAACATACGCTTCACGCTTCCACAGCAAAGAGCAATCTTTGTCTTACCGTTTAGCTGAAGTGGAAAATAGACTGGCCAAGATGGAGCAGCTGGTACTAGAGCTCACTCAGTCACATGAGCAGAAGAATTCTTGATGTGATTTTCAACGGCATTAACAACGCCTGCTTGAACTTTATGAACGACTGACCAATCCGGTTCGATGTATATATCAGTTACGTCGCTACCGGATTTATGATTTAACGCCAGTGACACTTCCTCTTTACTGAACTTACATATCTGACGAGCTATGTTGGCAAAGGTGTGCCGCGCGTAATACATTGTACATTTGAAGCCGATCTTCTCAGAGATCGATTTCCATCCTATATAAAGGTTGTAGTTCAAATTATGGATCGTCTTATATTTTGGCTGCAAAATCCCAGCATACGCTTTCACTAATTGCGCCGCCTGATCAGGTACCAATACATTTATTAAGCCTCCATCCTTCCTCTTATTCATGATCTTGCTCCGGCGATATTCAATTACCTTAGCATCCGGATCCGTGAGGTTTTCCATAATGTCTTTGGTATTCATTCCGCACAGGTAAAATGAAAGCATAAACATATCCTTAGCAAGCTTTTCATTAACTCCTGCTGGGTAATAGTTGAACACCTGTAGAAGAAGATCAAGGCTAAGATTTCGTCTAGCAGTGATATTGATCACAAGCGGCCGATATCCTTCAAATGGATTGAAAGCTAATGGGAAATCATTGGTAACTGGATTATTCACCTTTTCTCGCAGGCGCTTAAACGCACCTTGAAACTGTGCCATGTAAGAGTTTACCGTATTTGCCTTGAATTGAAGTCCGTTTTCGCGCTTGTAAGCTACCAGGAAATCAACGAAGCTCTTCACTACTTGCGGAGTGATCATCTGTGCAGGTAATTTTTCAACTCCAGTAAACTGCTTTAAATATTTAGACATGTTGGTCACCAAATGCGCTTGATTTGATTTCCCCAGGTTTAGCAATCTGGCAGCTTCACTTTCCAAATGCGTAAATAGCTCAATCTCTACACCGGCACTTTGTTTAGTGATGAGGTAGTCCTTTATATCAATAGCCGACATGAAGTTTAATCTGGTTCCTAGCAACGCGATTTCCTCCCTATACTTGGACAGGTCTTCCGAGAAATACCGATCGATGTAACTTTGCTTTAACTTATCTTTAGGGGTGAGGCTTACTTTGTTTACAAACGCGTGTGTATCCATATATGCAGACTTAGATTTATGATTAATCCTTATCTTAACATTCCAAGTATTATCAGTCTTTTTCTTGTGATGCTTTAGCACCACCGCGTTCACAGTAGCCATTAAATTATTTGTAAGTTTTTAAAGTTAAGAAAAGGATCTTATTACAATCTTTTTTCAAAACGAACACCTTCACATTTTGAAAAAAGCGCCTCACAACAGCTTTAAACCGTAAAAGGAGACACCGCAAAACATGCTTTGGTTTAATAAATCAATACATATAGTTTGTAATGGGTAAGTAACTCTGATTAGAGTTACTTATTTTTTTTAGCTTTTCTGCAGACTTCTCGCATGATATAATTTTTCTTCCTTCGTCCACATGCGTTTTTTAGTGATTAGAAAAGCTAAACTAAATCATTTCTTTATTTTGATCCCAACCACACTACTCCCAGTGTATACATCTAAAAATGCCGTATTACCTTGAATTGATAATATCTTAAACGTAAAGGCTACTCGACCTTGCATGTAGACTGTGATATCAGTACCATTGATCGTATAAGAACCGTAACCATCACGCGAAGTTCCAGTTTCATGAAATGCACCTCCCGCTTGAAAAGTAATGGTTCTAGGCTGTGGGAATTCTGCTGGATGATCTGCGACAACTCGGCCATCGTAATGCGTTATTTCCCATGTTCCTAATATCTGCCTGGCATACGGATCATTTTCTTTCGAGCATCCAAACACCATTAGTAATATGGCAAAATGTTGTAACAGATATCTTGGTAGTTTCATAATTTCAACTAATATAGGAATCAAGATCTAAGATCTGTCTAAAAATAGCAACAATAGAACTACTAAGTCGCCATAATAAGGAGCTGTGAATCTCTCTGATTAATAGGTGTGCGCATCAAATCATGATATATGCTGAGGCTGAGTGATTTGTTTCCATAAGCTTATCTGTTTAAATCCCTAACTCAGTCATCACATCCAGTTCGCCAAATATACGTTCGGCGGTTACAAGAATTTCATTCATAGCATTTAATTTGGATTAAAAAGCAAAAATATAAAAAAAACGTATAAATACGCTATAAAAAATCACTACGTAAGGAAAATACAAAATTTATTATGGCAAAACTATTCTAAAAGCACCTACAGTATTTTCTCTAACATTAAAAAAAGCTACTGTAAAAAAACACTTATTGAACAAAATTAAATTCCAGCAAAACTATTCCTTTCCATATATTCTAATTCCTTTCAACACGAGTGCAATCTTATCCTAGAGCTTTATTCCTATCTAACAGAATAATAACAGACGTTAAAATTAACGTCTAAAAGTATTAGTACCTGTTTTTAACATGTATGTAATAAACACTTTACAATCTCAATATATTCGCCAAATAATTCATTTAACAGCATTGAGAGTATTATTTGCAGACGATATAGAACTATACAGGTATAGTCTAATTTTAACGGCGCAAGCATGCCGAAGTGATTTAGCAGTATTTGAAGCTGGAAGCATACTTGACACATTGGCAATACTTCAAAAAGAAGATATTGATCTTTTATTTATTAACATCACTATGCTAAAGGATACCGATCCATTAGTATTAGCGGCAGTAAAAAACACTAAGATTATTCTTGTTAAGGATAACAGCGGTAGGTCTACGGCTTATGAAAATCAATGGATCTCTAAGTATACCATGCTAAACCTAGAAAAAAGTTTAGATGCCAGTAAAGCAGATATTTCCCGTATTTTCCATGATTTATCCTAACACTTAAAGTCAAAATGTAGTAATGTAGCTACAAATTTTTCGTTTAATATTATTTTCCGACCTCTGGATAGCTTTTTGCTCTGTATATCTCGTATATGTGATTGCTTAACATTTATTGCGTTCCATCTTAAAAATGAAAAACGAACATCTATCAAAATCAAACAAGACAAAAAAGTATTACACTCCGCCAGAGCTCTGTATTGCTGATGTACATATAGAATACAGCATTGCTGCCGGATCTGCTACCGTAACCCCCATTAACAGTGCTAATCAGGTGCGAGACGAATGGGAAGAAGGCGCTAATGTTGCAGGACAGCAAACTTGGTGATCATTCTACGATCGGGCTATGAATACTCTTTTTGCTGACAACAACCTCTTTAGAAGAGTTGGGTCTATCGCATTGGCTAAGAAAATTTGCAATGGTATTACCGAGTACGAAGCAAATACCAACGACAGATTATCACTGTTGGTCAAATACATCAAATTTGAACGAATTATTCTGAGCTCGTCGCTAGTGCGAGATAATCTCACATTGATCGTGAGAAGAATAAGGAAGCGGCAGAAAAAAGCGCGGATATTGATTATCAACGAGTCTGAAAATCAAATCGTCTCGTACTCCGATGTCCAAGATATTGTCAATGGCAATATATGCGTAGATGAACCTTTAATTAGCTACGAGCTTGGCTTAAGGTCATTCCTTCTAAACGGCGAACATTTTTCAGTCAACAAAATACCATCTCATCCGAATATAGGGTCAACGAATCCATTTGATTCCTTATCTGCAAATGAACAGAAAATAATCCACCGGATCTTGAATGGAGAACGAGTAAGTGATATTGCAAAAACACTTCAGCTAAGCATTTCGACCGTTTCAACCTATAAAATGAGAGCATTTAAAAAACTAACCGTTGAAAACGTTCCGCAACTGAAGCACTTATTCGAAGCAATTACAACATTTAAAACTACACCAGCATAACACGTAATCTCTACTATGAAAACATTTTACACATCTCTGATCTGCGCACTTTTGGGATTTTTCATCCTATCTTGTCAGAAAGACCACGTAGACACTTCCCCAGGAACAGTTACGGTTTCTGTATCCGACGTTGTTTTTGAAGGCGAGGAAACGATAAATAACAGAGCCGCTACACCAAACCCACAAGCGTACGATCCTGAAGCTGACATACAAACCGAAACGATCGATCTACCGAACGGTTTACTTTTGGTGTCGGAGTTAAAACCGGCGTATTTAAATCAAGACAATCCTTCATCTTTAAAAGATGCCATTCGTGCAGTTAGCGACACTTCCAATGTGGGGGCTGGAATCCGATACCGATTACTAGTTTACAATTCTGCCGGAAATTTCGTAACTGAAAGAAACTACATCAGAGGACAAGAAAATGCAACAGCAGCTTTACAATTAGATGGTGGCAGTACATATTCCTTTATTGTATACTCGATAAATAGTACACAAGATAATCTGCCGGCAGTAACACCGGCGACAAATCGTACAATTTCAAATTCAAGAATTAGTGTGACGGGAACACAAGATTATATGTATTTTCGTCAGGATCTAACAATCACCGGTAACTCGATTAATCAATTGGACATCGTACTGAAGCATCGCTTTAGCCAGATCACAACGACAGTGGATGCCAGCATCACTGGCTATAACATTACAGCACTCACTTCGAATTTCAGACCACATTTTCCAAACTCACTGGTAACCTTAGCTGATGGCTCATTTACACGTAGTGGCACAGAAACATCATCTCCAGTAAACTATGGTACACTTGGCACTCAGGTAGTGACGAGCCAGCCTACCATGATTAATGGCAGCGCTGCTGGAACTGGAATTTTTACTATTCCGAATATCACCATAAATGGCATTGAGCTTACCAATCTTACGCCCTTTCAAAATCTGAACATCACTCCAGGTGTGCGGTATAATTTGACATTGAGAATCACACCTACGGATGAAAATATTGAATACTTAGGTCGACCTGCCGTTCGTATTAACGGTAGAATCTGGGCACAACATAATGTCGGAGTAGCTACCACATTACCTGTAAATCCTGCAACAATCACCCAAGCGTATCACGGAAATTACTATCAATTTGGGCGTAATACGATTGTAGCAGCCAACAACGCTACAGCGGTAAATAGCAGCTGGAGTAATGCGACAAGTGCCACAGCCGTACCCAGAAATTCTTGGAATTCAAGTGCAAACCCTGAAACAAGTCCGGTACGAACAGCTTCTGATCCTTGCCCTACAGGATGGCGCGTTCCTACTAGAACCGAAGTTCAACAATTGCTGGCCTCAGTCACGGCAACCAACAGAGGTGATTTTGCGACAGGCAATGCTAATTATGGTTCTGGAAAAGTGCTAACTAGTAGAAGACGATCTGATGTAATTATGGTTTGGCCTGCGCAAGGATTGTTTAATGTATCGAGTGGCACCGGAACTGCCCCCACAGCAAATGCGATGGATAATAGAGGCTCTGCAGGTCATTACTGGACGAGCTCTGCATCAGGAGAAAATTTGTGGAGATTTCGATTTGCGGTTGATGTAGTAGATATCTCTGAACTGCAAAATAGTGTGAACTACGTGGCGCAATCCAGAAACGTGCGATGTACAGCTTCTTAGTAAAAGCAACTGAATGCCAATAGTAATCACTAGCAAAATAAAAAATACCACGAAAAAAGCAACTCTTATCGGAGTTGCTTTTTTAATACTTGTGAAGAAACATTATTATAGATATAGCACGGATCGTACCTTAGTCCAGTGTGAGTACCACCACCGAAAACGGTGGTAATTCGACAGCTAATTGATTTGCATTTTGTTTGAAACCTTTAAATGATTCAGGTTTTATAGCATCAGGTTTTTCAAAAGTATTGTGATCGTTCAGCGAAGCTGATTTCAAAATTCTTCCCGAAAGATTTTTGTAAGATTTACCTAGATTCAAATCCACCTGATGCGTTTGTTTCGCATCAATGTTAACGATACTAATATGCGTTTTTCCGTCCTTGCCTACCGAGGCAGAAGTATGTACTGCTGGCAATGTCTCCCCTTCAAATGTATACAAGGCACTTTCAACACTGAGCGGAATCAATTGTGCATCTTGATGCACCTTGTACATTTCCATCACGTGGTAGGTTGGCGTCAAAATCATTTGTTCGTCTTTCGTAAGGATTACCGCTTGCAAAACATTAATCGTCTGCGCCAGATTGGCCATCCGGACACGTTCCGCATGATTGTTAAATACATTTAGCGTGAGCCCAGCAATCATCGCATCGCGCATGGTATTCTGCTGATACAAGAAACCAGGATTAGTCCCTTCTTCTACTTCGTACCATCCACCCCACTCGTCTACGACTAAAGCAATGCGTTTTTTTGGATCGTATTTATCCATGATAGCAGAATGCTTGCGCACCAATTCATCCATTTTCCAAGCTGATTGCATGGTCTTGAAATATTGTGTATCCGAATATCCTGTTGCGGGACCTTTGCTATTCCATTCTACGTTGGCATAATGATGCAAGGCTAAACCTTCTACCAGATTATGTTTTATATTTTTCATGAGCGTTTCTGTCCACTCATAATCATCTACGTTTGCACCAGAAGCAATACGAAACAAGCCACCAGTATTGGTCCAGTCAGACATGAAAGTAGCGTACTTGCGGTATACATCCGAATAATAGGATGCCGTCATATTGCCACCGCAACCCCAAGCTTCATTACCAACGCCCCAAAACTTCACTTTCCAAGGTTCTTCACGACCATTCGTGCGTCTTAGATCTGCCATCGGACTTTCGCCTGCGTGATTCACATATTGTACCCAGTCTGCTAGTTCTTGGACTTCACCGCTTCCGACATTTCCTGCTAGATATGGCTCAGTCTCCAATAGCTCGCACATGTTGAGAAAATCGTGTGTGCCAAAGCTATTATCTTCCGTGACGCCGCCCCACCAGCTATTGACAATCGTTGGACGACCTGGCTTCGGACCAATGCCGTCTTTCCAATGATAGGTATCAGCAAAACATCCTCCTGGCCAGCGAAGGTTAGGTATCTGTAACTCTTTCAACGCAGCCACCACATCATTACGCACACCTGCTGTATTTGGAATACGTTCGTTATCTTCTCCTACATAAAAACCTCCGTATACACAACGTCCTAAATGCTCGGCAAAGTGACCGTAAATGTGCTTGTTAATTGTTGTATTAGAAGGTGCTTGCAGTGTAACGATCGTTTTCTTTTGTTGTGCAAACGCGCAATTTCCCGTTAAAACCAGTAGCAAAAAGAACAGGAATAGCCTAGAATTTGTCTTGATCATCGTTTAATAGTTTTTTGGTTATGTTTTACGATTTCCTTACGAGGATATCGTAAAATTCGTTAGTCATATCACACGCGTTGAGGCAAAGACCAGCAACGCGTGCTACTAGAATAAACAAATATGCAAAACTTCTATTTGTACACAATGGGTGATCTCAACCAATTAAAGGGGGTAGATTCGGCAAAAGAAATTGATTCTGATGATCAACCGTTACAAAACAAAAGGAAGGACTTTTGCAATCCTTCCTTTTGTTTTATTGGAATAAATCCTCCATAAATAATCTTACTTGACGCTTTGCAATCGCACCATCTCCTCTATCTTCGGAAGTTCAGCTTTATATTTTTCTATATCCCAACCACTCACATAGTCTTTCATAGGCGGCAATCCCATAGATTTGCGATGCGCTTCGAGATTGTCCAAATCTTCAATCGGATAAATATAGGCTTGGCCAGATTCCTTATCTCTAAATCCTTGAGATCCATATTTTTGTTTTTTGCCCTGGCGCATAGCGATCCGATCTAATAAAATGGCCACATTACTTGACAAAATATCCCCTTGCTTTTCTGCTTCTAAAATCATCGGAAGATAGGTTTCTTGTGTTTCCAAATCAGCATGCTGGATGACCAGAAATAATCCTTGTGCACCTTGTATCCCTACCTGCGATGGACTTACCCAACCATGCTTCTTTATGATCTCTTTTATAACGTGTAAATTTGTTTGATCCGTTTCAGCAACGACTTGCTGCAAGCTATCTAAATAAGCATCAGATTTTCCTGCTACCTTAGCTTGCCCTATCTCCATTCGGACCGATTGATCAGATTGGTAAATAGCTTCTAAAGTCTCTTTTAAAGATTGATCCAATTGTGCTTCATCGATTACAAAAGATGTAACCTGAGCACGTACCGTAAATTGTAGCAGGCAAAAAGCAAGAAGTATGACAGCGATTTTCATAGACTTCAATATACAACTATTCGTGCATATTTGTTACATGCTTACTGCACACTATAATCGTATTTTCGCCTGCTACCAATGAATAATCTGCCAATCGCTGTATCGCAAAAAGTGCTCGTCAAGATTCATTTTGACGAGCACAATAACAATACGCTTTACTTAAGGAATCGCGGTATCAATAGTCGTATTTCTCTACCGATTTAATCTTATTTTCCCCTTCGGTAAAGACCAAAGTAGGTTGATATTCGTCTGCTTCTTCTGGAGATAGATTGATGAAAGATAAGATGTGTACGGTATCGCCGACCTTGGCATGCAGCGCAGCGCCACCATTCATGCACACTTCGCCACTGCCGCGTTTTCCTGGCAATACATAGGTCATGATCCGACTGCCATTGATCGCGTTGTTGATATATACTTGTTCGTACTTCTTGATGCCGGCCGCATCCAAAAGATCTGCATCAATGGTTATAGAACCATTGTATGCCACATTGGCTTCGGTAACTTTGACGGTATGAATTTTTGCTTTTAAAAGTGTTAACTCCATGTTATATTATATTATTGCTTGTTCACTATTTTTCTGGTGTAAAAAATCTTGCTCGAAATCAATTGCTTGCAATACGAATTGCTTTCCTCTCTGTGTTATATAATGCTTCTCGAACGAAAAATGGTGTGTAAATTCAAAATCTTCACTTGGCGAAAAATCATCATCACTCGCCATAATTTGTTCGTACAGCAAAATGCCGTCTGCGTCATAACGCTTTACTTGATAAGTGGAATTTTCTACTAGTGCCAAGGTAAACCAAGCACCTTCTCCAATCCCACCAATCCATTGCGCATTAATAGGAACGGATAATGGACGTTCAACATATTGCATCATTCCGGGCACTTGGTCGCAACCCAACTTTTCAGCTCCGCTCCGACTAAAATTATCTTTTAACAATCCGACTTGGAAGCGTAGTGATGCTATTCTATGCATGGGCATAGCGGTGATCTTTCTCTCAAAATAGCAAAATATATCATCAATCACTGCGGCATTTACGACATTGCTGGTCGGACTCGCCTTCAGCGATTCGGGATATAGTATTTTTCGACGACGTGTATCGTACGTTGGCATAGCTGCGGTCAGTACTTGAGCAACAAATCTAGAACAGCTATTGTTTTTTTTGGCCAATGCTCCGTAAAGAATAGGCCCTTGTGCGACGAGTTCGTCCGCATAAGCTTCCGCTTGCTGGTAAGAAACACCTCGGCAAATTGAAAACAACGTTCTGCCACCGCCATGCGTCGCTTCTTCTTTCGCATGGAGTTCGTCCAAGATCTCCTGCAAATTGCAAATATCACCACCTCGGTCAAATGCCGCTTTTGTCTCGATAACCAACCTAGGGTCGAATCGAGCAGACCGCGCGCGACCATAACCGCGAGGCACTAAATACCGCCCAAAATCATAATATTTGATCTGTCCACTTTCTCGCTCTATGAGTAATATAGCAGCGTGACCGACTCTAAAATTCAAATTTTTGACTATACCAATACGTGCGAAAAAAGCCATCCACTTTTCGTCACCACGTGCCGTTTGATCTGGCCAAGAGATCGGTATAAGGAAATCGTTAAATAACTGATTATCCATCGATATTTATTGCATTGATAACTTCTTCATCCACAGGTTTCGAATACAATTTGCTGATATAACGACTACCGTGATCCGGAAAAAACAATAGCACTTGGTCTTCAGGATTAAATTGCATTATATGACTATACTTGTGCAGACTGGCTAAAACCGCAGCACTAGAAAACCCGCATTGGATATCTGTATTTTGGTAGTACCACAGTGCAGCTCTTTTTGATGGTTCTTTCCCTACTTGAAATATGTGATCAATGGGTTGCGGATCGAAAGAGCCTGGCACAAAATTTCTTCCTATTCCCTCGATTGCCTCGAAAGGTTGAATATTCTCGGGAGCCGTGCGATGCGCTAAATAATGTTGCAAGATGGAACCCTTCGGCTCTATTCCCCAGATATGAATGTCCTCACGCTGCTCTTTCAGGAATCGGCCTACGCCAGAAATCGTACCTCCCGTACCTACACCACACAGAAAATGGGTAATCTTATTACTGGTCTGTTCCCAAATCTCAGGCCCTGTAGTTTTGTAGTGCGCGCGAATATTTTGCGTATTATAGTATTGATTGGTGAAGAACGCATTTTCCTCTTTGGCAGCGAAAGACTGCGCCCGAAACTGCGTCGACTGAAAATCTTGTAAACCATTGGAATTATCGCAAATCTCAATAGATGCACCAGCCTCTTCCAGCTTGTTGATTTTCTCTTGCGAGCAGCTCTTAGATACAAATATCTTCGCCTTATACCCCAGCCTACGTGCAATCATCGTAACGCCTAATCCTGTATTTCCGCTACTGGCTTCGACAAATGTACCACCGGATTGTATACGTTGTCTTTGGATCGCATCCTGAATCATGAACAATGCCGGACGATCTTTGGACGACATGCCCGGGTTATGAAACTCTTCTTTAATAAGAATATTAGTTTTATAAATATTCGACAAAAAATCACACCGTCTGATAGGCGTATCGCCGATAGCTGGTATAGTAGATATGTAGTTGTTCTCGTTTGGTAGAAGCACGGTAGAGGTTTAGTCCTGTGAAGTACTGCCATAACAACGACGTATTTTATGATTTGTTTTCTTCGGCTGACGATATCAGCGTGTTTTTAACATTTTTTGGGAAAATTCGAGTGGTTGGTGTTTTGTTTGAGTCGGAAATTGGGACTAACGGAGAATCATCCTCACGCCTATGATACCCTGTCGTGCATAATACAGTATATACAACCACCTAAATAGTGAGATACAGTAAACAATAGCGGCATGCATTCAAAAATGCATGCCGCTTAAAATGACTTTCAAAAGCCGAGAGCCAGAATTAGCCCTCGTATACAACGCCCTCGTAGCAGGCATTGTAAATATCTTTTAAATCTTGTAAAACTGGAACGCGAGGATTAAAACCGGTACACGGATCTACCAAAGCATTTTGTGTGATGTAATCAATATTTTTCTCCCAATCTTCTTTAGAGATACCAAACTCTTTGAGCGAAGAGATATTCTTGACATCAGCGCGTAAGCCTTCAATGGCTTGTGCCAATTCTTCGGCAGTTTCTTTACCAATTACTTTCGCTAATTCTGGAAAGCGCTTGGAAACTTTGGCATTAAAACGGATAACATTGGGCAAGAAAATCGCGTTGGCGGCACCATGAGGAATACCATACAAAGCGCCAACTTGATGCGAAAGCGAGTGTACTATACCCAACCACGCATTGTTGAATGCTAAACCAGCCATGAAAGATGCATCGTGCATGTTCTGACGGGCGGTGATATTCGTTGGATTAGCAACAGCTTCCTTCAGGTTATTAAAAACGATTTCTAATCCACCTTTTGCTAATACGTCAGCATAGTTGTCGTCGATATTGGACACATATGCTTCTACGCAGTGTGTCAAGGCATCTAGACCGGTGTTGGCCGTAATGTGAGCAGGCATCGAAGCACATACTTCGCCGTCTACGATCGCGATGTCAGGCGTCAATTCATAAGACACGATCGGATATTTAACGCCTTTCTCTCGATCAGTGATTACTGCCAAACCTGTTGTTTCTGTACCGGTTCCGCTTGTGGAAGGGATGGCAACGAACTTCGCTTTATTTCTTAAAACAGGAACACTAAATGGCTTCAATAAAGAATCGAAATCCAAATCAGGGTATTCATAAAACACCCACATCATTTTGGCTGCGTCTATAGCCGAACAACCACCTAATCCAATGATCCAATCTGGTTGGAATTCACGCATTGCGGCAGCTCCTTTAAAACTGGTAGCTGATGAAGGATCTTCCTCTACACCATCAAATATGAAAGTTTCTAAGCCTGCTTCGTTTAGGAAAGCGACTGTTTTATCCAATGTGCCACTTTTGCGCATAGAATTACCACCGGTTACGATGAATGCTTTTTTACCTTGAAGGTTTTTCAATTCTGCTAAACTTCCAGCACCATGAAATACCTCGCCTGCAATAAATAATTTACTCATTTCTCTATCTTTAGTTTTGATGCATCAAAGATAGATCAGCTACAGGCCTACGATGTTACCCAGACGGGACTATGTGTTATACATTTGCGCCAGCTCTTGTTGTAGCTGCGTGGGCGTTTCGTTGAGCTTAGCTTTTACAAACTTGTTGAAGGCCGCCGGCGAGTTGAATCCCAGATCCAAAGCGATTTCTTTGTGGCTAATGTGTGCAAACATAAATTGCCTTTTGATCTCGGTCAGTATGCGATTATGGATAGCATTGATCGCCGTCTCTTTACAATGTTTTTTGGTGATGAGATTGAGTTTTTTCGGTGTGATCGCCAGCCGATCCGCATAATAGCGCACGCTTCGCTCCTCTTTATAGTTTTCATTGAGCAATCGCTTGAACTCGACATACAGCAGTTGATCTGGCGTTTTCTTGCCCAAAACCGGATGTTGACCGTGCACTGATTCGATCAGCTTGAGCAAAAATATCTTGATGTAAAAACGTGCCTGTTCTTTTCGCACCAAACTTGGATTCTCATAAATACGCTGAATCAACGCTATAAGGTGCACCGCTTCATCAAATTCAGCTTTTAATAAAAACACATTGCTCAGCTGCGTAGTCAAGTTGACATTGTATGGACTCAATTCGTTTTTAAGAATATCTGAACAAAATAACACCTCTTCAAATAAAATGATTTTCCCGGAAAGTGACGTAGAGCGGCTTTGCACAAAGTGTACCTGATTGGGAAATATGACAGAAATTTGTCCGCTATGTAGCGTCAATATTCTGTCTTCTATGTGCAGTTTAAGTTCGCCTTCTTCTACTAGAAAAATGCAAAAAAAATCCTTCTGGTGCGGCTGTAGGTAATCATTCAGCTGTTTGCTATCCAAATCAAATACCCGAAACGATATTTCAACATCTTCTTTCTTCAGCACTTGCTGTTTTAGTTGTAATCGCTGCATCTCTTTCTCCGCTGTTTTTCGAGCTGCAAACTTAGGAAATAACATTCAATTGCTTGCAGCATGGCGTCATCGCGCGGTGGTAAGACAATGTGAACTTGTTTGGGATTAATAAAGTTGAGAGGGTTGAAAAAGTTGAGAGGGTTATTAAAATTGAAAAAGTGGATAAGGTTAAGAAAGTGGATACCTAAAAAAATATGACCTTAGATTGCCACAGCCTCGTGCCTCGCCTTCGCAAAGACGAGGTTTCAAATATTAAAACGGACTTAGATTCGGATCTTTAATGCACACTATGATCTTTTGCCGCTTGTTGGCCAGACCAGATTTGTTGCGCAGTCCACGGTTTTGCGGGATCTGACCAGAATGCATGGCTTTCCGGTAAACCTAAAGGAAGAAAAAGCGTTGCTGCTAAATACGGACTGCCTTGATTATTATAAAAATCGCCTAAACTTTCCTGTGTGCCGTACAAGCCGATGGTTAACCAGCCATTCTTGTAGGTAGAAGGGCTTTCCGTGGTTTTGCGCAATACCGCTGTCAAGGCGCTGCGCACCTGTGCGGCAGGCAAACTTGCAGGCAAGCGATCCTTGAAGGCCATATCCGCTAAATGATGAAATGCAGCGCCGCGATAGATTACAGACCGGCCAGATGCTGGATACGTTCCATCGGTATGAATCAAGCGTTCTTGAATCTCGGCATAACGTTGGTTGCGCTTTTTGATCTCCTCAAACATCCGATTGTACGTGCTGGTTTTCGTACCGATCACGTCTACCAGCGCACCTAAATAAGGATGGATAACATAGCTATTGTAATAATCAAAAGCGAAATGCTCCCCATCTTTATACATGCTATCGCCTACATACCACTGTTCAAACTGGCGTAATGCGTAGTCCACCCGCATCACATCCCAAGAGTCGGAATACTTAGCAAGGAAAGCTTCATTGACGGCCGAAAACAACAACCAATTGGAATAAACTGGTAAAAAACGGCGTGTGGTACGGATGGACTCGACCAACTTTGTTTGTGAATCGCTGGATAGATTTTCCCAAATCCAAGGCCCACGGATCACACCAAGTGCTAAGAAAGAGGCATCCACCAATTGCTGACCGCCCACATCAAAACGCATAAAATCACGCGCATTCGAATCTAGCGCATTTTCAAATCCTTGGATCACCCAAGTACGGTATTGATTGCGTAGCGCTTGTTCTTCTTCGTCCCCTCCTTCTAGCTGCAACCAAGGCGCTATACCAGAAAGCACCCTTCCAAATACTTCCAAGTATTGCACCTGAATGCGGTGTTCGCGGTTATCTACATTTTTGGAAGTGACCTGCGGCATCGCGATGCGTAAGCTATCGTGCGCTAAGCTGCGAATCACTGGACGCGCCATTTTGTCCATCTCCGCCAACCAGAAAGCTCTGTCAACATTGCTCTTATCTTGAGCGAAAGATGCAAAAGCAATCACCCCAAGAAACCCTACTAATACCGCGATATGCATCCTCATAACCAAGCCTATTTACTTAAATATTTATACAATTCGGTCGCAGCCAGCAAGTAAGCGCCAACGCCGAAGTTAGTCGTAGAATTTTGGTCTACCACTTGCCCAGGAATCGCTTTTTCTCCAATCGGTTGCACATATCCCACCGAACCATCAGCTTGCAATGCTACATCTTGTAAATAGCGCCACGAGCGATCGATCACAGGCAGGTATTCTGCTGCGTTCAGATAACCATTGTTCACGCCCCAAAGCAAACCATAAGTAAAGAAAGCCGTACCGCTGGTTTCAGGACCAGGAGCGTGCTCAGGATCAAGCAAACTACGTGTCCAATAACCTTCTGATTGTTGTGCTTCCGCGACTGCCGCCGCTAATTGGGTAAAACGTTGCTCGAAGAATGCACGATGCTCGTATTCTTTTGGGAGATCAGCGAGTACTTTGGCCAATCCGGCCAAAACCCATCCATCTCCCCGCGCCCAGAAATCACGCTTTCCATTGGCACTCTTGTGCTTTGGGTAAAGGTATTTGCCATCCCGATAATACAAATGCGCTTCCTGATCAAACATCAGACTATCCGCATAGCGGAAATAGGTGTACAATTTCTCTAGGTACAAGGGGTTTTCCGTGACTTGGTACAACTTTGTCATTACCGGCATCACCATATACAAACCATCTGCCCACCACCAATAATCGTCTGCTGAGGTCGACATTTGGTATTCCATCACTTCTTTGGCGCGACGAATACGATTCTCATCTTTATCGATACGATAAAGATCGATATACGTCTGAAAACAGATCTGCCAATCGCCAAATAAAACGTAATCATCGCTTTCTCCATAACTATATTTCCAATCTTCTTTATTGTCAGATTTAGCACCTTTCCAATCATTGGACTTCGCCCAGATCAAACTATAATTTAGAAAAGCGGAATCTTTCGTGACTTCGTAGGCCGCCATATTACCGGTATGGTACGCCGCCTCATCCCAGAAAGCCCAATTCTGCGGTTTGTTATTCTGCTGCCAGTGCGAGTTCACCAAACTAATCGAGGCTAAGACATCCTGTTTATCGACTTGGTCAATCGCGTATTTTTTACTGGTGCAACCCGCGAAAATCATTGCGGCAGCTACAATAGCTATCATTCTCTTCCAGTTCATATATCTCCTATATTTTATGAAAAGAAAAGGTGAACTTTTTACATTCACCTTTCCCAAATACTTTATCTCATTTTATTTAAGTGGTATCTTTACTTCGGCAGCTTGTAACCAAGGTGCCGTTAGTCGCACTCGAATCTCTTCCGATGGCTTGCCATCTGCACGTACATACACCATCATTTTACCCTTGAAAGCACGCTGTTGATTGTCTGTATAATCCGACATATCGCTATTATTTCCTGCTTCCATACCCAATAAAGTACCCGATCCTACAATTTGACAGGTAATCTCATCATCTGCCGTTGGAACGACCACGCCATCTTGATCTACGATTTGAAGACTGATCTGTGCTAGGCCGCCATCTGCATTCACCGCTTGATTAGCTCCTTCTACCACTTTCAGGGCATAAGATCTTTTGCTTGTTTTTAGATCGTACTTCGCGATTTCACGTCCAGACTCATCCAAACCAATCACGGTCAATGTGCCCGCAGCATATGGAATATCCCAGTACACGATACCGTGACGGTCATCCGCCGCTTTTTCTTCTCCAACTTTACGACCATTTAGCGTAAGATATACTATGGCTGCATTACTGTAAGACACGACACGGATTTGTTGTCCTTCGCTATAATTCCACACCGGCCAAGCATCCATAGAAGGTGCTTGATCTTGCTTTTGTCCTTGCTCTGCTTCTAACTGAGACCAAGTATCTGTAGCAGCACCGCCGCCTTGTACTGGATAAGTTCCTAGATAAGCCATCGGTTTATCAGACCACAAGGAAGCGCGGAAGTATCCACGCGGTTTCATAGATCCAGCGAAATCCAACAGTCCCGAATAGAATCCGCGGGAAGGCCAGCGACCAGATTCACCTAAGTAATCGATACCTGTCCAGAGGAACTGACCAAAAATATGTTCTTGATCTCTTACGGCTTTCCAAGCACCGAAATCATGGCGGTTTTCGCTACCATAAATTACTCTTTCAGGATATTTAGTGTGATCTTCTTGATAACGACTTTCGGTGTAATTGTATCCAGCGATATCCAACGCACTTGGATACGCCGTTTCATTGGACATCGCAACGCCAGCTAATCCAGCAGTAACTGGCCGAGATTTGTCGTGCTCACGCACCACGGCTGCCAAACGCTCAGCAATACCGCCCAATCGCATCGCATCGGGCGCATCTTTGCGGTATCCACCAAAAATAGGCTGCGTGAAGCCTCCTCCTTGCCCACCATCTAATACTGGATGTGAGTACGGATCATTCGGATAATCTACTTCATTACCGATACTCCAAGCAAAAATCGAAAGATGATTACGGTCACGACGTACCATATCGGCTAGATCGCGGTCGCCCCATTCTTTGAAATAATCAAACGCGCCTTGAAAACCTGGCGTACCGACATTCCAACCCGACAACCACTTCCGTTTAGGGAATTCCCATTCGTCAAAAGCTTCGTTCATCACCAACATACCCAATTCGTCACACAAAGCATATAGGCTGCTAGCTTGTGGATTGTGACTGGTACGAATGGCATTTACACCCATCGATTTCAATTGTAGCAACCTTCTGCGCCACACTTCAGGATATACCGCAGCGCCTAAAACGCCGGCATCGTGATGCAGACAAACGCCTTTTACCTTCATCCAAGTTCCGTTGAGCGCAAAGCCTTTGTTCGAGTCGAAGGTGTAGGTACGGAAACCCGTACGCACGCTAGATTGATCGACGACTTTGCCATCTTGCGTAACAGTCGTCTGCAAAGTGTATAAAGTAGGATTATCAAGACTCCACAATTCAGGATCGCGGACTTCCAAAGCGTTATTGATCGTTTGTTTACCGTTTTTCGGAACGTTTAATTTCGTGGTTTTTTTGATCACCGTTTTACCAGCTCCATCTACCAACGTATGCATTACTTGTAGATTCACCGCTTGATCAGAATGATTTTGTACGGGTGTTTCAATCTTCAAGGTACCTTTGTTTTTAGTCACTTCGGGATACACATACAATCCCCAAGGCTCTAAATGCACTTTGTTTGCCTGCACCAACCAGACGTCGCGGTAGATTCCGGAGCCGGTGTACCAGCGCGAATCAGCATCTTGCGTATGATCTACGCGTACAGCGATCGTATTCTCTGCACCATATTTTAGATGTGGCGTCAGGTCGTACATAAAGGACACATATCCATTCGGTCTTTTGCCTAAAGAATGTCCGTTTACAAAGACTTCGCTACGATTGTACACGCCTTCAAAATAAATATACAGTTGTTGACCTTGTTTGTCGGCATCTACGAATACTTGCTTGCGATACCAGCCAATGCCGCCTGGCAAATAGCCGGTCGCGCTGGCCAAGCTCGGGCTAAGCGGTTGCCGTACACTCCAGTCATGTGGCAGTTGAACTCCACGCCAAGAGCGATCTAATTTCTCTGCTGTCGCCGCATCGCTCTGATCGCTTAGTTTAAATTGCCAATCCTTATTGAGTTTGGTCGCATTACCAAAGTCGGCTTGTGCCATTACCTCATTGCCGCTATGCAACAATAGGAAGCAAACGCTGATATTAGCAACAAAAAATCGGGTTAATTTTGAGTACATGTTGTTTGTTAAAAAATAGTGTTTGTCATTAAAAGTTTAGTTCGTAGGAATGATCGGCAAGATGAAACCCTGCTCATCAAACTTTAAAGCGTCGATCGCCACTTCGCGGTGGAAACCTGCCGCATCACCCATCTTGATTCCGTCAGGATAAGAGAAGCGATGGTACACGATATACCACTCATCTTTGCCTGGTACTTGGATCACGGAATTATGTCCGGTTCCATAAATGCCTTTCGCTTCGTCCTTCTGTAGGATCAGGTTGTTTGCTGGGATTTGAATAGGTGATGTTGGTGAATCTGCAATACCATAACGTACACGATAATTAGGACTTCTGGTATCATCTTCTGACCATAAGAAATAGTATTTTCCTTCGCGGTAGATCACAAATACACCTTCGCGAAATGTACCGTCCGTTGGTGTCAGCACTTTGGTCGTATTCGGTTTTAGCGAGATCATATCTTTGTTCAACTCCGCAACAGCCAAATAACCATTGCCCCAGAACAAATAGTTTTTCTTGGATTTGGGATCGTAAAATACCGCTGGATCGATTTCCTGTCCGTTGTTTATACCTTCTGGTTTGCTATTCACCAATGGTTTTCCCGAATCGCGAAATGGTCCTTGTGGATTATCTGCAACCGCTACACCGATCTTTTGTGCTGCCGTGAAGTAGTAGTAATACTGGTATTTTCCTTTGTTATTCTTCTCGATAATGGTCGGTGCCCAAGCATGACGATCAGCCCAAGAAACATCTTTTTTCAGGTCTAAAATCACGCCTTCATCTTTCCAGTTTTTTAAATCTGTCGAGGAGAATGTTTTGAAATAATAACCACCCCAACCATCAAATCCATCGCTGGTAGGATATAGATAATATTTTTTGTCTTTATGCGAATAGATAATATCTGGATCAGCATAATAACCATCTAACGCTGGGTTTTTGGCTGCAGGCACTTGTATTCCTGCTGGCGTTCCCCAACGATCAGTTACTGCTTTTAACTCTGCACGAGATAATGGAATAATAGAACCATGTCTTGGGTGAAAATCCATGCTGATATCTTCATCAATTACTTTAAACCGGTCTAGATCTACACTCTCGCAGAATTGGTATTTGCCCTTGCCATATACATCGTACATCAAGATGTACTTGTCCGAATGGTTCAATTTGAACACGCTAGATCCTTCGACCGCATCCGTAGTTTGTTGCTTATACCCTGGTTGTTCAATCCATTTTCCAGAAGTCAAGGAATCGGTCATCGCTAAGCGAAGACCATTGCCATGTCCTTCCGTTTTGTAAAACAGGTAGTACAAGCCATTCTTTAAAATGATGTCGCCATCGATACAGGATTTTTGGTTTTTAGGAACAAACAGTTTTTGAGGTGCTGCTTCCAGATCGGTAAAATCAGCATTCGCGTACGCGTAATAAATGATATCTGGTCCATTACCATGCTGCATAGACCAATAGACCATGTATTTATTGACCGATGGATCAAAGATGGTCTGCGGTGCCCACACGCGTTTCAAATCTTCATGCCCCGTGAAACGTGTCGGAATATGGATTTTGCTATGCTTCCAATCCACCAAATTATCGGACTTCAACAAAATCATACCGCGATTGGAATCCCAACCCTTGCTCGAAGTCATATCGGTCAATACCATGTAGAAAGATTTTCCATCTTCACCGCGCAAGATATGCGGATCGCGAACACCACCGGTAGAACTAATCTCAGCCGAGCTCAACACGGGCTGATTGCCATTGAGCGCACGATAATTGTAACCATCGGTACTGACAGCGAAGCAAACGGACTCATCTTCGACCGCATTTCCTTTGAAATAGGCAAACAAATAGCCAACATAATCTTTATCTACAGGTCCCGATTTATAAGCTTGCGCCAGCAACAGGGAGCTGCTCCATAAGTAGGCTACTAGGGTAATAACAATTCTCATTTATATAAAATATTGATCTTTAAAATTAGTTGATGCCTTCCGTTGTCATCTGAATGCGTTTGATGGTACCATCTTTATTGAAATACAGACGATCAATACACACGGAACGACTATAACTACTACCATCCGTCTGTATCGCACCATTGTGGTAGATAAAATACCATTTGCCTTTAAACTCAACAATAGATTGGTGATTGGTATTGCTATTACCGGCAATCTCATTTAGAAGGCCTTTGTATTCATAAGGTCCTTCCATGCGATCACCCATGGCATAGGCGATCTTTTCCGGGAATCCAGTGGCATACGTTAGGTAATATTTCTTTTTGTACTTATGCACCCAAGGTGCTTCGGTGAAATCCAGCTTATCAAATTTCATCTGCTTTATTTCTCCATCAATTTCGATCATATTATCTTTCAACTTGGCATAATAGCATTCACGGTTGCCCCAAAATATCCAAGCTTGTCCGTCATCATCAATATGCACCGCAGGATCAATACAAGCCCAAGCATGGCTTGATGCAAAACAATCGTCGTTCGTCAACAAAGGTTTTCCCAAAGCATCTTTGAAAGGACCTGTCGGCGAATCGGATACCGCCACACCAATGCCCGACCAATTGCTACTGATGTACCAATAATATTTACCATCGCGCTCGGTGACATGGCCAGCAAAGGCATCTCCACTTTTTGCCCAAGCGAAATCGGTAATTTTCAATGGCACTTCATATTCCGTCCAGTTTTTCATATCTGTCGTAGAATACACCAACCAATTTTTCATTATATACTTGGTTTGTCCGCCAGCCAAATCTTGACCAGCATACAACCACAGCGTATCGCCTTTCACCAGCGCCGCTGGATCTGCCGTGTATTTATCTTTGATAATGGGATTACTTGTTGCCACAAATCGATTGACGACCTTCTGACTTACGTCTTGTGCAGATGCCATTGAAAACGCACCTAGCAAACAGACCGCCGTAACGAATGCTTTATTTCGAATGTTTTTGTAGTAATTTCTTTTGTTATTCATCATTAAAAATTTGTGACCGGCGTATCAGATAGATTGTTCCGGAGTAGTTTTATGTTGGTTATTTTTGCTGTTTTGTTGCCCGAATTAGCTTCTATACGAATAAGTAGATCTGCATTGGCTTGTATCTCTTTTGGCAAGGCAATGGTTTGTTGCTGCAAGCCCGAAGCATTCTGATCGGCAGTTAATTTCGCGATCTGCACTTCATTGATAGAAATGTTGTAATCATATTCGCCTTCGGCAAAATACTGAACGTATAAGAATTTGGCTTCGCCGGATGATTGACGGAGTTGATAGCTAAACCAACCAGTGGCTTCACGCCACTGCGTGCCATTCTGCGCCCCTGTAGTGGATTGTGAAGATTGTATGCCGTGATCAGATTCAGGCTGTTGTTGTCCCACGCGCACCTGATCGATCGTGAGCTTTTCTAATCGTTCCAGATAAGCGTTGCTAACGCGATCAAAGTAACTCTTTGCCTCGTTCTGGGATTCGGCGTAAGGCCAGTAAATCTGATAGCGCGCATCGTGAATTTGCGCAAAGGGTTTTAGTTCTTGTGTCTGCGACTCCCCTTTTGCATTCTGCACATGTAGTGCAAAGCGAAGGTCTTTTGCCGAAATCAAATCGACCGATTGCACTAAGTCATTTTTATCGCCGACTAATAACGGGATATCAGTCGCAGAAACCTGTTTGCCTTTGGCAATATGACCTCCGCGGCTATCATCCGCTAGCAATCCGACGATGTCATCTTGCGAAGCGCTCGTGCCAGCCAGCACTACTGGGCCGTAGTTAAAAGCCAGATAAGGCGAGTTGTCCGGAAATGTTTCCAGCTCTACGCGCATCGGCAATACTAATTTTATCTCATCGCCCTCTTTCCATTTGCGTTCTACGGTGAGATAACCTTTGTTGCGTTCCTGAATCTGATGCTTTTTGCCATTGACAAAAAGGGAGACCTGCTCCCCTTTTGTCCAATTTGGCTTTCGTAGATGTAGGGTAAACTTTTTCGCTTTATCAGCGTGTATTTTAAAATTGATCGTATCGGTACTCGGAAATTGATGTTGTTGCACCAAGCGCACGCCCATCTTTTCCCAAGTCAGCACCGACGGAATAAATAGATTGACCCATAGCGCTTGATCTTGCTCCGCGTAGATGAACTCGCCGTATTTCGAATGGCTTTCTAATCCAGAACCCACGCAGCACCAAAAGCTCGTTTGCGGCTGCGAATACACACGATAATGTGCTGGTCGCATCGGCGTGAAATAGACCAATCCGCCATGCTCCGGATGTTGTGAAGACAAAATATGATTGTACAAAGCGCGCTCGTAATAATCGACGTAGCGCACATCGCCCGTGCGCTGAAACAATTGTGCACTCAGCTTGAGCATATTATAGGTATTGCAGGTTTCTGGTCCTTCGACACTGGTCACCATGCTCGAAAAATCATCCGAAGGATGGAAATGCTCATACGTGCTATTCCCGCCAATCGCTACGCTACGATTGTGCACCACGGTTTCCCAAAAGAATTGCGCGCCATCGTGCCAAGCATCTTGGTTTTCTAACTCGGCAATGCGTTCGATGCCGATTACTTTAGGAATTTGTGTATTGGCATGCATCCCTGTCAAGAGATCTTGTCTACTTAACAAAGGGTTTAGAAAAGAATCTTGTGTAAAGCGCTTTGCTAACCGGGCATGAGCTGGATTTTTGCTCCAAAAAGCGACATCGGCAAATACTTCATTGAGTCCGCCATGCTCACTACGCAGCATATCTTGCATTTGCGCATCGCTCAGTCCATCCGTCACGTTCACTGCCCAGTCAGTCATCTTGACCAACATATCTTTAGCTACTGAATAACCAGCTACCTGATACGCATCGCGCAGACCAGCAAATGTTTTGTGGATGTTATACAAAGGCACCCATTTGCCGTTCAAATCAAAATTACCCGCACGAATATCGCCTTGGCTAATCTCTTGCCATAGCGCTGTGCTGCCCGGTACGCCACCAATGTATCCGGTGCCAAGTGCATCTTGACAGCGTTGCAATTCTGAAAGTACATATTCCAGTTTGGCCTGTATGGCTTTGTCGCCCGTCGAGGCGTATAATAGGGACAAACCAGATAGATAATGACCAGCCGTGTGGCCATCTAGGCCAGAATTTTCCCAATTGGTATAACTGGATGCTTTTTCGGGCAAACCTGCTTCGCGAAGAAAGGGCGCGAGCAAGCGATCGGCATCCAAAGCCAGCAAGTAATCACGGTTCAGTGATTGCGCTTTTAAAAATGGACTTTCCAATAACCGCACCTGCTTGATGGGGAGCAATTTTATCGCTCCATCTTGTGCTTTAGCGGGTACAACCGCTAAAGCAGCAAAAGCAAGCATCCAAAACACATTCCGTTTTCTAAACATAGCTCGTCGATTACTAAGACCTAATAGGTGATCTTAATGGTATAAAAGGCGTGTGGCTGCATCGGCAAATCCAGCTTTTTCTTATTCACTGGCAGAGTGGTTTGCTGCGGAACGACGCGTAGCTCTTTACCAACGGCGTTGAATGCACCTAGATCGTTGGCCGTGATAAATTCTACTTGTGCGCTTTTAGCTAGCTTTTGTGAACCATTCAGATTAAGTGCGATTTGTTTCGCCTGTCCGCTTACGTTCACCAGCTTCAAGGTAATGTTACGATGTTCTTCATCTAACACGGCAGAGGCATAGACGCTATCTTGTCCAGCAACGGCAGCTCCTTGATCAAGCAACGATAAAATATGTGTACCTGTGTTGTTTGAATAGGCTTTTTGCACGTAATAACTTGGCGTAGGATATACTTTCATATTGTCCACCCAAATCAAGTTTGGATTCCACTGCCAGCCTTCCGCATGCGCAAATAATGGCGCATAAGAAGCCAGTTGTACCACATCTGCATTACGCTCCAATCCGGTTAGAAATGCGGCTTCAGACAAAGCGGCTTCCCAATTATTACGTTGCTCCGCATGCGTTGCCGCGCGACTATGTGCTGCGTATTCACCAGCAAAGATTTTTGGCCCTTGGCGATCGTAGTTATCGTAGCGTTTCGCATTATTCAAGAACCATTTCGGTTCTTGGTAGAAATGCTCATCGATGATATCTACATTCATCGTACGGAGTTCTTTATCCAAGTACTCAAAGTACTCGCCGCTAGAATATGGCCCTGCACTCGCGATGATCTCTACTTCTGGATGTTTCTCTTTTAGTATTTTTTGAAATACGGCTAGACGCTCTACATATTGAGGACCCCAGTTTTCATTTCCTACGCCCAACAATTTGAGGTTGAATGGTTCTGGATGCCCCATATCTGCGCGTACTTTACCCCAAGTGGTGTTCACCGAACCGTTGGCAAATTCGATCAAATCGATGGCATCTTGAATATACGGATCCAACTCATCCAATGGCACTAATTCGCCTGTATTGAATTGACAAGCCATACCACAGTTTAGGATAGGAAGTGGCTCGGCACCGATATCTTCGGCCATCAAGAAGTACTCGTAAAATCCTAAACCAAATGTTTGGAAATAATCCGGTGTTAAACGATGCGCAAATTCGGTGTTCCAACGGTTGATGATCAACTGACGATCTTCAATCGCTCCTACCGTTTTCTTCCATTGGAAACGTTGCGAAAGATCAAATCCTTCGACAATACAGCCTCCCGGAAAACGAATAAATCCCGGCTTCAGATCTGCCAAGGCTTGCACCATATCAGCGCGTAAACCTTTTTTACGTCCTTTCCACGTATCTTCTGGGAATAGGGAGATCATATCTAAATCGATCACGCCTTTGCCTTCAAACCACATACGGAATGAGCCTTTAGGATCTGTCTTAGTAGCGACCAAACGCGCTTCGGCGCTTTGCCAGTTTTGCACATCTGCGGTTGGCTGAAATGCAGTTTCCGCAATTACCTGCCCCGTAGAATCTAATAACTCTAGCTTGACGCGAATACCAGCATTGGCTTGACGGTACAATACCGAAAAATCATAGGCCAAACCTTCTTTGATGCCCATACCACGGAAACCTTCATTTTTTAGTCCAAGTGTGGTATCTGCTTTCCGCGTATCTACGCGCAGATAGCGTGGATTGGCTTGATGCTCTTCTTCCTGCCGATTTAAGATAGTCATGCTCGCTTCGGTATTTTTACCCAGCTTTTCCCATCCCATCATGGGTCTAAAAAATTCAAAAGAACGGTTTTTGATGAGCTCAGCGTAGATTCCGCCATCTGCTCCCATGTTGATATCTTCGAAGAAGATGCCCCACATGTTGGGATTAATCTCGCCTTTCGGCTTATTCATATCCACCGTAAAGGTCTTTTGATCCTGTGCCAACAAATCAGTGGATTGCACCTGCAATGCTGCTGCTAGCAACGCTATTTTTAATAGATTTTTTCGAGAGAAAATATGTTTTCCGGTAAATGCCATAATAAGGTTATAATGGTTTGATTAGAAAGTTAAAGGTATAATTTTGATATGGAATCAGGTATTGCGTCAACGGCCATGCTCCCCAACTGTTGATACCACCTACTCCCATTTGTTTCAAATCGATATTTAATTGCGTTTGCGGGCGCTTCACTAAATCGGCCGCATGGCGCTGTATGCGCTTCTCGCCATCATCCAGATCTGCATCATAGTAATGCAGTGCACTGGCACTAAAAGTACTATCTGCTGCGATCAATAATCCGCGACCTTTCTTATTAGTTACTTTGTACCAGCGCAGATCCGTTTTGTTACCCGTCTCATTCGGCATCACGTATGGGAAATATTGCTCATCCACGGTTTGCTCGTATTGTCCTACATGTGCACTGAAATTGCGGTCTATATAGTTTTCGTGTGGTCCACGACCATAGAATGCGACATTTTCAAAACCTGCTGGCAAGATCCATTGCATACCAAAGCGTGGTAATACACCGACTTCCTGTGCCGTATCTACGGCCAACTTTTGGGAAACGGAAATAACACCCGCCGCATTAATGACGTAATTCATTTCCAACGTAGCGAACACCGATGGCAATTGCTGCTTAACAGTCACGTAAGCTAGATCGTCCTTCAGCTGGAAGTGCATATCTTTCAGTTCCGTTTTTTGCGTGGCTGCTTTCCAAGCGGCTAATCTGGTTGGAATTTTGGCGCCGATATCGTTATCATTCGGAGCGCGCCAGAAGTTGGCTTTAAACTCGGTTGCTGATTCTAATAAAGCAGCTCCTTTGTAAACGAATTTGCTAATCGCTCCTGTTGCCGCATCAAAGCGAATGTCTACATCTTTAGATTTCACGACGATGCCTGTTTGATCTTGCTGTGCTGATAGCTTTCCTTCTCCTACCACAGCAGCTATTGCTGGATACGTCCCGCCTAACGATAATTGCTCCGTAGCTACGATATGACCAGCCGGAATAAGCGGTTCTGCTTGCTTCAGTCTGTAAGTAACGTTTAAGAATGTCTCTCCATCCAATTTCTTATCCCATTGGAAAGGCAAAGTCACCGTTTTTTGAGGATCAACAGATAATTGATCAACTTTCCATGATGACACTTTTTTGCCATTGCGAACGATTTCGAACTCGGCTTTCACATTGCTCAAGTCGGTAAAGAACTTCTCATTATAAATATTTACGGCTGCATCGCCTGACAAGCTGGTATGAATATCTTGATAGACTTTTTTCATTTCCCAAGCATGCGGATATGGCGTTCGATTCGCATAAAAGATGCCTTTTGAAGCAAAGTTCCAATCGGTGATCGCCTCTTTGGGTTCATAATCTCCACCATAGGTATATACAGTATCGCCTTTCTCATTGATCTTTTGAAAGGTCTGATCGACGAAGTCCCAGATATAACCACCTTGAAAATGGCCTTTATTCTCTCGAATGATATCCCAATAATCCTTAAAGTTACCCAATGAGTTACCCATAGCATGGGCATACTCACATTGTATAAATGGTTTGGTCGGATTCGGATAGCGTTTCACATAATTTTTCATCGCATCCGGACTGGCGTACATCGGCACATTCAGATCGGTATTCCAGTCGAAACGCAATTCGCCGTAATTGACTACCGCACGTTCGTATTGCACCGGACGGGTGGTATCGCGTGCTTTCATCGCGACGTAACTTCTGTAGAAATTATACCCATTACCCGCTTCGTTACCCATGCTCCAGATCACCACACTCGCGTGGTTTTTATCGCGCTCTTGCAAGCGTGTCACACGAGAAACGTGTGCATTTTCCCAAGTCGGACGATTGGCCATGGTGTACGAAAGATCGTAGCCCATACCGTGCGATTCGATATTAGCCTCATCAATAACGTACAAACCGTACTCATCACACAAGTCCAACCACATCTCCGCATTCGGATAGTGGCTATTTCTAACGGAATTGATGTTGAATAGCTTCATCAGCTCGATATCCTTGATCATGGATTCTCGAGAGATAACTTGTCCGGTCTTTGGATCGGTTTCGTGTCGATTTACGCCTTTTATCAGGATGGGTTGTCCATTCACCAAGAATAGACCATTTTTGATTTCAATCTTTCTAAATCCGATTTTAGTCGGGATAACCTCCAATACATTGCCTTGTGCATCGAGCAAGGTAGACGTTATTTTATAAAGATTTGGTGTTTCTGCTGTCCACAAAGCGGGCTTCGCCACCGGAATATCTGCTTTTACAGTCGTTGTATTACCTACCAGAACGGTTTTCTGCCCGATAACTTCTTTGCCACGTAATAGTACGAAAGCAACCTGATGTCCTTTGTCTGTCGCTTGGTTGAGCTTCACTTGCGCATGCAGCACACCTTGATCGTAGGAATTATTGAGCGCAGGTACCATATCCACATCGTAGATGTATTCCTTATTACGCGCTAGCAAATAGCAGTCGCGCGTAATACCGCTTAGGCGCCACATATCCTGATCTTCTAAATAATTGGCGACGCCCCAACGCATGACTTTGAGGGCAATTATATTTTTACCTTTTTTCAGAAAAGGGCTAAGATCAAATTCGGACGGCAGCTTGCTATCTTCACCATAACCGACATATTCTCCGTTCACCCATACGGATAAATTGGATTTGGCAGCGCCAATGTGCAAAGTAATCTGCTTGCCATCCCAATCATCACCGATCTCTACTTCCCGACGATATACGGCGGTAGGATTAAAATCCATCGGAACGTGTGGTGGATTGGGACGACCGATCAAATACGTAAACTCAAAACCGGAGGTCGTGTACATCGGAAAGCCATAACCATTCATCTCCCAGTTACCTGGAACTTGAAAAGTCGGCCATTGGCTATCATCGTGATTGGTCTTTTCAAAACCTTCGGGCAAATCGGCTGGCGCTTCTACCCATTTAAACTTCCAAGCGCCGTTGAGACTTTTGTAGTTGGTCGATTGCTTCCAATCTCCTATGTCGGCCGCAGATTGATTTTCATACACGAAATAATCACTGCGCATCGGCAATCGATTGACTTCGACAATGGTTTCATCCAACCATGGGATACCTTTACGCTGCGCATCCGTAAGTGTAGCTTTGGCTTCGCCAGATCCAGACAGCGTGACACTAGATTGTGCGAATGAGCTGGCGCCTGTCAGCGCAGTTACGGCAAAAAATACAAGTTTCTTATACAGTTTACTATTCATATCGATCGAAAATGACTGCATATCGCTACGCGGTCGACTATTGAAAATCGGCTAGTATGTGTTAATAGCACTAAGATAATGGCAAAAGGATGCTACCGAGGGGGACATTTTTGCCCAAAACAGGGTGCATATTGACCGAAACGGAATGACTGCGTCTGATCAGGTAACGAATGTATGACACGACCAACATTTTGGATTTGTTCGTAAGAATGACATAGCAAAACACAAAAAAACCGCAGACCATATTGCTATGATCTACGGCTAATAAACAACTATAAAAACGATCTTTTAAAATCCGTTTGGAGCGGAACCACCAGCGGTAGTCCATCCTGGATTTTGATAAATAACAGAAGTTGCTGCTGAATTATCTGGCGAGGTAAGGATAAAGTGCAAAGCAGCAATAGGTTCTAGGTAATGTGCCATCGTAAAACGAGCGCCGTTGTATCCTAATGAACTTCCTTGTATCTCTAACGGACGCAAGTAGGCACTACGCGCTGGATCAGATACGATCGCATTGCTATTGGATGCACCAAACACCAAAGCGCTTGCTTGATACCAGTCTTTCATTGGTCCCCATAATTTGAAACCTTCGAAATGGTATGGCGTCTGCGCCATTTGATCCATAGCACGCCAGCGTTTCAAATCCATCCAACGCAAGCCCTCAGCGATCAACTCGCTACGACGCTCACGACGGATATTATACAAAGTCGGGCTAATCAGATTACCAGCAGAATATGCGCCCCAATCTAGGGTTTCTTTGCTCATTTCGGTCGCAGCAATCGTTTTGCTATAATCAGGATCTACCTTAGCACGTGTACGCAATGCTCTCCAATAACCTTGAGCTTTGCCATCGATGCTTCCATTTTTCTCATAACAAGCTTCGATATAGTTCAAATAAGCTTCTGAAGCACGGAAGGTAATACTACCCGTAAATCCTTGTCCATTATTCATTTGCAAACCATCATAAGAAAGGCCTTTACGCAAAGCATATCCCGTGGTATATTTCTGTTCCCAGTTCGTAGCCAGAATCTGAGGAGTTGGTTCTACCGCTACCTCCGCGTTACCAGCACCTCTATTGACAAGGATATTCCGTTGAGCAGGCTCTTTCAAAAATAAATTCAAGCGTCCGTCGCGATTAGCACGCACATTGGCTAGATAATCATCACCTTGATATCCGCTACCTGTCGCATAGATTGGCAAACCATTAGCCATCAAGTAACTTTCTACCAAACTGCGAGTCGTACCTACCGCATAGTTACCCGTTTGTGAATTAACCGGTACATTGTGTGTTACTACACTTTGGCTGTATTCTCTCCAAAGCAAGACCTCGCTATAAGTCGACATATTCACCGCAGAGAACATGTTGAAGTAAGGGTTCTCATTTGCTGGAGATTCAATAATACCCGTGTTTTCTACTAAAGCGACTTCGTCTGCTACAACTTGAGCGCTAGACATGGCTTCGGTCAAGAAAAAGTCGATTTCCTGATCAATACCACCAGAAGAATATTGATAATTGCTGGTGAATTCCTTAGTCGCTCCTGGCCATTCTGGACCATTCGGCACATACGCCGTACCTTTAAAATATTTCAACCAAGTACCTTCGTATAAAGCAACTCTAGATTTAAGCAACAATGCAGCATGCTTAGCAATACGTTGTTTACGACCACCTGGTGCTTGCACTTTAAGCAACATAATCGCAGAATCCAGATCTGACAAGATAAAACGTGCTACCTCATTGCGTGGAGAACGGCGACTCGCCTCGATCAAAAGAGCTGGATCGCTATCATTCATGGTTGTTTTCATAATCGGGAAATCGCCTAATGTTTGCAATTTCTGAAAGTACGCCATCGCACGCAAGAAATAACCTTCACCTACGTAGTGAGCTACATTTTCGGACGAACCAAAAATAGTTCCCGCTTTCCACTTAGGCACAACCGTATTCAAGTAATAGTTCGCTTGAAATATGGACGTGAAGCTCCATTCACCGCCATTAGCAGCAACACGCTGTTGACCAGGAACATAACGATTGTTCACCGAAGGCGTCACCATATTATCCGTACCACCATCGTTACCGAATGTACCGTACGACCAGTTGCCATGTGATGGCAGCAATTCGGTATAACGCGCAATCGTGTAAGCCGCCAATTGACTTTCCTCTTCCAAATAGTTCTCTGGAATGATCTGAGATGGTGGTTCGATATCTAAGAACTTCTCACAGGAACTCAGGCCCGCAACCGCTCCGATAAGGAGCATATATTTTGTAAAAAATTGACTATTTAATTTCATCATTTTCCTAATTAAAACGTAAGACTAAGACCAGCTGACCATACTTTGTTCAATGGATACACTGTTCCGTTTGAACCTCCATCGATCGTTTCTGGGTCGAATACGGATGAGACTTTTGAAGAAGTCCATACATTTTCACCTGATATATACACACGCATCTTAGCAATACCCAAACGGTCTAAAGTACCAGCTGGTAGCGTATAGCCCAACATGATATTTTTTAAACGGATGTATGAGGCATCCTGTAAATAACGGGTTTGAACTTGCTGATTTCTACTCGTATTAAATGCTGGTCTTGCATAGTAAGCATCTAGATTAGATCCTAGTGGATCGCCTTCTGGTCTAAAGTAATCTTCGTGTGCGGTCAATCCTGTAGACCACCATTGATTAGATACGGCTCCCCAGAAGTAATAACCTCCTTGCCAAATGTCTCTTTTCCCAACACCTTGGAAGAACAAGCTTAAATCAAAGTTTTTGTAATCTGCATTCAGGTTCAAACCAAAGCTGTAACGTGGTGTATTGTTACCAATCACTCGCTTATCACCAGGATTGCCTTCGGTGTCATCACCCCAGTCAATCACGCCATCGCCATTCAAATCTTTGTACATGATGTCTCCAGCACCCCATTGCTGACCTAAGCGGCTCTGTCCACCATTTGGCAAGGTTGCCAAGTGCGCATCCATCTCCTCTTGTGTTTTGGCAATGCCAATAGTTTCGTAACCCCAGATTTCACCCAATTTTTGCCCCGGACGGTAACGATCTAATTGTCCAGCCTCATTATTGAAACGAGTTACGGTAGTTTGATAATCGGAAAGTAAGAATTTCGCGCCATAGCCAAAGCCACCAACCGTACGGTCATTATACCCAATAGTCGCCTCGAAACCAGTCGTTTTCAAATCGGTATTGTTGCTTTGCGGTACGCCAGTTCCCAATGTCGCAGGAAGCGTAGGTGCATCAGCCACCATATTCAATGTTTTACGTGAAAACACCTCGAATGATCCGTTCAAGCGGTTGCTCAATAAGGCAAAGTCAACCCCGATATTGGCTGTATTGATCGATTCCCAAGTGAGGAATGAACTTACTAATCCTGGTGCGCTCGCTGTATTCGGTGCGGTGCCATTTAGCAACCAGCCGCCATTGGTCACGCCAATCGGCATTACCACGTAAGTAGGATACCAGTCATTCGTACTTTGGTTACCCAGCTCTCCGTAAGAAGCACGGAATTTCAACATATTCACCGTAGATGTCCAGTTCTCGAAGAAAGATTCTTTGGAAATATTCCATCCGGCAGATACTGACGGGAACCAACCCCAACGTGTTCCTTGACGGAAACGAGAAGAAGCATCATAGCGTAAGTTACCTTCAAAAAGATACTTTTCTTGATAATCGTAATTCAAACGACCGAAGAAACCTGCTGTAGCCCAGTTTTGGTAGGCTCCAGAAACAACTGGCACGATCAATTCTCCATTAGGATCTGTACCTGTTGTCAAATTCAACACCGGCTGGTTTGGCACGATGATACCATTTCGTTGTGCACCTAAACTACGATTACCAGTCCACTCTGCCTGAAAACCAACCATCCCTTTGATATGGTGATTCCCGAGATATTTGTCGTATTCTGAATAGGCATTGGCATTATAGTAGTTTTCTTTCCATCCGTATTCATATACGTTAGACGATTGCTTGTACAAATAAGGCTCATTATTGACATCGTAGTTATACAATTGCTGGGAGTTCCAGTGTCTGAATTCCGTAGATGTGCGATAATTGATCTGTCCTACTGTTTTCCATCCTGCAATAGGCTCCAAGGTCAATTGCAACTGTTGAAAGATGAAATCTTTAGTCGATTTATCATGACCACCATCACGCATGCCCAAAGCGGGAGAAGGTGAACTGTAAAGGTTTCCGTTTGGATCATATAGTGGCAAAGTTGGCCAACCTTGACGACCCAAATCGTCGTAAAATGCATTCGTAAGATTAGCTGGACGCTGATAGTCTTCACGCACCAAACGCGCATTGTATCCTACCGTGAAATAGTCAGAAACTTGGGAGTTGATCTTGGCAGATACCGCGTAGCGATCGTAGTGATCAGTATTGAAAGCCATCATACCACCTTGTTTCATCGCGTTACCAGAAAGGTAGAAGGTTGTTTTTTCCGAGCCGCCATTCAAGCTTAGGTTGTGTTCCTGCGCGAATGCACGATCTTTGTACATCACATCAAACCAATCTACATTATCATTACCATAGGCGTAGCCCTCACCCCAGCGATTTGAATTATTGGGATCTACAATCGTAGAACCTGTAATTGTTCCGTTTTGATAATCTAAAATACGTTGTAAGTGCGCTTCACTAAAAACCAATCCGCTATTTCCGTTAACCGCCGCACGGTTGAAGTATTGTGCAAACGTATACGAATCCATCATAGAAGGCATGGTAGTTGGCCTGTTGGTACGGAAGTTATTATTGTAATTAACAACTGTTTTACCGGCTTTTCCCGATTTGGTCGTTACCAAAATTACCCCAAACGCCGCTCTCGATCCATAGATAGAAGATGCACCTGCATCTTTCAGTACCGAAATACTCTCGATATCTTGCGGATTCAAAGCCGTAAGTGATCCCTCTGAACCATCGATCAATACTAATGGCGACGAAGATGAACTACCGATAGTACCCAATCCACGTACGTTGATCGAAGCACCAGCTTCCATAGAACCACTGTTTTGAGATATATTGAGTCCTGGCGCTAAACCTTGCAATGCTTGTACGGCATTTTGAACTGGTCTATTCTCTAATTGCTTAGAATCAACAATAGCTACGGAACCCGTTAAGTTGGTTTTCTTTTGCGTTCCGAAACCTACTACCACCACTTCTTCTAGCGCATCGCCTCCGGAAGTCAACATCTCTACATTGAGTGTGTATTCTCCATTGGCACTGGCATTTTGGTCGGCTAGATTGATCGTTTGGCGCTGGTATCCCATCGCGGTAATGATCAAAGCGTCCGTCGGTTTTACCGCGATGCTAAATTCTCCTTGTTCATTGGTAGCAGTCCCCTGCTGCGTACCTTGCACTTGCACAGAAACACCTGCAAGCGGTTGTCCTTCAGCGGTGACCTTTCCTCTTACTTGCCGACTTTGGGCGTAAGCGGAGTGGAGTGCCACTGCGATCATTAAAAACATCAAAGCGACGCTCTTAATGAGGTAACGATTTTTTCTCATTCTTTTTGGTAATTAAGATTTATATTTCTCTTATCGATTGGTAGCCGATGTTGTTAGGTTCATTATGGTCCACACTGTCGTGTGCACTGGCTTGGATCGATTAGTTAAGGGACAAATTTCTTAAAAAAAAATGCCCACAACGTGGGCATTTTCATCTTTGACAAGGGGTGAATTCGTTTTAAATTTGTTTTTAAACGAAATAGAACGCCTTTTTACGTAAATGTCTACTTGCTTAGTATTTCCAACTATCCTGCCATTGGAAGAACAGTAATCCATCATTACTAAATTCGATAGGCAACCAAATATATCGGCTATCTTTCAGGTTTTTAGGGTTCCATCGGTCGGCCATAAAGATGAATGTATCCTTTTTGCCATGCACTGGAAGGATGTGTGTACTTTGGGATTCGAAAGTGCGATCTGCACCAGATCCCACGGCTGGATTGTCGTGTCGTGACCACTCGCCTAGCATCTTGTCGGCCGTTAACAATCGAGCAGCATTAGGCGCCCAGCCTGTACAACCAGAAGTGACCATGTAGTACTTTCCATCCTTTTTCAATAAAGCAGGAGCTTCATTGTGACCACCGGGTTCTACGCGTACATATTTGCCTGTATAACCCAGATAATCTTTGGTCAATTCGGCAATGTGAATAGTGAGATTATCTTCAGCAGAATACACATGATAGGCGGTCTGATCATCATCTACAAATAAAGTCATATCCCGAGCCATTTGTCCGCCCTCGAAATCCCGGCGTACAAAAAGGCCGTCTTTGATCGCTTCCATCCAGCTTGGTGTCCACCATTCTGCATGATCTTTCTCAGAAACTGTAGATTGACGCTGCGATTTGGTCATATTCAGCGGCCATTTTTTTGGATTCACACGCCCTGCTTTATGGAACGTAAAAGGCCCAACAGCATGATCGCTGGTCGCTAAACCGACGTAAGCAGCCTCATATCCTCTGCCTTTGAGTTCTAAGTGAAAGTACATGACGAACTTTTTCGTCTTTTCATTATAGATCACTTTTGGTCGCTCAATGATACTGCCTTGCGTGATCGGACTGCTAGTATCCGTTGATGTCTTGAGAGCCAAACCTTCTGCTTTCCAGCTATATAAATCTTTCGACGAGTACACGGTAACGCCTTGAGATTCTTTGCCACCGCGCTTTTCGCCGTACCAATAGTACGTACCATTATGATACAACACGCCACCACCATGTGCATTGATATGCTCGCCATTCTGGTCTAACCACAATTCGCCTGGTTGAAATGCCGTGCGCGTATCGACTTGCTTAGGCCGCTGACTAGGCTTCTGATACACACGCACATAATCAATTTCATATCGTGCAGGCAAGAGCGATTCGTCAATTTCACCACCATTATCACCACCTAAAGCGAGATTCAACAGCATATAATGCGGTTGTTTGAAAGGATAAAAACCAGAACCATCTTTGTTGGCCAACTTGCTTTGCGGCACCTTGTTCAACAGCATATCATCTACGTACAAAGCGATCTCTTCTTCATCCCAATCCATCCGCCACACATGAAATTCCTGTGCCCATTTGGCTCCGCCTAATTCGGCAACGGCTTTTTTACCATTATGCCATTCTGCTTGCCAACGGCGATTCGTGCCGACGGCGATGTTTGCTAATAAGTTGCCTTGGTAATATTCCATGATATCGATCTCGCCATTGGAAGGCCATTCTCGATCGACTCCTAAAGTCCAAAATGCCGGCCAGATGCCCTGCCCAACAGGAATTTTGGCTCGCATTTCAAATCGCCCGTATTTCCATGATTGCTTGCCGGAGGTATTTATGGAGGATGAGGTGTACTCGACATTTTTGCGAGATTTTGCCCAATGATCACTTCCAACTTCATAAGTTGGGTTAGCCTTGGTTTCTTTTCTGGCTTCGATCACCAATACACCGTTTTTAATAGTCGCATTTTCTTCTTGATACCATTGATCTTCATGATTACGTTGAAAACCTTTTTCGAAATTCCAATGCTGTACATCGACGGCACCTGTCTTTTCAAATTCATCAGACCACACTAACTGGTAGTTTTGATCTTGAGCATAACAGATGGACATACATTGAAAAATAAAGCAAGCTAATATGGAGCTTCTTTTCATAGATATTATATGATGGTTAGTATGTAGCAAATGTATGCGCTCCTAAATTGGAAGAGAGGGGCATATTCACCAAAACAAGGGTGTATAATGCGAATAATGGCCTTTTGATCGTCACAAATTTGTGATTGTAACAATGAACACATCGCTTTTATTTACGTTAAATTTGCTTTAAGCCTTTATTAAATTTATATTTATTGGCAAGTAGCATTGTGTAACTACTTGCCTGAAAGACTAGCCACCTAATGAAAACGTTGATAATCCTATTATTATTTGCGACAGCTATATTGCCTGCAAAATCTGAAAACAATCCACGGATTCGCTACGTAGGTATTGAACAAGGATTATCCAACAATAATGTCACCTCCATATTCGAAGATCAGGATGGTTTTATGTGGTTTGGTACTTTCGATGGCCTAAATCGCTTTGACGGCTATCAATTCATGGTGTTTAAAAATCAACCTGAAGATGGTCTTTCACTGCCCGATAATAGAATAACCGATATTTCTCAAGATGATAAAGGCCGGATTTGGGTAGCGAGTAAATCGGGATTCGCCAAGTTAGACGCAGATTATACTCATTTTCAACGCGTACGTTGGAAAGATTATCTTCCATTCCGACAGGATCAAAACCCCATATCAGCCAGTGTCAATCAGTTAGCATACAATACATCACGGGGACTGTACGCCGCCACGACTCTCTATGGTTTGTTGTACGTGAATACGGATACCGAACATCCACTTGCCTCTCGCATTCCTTTGCAGCGGTACGATGGGACAAAAATCTTTGATTATAATGCACAAGGTGTGGTGACCACCAATAAAAATGAGATATGGGTTTTTATTCACAACCATGGACTCTGCCGGCTTGATCCTCAAAGTAATGCCTTGGAGGTAATCGATGATCGCACCAAAAATAGTGTCGCTATACGAGTCGATGAAAACGGACAATCTATCTGGGTCGCATCTAATGACAATAAGCAGGTATTGTATGAATTCGACTTGCATAAAAAATCATACAGCACGTATCCGATAGATGCTAAACTGGCCCCATTCGAAATTACCACGCTCTATGCTAAATACGAAAAAGTATACATAGGCTCTGAAGGCAAGGGAATTGTTGAGTTCGACAAAAGGACGAACCGATTTGAACAGTATCAAGCAAGTACCAGCTGGATGAAGCGTATGACGGTGTACAGCATGTACGTGGATCATATGCAGCGAAACTGGATAGGAACATTGCGAAGTGGTGTACATGTGGTGGACAATAGATTGTCTCGATTCCACGTGATACAACCTGGATCTGCTATTGACCGACAAAATCCGAAGAATTTTATCCTCTCTTTTGCGAACGGAAATAATAACGACCTGTGGATCGGAACAGATGGTGCCGGCATGATGCTATGGAATCATAAGCAGCAATCTTTCACGCATTATGCTGCAGATGATAAGGGTAGTTCTGGACAACTCAATAATAATTTCGTGACGAGTATCTTGCACGATGAAAAGGGCTTTGTATGGGCTTCTACGTATGGTGGCGGAATTAATAGATTAGATCCAAAGACTGGCGTGTTCAAGCAATATGCTTGCGTTTCCAATGAAAACAACCGCTTGTTTTCGGCCACATGGAAATTATTTGAAGATAGTAAAAAACGGATTTGGGCAAGTGCATTACACGGTGGTGGAATATTCTGCTATAACCGGAATACGGATCAATTCGAAGAAAAATCAAAAGATATCATTGACGTACTCAGTATATATGAAGAATCTGCAGACCTCATGTGGTTTGGTAGCTGGTCGACCTTGACGATGCGCAACTTCCAAACTGGCGAACAAAAAATCATCAACACCGATTTTCCAGTGCGCGATATTTACACGAACCAGGATGGCTACATATGGCTCGCTACAGAAGGCGGAGGTTTACTTCGTTACGAAAAATCAACCAGTAAAGTAAAGCGATACTCTGAAAAAGATGGCCTTCCTAGCAATACCATCTTAAATATTTTGCCTGATGATGCCGGCACACTTTGGCTATCTACCTACAACGGACTGTCTAATTTTGATCCGAGCATCCAAACATTCAAAAATTATTACGATTCAGATGGTTTGCAGAGCAACCAATTCAATTACAATGCGGCCATCAAATTGAAAGATGGAAGTTTGGCGTTTGGTGGGATTCATGGATTCAATCTATTTCAACCGGGCCAACTGAAATCCCTTCAACGCGATTCGAAAATGGTGCTCACGGCATTGAGCGTTAACAACAAACCTACCAATCTTTTCACGGGCGATCGAGTTTACAGTTCGACCAATCATATCGATAAGCTCACCATACCTTTTGATGATGCCGTGCTCAACGTACACTTTTCATCATTAGAGTACTCCTTCCCGACTAAGGTGGAGTATGCTTACTTTCTAGAAGGTTGGGATAAAGATTGGAACTATGTTGATAATGTAAAAACGGCTAATTACACCAATCTAAAGGAAGGTAAATACACGCTACGAATCAAATCGACCAATGCTGATGGTGTGTGGTCTGGCGTGGAGAAAACGTTAGACATTGAAATACTACCGCCATGGTGGCGCAGCGACTGGGCTTATATCGCTTACTTAGCCTTGTTCTGGTCGGCCATTTTCACGTATCTGAGATACGATCGCAAACAAACACGATTAAAATATGAAGTCGATCTTGCGAAAGTAAATGCCGAGAAAAAGAAAGAGTTGCATGACAAGCAGATTGCATTTTTCACGCACATAGCGCATGAATTTAGAAATCCACTGACGTTGATCGTGAATCCACTCAAAGAAATGAGCACGGAGCCAGCGCAGCAAATCGATCGAGAAGACATACACCAGGTATACCGTAATTCCAAACGCTTGCTGAACTTGGTGGATAAGTTGTTGTTGTTTCGCAAGACAGAGAGCGGAATGGATCAACTACGCTTGGTGCAAGCAGATATTGTGGGTTTGACGCGTGAAGTATTTACCTGCTTTCAGCAGCAAGCAATTTTACAACACATTCATTACGTTTTTGAGAGTAATATTGAACAACATTCCTTGTTGGTAGATCGGGAAAAAATAGAAATTTGCCTATTCAACCTGATTAGTAATGCCTTTAAGTACACGCCTAATGGCGGTAGCATTCGCGTAGCCTTGCAATGGCGCATGGACGATTTCGCCATTCAGGTGATCGATACAGGTTGTGGTATCGCAGCACAAAACAAAGATCAGGTGTTCAATGTATTTGAACGAGATTACATTGGCAATAGTAATAACAAAGGCGGCTTCGGAATAGGTTTATACTTGGTCAAAAGCTTCATTTCAGCACATAAAGGTCGCATTACCCATCAACCGAATCCTCCTGCCGGCACCCAGTTTGAGATTGTATTGCAAAATGGGAAAGCACATCTTTCCGAATTCACCATCTTCGAAGATGTGGTAGAGCACAGCGCGAGTATAGACGAATTTATTGCATCATCGCCGCACGCTATAGAGGCTCCTCGCATACAGGAAAATATTGTAAATGAGACAGATAATACTATTGAGATAGTAGACGAAACTACAGATTACCACAACTTGGTGAGTGACAAGAAGACCATGGTAGTGGTCGATGATAATGCTGAAATCAGAAAGTACTTGCGTAAAATCTTTCAAAATGAATTTGAAATTCAGGAAGCAGATTGTGCAGAGGCAGGTATCCTGTTGATTGAGCAAACACCTCCAGATATCATCATCAGCGATGTAGTAATGGGCGGTTTATCAGGCATTGACCTCTGTCAGCATATCAAAAGTATCCCTACATTAAGTCATATACCGATCATCTTGCTTACTGCGAGTAACTCACAAGATATCAAGCTCAAAGGATTGGAAGGTAAAGCAGACGATTACGTAACCAAACCGTTTGACCGTGAATTGTTGATCGCGCGTGTGAACAACCTGATTCAGAGCCGCAGCCATATGCAACGCCATTTCTATGAGGAGATCACGTTGCAGCCAAACAATCATAAAATCTCGAAAGAACACCGACTCTTCTTGGAGAAATCAATCGCTATTGTGGAGGAAAATTTAGATCAAGAATCTTTTAATGTGAAAGAACTAGCCGAGCAACTCGGCATGAGCCATTCCAATTTCTACAAGCGGATTAAGGCTATTTCTGGTAAATCTGCTAATGAGTTTATCCGATTTGTGCGACTTCGGAAAGTAGCTCAAATCCTGATTGAGACCGATTCTAACGTGAGTGAAGCAGCCTTTGCTGCAGGATTTAATGACATTAAATATTTCCGTACGCAGTTCTCCAAAGTTTTTGGCATGAAACCATCGGAGTTTAAAAAGAAATACGACGCGTTGCGAAAAAATCATCGGGTTACAATTTAAGTATAACAATATTCGAAAAGTTTTAGGTCATTCTACTTGTGCATTAAATGCTACATCTTTAGCACGAAGAATGGTGCGTATTCTATCTAAATCAAGCATACCGCCATTATGATAGTATACGATTTGACGATTGCGATCCAAAATTACAACGGTTGGAATACTTCCAACACCTAATCTAGAACCAAACATATCACCTTTATCTAAGACATGCGCCCAATTCATATCATGCTTTAATCGCGCATTTGTAAATGCCAATGAATCTCTATCGATCGAAATACTCAAGATTTTTAAGTGATCTTCAGAAAACTCACCCCGTAGTACTTTAACCTGTGGCAGTTGTCGTAAACATGGCCCACACCAGCTGGCCCAAAAATCAATCAAAAGAAAATCTTCATTAAAATCATTAAGAGGAATGGCATTTCCATGAATATCTTTTATATCAAGATCTGGAAAAAACTGATTTTCCCCTAGCTTATAACCTGAAGCTTTCTGCCCTAATATCGTTGCTATCTTCTGCCCTTCAAGTGTTTCTTTAAATTCGTTTGGAAAAGTCGATTCGAAATATGTAAGAAGCTCGCCGTAATACTGTGCATCAACTTCTATCAGATCTGACAATCCCATGATCTGATCCGAAAAATAAAAGAATGAAAAAAAATTATGCGAATAAGGGCGTAGGAAATCGATAGATTTGCGATTCATCTGCTTTACTATATGAGAGAACTCATTTTTTATAGAATCGTTATCTCTTCCTCCGTTATTATATTTAGGATAAAGCTCACCTAAAAGTTTAGATTCCGCCATTTGTCCGTTTTGTAGATTCCGATATATTTCATTGGAAGCCGTATCTAAGAGCGAGGTAAGATTGAAGATATCGCCAATACGAATAGTAGATTCGCTATCATTACCATATATGGTTAAGCTTGATATAGCATTATTAACAGAGTATTTAACATAGAACTCCGTTCCCGCGTAGCCAATATCTAGCCTTGGGAATATGGTATTGTTCGGCTTAGTCAAAGTGATAATGGAATCTATAGCTTGATCTTCAATAAAATCCAGCATTATGCCATCATTATAATGGATCATTAATTTATCTCTATCTACATTAACCAACTTTATTTTCACTGAAACAGTATCTTGACCGTAAAGTAACTGAGACATCACGGTGAAAAATAAGACAAAAGACAGGTGTTTTTTAATGTCTCGTAGCATACTCTTTTTAAGTTTTATAAGGCAGTAGAATGATTTTGAGAGGCTTTATTCCAATATTCGACTTTAACAAATGACAAACATCCTTCATTGAAAAATTGCATATTAATATTGACGAATATATGAAAATTGACAATTTGTATAAACAAGAATCCATATATATAACAAACTTTAACACAAAAAGACATATCTTGGTACCTAAAGAAAATTAACGGAAGCTTTTGTTAGCGTTTCTTGTATTTTTAGGATTAACCCCTTGTTTATGAAATATCTTATTGCGTCGGCATTACTTTTGGCCAATCTATATGCAGCTACAGCACAAACCAAACAGGTGCTATTACAGAATGTCCGCTTACTTGATCATCAAGCAGCAGACTTTACAGCTCCCATGCATGTGTTGATCTCGGGCAGTACCATAGAGAAGATCAGCTCCTCTCCCATAGCTATTCAAGATCAGGATGTGGTCAAGATCGATGGCAAAGGGAAAACCTTAATGCCGGGGCTGATTGATGTGCATGTACACTTGGTATTTGGCGCATTAACGCTGCCACAAATGGTCACCAGCGACATGTCGGAGGAATTTTTGGTTCAACGGGTGGGGAAATCAGCGGGTGACATGTTGTTGCGCGGTTTTACCAGTGTCCGTGATGCCGGCGGTCCTATTTTTCCGCTGAAGGCGGCAATTGATAAAGGCCAATTGGTTGGTCCGCGCGTGTGGCCTTCTGGCGCAACAATCAGCCAAACGGCTGGCCATGGTGATTTTAGAACTCCGGACGAGCGTTCACGCAAATTCTTTGGCGTGGTGTCACGAGCAGAGCGTTATGGAGCGACATTTATTGCAGATGGTCGACCTGAAGTATTAACCGCAGTACGCGAAAACTTACGCTTTGGCGCTAGCCAGATCAAGTTGATGGCGGGCGGTGGCACTTCTTCGGCGTATGATCCCATTGATGTCACGCAATATACCTTTGATGAGATGAAAGCTGCTATAGAGGCTGCCGAAGATTGGGGAACGTATGTAATGGTGCATGCTTACACGCCAAGAGCAGTACAACGCGCAGTGGAAGCTGGTGTCAAATCGATAGAACATGGGCAAATGCTCGACGAAGAAACTTTGCAATTATTAGCAGATAAAGGCATCTGGCTTAGCCTACAAAACCTCATGGACAACAACGATAATATGGATGCCCAGCGCAAAGCAAAACGCAAACCGGTATTGGAAGGACAGGAAAAAGTATGGCCCTTGGCCAAAAAGCTAGGTGTGAAGTTGGCATGGGGAACAGATTTCCTATTCGAACCAGAATTGAATGACGATCAAAACAGCTATATCTTACGCTTACAAAAGTGGTTTACCAACGCAGAAATCTTAAAAATGATCACACAGGATAATGCGGAGCTATTGCAATTATCTGGCTTACGTAGTCCGTATCCAGGCAAGTTGGGCGTGATAGAAGAACAGGCTTTGGCCGATCTGCTACTAGTAAACGGCAATCCGCTGAAAGATCTGTCTTTGCTCGCTAATCCAGAAAAGAACTTCCTACTGATTATGAAAGATGGTCAGATCTTTAAGAATACAGTTGGTAAGAAGTAATGCAAGGAATTTTTTGGCCTATAATACAGGAGGTGACCAGCTAACTATAATACGTTTTCTTCATCTCATTGGGCAATACTCCAAATTTCTTTTTGAAGGCCGTTGAAAAATGACGCTGGTTTTTATAGCCAATAATAGTAGATACCTCACCGACATTGAAGTCTTGTTCGGTGAGTAGTTTTTTTGCTTGCTCCATCTTTTTATCATTCCAAAAGCCAAATACGGTGGTGCCAAATAATTCTTTAAATCCTTTTTTCAAGACAAAGTCATTCGTACCCGCTTGATGAGCCAGATCTATCAAAGAACAGTTTGAATCCAAATTCTGTACGATGAACTCCCGCACCGCATATATCTTTTCGATATCGTTTTTTTTGAGGCTCAACCTGGCAAATCGATCGTCGGAAAACTGTTCTAATTGGAGCAATAATAGCTCAATAACCTTCGCTTCCAAAAACATACGTTTAAAAACACCCGATCTTTGGCAACCCATAATCTGTTCAATAATGTCGTACATCTCCCGATTCATCGGTCGATGTTGCTGATAAAGCAAAGCTGATCTCCCTCCTTCTATAGCATCCCGAAAGTTGGAAAATGCCAGATGCTCATCAACCAAAAATCTTTTAAAAAATGATGGTGCTAGGTTAATTTCAAAAATCTGTAGTTCATTATTCTCCCACTCCATCTCGCCGTTCATACCATTCGCATAAATGATATTATGGGTATGTGGCTCAAACCGTATTTTTTGGTCAAAAGCGTCGGAAAAGGAGGTATTCTTTCCTTTTAAAGCAAAATGCATCTCGACTGTTTCATAATCACTCTCAAACCCGAATCGTAATGATTGCAATAGCCGCGCACTGCCATACGCAATATGCACACCATCAAATAGCACTTCATGAAAACTGCCGCCCCCGATTTGATCCGCCATATCGACCGAACTCTCTTTGATGGCGCCATCCATAAAATAAGCTTCGGGATGCTCTATTTCATAAATCAACATTTTACGCTGATCATCATATAATCTCAAATTCATCGATAACAATTTTACTTTATCCGTTTTGCGGATATATTAATCCGTTAAACGCACCTTCACGTTCTATTAACTCTTTAAATTTGCACAAAGCTACAAATTATTTAGAACCATTCTTAATAATAAACTTTAATAAGGTGAGCCAAGATAAAACTGACTTTATCATGTTTCACTGCGATGGCAAGACTTTAGAATATATACATATGAGACACGGCAGCACAACAAAAACAACAGAGAAAACGGAATTTCAATTTATACAAACCGAAGTAAAAGTAGTCCGCAAGCGGTACATCACGCCGCACTATATTCGCATATTCTTCACTAGCGACGATATTTTTAGAATAAACAGTGCGACCGTTGGTGTCAACAATAAAATAATGATTCCACCAGCAGGCGCAACAAAAGTTCATTTTCCTGAATTCGACTACGAAAACAGAAAATGGCTACCCCTTCCCGACGACATACGCCCCGCTGTGCGCACGTACACTCATCGAGGAATCGATCTTGAAAACAATGAAATCTGGATTGATTTTGTAGCACACGGTGATGAAGGGCCTGCTTCCAAATGGGCGATAAATGCTAAGGAAGATGATATCATCGGCCTATTGATGCGAGCCGGCAAAACGGATTTGTACATAAAAGCCGAGCAATACGTACTGGTTGGAGATGCTACTGCAATTCCCGTACTATCAACCATATTGGAAGATCTGCCTGCGACAGCAAAAGGGATCTGCATCATCGAAGTATATAGCAAAGAAGACGAACAATACTTACACACGAATGCCGACATTGAATTTATTTGGTTGCACAATGAACACCCACAACAGCAGAGCGATCTGGCAGAAACGTTGAAAAAACAAATCCTACCCGATGGGTCGCGTTCGGCTTACGTAGCGGCAGAGTTTACTACAGTGAAGGAAATACGCCATTACCTACGAAAAGAAAAGGGCTGGAAAAAAGAAGAGTTATATGCTTACTCATACTGGAAATCGGGGCAGTCGGAAGATAAATCGACCACGACCAGACACGAAGAGAGTGATGAAAACTAACAATCAATCAGCGATATCTGAAATCACATTTAAATAGCTAGTAAAACAAACATAATGGACAAACAAAAAAAGCTCATACTGGAAGGCAAACTGCCAAAGGTGATGTGGCAAATGGCCTGGCCCGCCGTCGTAGCCATGGTATTATATGGAATGAATAATTTCCTAGATGGTATATTCGTAGGCCACCTCATCAGTAGCACAGCGCTAGCGGCTGTGGGCGTTGCATATCCTTTAGCTCAGTTTGCGCAAGGATTTGGTTCGCTAATCGGAACAGGTTTGGGATCGGCTATCAGTATATGGATTGGTGCCGATCAAAGGGATAAGTTGCAAACGGCACTGGGCACTGCGAATTTTCTAACGATTGTGTGTTCTGCGTTGATAACCTTGCCGTGTTATTTATTTGCGGAAGATCTGCTCCACATGATGGGCGGACGCGGCGAGATCCAAACCCTTGGCGTAGAATATTTCAGAGCTACAATTTTGGGAAGCTTCTTTTGGATACACGGTCTCGCCCTAAATATGATCGTACGCGCTGAGGGTCGCATGAAAACCGCAGCATGGATGATCGCCGTAGGCTTATTGGTAGACGTGATTCTCAAGCCAATTTTTATTCAAACCTTTGGATGGGGCGTAGCGGGAGCAGCATGGGCTACTAATGTTTCCATGATTATCTATTCCCTTCTTGGTGTTTGGTATTATGGCGGTGGAAAAGCGTCTTTTAAAACAAAATTTTGGTCTGTAAAAGCTGATATGGCTATCATCAAAGAAACACTCACACTGGGGACACCAGGTTTTGTAATGATGATCATGATTGTTATTCAAAACATTGTAGTGTTCAACTCACTAGCAAAATATGGTAATGCGGCGGACATTACTTTTTTCACGGCAGTAAATAGATTCTATATCTTACTGAATACACCTCTCTGGGGACTCATGCGCGCGCTACAGCCCGTATCTGGCATGAATTATGGCGCAAAACAGTACGAGCGGTGCATTCGATCATACAAATTATTCTCGTTTACTGGTTTGCTCATCCTACTTCCATTTTGGCTTTTTGTGATGGTGTATCCTACTGGAATGCTATCGATCATGATTCCTCATATGTCTTTTTCCATTGCGCAACTAACAGACTTTCGCATTTTCATGAGTGTACTATTAGCTTTACCTTTCGTATTTATGGCCATTGTCTGGTTTCCAGCGATCGAAAATGCCAAACCAGCTTCTGTTATTAGTATTTTACGACAAGTTGTGTTTTATATCCCGGTTATGCTAATCGTCCCTAAATATTTTGGAGTAGATAGTATTTACGTAGCGAGTGCCGTGATTGACTGGATCATCTTTGGGATTATACTCTTAGCTGTAGCTCGAGTTTCTAAAAAGCTGAGGTCGGCAGGAGAAAATGCAATCGGAAATAGTGCATAGGAAGCATTACTAGGGGTTAGTATATATCGGAACATCGTATTCCTTGGCCATACACATTACAAAAAGCCCTACTATTAAAACATGCCCTTACTTTCACTTTGCGAAAGTAAGGGCATATTCCGTTAAAATCCGATTAAGCTAGGTGCTTTCGTGATAAAATGATCTAACACGCCATCAGCAACCTTCACAGGTCCTTCCACACGAGTGGCTCCAGGTGTGGATTGAATAGCCTCCGCTTCGGCAGCATATTTTTTAGCTTGATCAAAATGACCATTTGCAGATGAATCAGCTTGGTTGGCTGCAGCTAATCCGGCAGCAGTAGATGAAAGTGCTTTACCCCATAAAACCATTGCGTCTAGCCACGGCTGCGCTTCGGTAATAAAACCTTGATCTACGCTCCCGCTGCGAATGATTTCTGGTACTTGAGTGAAATAGGCCGCGTGCTTTGCCAGCTGCGTGATCACTTGTTGCCGACTTTGCGCATCACCATTTGCTATACGATCTACTACCTTATCAAGAATAGACTTGAGGTAAGGCGCCTGTGGCTGCCAAGGATGCGTACCAAAAGTTGGCGCAAGGCGCTGTGTATCAAAGAAGGTCAGCAATGCTTCGCTCACTTCCGAATTCCAACCTGCTAGCTCACGTGCGGCAAACTTCCACGTCCGATCAGCGTCGTAATCTTTATCATTCCAAGCAAAGGCTACAACCCCCGTAACAGCCACGCGGCTCGCTACTTCTTGATTCATCGGATTGGATACAATTCCTGTTAGCTCTTGCGACAATCCCGCTTCACGCTGTAGGTAAGGCGCTAGCAATAATCTTCCTGCCGATTCGCCGTAATCGTTTACAGGGTAGTTATCCCACAAAAATGTCTTTCGGCCAAATGCTTTCGTTGCATTACGCGCATCCGAAATGGAGATAGATGGCGGTACCACATCTGTTCCTGTCCACTGCACCACAATGGTGGAGTCTAGATGTTTACGTAGCGCCTCTTTGTAAGGCGTTTCTTTGGCATCGTAGTATTCTGTTGGCACCATAATTAAAGGTGGCGCCGTTGGATCTACCTTTTTGATATCAGCCTGCACGGCGTTCAGCAAATGTGCCTGCGCACGCGCAGCAGCCTCTGCGCCCGAAGGTCCGAAAGTAATCGAATCCAATTCGCAATTCCACTCCTTATATTCGATGTCATCTAGTGCGACATAGAAACTGTGAATGCCCAAACCGCGGAGAACTTCAAATTTGTTTAACAATGCTTGTAGATCGTTTGGATCAGAAAAACAAACCGTCGGCCCGGGAGAAATAGCGTAAACAAAATTGATATGATTATTTTTAGATATTGCCGCAAGTTTCTCAAGCTCTTTTAATGTTGCCGCAGGGTATGGCTCGCGCCAGCGATCACGTGCGTATGGATCGTCTTTTGGGCTGTAGATAAATGTATTTGCTTTTACTGTCGCTAAAAAGTTAATGTGCTTTTCTCGCTCCTCCATAGACCATGGTTTGCCATAGAATCCTTCAATTGTACCTCGGATGGGCAATGCTGGATGGTCGTTGATCACTAACGCTGGAATAGAACCCCGTTGCGCTAATTGTCGAAATGTTTGTGCCGCATAGTACAGTCCATTCACATCTTTACCCAACAAGGTAATAAGCGCTCCGGTATCCATTTGCTTACTTGCCAATGTGTATCCACTGGCGGCGGTGTCAGTAGTTGAAGTAATTTGTTTTAATGCATCAAGCACCTGAGAATCCTGCTGAGTACCCAATACGATATACGTAGCATCTAGTTTTTTAGGAAGTTTCTTTGCTGTTTTTACAGATTGTACACCTGCACCTTTTAGAATCTGAGCGACTAAGGCGCTCGTTCCAGCATCGACGGTAGATGAAGAGACCAACACGACCGATTTCCCTAAAAGAATATTCCCTTTTCCAAGTTCCATGGATACAGGTGCAGGAAAAATCGCTGGCATGGTAGATACCTTTTGCGAAGTCGAATTGTCTGTTAAGTGTTGTGCTTTAGATGATTGGGCAAACGTCGTACTCGCACCCAAAAAGGGTATCGTAACGGCAGCCAAAAGTAGCCTTTTGAGGTTTTTATTCATAATAGCCAAATCTAATAAATATCACGGTTTTTACGGTAAATTACCAGATATAGATTATGTGTCTGCTATTATTATTGCATAAAAAAGTCAAATCAATAGTATCCCTTTTACTTTTTCAATTTCTGTAAACGCTCTTTCGCTGCGGGCACAATATCGTCCTCCTCAGTATAATTCTGAATGATACTTTCTAATGTACTTCTTGCTTGAAGCGTATTGCCTTTGCGTGCATAGGTGTCTGCCAGTAGAATGAAACTCTTGGCCACCCAGTATTCCTGTTCATCCATATTCTCAATCACATCAAAAGCCGATTTAAGCGCTTTGTCATACTCCTTATCTTCGTATTGCTTTAGTCCTACCAGATATCTTGCCTCCGCGCTGGCTGCTGATTGACTCTTCGATGCCGCTAAGTTGAGTTCTTTCAACGCCGTTTGCTTATCACCATTTTTTTGTTTTGCCTTAGCGGTATATAGGTGTACCATCGCCAATTCCGCGTCGGTTGCCTGACTATAGTTTCGGACCAACTTAGCATACTTCTCCATCTGCTCAAAATCACCGATCTCGAAATAACACATCATCAAATTGGTTACTGCATAACCGTATTTATCTTTATAATCTGGGTTTAGCTCCAGTTTTTTGAGATGTACGATGGCTTCATTATACTGCTTCAAGTTGAGATATAATGCTGCTACAGTTACCAACGTATTCTTGGTGTACGGACTTGTCCAAGTATTTAGGATCATGTTCAAGTCGTGTAATGCTTCCGTAGGTTTTCCTGTATGGTACAAACTCACACCGCGAATATAACGAGCATGTTTCTCTTGCCGAGGTTTCGGAAATTTATCAAAATAAGCATTGATGGCCTCCACAGCCGCAGCATATTGTCCTCTAGAAAACAAGGTATTACCCGCTTGAAAAGCGAGGTTATCTAACTCCGACGGACTAAGATCGGTCACGTTTGTACCTGTCGCATAGCGAATATAACTCGTAGCATCGCCTTGATCCAGATAAATATTCTCGATAGAATGTAGTGCTTGCGCTGCCTCTCCTGTAGTAGAATATTCCTTGACTACTTTTTCGAAGGTGGCCAGAGCTGCTTCGGTGTCATTCTTATTGTATTGAACTAATCCAATCGTCATCAGCGCACGAGGGACATAACTGCTTCGCGGATATTTTTTGATCATGCGTTGCAAACCATCAATAGCCGCATCGTAATCTCCGGAAGTGAAATACATATACGGGATCTCAAAAGCCACGTCATCTGCGTAATTAGAATTTGGAAATCTTTCTACCACCGAACGCAGTGTTTTTAATTTAGCTTCCTTGTCTCCCTGCAAACCTTGTATTATACCTTGTTGGAATAAGGCATAATCCTGATTAGGCGCTTTTTCCTTGATGAGCTGATTGTAGTAATCTTTGGCTCGACCATAGTTGCGCATCGACAGGTACGCATCGCCCAGACGGGCCAATACATCGTACTGTATGTTTTTGTCTGAAGCGCCTTCGCCAGAGGCTAAGAAACGCTCAAAATACTCTGCTGCCATACTGTATCTGTTGATTCGGAATGCGGCGTAGGCCAACGCATAATTGGCGTAATTATATACGGTGGTTTGTCGCGCAGCAGGCAACCTTAGGAATTGAGAGAAATTGTCTACCGCCTCTGCGTATTTGCGCACTTCGTACATCGCTTCTGCTTTCCAATAGGTCGCTAGTGCGGCCATTTCTTCATCAAAAGCAAACTTTTCCGATCGCATAAACATGGATATACTATTTTCGAATGCGCGCTCGTTATAGAATTCCAATCCACGGAAATAGGTGATCTTCTGATACACGCGATCCGCTTGACGGTCTCGATCTTGAAAAGATTCTAAAAGATATACCGCTGCCTGAAAATTGGTGGTGCCAGATAACACATCGGCCAACCGCATTTCTGTGGTCTCTGCTTTTTCTGTATCATTCTTATAGTCCGCGTATTTTAATGCAATGAATTCATTGAGCGGCTGTATCGCATTTTGCACCGAGTCCAGCTCGGTCAATACTTTACCATAATTGAATAAGGCATCTGCTCGTAGCTCTTCATCATATTTTAATCGCGAAGCCTTGTAAAAAGCATCGCGTGCACGGCTCTTGTTGCCTGTTTGCACATCGATATGCCCCAAAGCGATGAGTGAGCTTTGGTAAAAGGCATCTAACGGTTTTACCTGCTCCAAGATAGATCTGGACCGTTCGAACTCGCCGGCGCGATAGGCCAAAATACCAATCCGGTTATTGTCTATATTGCTCTGCAAAGCATTGGGATACCTTTGCGGCAGCGGCATATGATAAGCTTCTCTATACCTGTTTTTCTGGAAATAAATAGCTGCGGCAGTTCGGCGCATTTCATTCTCCAGCGCTTTTCGGTCGATATTCATATCCGGACTGCGGCGTATCTTCACCGCATCTGCCAACATCGGGCGATAATCACGCACTACCGTGATCGAATCCATCATAGATGTGGCCGCCTCTTTCCTTTCGGTCGGCTGATTCTCTTCTTGTTTCTTCCCTCCTTCTTGCGCGTACGCGGCGATTACTACGAATGAAAAAACTCCGGTCAATATATTTTTTAAGCGATTGTGATCAATCATCTGTGGCATTGTCATTTTAGTCTATTACTGAGATTTTATTAAACAGTATTCCGATATATAAATACTAGTTACAAAATTTATACCGTCGTTGTGTGTGACGCCTAAAACTGTAAAATTCATTGCGAAATTAGGAGATTTGAGATTAACAATTCAATATAGTTTTTGCAATCTTTTGCAGAGAAGATTTTATTTCAATTTTGAGAATGCTCGGATTGGTTGGCCATGTTATCACGGTTAACCAACGTACAGGAAGTTTTAAAATACGTGCAAAAAGCGGTGTCGACGGCGAGCGCGTGCTGAAGGATACCAGATTCGTACGTACCCGCGAGAATGGATATGAATTTGGCCGAGCGTCGAGAAAGGGTAAGCAAATCCGCATGCAGCTTAGACACGTGTTTCGGGGAATAGCGGACTCCACGATGAAGAATAGGCTGGTATCCCTACTCCATCACATCCAGAAAAATGACCGTGTAAATACGCGCGGAGCGCGAATGCTGCTACCTGAAAACGCCGCGATGCTGCGGGGTTTTGAGTTCAATAAAAATAGTAGTCTCTCACTCATCTTCACGGAAAAATTGGATATTCAATATGATCGGGATTCAGGACTGGCCAAATTGCTGATTCCTGCTTTCAATCCGCAGAATGCCAGTTATCTTCCGAAAGTGGCTACCTACATCAGTTTCTCTTTTGCAGCCGCTCCGCTTCCGATCACGGAGGAACGCTGGCCTAGCGCCATCAGTACAGAAACAGACTTTATCACGCTAGTAGGCATCTATGAAGGTGCTGAACTACACTTGCAACTACCGCCATCATCGCCAGATGTGATCTACTTCCTAGTAGATATATCCGCGTATAAACAGATCAATAAAGACTATACTCCCCTACAAGACGGCAAACGTAATGCGCTCACGATTATCAAAGTGGATGTGCCGGATCAAGTGGGGTGAGCTGTAGCTTTCGCAGTAAATTTGTGTATGGCTCAGGGTGCCATATTTAATACGACACCTATAATCATATATATTGTTGGCAGAGTATTATGTTCGTTTTATATGTATATCTGTTTGCGGGAAGGGTATTTCGATCCCATTCTTCTCGAGTGCCAATTTACATTCTATAATCAATTGCTCTTGCATATCCCAAAACTTATCGTTGGATGTAGTAACCCGTACAGATAGGATAATGGCGTTATCCCCCAATTCAGTGACAATAACCTGAGGGGCGGGCTCTATAAAAGCATGTTCGTTCTCGCCAATAACTTCATATAAGATATTTTTCGCTTGCTTTAAGTCTGCACTATATGACACGCCTATATCAAACCAGGTTCGTCGCGTTCCCATTTGAGTATAATTTGTGATACTGGAATTTGAGAGTTGACCATTTGGAACTACTACAAGCTGATTTTGTGGTGTTGTCAAACGCGTGTTGAATATATCAATCTCCCGTACAGTACCAGATATTCCAGATGAAGCGGAGATATAATCTCCTACCTTAAATGGTCGCAGTAAGAGAATCAGTATCCCCCCAGCAAAGTTTGCCAGCGATCCTTGAAGTGCAAGACCAATGGCAAGACCAGCAGCTCCAATCATCGCTACAAATGCAGACGTCTGTACACCAAGCTGCGTGACGACTACGATAAATAGGAGAATATTGAGTGCCCAGCCTACCAAATTTATTAAAAAACGGTGAAGGGAGGGCTCCATTTCCCTTTTTGCAAAGGCTTTGTCTAGTAGACGTTTTGCTACTCGGATCAGCCAAGTACCGACGAGATAAATAATTACAGCAGATACAAACGCAGTTAGTGCTTTTGGTGCCCAAGTTACGAAGGCTGCTACAAACTGATTCCAATAATGTTCTAAACTTGGGACATTTAGATTATTCATTTTTTATAATTTTAATGATTTACATTTTATTCCGAAGATGTTTTCGTGTTTTGAAAAGAGATTGACCTGATGCAGGTTGATTTACCATAATCAGCGTGAGCTCGTAAACTATTCCGTTTTGTGTTTTGATTGCTCATTTTGTTGGTGTATTTGCCAAAAGATATTTTGCCATCTTTCTAGCGGAACCACCTTAAAATCAGCGGGGTGAAACTCCACCTCTACAACCGTTAAATTTTCTCCCGATTGATACATCAGCATTAGAACTGTTGATAGTTCGTTCTTTATTTGATAAAGTCGACGGATGACATTGTCCTTAGCCTCTTCTTGGAGTAAGGTTAATTGCATAGCCGAACCATAGTCTTTAGCGTTTCGTTCTATTCCATCTGACATCCCCTCAATAGTTACCATACTTTTGGGCATTTGATTGACTATAATCTCAAATGAAGCGACTTGCGTGTCTGGATGGACGGCGTCGTAGTTTGTAGCAAACATTCCTTCCTGTTCAGGTTCGACGGTGATAATATACTGATATTCTTTAGGTAAAAACGGTTCTAAGCGCAAGGTTTGGGCTTTTAAATTACTCATCGATAGTAGTGTAAAAAAAATAAGATACAAGGGGCAAGTTACATTCTTAAAAACTTTCATCTGTTATCAACTACGAATTTTTTTCATCATAAAGCTTTGGGCTACGTTCTCTTTCCAGTTCGGTAAAAGTAGCGAGATAATTTCTTATTATATTGATCAAGAATATCATTCGGTTATTCGGGTAAGATAACAAATTGCTAGTGCGATTAAAACCAAGACAACGATGCAAATAATCGCAAACTTCAAATGTTCTTGTCTGTCGTATAGAAACGTATCCTTGTCAATATGAAATTCACTAAAAACACTATCGGAAATAGTGAAGCCGGAATCGAATTGCTTCACGCCCTTTAGAAAATGACCGATCAATATGTTTTTATTTTTTATAAGATGTGTAGCGCCAAAATGATTGCTATCGAAGCTAATCTTTAAATGGCTACCGCTTTTATGCCCATACAAATATCCCACAGCTGTCCTAATTCTGGGTTTCCAATCAATATCTTTCTCGTATATTTTGTTCGATTTCTCCAGTTCGGCATATAAAATAGAATTTTTCGTTCCATCAATACTGAAATAATGTACCCCCTCACGATCCACTACGATTTCCTTGAGCCTCTTTCTTCTTGTTTTTATATACCGACCAAAAATCCACCACAAAATCCATAAGATGAGTGCATAATAAAGAACAGCAAAAATAATACTTTTCCAGCCCGGTGTGCCTCCATGCTCAAGTTGAAAAGCGAGTGGAATAGCAAGAATACAAATCGACACCAAAGCCATCAAAACAAAGAAAAAACCATACAGGACAACGGTCATCAGTTTATCCGGAACAGATTTTAGAGCGGGAAATTCGACTTCGTGATCCTTCATTTAGACTAGAAATATACCAAAATTGATTGTGTTGTACAAAAAGTTTAAACCCTAAAAAAGGCCAAACCCGATTGGAGCGATATTGCTAATTAGGATTATGATGCTGTTTTCGACAAATTTTCCAACATAATAAAAGACAGTAAATATCCAAAAGCCGTTGATGTCATTTTTAATTTACTAGACTGGTCCGGTGACGCTCGTGAAAAAATTACTAAAAGTATAATCCGAACTAAACAAAACGCATACAAGGATAAATCAGACAAGTCAATTGCAACTTCGACTGCTCCAGAATTTGGCATTAGCTATCAAGTTTTTAAGGAACGTGATCTAGAGGAAATTAATGATAAAGTGTCTATATATTCGACGCTAAAGAAATATCAATTAAAATGTAATACGTGGTTAGGTCTTGGAACATTTGTTGATAGTCCGAATTCGATAGACTTTTTGATATATCATGATGATAAATGGGAATATGATGGTGAATTAGAACTGACCTGCAATGATTTCTTTAAAAATAAATCAGGACATATTATAACTATGAATAACAAGTTATCTCCTTCTAGAAACGACCTATGTCCTTGTAAAAGTGGCTTGAAGTATAAAAGATGTTGTTGGAATAAAAGAAAAATAGTTAGTTATTAAAATAACAGGAACTTTTGTTTTTCATGCGGATTAAAAGCTTTCATTCGAAAAGTGGAACCTTAAATCCTCTCCATTATTGTTACAATCCTGCCCCTCAATCAGCCTACCAAAAAAACAAAACCCTGCAAGTTTTATACTTACAGGGTTTCTCAGTGCGCCCACCTGGGCTCGAACCAGGGACCAAAAGATTATGAGTCTTCTACTCTAACCGACTGAGCTATAGGCGCGGTTAATTTTGCTGCCAGAAACGATGCGTTAATAGCTGTTTTGACGATGCAATTATCGATATTTGTAGCGACAAATCAAAATCTTCGCATGCAAAATATCAAAAATATCATACTCGATTACGGCAACGTGATCTTCTCGATCGACTTTCTCTTGGCGCAACAAGCTTTTAGCCAATTAGGTGTACAAAATGTTGAAGAAGTATTTGGACATAAGCAGCAAAATGAAATTTTTGATCAGTTTGACAAAGGACTGATTAGTCCTGCACAATTTCGGGAAGGTATTAGGACATTGGCCAATGCGCCGCACCTATCGGATACCAATATTGATCAAGCTTGGAATGCTTTATTGATCGGCGTTGCCGCCGGCAAGCACGAAGTACTCGAGGCACTGAAAAGCAAATATCGACTATTCTTACTCAGCAACAACAATGAGATCCATTACGCCTACTGCATGCAGCACATACAAGATGTGTATGGCGTAGAAAGCAATGCAGTATTCTTCGAGAAAACATACTATTCGCATGAGATGGGTATGCGAAAACCAGATCGTGAGATCTTTGATTTCGTGTTGAATGACGCTCAGATCAAGCCAGAAGAGACATTATTTATCGACGACAGTCCGCAACATTTGGCTACCGCCAAATCACTTGGCATACATACGGCACTATGCAGTGCTGAAGAGCCATTAGAAAAAATCGTGGCTGACTGGCAGCTGTAGGCCTTGACTATTTATTTTAAGAATAAAGCTTTTATATATCCCCGAATTAAATTACCTTTGCACACCAAGAATTCCACGACGAAAGGAGGTATATAAAAAGCTATGATTATTGTAAATGTAAAAGAAGGAGAATCGTTAGATAGAGCATTGAAACGTTTCAAGAAGAAATTCGAGAAAACAGGCGTTTTGAGAGAGTTACGTTCACGTCAGGCTTACGAGAAAAAATCTATTACTCGTCGTACCCAAGTGAAGAAAGCGATCTATAAAGAATCCTTACAGTTAGACAACGCGTAAGTATCCTTACCAAATAAATAATAAAAGCGACCTTTTGGGGTCGCTTTTATTATTTATAGCCTAATTTGTTATTCCTGTAGCATACGCTCCATCTTATCAAACTCTTCTGTAATGCCATCATCAGATTTGTAGGTAGCCAATGATACCAGCACATTGACCAACAGACCAGCAAAAAAGCCCGGAATGATCTCATACAATTCCTTATAATCGTGCGGCACATAAACCCACAACAACACCACGATTCCACCTGTTAGCATCCCACTCAGCGCTCCCCATCGAGTAGATTTACGCCATAACAACGATAATAAGACAACCGGACCAAATGCCGCTCCAAAACCTGCCCAAGCATTGCCCACTAGGTTCAAGATACTATCTTGTGGATTTAGGGAAAGTAAAATTGCAATAAGCGCCACCAACAGCACCGACATGCGACTAACGATCAGCATACGCGATGCCGAAGCTTGCTTATGGAGCAATGCCTTATAGATGTCCTCCGTCATCGAACTGGCCGTCACGAGCAGTTGCGAAGAAATAGTGCTCATCACCGCCGCTAAAATGGCTGACAACAAGAAACCGCCAATGAGCGGGTGAAACAGAATACGCGATAAATAAATAAAAATTGTCTCCGCCATCTCCTTCGATGCATCAAACTGCGACATCATGGCCACATCATTCTTGTTCAAGTAGGCAATCCCGAACAAACCGACCAACATGGCGCCGCCAACGGTAAAGATCATCCAGCTAATACCAATATTACGTGCTTTCTTTAGCTGGCTCACCTTATCGATCGCCATAAAGCGAACCAAAATATGCGGTTGGCCAAAATAACCAAAACCCCAAGCCAACAACGAAACGATGCCTACCGTAGTCGTCCCTTTAAAAAGATCCAGATAGTCAGGATTCTTCTGCCTAATGATGGAGAACGTCTCTCCTAGCCCACCCAGTTCCATGATCATTACAATAGGCAGAATAACCAATGCCAACACCATAATAGCACCTTGCACAAAATCCGTCAAACTAACGGCCAAAAAACCACCTAAGAAAGTATAGGCAACTACCACGGCGCTAGTAACCATCAAACCTGTCGTATAATCCATATTAAATGCGGACTCAAACAAGCGCCCGCCAGATACCATTCCGGCGGAAGTATACAAAGTAAAAAATATTAAGATGAGCACGCTGGCTGCAATTTTTAATAATTGAGATTTGTCGCGGAAGCGATTTTCAAAATAGACCGGTAAGGTAATGGCATTGTTAGCTACTTCGGTATAGGCACGCAAGCGCGGTGCTACTAGAATATAATTCATGAATGCACCAAAGGTCAATCCAATAGCAATCCACGAAGCCGACAAGCCTGACAAATACATTGCTCCGGGCAAGCCCATCAACAGCCAGCCGCTCATATCCGACGCACCAGCAGATAATGCCGTCACTGCTGCGCCCAGACTGCGCCCGCCCAACAAAAACTCTTCGGTATTTGCCGTAGATTTACGGTACGAATACAGCCCGATCAAGATCATCAAGACCATGTATAGGCCGATCGAAATACCTTCGTAAATGTTCATATATTAGATTTAAAGGTCATAATGTGGATGAAGATATCGAAAATTAGCAAACAAAAAAAGTGATAGGGCAAACCTATCACTTTTCTTTATATTAAACTTAATATTGTTACAAGAAATACAAATTATTCGGCATGTAGCCAAGCTTTCTTAGCTAATAGTTCTTCTTCAGATTCAACAATATCCTCGTCTTCCACACAACAATCTACCGGACATACGGCAGCACATTGTGGCTCGTCATGAAATCCAACGCACTCTGTACATTTATCCGATACGATATAATATACCTCGTCCGAAACAGCATCCTGCGATTCGTTTGCATCCAATGTTACGCCGTCACCAAAATCAATCACACCTTCTAGAGCTGTACCCTCCGAGAATTTCCATGTTACGCCGGCATCATAGATGGCATTGTTAGGGCATTCTGGCTCACACGCTCCACAATTGATACATTCGTCTGTTATTTTAATTGCCATTTATATCCTCTCAATAATATTTTTAAACTAGTTTTGCACTTCAAAGTTAAACAATCCCTTAATTAATATCTATAAATTACATAGATTATTATTAGATAGGATTGCAATTACTCGCAAAGATAGAGCAAAATTTGGTGAGATTTGTTCTAAATAATTTAAAGAAAATAGCATTTTGACAAAGAATCAACGAATAAACGCATTTGTACAACTGGGCAATTACCTACGTGCTGAGCACGAAAGTCTACACGAATTCTTAGCTCGTGTGGAAATAAAGAACCCTTGGTACACGGCTAACAATGTACATAGACAACTAACAGCTATTGCGGAAAATCTTACTCAAGAAAAACTAACACATTGGGTAGCAACACTCCCCGACCAACCTTCGGAGAAAACGGTTGCCTTGGTTTTAGCAGGCAATATACCGTTGGTAGGCTTTCATGATATTTTAAGCGTACTGATTAGTGGTTTCCATGTGCAGATCAAGCCTTCATCGGATGATGCTGGTCTGACGACTTGGATTTTGCAAAAGCTCGTGGAAATCGAACCGCAATTTGCGGATAAAATCGAAATCGTTGAGCGTTTAGGAGCACATGACCTTATCATCGCGACCGGTAGCAACAATTCTGCTCGCTATTTTGAATACTATTTTGGCCAAAAGCCACACATCATCCGCAAAAATAGAAACTCTGTTGCCATTCTAGATGGCAGCGAAACGCCCGAGCAAATAGCGCGATTAGGTCACGACATCTTTGATTATTTTGGCCTGGGCTGTCGTTCGGTATCCAAGATCTACATCCCAGAACATTATGATATCGCGCAACTTTACGAAGGTATTGCCGATTTCCATTCGGTGAGCCAACATCACAAGTACGGCAATAACTACGATTATAATAAGTCTATCTTTTTGATCAATGGCGATGTACATTTCGACAATGGTTTTCTATTGCTTAAAGAAGACAAAAGCTGGGCATCACCCCTCGCCGTCGTGCATTTTGAGCGTTATGCTGCATTGGCCAATGTGGCCAATGATCTGGATGCGGCACAAGATCAAATCCAATGCGTGGTCACCAACGCACAGATCACGTCCAATGTACCGGTATTTTCATTTGGCGAGAGCCAATGTCCGGCGTTGGATGATTATGCCGATGGCGTAGATATTTTAGCATTCCTAGAACAACATAGATAGGTATTGATTAGCGGCTCTCGATCTAAAGAATTGTTAATTTTCCAAGCAATTCGGGCGCTTATCATGAAAAAACTATACATTTGATAATTGAACTTTACATTTGGCAACTAAAGTTTGCTTTTGACCGTTGAGATGTATTTAATAAAAGTAAAAGGTGTCGCAAAAATTCCAGATTACGTACAGTTACGTGATGAAGCCTTTACCCTATTGGCCTACTTTCGAGTAGATCGGCCTGATAAGTCGTTAGACAAAATAGGTTTAGGAGACAAATTGGATTACATTATGCAGATCGCTCAAGAAATTCCTTTCGGTCAGATCGTCAAACTTGAATTATAAATTTTTATGGCAGAACATTCCGTTATCAGACTTAAAAACATTGATATATATCAGCAGAAACACCTTGTATTGGCTAATGTCAACCTTAGCATTCAGTCGGGTGAATTTATCTATCTGATCGGACAATCGGGATCTGGGAAGAGTAGTCTTTTGAAAATTATCTATGGTGATCTATATATCGCTACAGGTGAAGGAATGATTGCTGGTTTCGACTTGAAAAAGCTGCACGACAACGAAGTACCTTACCTACGTCGTAAATTGGGAATTGTATTTCAGGATTTCCATTTGCTAAATGATCGTACGGTCGAAAAAAACCTAGAATTTGCGCTCAAAGCAACAGGTTGGAAAGATCGTGGATTGATCGAAAACAAGATGGTGGATGTATTAGAAAAAGTAGGCTTGCGCTCCAAGTTGAAAAAGATGCCACACGAATTATCTGGTGGTGAACAACAGCGCGTGGTAATCGCTCGAGCATTGCTCAATGATCCAGAAATCATCTTGGCCGATGAGCCAACAGGTAACTTGGATCCTGCCACGTCAGAAGAGATCATCCTCTTATTGCGCGACATTGCAGCATCAGGAACGGCGGTATTGATGGCTACGCATGATTATCAAATCATTCGTAATATGCCAGCGCGTATCTTGCGTACGGCTGATGGTGCACTGCACGACAATGTCACTATTTAAGCCCGTCAGTAACTGACACAATTACACAAATCAGACAAATTGTAAGTCCACCTCGCGGAAAACTGACAGCCTGTCGGCGAATCGCGTATTGGCAAAAAAATTGAACATCCCTGTGGACAACAAGGGATTGTTTTATAGTATAGCAACATGGTAAACGAACACGAACATAATCAAGAAGAAGAGAGTTTGGAGCAAGATAACCTTGAAACCAACGAGGAAAATAAGGAGCAGGAAACGGTAGAAATCGTTGAAGAGTCGGATATTGCATCTAAATTAGAGGAAGCGCAAGATAAATATGCGCGTTTACTAGCAGAGTTTGAAAATTATAAAAAAAGAACTTCTCGCGAGAAAATAGAGATCATTCAATCAGCTGGAAAAGAAGTTATTGGCAAGCTGTTGCCCGTTTTGGATGATATGGATCGTGCCCTTATTTCGATGGCGGCTGCGCAAGATGTAGAAACCGTAAAACAAGGCGTAGAATTGGTGAATACCAAATTCAGAAAACTGATGGAACAGCAAGGTCTGAAAGAAATGGACGTGGTTGGTCAAGCATTTGATTCTGAATTCCAAGAAGCTATTACGGCGATCCCTGCTCCCACCGACGATATGAAAAATAAAGTGATCGACGTGGTAGAGAAAGGTTATTTGTTGAATGATAAAGTAATCCGATTTGCCAAAGTGGTGATTGGTCAATAGAAAAGGATAAAGATGTCAAAAAGAGATTACTACGACGTATTAGGTGTTTCTAAAGGTGCAGAGGCCGCAGAGATAAAATCCGCTTATCGGAAATTAGCGATTAAATATCACCCGGACAAAAACCCGGATGATCCGCAAGCCGAAGAGCAATTTAAAGAAGCTGCGGAAGCTTATGAAGTGCTTAGCAACCCAGAAAAACGCAGACGCTATGACCAGTTTGGTCATGCAGGCAACAGCGCGGCTGGCGGATACGGCGGCGGTGGCGGCATGAACATGGATGATATTTTCAGCCAGTTTGGCGATATCTTCGGTGGCGGCGGTGGCGGCAATCCTTTTGAAGGATTTTTCGGCGGCGGCGGTTCTCGCGGCGGTGGTCGTCGTGTGCAACGCGGTTCCAATTTACGCGTAAAAATAAAACTCACCCTAGAGGAAGTAGCTTTAGGTGTAGAGAAGAAAATAAAAGTCAACAAGCAAGTTGCTTGTCAAACTTGTGATGGTACTGGTGCAAAAGATAAAAGCTCCTACCATACCTGTAGAACATGTAATGGCTCTGGCTCGGTAAGACGCGTAACCAACACGATTCTTGGCCAGATGCAAACGACCAGTACCTGTCCTACCTGTAATGGTGAAGGCATTGAAATCACTGCCAAATGTACTACCTGTAAAGGCGAAGGATTAACACGTAGTGATGAAAACATTACGATTAACATTCCGGCAGGTGTAAGCGAAGGCATGCAATTGTCTATGAGTGGCAAAGGTAATGCGGCACCGCGCGGTGGTATTCCTGGAGATCTGATCATCTTGGTTGAGGAGATTCCACATGAATCCTTGAAACGCGATGGCATCAACGTGATTTATGATTTGTACATCAATTTTGCGGATGCAGCTTTAGGAACCAGCGTGGAAATCCCAACGATTGACGGTAAAGCAAAAATTAAAATAGAACCGGGTACGCAAGGTGGAAAAATCTTACGCCTAAAAGGCAAAGGTCTTCCTGAGGTAAACTCTTATCATAAAGGTGATCAATTGGTGTACGTCAATGTATGGACGCCAAAAGCAGTTTCCAAAGAAGAGCGAGATGTGTTAGAAAAACTGAAGGAATCTTCTAACTTCAAACCACAGCCAGGCAAAAATGAAAAATCATTCTTTGAGCGCATCAAAGAGTATTTTGAATAATACGATTCGTCCAAAATATATGATTTACAATACAAAGAGGTTGCCGTTACGGCGACCTCTTCGTAGTTTTAGCCCATTTTATAAAAAAAAGAGTAGCATCTGTAGCGAAGCTGTATACTGCATCGTATAATGGATATTGAAAAACAATTAGTATAATAAAGAAGACTAACGTAAAATCTACATGAAAAAATTAGTGAATTTAAGGAATGCTTGTGCGGTAGCATTAAGCGTTGTGTTGTTTGGCAGTTGTATGAAGAATGAAGAACAAGCACCACCGCAACCAGCCGCGTTTATTGCCGTATTTAACGCGTACTCACCGATTACATCAACTCAAGTTAACTTTAGCGATAGCCGTGGCTTAGAGATTCCATACGGACAAGCGTTGGGGCACGTAGCCTTTACTACCTTAAACAATTTAACACTAACAGCCGTCAATAAAGCTACTAATCAAATTTTGGTAGACAAAGCGGCTCTTAATCCAAAAGTAGATAGCGTATACACTGGCTTTATTTTTGGTAAAGACATTCCTGCAAAATTTGTTTTATTTGAAGACAATATAATCGAAAGCACCAGCGAGAACTCTCGCATACGGTTTTTGAACCTTGCTGAAGGAGTTGGTGCTGTTGACGTGTTTTTAGGAACAGACAAAATTGATGTTTTGAGTAACCGAGTTCAGGAAACACAAGCTAATGCGACCAACAGTCAAAAATTCATCATCAGTCCTAAAGCTTCGGGCCCACAAGACATCATAGTTAAAGATCTTGATGGCAATGTATTATTTGAATTAAAAGCTTACAATTTCGCTGCTAGGAGCTTTTACTCTATCATCTTGCAAGGTGATAAAGCATCTACTGGCACCACGGACGATGCAAAAGCAAAAGCGCTTAAAGTCAGTGTCCTTAAAATATAAATAGTATCCAACCTATTTAATACGATTTAAAAGCCTTTATCTAACGATAAGGGCTTTTCTTATAGATTTTGTAGATCGCACTCCGACTACATATTTTATTATGCTGCATCTTCATACTACCTATTAAAGATCGCGAATGCTTACACGACTTCATCAGGATGACCTAACTTAACGAAAAAAAAAGTTACTTGATTTCAGTTAACAAAATTTATAATTTTTGTAGCAATAAGAAATATTTATTCGTTATTTGGAATAACACTAACGTTACAATCCAAATGAAACTATTACAAAATCTTAAGACATGCATTTTACTAGCCCTGAGTGTGGTAGTATTTGCTAGTTGTTCGGACAATGATCCACCCCAAATTCCTCCGATGGCACGAGTAGCCATATTTAATGCATACTCACCAATAACATCAACCCAAGTTAGATTAAATGATCTCGCAGGAATAGCCATTCCATATGGTGAGGCACGCGGCTTTTTTGAATTTCCAACTGTTTCAGGACAAACTTTCACATTTCTTAATCAAACGACTAACCAAGTTATAGTAGACAGAGCTGCTCTACGCTTGGAATTAGAACGATTTTATACAGGAATCGTTTATGGAAACACAATACCTGGAAAATTTATTCTCTTAAATGATACCGCACTACAAAATCCTTCTACCAATCCTAGAATACGCTTTCTTAACCTCGCGGAGGGTGTTCAAGCTGTAGACTTATTTATTGGTAACGAAAAGGTAGAAAGTTTGAGTAACCGAGCGCCAGAAGTACAGGCTAATGCAGGTGAAATTGAGCGATTTATTTTGAGTAACAGAGCAGCCGGAGCTTCAGATATTGCAGTAAGAGACTTACAAGGAAATACATTAGCGACCCTCTCTGCCTACAATTTTTCGGCCGGAAGACACTATTCGGTTATGCTAGTAGGCGATGCTGCGTTTAATAGCGAAAGTCCCAATATTGCAGACAGACCAAAAGCATTAAGGGTTATGATATTTCTACACTAAAAGTGCCCAATAATTTAGTTATTTGAGTATACGTCAATCGACGTATACTCATTTTTCTTATCAACAGCACATAGTATTGAAAATAGATAATAAAATATTGGCAAGTAGTAATAAGGTCGAACCAAGTATATGGAAATAATCCACGCCCACTTCTTTAAATATTTCGTTTACAAAGATTGATCTATTAGCGAGTAATAGTATAATACGTGTTCACGCAATTTTTTATGACCGTTTTCAAAAAGATATTCTTTGACCTCCGATATTTGATTTTTATTACGGTCGCTAAGAGGATGAGTATCTAGGTTATGAATGCCTTTTATCGTTTTTTGCCCATTGATAGACGACAACATATCCTGACGATACGTAAAATCGGTTTCCATAATTGTGATCCATTCAAAAGCATTCGAATCTAGTTCCAGAACCGCGTACTTCGCAATGTTACCGTGCTCATCGAAAAGATACATCTGTTGATCACCACTGATGGGAGCGCCATCCTCATAAGTTATTCCCTGGTTAAAGATAAGCTGATCTTGGTCGTTATAGGTACTTTGAGCTTCGAACAATAATTCCTGTGTCTTGTTTTCCCTATCAATTTTGTATGTAAGCTCTTGCTGCGATTGCTCACCACGTTCTTTCAGATAGCTGCTAACACGTACAACCACTTCGGGATTCCAGCGATTTTCTTCGGCCAACCAGTGACAGGTTGTATCAGTTTCCGTTAGCTGATCCTCAAAATAGTCTCTAGCAATTTTTAATTCGGGTTGCCATCCCTGTTCATTACCGCTGTAGATAATACTGCCAGTTGATCTTTCCGTACCGTCGGTAAATATATACGTAGTTTTCTCACTCGGTATCCACCGCCCGCTTGCCAGAGGTAGGTACTTGATTCTTCGATAGCACCATTTTCCCGATGTACAAAGTCAGTCTTAGCCCAAGAGTTCCATTTTTTATTCTGCTTATTCCACTGAAAGTTAATGGTTAAATAATCATTTTCTTGCGCATCCAGATAGGATACATTCTTCGTAGCCAGTTCAGATTCTTCAAAGGAGAAGGTCTCGATAGAATCTTTGTAATAGATGACACTATCTAATGACGCCTGCTCCCAACCTCCCCTATCATCGCGTCTCGATGTTCGGAATATGATAGCACGTGCATTTTCATCAAACTTTATCTCCGTTTTTTCGGCTTCCTCCCAATCCTCGATTACTGCGTTCCATTGAGAAGTGCTGCGGAAAATCAGCTTATCTTCCGAGTCAAATTTGCTAAAATCTTTCAGACCTTCGAGCTTTACGTTCTCTTTTTGATCGGTCGACATATACGTTCTCAGTAATGTGTTGGATAAATGATCAACCTGCTGCGAAGTCTTAATAACTCTATCTCCCAAGATATGAACCACGGAATCCACCTGATATTGAGCATGTACAGGTGAAAGCCCTATCAACTGAAAAATAATAGCCGTAGCCACGATTAATTTCGTCATTGGTCTAATTGAACTGATATGTTCTTTGAGGGAAATACTTATTTGATTCATCATATACTTTGTAGATTTCAACTTTTATTAATGAACATGTATAGTGTAATAAAACATCAGCTCCCTTTGATGATCCCAATAGCAGCAACCGATAAGATGAGCACCACCACTAACAATAGCCAAAAATACATCCACCAAGGAGTCTTAGCAGTTTCCTTGATCTGCTTATAGGCTCTTAGCAGTTCATCGTCAAATTCTTTTACTCGCCTAGCCATTTTACAATGCGTGCACTCGGAGAAGGCAGACTTCCATAATGGAAAAGCTGGTATCCAAAAGATGTGAAAATAATGTCTATACAGATATAACCATGCCGTGTCTCTACTTTGGCAATGATGGCAGATTGTGTCTGTCACATCAGATGCAATTAATTTAGATCTCGTCCCAAAAATGATCATAGCAATTATCTTAGTTAAACTTCACAGTTAAAAACTCTCTTGCAGTCCTGTAATACAAATTTGCAATGTATATACGTCAGTTTAAATTTTCAGGAGTATACAAAGTGCATACGCTAAAAAAAATAATGACTACAGAGCATCTACAGACTGGAGTTATTGCTGTCAGCAAAGGCCCTCAAAAAATGTAGTGTGGCCTAAAATTCGATGATAAATCATGAAAAATATATAAAAACGCTCATTTGTCAGGGTAAAAGCGGGATTCATAAATTATTAATGTGTAGTTATGACACATTTGCAGTCAGACGGCATATTGTCCCATTGCAGAGAGATAGGCTACAAATTAGTGTCAAATACATTTTTTTCAAATCGTAAACATGTTTGAAATATCATAAAATTGAGCATTTTTCGACCATTTTGCACGAATATTGCTCCATTTTAGATAAAAAAATGAAGAAAGTCTTCATTTCTACAAAACTTTAAAAATCAATATTACATATCTATGAAGGTACTCGTAATTGGAGGGGGGAATATGGGCTTCACGTACGCGGAAGCCATGGCAAAATCAACTATTTTAAAAGCGAACGATTTAATGATTTTGGACAAATCAGAAGAGCGTGTTGCAGAACTATCCGCCAACCCCTTGTTGGATGGCTATACGGAATTGAGCGCCTGCTTGCCTGCGGCCGATGTGATCTTTATCGCGGTAAAACCTAATCATGCACAGGGCTTAATGGAGCAAATGCGCCCTTACGTCAACGAAGAACAAGTATTCGTTTCTATAATGGCCGGCGTTACCATCAAGGTCATTCAGGAAGGGCTTGGCATGACGAAGGTAATTCGAGCAATGCCGAATCTACCGGCGCAGGTCGGATTAGGGATGACTTCCTTCACCGCATCCAAAGAAGTTTCCAGACTAGAGCGCTCCACCATTAAGCAATTGTTGGACACAACTGGTCGTTCCATCTATTTAGATACCGAAAATGACATCGATGCTTCCACCGGAATTTCGGGGAGTGGTCCAGCTTATATCTTTTACTTTATGCAATCCATGATGGAGGCAGCACAGCAAATGGGATTCTCAGGAAGAGAGGCGCGCACCTTGGTCTATCAGACCTTTGCTGGCGCCGTAGAACTGTTCGGCTCGTCTGACTTGGATCCCAATGCTTGGATGGCCAAAGTAGCCTCCAAAGGTGGTACTACGCAAGCCGCCTTGGACTCCATGGAAGACAATAACGTAAAAGAACAAATTAAAGAAGCCGCTTACGCTGCATTTAACAGAGCGGTAGAACTTGGAAAAGAATTTAATCATGCATAATACAACAGAGAAAGAATCTAAACCCATAAAACGTGTAGTCATCAAAGTGGGGACTCACGTTATTACCAATAAAGACAATCGCATCGTAGAAAAGGTGCTTCAAAAATTAGTAGACCAAATCGCTCACCTGCATGAGCAAGACATCATGACGGTTTTGGTGTCTTCTGGTTCTGTCATTGCGGGAAAAGAAGTGATGCGTCATCAATTAAAAACAGATGATAAGATCATTCGCCGTCAAGTATTCTCCGCCATAGGTCAGCCGCGTATGATGCGGCATTATTACACCTTGTTTCGCTCGTACGGCATCCGCTGTGCGCAAGTATTGGCCACCAAAAGAGATTTTGACGCTGGGCCACACCGCGAAAACATGATCAACTGTTATGAGGGCTTACTTCAAGAAGGCGTCGTACCGATTGCCAATGAAGATGATGCTGTTTCACTTTCGATGTCTACATTTACCGACAACGATGAGTTGGCAAGCTTGGTGGCAGAATTAATTAAAGCAGATATGTTGATCCTACTGACCGACGCCGATGGTTTCTTCAGCGGACATCCTGAAGATCCGGAAAGTGAATTACTCAGTCACATTAGTGCTGACGAACCGGTGGAGCAATTTGTGCAAGAAAGCACCAAAGGCGAAGCGCAAGGCCGCGGTGGTATGAAATCCAAACTAAATATTGCCAAAAAAACCGCAAATCTGGGCATTACCACCTATATTGCAAATGGTAAGAGACCTAATGTCGTGCTAGATATCGTGAATGGTGTGGACGTAGGTACAAAATTTACCATTTAGTCCACCATACCAATTCATTACATTAAAAAGAGAGAAATAACATGAAACGTTTACATACAGACATTAAAAATCAGGTGTTGACGTCAATGATCAACATATTAGACCATAGTCGCACCGAAATTTTGGCCGCTAACGCGGAAGATATTGCCAATTTCGAAGGCAAGGATCAGGCACTTTATGACCGACTTTTAGTCAATGATAAGAAAATCGACGAAATGATTCGCGCGGTACGCGCGGTAGCCGGACAGGAAGATCCGGTCGGCAAAACCATTTCTGATCTTACTTTAGAAAACGGCTTGCATATCGTCAATCAGACGGCGCCCTTCGGTACTATCATGATTATCTATGAATCGCGGCCAGATGTGACGATAGAAGCAGCTGTATTGGCTTTCAAAGCTAATAATCGCATCCTGTTAAAAGGTGGTAAGGAAGCTATTCATACCAATCAAGCGTTGGTAGATTGCTGGCACAAAGCATTAGCCGAGCATGATCTTCCGGCGGATTGGATTCAGCTTTTGACGCTGAACCGAGAAGATACGCAAGAATTCTTGCGCAATCCACCGCAGCGCTTAGACCTTATTGTACCACGTGGTGGCGAGCGCTTAATAGCCTTTGTGAAAGAGCATGCGCGTTGCGCCGTATTGATCAGTGGCCGCGGCAATAACTTCGCTTACATTGCTGAGGATGCCGATTGGGAAATGGCACTCAAAGTAGCAGTGCATTCTAAAATCGATAAAATCAGTGCCTGCAATGCCTTGGATAAAATTTTGATTAATCCGGCTTTGCCGAATTTTGAGGAACGCGTTCGCGAATTGGGCAAGCATTTCGGCCAGGAATCTGTGGAGATCTTAGCGGACGAGTCGCTTCGTGGATACTTTGCCTCTGCTCAGCCACTTTCCGAGGAAGCATGGCATGAAGAGTTTCTGGCGAAGAAGATTGCCATTGGCGTAGCGAACGAATTACCTGCCGCTGTTGAAAAAATCAACGATTGTAGCGGTGGCCATTCGGCCATTATCTTCACCAAAGACACCGAGAAAGCGCAAGCTTTTATGGAACAAGTAGATTGTGCCGCGGTATATCACAATGCGTCGACGCGCTTTACGGATGGTGGACAAATGGGCGTAGGTGCTGAACTGGCCATTAGCACCGACAAACTACATCATCGCGGACCGCTTGGTTTAGAGCAATTGGTCACGAACAAATACTATGTATTTGGCGAAGGACAGATTCGCGAATAGCAATTTTGTTTAGGCAAAAAATATCCTAAACGAAAAAGGCATCCAATTGGATGCCTTTTTCAGTTTATGTGGTGCTACCCCACCAAGCGTCGAGTAGCGCTTTATTCTCCTCAACCCATTCTCGGGCAGTTTCCTTTTCATTCTTACTGGCTTCCATCCGCGTCAACAATTCGGAAAGCACGTCACCCTCAAAGAAGGCATGTTGAAAATAGCGGTACACTTCTGGATAATCCGCTTCAAAATCGTCGCGTACGAATGTTTCGATATGTTCGGTATCACCATAGATCTTCTTCGGATCTTCCAAAAACTTCACATCGTAGCGGCCAAAAAGCCAATGCGGTTGCCAAGCCGTCACCACGATCCAGCGCTGCTCATCGATCGCTTTCTGCAATTCGGAAGCCATCGCAATCATCGAGGAGTTCAATTGCCGATAATCTAAATGGTACGCCAACAGCACGCTATCCGTATAGGTAGCCATACCAGAACCGCGTTCGATACCAACAATGCGTCCGTCAAACTTATCTTTATTGGCGTTTAGCTCTTCAATGGAATTGATATCTACATATTTTGGCACGACCAAACCTAAGCGAGCACCTTCGTAGTTGATTCCGGCACTTTTGATATGATCAAAAGGGGCGACTTTGTCGCCATGCGTGGTGGGCAACCACACATTCATAAACACATCGGTATCGCCGTTATCCATCGAAGCCAGCAGTAGGTTCGGCGCTGCTTTGTGCGTCACGACTAGATAACCTTTCTGCGAAAGATATTCTTTGGTAACCAGCGTCATGGCGTTTCCTTCTGCCCAACCTTCTACCATGCCCATACTGATGCGTTTGCCAATTCTACCGCCACAACTCCCAAATACGAGGAAGAGGACCACAGAAAATCCAACACTATATATTATACGTCTCATTTTACACTAATTTTATTGCCAAAACCTTGCGTGATACGATCCAGCACGATGGCCAGAATAACCACGGATAGACCACTTTCAAAACCCAAACCAATATCGAGGTTATTGATACCTTCTAATACCTTCTCTCCTAACCCACCTGCGGCAATCATACCAGCAATCACGACCATAGAAAGCGACAATAGAATCGTTTGATTCACACCCGTTAATATCGTTTTCAAGGCCAAAGGCAATTCGACTTTGAACAAAATTTGCTTTTGTGTAGCACCTAGTGAGCGTGCTGCTTCCAACACATCGCCCGGAACTTGCTGAATGCCCAAAGCGGTCAATCGCACCGCAGGTGGCATCGCAAATATAATGGTGGCAAATGCGCCCGGAAGTTTTCCAATACTGAAAAACAGTACGGCCGGAATTAGGTACACAAAGGCAGGCATAGTTTGCATCAAATCGAGCAATGGTCGAATAACGCGGTGTGCGGTCATATTCTTAGCCGACCAAATACCCAATGGAATGGCGATGATCAAGGCGATAATGGTGGATGAAATGATCAGCGCCAGCGTCTGCATCGTCTCTTCCCAAAATCCCATGAGATAGATTAGCGCTAAGCCAGCCAATGTAAATGCAGCCACACCGCGGCTAGCATAACGCCATGCAGCAAACGTAAATAAAGCAATCGTGATGAAAAATGGTACGCTCACTAGTACCCATTCAATGCTTTCGATCCCGGCGTTGCCCGAGGTTTTTATAAAATCAAATAATGGTCGCAAGTTGGCCATCAACCATTTGACCGCGATGGCGATGTATTGTCCTATATCTATTGTTTTTTCCATGTTTTAGTTGTGGTTGGCGTTCTCTTTCAATTCAGTTATCTCTTGCTCGTTGAAGCGCGTGGCTTCAATCACGACGGAGTTTTGGGATACAATACCCAGCAAAACGCCGGTGTCTTTATCCGTAACGGCGATGGGTGATCGCGTAGCCGTAATCAAGGGCAACATTTCTTCGACAGTTACTTCCGTGGTCACGGTAGGCACCTCTTTTTTCAAAATGCTTTCCACCGTTGGATCTTTTCGTTTGGCACATAATACCGCATCATTAACCCATACAAAACCCAAGAAAGTTTGATTATCATCCACCACAGGCAACACATCTAATCCAGTTGTACGCATTTTGCGTAAGGTTCCCTCTGGACCGTCTTTTCCGAAGCGTACGGTGGTCGGCTTTTGATGCATTAAAGAACCTGCCGTAATGATGGTTTTGCGATCTACCTTTTCCACGAAAGCTTCTACATATGGCGTAGCTGGATTGGTCAAGATCTCTTCGGCGGTGCCAATCTGTTCGATGATACCATCTTTCATAATCACGATCCGATCGCCTAACTTTATGGCTTCATCAAGATCGTGGGTTACGAATATTACAGTCTTCCGCAGCTTATTTTGCAAGCTGATTAATTCATCTTGCATTTCTGTTTTGATTAATGGATCTAACGCCGAGAACGCTTCATCCATCAGCAATACTTCAGGATCATTAGTAAGCGCGCGTGCCAAGCCCACACGCTGTTGCATACCGCCCGATAGTTGTGATGGCGATTGCTGTTCGAAACCTTGCAATCCAACCGTATCGATCGCTTGTTGTGCTTTCTTGGTTCTTGCTTCCAGCTCTTCACCTCTGATTTCTAAGCCGAATGCCACGTTGTCCAATACGCTACGGTGCGGCAGTAAACCAAACTTTTGAAATACCATGCTCATCTCTGTGCGACGTACATCGAGCAGTTCTTGATGATTTTTTCGGGTAATGTCATTTCCGTTGACATATATATTGCCGCCTGTTGGCTCGATCAATCGATTAAGGCATCGTAGCAAGGTGGATTTACCACTACCCGACAATCCCATAATCACGAAGAACTCGCCTTCGTATATTTCAAAATTTGCCCGGTTGATACCTACCGTGCACTGGGTTTTTGCTAATATTTCCTTTTTGGTATGGCCCTCTTTTAGCATCTTCAGCGCACTTTCTTTCTGCTTTCCGAAAATCAATACTAAATCTTCGACCTTAATTTTTACGGGTCTTTCTTCTTTCATAATATGTATATAGTGAAAATAGCCGCTCGGACTATTATGAATGGAATGGATACCGATGGTTTCCATGTGTTACCTCTGTCTGATCAGCCCATTGAGACAGGATCAAACTTGGAGAATAGAACAAAACTAGAGAGTAGGTAACAGCACAATTACCGCGCGCACGGAGGGATCTTCAAAGAGTTGTTGCGCGAAGTCTTTCTGATTTTATAAAATAAGCAATAGTTGATATTGTATATTTTGTGTTTCCTCATTGCTACAAAGATACAAAAAATAAAAAAAACGTCCTTTTGGGACGTTTTTACAATCAAACACGCTTCTTCTTTCGATTATACCAGATCATAAATCCAGTAACGGGCAGCGACGCACAGATCAAACTGACCAAAAAGGCAATAATTTTAGTAGGAAGGTTGAAGATAGAACCAACATGGATATCGTAGTTCGCTCCCACCATCTTTTCTCCAAAATTTTTGTCTTTATAATCGTGTGTGTGCAACAATTCAGCAGAATGTTCGTCAAAAATGAGTTGACTCATCTTATGATACGAATACGAAAGATGCTTTACATACACTTCGAAGTTCGGGTGAACGTGATCATCAAGGTGATCATCTCCTAAATCCAGTGCAAAGCCATAGCTTTCTGGATAGAGTCGCTTTACCTGATTGGCAATCGAATCTAAGGTGTAATCTGTCCGTACCGACTCCGGTGCTGTGGTGGTAATATGCGAATGATCTGGATATACCGTTTCGCCACCAGAAAATACAACGTAGATAAAGGCTTGGATCACAAAATAACAGTAAAACAGACCCGTGATCGAAAATATTAGAGCGAATATAGATCCGTAAAATCCAAGGATATTGTGTAGATCATAATTCTTACGCTTGGCCTTCGTCGTTTTTTTCCAATTAAATTGAAAACGTTGTTTTCTACCCGCTTTGTTGCGTGGCCACCACAATACAATACCAGAAATCAGCATAAATACAAATAAGCACACTGGTATACCCACGACATACTTGCCCCATTCTGATTGTAAAAGAAAGCTGAAATGGATCATCTTCACGATATTGAAGAAACCCATTTTCTCATCGTACACACGCAGGACTTCGCCCGAATAAGGATTTACATAAATGAGCTTGTAAATAACTACCTCATCAAAGTAATGCCATGCATCAGGATTTCGCTCGTAGTAATAGTACTGGTAAGACATGGCCGGATCGACGGGTACATTCACCCAATGCAACGGATAATCTTCTGGACAAGCTTTCTCTACCTGATCTGCTAATACCGAAATGGGAATAAGTTGCTTGGATGCAATATCTGGTTCGTGATGGTAAATCACATCCCGACGCGTAAAATTTTCGAACTCATCTTTGAATACATATAGTGCACCAGTGATCGAAATGATGACCACTGGTATACCTACGGCAAGGCCAAACCACAGGTGAAGTCTGCCAAACCAATGCTTCAAAAATGATTTTTTCTTCTTCTTTGTTAATGACATTTCTCTCTTGCTCTCTTAATAATTTGTCTAGTGACTCGCTAAAAACGATACGTCAAATTCCCAATGATATTCCGTGTTGGCTGCGCATTGGCCGTACTGTACCCAATCCAGTACCGCTCATTGGTTAGATTATCCATCCTTACGCCAATCCGAAATTGCTTGTAATCATAATACGCATTGGCATTCAACACAGTGTATTTTGGTAACTCAAATACTGCTGTAGTCGTATTAAATATGGGTATTGCTCCAACGTGGTTTCCTCCAAATCCAAAGGCCAGTCCTTTGAGCGCACCGTCTAAGAAATTGTAGTTTGCATAGAAGTTTGCCTGCCAAGGTGCGCCTCCTGTTGTAGGACGACGTCCTAATGTACTGGCGTCCGTGGTTTCACTGATTTTCGAATCATTGTAGCTCACACCGCCAATAACGGTAAATCCTTTTACTAAATAAGCATTGACTTCTAATTCTACACCACGACTCGTGCGCTCTCCCAATTGATCTTGTACTAGAAATCCTCCGCCAGTCGTAAGACCATTGTTCTGCAAACTATTTCTCACGGTGATATCGTAATAGCTTAAGGAAGCATTCACTCTGCCTTTCAACAAATCCGCTTTCAGACCTCCCTCCCATTGGTTGGCCGTTTCAGGTTTAGACAATGACACCGTTCCAGAAACATCTGAAATAAAATAGCCATTAGAGGTAAAGCTATTCTGGTAATTCGCAAAGACCGAAAACTTATCTTTCACAATCTCGTATACAGCACCAAATTTTGGCGACCAGCCCGACTGCTTGTACGATTCGGCCACGGCATTGTATAAGTTGCCACCCAAGAAGTCATTGCTCTCATAACGTAATGCCGCCATAACATTTAATCCCGGTGTTAGTGTTAGCACGTCAGATGCATAAACACTATAGGTATCCTTATCATCAATCATTGGATAGGCAAAAGCATCAAAAGTGCCCTGATCACGCAGATTTTGATAGTAAGCATCTACAAAGTCCGCATTGAAAGCTCCGTAATCCCCACCGGTGAATGGCATAAATCGCATGGTGGCCGAGTAGAAGAACTGGCGATTGTTGGTACGCATATAATCACCACCTACTACCAGACGATTACGCATCTCACCAATCTGCCCCTCAAAATTAAAGTTTTGTTGTATTTGGAATATATCTTGATGACTGTTTGAGGTAGATTGATCAGCTTGGTGAATGCCTAATACACCTGTATTTTCCCAAAGATTCTCCCGGCCAATATAAAAGAAAGGATTCCGACCATCCGATCGGTTGTACGCTTTATTTACTGCCGTGGTAGACAAGATGCGATCCGAAATTTGATAATGTGCTGTGGCAAATAGGTTGCTTGTACGACCGCGGTTGTATAAGCCTTTGCCAATGTAGGACTCACGGTATTGCATACCCGTATCTTTGACGAGGTCGTGCATATCGCTATAGCCATATTGTGAAGGGGAATAAGAGAAAAATACACTTTGCTCACCTATCGCTCTATTCTCAAAATGCTCGTATTCCAGATTAATATCCAAACGATCATTGACCCTCCAAGTTAAACTGGGCGCTAGGATAAAGAATTGATTTCGGGCATCCTTTATTTGAAACGTTCCAGTATTCGTATACGCTGTATTTAAACGGAATAATAGGGATTTGTTTTCGTTCAGCGGTGTGTTGATGTCAGCTTGTGCACGGTAATGATTAAAACTACCACCGAAGATAGCGACTTGGCCACCAAATTCTTCATAAGGCTTTTTTGTCACCCGGTTGATCACACCTCCATACGAAGTAGGACCTGTACCGAATAAGGTCGCAGATGGGCCTTTTAACACTTCAATTTTTTCAACGTTTATCGCATCCATCATCGAAGTAACCGGCGCCACATAGCCATCGCGCAAGGAATTGTTAGTTACAAAACCCCTTAGATTCACATAGGCTCCACCATCACCTCCACGGTTGGTGGCGTTCCACATCTTTTGCAAACCAACTACGTTTCTAAAACCATCATCCACCGTGGTAATCTGCTGATTCTCTAATGCTACCCGATCAATAGATGAAAACACTTGCGAATTCTCAATCGCCTTGAGTGGCATCCGGTTCACCGTAGGCGAATTCTTCTTTACGTAGCCGTCTATAATTACATCTTCCACATTACGCGTAATGGAAGTATCGCGCGTGCGTTGCGTATCTCGCTGCTGTTGCTGCGCAGAAAGTGATTGGATCGCTAAAAAGAAAGCGATGCATGGTAGACTATGCTTCATGATCTAAAATTTGTCTGCAAATATATATTTATTTATAATAAGTCTAAATTATTTTAACAATATAATTAAAGCCAAAAAAGGGCTTCCGAAATCGGAAGCCCTAAGCACAATTTTAAGAACAAACAATATTATTGAGGGTAACCTGGGTTTTGCGCCAAGTTTGGATTTAGTACACGTTGTCTATTTGGAATTGGGAACAACGTTTTGTTTACATCCGACGGTTGGTGATCCCACCAAGTATTGGTGTGGAATACGCCAAAACGAATCAAATCTTGACGGCGATAGCCTTCGAAAATAAATTCGCGACCACGTTCTGCTAATAGCTCAGTAAGTGTTAATGTTGCAGGCGTATATAGATTAGCTGCTTGATCTGCTTGAGCAAAAGCACGTGATTTAGACGCATTGATCAAATCTACTGCCTCTTGATTAGCAGTTCCGCCCGCTTTACGCATAATGGCTTCTGCTTTTGCGAAATACACCCAAGTCAAACGATAAACATTCCAATCAGTGCTATTATAACTTGGATGCGCCAAGTGTCCCAGCTTGTATTTATTAAAACGGACACCGCTTGTACCTTCACCTGTTGTCATATTAGACGGCAGTAAATTAGGATCAGTGCCATTAGCAATAGCCACTAAATTCTGACGTATATTATCTACAAATACGACAGGACGACCCTGATATTCATCAGATGCACCCAAAACTGGCTGTGTTGGGTCAGAGAACTTCATCTGTGGACCAATTAACAACCATTCTTTCTTGCGCAAATCGGCATCATTGAAAGTAGTGTATACACCAGGAATAACTACCGTACCATTATTTCCGTTACGTCCACCGCCCGTAATATCACGTTGATTAAAATAGAAGAAATCGCCGGTCCATTGTGGTTGTGTATTCGAACGTTGGAATTCGTAGGCAATCGACATCAATACTTCTTTAGATAGATGGTTTTCCGGTTTAAAAGCATCCGTGATATTTACGTCAAGGGTTGCAGGGCCATTTTGTCCACCACCGGCTCCATTAATCAATTGATTTGCTGCCGCAATACAATCATCCCAGCGCGCAGTACCTGTCCACACTTCTGCGTTTAAGTACAACTCTACCAACATCGCATAACCAGCTGCACGCGATACACGGCCAGTCATGGCTGTAGAAAGTACAGGAACATTATTGATGTTTTCTTGAATTTCTTTCTCAATAAAATTAAACACTTCCGTACGAGAAGCCGTTGCCGGATTAATAGGAATACCTACTTGGGTAACGATAGGCACATTCCCCCATAGATCCATAATTTTTAAGTAATGGAAGGCACGGAACAATTTTAATTCTCCAATATAGGCAGCCTTTTCTTCTTCTGTAATCCCCATAGCAGAGGCTTCACGACGCTCCAAGTTCTCAATAGGATCGGTACATAAGCCCATTCCCCAAAACATCAAACGCCATGCATCCCGAACCGTATCCTCATCTGGCGTCCAAGAGTGGCCATGCAATCGAATCCAGTTTCCGTTGTCCAAACCGTGTCGACCCTTTTGTGGCCAAGCGAGTTGATCGGCAGAATATTCACTTAAGCGCCACCAACCATTCTGACCGGGTGTAGCCCAAGCATTCGCATGTGTATATGGACGGAGCACCGCTGAAAGCGTCTCCATTTTGTTATTGTAATAATTATCGGTTATCAATTGATCATAAACCGTTTCTTCTAAGTCTGTACATGCACTCATTGTAGATAAAGCGGTGACCATACCCATTGCATATACCCATTTTCTAATTTCTCTTTTCATAATAATGTGTTGTTAGAACATTAACTGCTTAAAATCCAATATTTAAACCAAATAAGAATGAACGCGTGTTCGGGAAAGGACCTCTACCGTCAATACCCGGTGCTAAACCAGTATCGTTCACGTAATCAGGATCATTACCCGAATATTTGGTAAATAGCGCTAGATTGGTTCCGGTAGCATAAACACGTAGATTGCGGATACGCTCTGTATTTAGCTTGAAAGTATAGCCCAACGTTAATTCATCTAATTTTAAGTGAGAACCGCTCTCTAAATAATAATCAGAATAAACATAACCGCCTTTCAACAGTTCGCCATGTCTATCGAAAGTATCGTTCAATACGTTGTTCGGCAATGTTACACGATTACCGTACGCTAGATGCATCGTATTCAAGATATCGTAATCAAAACGACCACGGAAGAAGGCTCTGAAATCGAAGTTACGATAGTTAACTACCGAATTGAAAGAGAAGTGATATTTTGGAACACCATTCCCAATAATAGCCAAATCTGTATTCGCAAAATCAGAAGTACTAGGATTTATTTGTCCATTAGGTACAGCTTCTCCAGCTCTATTGAAAAACAACCAATCTCCATCCTCAGAGAACCCAGCAAAACGTCTTCCGTAGAAATTACCTACGCTCGACCCTTCAAAGGTACGAATGGCATCTCCTAACGCCCCAAAACCACCGATGCTCCCGAAGGTACGTGAATCTGCTTTATATGTATCATTTGAGAATGAGGTTAATTTATTTCTATTCGTACTACCGATGATGTCTACTGACCAAGTAACATTCTCATTACGCACAGGAACAAGATTTAACGTAAGTTCAACACCATTAGAGGCCATGCTACCAACATTGGTAAAAATATTATCCAATATCAACGACGGCTGTTGCGACGTGTAGCTTCCCAACAAATCTTTGGTAACACGACGGTACACATCAATAGCACCCCCCACACGACCTTCTAAGAATGAAAAGTCAACACCGATGTTGGATTCTGTTTTCGTTTCCCACCGTAAGTTTGGATTAGGGTTTCTAGTTGGTCCGTAAGTTTGACGCCAAACATTATCTGGATACATATAATTATTACCAGTACCCAGTGTAACTAGTGACATGTAGTTACCTATATCTTGATTACCTGTCACACCGTAGCTGGCGCGAAGTTTCAGATCATTCACCCACGCAACACTCTGCATAAAATCTTCTTGGCTAATATTCCAAGCTGCACCTAACGCTCCAAAGTTACCCCATTTGTTATTGGCACCAAAGCGAGAAGATCCATCACGACGATATGTACCTTGGAAGCTATACTTGCCATCGAATGAGTAAATAACGCGACCTAAAAAACCGATAATCTTGTTATCATTTTTAAAACTGCCTAATCCAGCGAAACCTTGCGTCAATGCATTACCTGCATTTAGATTATTCTCTTCAAAGATATCATTTTGGAAGCCTCTATTGTTAGCATTAAATCCTTGATTTACATCGTAACGGTAACTATAACCTGCCACAGCATTAATCGAGTGAACATCATTAACTATTCTGTTGAATGAGATTGTCGGCTCTACCGCATAGTTAAATCTTAGTTCAGAAGATTGGGAACCATAACCTAGCAAACCTCTATCATTCTTGAATGATGGCTCGGAAGCTAATGTAGCATAGTATCCATCATTCCAACCGTTACGTTGTACCGATCCAAAAACATTAAATCTCAAGTCTTTAATAATTTCGTATCCAACTGTAGCAGAAATAGTAGTTGTCTGCTGTTGGCGTTTGCTATGTTCTTCAGACAAACGAGCTACCTCATTGGTACTCGTTTGATCGTAAAACCAAGTACCATCTTCATTACGAATTGGCAATGTAGGGTTTCTGGTATAAGCCCACTCCCATCCGCCGCCGCCTAATAAATTAGCATTATTAAAGTTAGTAACGAAATCAACCTGTGTTGTCAATTTGTTATCTAAGCCTTTACCATTAAAATTGGCACGAATACCATACTCTGTACGTCCATTTTCTCTAGCAATACTTTGCAAATCTCTAAAATAGGTGCTCGCGCGAAAACTATTATTCTCGCCACCTCCAGAGATAGCTAAAGTATGATACTGACTAAAATTGTTTTTTCTTGTCAGTTCATCAACAGCATTAATACTAGAACCAAAGTCTTGTGACGGCTGAATAAGTCCTTCGTCAATCTTCTGGCGATATTGTTCTGCATTCATAAAGTCAGGCTGACGTTGTAATACATCCTTACTAGCGTAAGTTGCGTAGTCAAACCGAGTTTTACCTGGCACACCTTTTTTGGTGGTCACCAAGATAACACCACCGTTGGCTTGCGTACCGTAAATCGCGGCTGCCGACCCGTCTTTCAATACGGTCATAGATTCAATATCTTCTTGTTGTAACAAGTCAAGGTTACCACCTGGGATACCATCTATAATAATTAATGGCGAGTTGGTACCTGAAATAGAAGTGGCGCCACGAACTTGAACACTTACACCTGTATTAGGATTTGATCCTCCACGGGTGATTTGCAAACCAGCTACTTTACCTTGTAATAAATCCATCGCGTTGCGTGCCGCACTTTGACGGAAATCTTCAGCCTTTACCGTAGTTGAAGCAGCTGTAATTTCACTCTTACGTGCTGTACCATAACCTACCACCACAACTTCGTCCATACTGCGATTATCTGTACGCAATACCACTTGAAGACGAGAAGAGCTTCCTATTCTTACTTCCTGAGATTGGAAAGCAATATAGCTAAATTGCAATACGTCATTAGTAGCGGCTTGAATGGTAAAATTACCATTGTCATCCGTTACAGCAGCTGTGTTGCTTCCTTTTACACGAACAGTCACTCCCGTTAATGGAGACTGATCGGTAGCACTAGTAACTACACCACTTATATTACGCGACTGCGCAGATAAGTTTTGTATACCAGTAGTAAATAACATGAGCAGCGTCAGAAACGCGCTAACCAGTAGCCTAGAGTACATTCGACCCTGACTACGCAATAAATTGTGTAGTTTATTCATTATTGATGTGATTGGTTTAATTTGGTTGGAAATACTTGGTCGGTAGACAAGCATTCAATTCCATTAAAAAGTTAAAACGTTTTAGTTGGCGTAGATTCAATTCATAGGCAATTCACTCGTTTAGGTTGATAGTTATAATAATGCTGTATTAGTTAAGGGTAAATTTAAAGGATAATGAAAGACCAACTTGTGAATGAATTCCCAATGGATTGTTAATGAATTGTTAATCAGATTGGATCGGGAGATCTCAGCTCAACTGAAGTTTTCCTTATCAGAGCCACCTGGGAGGCGGCTCTGATAAGGAAATGTATTATAAATAGTTACGCAACAGGTACTGTAAACCAGAAAGTAGAGCCCTGCCCTTCTTCACTTTGTAAACCTATCGTACCGCCATGACGCTCGATAATATCTTTACAGATGAATAAGCCAAGACCTAAACCTGAGTAATTATTCGACTCTTCTGCTCTAAAGAATCGATCAAAAACATAGTTCTGCTTATCCTTCGGAATTCCAATTCCGTTGTCTTTTACCGAAACATAAACTGTTTGCTCACTTTGATTGGCTAGGTGTACCGTCAGTTCTTTGGAATCAGGGGAATACTTGATAGCGTTCGAAAGAAAATTACTTATTACCTGTTCGATACGATATTGATCGGCCTTTACCAAAATCTTATCTGGAGAATGCACATCAATATTTAGCGAATGATCTTCTGCTTGCAATCCACTGACCAGATCAGCGAGCAATTCAGCAATATTAAATTCACTGTAATTCAATTGCAACTTACCGGCGTGGATTTTTGTAACATCGAGCAAATCATTAATCAGAAAGGTTAGCTTATCTGTTTGCTTCAAACTTCTTCCTACAAACTCCTCGATAGTCGATTTAGGTCTGTCCATTGTGATGTATCTTGAGGCAATTTGCAACATACCTTTCAAACTCGTGAGTGGTGTTTTCAACTCATGGCTGGCAATACTCATAAATTCGTCTTTCCGTCGCATCAAGTCTTTGGTGGCTAACTGTGCCTTCACTAATTCGGATACTTCAAACCCAAAGAATGCGACACCGTCTACTTCTTCTTTTTCGTTAAAAACCGGCGTGAAAAGATAATCTAAATACGCTACACCTACTTCATTACCTTCTGGATCATATTTCGTAATCGGAAAAGCTTTACCAGAAACGGAGACCCCTTCAAGTAATATTTTACCGTCTGCCTGATACAATTTCTGATCCACGCCCGCTTTGTGTGCCTCGGCGGTTGCTAATCCTTGGAAATTCAAGTCTGCATAAAAATCTTCAAAAGCAGTGTTCGTATACTCATACGTTAACGAATCGCCGCGGCGGATCGAGATCAAAGCCGGTACGTGAGCGAAGAGTTCATAAAACTCTTTTTGCTGCCGCAACACAAAATCTTGCAATTCCTGCTTATCGGATTCTGCCTCTTTGACGCGAGTCACATCGATTACCGAGCCAACCATGCGATAAGGCACGCCATTAGAATCTAATTGAATACTTCCGCGATCCAATACTTCTACATAAACGCCATCTGACTTAGCAAATCGATATTCGGCAGACCAGTTTTCCTCTTGTTCGTTGATAGCTCTGTGTACGCTTTTTTGTACGCGCTTCCGATCTTCCGGATGTATTTGTTCGTACCAGAAGCTAGTACTTTCGGTATGTTCATTGCGATCGAACCCGAACATCTTATTGAAGTTTTGATTGCGCCAAATTACATTGTTTACCAAATCCCAATCCCAGATGGTATCATTCGTAGCCATGGAGACAAGGTTAAAGCGATTTTCGCTCTCAGCAAGACTCGATGTTCTTTCTCTTACTCGATTCTCCAATTGATTGTTCAACTCTCGTAATGATTCACGGGTCTGTACCAATTCATTGAAGTTTTTTCTCAAACTTTGCTCGTTCTTTTTACGTTCGGTAACATCGGTATAAGTTACAGCGAGCATATCGCTCATCTTTGATGCTGTTACGATGTACCAGTTTTGATTGCTAAGTTGAACTTCTGTTTCTAGATGATCGTTGCTGCTGTAGATGCGTTTGAATCTGTCCATCAAATTAGAATCCGTCAAATCCGATAGTTGATTTTTCAATTTTAAACCAGCCAAAGAATTTACTTGCCGATTAGATATCGTAATAGCAGTACTATTTGCTGCCAAGCATTCAAAGTCAATGATTTGTTCACTACCAGATCTAATCGGTTTAAAGATTAAAATAGCACTTAGGCTAGCTCTAAAGACGGCAGCGATAATATTATTTTGTTCGTTTAACGCACTGATATCTATAAATGTGATAACGACTCCATCTTTCTTGCCATCTACACGGGTGTACGGCAAGATCCGCATCAGACAAATTCTACTATTGCTTAACTCGATCTCTTTTTCCGTCACATAATTGCCATGCGCTAATGCATCATTAATATCTGGCAAGAATTGACCATACTTAATATTATTAGAAATATGGCTTATCGGTCGTCCAATGTCTGCTTCTATGAGGTTGACCATCTCCACAGCCGCCGGATTAAACTTTCGGATATGTCCATTTTTATCTAAAAAGATCTGGCCAATATCGACACTCTTAAAATAATTGTTCAGATCATCATTGAGCTCGATCAGTTCGGTGATCTTCTGCTGATGCTCCGCATTAAGCGTATGCAACTCCTCATTAAGAGATTGCAACTCTTCATTACCGGATTGTAGTTCTTCATTGGCCGAAATCAACTCCTCATTACTGGACTGTAACTCTTCGTTCGTGGTCTCCATTTCTTCCACGGCGATCTGCAAGTTACCACGCGTCTCACTGAGTTCATTTTCTAACTCCAGTACGTAGCCAGTTTGTTGTTCATTAGCATCAATAGGAACGACATACTGCGGAGTTGCTATTTCTGTATCCACTTCTTTAAAAACGACCAAAGTGTAGGGCTGAGCAACCTCTTCACTCGGCGGACTCACATCTATGTTAACAAAGACATCATCTTTACCTCGGCGTAAGCGCATACGTTTTAATGATGATGCTTTATTGTCTTTCCAAACGGATCGAATGGTATTACTCAACATAAATGACAGTTCCTTATGAACCATCTTCAACAAGTTGACTTCGAACTTCTTATCTGGCAAAGACAAAAATCGCCTGTAGTCACCTACGGTATCACGTACCTCAAAATTACGATCTATAAAGACCCCAACATACCCGTACTGAGCTACTAGGAATCTCTGAAATTGCTCTTCTGCCGATACTTTGACTTTCTGGCGTGTCGGCATGGAAAAACGCCCAGAATTATCTACCCGTCCGCCATTTGCAAAATCATTAGGCCTGGGGATAACGCCACTTTTACGGTATATTTTCCACTTGCCACTAATCTCTAAAACGCCATCTTTGATCGGTGCGATCGTCTCACTAGGCCCCAAAAATAAAAATCCTGCCGTATTCAAGGAGTAATGAAAGGTCGTTAATATCTTTTGTTGTAAAATGCTATTCATGTAGATAAGCATATTGCGACAGCAGATTAGATCGTTCTTTATAAAAGGTGGACTTTTAATGACATTATGCTTTGCAAATACGATCTGCTTCCGGATATGCGGAACTACTGAAATGCGCTTGCCATCGTGTATAAAATACTCTTCGAGAATATCATCTGGAATGAATTTTATGAAAGATTCAGGATAATTATTCTTCGAAGCAATGTCCAAACTTGCATCATCAATATCTGAGGCAAAGATCTTCACCTCAACATGTTTGTCGATCGTTTGCAAGTATTTATCAATGAGAATAGCGATAGAATATACTTCCTCACCAGTGCTACACGCGCATACCCACACCTTCATCGTATCGCCATCATCTTTGCGGGCAATGATCTCGGGAATTACTTTATTCTTAACAATGGTAAAAGCAGCTTCATCTCTAAAAAACTGTGTAACCCCCACTAGAAAATCTTTACTAAGGATAGAAATTTCCTGCTTATTTTCTAGCAAATACTGGACATAATCTTTCGTGAGCTCAATTTTGAGTTCTTTCATCCGTCTACCGATACGTCGGAAGATGGTGGGGGTTTTATAGAGTGAAAAATCGTGTCCAGTACGTTCGTAGATGAGATCAAAAATTTTATCTAAACTCTTCTCATCAATACCTCCGTTTTCTACTTCACGGATTGGGGCAGAATTAATATGTGCCGTGATCTTGTCATACATCTCAGATGTCGGCACCACAAAATCTACTGCTCCAGATGCAATTGCATTGACAGGCATACTATCAAATTTAGCCGTATCTGGTTGCTGCGCGATCACTAATCCGCCCTGCTCCTTGATGGCTTCTATACCTTTGGTACCGTCGTGACCTGTGCCCGATAGCACAATCGCTATCGCGCGTTCCTTTTTGTCTTTCGCCAAGCTCAGGAAGAAATTATCAATGGCGTTATTAGGCACTTTTTCACCTTTCTTCTCGAGGTGAAGTCGTCCATTTTTAATACTTATTAGTTTATCGTTAGGGATCACGTATACGAAGGCGGGTTCTATCAGCTTCCCTTCGGTCGCTTCCACAACTTTCATGTGCGTATGCTTCGACACGAGCTCTACAAGCAAACTTTTGTAATCGGAAGAGAGATGTTGAATCAATACATAAGCAACATCGATATCCGATGGAACGCGGTCAAAGAAGTCATGTATTGCTTCCAAGCCACCTGCAGATGCGCCAATCGCGACCACATAAGTTGACAAGGGCTGTGCTTTATTAGCCATTTAAGTAGCGTTGTTTATGATTTAAATTCCAAGAGGAAACTGCGAATCGTACTTGCAATCTGAATTTCCTGCTCATGCCAAGGTTGAGCAACTTGATTTACTGTTTCTTGCCAAACCTTAAAGGAATGCCTTGGATGATAATTTATTCCGTCGTCTTCAAAATTAATCGCTTGATTTGGATTGCCTCCCCATTCGATTGTTTTAATTACTTCTGGACGAAAACAAACGATATAATCTGGTGCATTTGAAGAAATTGGGATAACTAACATTCCACTGGCAATTTCACTAAATCGTGATGATTCTTGCATCACACCTGCTAGATGATGTGTGCTATATACCTTGTCAATATTTTTGGCTTGCAACCAAAGAATAAGATTGTCTAAAAAGCTATTGTCAGGTACTTCTCCGTATGTAAATTGCTTACCTCCGCTATACAGTACTGCGCCAGTTGCACGTAACAACGTCAATAACGACGCATCAGTATCATCATGAAATAGCCCTTTGGTGACAGACCCTGAACTATATATTTTATCTACAATAGCATTACGAGTAGTTTGAAGCTGCGAAATAAATTGATATTCATTTGCATTAATGATGGATGATATTTTGTTAGATATCACATTAGATAGCAAACCAAAGTTCGCACTCTCATCAAATGTAAGATGATAGGCAGAGGTATGATTGCACGAGATCAAGCCCCATAAGCTGCCATTATGAATAACACGAATGGACATTGATCCAACCATCTTCATATTTTTCATATACTCACGGTGCACATCGGCCACACCACGAAGGTGACAGGGAGAGAGATCGCTGAATGTATTTGTCAAAGGATTGATGACTGGATAGAGACGAGCAGGCGTATAAGTACGGTCTGGGATCAATCGAAGTGGATTTTTTAAGTAAAGATCACGTGCTTGTTTGGGTACATCCGATGCCGGAAAAGTGACACCTAAATAATTTTCCAACCCATTACTTTTTTCCTCAGAGATCACAGTACCATTCCACTCTGGATCGAATTTGTACATCATCACGCCATCTATGCCCAACATCTCTTTCAATTCCGACACGACCAGATCACACAATTCAGAAAGGTCATTGATGCCTTCCATCGCCGTGACTAAATTTTTGATATCCTGCAAACCACCAGATAGTTTTTTGTTAGGGGTCTGTTCTTGCAGTTCAATGATATAATATGCCTCCATTTCATGCACTAAGGCATAAAAGGTTTTGTCCGCTATTAGTATCGTATAGGTATCACGTTTACCAACTCGCACAGCGAATGAATCTCTAATCTGTGCCTCCGACTGATCGCACAAATCACAAAAAGTCGTCCCAATAAGATCTTTATGATCAATCTGGAGATGGTCAATTGTGTTTGTAGTAGTCTGGACAATCGAATAGTCTTCCTTATCTATTACCAGTATTATGCCATACGGTTGAATCGTATTGATATGATGTATAGGTAAAGCTCCGCAAAACTCCGAGTCAAAATTTGTTTTATGCATTTAGTGTGAATCAGTAAAATTCTCAAATGTAGAGCAAGGTAAGAAAATATTGTTATAATCGAATTGATCTACTCTTATAGTCCAAAATCATCATCGCACCATTCCCGTTTTATCTTTTAGTATATTTGACCTTTTCCTATCACCTCGGTCAGGACCTAGGGTCTGGTCTAGGCTATACAGAAGAATAACAATCGTATTGTCGATTTTGTGAGGGAAGGTTGAACATATTTATGCAAAAACAACATATATTAGCCTTAGATGGATTACGGGGCATGGCCGCCATGGCAATTGTAATCTTTCATTTTATGGAGTGGATATTCCCTCAATTCGAAGACAATGTTATCGGACATGGATTTCTGGCCGTTGATTTTTTCTTCTGTTTATCCGGCTTTGTTATGGGATATGCATATGATGATCGGATAAAGTCGATGTCTCTTAGCCATTTTTTCATCGTAAGGCTTATTCGATTGCAACCTTTGGTCATTATAGGATCAGTTTTAGGATTAATCGGATTGTTATGGGCACCTTATAGCGCAGCCGAACCAAAAGGAATAAGCGAATATTTTCAGCTTTTTATTTATTCCATATTGCTCATTCCTTATCCCGTAATGGAAGAGAAGGCATTTAATTTGTTTAGCTTAAATGCGCCTGCGTGGTCATTGTTTTGGGAATATGTCGCTAATGTTATCTACGCGCTTTTTCTGGTGCGCATTACCACTAAATATATCTTTATCATAGTTGCTTTAGCAGCGATGGCAATAATATACACTAGCTATTCTTACGGCAATTTAGCTGGAGGTTGGAGTATAGATAATTGGGAAGTGGGTGGCATTCGGTTAGCCTACTCATTCTGCGCCGGATTATTAATTTACCGAAGGCAATGGATTATCAGCAATGCCTTCGGTTACCTCTTCCCTGTTTCATTACTGACTTTGGCTTTACTAATGCCTTTCACATCAATTAATTGGCTGGTCGAGTCCTTAATTGTACTTTTCCTCTTTCCACTCATCGTGGCAATAGGTGCTGGCACGAGCACGCCAAAAGGGATTCAACCGTTTAGCGCTTTCCTAGGAGCAATCTCCTATCCGCTCTACATGACACATTATGCGGCGATCTGGATCTTTGGCGATTATTTGCAGAGCGCAGCATTTCAAGAAAGTCATTTGCCATTCATTGTGATCGGTGGCAGTATTGGATTAATATTATTTGCTTACCTTATCATGAAGGTGGTCGATATTCCAATCAGAAAATACTTAACCAAACGCTACCTTCGGATCACCTAAAGCATGTGATTTAGTATTTTTTTGCCCATAGTTCTTACCTTTGTAATATGAAGAAGATGTTCAATAGTGTGGTGGAGCTACTCCCAGCGATGATAGAAGCTTTTCGAAATCGCTCGATGTACGACCAATTGGAAGAAGGAGATATTATATCTTTTATGCCCATAGAAGATAAGGATGTAGCGCAAGACTTCGTATCGAGGACCAACCAACTATTAGGAGAGTATTTTGATGTGCACGATGAACTCTGCTACGCAGAAGACAGCTATTTGGACAGGGAAGATAATCCTATTTTCTTCTGGAAAGATTATCTCAGTTGCTTTTACACATTCAAATTGGTAGACGAAGATCCAGCTGATAAAGACTTAATCGGTTCTCGATTTGGGTTATTTGAAATCGTAGAAATCGCCTATATAGATGAGGTCAACAAGCGTATCAAGCAGCGTAGGCTCAATGGTATTCGACTAGAATACAAGGTAAAGGCGACTCCAATGGATAGAAATAAACACTGGAATCGCACGTACGACAAGGAATTTTAGCCAAACCTATCTCCTTGAATAGTTATAGCAGATAGATCGGCTGTCAGCCTTTTTAATTCTTCATCGGTAAATTCATAATTAGCTGCCCACAGATTTTCTTGCAGATGTGCCAGCTTGGTCGTTCCCGGTATCGGCACGATAAATGGTTTTTGTGCGAGCAACCAAGCCAAAGCTACTTGCGCAATGCTCAAACCGCGTTGGTCACCGAATGTTTTCAACAGATCCAACATCGGCCAATTGGCAATGATGGCTTGCGGCTGATAACGTGGTAAGGTTGGTCTATTATCATTTGTTGAGATGTATTTCGTACGCTCATTGATGTATCCTGTGATCAGACCGCGACTCAGTGGACTATAAGGCACAAAACCAATTTTTAACTCTTCGCACAACGCTAGCACCTCATTCTCTGGTTGTCGCGTCATGGTAGAATATTCGCTTTGTATCGCCGTAATCGGCTGTATTGCATGCGCTCTGCGAATCTGCGCCAAGCCATCTTTGGCCAGACTGAAATCTGTTTCACTCATACCAAAATGCTTCACTTTACCTTCTGCGATCAAGTCTTTGACCGTGCCAGCTACATCTTCCACGGGAACGGCAGGATCTAGCCGATGTTGATACAATAAATCGATGTAATCGGTCTGTAAACGTTTCAGCGATTCGTCGACCACTTGCCGAATCCTTTCGGGTCGGCTATCTAATCCCGCTTGTGGTTTTCCCTCTTTAAAACCAAATTTGGTAGCTAATATAATGTCTTTACGAATTGGTTTTAATGCCTCTCCGACCAAAGATTCGTTGGCAAATGGACCATATGCTTCGGCCGTATCAAAGAAATTCAACCCCAAATCGAATCCTTCGCGAATCACCGAAATCATGGCTTTTTGATCCGGCACAAAACTGCGATGATAACTCATGCCCATGCATCCTAAGCCGATAGCGGAAACTTCCACAGCATGCTGTCCGGCACCCAACGTACGTAGACTTACCGTTGAAATCGATTTTTTGTCTCTAAGACTTTTCGGATCTGCCTGACAGCTAGAAGCGGTTGTTACTGTTCCTAGTGCCATAGCTGAACTAGCTACAGCTCCTGCTGTCAAAAACTTTCTTCTATTCATATTTGAATTTCCCATAATACAATAGCTTATCGTGATCTAATTAAAAATATAAAGTTCAGGAAGTTACGACTGTATTATTGTGTACCGATTACTGGAATAATTACCAATATTACTGATTGTCAGACATGGCATACCTCGCTTACGTATAATGTATTACATTCGTACTATAAAACCTTTGACCATGGAAGAGATACAGCATTTTGAATCGGTTACACAATACAATGCATTCAATAACAATAGCACCTTGCATCCCTTGGTAAGCATTGTGCATCTCGACAAGGCCGATCCGCGCCATAATAGAAAGTTGCGTTATGATTTTTACACGGTATTTCTAAAAAAGATCCATTGCGGCGATTTGCGGTATGGATTAGCGAACTACGATTATGAAGAAGGGTCTTTGATATTTCTGGCGCCAGGACAAGTGATTGGACAATACAATGAAGATTATTACCAGCCGCAGGGATTGGCTTTGGTGTTTCACCCCGATTTATTGGTTGGCACGACGTTGGGTAAACAAATCGATCAATACCACTTTTTCTCATACCAAGTGCATGAGGCGCTACATCTTTCGGAGTCAGAACGCAAGGTAATTGGAGATTGTTTTGCGAATATTGAATATGAATTGGAGCATGCGATCGATAAGCACAGCAAGCAGCTGATCATATCCAATATTGAGTTGTTTTTAAATTATTGCACTCGCTTTTATGATCGACAATTTATCACCCGCGAAAACGCTAATAAAGGTGCATTAGTTAAATTCGAGCAAGAACTTAATAATTATTTTACAGGAGATATTGCCCAAGAATATGGCCTTCCAGCCGTAGCTTACTTTGCAGACAAACTACATATGTCGCCTAATTATTTTGGAGACCTCATCAAGAAAGAGACTGGTAAATCTGCACAGGAATATATACAGGGTAAGTTAATGGATATGGCAAAGATCAAGATGCATGACTCGGAAAAATCCATACAATTGATCGCAACAGAATTAGGTTTCAAATACCCGCAGCACTTCACCCGATTATTCAAAAAACGCATTGGAGCTACGCCGAATGAATACCGTAAAACGCTTTAGAATATTTTTATGGTGCTTTTAAAGCTAATTGCACAGCTCATGTGTTTTTACTAGTTTTAAGTCGATCAGCGCCAATATTGGTGGAAACATCGGCTACAGCTTCTATGAATACCGAGATAAAACAATCATTACATACCATTTTGACATATTTGCTCACGGCCGTTTGGCTTGTGAATGGTTTATTTTGCAAGGTACTAAAGCTTGTTCCTCGTCATGAAGAGATTGTGGCAACTATTCTTGGGGCTACTTATGCCAGAGAACTGACACTTATGATCGGTTGTGCTGAAATACTGATGGCAATCTGGATATTCTCTGGCCTACTCTCAAGATTCAATGCGATTACGCAAATTTCCATCGTAATGCTCATGAATGTGCTTGAGATGATATTAGTTCCCCACCTTTTACTATGGGGATATATGAATTTGGTGTTTGCTCTGCTATTTTGTGCATTGATTTATTATTGGGAGTTTACTTTGAACTACGGGTTAAAAAGAAAAAGTAAATGTTAGATCGTTTAAAAAATCACCCCTTTGCTGTCAAGGCTCATTTTGACGAATCGTTAGTCGTCACGTTTGCGGTACCGAAAGAGCAATTGCAGCATCTTATCCCAGATAGTTTGGAGTTAGATACCTATCAAGACAAATGGGCATTTATCGCGGTAGCAGCGGTACAAACTTCGCATCTGCGGCCGGCTATATTTCCAACTTGGCTTGGTCACGACTTCTTCCTTATTGGATATCGTGTTTTTGCACGCTATACTAATTTGGCTGGCAAACGCTTGCGAGGATTATATATTTTGAGTTCGGAGACTGATAAACGTAAGATGAGTTTCTTAGGCAACATTTTCACCCATTATCACTATAAACATATCGATGTTCGCCGATCAAGAACGGGCACGACACAAACCATCCAATCTCTCCAAGCTGATTTTAGTGTATCGTGGAAGACAGAATCAGAGCCACAAACCATTCCGGTCGGTTCCCCTTTTGATAATTGGAAAGACGCTCGAAAATTCGCGGGCCCACTACCACACACCTTCAGTTATGATGCAACGAAGAAGTCAATGCTAATTGTAAAAGGTCTACGGCAAGATTGGACTCCGCAACCGATTGAAGTCACAGCAAGTAAAATTGGTTTTATAGATCATCTAAAGCTTGATAATGTGGTCTTGGCAAGTGCATTTCGAATCACGAATGTACCTTATAAATGGAATAAAGGCATCGTCGAAAAATGGTAATAGATCGCAACAGATTTCAAGGCGTTTGGAACATTATCCGGTTCAATTGGCATTTTTATGTATTAGCAATCGCCATATTCCTCGTCTCCATGGTAATCGCCTATTGGTCGAAACCGCCATGGAACGCTATTCTCTACGGAATTGCATCAGTAGGATTAATCACGCTATCCATATCTTTGCTTGTGTCTTATTACGTGTATGATCAATCTGATCTGTACGAACTTCCATTTTTACCCGAAATGGAAGGTGAGAGTTTACTGAATGTACATGCAGGATTTGACGAAATCAGCACTATTTTAATCAAGAAATATCCCAAAATCTCCCTAAGTAATGCTGATTTTTTCGACTCGAAAAAACACACGGAAATCTCTATCCGGAGAGCTCGCAAAGCCTATTTACCGCATGCATCGACCATATGGATAGATACCAATAATCTGCCCTTTGCAAATCAGTCATTTGATCGCATCATCATTTTCCTAGCGGCACATGAAATTAGGAAGGAAGATGAGCGCATTCGATTTTTTCAAGAACTGAACCGAGTATGCAAAGCAACAGGAACGATCTATGTAACGGAACATTTACGGGATGTAAATAATTTTGCAGCGTATACAATCGGAGCTTTACATTTCTATGCGCACAAAACATGGCTTAACAGCTTCCGACAAGCTGAATTGAAATTGACAAATGCAGTAAATACTACCCCATTTATCACCACATTTATGTTATCACCAAATGGAAACTCATATTAGGATAGCAGGCATCATCTCCATACTACTCGCTACTATACACATCTTCTTTCCTTCCTATTTTCAATGGAAAAAGCACTTGGAAAAGTGGCGTCTGATTGATCGACAGATTATGCTAGTACATACTTTCTTTATCGCGCTGATAATTTTTCTCACTGGTCTATTGTCCGTCACGTCGGCAGATGTACTTTTCAAGACTAGGCTAGGACACCAGGTCTGTTGTGGCTTAGGGATTTTTTGGCTATTACGTTTGTATTTTCAACTTTTCGTCTACTCATCAACTCTCTGGAAAGGAAAACTAAGGGAGACCAGCATACATATCATCTTCCTCATGCTTTGGGTCTATATGAGTGTTGTTTACGTATTGAGTGCTTATCTGGGGCCGACAACTAATGGGTAGTTTTGCCAATTGATCTAGAACTCAAAAAACAAAATCGGTGATTGTAGAAATAACAATCACCGATTTTGCTAGAATCTTGTACGATTACAATTATAATTTATGGACAATCTACAATTTTTCTACCGTAACCTGCTCCACTCATATTGGTAGCCCCCTCCACGCTCTGCGTAGCTACTACAGTATTATTAGAGTTCCGATTCCAGGTAATGTTGTTAAAGGTATTACTATTTGTTAAAGTCAATGGTTGCAAGTTGCCACCATTAGCACTTTTACTTCCTAGTAATGATATATCACCTGTCGCACTAATTATCACGCGAAGTATAGGCGAATTTGCACTTCCACTCATATTATAAATCTGTGGAACATTTCCTTCGCCCCATAATGCTCCATCTGCAAATCTAACGTTGCGCGGCAAACTAGAGATACCGGATTGAAATTGTAGTTCTCGCGTTGTAATCAATGTACCATTGATCCGCAAGTTAAAGGAGTTGTCAAGACGATGGATATCAAACGTAAAACCGTAGTCCGCTGCTGGTGCAGTAAACGTCTGCGAATTGCCATCGCGAAGATTAAATGTGGCACCACCAGATACGACTTCTGTACATGGACTTTGCAATTTCATCACCAAATTATAGCGCGTACCTGGTTTAATATTCAAGTTAGTTAGCGCGACATTGGCCTTTGTGATATTATTAGCTGTCAGACTTCCTACATTAAATCGTGCAGAAGTTGTGCTAGGTGAAATCAATAAAGTTGGGTTACTAGTAACGCTACGAACACCAGAACCCAAACTTGGAAAGCTAACTGCAGTACCATTATTCAACGTCGTTCCGTAGGTAATCTTGTTTTCAAAAAACTCAATGCCCCCATTTTGTCGAACCGGACGGATCGTTGGAGTACCAATTGCGGTAATGTTGCCCGCCGTTGTTGGGTCTAACTCTATTCTAGTGGTAATTTGGCTGTACTGATGTTTTAACGTTATATCGAGATTATTATCTCCGTGATTTAATTTAACATCTTTACGGAAGTAAAGCAGTTGGCTGTTGATGCTAGTTAGTTTAGCTGTACTAAGATTGGCTTTATCTGTAGTATTAGGCAACGCGGTCGTACCGTTTACAGAATAGGCTACAAAAGTATATGTTTGTCCTGCATTCAGCGAAAAACTACTCGCAGAACTCTCCTTTCCAGCTTGATAATCCTTCTCTTCGACAAAAGATCCAGATGCATCATACACCATCACTCTATAGCGTACATCTTGGACTAGCGGACTCAGCTTAGTTACCGCGCGATTGTCAGTGTTAGATAGCCGGTCACTCTCTTTAGAAAGGGTAGCGACAATACTCATATCGTCACCAAATGGCACTATTTGTGTTTGATTACTTTGCAGAGATTTTGAGCTAGTGGCTGCACGTGCTTCCGATGCCACATCAGCTACCTCTGCCTCATCATCATCTTCTTCTTGATCTTCCGCGCCTAAAAGACGAACCGATATGCGAGCTTCGCCAGTAGCAGCTTGCTCTTTTTCTTGCTTAGCGCAAGACGACATTAGCAATATAGTGCATAAAACTAATGTGAATATGTTTCTATTTTTCATGCAATTACTTATCCAACTTACCAAACAATTGTACGATTATCCGTAGGATCTTCCTCCCACTCCTCCATCACCTGTTGATTTGAGTTAATGGGTGTTACATTTGCGGACCCCGCGGCAATAGATTGTTCTATTTCAATTTGCAATACGGTTAATGAAAGACTCTCATATGGTCTTTTACTAGGATTACTCATTATCTGTTTTTCTTATAGTTAACATGTTTTACTTCAAATAAACAGGCAGATAGGCAGCATTTATTTTGCCGCAAAGGTAGGTATTTATACGCTAAAACTAGTGTATATCTGGCAGTTTATCATAAAATAAGCCTAAACAGCTTAATATCTGCCACTTAATTTAATGACAACAAATTTCATAAAAAGGGTAAATATTTTCCATAAATACTACTAATAACAAAAACATGCTATTTATCAAGTTAAACATTGTCTCCTGCAAAAAAAGTACGTATTTTACATACATCAAGCAGCGCTTGACCTAAAAATGGTAATCGATTAGAATCTAGTTTTACAATTTATAAAACCAACTCAATAGTTAAAGTGAAATTATTTTGTTGAAAGAAATTACACGATCTTACATCAGCAAATTGTATCACACAAAATCTACTTGATTATCCAATATTGCATCAAATCCATAAATTGAAAAGCTTATGCGAATAGCAGCAAACCCAAATATCATTGGTGCCATGATTAAAGTATTAGACACTAACTTATTCTGCATGAGAATTAGATTTGTCTGTGAAGTAGCATATTCCATTGATGAGGATGATTCGTATATAGAATTTAAACCCCGCAAGGGACAGCAGCTTAACCCAGACGAATTAGTTTGGCTAGGTTTTTTCGCTAAAGATGAGCTGAATGCTGTGCAGACACATTTAAAACCTACTTACTAAAGAGACCAAGCGTATATAGAGTTGTTGATTTTCTTTACACGAATTATATAGCAAAAAAATGCTACGTATTGGTGCAAGTAAAGCAAACTGCTTAATGTATATTTGCTCACAAAGGATTTTTTCTATGTCTCAGAACACCATTCTACGCAGAAACGCTTTTGTGTTGGACGATCATCAACTATTTGCTGACTCCTTCACCTTATTGTTAGAACGCTACATGCAATTTGAGAATGTCCAGTCATTTTCCAAGGCCGAAGATCTTATTTCATGTATGACTTCCTTCGGCACAAAGGAAGTGTATGTGTTTTTAGATTATTACCTGTACAACGATAATGGTTTACAAGTATTTTCAGAGATTAAAAGATTAAACAAAAAAGCATATATCATCTTTCTCACCAGCGCAATATCTACGAGCGTCATCCACAATCTTGTTTCAGCTAAACCGCACGGGATATTAAGTAAATCAAGCGATATTCCGACAATGATCAAAGTAACCAATGATGTACTAAAAGGCGAGATATCTATTGATAAAAATCTACAAGATATCCTAGACACTTTTGATCAGGTACCTTCTTTTACACCGCGAGAATTGCAGCTACTAAAACACTTCTCGTTAGGTAGTAGTATCTCTGAAGTTGCTGAAAAAATGTTTCTGAGCAAACATACAATTGTAGCTCACAGACGCAAAATGATGGCAAAAGCCGATTGTAATTCGATCGGACAGTTAATACGATTTGCACATGACAACGATCTAATTTAAGACCATTCGTTTACTACCTGAAGTTTTCGTTTCTTCTTCGTCGCCACCATCTAAATCAAACCAAAATTGGGCACCTGCACCCGGTTCGGATTTTAGATTAAGATGGGTATTATTTGCATTAAGATATAGTATGCATAAGGACAAACCAATGCCTGTGGCTTTTTCACCCCAAGTGCCAAGCACACCTTTTTGGGAAAGTTCTGTAAGTTTTCTTTCTATTTTAGTGTCGAAACCCATCCCTGTATCACTAATCATCACACGCACTTTTTTTCCTTCAATCTGCTTAACGCTAATACAAATCTTATCATCAGCCGAACAAAACTTCAAGGCATTGTTTAACAGATTATTTATGGTGATCTTAATCATTTGCTTATCTGCGCGCACAAAAACATCTGGAGAAACGTCCGACTTAAGTACAATTTGCTTTTTTTGAGCCCGACGACGATAAATATCCACTGTTTCATTGACTACAGTGGCCATATCAAAAGTTTCAAGAGCAGAACGGAGTCCATCTCTTTGACCAACGATCCAAGTAAGCATTTCATCTAAGAATTTTTTTAGCGTGTACATTTCCTTCCTAGCTTTCTGAAGCATATCCTTGGTATCAGTTTCCGACAAATAACCATCCTCAAACATCTTGAGCAATGAAATAATACTCGCGACAGGCGTACGAAGATCATGAGCTACCACCGATATCAAATGTTGTTTGAAACGATAACCTTCGTCCAATTGCAGATTTTGCCTTTCTACCTGATCTAGTACAATGCGTAACTCCTTATTATGCGTTTTTTTCCGCCGAATAATGATGTATAGCAAGAAGGTTTTGGAGATAACGGCAAGGGAAAAAATTCCAATGATCATCAAGGTACTTTTGCGACTTTCAGATTGCTGATGATCCAAGGCTTCGGCTTGCTTAGTAGTATATTCTGTCTTCAACTTTTCAGTTTCTAGCAAACTGAGCACGGAGGACTCCTTATACAGCGCACTTTCAGAGTTCCGAGCAGACTTATAAAACTCAAGTGCTTTACGCAGATCTCCTTTACTCTCGTACATTACCGCAAGACGATCAGCTGCCTCGGAAAGATGCTTATAATCATTGTCGCGTTTAGCAATATCGTACGTAAGCTTACTGTATTTTTCGACACTGTCGGCTTGCCCTTTCGCACCAAAATCTTGTGCTAGCTCATTCATGCGGACCAAACTATCAGCACCTAATAAATCTTGAAAAACGCTCCGATTCGCAGAATGACCGCCTGCTACAGAAACTTGGCTAAGTGCAAACAGAAGCGCTGTTAAAAAAAGTAGGCTTCTGAAATAAAAAATAGTTTTCATTATTATATGTCTTAAATAGGCATTTTTTATAAATATAGTGTATGACAAATCTCTTCACTGAGTACAACAAGTGTAGTGAAATGCACCTTTTATCACAGCAGATAGAAAAAATGACACCGTAAATATACGTGTTTTGTATTCACTTTTGTAAAATATAGACTTTGTATACTTTCTATTGTGTATCGTAGCATAGACGTGCGACTCAAGTAAGGCAGTAACCTCCAAAGTATACTAATATCTACTTAATTACAAGTAAAATACGCAACATGATCATAATATCAAATATTGACTAGCCATTTACAAAATGTTTATGAATTACATCGTAGATAATTTTTAAAATGCGGTATTTTTATATTTAGCACCACATGTAGCTTTGATCAAAATGACCCATATTCATGTAAATTCAACCGCCACTTGCTATCTTTAAAATAACTATGATTACATACAGTACCGCCGCATTATTATTTCCTGCCATCAGCCTGATCATGTTAGCCTATACCAACCGCTTTCTGGCTTTGGCAGCTCTCGTAAGATCACTTCATGCTAAGTATTTAGAACATCGTCAGGGAGGTGTTTTAAAAGGTCAGATTGGTAACCTCCGTTTTAGACTAAAACTTATTCGCCAGATGCAGGGTATGGGCGTTCTGAGCTTTATTGCATGTATTGCATGCGTGTATGCTATTTATCTAGAGAATGTGATTTTAATTGAAACGACCTTTGCTTTAAGTCTATTATTTTTCACAATTTCTCTAGTCTTGTCCTTTATCGAAATCCATTTTAGTAATAGAGCCTTGGAGTTAGAGTTGAGTGACATGGAAGAGCATGACGACAAATCTCTGGTAAAATATCTCAAGAAGAAGCTCGACCCACGGAAAAAGAGCTCGGAAACAAAAGACTCTGACATACAATAAATTGCTAGCATATCATTTTCTCTGCGATTTGACATCCGGCCGACAAAAAATACATGTTGTAACACATATTTTTTCGTATATTTGTAATAGATATTTAATCGTGTTAGCATGCAGATTTGCATGATCACATTTATCACTACGCTTATGAAAAAGTTAGGTTTTTTATCTTTCGGACATTGGTCTAATCATCCTGCCTATCAAGCGCGGACTGCGAGCGATACGCTTTTGCAATCCATTGACTTAGCTGTAGCAGCGGAAGAAATGGGTTTAGATGGCGCTTATTTTCGGGTACATCACTTTGCCAAACAATTGGCATCCCCATTCCCATTGTTAGCCGCCGTAGGAGCTAAAACGAACCGTATCGAGATCGGCACGGGAGTAATTGATATGCGCTACGAGAATCCGTTGTATATGGTAGAAGATGCGGGTGCAGCAGATTTAATCTCTGAAGGAAGATTGCAGTTAGGAATCAGCCGAGGTTCGCCTGAACAAGTGATCGACGGCTGGCGCTATTTCGGTCACGAATTGAAAGATGGCGAGACGGATGCCGATATGGGCCGACGCAAAGCATTGGAGTTTTTGGATAAATTGATCGGTCAAGGTTTTGCAGAGCCAAATCCTTATCCGATGTTTCCAAATCCGCCAGGATTGCTTCGCTTAGAGCCTTATGCACCGGGATTGCGCGACCGCATCTGGTGGGGAGCAGCTTCAAATGCAACGGCCGTCTGGGCAGCCGAACAAGGTATGCACTTGCAGAGCTCGACTTTGAAATATGATGAAAATGGCAAGCCATTTCACATACAGCAAGCAGAGCAGATCCGTATGTACCGCGAAGCATGGAAAAAGGCAGGTCATTCCGGTGAACCACGCGTTTCGGTGAGCCGTTCTATATTTGCTATTACCAATGATCAAGATCGTCTGTACTTCGGACATGAAAATGATAAGGGTGATAAAATTGGTATGATTGAAGCCGATAAACGAGCGATTTTTGGTAGAAGTTTTGCGGCAGAGCCAGATCAACTGATTAAAGAATTGGCGCAGGATGAAGCGATTCAAGAAGCTGATACCTTATTATTAACGATACCTAATACCTTGGGTGTGGACTATAATGTGCATGTTTTATCCAGCATCTTGGAGCATGTAGCACCCGGATTGGGCTGGCGTTAAAAGTCCGTACCATCTGATAACAACAAAGCCTGACAATCGAAAAGATTATCAGGCTTTGTTGTTAATAAATTGCAGCGATTACCTAAACAATATTAGGGCTATGACTAACGTCACAATGACATTAAAGGTTTGCGCGATCAAAAACGCATATAATGGTTTCTTGTTAGTATGTTGAAACAAGTCTTTAAAGTTCGTCTCTAATCCAATCGAGGTAAAAGCGAGTACAAACCACAATCCTTGTAAGCTCTTCAGACTGTCTTTCACTGCATCGATTTGCACCTGTGGCACTACAAAAGAAAAAAGCAAAGATGCAGCTACAAAGCCCACCACGAATTTTGGAAAGCGCTCCCAGATAACTCTCAACGTAGGTTTTTCTCGTTTTGTCTCATCGTCAACCGATTTGGAGTACGTCCAGTACACACTAATGCAAAATGCGGCAATTCCCAACAAGACATTCTGCGAAAACTTGACGATCGTGCTTATTTTTAAAGCTTCCTCTCCGACCAACGAACCCGATGCCACAACAGCTCCCGTCGTATCAATACTTCCGCCCAACCAAGCTCCGGTTACTTCTTGCGAAAGTCCCATCCAATCGGCCATGTAAGGCATAAAAATCATCATAGGAATCGCGGTGATCAACACCAAAGAAATCACATAGGAAAGCTTTTTGCTATCTCCTTGTATCGCTCCAGAAGTCGCGATAGCGGCGGAAACACCACATATCGACACGGCACTGGAGAGCATCAGCGACATTTCCTTATCGATCTTTAGCTTCTTGCAAATCCAAAATGCAAAATACCAGACCGAAATAACCACCACTAAGGCCTGAATCAAACCCAGAGATCCAGCTTTTAAGATATCTCTAAAAATAACCGTCGTACCCAACAGCACCAAACCAATCTTCACATAGAGCTCGGTATTGAGCGATTCTTTAAACCAATCCGGCAATCGAAACAAGTTGCTGATGGCCAATCCTATTCCTAAACTGAAAATAACCGCCTCCAAATTATACTCCTGAATCCAGTTATTGCCCGCAATAGCAAGTGCAACAATAGTCAGTAAAAACACAATTGGGAATACAATGACGAGTGACTTTAAAGGTTTTTTCAACAAGATGGCACCCGCTATTGCGATCGCAAAAGTAAGCGCAAATTGCTGCAAAATGCGATATAGGTTATCTAAAGAGAGTACTTTACTGGTTAACTGTTCGCCAGAGTCCCACCCAAAAGCTGGTTTTGGAATAATAATACCAGCCAATGCCAGCAAGATAATGGCCGCACCTAAAATAACGACTACCCAATCTTCAGATAGTTTCCTCGATCGTAACATGTATTGTTTTTAATTAGTTATGTGGCTAGTAGCCGATCCAGCAAATATAGGTTTAATGTGTTGCTTCTCCTATTTCTTCCAAAGACTTCCCTTTGGTTTCGGGGATAAACAGAATAAAAACAAAGGACAATACGACCATAATCGCGTAGAACAAAAAGATGTAAAATGCACCATCTGAAATCTGTTCGACAATGATTGGGAACAAACCAGAGACAATGGCCGCGAACAACCAATGTGTCGTACTACCCAGCGATGTACCTTGTGAGCGAACTTCGTTCGGGAAGATTTCTGAAATAAAAACCCAGATCACCGCACCTTGCGACAGCGCAAATGCCGCAATAAAACCGACAATATACCACAGCAAATACGGCGTACCTCCGTCGCGGAGGCCGAATGCCGCGCATAACAAAAACACAAACATACCGACAGCACCGGTCAGCAATAATTTTTTACGGCCAAATTTATCAATGATGCTCATCCCGATGAGGGTAAACAACAGATTGGTACCGCCAATAAAGATCGGTTGCAAATACGCATTTTCGCCATCAAATCCAGCCATTTCAAAAATACGCGGCGCGTAATACAAGATCGCATTGATACCCACCATTTGATTAAAGAAAGCGAGTAATACAGCCATAATGATCGGCTTGGTATATGCTTTTTGGAAAAGATTGACTTGCTCCACTTTTTTCACAGGAATCGTGTCACTAGGAACTTGCCCAATTCGATCAAATAGCGGCAAAGCTTCTGCCCTACTTCGGTGCAATAGCACCCAACGCGGACTTTCTGGAACAGTTAAAATCAGTATACAAAACAAGATAGATGGCACAGCCATAATACCTAACATATAACGCCAACCTTCATCGCCCATCCCCGAAAACAGGTAATTGGTTAAATAAGCCGCGAAAATACCAGAAACCACCATGATCTGAAATAAGCCCGTTAGCTTACCGCGATCTTTCGCTGGAGCAATCTCGGAGATGTAAACAGGACCGGCTACGGAACTGATACCAACTGCCAATCCGCCTAAAAAGCGAAAAAACAAGAAAATAGACCAGATCGGCGCTACCGCACAACCAATCGCCGACAGTAAGTACAATACAGCGACGAAGGTCAATGTGGGTTTTCGGCCGTACTTCTCTGCGGCTTTACCCGCCACGATCGCACCGATAATAGTACCGATCAACGACATAGAAACCGTGAGGCCATGCCAAAAAGAATCTAGTTCCCAAAGTCGTTGTATTATTCGCTCTGCGCCAGATATCACTGCTGTCTCAAAACCAAAGAGAAAACCGCCCAAAGACGCTATCAGCGAGAATTTCCATACATTTTTCATAGGTTATATTTTCTATCTGCAATCACATCTAGGAATAAAAATCCCACTACGATGCATAAGGTTTATACTTGAAATCGACGTTTAAAATAGGCTTATTTTATGACAAGATCAGTCTGATGAGAAAAATATATAGAAATAAGATTTAATTATGCAATTTTATATCCTTTATTCACGCAAAAAATCAGCATACCACTTGCCAGAATCTTTTATGATACGACGCTGCGTTTCGAAATCGACATGTACCAAACCAAAACGCGGATCGTAACCTTCGGCCCATTCGAAATTGTCCAAAAAAGTCCATACAAAATAGCCTCTTACGTCTACTCCATCGTCTTTTGCGCGCTGCATGTGCGTTATTGCGTCCTGCAAGTATTGCGTGCGGGCAGGATCATGAACTTTGCCCCGCGTCACTTCGTCTGGAAACGATGCACCGTTCTCAGTAACCATGAGAGGCGGCATATTTTCGTAAGCGCTATACTTCTTCAGAATATGGTAAAGTGATTCTGTATACACTTCCCAATTCATCGTGGTGACGGGCACTTGCCGATCCTGCGCAGTCACGAGCTTGGCTCGTAAATAAGGGATAAAATACGAGTGCGCGACAATTTCGCGGGTATAGTTTTGCACGCCCACGAAATCCATGTCAAATTTTAGATTTTTCTCGTCATCTGCTTGCATATACTTCTCCATCTTTCGAAGTGTTTTGATTTCTTCTGTAGGATAGCCCAGCCCAAGCAACGGCTCTACAAACAAACGGTTGAGCAACGCATCTGCTCGCTTTGCAGCTTGTACATCACGATCTTTAGCGCTAAAAGGTTCGATATGAGAAGTGGAGAAAGTTGTACCAACGATGCTTTCTGGTTGCAATGATTTAATAATGCGCGCGCCATGTGCTTGCGCTAATGCGGCATGATGTGTGGCTGCTAGAAAAGAGTTCAATCCGCGACGACCCGGTGCGTGAATCCCCAGAAAATAACCGGCTCCGGTGAACACCATCGGTTCATTCAACACCATCCAATGCTTTACACGATCTCCAAAATTTCGCACACAACAGGCCACGTAGTCACCAAACCATTCGACGACATCTCGATTCGTCCAGCCGCCTTTGATCTCTAAGCTCGATGGAAGATCCCAATGATACAAGGTAACCCAAGGTGTTATTCCTAAGGATAGCATATGATCAATCAGACGATTGTAATAATCTATACCCGCTTGGTTTATTTCTCCCCTGCCTACAGGGAAAATTCGACTCCAAGAAATCGAAAACCGATGATGACGAATGTTCATATAGCGCATCAATTTCAGATCATCGTCATAGCGATGATAAAAGTCACAGGCTACATCTGCGTGTTCTCCTTTGGCGATCTTTCCGGATTTCCGGACAAAATCATCCCAAATAGAAAAACCCTTGCCATCTTTTAGATACCCCCCTTCAATTTGATAGGCTGCCGTCGATACGCCCCAGATAAAATCCGTACCAAAAGACTCTTTTGTTAATCCCATAAAAGCAATTTACTGAATTTTAAGATAACCAATTTCTAAGACATCTTCTGTAGCAGACTTCGTTGCTGCAGTAATCCTAATCGAATAATTTGTTTTAAACGCTTCACTCAATAGATCGTTGATTTCGTAAATATCATCCACGTCGATCCCATATTTATCATCAACATGCGCCTGGTCATGATGTTTCCAAAAGGTGGAAGATTCAGCCATTTCCGCAGCCTCATCCAGACTACTGGCCACCACCACTTGTTTATAATGGTATTCTTCCATATCCTGCGGTTTGTAACCTCCAAGATTGACGAAATATAGTTTTAGTTTGTTGTTTTCTATTGATTCGGCTTTTGGAATTACTTCAATACGAAAATGGCTCACCTTCGTCACCTTTCGCCATGAGTCAATGTGCATCTTACTGGCTAGCTCCGGCCAAAATGTATTCATCTCTGGAACGAGTTCTTCCAATGATTTTCCAGCGCCAAAAAAAACGTCGTGTTGCTCGATGTGTCTACCTTCAGGCTTACCACCGAGCACGACCATATATAATTCCATGTAGTACTTTTTATGCTGCTTATCACAACAATACTTGTGCCCTAATATCTTGCACGCATTTTTCGAACAGCCATTTCACCCAGATATAGAGGCGCATCCAAATGTAATCATATCACATTAAACAAAAATTAAAAAAACATCATTCCTGTAATTCTACCTCTGGCTAAGACAGCAAATTCGTAAGCATTGTTCGCGCATCACAGATCAGGAAAACTAAAGCAAAAATTGTTGTTACAGCAACAGTTAGTAAACAATATTGGCTACCTCACAGAAATCACCAATTCATGAAAAACAATACAAAATATTGATTAACAGACACATAAAACAATCGGCATACTCCTTGTATAACCAGACAAAACATGCTAGCACACCTTAAATTAATTGCGCAACCATGAGTCAAATTTCAAAACAAACAGATAACAGCTTAAAGTTCGCGTATTGGGTACCGAACGTCAGTGGCGGATTGGTTATTAGCAAGATTGAGCAACGTACCAGCTGGAGTATCGAGTACAATAAAAAGTTAGCACAAATTGCGGAACAATATGGATTCGATTACGCGCTCAGTCAGATCCGCTTTACAGCGGGATATGGTGCAGAATATCAACATGAGCCTGTAGCATTTAGTCACTCCATTCTAGAGGCAACAGAAAAATTGAAGGTCATCATCGCCATATTGCCTGGTCCTTGGAAACCCGTGACGGTGGCCAAACAGCTCGCCACGATTGATCAGCTTACCAATGGCCGTGTTGCCATCAATATCGTAAGCGGATGGTTTAAAGGTGAATTTAACGCCATTGGCGAACATTGGCTAGAGCACGATGAGCGGTATAACCGCTCCGAAGAATTCATTAAAGTGCTGAAAGGTATTTGGACGGAAGACAACTTTTCCTTTCATGGCAATTTTTACCAGTTCAACAATTACACCCTAAAACCTAAACCGTTACAAACGCCTCATCCAGAAATCTTTCAAGGTGGCACCTCCAGAGCAGCCAGAGATATGGGATCGAAAGTTTCGGATTGGTATTTCGCCAATGGAAATACGATAGAAGGCATAAAAGCGCAGGTAGACGACGTCCGAAGCAAAGCAGCAGCAGAAGGAAGGACGATCAAAATCGGCGTGAATGCGTTTGTCATCGCACGCGCTTCGGAAGAGGAAGCAAAAGCAGTTTTACAGGAAATTGTAGAAAAGGCAGATATCGAAGCGGTTCAGGCATTCGGCCATGCCGCAAAACAAGCTGGACAAGCCTCGCCGGAAGGCGAAGGAAATTGGGCCAAGTCGACACTGGAAGATCTGGTGCAATACAACGATGGATTTAAAACAAACCTGATTGGTACGCCCGAACAGATCGCCGACCGCATCATAGCACTCAAAAATATTGGGGTTGATTTGATCCTTACCGCCTATTTGCATTTCCAAGAAGAGGTAGCCTATTTTGGAAAGCATGTATTGCCCCTCGTGCGCGAAAGGGAAAATAAACTATCATCAAACAACTAAACTGAAAATCCGACCATGCTATATATCACGGAGAAAGAGCAGCTCCATCTAAACATTTTACACACATGAAATTACTATGGTTTATTCCAACGTATGGTGATAGCCGCTATATAGGCTCATCCATAGGAGCCAGAGATACAAGCTACGATTATTTGAAACAGGTCGCGCAAGCCGTGGACCATTTAGGTTATTATGGCGCATTGCTACCTACAGGTCGCACCTGTGAAGATGCTTGGGTCATAGCTTCGGCTTTAGCAACCGAAACTAAAAATATGAAGTTTTTGGTAGCCGTTCGTCCAGGTCTTACCTTGCCATCGGTATCTGCGCGCATGGCGGCTACGCTAGATCGTATTTCTAACGGCCGCCTACTGGTCAATGTCGTTGCGGGTGGCGATCCGGTGGAGTTAGCTTCCGATGGGATTTTTCATACGCACGATGAGCGCTATACCATTACAGATGAGTTTCTGGATATTTGGCGAAAACTATCCATGGAAGAGGATCAGTTCTCGTACGAAGGCCATCATTACAAAGTGGAGAATTCTAATCTATTTCTCAAAAGTAAACAACGCCCTTATCCAGAGCTTTATTTTGGCGGATCATCGTCTGCGGGACAAGCTGTAGCGATCAACCACGCAGATGTGTACCTCACTTGGGGCGAACCGCCAGCACAAGTTGCCGAGAAAATTAATCAGATGAAGGCACTCGCCAAAAATCATGGTCGAACATTACGGTTCGGAATTCGCCTGCACGTGGTCGTTCGTGAAACGGAAGCGGAAGCATGGCAAGTAGCGCACGATCTGATTAAACATGTTACCGACGAAAGTATACAAGCTGCACTTCAAGTGTTCAAACGATTCGATTCAGAAGGTCAGAAGCGCATGACCGAATTACACCAAGGCAGAAAAGATCAATTAGAGATCAGCCCCAATCTGTGGGCTGGTATTGGATTGCTGCGCGGTGGTGCTGGGACGGCTATCGTGGGATCACCCGAAATAGTTGCAGCACGGATAAAAGAATACCAAGATCTTGGAATAGAAGAATTTATATTTTCTGGATATCCTCATTTGGAGGAGGCGTATCGCTTTGCAGAGCTGGTCTTCCCCTTATTGAATTATCCGCAGCAAACAGATAAAAAAGAAATACACACGCCTTACGTCAGTCCATTTGGAGAAATCAAGGCAGCGGTAGATCGAATTTAATACCGGGATTAATCAATTAACGCAGCATCATGTCGACACATACCTCAGAAAATAGACCTACAGCTAGGCACTCTGTATTATCTAGGGCAAAAGAAATCGCAGAAACGTTACGCGAGACGGCTATTGAAAGAGACTTAAAAGGAGGCACAGCACTTGCCGAAAGACAACTTCTGCGGGAAAGCGGATTGCTGAATACCATCATCCCAACTGCACTTGGTGGCTTAGGAGAAGATTGGAAAACCATGCTGCAAATCGTCCGATTATTCTCGCAAGTCGATAGCTCTATTGGTCACTTATTTGGCTTTCAACACCTCATATTAGCCACTATTGACCTTTTCGGAACAGAGACACAGAGAAACCATTACTACAAAAAAACGGTGGACGATAAACTGTTTTGGGGCAATGCACTCAATCCGCTGGACAAAGGAACTACTGCCGTGATAGATATGGATGGGAACTATAGATTTAATGGCAAAAAAGGTTTTTCTTCGGGTTCATCGGATTCTGACATGTTGCTTGTATCAGGATTTTTGAACGACAAGATCACGATCGGCATGACTCCCTCCTCCGCGATCGGAATCGACATTAAAAATGACTGGAACAACTTTGGACAAAGACAGACGGATAGCGGTACCGTCATTTTTGATAATTTGATATTAAAGAAAGAGCAAATACTATTGGATCCAGGACCTTTGGGTAACGTACGCGCAACGTTACGTTCCTGTTTAGCGCAATTAATCCTGATCTACATCTACATCGGAATCGCTGAAGGCGCATTACAGGAAGCAAAGAATTATACCATTGCCCAGACCAGAGCTTGGCATACTGCTGGCGTAAATACACCGCAGGAAGACCCCTATATCATAGCAAATTATGGCAATCTTTGGCTTAGTTTGCAAACGAGCTTGAGCTTAGCAAAGCAAGCCGCAGAAACGTTCCAGCAACAATGGAACATGTACGACAAGATCACGATCAAGCAGCGTGGCAAAGTGGCGCTAGATATCGCTTTAGCAAAGGTACAAGCAATTCGAACTGGCTTAGAAATCACCAACAAAATGTTTGACGTAACGGGATCGCGTGCCACCAATGGAAGCGCGCGTTTGGATCGTTACTGGCGAAACCTCCGCACGCATTCCCTGCACGACCCCGTAGATTATAAGATCAAGGAATTGGGCGAATGGTTTCTAAACGACAAAATCCCAGAACCCGGCTTTTACAGTTAAAAAACCATAATTATTAATATATTTTCTTATAAGTAATTAATATTTTCGACATTTACAAGAAGCGTTAATCCTTCATATTTTTCAATGAGCGAAAAATACTTAATCAAATTGTCTGAAAATGAAACAAATCCCCTATCCATTAGGGCGAAGGTATTAGTATTTGAAGACCCCATCTCAAGAGATTTACTGCAAAAGCTACGTAAGATTGCGCCAAGTAATGCGAATGTCGTGATCATGGGCGAGACCGGTACAGGTAAAGAGCTACTAGCTCGGGAAGTACATCGACAGAGCAATCGAAGCGAAAAAGCATTCATTGCGGTCAACTGTGGTGCATTCAGTGAAAATCTGATCGAAAGTGAATTATTTGGGCACGAAAAAGGTGCTTTTACAGGCGCGCACATCACCAAACAAGGTTGGTTTGAAGAGGCTAATGGCGGAAGTCTGTTTTTGGACGAAATCGGCGATATGCCTTATCCTTTACAAATAAAGTTGCTGCGCGTGATTCAGGAAAGACAGGTTGTACGGCTAGGCGGACGAAAAACAATCAATATTGATGTGCGTCTCATTGTGGCGACCAATGTCAAGTTAGAAGAAGCCGTAGCAGCCGGTAGATTTAGGGAGGATTTGTATTATCGGCTGAATGTGGTCAACTTGCAGCTATTGCCGCTGCGTGATCGACCAAAGGATATTCTCCCCTTATTAGAGCACTTTTTGGATGTGTACAGCAAACGACTTTCGATGAAAAATCGGTCTTTCTCCGATCGCGCATTGAAATTTTTGATAGATGATTACGCATGGCCTGGAAATATCCGTGAATTAGAAAACGTGGTACATCAGGCTATATTGGTGTCGCAAGGCAATGTGATACAGATCGATGATTTAAACCTTTCCGGGAAACTGCTTTTTTCCAAAAAAGAAGAAGATATAAACCGAATCTCCAATGCCTCAGGGGCCGAATTACTAAAGATTGCGCTAGCAAAATTTTACATGGAAAATCCTGAAAAATTGCACGAAACAATTGATAAGACCATCATGGAAACGGCTTTTGACTTCTCTTTCAGAAATCAGATGGAAACCGCCCGCTTATTAGGCATCAGTCGCAATATCGTACGAAGTAAATTGATTCAATACGATATTTTCGCTGTGAAAACACAGAAAAAAGATCATTAAAAAACCTAATTAGAGCTATTAACCACTCTAATTAAGGTTTTATGATTTTATAACGTTGCGTCAGCATTAGCACTTTCCCGTCTTCCCAATTGCATCAGCTTGGGTGTGAGAAAAGAGGCTATTCCCACCAACATCACCAAACCTCCAGCAATGATAAAGGAAGGCGCTACACCAACTTTTTCTGCGATCAATCCCGTAAACAGTAAACCGATAATGCTAGGCAAAACCGCCATACTGAAGTACAGAGAAAACACACGGCCTAACATTTTCGGCTCTACTTCTTCTTGAATCGTGGTCATAAAAGCAGCAGAAAAGATGGACATAGCAATTCCGGATAATGTCGTGATGACCACAAAAGCGATAAACCAGGTCGAAGGAAAGGCGCCGCACAGTAGGAATGAGAATCCTAAAATGATATGCATCGCATTAACCAAAATAATCTTTGGGGTTTTGATGCGGAGAATGCCTAAAACCGATCCGCCAACCAGCATTCCAATGCCCCAGACAATCTCGATTAAGCTAATTTCCCATTTGCCACCCCCATAATAACCCGTTGTGAGTAGTGGAAACATGATGGCTGCCGGCATCACGAAAAAAGTAACGAGCATGGCATAAAAAAATAAGTATCCCAATCCCCTATTGCGATGAATAGCGCCAAAACCTTCTTTTAATTCCGTAAAAACAGCCGCAATCGAACCTTTACTTTCAGACTTCAAGTGTGGGATTCGCACAAAAAACAATGAAGTAATCGCGAGCACAGCGCCAATAATATCCAGATACAGCACATCGGCAATGGCAAAGTAAGTAATAGCCAAAGTACCTAATGCTGGTCCAGCGATCGTGCTGACCGATTGCAACATCTGATTGATGCCAGATACACGCAACAATTCTTTCTCTGGCACGATCAGCGGAGCGATAGCTTGCATAGCGGGCGACTGGAAGGCATTGCCCACCGATCGACAGGCTAGCAAGGCATAAATCCAGAATAAATCGACCTGCTCATTGCGCAGTAAAAAAGTCATCGCAAGAGCACAGATGGCAATGAAACCATCCGAAAACATCATCACTTTCTTCCGATCCCAACGATCGATAAACACGCCAGCAAACGGCCCAATCAATGCCTGCGGCAACAGTCCGGCAATACCTGCCAAAGCCAAAACTTCAGGAGATCTATGCTCTAAGCTTAACCAGATAATGACGGCGAAATGGACGGCATAACTGGTGATCATAGAGAAGAATTGTCCAGTCCATATAAATAGGTAGGTCCTATACCATTTTTGATTTTCCATAAAATAAATACTAAGAAACAACAATAAATTATACACGCTGTCTTCGGCAAGACAGCCAGATAATCAGACGATTCGACTGATTACTTAGTAACCACTGGCAGCCAAGGTTTGGCAACCATTGTTGTATAGATGGAGATGCTCATGGCGTAAAGATATAAATTCTTCTCAGATTATCACCAAAAAGAAAAACGAGACTATCTGGTGAGATAGTCTCGTTTTTCTTTTTAAAAAACGTTAGAAAAAGCTGAATTAGCTTATAAAGAGTAGTTTACAAAGCGGAATATAGTAGTAGGTAACGATTTGGTAATGGTGCTCGTTGCATTCATTTTTCCTTATTTTCCTTGTAAATCAGATACAAATTTACAAAAAAAATGAGACGAAGAATAAATTATAATCTATTCTTCGTCTTGTTCATCCATTTTTCTGGTAAGGCTATCCCGTAGAGAGTCAATAAATTTGGTGCGATTGGTTTTTCGGTTGCGGAGTTCTAAATATGTCCGATAAAAGTCTCCCAATTCAATATTAAAAACTTCCTCAAAGGTTTTTGCGATCAATTTAATATCAACTAATCCGTTATTGAAAGTTGCCTGAGAATGTAAAGCATAGATTAACTCAATAAGGGAAGTTTTACTTGATGTCCAGGATAGCGGTGATGGTGCTATTAAATAATTTTTAGGAGACGTGTTTATATTTTTCTTGAATAACTGATCTTCCAGATAAACTTGTATTAAATCATTTGCCAATATTTTTGCGGCTTTGTAATCATGGGATGTTGCAAAGCTATGGTCAGATTCAAAATAGTAGGTATCCAAACTTAGCTTGATGTCGTATTTTCCCCGAATGAAATACTTGTGGTCAAGATAGGTACTATTGGTTCGGTAATATCTATAAAAATCAAGATTGTTATCGAAAAACCTTTTCAGCTTAGTAACTTCATTCTCTAAATATTTTTTTAGAGCCTTATCACCGCCATACGGCTTTTTCGATTCTATTTTATAGATTGCATTGTAATAGATAAGCTTTGAAACGATACTCGGTTTTACTTTTTTAAAGAAGTTTATCTCTTCATCAATATCTTTAAACCCTTTTTCCAGCACATACTGTTTGATTTGCTTTATTCGGACTAAAATCAGCTCAACTACAGCTTCAGATAACAATATAATATTATCTTCTTCAAAGCTAAGTTCTTTAATCTCTTCATCCAGTTTTTGAATTACTTCTTTGCAAAAATTGTTCATCTAATATTTCTTACTTCAATTAAGTGTTTTGTTGTTTGGGATTTTACTGGACTACTGACTGAACAATGCAAAAAAAATTTTATTCTGTTATTTTGAAATAACAGAACAAAATTTCAGCAGTTCTTTTTTATCAATAGCTTAGTAATGTTGAAGACAGAGTATCGAACAAGAGTTAATTAATTAGCTGTCTAAAAGAAAATTTACAGAGGAAGAATCAAGTTCTCCTACTGTAAATTTCATATATCAAAAGATAAGTCAATAGGAAGATCCACACAAGTGAAGCCATGCTCTTTAAGGCAACCGGAAATTTCTTCTGCCCGAAAGTAACCTCCCTCAACTCTGAGGATTCTATCGGAATCTTCCAAATCAAAATCAATTCTGAAACCCGGAAATTTCATTAAGAGGCTGTTCTTGACTAAATCTGCATGATCCGGACTATCAATATTTGTCTTAAACACCTTTATCATAATCAGGTCTATTTATTCTTTTTAAGGAATGTAAATGGATTGAAGGAAACTCCTACGTTGAAATAGAATACAGGATCGGGGGTTATCTCAAACACAGCATCATTAAAGTTGTCCTCTTTTCTGAACAATCTTCCGTTAGGCGTTAGCTTTACGCCTGTTTTACCTGTAATTATAAAATCACCGATTGCGTGTTCGTACACTAGACCGGAATTAATATCGAGTTGTCTGTATTGGAATCGTTGACTAGGGTTGCTACCGTCAATGTTATATACATAAAAAGTGGTTTGATCCATTTCGGTGCCCAGTGATACCCTTCCCGTATTCTTGAATAGATATTTACGGAGATATACACTTTTAGGAAGGGTTACGTCGGCTATCAGACCGTTATCAAATCGGTGTTCATAGGTAAAAACGGGAATAACCGGAATTTGTGCAGTAGGGTCTATGTTTACTGCTAAGCCCACCATCATTTTAGTCTTTGCCGTACCTTTTAATACCATTACCCCGGAAAGAAAACCTTTAACCCGTTCAAAGTGCTGATCGCTGCCTTCCACTATCACACTGGAAGTGTAAATGGTACGCTTCTTAAAAAGCGAAGAAAAATAGGTGAAGTTGAGCGAAGAATAGAGATAGTGGAAATCCTCTTTAATGACAGTCGGGTTATTTGTAACGGGTTCAAACATATTAGATTCCGCTCCGGTATATCTATAACCAGCGGTAGCACCCAACATCCATGTTTTCTTTTTTAGAAAGTTAACATTGGCACTTACTTTCAATTGGGTAAAGTCATTTACCCTTCCATCCTGCAATGGGGTGTTTCCACGTTTTGAAGTGAAATTGTAAGGTGCAGGAAGTGAAAATTCTATATTCAGAGGACGGGCAATAGCAATCTTATCAGCCGCATAAGCTACTGTACGCTTTGGAACATTGACACTATCCTTACGAATTTTAAGCGTATCTATTTCCTGAGAAAAACCTTTTGCCGAGAATAATAAAACCCCGAATACCAATGCCAATTTTTTTATCATTTCCATATAAATTAATTTATTTTTTTTATTATTGATTGTGAAAAGTTGAAATAGAATATTTGATCGTATAGATTTTTGACACCGTTTTTCTGCACAAACGCTCTGCTATCTGTGAGATCATCAGACAACAGGCTTTCTACTACGGACACAAACCACAATTCTTTTATCTTTAATTGATTTCGGGTAGTTGTGATGTTTTCACGCCTATAAAACCATTTGTCAAAACAATATCTGGTGTTATAAATCAGGTCGCAGAAATAAATCCCTTTACGGACACCTCGATCTTTGACAACACAGATCTTGTGTTTATAATCTACGATTTCCAGGGAATGATCGTAGACATCAATAAAATGGCACAGGTCAAAAACCTGAATCATTTTCTGCTCTTGCTGCCCACCGGATAAAAGAGGATCGTCCATTATCTGGGAGGTATATTGCTGAAGTGTCGTTAGTAAATTCATAGCCTTGTTATTATGAACAAGACAAAGGAAATGATAATAGAAAGGTGATTTTTCGTTTTTATACCAACCGACTTACATTTTATACTAAATCCCCTCTTATTATGGTTTAGTATAAAAGAGGCGACGGTTTGTATAATTTACAATTTTTAAGGCTATGTATGTTTTATCTTTGTTAGAGAATTTTTTTAGAGCTATGGGCTACAATACGATAGAGGTACAGGATACGAAGGTTATACGATTTATAACGGAAGATAAATACAGGTTGTTACGCCATATAGTGCTATTATTGGCTATGTTGGCAATACTATCCTATTCTAAGGATGTTACAGAATATCGGGGTTCTTTCAGAGCGCTGAAAGTGCTGTTTGTCTATATTCCGCTGGTATTTATGTGCTACGTTAACATTAATATTCTCGTTCCCGTATTTTTCTTTAAAGGGCGTTACCTGATCTATTTTTCTCTTCTGGTATTACTGGTCATTCTATCATTAAGCGTTATGTCAAATGTTCTGGAGATTTTCTTCCCTAATACACGCCCTGATATTGAACGTGACAATGCTGGTAGAGGGTTTTATGAATCTATTATTATCCTCATTCCAATAATCCTGGTAACAACAATGATCAAGTTATTTCAAAGGTGGATGAGGGACAATCAAAAGATAAATGAGCTGAACAAAATCAATTTCAACATGGAATTGAACGAGCTTAGGAACCAGATGAATCCCCACTTTTTATTTAATACGCTTAACGGCATTAAATCTCTGGTAAGAAGTGATCCGGACAAAGCGGGGATGGTGATTATGAAGCTTTCGGAATTTCTTCGTTACCAACTTTATGAGAACAATGATGAACGTACATTATTGAAGTCCGAAATTAATTTCCTTTCCAACTTTTTGGATCTCGAAACCATAAGAAGGGATAATCTATCGGTAAAAATCAGTACCGATACAGATTGCAATATTATTAAGAGCGTATTTCTTCCGCCTAATCTTTTTACCACTTTTGTGGAAAATGCCGTAAAACACAGTGTGAATATAAGTGGAGAGGAATCGTTTGTTTATGTAAACATAGATGTGAAAGACAACACACTTTACTTCAGTTGTGTCAATTCAAAAGATCCCAATTATATACCTTCTGCCAGTGAGAAAAGCAGTGGATTGGGCTTAGGAAATATAAGAAGGCGACTTGAACTTTTGTATGGTCATAACCATACTCTTGACATCAATTCGACAGAAACTAAATATGAAATAAAATTAACAATCCCATTATGAACTGTATTATAGTAGACGATGAACCTCTGGCAAGACAGGAAATGCAGGCACTTATAAATGACGTATCCGATATTGAAATACTCGGTATGTTTCCTAATGCTCCTTCGGCGATAAAGTTTTTAGAAACAAATAGTGTAGATGTCATTTTTCTGGATATTGAAATGCCAATGGTAACAGGGCTCCAATTTGCTTCTCAATTACCAAAGAATACACTTGTAATTTTCACTACGGCATATCCTAAATATGCGCTGGAAAGCTATGAACTTGATGCCATTGATTACCTGTTGAAACCGGTTGATAAATCCCGGCTGCAAAAAGCAATCAATAAAGCAGAAACTTACAAGAAATTGCTTTCCGATGAAACTGAAAAAAACACGTTAGAGTCCAATACCGGAGATTATTTGATCATAAAATCGGAACGCCGGTTTTTCAGGATCAATTTTGCGGATATCAAATACATCGAGGGTTTGAAAGATTATGTGGTTATTTATACCGGTAACCAAAAGCTGATTACGGCAATGAATCTGAAGACTATTCACCAAAAGATACCGCATGGCACTTTTTTAAGGGTTAGCAAATCTTATGTTGTAAACATCAATTTTATCGATTCATTTGATCATCACAACATTTATCTTGGAGAAAATGAAGTACCGTTGGGAGACGTCTATAAGAAAGAATTTTTCAGGATCTATGCTGGGGGATCACTCAACCCAGAGGGTTAGCGATCGAGTATCTATTTATGATTTTATCGCGATCCTTTAGGTAAGCTTACGGGCCTGGGGGATGATAATGAATGCGGCAACATAGGCAATTGGCAGCATGGCAACCCACGTTTTAAGGAACATGAAGAACCAGCCACCATCAAAGCCATAGTGCCTAATAATTCCCACAAATGCCATAATCAAGGTCATTGGGAATACAATAAATAATGTATTGATGTATTTGAAATGTTTCTTTTTCATTTAACCTTTGAAAATTGATAAAAGTCCAGATTTTTAATGTCCCAGATATTGCTACGTGATTATTTATAGCTAATATAGGCTACTACCGTATGGGTCTTAATTTTATCATCTTCAAACAAGAATGTATCTGAACCCATTGGAATTTCAGCAATTTTCGATTTACTTGCCCAAATGATGTGCGCAACATTTCCTGCTATGGTAAGCTGTTTCATTTCAAATTCCGAACCTGTTGGAATGGTGGCAAACATTTCAGCAAAGAAGTTGCGAATAAGAACTAAGCCTTTTATTGCACCATCAATCGTAAGGACTTCCGACTCTTCGGTGTAGTCTTTCATAATCTCATCGAGATCATTGTTTCCAAATGCCGTAAGATGATGTGTCAGTATCTCGTTTGTTTTTGTATTGCTCATTGTTGCTTGTGCTTTTTTATAAATGAACCAATAACAAAAATTATTGGTTCATTGCTTTGTTCAAATTGTTAGATCTTAAAGTTTCGCCTTTGCTTCTGCAAGAGTAACAGGTTTTCCTAATGCTCCAAATTCATGCAGGTCGCCGAATACTTCTATTCGTATTGATTGGTCTAATTCGCCCACACGTACCGGTTCAAAGCCACTATCATGAATAAGTTGCTCAACATCTGTATTGATGCTTGTGTCATCTGTAGCGTAGAACAATACTGCTTCTTCTGGCTTTTGAAACGCTGCACCCGCAAGTGAAGCCGCTCCCAATGTCCCTAATGCTTTTGCCAATTTGGTTCCTTCAGGAAGTATAGCTGCATTAAGCTGACCTGCGGATTCTTTTTCCCCAATGATTTTTTTGAAGCCGCCGTTTTCATCCGGTGCAATCGGGTTAGAAGGATCGATGATGATTTTCCCCTGAAATTCCGAGGCGTATTGTGAGAAAAATTCCTGGATGGTATTGAACCAGACCGCCAATACTATAATATCGGCCTCTTTGATCGCATCCGATACCTCTGCGGATGTTGCTAACGTTCCCAGTTGTTGGGCTAATGCTGTCGCATCTTCCAATTTTCTGCTGGCAAGAACAACCGGACGATTACCTTTTACAAGATTTTCGGCAACGGCTTTTCCAATGTTGCCCAAGCCGATAATGGCTATTTTTTTTGTGTTTGACATACTATTTCTTTTTTAGTTAATGACTAAATTTTACAGTACAAAGGTGAGGCAGAAAGGTTGCCTTTTCCAATGAACTATATCAAGAAATAGGATTGATGTAGTTTAAGTTTTTTGCTTGCTCCGATTGTTTCTTATGCGGCTTAAAAATTCGGGGGTGATCCCTAAGAAAGCGGCTATCTGGGTTTGCGGAAGCCGGTTTGACAGGTGCGAATATGCCTGCATAAAGGAAAGGTAACGCTCCTCCGCCGTTGAGCTGATATTTTGCAATAAACGTTCTTGCAGCGCGATGAAACTGTTTTCTATCAGGACCCTGAAAATGCGGTCAAACTTAGGAGCCTGTTTGTACAAGGTAATCAGGTTGTCATAACTGATTTGCAGCACCATCGTATCTTCCAGTGCATCAATGTTCAGTTTAGATGGTTTTTTACCGTGAAAGCTGCCCAAATCCGTAAGCCACTTGTCTTCGGCAGTAAATTGTAAGATATGCGTATTGCCTTTATCGTCTGTTTTGTACATACGCAGACAGCCCCGAACAACGAAATTGAATTTGGCACAGATATCTCCTTCCTGCAATACATATTGTCTTCTGCGATAAAGTCGTGGTTCAAAGCATTCCGTAACCAATTGTTTTTCTTCCCCGTTCAACGGAATGCACCCATCAAAGTAGTCGAGTAAGGGTTGCAAGGATGCCTCTGTTAAATTGTCTTTCATTAATTTTTAATGCTTTTCCATGAATAGCTAAATTACAAAAAAGTATATAAAAAATGGCGTAGTGACTTAGAAGGGCGAACCTTAATTATAGCACTGAAGCTGCTTTCTACTAAATTTCTATTGGCTACTTCGTTGTTGCGTTGTCAGCCATATTTTTGAAAACAGTTGTTGCCCCGAATGAAATCACCGCACAAGATAGCAATGCCAATGCCATAGGCATAACAGAATTGTTCTGTACCAGCCCGATGATGCCTGATAATACAAACGTTAATCCCAACTGGAAAAAACCGAAAACTGCCGAAGCTGTTCCGCTATCGTTGTGAAAAGGTGCTAACGCCAAATCAACTGTGGCAGTAAGCAAAATACCCATCATTATCAAAGAGAAAAACAACAACACCAGTATTATGGCAAGCGGAATTTCAGCCAACATACAGGCAGCCAGCAAAACCGCAAAAATTGTCTGGAATAAAGATGCGGATTTTACCAGCGTCATGGTACTGAAACGATTTACCAGAAAGCCAACGGAGTAATTGCCACCTACCATTCCTATTGCGTTTAAGCCAAAGATCAAGCTGTATTCCGTTCCTGTGAAACCGCCTATTTCCATTATAAGGAAAGGCGAATTGGAAATATAGACCATCAACGCACTGAATGTAAGACTGCCCACAAGGGTATAAACGACAAACTGTTTGTTTTGGAAAACGTGGGCATACGAAGCCAAAACACTGCGTTCTTTTTTTGTGTAAGTGGTGGTTGTTTGTTTTGGTGAATGTGTTTCGGGCAAAAAGAAAATAACTAATAGTACCGCCACTGCACCAAAAACCGCCATTGCAAAAAAAATAGTATGCCAACCGTTTCCGCCCAATAACAGGTTTCCAATACTTGGTGCAATAATGGGTGCTACGCCTGAAATTAAGGCAAGTAAGGAAAAGATTTTTGCCGTCTTTCCTCTGTCAAAATAATCGGTAACGACCGCTCTTGGCAACACCATTCCTGCCGAACCGGAAAAAGCCTGCAAAAATCGGTACAGCCATAACTCTTCAATGCTATCTGCGGTAATAGCTAAAATTGAAGCCATACTGTAAACGATAATAGCAATGATAAGCGGTAACTTTCTGCCCACCCTGTCAGAAAGCGTTCCCCATAAAAGTTGCCCAACGGCAAGCCCGCCGATAAATACGGAAAGGGAAACCTGTACTTTTCCCATATCGGTATGCAGATCTTCTGCGATGGATTTAAAAGCGGGTAAATACAAGTCTATGCTGAGTGCAATAAAAGACGTGAGCAAGCTCAATATTATAACGATAAGGATTTCTTTATACGATAATTTCATTTTTTCTGCTTAAAAGATGGTACAGGCAGAAACTTAAGGTGTTAATATTGCCTGCAACAGTTTATCAGCAGCTCATCCTTCGCTTCTGTCCGATTATGGATTAATTGACGTTGCAAAGGTGCAACAATGCAAAAGAATGTAAAAGGTAGAAACAGTCCTTTAAATGATACTTTTAAGCCGAAGCAAATTGCTTTCTAAATTCAACCGGGGTTGAACTGTTGTGTTTGCGGAAGTATTTTATAAAATTGGTCGGCTCATCAAAGCCCAGGTCAAAGCCTATTTCCTTTATGCTTTCGTTTGTGTGTGCCAAAAGTCGTTTTGCTTCAAGCATGACCCTTTCGTCGATCATCTGCTTGGGTGATTTGTCCAACGTCTTTTGTGTTGCCTGGTTCAGCCTCTTTTCGGTCACGCTTATCATTTTTGCGTAGCTGCTCACTTGTTTCAGCTTACGGAAATTGGTTTCCAAAACGTCTTTAAAAAGCATTACATAGTCAAAGTCAGGACCTTTTTTAATTTCGGTGACATCCTGTTTCTGTCTTTCTCTTTCAGATAGGAGCAAAAAGTTATGCAATAAATTTTTTAGAATGTAGGGTTGTGAACTATCGCTTTGGTTTTTTAATTCCTCATCCATTAGCTTAAACAGATCGGCAAACAGTGAAGCTGTTTCGCTTATTTGAATCTGGGCAACAGAGAACAAATTGTTGAATAAAATACTGCTCCGCAAATATTTTGTGTCTGTTTCTGTCTTGCAGAAAAAACTGTCAGTAAACAGGATTGCTTTGCCGTCAAAACCGCCTTTCTTGTCAAATCGTTGAACGGTGTCCTTATTTAGAAACAGAATGGTATTCGGTTTAATTTTTACAGGGTTGAAGTCAACCAGATGAGTAGGGTTGCCTTTCTGAAACCAGAGTATGTGATAGAAACCTATCCGGTGTAGTGTCGTCAACTTGTCAGAGTTGTCGTTGTACAATTGTTCAATGCCGATCAATTCAAATTCTTGTGGCATTGTATATTTCTTGATCTTGTACTCCATTTTCTGTTGCCCCGTTGTATTTTCCGCAATTGCTAATTTATGAAAAAGGTTCTTTTTACGTTCTCAATCTTATCCTGTTAAATGCAGCATATCCGACAACCCACATTTTCTGCGGATATTGCCGGATATACAACGTGTCTACGTTCTGGGCAAATAAAATATACCGAGATAAACACTTATTATTAAAATATTAAAATCCTTACCCTCTTCATTCAGACATTCTGTTCTTTTTCCCTGACAGTCTTAGCAATAGATTATCAATAATGAGGTACATGCTTGGCACTACAAATAGTGTTAGTATCATAGAACTTGTCAATCCCCCTATAATTACCCATGCCATCCCGTTTTTGATCTCTGAAGCCGCTCCGCTTGCGATGGCGATGGGAAGCATCCCAAAGATCATTGCCAAAGTGGTCATTAAGATAGGACGCAGCCTTTCCCTGCCGGCTTCGATCAGTGCTTCTTTAACAGGACGCCCTTCAGCTTTCAGATTGTTGGTGAAATCCACGATAAGAATCGCATTTTTTGAAACCAGCCCCAAAAGCATGATCATCCCGATAATGGTAAAGATATTCAAGGTTTCCATTGTCAGGGCGAGAATCAGGAACGCTCCGACCAGCGCAACAGGTATAGAAAACAATACGACGAACGGATACACCGCATTTTCATACAAGGCAACCATGATCAGGTATACCAAAATGAACGCTGTAAGAAGTGCCAGTCCAAGACTGCCGAACGCATCACCTTGATTTTTAGTATCACCAAGATACTCTACGCTTATACCGGCAGGAAGTTTAATGGATGTTGTCTTTTCCTTGATCTCGTCACTGACAGTACCTGTAGGACGTCCAATCACGTTTGCCTGCACGGTAATGGAACCTAAGCGATCAATACGTTGTAAGGTAGTTTCCCCGAGAGTTTCAGTCACTTCTGCAAACTGGCTCAATAATATACTCTGTCCTTCTGAATTTACAAAAGGCAGGTTTCTTACATTCTTAATATCCGATCGGTTAAACTTATCCAGGCTCACCCTGATGTCGTATTCATTGCCATCCTGTTTGAACTGGCTTTTATCACTTCCGCTAAATGAGTTTTGCAGTGTAGCCCCTACCATACTGGCATTCAGTCCCAACAGGCTCATCTTTTCCCTGTTTAGTTTGATATCCACTTCCGGTTTCCTGTCCTTCACGGAAAGTTTGACAAACTGCGTACCGGGTACTGCTTCTACTACTTTTTGATAAGCTTCTGCTACCTGACGAACATCTTTCAGGTCAACTCCTTTAATAGCAATCTGTATTGGTGCACTGCTGACATTTCCCGTAATGGATGTTGATGATGCCGTAAACTTCGCACCAGTGATCGCTCCACTTAGTTTATTCTGAATGTAGGTTCCAAATTCTTCGGCAGACATACTTCTTTTTTTCTTGTCTGCCAATGTCAGGGTAAGTTCTGCTAAATTGGCGTTACTGCTGGTTCCCGATACACTTCCGCTGACAAAACCGATACTGGAAAAGACCTTTTCCACTTCCGGTTGTTCCATCAATATTTTTTCAGCCTGCTGTACGAGCATATTGGTCTTATAGATGGTTGCTGTAGGCTCCAGTTCCATATTGAGTATAAGGTCGCTCTGATCCGTTTTGGGGATAAATGCCGCCCCGATAAATCCTGTTGGAACCAAAGCGATAGATCCTATAATTAACAATATAGTGCCGGACAAAAGCCATCTTTTTTTACGGAGCACCTTTTGCAGAAGTCTTCCGTAATCTTCTTTTATGGTGTCGATAAAATTTTCAAAACCAAGATTAATCCTTCCCCACAGGGTATCGTTTTTCAGATGTTCTAATTTACCGAAACGGCTTGCCAGCAAGGGTGTAATGGTAAAGGACACAAAAAGGCTCATCAAGGTTGAGATCACGACTACGAGTGAAAACTCACGGAGTATAGAACCTATCATACCGCCTGCCAATGCCAGCGGTAGGAACACCACGACATCCACCAAGGTAATGGAAAGGGCGGTAAATCCGATTTCGTTACGCCCTTCGAGTGCCGCCTTACGTTTGTCCGATCCCATTTCCATATGCCTGTAAATATTTTCCAGTACCACAATGGAATCGTCAACTAATATACCCACCACCAGCGACAGTGCCATTAGCGTCATCAGGTTAAGCGAGAACCCAAGAACATACATGGCGATAAATGTTGGTATGATGGATGCGGGCAAGGCTACCAATACGAACATAGAGCTTCTGAAACTGTGCAGGAATGCCAGCATTACGATCCCTACGATGATAACAGCCAGCATCAAATCAAACATGACCGCATCCGCAGAATTGAGCGTATATACACTCTGGTCTGAAGAAATGTTGAATTTCAGATTTTGTGCTTTATATTGAGTTTCAATATTTGAAAATGCCTTTTTTACCTGTTCGCTCACGTCAACCGCATTTGCATCACTCTGTTTGATGATCTGCACACCGATAGACGGAATACCGTCAATGTGGTTGATCGCTGTTGTTTTTGCCGTGGCGTCCACAACCTCTGCAATATCTTTCAGATAGATGACCCCCTGTTTTGGGTGCTGGAATACAATAAGATTACGCAACTGGTCTAATGATTTTACATTGGCATCGTAGCGGATGGATAGCTGCTGGTTCTGGGTTTCTATACTACCGGCAGGAAAAGAAAGATTGGCATTATTGACGGCTTGTGTAATCTGTGAGATCGAAAGACCATAAGCCAACAGTTTGTCCTGATTGATATTGATCTGTATCTCACGCTCATCGCCCCCGATAATATTCACCTGACCTACACCCGCAACATTTTGTAATATAGGTCTTAACTGGTTATCCATGAGGTCGTACAGGTTTCTGGGAGCCATATTAGCTGTGATACCTGCTTTGATTACCGGAGTTTCTTCAAGGTTTACCTTGTTTACCTGTGGTCTTTCCGCATCGTCGGGCAGGTCGTTCAACGCCTGATCTGCTTTACGCTGAACATCACGTTCCGCTTTGTCGATGTCTGTTCCGCTTTTAAATTCTATGGTAATTATAGAAACACTTTCCTGGGAAGTGGAATTTATCTGATTAAGCCCTTCTACAGATGAAAAAGCATCTTCGAGCTTCTTGGTTACGGTGGTCTGTACTTCTGCCGCTGATGCACCGGGGTAAAGCGTACTTACGGAAACCGTTGGCACTTCGATTTTGGGAAGCAGGTTGTAATTCAGGCTTCGGTAAGATTGTATCCCAAACATTACAAGTACCGTAAAAATTACGATAAGCAATAAAGGTCTTTTTATGGCTATTCCGGTTATTGACATAATTCTGCTCTTTATTTTGAAATATTAATTAACGTACCGTCCTTCAGATTGATCTGTCCGGATGTAATGACCTGTTCGCCTGTCTGCAAACCTTCTGTAACCTGTATCTTGCTTCCAAATTCGGCTCCAACCTTAATGGTACGGAGTACAGCTTTTCCGTCCTTGGCAATATATACCGAAGCATCCTGTGTACTTGCATTTAATGCTTCACGAGGGATCAGCAATACCTTTTGCGGTGTCGTCCTTGAAAAATCGGCATATATAAAAGTTCCCGAACGCAGAGGGTTGTTTTTATCGTTGTTAGCGGTTATTTCAACCTGGTAGTTGTAAGCCTGATTCGCCTGTGGGCTGATAAAGGTGATCGTGCCGTAGAAAGGCTTGTCGGGATAGACATCGGTGGTAAGCTTGATTTTCTGACCGACTTTTATCTGGTACACTTCTGCCTCTGTAAAATATACTTCTACCTTTAATTGTGAAAGATTGACAATAGATCCTATTTCTCCACCTGCTGTAATGAACATGCCTTCCTCCACAGCTTTATTACCAATAATTCCACTGATCGGCGATTTGATGGTCGCATCGGCAATTTGTCTACGCAGTTGCTGGGAAAGGCTCTGGGCATCGTTATAGCTCTGACGTATATCGTTCACTTTCTCCTGTGTGGCGGCACTGCCTTCAAGCAGTTCGGTATAGGTTTGCAGGTCACGTTTTAGCTTAGAAGCATTGGATTCCGCTTTCTGAAGGTCGATTTCCAGCAGACGGGTATCAATGACAGCAAGTGTCTGCCCCTGCTGCACATGGTCGCCGAGTTTAAACAGCAACCGCTGAATATTCCCGCTGCTTACCGACAAAACCTTTGCCTCCTTAAAGGGAGCCAGCATACCGGTCTTGATCAGTTCAATATCCTGTATCTCTTCTGATACTGGTGTTGCCGTTACAGGTATGCGTACATCTTCCACCTGTGCAGGTTGGTTCTTTTCGTTGATCTTTTTCTTGTTGGATGCCAGCTTAAAAACAACAAAAGCGATAATACCGACACAAACCAGCGTGACTATAATTTTTTTCTTCATAATGGTCTAAAGTGAATTATAAAATGTTTTTAATGATCCCGCTGCTTTTTCAAGATCAATACGGGCTTGGTAATAACTGTATAAGGAGTTGAGGTAGCTGTTCTGGGCTTCTTTCAGGGAGTTCTGCGTATTCAGCCAATCCGTAAGATTGGTGGTTCCTTTCTGGAATTGCAGATCGGTAACTTTAAGTACAGATTCCGCAAGCTCAACGTTTCTTTTGTCGTTTTCAACGTTGGTCTGAGCTTGCGATAGCTTGGTGTAGGCGTTTTCGTACTCTACCTTGTACTTTCCTTCTGCCAGCTTAAGGCTTTCTTCCGCATTGACACGGTTGATTTTTGCCTGTTTGTACTGTGCATTTCGTTTATAAAAATCAAGAATGGGAATGCTTAATTTCAACCCGACTGCCGAGTAAGGAAGTAACTCATCATAAGCTGCGCTAAGCTTGTCCCCAAAACCGACCGCTCCATAACGGAAGTAAGCAGAGAGTTTTGGAAGTCCTTCAGCCTTGATACGTGCCTGTTCTATTTCCAGTGTTTTTATATTGAGTTCTGATAATTTGTAATCAATCCTCGATGCAGGAGAAAAGGTGTTTGTACTTTCTTCATTTAAAAGCGTTGTACCCAATTCTGTTGAAGGATTGACCGTAAGCAAATCGTTGATGGGATAACCCATTTCGTATTTCAGTTCGTTTTCTGCAAGTTTCAGATTGCTTTGGGCAACCCGTATCTGCGAAATGGTGTTATTGTAGTCTACATTTACCTTATCCAAATCTTTTTGAAGGGTAATCCCTTTGCTTACCTGCAAACGGTATATTTCGATCTGTTTTTCATACGTCTCTTTATTGTATTTCAATAGTTCCAATTGCTGGTTGTAGACAAAAATCTGGAAATAGGCGATGCTTATATTATAAATGATCGCTTCATTGCTTTGTTCAATATTGAGGTCAGCCCGCTGTTTATTATACTTGTTGGCTTTCAATCCGGTCAGAAGCGATTGGTCATAGATTACCTGATCCAACTGTCCTACAAAGTTGGAGTTGTACTTTTGCGTGAGGGACACCCTGATCTCGTCGGGACCAAAAATCCCGGCGGGGATGACACTTTGTTGTAGTTTAAGGTTATTATCCAATGTTGAAGTCAGGCTTACTTTGGGCAGGTAATCTGCGAGGACTTCTTTCGCTTTGGCATCAGCAGCCAGTTTTTCATTGGCATAGATCGTATTGTTACGGTTGTTCTTTAATCCGTACTCGATACATTGTTTCAATGTCCAATTCTCTTGGGCATACCCATGTAACCAGAAGCTGAACAGCAGGAGTATTAAAATTTTTTTACGCATATGATCTTATTACTTGACAAACCCTTTTATGGGAATTTTTAATTAGATGGGGCTAAAGTAGTTTATAGGATAACTGCTATTTTGCTTATTATACAAACCCTGCTGGTTTTTATACAAACCATTGTTTAATCACCGCTGTAGATTTTTAGGAAAATTTTTAGAAAGCTTTGTAATGAACAATACAAGCACTAAAAGGAAATGAAGCAATGAAAATTGAAAATACTTTATTGCTTTTTATAGGATGTTTTCTTCAATTCGCAATAGTGTTATCTTAAGCCCTTTTTGAGCTACAGTATCTTCTATAAGACCAGCCTTATACTGTTGCACGTTTACACTCATTGTAAATTGTCTGTCGTTAAGATCAATAGATGTAACACGCACACCCGGCAGCGAGGATTGAATAAAGTTGATGATATCACGCCTTCTAAAAACCAACTCAAAGCAGATACTAAATAGAACTGTATATCCTTTCATAAACTCTTATCCTGGTGTACATAGAACTAATATAGAAATAGTAATGCCTCCTATCCCGGTTATTATACAAAGCGGATTGGTTTTTATACCAAGCTGAGGATTGTTACTGGCAATCCAGTAAAGTTTGAAGCATATAGGGAGGTGGTTTGCTATAAAAATCTTCCACAAGATGCACACAGCTTGTGGAAAGAACTCATTTATAAACACAAATTTTGTAGCGTGAATAAGTTCATTTAAAAATGCAGATAAGCTATGAAATACTCTTTTCAAAACATCATTTTGGAGATACATAACAAAGAAGATAAGATTTCATCGCAAAGCAAAAGGCTGATTGATGAGGCTTACGAAATGACATTGTATCTTCAAGACCTGCTATTTTCGGTCAAAAAAATTGTTACAGAAGAAGGGTTTAAGGACGACGAAGAAGAAATACATTTCTTCCGTATTATTAAACCCCAAATCCTCGGCAAACTTATTTATTACAATAAAGTTTACCGTATTGAAACCACTTGTCCGGTGAGTAATGGCAAAATGTATTACAGTTATTTCTCCGGTCAATTGGCAAACCTCAAACGTGAATACATAGACCATATATGTAATTCTGATTTTTACAGGTATTACCGATCTGGGCGAACTGATCGTGATGACATCTTTTTTAAACGAGGAAACATAAACTATCATGATGGACTTAATAGCATCGTATTTGAGATAGATCCTACATTTTCGACCTTCTTTGATTACAAAACGGCAAGGATTATTGCGAATGAATTATTGTATTCATATCTGCTTACAAAAATCAATCCTGATGAAGATCCCGACGTGATTTTACAGAAGTCAGAAAGTTCCAAAGATATATTTTGGACGGAAAGCAAAAATGCCCTTATCGAATTGGTTTATGCCCTTCATGCTGCCGGGGTTATCTCTCACGGTAAAATTGGTATCAGAAAAATAAGCCTGATGTTTCAGATACTTTTTCGGATTCCACTTGGCGACTTGCATCACGCATTCCATAGAATGAAAACAAGAACGGGTTCCCGAACCGCATTCTTAGATCAGCTTAAAACTTCTTTGGAAGAATATATGGATAAAGACCTTTAGTTAAAGGCTAAAAACGTAAACCCAAAGCAGTACACAAAATGTACTGCTTTTTCTTTGCCCATATCTGCCAATTGGCAAATCCTGGTGAAACTCCATCGCAAAATATTCCAAATGCCCACAAATCCTTATTAGACAAGGCTTTTGCTTAATTGTAAAAAAAATCAAAAAACAGCAGAACCAATTGGCAAGGCTTGGCAGACAATCACTGCCACCTTTAACAACTTTGCATAGTGAACTTTTAAAATGCTGTGCAATGAAAATAATAACTATTGAAGAAGAAGCGTGGCAACAGCTAAACAGCCGTATCAATGCTATCGCTGACTATCTGAAGAGATTGGAAAACACAAGCTATGATGACCTGTGGCTGAATAACCACGAGGTATGCCAATACCTGCACATCAGCGAAAAGACCTTATGCCGTATGCGTACTAAAGGCGAGATCGCTTATTCAAAAATATACGGTCAGTATTTCTACACCATTGGGGCGATTAAGGATATGCTTAACGCAAATGCTATACAGAGCAGTGACGAATATGTACAAGAGCTTATGGCAAAAGGAAAAACCTATATCGAGAAGGGCAGAAAACTAAAATCAGGCAAACAATAAATGTGTTCTTATGAATATTGACAGAATGGAATTTTTAGCATGGATGGAGCGTATAATTGACCGCCTCGATATGCTTAGCGACCATATTGATGATTTGCAAAAGAAACGCAATAGCATTGACGGTGAGGAATTGCTGGATAATCAGGATTTATTGCAAATGCTCAAAATTAGTAACCGTTCCCTGCAACGGTATCGCTCCATTGGTAAGTTACCTTATTATACCATAAGCGGAAAACTATATTACAAGTTGTCCGATGTTCACCAATTCATCAGGGAAAGTTTTAACCCACCTTCAACTAAATGAACGCCAATGAGTGACAAATGCTGCCACTGAATGCCACTTAAAGCAAAACAGTGAATGCTTCCCCTACTTTCGGCACTAACTTTTAAAATTTAAGGCTATGAGCGAACAGACTTTAAATAAACAGGAAACCCCTGAACAATTATCGGACATATTGCTGGTGCTGGATAAAGAGAAAAAGAAAATCCAAGCTGTAAAGAGCATTGACGAAAACGGAAAAATGGAAACCGTAGACCCGACGAAGAAAAACCAAAATCAATTTATGCGTATAGATAAATCTGGTGATTTCTTCTCCAACTTCTTTTCCAATTTTTTCAGCCAATTAAAGAACCCTACCAATTTCTCTTTCTTTAAAGTGCCTGCGCCTATCGCTGTTGAGACGGCAAAGGAGATACAGAAGCAGGTGGAAAAGCCAACACCCGAAGGCGAAAAGCTAATGAAGCAGCATGAGATAAAACCTGAAGAAAAACAAGAACAGAAACAAGAAAATAAAAATAATATGGAAACAGCACAAAAACCGTCGGAAACGAGCGAATACCGCTACAAGCCGGAGCAAATTGATTGGGAAACCATGAACAATCTCGGATTGGGGAAAGAGAAGCTTGAAAAAATGAACTTGCTCGAACCACTACTGAAAGGTTTCAAGACTAATGAACTTGTACCCGTAAGTTTAAATCTCGGCACTGCTATTGTTCGTACAGATGCCCGCCTGTCTTTACAGCCTACCGATGACGGAAAAGTCGTAGCCGCTATACATGGTATTCGCAAAGAGCCTAACCTCAACTTTGAGTTTTTCGGGCATAAGTTCACAGATGAAGACAAGAAAAATCTGCTCGATACAGGCAACATGGGACGAGTGGTTGATTTAAAAAACACTAAGACAGGTGAACTAATGCCGTCCATAGTTAGTGTGGACAGGCTCACTAATGAGTTGGTAGCACTGCGAACAGATTTCATAAAAATTCCCGATGAAATTAAGGGTGTGAAACTTAATGATGAGCAAAAGCAAACCTTAATGGAGGGCAAACCGCTAAAATTGGATGGTATGATTTCAACGAAAGGAACAGAGTTTTCAGCCACCGTACAGTTCAATGCTGACAAGCGGTATGTTGAGTTCCTTTTCGACAGAAATAATACTAACAGGCAAACGCAAAGCAACGGGCAGAACAACCAACAAACCAATCAGCAAAGCCAGTCGCAGGAAGCACCAAGAACCTTTAGGGGGAAGGAATTGGACGATGAGCAATACAATAAGTTCAAAGCCGGTCAAACAGTTTACGTTGATGGACTGATTGATAAAAAGGGGCAAAAATACCAGGGTTATATCACGCTCAACAAAGAAACGGGAAAAACAGATTTCTCTTTTCAAAACCCCGATAAGCTCAAAGCACAGGCAAAACCTACCGAAGCCCATAAGACGCAGACTGCCGTCAATTCAGAGGGCAAAACAAATGAAGCAACCAAAAACATCAATGAGCCTTTGAAGTCGGGGCAACAAAGTCCGAAAAACAAACAACAGCAGGAACAACAGGAAAAGCCCGAAGCTCCTGCAAAATCTAAAGGCAGAAAAATGTAGAAAATATGAAAACAATAATTGCAGAAAAACCAAGCGTAGCAAGGGAAATAGCCGGACTTGTGGGAGCATCCGATAAAAAGGATGGCTACCTGACAGGGAACGGCTATTTTGTTACGTGGGCATTCGGTCATCTGATAGGATTGGGAATGCCAGAAGATTACGGCATTTCGGGATTTGACAAAGCCTCTTTACCAATATTGCCCAATCCATTTTTACTCACCGTTCGCAAGGTCAAAAAAGACAAAAGGTACACCGCCGACACAGGTGCATTAAAGCAACTGAAAGTTATCGAACAGCTTTTTAACCGTAGCAACAGCATAATTGTGGCTACTGACGCAGGTCGTGAGGGCGAATTGATATTTCGTTATATCTACGAATACCTCAAATGTAACAAGCCATTTGAACGCCTTTGGATAAGCTCGCTTACCGAAAAAGCCATCAAGCAAGGCTTTGAAAATCTAAAAGATGGGGCAGCATTTGACGGCTTGTATCAGGCGGCACAAGGCAGAAGCCGTGCCGATTGGCTTGTGGGCATCAATGCTACACAGGCGTTGAGCATTGCCGCAGGCAATGGTATCTATTCGCTCGGCAGAGTACAAACACCCACACTCGCCCTGATTTGCAAACGCTACCTGGAGAATAAAAATTTCACAGTAAAAAGTTACTGGCAGGTAGAGCTAAAGCACAACAAAGAGCAGATAGATTTTAAAAGCCTTTCCAAAACCAAATGGGAAGATCAAAAACTTGCCGATGATACGCTGAAAGCCATTCAGCGAGGCGAAACGGTGACAGTTGTATCGGTAGAAACCAAAAAAGTTACGGAGCAACCGCCTTTATTGTTTGACCTTACAGGACTGCAAAAAGAAGCTAATAAGAAACTCAACCTATCTGCCGAAGAAACCCTCAACATTGCTCAAAGCCTTTATGAGAAAAAGTTTATCACTTACCCACGCACCGGGAGCAAATACATTCCTGAAGATATGTGGGCAGAAATTCCCAACCTCGTGAGGGCTTTGCAGGACAGGGAAACCTGCAAGCAAGCCGTATCAAAAATGAAATGGGGACGGTTCAATAAACGTATCGTGAACGATTTGCGTGTTACCGATCACCACGGATTATTGATTACTGATAAAATCCCGTCAGCACTCAACGCAAAGGAAAATGCCGTTTATGATATGATTGCCTTTCGGCTGCTCGAAGCCCTTTCACAAGCCTGCATCAAGGAACTGACCGATGTCGGTTTACAGGTATTGCATTACGATTTTACCGCAAAAGGCTGTAAGATTAGTGAAGCTGGCTGGCGTTCCGTTAAGGGAAGTTTCACGGACGATGATACCGAACCTGTGCAGGATTTGCCCGAACTGAAAAAAGGCGATGAACTCAAAATAAAAGAAGCCTCCGTTCTCGAAAAGAAAACCAAACCGCCTGTGCTTTATACCGAAGCAGGGCTTTTGTCGGCTATGGAAACTGCCGGAAAGGAAATCGAAAATGAAGATGAACGGAAAGCCTTGCAAAATATCGGTATCGGTACTCCGGCTACAAGAGCCGCAATAATCGAAACGCTGTTTACTCGTAATTATATCCAACGTGAAAAGAAATCTTTAATCCCTACCGAAAAGGGATTGCAGGTTTATGAGTTAGTCAAAGACCGGAAAATTGCGAATGTGGCAATGACTGCCGAATGGGAACTCGCATTGCAGAAAATCGAGAACAACGAAGCTGATACAGGGGCTTTTCAAAAAGAAATGGAAAATTATGCTTTATCTATTACCAATGAATTGCTGCAAACTTCCATTGCCCGAAACAACCTACCTGAATTGGTTTGTCCGAAATGTAAAAGTCAGCAACTCATTATACGTGATAAAATTGTGAAGTGTCCTGAACAGGCTTGTAATTGGGTACAGTTCCGCAATGTTTGCGGCGTACAAATCGGCATAGCCGAAATTGAAAGCCTTGTCAATAAAAAGAAAACTTCACTCATTAAAGGAATGAAAAGCAAGGCAGGTAAGAAATTCGATGCTTATATCGTGTTGAATGAGGATTGCAACACCTCTTTTGAATTTGAAAAAAATAAAAGCTACAAAAAGTAATGGAAAATAAGCCGATTATTACCAGTAAGGAAATAGAAAGCCGGATTTATACCCTAAGAGGGCAACAGGTTATGCTGGATAGCGACCTCGCAGGGATTTATCAGGTAGAAACCAAAGTTTTCAATCAAGCAGTAAAACGTAATGCAGAGCGTTTTCCCGAAAACTTCCGTTTCCAATTGACACAGGTTGAATTTGAAGCTGTCAACTTGAGGTCACAAATTGTGACCTCAAGTTTGAATTACGGAGGGAGGCGTTACCTGCCCTATGTTTTCAGCGAACAAGGTATTGCTATGTTGGCTTCGGTACTTCGTAGCGATGTTGCTGTAAAGGTCAGTATCGAGATAATGAATGCCTTTGTAGAAATGCGGAGAATGCTTATCAGCAATGCTTCGCTGTTTCATCGTTTGGACAATATAGAACTGAAACAATTACAAGCCGACCAGAAATTTGAAGAGATTTTTAAGGCTATGGAAAGCGATAAGCTCCACAGCGAAAAAGGTGTCTTTTACAACGGGCAGGTTTTTGATGCCTATACCTTTGTTTCCGATATTATCCGAAGTGCAAAAACCTCCATTATCCTATTGGATAATTATGTGGATGATACGGTGCTGACCTTATTGGGAAAACGCAATGATAATGTATCTGCCACCATCTATTCCAAAAATATCAGCAATCAGTTACGGCTGGATATGCAACGGTACAACAGCCAATATCCTCCGATTGAAATTGAGATTTTTTCCGATGCTCACGACCGTTTTTTGATTATTGACGATGTGGAGCTTTACCACATCGGAGCATCACTGAAAGACCTGGGTAAAAAATGGTTTGCCTTTTCACGAATGGATATAGAAGTCGGCAGGATGCTTCAAATCCTTAATCCATAATAAAAAACCTTCTGAAATTTCCGAGGCCACTGAAAAAGTTCTTTCTGATTAAATAGATTAGCGAAAACAATTTTGTTTTCGCTTTTTTTTTGTATTTTACAGTTGTATTTCAAGATCAAAACCGATGTTATTACAACAGCAAAAAATGCAGCTGAGCGCCTATTCCGGCTTGTATGATTTAATCGTTCCCCAGGAAAATCTTCTTCGGAAAATTAATGAACTGATTGATTTTTCATTTATCTATGAAGAGCTTTTGAGCAAGTATTGCCTGAGCAACGGCCGCAATGCCGAAAGCCCCGTTCGGATGTTCAAATATCTTTTGTTGAAAAGTATTTACACGGTTTCTGATGTGGATGTGGTGGAGCGTTCACGCTACGATATGTCGTTCAAATATTTTTTGGAAATGACTCCCGAAGAGGACGTTATCCATCCCAGCTCGCTCACGAAATTCAGGAAACTGCGTCTGAAAGATACCGATTTGCTGAATCTGCTGATTGGCAAAACCGTAACGATTGCCATTGAAAAAGGCATCATCAAATCCAAATCAATCATTGTAGATGCCACACACACTTTGTCGAGAAGCAACCCTTTTTCAACGATTGATGTGCTGAGGGAACGCTCGAAACTGCTTCGGAAAACCGTTTATCAGTTTGATGAAGAGTTTAAAACCAGGATGCCTTCAAAAAATACAGATAACAATCTGCTCAAGGAGTTGGATTACTGCAAAGAGCTTGAGAAAATAATTGAAAACGAGCCCTCTGTCAGTGAAATCCCTTCGGTAAAGGAGAAATTAAACCTTTTGAAAGAAATGGTGGAAGACACCGGTGAGCAATTGGTCTTTTCAAAAGATACTGATGCCAAAACGGGTCACAAATCGGCCGACAGCTCATTTTTCGGCTACAAAACCCATCTTGCAATGAGCCAAGAGCGGATTATTACGGCAGCTGTGGTGACTTCGGGCGAAAAAGGCGACGGTCCGGAATTGCCAAAGTTATTACAAATGAGCCAGAACAACGGCATGGAGGTAGATGCCATTATCGGCGATTCGGCTTACAGCGGAAAAGAAAATCTGACAATTGCAGACGAGCAAAACATTAAGGTAGTGGCCAAACTCAATCCTTCCATTACGTAAGGTTTTCGAAAAAATGAAGATCGTTTTGACTATAATAAAGATGCCGGTCGATTTGTCTGTTCTGCAGGGCATCTGGCGATTCGGAAAGCACGAGGTGGAACCAAAAATGTAGGCAAAAACCAAGTTGACACCTATTATTTTGATGTTGAAAAGTGTAAGATCTGTCCACTGAAAGAAGGTTGTTACAAGGATGGTTCAAAAAGTAAAACATATTCGGTTTCTATCAAATCAGAATTGCATCAGGATCAGATAGCTTTTCAGGAAAGCGATTATTATAAAGAAAAATCGAAACACCGCTATAAAATAGAAGCCAAAAACAGTGAACTGAAAAATGCACACGGCTACGGCAGAGCCACTTCTTACGGCATAGAAAATATGCAGATGCAGGGTGCAATGGCTATTTTCGCAGTCAATTTGAAGAGAATACTGAAGTTAATGTAGAGAAAATAATCTCTGCACCTCAATTTCAGTTGCTGTACACTTAAAATTACCGCTAAAAAAATACAAAAAAAAACACTTCTAAAAAAATAAAGAGCTTATTACGGATTTTTCAATCACATAATAAGCTCTTATTTTAATCCCTTTTAAAAGGATAAACTAAAATCAATGAGGTTTTTCAGTGGCCTCGAAATTTCCAGAGGGTTTTCTTTTAGTTTTTTGATGCTTTCTCAATTTCTGTATGCTCATTAGTAAAATTTTTTCTTTAACCATAAACTTGCCCTTACTAATAGTATCAATACAGGCACTTCCACAAGTGGGCCGATTACGCCCACAAATGCCTGTGGGGAATGAATACCGAAAACCGCTATTGCTACGGCTATTGCCAATTCAAAATTGTTTCCTGTGGCTGTAAATGCTATTGAGGCGTTTTTGTCGTAAGGAACTTTTAGGGATTTATTTATAAAGAAGCTGACGAAAAACATCAGTACAAAATAGACGATTAACGGTATGGCTACTTTTACTACATCTATTGGCAGTTCTAATATTTTATCGCCTTTCAGACTGAACATTAATACGATTGTAAACAGTAAAGCATACAATGTAATGGGCGATATTCTGGGTACAAATTTTCTGTTATACCATTCTATTCCTTTTGATTTTACCAATGCGTAACGGCTTATAAAACCTGCTAAGAAAGGAATGCCTAAGTATATCAATACGCTTTCTGTTACGTCTTTCATTGATACGCTTACATTGAAATTGGCTAATCCTAATTTGCTTGGTAATACGTTAATGAATAACCAAACTAAGAAGCTATAAGAAAGTATCTGAAAGATGCTGTTTAATGCAACTAACATAGCTGTATATTCCCTGTTTGCCTTAGCCAAATCGCTCCATACGATTACCATTGCGATACATCTTGCCAAACCTATCAGTATCAAGCCGGTCATATAATCGGGTTCGTTCCGTAAAAACAAAACGGCTAACCCGAACATCAATACTGTACCGATAACCCAATTGAGCAATAATGATATACCGATTACTTTTTTATCCTTAAACGCTTGGGGCAATAATGAATAATCCACTTTTGCCAATGGCGGGTACATCATCAATATCAGACCTATTGCCAAAGGAACATTTGTAGTGCCTACGGATAAAGCATTTGTAATTTTTGATATTCCCGGAAAGAAATACCCCAAACCTATACCTACTGCCATTGCAAGGAATATCCATAAGGTAAGGTAACGATCAAGAAATTTTAGTTTTTGTTGCATCATTTATTGACTGACTTTTGAAAAAACATAAAACATTTCCGTTGCTATCTGCAAACTTCTTTCTGCATATACCTGTGATTGCTCCGGTGTATTATCTGAAATTTTAGGGTCTTCAAATGTGATAGGTATTCTTTTTTCTGCACCTGCAATAAAAGGGCATCCGCCGTCTGCCTGTGAACAGGTCATAATGGCTGCAAATGATGATACTGGGTTGAAAGGGCTATCGTATTTTTTTGAAAAGCCGATAATAGGCAAAGCATTTTCGCTATACTTAATGGCGTAAACAGGATTGTCCATTTCCGTAATTTTGAAAATACTAAAACCTTGACTAATCAATGTTTCTGCGACTTTCGGAAATAATGCCGTTTCTTCTGTTCCACCCGAATAACAATATACATTTGGGATATTAAAGTGTGCTGCTGCTACCTGTGCCCAAACCTGCGATAAATGGCTTCTTCGGGAATTGTGGGTACAAATTAAATTGATATTTATATCCTGCCTATTGTTTATTTTTTGCTGTACAAAATCTATCAACGGTTGTAATAGGATTTTGCGTTTCTCTTTGATGCTGTGAACATCAATTTTGGTGTTAATAATTTCGATTAGTTTTTGATACATCGCATTCTGTTTTAGCATTTAACAACATCCCGAATTAGGTGTACAGCAAGGTTTACCTTTTAATTCAGCCAAGTTTACTTTGTGTTTTTCCGCAGGAATGCCGCAGGCATCACTTGCCAGGCAAGCGGTTTGTTTGTTCTTTAGTACAAAATTGTTACCGTTAAAATCCAAATCGTATTTACCAACTGTTTCGCTTTGATATTCTACTTCAATTTCGGCATCCTCAATACCTAATTTTTCTTCGGATAGTTTGATGATGTTTAATAATTTGGTTGGCTTTAACCTGTGTTCAAAGTCGTTTGCATTCCATAATTGAAAATTGACGACTTTTTCGTTTCTAATCGTTCCCCCACAATCAATAAAGTGTTTGGTAATAACGCCTATTTCTGTAACGTGAAAATGTTCCGGTACAGATGTTCCGTTTTCTAATTGAAATTCAACATTATCCAATGCGGGTAAGATTTCTTTTATGTCTGACAGTTTCATTATTTTTATTTAATTGTTATATTGCTTTATTACGATTGATGCATTTAAAAAAATGCTTAACAGCATTTATCAACACCTACATTATCTACAAAGAACATATTGAGTTCATTTTTTAGCTTCTGCCAAACATTTTCATCAATGCAGTAACATACACTGGTTCCCTCGATACTCCCTTTGATGATGCCAATGTTTTTTAACTCTTTCAAATGTTGTGAAATCGTTGCCTGTGCCAATCCTAATTCGTCCACTAAGTCGTTGCAAATACAAGCATTCTGTTTAAGGATGTATTGCAGGATAGCTATACGAGCAGGATGAGCCAGTGCCTTTAAAGAGGTTGCTAAGTTGTTTTGCTGTTGAGTAAATATTTCAGTTTTTGTTAAGCCCATTTTGTTTATCACAAGTATATCGCAATATTACGATAAATATTTTAATCACAAAACAATTGTAAAAAACTATTCAAATGTTTCGTATCAATTCTTTGGTTCACGTCATCAAGCAATTAGGGAAAATAGGATTTGCTTTTTAAAGAATGCTACAGGTTCTAAAACAGTAAATCCTCCCGATCAGGAGGATTTATTTTACTTTTTCTGAGGGGTTTTGGTAAATTTAAAATCTTTAAAATAACCTTCTGTTCCTATATCTACCCATAGACCAATACTGCCTGATTTGGTATTGCCTTTCATTTCATTTACAATAAATGAAGGAGATTTCTGGTTGTTTATATATAGTACAGCTTTCTTATCTTTTATTTCAATCCTAATAGAAATCCATTCGTTAAGTCCTATATCAGCATACGTTTCATATTCGCCGTTTGCTTCTTTTCTCAATCGATCAAACTTGTATTCAGGATAAGCATAATATTGAACTGTATGATTTCTCATAAACTGGTTGTCAGCTCTGCCATTTGTTGGTCGTAGGTAAATAGCGTCAAACGCTGAATTATCTTCATTTATTCTATAAGCAATACCGATAAAGCCTCGTGCCGCCTCAAATGGAGAGGGATGCTGAATTTTACTTAACATTTTTACCTCAATTACTCCGTCGGCAAAATCCACATTCTTAATTTTAATGAATGTAGGTTCATCAACAGTAGCCCCTAACCGGTTTGCATCAAAAGGTAATTTGTCTAAATCTCTTTCTACCTTAATTACTTTTTCTCCGTTCAGTAAGGTGGATGATGCTTTCACATTAACAATATCAAATTCCACATCTTCAAATTTTATCGTTTGTGCATAGGAATAGTGAAGATGTGTGAACACAGAAACAAAGAACATTAAAACCACTTTTTTCATCTTTTTTATTTTTAATGAATAATCAGACAAGACAAAGATGCACAAAAAGGAAGGTTTGCAACGATGATCTGGTTTAAGAAATATTATTGATGTAGATCAATAGTTTGGCTATTTCGCCAAATACTTCCTTTTAAAGCCAAACCCTGCCACTTTTTTAGAGGGGCTTACCTGCTGCTATAATTTAGGTTTCGAGTAAAACTCTAAATAAAAATTATAGTATGAATACACAGCAAAAAGACCTTTCGTATTTCAGATTACGTCTTCAGGAATTACTAAACAACAGCTTCCCCGAAAAGGCGAACGACCAAAAATTTATCGAACAACGTTCCTCGTGGGCTGCCAATGCTTACGAGGGTGCATTTAGTTCTGGAAACGGTATTGAGCAATGTAATGAAATTGCCGATTACATTCTATTTGGGGGCTTGTACTTCTCCCGATTTGATACGGTTTTTCAGGTAGTATGCAATGAGTTTGACACCATAATGGCAGATGAGGAACTGCGACCGTTCGCCCTTAAAATGTTCCCTGTCTGTGAGCCTGTTTTCGCAAGATATGAGCTAACCGATGATTTCGCTTATGACACGGAGTTTGACCTGCTCTACACCGAACTGACCGGAACCATCGCAATATGGATAGAAGAAAATGGGCTTCAGTAAACGCCAACATCTCCAACTCAACATTGATGCCCTGCGAATTGCTTTTAAACTGGAAAAGGAGAAACGACAAGCCACCGTAGGCGAAAGACTGCTAATGATGCGATACAGCGGATTTGGCGGTCTTAAATTCGTTCTGAACCCCGTAGAGAACGCAATAGACATCAACCATTGGAGAAAAACGGAACACGACCTTTTTCCGCTCACGCAGGAACTCCACCAGCTACTCAAAGAAAATTCCGCAGACGATAAGCAGTACAAACATTATGTGGACAGTATGCGAAGCTCTGTCCTTACGGCATTCTACACACCGCCACAGGTCATAGATGCCATTTCCGCAGCTTTGCGTGAAAGCGGACTGCATATTGAAAAGTTCCTCGAACCGTCCGCAGGTATCGGCTCATTCATACAATCCTTTTCAGAAAACCCAAAAGCAAACGTTACCGCTTATGAAAAGGACTTGCTCACAGGCAAGATTTTAAAGCAGCTTTATCCCGAAAGCAATATCCGTGTAAGCGGTTTCGAGGAAATCCCCGAAAAGGAACAAAGCAGCTATGACGTAATTGCCAGTAACATTCCGTTCGGCGATACTTCCGTTTTCGACCTGTCCTATTCCCGAAGCAAGGACAGCGCAAAAGTACAGGCAGCCCGAAGCATACACAATTACTTCTTTCTGAAAGGTGCTGATATGCTTCGTGAGGGCAGTTTGCTGGCTTACATTACTTCACAGGGTATTTTAAACAGCCCGAAGAACGAACCCATACGCAGGGCGTTGATGCAGGATAATAATCTGGTTTCGGTTGTTCGTTTACCCAACAACCTGTTTACGGAATATGCAGGTACGGAAGTCGGAAGCGACCTGATTATCCTACAAAAGAATACGGCAAAACAAAATCTGACCGAAAGGGAAGATCTGTTTTGCCAAAGCAGGCAAACAGAATACAATACACCTGGTAATGCACTCTTTCTGGGCAGCACAAGGATTGTGCATACCGATAGCAAATTAGATACCGACCCCTACGGGCAACCTGCCTTAATCTATACTCATAAAGACGGTGTTAATGGCATTGCCACTGACCTCAAACAAATGCTTTCCGAAGATTTTGGGAAGCACCTGAATTTGAGCTTATACAAAGGCGAACGGAACGATGAGCCTGTAATGCAAATTCCGGCTATACCAAAGATTACACCTCCGGTTATTGAACCCGTAATCATTCAGCCCGAAACCCAACCTCTATCGGTTCCGGTAACGGGTGGGGAAAGTCCGCAGGAATTAAAGCAACTAAGCATTTTCGACCTGTTTGAAAATATGGACGAACCCGTAGCGGTTCTTGCTCCACCCAAAAAGATAACACAAGCTAAAAGGCAAGGCACTAACAAAAGAAGAGCTGCAATTGGTCGCCAGCCCGACCTGTTCAGTAGTGCAATGCAGCAGCCCTACACGCCACCTGTTACCAATAAGGCGACCAATGGAAATACGTCATCCAATGGCAAAAAACAGGAAGCTATCGGCGACCTGTTTTCAGGTGTCAATGGGAATGGCCAGGCTGACAAGCCAGCCGTTCCCGATACCATTCCCGAAGTTGCTCCTTACGGTGGCGAACTCCAATCGTTCCACCGTAATGATTGCCTTGTGGTAGATAAGGGCTGGGTCGGTCATCTGCAAGATGTAGATATGGCAGACGGCATGGCAGTTTTTCATCCCTTGCAATTGCCGTCCCTACAGAAAGCAAGAGCCGAGGCGTATATCGAAGTAAGGGATATTTACCACCAACTTTACACCAAAGAGGCACAGCATCAGACTGAATACAAGGAAGAAAGGGAAAACCTTAACCGCTTGTACGATGCCTTTGTAAAAAGGTACGGCAACCTCAACAGTGCCGATAACATCAAGCTCATTAAAACGGATAGCGCAGGTAAGGAAATGCCTTATTTGGAGCGTGTGGTTGGCGGCGTGGTACGCAAAGCCGATATCTTCAGCCATCCTGTAAGTTTTTCTACCGTAACCATAGCCACAGACAATCCCGAAGAAGCGTTAGCGGCTTCACTGAACAAATACGGCAGCGTGGATTTGGGCTATATGTCCGAAATCAGCGGTATGACCGATGATGCTTTGAAAAAAGCCCTGAACGGTCGTATCTATTACAATCCTCTGGAAAAGGAATACGAAATATCCGAACGCTGGATTGCGGGTAACGTGGTAGAAAAGGCACAGGAGGTACGCACCTATATCGAAAACAATCCTGATGATGCCGAAGCCAAAGCAAGCCTTACTGTTTTGGAAGAAGCCCGACCAAGACGTATCGAATTTGAGGAACTGGATTTTAACCTCGGCGAACGCTGGATACCCACTGGCATTTATGCCCGCTTTGCTTCGCACCTGTTCGATGCAGATGTACTTATCCATTACTCCGAAAGCTCCGACGACTTTTCCGTAAAGTGTCATCAGGGCAATATGCACATTTGGGAAAAATATGCCGTCAAAGCCGAAAGCCGGACGTTTGACGGGATTGCCCTGCTCAAACACGCACTCGTGAACACCACGCCCGACATTACCAAAAAAGTAATGGTTGGCGACCAGGAAGTGAAAGTGCGGGATATGGAAGCCATACAAATGGCGAATACCAAGATTGACGAAATCCGTACCGCTTTTGCCGAGTGGCTACACGCCCAAAACGACGAGTTCAAAACAAGGCTTACAGACCAATACAACGATACTTTTAACTGCTTCGTCCGCCCGAACTATGACGGAACCCATCAGGATTTTCCGGGATTAGACCGCAAAGCATTAGGTATTGAGGATTTGTATTCCAGCCAAAAGGACACCGTTTGGATGATAAAGCTGAACAACGGTGCTATCTGCGACCATGAAGTAGGTGCAGGAAAAACGCTCGTGATGTGTACCGCAGCACAGGAAATGAAGCGTTTGGGGCTGGCGCACAAGCCCATGATTATCGGGCTGAAGAGTAATGTTCACGAAATTGCCGAAGCCTACCGCACTGCTTACCCACTCGCAAAAATCCTGTTTCCCGGCAAGGAAGACTTCACGCCGCAAAAACGCCTCCGCATTTTCGGCGATATTAAAAACAATGAGTGGGATTGCGTAATCCTCACGCACGACCAATTCGGGATGATACCGCAGTCGCCCGAAATTCAAAAGGAAATCCTCGAAATAGAACTCGACAGCGTGGAGCGCAACCTTGATGCCCTGAAATCGCAAGGCAAGGAAGTAACCAGGGGAATGCTTGCAGGGGTCATCAAGCGTAAGGAAAACCTTGAAGTAAAGCTCAAAACCCTTGAACACGATATTGAGAACCGCAAGGATGATGTAGTGGACTTTAAAATGATGGGCATTGACCATCTGTTTGTAGACGAAAGCCACCAGTTCAAAAACCTGATGTTTAATACAAGGCACACAAGGGTTGCTGGGTTGGGCAACGTGGATGGCAGCTTAAAGGCGATGAACCTGCTTTTTGCAATCCGTACCATTCAGGAACGCACCAATGCGGATATGGGCGCAACCTTTCTTTCGGGTACAACCATCAGCAACTCCTTAACGGAGCTGTACCTCCTGTTCAAATACCTGCGACCAAGAGCAATGGAAAAACAGGGCATTCATTCTTTTGATGCCTGGGCAGCTATCTATGCAAGGAAAACTACCGATTACGAGTTTTCGGTAGCTAACAATATCGTGGCGAAAGAGCGTTTCCGCTACTTTATCAAAGTTCCGGAACTGGCGCAATTCTATTCTGAAATTACAGATTACAGAACGGCAAAGGATATTGGTATTGACCGCCCCAATAAGAACGAGGTATTGTACAACATACCGCCCACGCCCGATCAGGAAGCGTTTATTAAAAAGCTGATGGAGTTTGCCAAAACGGGCAATGCAGAACTGTTGGGCAGACCTAAATTAAGTGCCAGCGAAGAAAAAGCGAAGATGCTCATCGCTACGGATTACGCCCGTAAGATGTCGCTCGATATGCGTATGGTAGGCGGCAGGTATGGCGACCATCCCGACAACAAGGCTTCGCATTGTGCGGCAAACATAGCCAAATATTACAACCAATACAATGCACAGAAGGGAACACAGTTCGTTTTCTCCGATTTGGGAACCTACAAGCCAGGCGAATGGAACGTGTACTCCGAAATCAAGCGTAAGCTCGTGGAAGACCACGGCATCCCTGCACACGAAGTAAGGTTTATTCAGGAAGCGAAAAATGATAAGCAACGCAAGGAGCTTATCAAAGGAATGAACGAGGGCAAAATCCGTGTGCTGTTCGGTTCTACGAGTATGCTCGGAACGGGCGTAAATGCACAGAAAAGAGCCGTTGCCGTTCATCATTTGGATACGCCGTGGCGACCAAGCGACCTCGCCCAACGTGATGGCAGGGCTGTAAGAAAGGGCAATGAAATTGCCAAGTTCTTTGCCGATAACAAAGTAGATGTGATTATCTACGCCGTAGAAAAATCGCTGGATAGCTATAAGTTCAACTTACTGTACAATAAACAGCTTTTTATTGACCAATTGAAAACCAACAACCTCGGCAAGCGTACCATTGATGAGGGCAGTATGGATGAAAAATCAGGAATGAATTTTTCGGAATACGTGGCTATCCTGTCAGGAAATACCGACCTGCTGGATAAAGCCAAACTGGAAAAGCAGATTGCCGGACTGGAAAGCGAAAAGCAGGCGTTCAACCGTTCTAAGTTCAGTGCCAAATACAAGCTGCAAGACTGTACAGAAATGCTCGAAAGTACCCAATCCCGGTTGAACCGGATGAGCCTCGATTGGGACAATTTACAGCAACGCATACAAAAGCATTCGGATGGCACTATTGCCAACCCAGTGCAGTTGGAGGGCTTGCTGCCCAATACGGATGTAAAACAAATCGGTGCAAAGCTCAACCAGCTTGCGGACAAAGCCCGCACCGGAGGGCAGTATGAAGAAATTGGCAGCCTGTACGGTTTTACTTTATTGGTCAAAACTGAAATGTCAGAAAAAGAGGGTGTGGATATTCGTGTAAACCGCTTTTTGGTACAAGGCGAGGGCAATATCAAATACACCTACAACAATGGTCTGATTGCGAAAGATGAAAAGCTGGCGGCTATGAACTTTCTGAACGCACTGGAGAAACTGCCCGGCTATATCGAGCAGGAACAAAAGAAGATTGCCGAAATACAAAAAGATCTGCCTGTTCTTCACGAAGTGGTCAACGGAACTTGGTCTAAGGAAAGCCGGCTAAGCGAACTGAAAACGGAACTGGCTGCCGTGGAGCGAAAGATACAGCTATCTATTACGCCCGAAACAAAGGAGGAATCTAAAGAAGTCCAAGCTGAAAAACAGAAAGAATCCCCGCAGGTTTCGGATAGCATTGCACGGGTAAAAGGTATTCATATGCCTCGTGGGGTGTTGTAAACCTGAATGGACAGGACAAGAAAAAAGGGAGGTCATTTGAGCCTCCCTTTCGTTTATCCCTCCTGAATCAAATGTTGTAAGTTCGAATCATTCTTAATACGCTCCATTTCGTTTTGAACGATACTTAGAATATCAGATTTTATTTGACGGTAATTGCTTTCAATCTGTTGTTTCATTTTGTCCTCGCCGTGTTCATCAACAAAGGAAAGGATTTGCGGTATCTTCTGATAAGTTTTGGTTTCGGCGGCTACCTTTTCGTTATCCACTACGATTTCTGCGTGGAAAATCTTTTGCTCGATGCGTTCATCAAAATTATCCGATACAGAACCGACAAACATACCCTGTGTGAGCGTTGAGATTTTGGAAGCCGGAATAAGGCTGTCTAACTGTGTGGAGATAGAGGTAGATTTGTCGTTACGGTTAATGGTCATACTTTGGCGTTTCTGCAATACTTTTCCGAAGCGTTCCGAAAGACTTTTTGCTGTTTCGCCCACAACCTGACCACTGAAAATATTACCTACCGTATTCTGAATAACCTTTGCTTCTTTATCGCCATAGTCCCTTATTAATTGCGAAAAATCCTGAAAACCCAAACAAACTGCTACCTTATTACTACGGGCAGTTGCGATTAGATTGTCCAGTCCTCGAAAATATATTGTTGGCAACTCATCTATGATAACGGAACTCTTTAGCTGTCCCTTTTTATTAATCAGCTTTACAATTCTCGAATTGTACAAACCCAATGCTGCCGAGTAAATATTTTGTCGGTCGGGATTGTTGCCCACGCACAAAATTTTAGGCTCTTGCGGGTTATTGATGTCGAGTGTAAAATCGTCGCCCGTCATTACCCAATATAACTGCGGGCTAATCATTCTTGATAACGGGATTTTTGCTGATGCGATTTGCCCCTGCAATTGGTCTTGTGCGCCGCCTTGCCAAGCATCCAAAAAAGCCGATAAATAGTTTTCCAACTCATAATAAGAAGTGAGTATAGTGAACACGTCCGAATACTTTTTATTCAGCAATTCAATGGCGTGTGGGAATGTGCAATACTTACCATTATCGTAGATTTTGAGAAACCAAATTATTGCTGCCAATAAGATAATTGGGCTTTCCACGAAAAAATCCCCTTGCTTTGTAATCCAGCTTTTGTTGAGATTAAGCATTATGGTGTATGCCGCTTCGTAGGCATCCGATATGTCCGTCATAAATTCGGGATTGAGTGGATTACAACGGTGGCTCTTGCGTGGGTCGTCGAAGTTGATCACGTAAAACTTCGGCTGAATTTTGTACTTGTCCTGATGCTTCAGTAAATGATTGTAGGCGATTGTCGAAAGGTCATCGAACTTAAAATCGTAGATGTACATACTAAAGCCTTTCTCAATCTGCTGCTTGATGTAGTTATTTACGATGGCGTAGGATTTTCCGGAGCCGGGTGTTCCCAACACGATAGTTGCCCTGAAAGGATTGACGATGTTAATCCAACCGTTGTTCCATTTACCTTTGTAGTAAAATTTGGTGGGCAGGTTGACGGAATACTCATTTTCCATCAGCTTGGTTTCCTGTTGGAAGCTCTCGTTCTCGTTGTTGAATACATCGTCCATCAAATTGGTGCGAAGCAAACGGCTCATCCAAACGCCTGCAACCATCAAAGCAACATAGCCTGAACCTGTGGTAAGGATATAAAGAAATGTAGCAATGTTTAAGGGCAATTTTAATAAAGGGAAATTCAGGAAAAACAGAATGATACCAACCGCTAAAGCCACATATATTTTAGACCAGGTTATTTTTTCATTCTTCACGCCTTTGGTTCCCAGACAGCTCAAAGCCAGCAATATCAAAGCAAACACTTTGGTGTATAATGTATGCGAAAACAAACCCGCCGTTCGCTGAAAATTGCCTAATATTTTGTTGATAATCTCTAAAGTCCAGCCACGTTCTATAAAGAAACCGTAGCAGAACCAGTACAGGTGCATCAGTACCAAAATGATACTCACTGCCCGCATAAACGCCATTATTTTGGCTAAACCTCTTAAATCGTCTTCTCCTTGCATTATTTTGATGTTTTAATGTTCGGGCGTGAATTTAAAGGCTGTGCGGTGTGGCTTTAAGAATGTGGCAGTCAATGGCGGTGTGTGGCAGTATTTGGCTTTTTTGGACACTCATTTCAGAGATTTGAACACTTCTATCCGAGTTCCTTTGCTCAACTTTGTACAATCAATAAATAGTAAAGATTATGATAACAGCAAAAGGATATGCGGCACGAAAAGCCAATAGTAAATTAGAACTTTGGAATTTTGAAAGACGAGAAGTAGGCAATCACGATGTGCAGATTGAAATACTGTATTGTGGTGTTTGTCATTCTGATTTGGCACAAATCAACAACGAATGGTTTGAGGGGATCTTCCCTATGATACCCGGACACGAAATTGTCGGACGGGTGGTAAAAGTGGGCGACCACGTTAAGAACTTCAAAGTAGGTGATTTGGCAGGCGTAGGAACTTTGGTAAATTCATGCGGTCATTGTGAGCATTGCGAAGACGGATTGGAAGTCTATTGCAAAGAAGGTGTTATTGCCACATACAACAACGTTGATAAATACAGGGATAATTTGCCTACCTACGGTGGTTATTCAAATACCATTGTTACGGACGAAAAATTTACCTTACGTATTTCCGAAACATTACATCTTGCAGCAACCGCACCCTTATTATGTGCAGGTATTACGACCTATTCTCCTCTGAAACATTGGAAAGTAGGGAAAGGACACAAGTTAGCGGTTTTAGGATTAGGCGGTTTGGGACATATGGCTGTAAAATTTGGTGTAGCATTAGGTGCAGAAGTTACCGTTTTAAGCACGTCGCCAAAGAAAGAAGCAGACGCTAAAAAATTAGGTGTCCACAACTTCGTTGTAACAAGTGATCCTGTACAGATTGAGCAAGTAAAATCATCTTTTGATTTCATCATTGATACCGTAAGTGCGGAACACGATTTTGATTTTTATCTGTCGTTGCTCAAAGTGGACGGAGTACACATCTGCGTGGGCATCCCACCTATAGGATTAACGATTAAAAGTGTGGGTGGATCATTGCAAATGGGGCGTAGAAGCGTTGTCGGTTCTGCCGTTGGCGGACTTCCCGAAACACAGGAAATGCTTAATTTCTGTGCAGAGCACAACATCACGGCTGAAATTGAACTGATTGACATCAAAGACATTCACGCAGCGTTTGACAGAATGGAAAAAGGAGATGTGCGTTACCGCTTCGTCATTGATATGGAAACACTTAAATGATAGCAAAAGGAAGAAGCTGAGCTTTTTCCTTTTCTTAAATTTGTAGTAATGAAAAAAGAGAACAAACCATATTTCGTTCAGTCCATACAGGAAGAACACAGCTTTTGGGGCTTACCCAAACCAATGCACCCATTAGTAAGCGTTTTCCGGTATAGTGAAGATTACAAAGCTGAACCTACTTTGCCCGAACATCGTGCCTTTGGTTTCTATGCTATTTCAATCAAGAAAAATTACGCAGGCAAATTCAGGTACGGACAACGGTATTATGATTTTGATGCAGGGGTAATGACATTCATTTCACCCAATCAGGTACTATCTTTCAAACAAGGCGATGTAACCCCGACAGAGGGTGTAACACTACTTATTCACCCTGATTTTTTGGCAAGTTATCCATTGGCAAAAAATATCAAAAGATATGGCTTCTTTTCGTATGAGGTAAACGAAGCATTGCATTTATCCGAACAGGAAGAAGAAACTTTGGAAACCATTTTCAAGAACATTGAAAGGGAATATCAGTCCAATATAGACCAATTCAGCCAGGATGTAATGATCGCACAGATCGAACTGCTTTTACAATATTGCAACCGTTTTTATAACCGTCAGTTCATTACCAGAAAAATTGCCAATGACGAAGTTTTAATCCGGTTGGAAAATCTTTTGACTGACTATTTCAACGATGAAACATCATTGGCTTTAGGCATACCAACGGTACAGTTTGTTTCTGAACGGCTAAATGTTTCTACCAATTATTTAAGCGATATGCTTCGCAGTATTACAGGACAAACCACCCAACAGCATATACACAATAAACTGATTGATAAAGCCAAAGAATTATTGAGTACAACCAATCTTTCCGTTAGAGAAATTGCATACCAATTAGGCTTTGAATATCCGCAGTCGTTCAACAAATTATTTAAGAAGAAAACTGACATATCGCCCTTGGAGTTCCGGCAGTCTTTTAACTGAAAAACATACCGATTACTGTCTTCCCGGTCTTTTTTGTTTCCTCTTTCTCTTCATCTTATTGGCAAAGTCCTGTTCTTCGTAATCTTCGCCCTGGGCTTCGGGCAGTAAGCCGCCCAGTGCTTCAATCAAACCGTCTTCTTGTTTGTCCGTAGATAAGAAGTCAAATAAATGGTGTGGTTCTTCCGCAGGAAGATCTGCATCATTTGATGTAACTATTTTCGGTTGAAATTCTACCGGCTTTTTAATCTCTGGTTTAATATTATTGTTCCAATAATCATTAAAAGTATTGGCAGAAAGTTCTTTGCTTAATCGTGAACCGTTCCAAACCGCTTTAGAATTGTGGTCAATGAATGTCATTCCGTAAATACGCCCTGTGTCATTCCTCCGCACTACTACGTTGATGCCCTGTCCGGCTAACTGCTTCTTAAAAGCCAATTCATCGGTTGTTGATTTTAGGGCAATGGTAACGGCTGATTGTAAGGTCTGCTTGGTTGGACTATCTTTTAAATCCGTTTTGCATTTCGCAAAATGCAATTCCAAAGCGGGAAGCCCTGCGTTCTTTCCAAACAGCGAAGCCTTGAACGGATGCCCGGCTCTGTCGCCTTTTTCATTTAAGGGGATGTACAATAAACCCTGCTGCGGTTTTCCGTGTAATTCGCCCTCGATTTTCTCGGCGGCAATATTGAACAGGGAAAGCAGGGCATTGTATTCGCCCAACGTTTGGTATTGGTAATAGTTCGGCAAGTGGCGAACGACCGAAGCGATTTGGCTTTTTACATCGCCCGCCCGATAATCTACCGGACGGAAAACCTTATCAGTCTGATTGCGCTCCTTATCCGTTGCGGGTATCAGTCCGTACTTTCTTTCCAGTTCACGGCATACGTTCATTGACTGCATTTTCTCGAATTTATCCGAAATCTTTTTGCCCTGCTCGTCCACGCACACCGATACAATGTGTATATGGCTGCGGTCAATATCAGTATGTTTGAACACCACAAAAGGCTGTTCGCCGTAGCCCATTTCCCGCATATACTGTTCTGCCATTTCCCGAAACTTATCATCACTTACCTTGTCGTTCGGGTCGGGATTGAGCGAAATATGTAAGGTATGTTTCTCGGTATTGCGGTTGGCAATGAGGTAAGGTGCAAAAGATTGGGCTAATTGGGCAACGGAATATTGACCATTAGCGGTTTCAATCATCTTATTGGCAAACAAAATCTGCCCGTTTTCATTCTCCACTTTAAGTTGATTGTATGCCAACGCTCCGTATAAATTTCCGCTTCTGCCAATTTTTGCTATCACTTTTACATTATTTTTTTAGGTATTCTTCCTCAAATTTTTCGGTAAGATGAATGATTTTTTGGCATAGCATCGCCATTTCCGCCGTCTGTTTTTCCAATTTGTACAGAAATGCAGCCGCCTTTTTCTCGGAAAAATGCTTGTACAATAGTTTTACAACCTGATTATAGTTTACCCCTACGGAGCGGAACTGACTATGAAATGAGGTCAGCCGCATATAAAAATCAACGGTTCCTTTGTCAATTTTTACTGATTTCATTTCCTTACTGAACAGCAGGTAAATGATAAACTTTGCTTTATTAGGCATTCCCGATGCTTCAAAAAGCGATAAAAGTTTGGCGTTTTCTTCGTCCGTAAGACGGAAAACGTGGCGATGGATGCTTGGGTCTGTTTTGGGTGTCCGTCCGCCCTTATTCTGTTTTCTGTTACTGTTCTCGTTCATCACAAATCCATTTTAAAATCCATACAAAACCCTGACTTCGGAAGGTGTTTTCTGCCCCCTGCAAAGGGCAAGTTGTTTTGAGGCACTAACTCGGTTTCGAGTGCCTCAAAACACAACTTGCCGTGTTCCGGTGAACACAAAAATCCGCCCTGCGGGACGGATTGAATGTAACAGGGAAAACGGCTGAATGCCGTTCCCGTTACCCCTGATATGTCAAAAGACTTTTGCATAAATCCGTTAATAAAAATCACAATACAAAGTAAAGCCCTGTTTACGATAGCGTTGCACTGTGCCACAGTGCCAAATGCTGCCTCTGAACGCCAAACACTGCCACCACTATACAACCAAATGAATTTGATGAGTTCTTTGTCTTTGAATGTTGGCAGGCAGGCAGACAGCCCGTGCTTCAGGATGAGCAGACAGCACACATTCAAGACGGCAGGTTATCCTGCTTGCAAGATTGCAGGAATGCAAGAAAGCAAGAGCGCAGAAATGACGGAAAGCGTGACAGCCTGCTATCAGACAATCACGCCTGCGTGACGGACGGAATGAAAGACCGCAATCCTGCCTGATAAGATGCCTGAACGAAAGCATTACTGCTGTACCGCAGGGAAGCAGGCAATCAGTAATTCCCGCAGGCAAGCCTGATGGCTATCCTGCAAGAAAGACAGCACGAAATCAGGGCTGCAAGACTGAAAGCAGTTAGATGTAAACTTTAAATTTTAAAAATATGGACACAAAAAAGAAACCTCTGTTTATAGCCTTTTCTTCTCAAAAAGGCGGTGTTGGCAAAAGCACATTTACCACGCTTGTCGCCAGTACGATGCACTATCGGTTAGGCTACAACGTAGCCGTATTTGATGCGGATTTTCCGCAGCATAGTCTGATGAAAATGAAAACCCGTGATTTGGCAATGGTAATGGAAAATGAGGCGTTGAAAAAACTGGCGTATAAGCAGTTTACCACCATCAACAAAAAAGCCTATCCCATTATGCAGCACAAAGCGGATAGTGTACTTGATGCGGCGCACGAATTTGTAAACACTTCTGCCGTTCCGCTTGATGTGCTGTTCTTCGACTTGCCCGGAACCGTGAACACGCCCGGCATCCTGAAAGCATTGGCAGGTATGCACCACATTTTTACGCCCATTACCGCAGACCGTGTGGTAATGGAAAGTACTCTCATTTTTACACAGCTTTTACAGGATGTGATTATGAAAAAAGGGGAAACTTCCATACAAACCATTAACCTGTTTTGGAACCAAGTGGACGGCAGGGAAAGCACACCCTTATATGACGTGTACAATCAGCTTATCGGGCAACTGGGATTAAGCCTGATGCAAAGCCAAATCAAGAACAGCACCCGTTTTCGTAAGGAAAGCGAAGCAGACAGCAAAACGGTTTTCCGTTCTACGGTAATGCCACCCGATGAGCGTTTGATGAAAGCCTGCCAGTTGGACCTGTTCATCAGTGAATTTTTAAACATCATTCAATTGTAGTGCTATGGAAAAAGACAATAAAAGAAAAGTCACGCCGGACATTAACGAGGAAATGATGATGAACCTGATGGTGGACGGTGTAAAAAAGGACGGTTTGCAGCTACCACCTCAACCTGCCGAAGAGCAGGCAAAGGAAGCGGTAAAAGACGAGGTACAGCAGGAAGAATTATCACAAAGCAAACCCGCACAACGGGAAAGAAACCGCACGAAGAAAAACCTTGACGGAAGCTACGGCGAACACTTCTTGAAAACCCACTCGATGACGAAGCGAGGCGATAAAAGCATTTATATCCGGCAGGAATACCACGAACGGCTGTCCCGTATTGTACAGGTAATCGGTAAAGATGCCATACCCCTGTATGCCTATCTCGATAACATACTTGAACATCATTTTGAACTATTTGAAAAAGCCATTACCGATGATTTCAACGAAAAGTTTAAACCCATTTTTTAAAGTACCTGATTATGGAAATAGTAATTGTGATATGCCTGCTAATCATCATTGTCCTGCTTTTGCAGGATAAGATTGTCATTCATAAAAGGTCGGAGCAAAAGCCTACACAGCAAAAAGTTAACCCGAACCTGCCCGATATTATGGGGCAACCCAAGCCAGTAAAAAGCCTTTCAGTGCCGAACACTGCCAATGAAAGCCAAATAACGGAGCCGGAGATAAACCCTGATAATTTAGACATTGAATACGACGAAAACGAAAACGTCAGCATTCAAATTCCGCAGGAAGAACTGGACGAAGTTTTCAGCAATATGCCTGAATTGGAAGAAGAGGAAGAAGAATGGAACAGGTACGGAATATCCGGTGGCGATAACGGTTTTGCCCAAGGGGTTACCTACGACGAACTAAGCTCCGTAGGGGCATTGCTTCGAAAAGAAAATTTGGAACAGGCTCAAAAGGAAACAGCGGTAGCCATAGTTCAGAAATTACAGGGAACCGAATTATTCAGCTTACTGGAAAATTCCATTGAGGGTGCTTCCCGAAAAATTGCCGAGCTTTTGGATAGCACACTTTCATCTGAAAGAGACGACGGTTCTTCCACCTTGCGGAAAAGTGATTTGGGTGATTTTGACATTGGGGAGTTTGTGTGAGCAAACTCCCTTTTTTTGAATAGGCTCTAAAATTTAAAGAATCATCTAATAATCAGCATATAAAAACCCCTACTTATTTAAAAAACGGAAAGTATTTCGTTTAATTGGAATTTTTATTCAAAAAATGGAAATTAAATTTGGATATTGGAAATATATTTCTAAATTTGCTTTTGTAAATAAGAAACAACTAAGCAAATGCTAAAATACTTCAATATAATACAAGCTTTAAGTCGATCAGCTCTAACAACACCTAACGAAGCTATTATGCATCAGATTAAGAGACTGAAAGAAAGTCTTGAAAAAGATGGTTTTATCAAGGAGGCAAAATCGCTTGAGGCTATGCTAAGCACTTCCGAATCATCCTTTAATATGGCGCCGAGTAAGATTCAGAAATCTTTTGTCGTGTTAAAGGGCGAAGAATTAACAATAAAAACTTCTATTCCTGTAGATAAGGAAACATCAACACCTTTAGCTGAGGTTTTTTTTCCTGATAATCTTCCAGAGGCAGCTCCAGTGTTCGATGAAAATATTCAGCTTGCAATTCAATCAATTGTTAATGAATGGAGCAAATTTGATCAACTGATGGAAATCAATGCCACACCTGCAAGTTCATGCTTGATTTACGGAGCACCAGGAACAGGAAAAACTCATTTGGCTAAATGGATTGCTAAGCAAATAGGATTACCTGTGGTTCTTGCAAGATTAGAAGGCTTAATGTCTTCTTATCTTGGTACAACATCTCGAAATATCGGAAACTTGTTTACATTTTCTAATAGATATAAATGCATCTTATTGCTTGATGAATTTGATGCGATTGCTAAGCTTCGCAACGATCCGCAAGAGGTCGGAGAGGTAAAAAGAGTCGTTAATACATTATTGCAAAGCCTTGATTCTCGTCATGAAAAGGGTTTCACTATTGGTGTAACTAACCACGAGAGCCTGTTAGATCCAGCAATATGGAGAAGGTTTGATATACAGGTCGAAATCCCTAAGCCTTCTCCTGAAGTTATGATTCAGTTACTTAAAAAATTTATTACACCCTTAGAATTTAATGAAAGTGAGATTAAGTTTCTTGCATGGTGTTTAGATGGTTCTTCAGGAGCCGATGCTGAAATGCTTTCTAAATGGCTAAAAAGAGCCTTTGTGCTAGAAAAAGAAAGCAATATCGTAGATGTTATGAAACAATTTGCTCTGCTTAATTCCGGTAGGGTTAACGTAGCTAAAAGAAATATTATGCTACATAGCGATGAAGACTTTATAGCAATGTTGTTAAATGACAAAACATATTTGTTTAAACAAAAGGATATAGCATCTTTATTCGGAATGACACCTTCATCACTCAGCAAACAATTGTCTAAATTTAAAGATTCGGAAAAAATATAGATTATGGAAAATAGTCCCGTACAAATAGTCCTGAATTCTGGGGATTTCATTGAAGCAGAGAAAAATAATGGCGGTGGACCATCAACCGATTTTTTTGCAGGTCATGATTCTGATTTTGTTGCACATAAAATAACCTTGCAAAAGCAGCTTGATGAAATTAGGTCAGTGCAACTTTCTAATGAATTTACATCTATAAGCTATGCGAAAGTAACCCTACAACAGGCTGCTTTAGCAAAAAGTCATAGGCCTACAGACAGGCTTTTTGTAAAAAACATTGCTCCTGTTGTAGGTGCTGGTGATTTAGGCGAAATTTATATTGAATTATCACCTAATTCAGTTGACGAGTTAAATAAAAAAATTAGTGAAGCACCTGCAGAAACTTCATACAAAGAGGTAAATGGTAAAATGAAACCCAATCCTGGTAAATTAAGAAGCGAAGTAGGTTCTATTCGAGAAATATCAGCATATGGCGCTAATGATAAACGAAAATTTTCTTTAAAGGAAGCTTTAGAGTGGTTTTCTAATCCACAAACTGGCGGAATATATGTCGTAGAACTGTTTGATGTTCCCCCTGTGAGAAAAGACTGGGACTTGCTAGCATTACCTAAAAGAAAATTGTTTGCAAGTTTTTATGAAGGTTTAGAGAAATTGGGTAGAGGATTAGTTGTTAATAGGACTATTGATAACGCTAGCACTTCTGTTTCTATAATCATAAAATTTGAAATAAGTGATGCTCCGCCAATAATTCAATTACAACCAGTTTCTATAAATAAATCTCAAGCAAAAGCTAATAAGATATCTATTAATAAGGACAGTCACTCAGAATTATTAAATTTCTTAGATAAACACCCTTTAGTCAAGAGTGTAAAACTTCCACCAACTATAAGTCAGGCTCTAGCAGATTTTGGTCAAGGATTAATGAATAATGGAGTTGTAATGCCATCATTTAATCCAGATATGTCTTATCCTAAAATATGTGTGGTGGATGGAGGTGTTTCTGATATATTATCTGATTGGATAGAATTACGAGAAGAATATATAAGTCCATCTCATAAAGACGAAAGTCATGGAACTTTTATTTCGGGTTTAACAATTTTTGGAAAAACCTTAAACGGAGATTTAATATGTCCAGAAAGAGATGGTTGTAGAATTATAGATTTAGATCTATTCCCAAGCACAAATTTTACAGATTACTATAAAGATGTATTAACTTTTTTTGAAGTTTTAAGTGACCGCGTACAAGATATAGTTTCAAGAACGGGGGTTAGGATTTTCAATTTTAGTTTGAATATCGAAGAGCATGCTTCAACGACAGGTTATAGTTGGGCAGCTCAAATATTGGATAAAATTGCAGAAGATAATGATGTTATTTTTATTATTTCTGCAGGAAACATACCTCCTCATTACAGAAGAAGAGAATGGCCATCTGACCATGTTGAAGCACTAAAAGTTCTTGTATCTTCTTTAAACGATACTATTATGAAGCCGGCAGAAAGCTCAAGAAATATAAGTGTTTCAGCCTTAAACCCTCCACATATAGAGGGAATTGTTCCTTACGCTCTTAGCAACTATAGTTGTCGCGGACCAGGAATGAAAATAGGATTAAAACCCGATTTAGCTCACGTAGGTGGCTCTGGTACAGTGGATGGGGTTTTAGGTCATGGATTGTTGTCGATTGATACATTCGGAAAAATTACTGATAGTTGTGGAACCAGCTATGCAGCCCCTAATGTTTCGAAGACTTTAGCGAGCATCGAGCATTCTATTGAGGGAGTAGTATCCCGAGAGACACTCATAGCACTTGGAATTCACCATGCTTCATTACCAGAACATTTAACAGATAAGAAATTAAAGAGCATATCCAAACATTTGGTTGGATTTGGTATACCAAAAGGCTCTGAGGAGATACTAAATGGAAATCCCAACGCTATAACCTTAGTTTTTGCAAATAGAATTATTAAAGGACATAAAATGAGGTTTAAGTTCTCTTGGCCTTCTAGCCTTGTTAAAAATGGCAAATGTGTAGGTAGAGCAAAACTAACAATAGTTAGCACTCCACCTTTTAATTACACCTACGGAGCTGAATTTATTAGAATAAACGTTGATGCTGCATTAAGACAGCAACAAATAGACGGTAAATATAAAGGTAGATTAAAGCCCATTTACACGCCTGAAGAAAAAGATTTGAGTCAAAATGAAAAAGATCAGATTGAGCATGCATTTAAATGGAGTCCTGTGAAGGTTTATGAGAACATATTCCCTCAAGGAGTAGGTCCAACAACAGATTGGACTTTAGATGTAGAATATCTCGAGAGAGATGGGGCTGTTTTACCTAGAGAAGGAGTCCCTTTTACAGCAATTCTAACAATATCTGATCCGAATGAAAAGGAACCTGTTTTTAATGACATGAGACAAATTCTCCAATCATTAGGAGTTCAGGCAGTTGACATAAAAACTGCTGCTCGTATTGTACCAAGAGTTTAATTAGGAATTTTTTAATAACTATTATGGCAAATTATCATGTAACACAAAAGAAAGGACAGTCTGATTGGAATGTCCAAAAAGAGGGTGGTAAGAAGGCTTCAGCCATCGTTAGTACTCAAAAGCAAGCTGAACAACTTGCAAAACAGTTTTCATCAAATAATGGTGGTGGTGAAGTTCGGATACACAGATCAAATGGTGGACCTATACGAGATAGTGATACTGTTAAGCCCGGAAATGATCCAAAATCAATTAAAGACACTAAGTACTAATGAAAAAGAAACAATTAAGAAAATAAAAAAACCAGGCGAAAATCACCTGGCTTAATTCCGTAAAGGAAACAAAAGCCCTTGCAAGGCTCTTGGTAGTAATGTTTTTGCACTTCAAAACTACCTCCTTTATTTGAAATAAACAAGCTTTTCGTGATTTTAACCCTCAATCAGTACAATTCAGGTTGTCGGGCTTGGTATTAATTATATAAAAATTTCAGTTGCATCAAATTTAATTATCGTTATAGGGCAACCCCTATTTATTGCTGAAAAGATAGGCAATAAGCAATTTTTTATTATTTAATAACAAAAATCAATTTACGATGAAGTTAGATGATCATCAAGGGAATCCACATTCCCAAAACCAGAAAGTACCCCTAAAATTTATAATAGAAGGCAAAGAGTATGAAACTTTTGACCAATACAAAACAGGGGCAGAATTAAAACAGATTGCTGGTATACCTTTAGATACTGAGTTATTTCTATCAATTAGCAAACCTTATGATGATGAGCTTATTGAAAATGAGAAACAAGTTAACTTGGCTCGACCTGAAACCGAGTATTTCTTCGTAAAGAAAAAGCTTCAGTTCTTCATTAATAACAAACCCTTTACTTGGTATAAGCAATACATAAGAGGTGTTCAAATCAGAGAACTGGGCAACATATCTGCTGAAGATGATATCTTCCTTGACATCAAGGAAGGTTGGCAAGACGATCAAATATTAGATGATGAAGTAGTTGATTTAGCTCGTCCGGGTAAGGAGAAGTTTTTCTCTAAACTTAAACCTACTGAGTTTACCATTATTGTCAATGCTCGTCCACATATTTGGAAAGAAGCAAACATCTCTTTTGAGCAGTTGGTTGTGTTGGCTTTCGGATCATACGATAATAACCCAAACAAGGGTTATACGGTTACTTATAGCAGAGGCTGGGAACCTAAACCAGAAGGCACTATGGTTAAAGGTTCAGTTGTTCGTGTCAAAAATAAAATGATCTTCGATGTCACAGCAACTGATAAATCATAGTCCAGACCTTAAGCGTCTAAGAGACGAAGGTTATGAGATCGAGGTACGTGGTGGATATTTACTTATCCACCATATACCCTATGTCGATCAAAACAGGCAGATACTATACGGAGTGTTAGTAAGTACACTCACGTTAAGTAATAATAACAAGACAGCAACTCCTGATAGTCATGTTATACATTTTATCGGGGATAATCCCTGTGGTTCTGACGGTACAATTATCACTGCCATTCAACATAGTAATTCTAATTCTGTACTGAACCATCAGATTACGGTAAACAGATCTTTTTCAAATAAGCCTCCTGCCGGATATCCGAACTACTATGAAAAGGTCAAGAGGTATGCAGACATCATTTCGGCACCGGCTAAATATCTGGATTCTTCAGTAACGGAAAAGACTTTTAAGGTGATAGCAGACAGTGCTAATGAAACAGTATTCCAGTACATTGATACCAATTCGAGTCGAGCTAACATCGAAGTAATTAATGCAAAATTAGAAGGACAGAAAATTGCAATTGTTGGTTTAGGAGGAACTGGAGCATATATTTTAGATATGGTTGCTAAAACACCGGTGAAGGAAATCCATCTTTTTGATGGGGATAGCTTTGACCAACATAATGCATTCCGTTCGCCAGGTGCTGCATCAATGAGTGACCTTAATGAAAATTCGAGAAAGGCTGCATATTATCAAAAGTTGTATTCTAACATGCACAAGCACATTTATATCCATGACTACTATGTGAAAAAAGAGAATCTATTAGAATTAGATAAAATGGATTATATATTTGTATGTGTTGATAAAAATGCAGCTAGGAAAATGATAACAGATTACTTGGCTAGTATCGGTATTCCGTTCTCTGATGTAGGTTTAGGTGTGAATGTCGTTGATGACAAGCTTACGGGTGCTGTAAGAGTTACTTCTGCCACCCGTGACAAGAATGACCATTTACCTCTTCGGATTTTTTCAGAAGACTCCGATAATAACGAATATGCTACTAATATTCAGATTGCGGAATTGAATGCATTGAATGCAATTTTTGCTATCCTGAGATGGAAGAAGCTATCTGGAATTTATGTTGATTTGGAAAATGAGCATCATAGCTCATATGCTATTAGTACATCTAAAATTTTTAATGAAGATGTCGTTACAGCATAAGTTCGTTGAATTCATTCCTGAAAAGGTTGAGGAGGGCATTTTATACGTCTCAATCGAATACTGCACTGCAATACATAAATGTGTATGTGGCTGTGGTAATGAAGTAGTGACTCCATTGTCTCCGACAGATTGGAGGTTGACATTTAATGGCAAATCAATTACGCTTCATCCGTCTATAGGCAATTGGAATTTTGAATGTCAGTCTCATTATTGGATAAGGAACAACAAGATTGAGTTTGCTGGTCATTGGACAGAAAAGGAAATCCGTCTAGGTAGAGAAAATGACTTAGAACGTAAGACGGAGTATTTTGAAATGCCGGAGATTCCAAAAGAAGAACCAGTTATTCAAGAAAGTCAAAAATCTACTATTTGGCAGAAAATCTCCAAATTCTTTCGATTTTAGAACTTTGATTTTTATTTCTATAAAGCCGAAGGTAATTCTTCGGCTTTATTCATTTATTATCTTCTGCTTATATAATACTAATTAAGGTTATTTTCCTGCAATAATTTCGCATAGTTCCCCAAATTTCATTACCTCTTCATAACTATCTGTTGCGTGTAGAAAGGCAGGATTTTTCTGGTCTGATTTATTAATAATATCAATAAATAGCTTCATGTTTTCTAATTGTAGCGCTGAGAAAGAATCGATATCTGCTTTAATCTCATCCATACTGTGAGTATTCCTGTAATTGGTATATTTACCCATGAAACCGACGAAAATATCCGATAGTTGTGTCAATTGGCTATCCTGAGAATCGACAAACCAATAGTTTTTAAACTCCACTCCTTTATCTAGCATTCTGTAGCCATTCAAATCTTCTTGGATGGAATCTTCATTATCAAATATATGAGTTGAATTTTTGAAAGTATAAATAGGTCTAAGGTAAAAATGTGTTAGATCTGCTAGCAGAATATAATTTTTTTCATTCATAACAAAAGCTAATTCACCTTTCTTTTTAGACTCTTTCAATATCTGCCGTAAAGATTCCAACCCAAAATGAAATTCTGGTATCGGAAGATATGGCTCAAAAAGATTGCTCAGTGCTTCTATGAAATTACCAATATTCTCAGGTTTAACATTAGGATATTCGAAACCATAAAAAAGCTGAATAACGGCATCTATTTCAAAACGACAGAGTTTGTACAAGTCATTCTTCAGTCGATTGTCAAATCCATGCCCCAATTGCATAGCCGCGTCAGAATTCATTATAGCAGAGTCTACGATATCAACTACAGACCAGTAAAGAATATTTAAACTAGAATAATGGACGTAAAGATCGCTATCCTTTAGAAAGCGAAAGAAGAGGTTCAACTTCTGGGATTTTAGACAATCAAGAAAATCTCCAAATGCGATATGTTTGAATTTCACTTCCTTGACTGTTTTCTGCAATTTAAAACTATCTATCAATGGCTGTACATCGGGTACTGCTCCTTGATGTAAAAGTCCTCCCAAAACGAAGTTTGCCGTAAAAGTATAATTGAAATCGTTTTCTCTTACATAGAATGTTTTGATATTATTGGTTTCATCATAATAGAATGTATATGGTGTTGTAAAATCTACCCTTGGATTTAGCAATCGGGCAAATTGATTAGCAGCCTCAATTTCGGCTATTTCAAAATCAATCATAGTGTTAGCTTATTAAAAATAAATATGTGGCTAAGTTATAAAAACGCCTCCTAATACTGCCACTCAACGCCAAACAATTCCTCTGACTGCCAATTTGTTAGACCACCTCATTTTCTGAAACACTTTTGTCCTGAAAGCCCACAAGGTGTGGGATAATAACAACAAATAATGTGTTTCAATTATGGAAAAACAGAGAAAAAAAGTTTTGCTGGCAGCCGTGGCAATGCTGTCAGGAATTGGTGCGTTCGCACAGGGAAACGGCTCGGCGGGTATCAACGAAGCTACGCAAATGGTAACAAGTTATTTCGACCCCGCAACGCAATTAATCTACGCCATCGGTGCGGTAGTCGGGTTAATCGGGGGCGTTAAGGTGTACAACAAATTCAGTTCCGGCGACCCTGACACGAGCAAGACCGCAGCTTCTTGGTTCGGTGCGTGTATCTTCTTGATTGTTGCGGCTACCATCCTGCGCTCATTCTTCCTTTAATCCTTTGCCTTATGAATTACAACATCAACAAAGGCATCGGCAGAACGGTGGAATTTAAAGGGCTGAAAGCACAGTACCTGTTCATTTTCGCAGGCGGGCTGCTCGGTACACTTATCCTCGTGATGATACTGTATATGGCAGGCGTAAACTCTTACATCTGCCTGTTCCTCGGAGCAGGCGGTGCTTCGCTCATCGTATGGCAGACCTTTTCGCTGAACAGGAAGTACGGCGAACACGGGCTGATGAAAATTGCAGCCAACAAAAGGCATCCCCGCTACATCATCTGCCGCAAGCCTGTACACCGCTATTTAAAATTCACACCTAAACAGAATGCCGTATGAGAAATGTAGCAAAGACCACCACACTGGAAAACAAATTTCCATTGCTGGCAGTAGAGAACAACTGCATCTTATCCAAAGATGCGGACATTACCGCCTGCTTTGAAGTGCGTTTGCCGGAACTGTTCACGGTCGCTTCTGCGGAATACGAAGCCATACACTCCGCCTGGCACAAGGCGATTAAAACCCTGCCTGATTTTACGGTCATTCACAAACAGGATTGGTACATCAAGGAAAGCTATGCGCCCGATTTGGCAATAGAAGACCAGAGTTTTTTATCGAAGTCTTACCAACGCCATTTCAACGAGCGACCGTTCCTGAACCATTATTGCTACCTGTTCCTGACGAAGACTACTAAGGAAAGAATGCAGATGCAAAGCAACTTTAGTTCGCTTTGTAAAGGTACGCTGATACCAAAGGAAATCAGGAACAAGGAAACGATACACCGCTTTATGGAGGCGGTCGCCCAGTTTGAGCGTATCGTGAACGATAGCGGTTTTGTAACCCTGAAACGCCTGACCGAAGATGAAATCATCGGAACGGAAGATACACAGGGATTACTGGAACAGTACCTAACGTTATCGAGGGGAGCCGGAACACCAATGCAGGACATCGCACTTGGAAACGAAGAAGTGCGCATAGGTAACAAAAGGTTAAGCCTGCATACCCTTTCAGACACGGACGACCTGCCCGGAACGGTATCGGCAGATACCCGTTTTGAAAAGCTATCAACCGACCGTAGCGACTGCCGTCTATCATTCGCCGCACCTGTGGGCTTGCTGTTAAGCTGCAACCACATCTACAACCAGTACATTTTCTTGGATAACAGCGAAGACAACCTGCAAAAGTTTGAGAAGTCCGCAAGGAATATGCACTCACTGGCAAGGTACAGCCGTGCCAACCAAATCAACAAAGAGTGGATAGAAAAGTACCTGAACGAAGCCCACAGCTTCGGGCTGTCCTCAATCCGTGCGCACTTCAACATTATGGCGTGGTCGGAAGACCCTGCGGAACTGAAACAGTTAAAGAACGATTGCGGTAGTGCGTTGGCACTGATGGAGTGTAAGCCCCGGCACAACACGACGGACGTAGCCACATTGTATTGGGCAGGAATGCCGGGCAATGCGGGCGACTTCCCCAGTGAGGAAAGTTTTTACACTTTTATCGAACCTGCACTGTGCTTCTTTACGGAAGAAACCAACTACCACAATTCGCCCTCGCCGTTCGGTATCAAGATGGCTGACAGGCTTACGGGAAAACCTATCCATTTGGATATTTCTGACCTGCCGATGAAGCGTGGTATCATCACGAACCGGAACAAGTTCATACTTGGTCCGTCAGGTTCGGGTAAATCATTTTTCACAAACCATATGGTACGGCAGTATTACGAACAGGGCGCACACGTACTGCTCGTAGATACAGGTAACTCTTATCAGGGCTTATGCGAACTCATCAAAGGAAAGACCAAAGGCGAAGACGGTGTTTACTTCACCTATACGGAAGATAACCCGATTGCTTTTAACCCATTCTATACCGATGACGGCGTGTTCGACATTGAAAAGCGGGAAAGTGTCAAGACTTTGATACTGACCTTATGGAAACGGGATGATGAACCGCCAACCCGTTCTGAAGAAGTTGCCCTTTCCAATGCTGTAAGCGGTTATATCGAACGTATCAAACAGCAAGATGTTTACCCGTCATTCAATGGTTTTTATGAGTATGTAAAAGGCGACTACCGCAAGGTATTGGAGGAAAAGCAGGTTAGGGAAAAAGACTTTGACATTGCCAACTTCTTGAACGTACTCGAACCCTATTATAAGGGTGGAGAATACGATTACCTGCTGAACTCCGACAAGCAGTTAGACCTGCTTTCCAAACGCTTTATCGTGTTTGAAATTGATGCGATTAAAGACCACAAAATCCTCTTTCCCATTGTGACCATCATTATTATGGAGGTGTTCATCAACAAGATGCGCCGACTGAAAGGTATTCGCAAACTCATCCTGATTGAAGAAGCGTGGAAAGCCATTGCCAAAGAGGGAATGGCAGAATACATCAAGTATTTATTTAAGACCGTCCGCAAATTCTTCGGGGAGGCGATTGTAGTAACGCAAGAGGTCGATGACATCATCCAGTCGCCCATTGTGAAAGAAAGTATCATCAACAACTCCGACTGTAAAATCCTGCTTGACCAACGCAAGTATATGAACAAGTTTGATGATATACAGGCAATGTTGGGGCTTACGGACAAAGAGAAAGGGCAGGTACTTTCCATCAATATGAACAACGATGCAAGCCGACTTTACAAAGAGGTTTGGATTGGCTTAGGTGGTACGCACTCGGCAGTCTATGCCACCGAAGTTAGTTTGGAGGAATACCTCGCCTATACGACCGAAGAAACCGAAAAAATGGAAGTGATGCAGCTTGCTGCTGAACTGGACGGCAATGTAGAACTCGCCATTAAGCATATAGCAATGCAAAGGCGGGACAATTCAAATCAATAGTCATTAACAATTTAAAAATTCAGAAACAATGAAAAAAGTATTGTATCTGGTGTGTACGGCACTGATGCTCGCCGTAGCACCGTCAGCAAAAGCCCAGTGGGTTGTAACCGACCCCGCAAATTTGGCTTCAGGGATTATCAACTCTGCGAACGAAATCATACAGACTTCTTCGACCGTGAGCAATGTGATAAAAAACTTCAACGAAGTGAAGAAAGTGTACGACCAGGGCAAGGAATATTACGATAAGCTGAAAGCTATCAACAACCTTGTGAAAGATGCCCGCAAGGTGCAACAAACGGTATTGTTGGTAGGCGATGTGTCCGAAATGTACGTGCAGAATTTTGGCAAGATGATGAACGACCCAAATTTCACACCGCAGGAATTGGTCGCTATCGGTAATGGTTATTCGGCATTGCTCAATGAAAGTACCGAACTGCTGAAAGAATTGAAGCAGATTATAACCTCTTCAAGCCTTTCTCTCAATGACAAAGAGCGTATGGATGTGATTGACCGTGTGTACAAAGAGGTAAAGGATTACCACAGCCTTGTACGCTACTATACCAATAAAAACATTTCTGTAAGCTACCTAAGAGCGAAAAAGAAAAACGATGCCCAAAGAGTGCTTGAACTCTACGGAACTGCTAACCAAAAATACTGGTAAACTATGGAATGGGATAATCTTCACGAACTCCTGCGGTCGCTTTATGATGATATGATGCCGCTTGCAGGCGATATGGCGGCAGTAGCTAAGGGTTTGGCAGGATTGGGAGCATTGTTCTATGTGGCATTAAAGGTTTGGCAGGCTTTAAGCCGTGCCGAACCTATTGATATGTTCCCTTTGCTGCGCCCGTTCGCTTTGGGGCTTTGTATAATGTTCTTTCCAACCATTGTTTTGGGAACCATCAATGCGGTACTAAGCCCTGTGGTAGTAGGAACCCACCAAATACTCGAAGACCAGGTGCTTGACCTGAACAAGCTGCAACAGCAGAAAGACCAGTTGGAATACGAGGCAATGGTAAGGAACCCCGAAACCGCCTATATGGTATCAGACGAAGAGTTTGATAAAAAACTGGACGAACTGGGATGGTCGCCCTCCGACATTGGAACAATGGCGGGTATGTATATGGACAGGCAAGCCTACAAGATAGAGAAAGCCATAAAGGATTGGTTTCGCAATCTGTTGGAAATACTCTTTCAGGCGGCGGCTTTGGTCATTGATACCATACGAACGTTCTTCCTGATAGTCCTCTCCATACTCGGACCAATTGCCTTTGCAATTTCCGTATGGGACGGCTTTCAGTCCACGCTTACGCAATGGCTCACGAGGTACGTCAGTGTTTACCTGTGGCTTCCCGTTTCGGATTTGTTCAGCTCAATGTTGGCAAGAATACAATCCCTCATTTTAGAACGGGATATCGCAATGCTTGCCGACCCGACCTATATACCTGATACGAGCAATACCGTTTACATCATCTTTATGATTATCGGCATCATCGGGTACTTCACTATCCCTACGGTAACAGGTTGGGTAATCCAAGCAGGAGGCGCAGGAAACTTTACCCGCAATGTAAACTCCACAGCAATGAAAGCCGGAAATATCGCCGGAGCAGGCGCAGGTTCAACAGTTGGAAACATCGGCGGTAAACTGATGAATAAATAATCATTAATCATTCTAAAAAATGGAATTTAAAACGCTAAGAAATATCGAAAACAGCTTTAGGCAGATAAGATTATATGCCATTTTGTTTGCGGTTCTCTGCATCAGCGTGGTAGGTTACGCCGTATGGCGTTCCTACCGCTTTGCAGAAGAACAACGCCAAAAAATCTATGTACTGGATAACGGTAAATCCCTGATGCTTGCCTTGTCGCAGGATGCAAGCATCAACCGCCCGGTTGAAGCAAGGGAACACGTAAGGAGATTTCACGAACTGTTCTTTACGCTTGCCCCCGACAAGAACGCTATCGAAAGCAATATGAGCAGGGCATTTAACCTCGCCGATAAAAGTGCTTTTGATTACTACAAAGACTTGTCGGAAAAGGGCTATTACAGCCGTATCATTTCGGGGAACGTGCAGCAACGCATTGAGGTGGATAGTGTCGTGTGCAATTTCGACAACTACCCGTATGCAGTGCGCACCTACGCCAAACAGTTTATTATCCGGTCAAGCAACGTAACCAGGCGCAACCTGATTACTTCCTGCTATCTCGTCAACTCCGTTCGTTCCGACAACAATCCGCAGGGCTTTAATATCGAAAAATTTGCAGTCGTGGAAAACAAGGATATAGAGGTCATCGAACGCTAAAAAACAATCTTATGGAAGCATTATCAGATTTAAGCACGTTCGCAAAAATCCTTACGGACAAAGGATACAACGGGTATTTCCATACGCAGGGAGCGTATGCCGGAAAGCTGAAAGACAGTATCAGCGAATACCTCGAAAGTTGCCAAAAAGGTGCAGACACTTTGCCAAAGCAGGACTTACTGCTGACAGGCTACCTGCAATGGTCGGGCGATGACAAGCCCCGTGTAGAATGCAGTATGTGGGTAAAGTACCTGAACGGCAAATTCTCATTGAGCCGTATGGAGGTAGCAAAGAAAGACGGCTTTGGACAACTGCTCAAAAAATCGGAACTGGCAAACCTTTCCGTAATGTCCGCACCCAAATTAACGGAAGCGGTCGCACTGGTCAACGATGCGCCAAAGCAACAGGCGGGTAAAAGTCCTAAGCGTTTCAAGCTATAACATAGAAATAGTAAGGCTATGAAAAAATTAAGAGCAAATATGGACAGGTACTTTGACAAGCTGGACGACCGTTGGCGGGCGTTGCCTTTACGCAAACAGCACCGATATACGCTGTACTTCTTTGTGGGTTATCTGCTGCTTACCGTAACGGTCATTGGCAAAGTGATGTACGATACCTCAAAGTCCGGTAACGATATGGTCATTGAGCATATCGAGAACCCTGTCCTCAAAAGTAAAAATCCTGCAAGGTTGCAGGATAGTGTATCAACAATTTTAAAAAATCAGATTTATGAAAGAAAATGAAAAAAGGGTCAGCTTTCTCGTGGAGGGAGAAGACCATAACACAGCATCAAATCTGCCCGATAATAAAAAGGGTAATAAGGAAAAGCTCAAAAAGCCAATCATATTCCTTTTGATGGGCGTGGTATTTCTCGGCTGTATGTACCTCATATTTAAACCGTCGAAAGATAAAAAAGCGGTCGAAAATATCGGGCTGAACGATGCCGTGCCGCAGGCTACCGAACCGGGAATGCCTGCCGATAAAGGCAAGGCGTATGAGCAGGAAATGCTTGAACGTAAAGAGCAGGAAAAGCGCAATGCACTGACCACGCTTTCTGATTATTGGAATACGGAAGACACTGCATCTGCTGACAATGAAAAAGGTTTGCCTGAAGAAGATGAGGAAAGCAACGGCTTTGGCAGTGGTGGCAGAAATTCAGGAAGAAACGGCAATTCTGCATTGAACAGCTACCGTAATGCACAAAGCACATTGGGTTCATTTTATAATAATGACAATGCTGAAACAATGGAACTGCGCAAGCAGGTGGACGAACTGAAAGCAAAGTTGTCGGAAAAAGATGTGCCACCTGTGGCCACCGTTGACGACCAACTCAAACTAATGGAGAAATCTTATGAAATGGCTGCAAAGTATCTTCCGCAAAATGCCAATACCGGAAACGCTGCTCCTGCCAATGGTGCTGCTCCGGGTGCTGCAGGTGCAAATCAAAAAGAGCAATTTGTATCGTTCACACCAACAAGAAAGAACATTGTATCAGCCTTGTACCGTGAACCATCGGACAGTGCCTTTGCTGCCGATTGGAGCCAAACAAAAAACCGTGGGTTCTATACCGCAGGTTCTATCGAGCAGGCTGTACAGCCTAAAAACAGTATCAAAGCCTGTGTACACGAAGCCCAAACGGTAGTTGGCGAAACGGGTGTAAGGCTACGTTTGTTAGAACCTGCCAAAACCCCGCAACGTACCATCCCCAAAGGAACGATTGTAACGGCTAATGCCAAATTTCAGAATGGCAGACTACAATTAAAAGTTACCTCCGTAGAACTGGAGGGCAACATCATCCCGGTAGATATAACCATTTACGATTTGGACGGACAGCAAGGCTTGTACGTGCCTTATTCGCCGGAAATGAATGCACTTACCGAAATGGCAGGCAATATGAGCCAGACTGGAGGAACAAGCGTAATGCTCACTCAGAATGCCGGACAGCAGGTTGCCGCAGACCTAAGCCGTGGCGTGGTTCAGGGTATTTCGGGCTACTTCGCCAAGAAAGTGAGAACGCCAAAGGTTACGCTGAAAGCGGGCTATCAGGTCTTCCTCGTATCGAAAAAATAATGTTCAATTCAAATATTTAAAGACAATGAAAAATCATTTAAAAACCTTTTGGGCTATAGCCCTCATACTTGGCTTTGCCGTAACAACTTATGCACAGGATAGTGCAACTGTAAAAACACCGCTTGCCCTGGGCAAGATAGAACCGTACCGTATGGAAGTTACCTACGATAAAACTTCGCACCTGATTTTCCCGACTGCCATTCGCTACGTGGATTTAGGCAGCGAATACCTGATAGCAGGGAAAGCCGAAGATGCGGAAAACGTGTTGCGTGTAAAAGCATCCGTAAGGAACTTTGAGCCGGAAACCAATTTTTCCGTAATTACCAATGACGGGCGTTTTTACAGCTTTAATGTGTATTACAGTTCCTATCCGGAAGCATTGAGTTATGACCTGCTCACTATGCAAAAAGCGGTTGACAGAACCAACGGTAACGATGTGCTTTTTGAAGAACTGGGCAACAATTCGCCATCACTGGCAGGCTTGCTACTGGAAACCATTTACAAGAAAGATAAGCGCATTGTAAAGCATATCGGGGCTAAGAGTTTCGGCATCCAGTTTATCCTCAAAGGCATTTACATACACAACGGCGAATACTATTTCCACACGGAATTGAGAAACCGTACCAATGTCCCTTTCGAGATTGATTTTATCAATTTCAAAGTGGTGGATAAAAAGGTAGCCAAACGCACCGTAGTCCAGGAACGCCCTTTAACTCCTTTGAGAACTTACAAGCCATTGGACGGTATTGCCGGAAAATCGACCGAACAAGACGTGTTCCTGTTAGACCAGTTTACCATTGCCGATGATAAGGTACTGCTGATTGAGATTTTCGAGAAGAACGGCGGCAGGCATCAAACATTGCAGGTCGAAAATTCCGATTTAATCAAAGCCCGTTTGATTGACGATATGCACCTGAAATTTTAATAACCCTTTAAAGCAAGAATATGAAAAAGTATATCTATACCGTGCTGTTTGTCCTGATAGGCATCACGGCTGCACAGGCACAAAGGATGCTGCCTAAGCAGAAAGGATTGGAAATAAGTGCGGGTGTAATGTCCGATGATAAGATTGGCAATGATTACTACATCAGCGCAGCAATGACCGTAAACGGTAAGAACGGTAACTATCAGCTTTGGGCGTTGGAATATACCCACCAGTACCACGATTACAAAGACCTGCGCATACCGCAGGAAACCTATTCCGCAGAGGGCGGTTACAGCTTCTTTTTGTTGGGCGATGCCCGTAAGAACATCACGCTGAATTTCGCAGCAACGGGTGTGGTCGGTTACGAAACCATCAACCGGGGCGAAGCGATGCTGTACGATGGTGCGAAGATATTGAGCAAAGATAATTTTATCTATGGAGCAGGCGGTCGCATCACTTTTGAAACGTACTTGTCCGACCGTTTTGTATTAGTCCTGCAAGGGCGTACAAAAGTCCTTTGGGGTACGGATTTACAACAGTTCCGACCGTCGGCAGGTGTGGGATTAAGGTTTAACTTTTAAAACGTAAAAAACGATGATAGCATTATTCAATAAATTCAGAACAGGGCTAATGCAATTGTATGTATTCCTGACAATCCTCACAGCTTCGGTTACGTTGGTATCTTGTAGCAAAGATGATGACCTCGAAATACAGAACAATTTTCCTTTCGAGGTGAATGTAATGCCAGTACCTAAAGATGTTGCCAACGGGCAGACCGTAGAAATACGCATTACCATACAGCGTACAGGAAATTATAGCAACACGCAGTATTTTCTCCGCTACTTCCAGTTTGATGGTCAGGGAACGTTGCAATACTACAATGAGCCGCCATATCAGCCCAATGACCTGTACCAGTTACCAACGGAGCAGTTCAGGCTGTATTACACTTCAACCTCTGCCGTATCACAGTCCTTTGAGGTTTGGATTTCGGACAGCTTCGGGAATGAGAAGGAGATAACTTTTCAGTTTAACAGTAGCGATTAAAAGTAGTATTTCAATTCACAAAAAAACGGCATACCGTAATGGTAAAGCCGTTTTCTATTTATATCGTGTCTGCTTAGGTTCACTTTATTGGCTCATCAATATTTCTTAAATTTATACTCGTGAAATAAAAATGTGAGGATATGGTTTCATCATTGGTTATAGGGATAATATTTTTGATTGCAGGCTTAGGACTTCGTTACTGGATTAACAGGAGGAAGTTTTACAGGCGCAGTCCTATGGGAGTGGAAGGTTTCTCATCTTATGAAAGTTCGGTTTTCATTAAATTGATTGAAAGGGTCGGTAAATGGGTAGCATATGCACTGATTATTTTCGGTCTGTTGTCGTTATGGGTTTATTACCGTGAGAAGAAAGAGAAACCTCCTAAAACTGTAGAATTGCAACAACAATCACTGAAATAAAATAAACCTATGGAAAGAACTGTCTTTTCAATATATAGAACAAAAAATAATTTATCATACCTATGAGTGCAGACGTTACGAGAATAGAATTAGCCAAGGCTTTAAAATCAATCAAAGCTATTGCCACACCAACACAGTTTGAAGAAACAAAAAAGTTATACATCCAAGAAGGTGGTGAAGAAAGTGTTATGAGTGCAGTTAATGGTCTTTCAGAAGAAGATGAGTTTTCTATGCTAACCAAACTGCTTAACACGGCTACCCATATCATTGGTTTAGAACAACGACCATTAATCGAGGGTGAATATATTGTTCCTGACCTATTTGTAAATCTAAAAATGGGAAATGCAGTGAATGGGAAATCTGCAAAAGATTTTGGAGAATATAAATGTTTAATAGAAGTCAAATCAACCGAAAAAGACAATTTTAAAATTGGTGGAAGCAGGTTAAAAAGACTGAGAAACATTTCTGATTTAATGGGGTTTCCACTACTATTTGCGATTAGATTTTTGAGAGCAAAACAAAATGCCTTTTGGGCAATTATTGAAGACGACAGGAGTTCAACTTCCTTAAACGTTACCTATCAGGCTGCAATTGATGGAGTGAGAAATGTTGTATGGAACGAGTATATTTTAACACCTAATCCTAATTTAATTATAAAATGCGAATTTTCTAAATCTGCAACAATTAACTCTATTCAACATAATGAGTATGGAAATCAATTATCAGCTACATTTACAGACGGAACAAATACTTTAACCCAAAATAGCTCTGAAGCCTTTATGACTTGTGGTTTATTAGAAACCTACAATTTGCAAGAAATTAAAGTGGAAAAAATAAATGATGATAAAACCATTCAATATTTACGTCCCACGCTGGGTTCAGCTTTTCTTGCAGACCTAATTTATAAAATGAATAATCTAATTGTAGATGAATTTGGTAACGTTGTTTACGACGCATCAAAACTTGTAGTTCGTTCTGATACAGGAGCTCACGAAACATTAGTAAACAGGCAGCTAATAGAAGTTTTAGCAAAACCATTAGTAGACAAAAAGTTATTGTTTATAGGAGCAATCGGCGACCTCGATAAACAGCTAAATAAATGGAAAGAATTTGGCGGGAAATAAATTGTTTCAAGTTGTAGGCATACAGAAGTAAAATTAATAAACAGAAGATATAGCGGTACGTTCTTTGGGGAACTGTACCGCTTACTTTTTAAGCCAAATACTGCCTCTCAAAGCCAAACCCTGCAACATTTCCCACCCCTGCAATAAATCTTTATAAATTCGACTTCCACAATTGAGCAAACTATGGAAGTTATCGCAATACAAAAATCCGCATTTGACGGAATGAAGAATGAGCTAAAGGAACTTTTGGAAATGACCGAAAAAGTCACGAGAAAATACACGCCGATTTTCAAAGCGGAAAAATGGCTCGATAACCAGGAAGTGTGTTTGATGATGAACATCACTAAACGGACTTTACAGACCTATAAGGACAAAGGGTTATTGCCTTATTCCAAACTAAACCGTAAGAATTATTATAAACTCACGGACGTACAGGCTTTGCTCGAAGCCGGACAGCCGTACAATACAGATGGCAATGGATTTACTGACCAATGAAGCTGAAGAAGTCATCGAACAAAAGGAGATGATATTACAGTTAAGAAGCCGTATAGAAGAAATACTGAAAAACTATCGTCCTGTAATGAACGGAGAAATTTATTTGTCGGGCGAAGATGTGTGCAAGATGCTCCATATCAGCAAACGGACTTTACAACAGTATCGTGATGATAATATCCTGCCGCATATACAAATAGGCGGTAAGATTATTTACAAGGAAAGTGATATTCTGACTATACTGGAAAAGAACTATATCTCCAACAATACAAATAACCAATTTTAGTACAGATTAATACTTTCGTATCAGAACGAGTTTAGTATCTTTGCTTTTGAAAATATAGAAATACTTAAAGTGTTTTTGCTTTAGGTTCCGCATTAGAAACTGGTAATTTTTAACACCCCGGAACAGATAAGTAAGAACGCTCACGTCATAGGCGTGGGCGCTCGCTTATTTGGGGGTCAGGCGTACCAGTGCCTTAATGCCAGTAAGTGTGGTTGCCTGCGCTTCTTTTTTGTGCAGGGCTACATAAACTCAAAAAAGTATGATATGGAAACTGGTACAGCACAAAAAAGAATTACCCTCGCCTTTATCAATGATAAAAGCCCTATTTTGGATTTAACCTGCAATGACCTCGTTGCTTCGGAAATTGAAGTATTGTTTCGTTCGGAAAATATTGAAGACGGGCTATCCCAATTTTTAGCATTAAAAGAGCTTCCCACAGTTTGTATTATTGACCTTGATTTTTACGACAAGAATGTGCTGGCACAGCTTCAAAAATTAAGTACAGAATACCCTATAATCAAACTGATTGCGCACAGCGATATTGATGATGAGAAAGTTGGTAAGGCTCTACTGGATATTGGTTTTTCAAGTTATTTACTACTTGGTAGCGATGTAAATGATTTTAAGAAAGCTATCTTCAGCGCTTAAGACTATATTTCATCCTCATCATCTCCATACCAACTTGAAGTATCCACATCGTAGTCATCAACCTCAAACTTAGTGGAAGGAAAATCCTCATCAATTTGATAGCGTATCTTCGTTTCGAAAGGAAATGTTTCTGGCAAGTCTAACCCGTCACCCTCACGTCTTTCTTTATTTGATCCATATTCAAGAATTACATGTAAATCTCCAAAGACGTCCACTACAATTTCATATTCATTAATTTCAGAAATATGATATTCTGATACCTCACTATATTCCAATGAATGATGAGGTGCAAGCTGATCAACATTCTCAAAAAAGTTAGTTACAACGGATGATATCATATGCTCTTCGATATGCCCATCGAGGAATTGTTTAAGATCTTCACGATAGTTCTCAATTGTTTCTACTAAACTAATGAAAGCGTTAAGTACATCTTGGCTCATACGTTCGACTTCAGAATCGCTAATATTGAACACCTCTGGATTAATATGAGTGTACTTGCTTAAAGTATTGATTGTTTCCTTTACCTCTCTTATCATGTCTTTGAGTTCGTCAACATCAAATCCCCAACCATCTAAAAAAGTGTCGTCTATTCCACCTTGGACTGCGTATTTAATTCTTTGGTTTCTTGTAGGTTTTCCGTCTGTAGTTTCGGGGCTAAACCAAATACAATTTTTCACACGTTCTTCCGGAGCAAGGTTATGTAAAAAATGCCTTGACAACTCTCTTATAGAATATGCAAAATTATTAAAGCGAAGTTTGTTTGTTCGATCTTTTAGACTAGCAAGTGATGCCTCGAAAAGATCAAGCTCAAATTGATTGGTAAGTATCTGCTTAATTTTTTCTGTTTTTTCCATCTTCTAAAATAACTGTAGTGGAGACGAGAAGAGTATTTTAAATAATACTCTAATAATCGTATCCATTTTTTGCAGTAATTATTTAAGCTTATATTGTTCCTTTATTTTTTCCCAATCAGCAGATAACTTCGGATTGTATTTGTTGTACGTTTGCTCGCTGACTAAAAGATTGAAAGTCGCAAGAGTGGTCTCATAGTTCAATACTAATAATATAATTTCTGGCTCTTTCTTCTTTACATCAAGCTCTCCTATAAGATCATTATACAATCTGCAATAACTATCTAATATATTTTTCATTCGAAGACAAAAAACTGAATGGTTGATAGCGTCAGAAATAAGAAATATAGGCAGTGTAAGCTGTATAACCATAGATAAAACCGTATTATAACCCTGTAAGGCGATAGATATGATGAAAATGATGACTGCAATATTGACAATCCATTTCGATTTTAGTGATTTTATGGATAGACTGTATGTGAAGAAGCAACTTTCAAAACTATTAGCCCCCATACGCATGATACCTGTTTCTACAGTATCGTTATTATAGTACCTATTGGAACGGTCTGCAGAATAATTAGTGCCAAATGAGTGGTCAATGAAATCAGCTCTTTTGTTGAAAGAGGTATGGAATATTATATAGCTGATTCCAAATTTTATTATAGCATATAAGAGAATAATTACTGTGTTAGCATTACTGGCGATTTCAGCATAATATTTAAGTTCGGCAATGTAATTGGTAAAGATGAAATTTACCAATGTTAATATTGCTGATGCAATTAGGATATAAAATGATAAGCCGTCTAGCTTTTTTGCCAGCTTAAATGATTCTCTGATAGGATTATAATATTCACTCATATTTTGGGAAATTTGGACCGAAGATTTTTGCCCATTGTTCAATGGCCTTCTGTTGATCTTTCTTATTCAATTCATAGTCAACTGCGGATACTGCAATGTCGTAACAATCTTTTGCTTTATTGGAAATACGCTGTCTTTGTTCAGGTGTTAGGTTATTAATGTTACCCTGAATACTCTTAGGATCTTGTACATCATAGTAAATCGTCTGATATAAATAATAGAAAAAATCGCGAATATTTAGGTCATTATAATCATTTTGGCTTCCTGATTTTTTGACAAAATTGATTACCAAAACTTCAAAAAGATATGAACTAATTTTTGGAGACGTAAAGTTAGCATTCCAAAACTTAAGTGTTCTTACCAATTGGTACACTTTTCCTCCATAATTCGTATTGGTTTCGCTGATATTGTTAATGTCTACACCTGGATTTGTAGCTTTCCAATTGCCTGAGCCATCTGGGATTAGGTAAAACCCACCTACAGTGTAAAAGCATGGTACTATATCATAGCTCCATGCATAAGATGTCAAATTGAGAACAGCCGCTTCTTGGTTACGCTTCGCTTCTGAATTAGAATATTGTGGCACATTTTTCAATGCGCTAACCAATTTGTTAACAACCCTTATAGAATTTAATACGTTGTATTCGTCGGAAAGCAACTTCAAATTATTGGAAGCGTTCGGTGTATGGATATAGTATTTAGAAAGGTCGTATGCATCAACGGAATAATATGCATTGTCTGCTGATAGGCAATACATCAAGTCAATATCATCTAGTGGCCGAATTTTAGTGTTCCTTGAAAAAGAACCATATTTAATATGTTTTTCCGGGTAATCATTTGGAAAATTATCTACACTCTCAGGAAAACCTAGCAACTGATCTATGAGCCATCCTCTGCTTGAGCGAGCTGTGTCGGTAGTAGATTTTAATAAATTGACAACATTCAAATTGAATTCGTCGAATGCTTGATTTACACTTTTCGCCATATCGAGTAATTAATTTAGTTGTTAACTACCGTTATGGTACGCTATTCCTGCATTCGTGTAGTTATCATGTTTACATACAGCGAATTTAATAAATATTTTTTAGATAATGGCCTGAAAATCTGTTAGCGTACTAGAAAAATCAGGGTGTGGTTATAAGTAGAAAATTGCTATAAAAACATTTTACAAATCGCTTATATGTAATAAAGTATGTTAACCAGGCGACGCTCTTTGGCTTCTTTTCTTTGGTCACTGTCTGAAAAGAAAAAAAGTCAATACCAGATATAACAAATGGATAATGAATATCCCACGCAATAACGTAGCGACCTGTTTGTTAAAGTGAGAATTGAGGTCATTGTGCGGCAGTGCATTTTAACAAAGGGACTGCACCGATTTATGCAAAAAGACTGGCCTGACCTTCGGGAGGGAGTGTCTTTTTGCCCCCCCCCCGATTTTTCAGGTCAGGTGAAGTTATACATTAAATAAAGGCGACCACCTTTGCAGGCAGTCGCCTTTGATGATTAATTGAAGTTGAAAATCTCTGCTCCTGAATAGGCAAAGTCTGTACACAGTTCAAAGGCTTTTTGGGTCTTTAACTGTGCTGTACCGCCCATCACAATGGATTGTAGTTTGGCTTCGCTATCCCTGTAATTGCGTACATTCTGAAAGTAGCCTGTAACAGCATTGTAAGCCCCGAATAATGTGCCTTTCGTAGTTGCCATTTGTTGGGTATCGCTTATCATAGCGTATTCAAAGGCATCATCTACGGTGTTTTTGAACACGGTGGAAACTTCATCTTCCGCACCTTTTTTGAGCAGGTTAAGCGTTTCTTTGTTCGGGCAAAGTGCCAACTGGATTAGCTTTCTTACTTCTCGGTCTGTTACCCTTACTTTAGCCCAGTCGTTAAAAATGTTCTCTAACTGTGCGCTCAGGGTGTTGGCAAGTCCCATAACCTTGTGAGCGTTTTCAAGGCGTTGTTTTGCTCCTGACGTGTGTTTGATACGCACAATGTTTGTCATACTCTGCAATGAAGCGTTAAGGGTGTTTTGGCATACGATACGGATAGGGGTAAACGCTGCGGTAATACTTCCGCTACCGTCGTGGCTTGTGGTTAAGAAGATGTACTTTTCGGTAACATCGTCGCCGTTACCTACTCGGATATAGTCGGGCAGCTTGGCAGTGATAAAAATGCGTTCCCCGTTGCCCAATGCTCCTGCGGTTTCGTACAATATACCATCGCCTCCGCCTACAATAGCATCAAAGAAATTGAACGCCTCACGGTTTTGTACGATATGGTAGTCTTTGCCTACTACGCCCAACGGTGTGTTGGTGTCGGTGCGGAGTGTGGCGAAACTGTTAGGTACTAAGATGTCGTTGGCATCAATAAGCTCTCCGCTGTCGCCTATGCTCATTGTTCTGCCCTGTGTAAACAGTGGAGATTTGATAACCTCGTAATCTAAACCTGCGTGTACGATTGCTTCCTCGCTTGTTGGGTACTGCTCTACGATTTGCCCTAAACTGTGCCACGCTTTTTGTTGAACGCTGAAAAATGAATGACGTCCTGTTTGCTCATTGAAATTGATGTTGTGTGCCATAATGCTAAAATTTTGATGTTTGAAAAAATGTTGTTTACTCACTCGCTTTTCTCGTTTTCCGCTTCCCGTTGTGGTTGGCTCCGCTTCGCTTCGCATAAATTTTTCCAAAAGAAAAACCGGAAAAAAGAAAGCAGATAATCCAAGCGGGCAACAGCGCAAAACCGAAAGGAAACGGAATAAGTCCCGGAGGGTGGCAAGGCAACACACAACAACTCGGCGAAGCCATCATTTTGCCTTGCCATTATGCCGTAGTCTTTTGGTTGGCTGTGTGGGGACGCTGCCCGCTATAACTTAGCTGCCTTTTTGCGGTTGATTTTGGAAATTTTCTGTTCTAAATTTTTATGGCATTAATGACCGGGCTATTATAGCCTATAATAGAGATTTGAAAAACGGAATAGCAAGGGGCGTTAGATAAGGGCTTCGTTTTTCAATTTTCTATTTAGCAAGTAGGTATTAGCTCTTTTACAGCGTTGGACTGGGTAGAGGAAAGTAAATGTGCTTTACCTACACAAAAAGTATGGGCATAAAAAAAGCAGAACCGTTGAAGTTCTGCTCATTGTGATTAAATAAAAGCCGATTAGATTCCCATCATAAACGCTTCTTCCATAGCCTTGAATTTAGGGGTAACCAAATCCATATCCTTACTGATTTTTTGACTTGTAATTTTAGCATAAATCTGTGTAGTGGAAATGTTTTTATGCCCCATCATTTTGCTTAGGCTTTCAAGCGGTACGCCCTCGGTCAAAAACATTGTTCCGAAAGTATGCCTTGCCGTGTGAAACGTTACTTTTTGTTCTGTAATAATCTCTGCTTTTTCAACCAATTTACCTATGTGCGTATTACAGGTTGAATTGGTCGGAACCGGAAAGATAAATTCATTCCTTGTAGTACCCTGATACTTCTCAATGATACGTTTAGGGATTTCCATTAACCGAACATTGGAAGCAATATCTGACTTCTTTCTCCTGCTGATAATCCATTGATGACCGTCAAAGAATGAGTGAATATTGTTCCTTGTCAGTTTCTTAATATCCGCATAAGCCAATCCGGTAAAGCAACTGAAAATAAACAGGTCTTTTACTAATTCATACCGTGGGTGCGGTGGTACGCACATCGTCAGCTTTTCTACATCTTCTTTGAGGATATAACCTCGGTCGGTTTCTTCCATATTGATTTCATAATCCTGAAACGGATTATCACGTATCAAACCTTTTTTAATAGCCAGTTCCACCAAACTTAATACAGGCAATGTGTAAACCCAAACCGTATTATGCGAAGATTGTAAGTCGTACCGTAGGTAAAAATCAAACTCTCGGATAAAATCGCCAGTCAATTCTCGGAAAGCCATATCATCACGATGATAGCGTTCTTTGATAAACTTGGCAAGGTGGTTGTAAACTACAATATACTTGTAATAAGTACTTAGCGCACGTTCTCCCTTTTCTACCAGTTTTTTAAAATCTTCATTTTGGTCGTTGAATACTTTTAATATAGCATCCTCCATTACACCGACACCCAAAAATGACAATTTCACTTTTTGGGAGGTTGCAAAGCCCTCTTGCTTCAGCATATCTTCATAAATCTTGTCGATACGCCCACGTATATTATCCAGCTTCCTATTGATGCTTAATGCATGCGCACTTTTGCCCTGAACTCTTCCGTGTTTTAAATCCCAATTATTGGGGTCAATTTCTAACTTTGTTCCGAAAGTTTTCGGGGTTCCGTCAATGGTAATACGTGCCATAATCGGGGCATTACCGTTCTTTTTCAGTTCGTTCTTTTTCAAATAGAAAAGCAGTTTGAACGTCGATTTTTTTGTCTGCTCCATAACTCAAATGTTTAATGTTTAAAATTAAATTACATTGAGTTACAAGGGAATGTAGAAAAGGGTGCAAAAGACTGAAATATAATCAGCTAAGTTATGATGGTACCTTTATCAATCGGTAACGAATTAGTAACCTAACCTTGTCAATTTAAGCCCAAAACCTATCAGACACCGACTTCCGAACTAAGACTACTCTTTTTATAAAGCCTTGTATAGCAAAGGTTTTAACCGTTTTGCTTACTTTTGCTTTTTACTAATCTTTTTTTTTGTAAAAACTGCTAAAAGCAGGTTTAAAATTATGCTTGAATAGAAGGAACTCCAACTACTTCATTCGTATCTGCTTCGTAATCGATGCCATCTACTTGGAAACCAAACAAACCAAAGAATTCTTCACGGTATCCTTTGATATCAGAGATTTCTTCTAAGTTTTCTGTAGAGATTTGTTGCCACAATGCCGCTACTTCCTCTTGCACATCGGCACGCATTTCCCAATCGTCTACGCGGATACGTCCTTTTTCGTCTAACGCTGGTGCATGTCCGCTGTACAATTGTGTTGCAAATAGACGTTGCATTTGCTCTACTGTACCTTCGTGAATGCCTTTTTCTTTCATCACTTTGTACAACAAAGAGATGTACAATGGCACAACCGGAATAGCCGAACTAGACTGCGTTACCAAAGCTTTGTTGACAGACACGTAAGATACGCCATTCAAATCAGCAAGCAATTCGTTCAATGCAGGAACTGTCGCTTCTAAGTTATCTTTTGCACGACCGATCGTACCATTACGATATATTGGGTATGTCAACTCAGGGCCGATATAAGAATAAGCAACCGTTTTTACACCTTCTGCCAAAACACCAGCAGCTTTCAGATCTTCGATCCAGAATTGCCAATCTTCACCGCCCATTACCGCTACGGTGTTTTCGATATCCTCGTCATTCTCGATCGGATTGATGGTAATATCAGAAACCACACCGCTGTGGAAATCTACCGTTTTATCGGTAAATGGTTGACCAATTGGCTTCAACACAGAACCGTGAGCCACACCTGTTTTTGGATGTGTACGACGTGGAGATGCTAAAGAATAAACCACTAGATCGACCTGACCTAAGTCTTGTTTAATCAATTCGATGGTTTGCTTTTTCACCTCATCCGAAAAGGCGTCACCATTGATACTTTTTGCATATAATCCGGCTGCTGTAGCTTCTTTTTCGAAGGCAGCCGAATTGTACCAACCTGCTGTACCTGGTTTGCCAGCTGCAGCAGGCTTTTCAAAGAAAACTCCGATTGTTGCTGCGCCAGAACCAAACGCCGCGGTGATACGAGATGAAAGTCCGAAACCGGTCGATGCACCGATTACCAATACTTTTTTAGGACCATTTTCAATGGCTCCTTTGGACTGAACGTAATCAATTTGATTTTTCACGTTCTGAGCAGTACCATCGGGATGGGTTGTCAGACAGATAAATCCTCGTACGCGTGGTTGAATAATCATATGAAATGGGTTGTTAAACTAAATCTATTTTTAAATCAAGCTGCAAAATAAGTAATTATTCCACAGAATCCCATCAACAGGCGCACTCTTTTGAGAATTTTCGCACAGCCACCGTACACGAAATCTTGCGATCGGTTCATCAAAAGCACTTTATGGCTCTTGGTATATTTTCTATCTTTATGGCTATGAATTGGGAGATCTGGAAGAAAGATTATAAGCGGTACCTGCTCTTGGAGCGAGGATTATCTGCGAATTCGATCGAAGCTTACTTATCAGATATCGTCAAGTTGGAAGCTTATGCCATAGAAAATGCTATTGCGCTTCCGCAAATGACTCCACTCGATATTCAACAATTTTTGGCGCAGGTACATCAACAGGATATGGCGCCGACTTCGCAAGCGCGGCTGCTTTCTGCTTTGAAATCCTTCTTTACGTTTTTGCAAATTGAGCATGATCTGCCCAACAATCCAGCGGTGCTGATCGAGGCACCTCGACTGATGCGAAAATTACCGGATGTACTCAGCATCGTCGAGATTGACCGCTTGATTGACAGCATCGACTTATCGCTTCCCGAAGGAATGCGTAACAAAGCGATGCTAGAAGTGCTTTATGGTTGTGGATTGCGGGTGTCCGAATTGGTTTCTCTAAAAATATCCAATCTCTATCTCGAAGCAGAATTTATAAAAGTAGAAGGCAAAGGCAATAAAGAGCGGCTAATACCTATAGGCAGTCAGGCTAGCAAATACTTAAGCATTTATCTCCATGAAAGCAGACCTCAAGTGCCAGTCAAGTCCGGACAAGAAGATATGGTTTTCTTGAACAGGAGAGGTGCTGCTATATCTCGCGTGATGGTATTTCTAATGATTAAAAAACAAGCCGAACAAGCTCAAATTACCAAACACATTAGTCCACACACTTTCCGACATAGCTTTGCCACACATTTGGTGGAGGGCGGCGCCGATCTGCGCGCAGTACAAGATATGCTGGGCCACGAAAGCATCAGTACGACGGAAATATACACCCATTTGGATAATGCGTATTTGCAAACCGTGATGACCGAATTTCATCCCAGATCCAAAAAGCGTTCGCAGTAAGCAAACAAAACCTTGCAACATTATTGCATTTGATGTACCTTTGTTCCGTGTTGAGGAAAGGAAATTACTTTCGGCTAGTTGGAATGCTACTGAGTATCATGCTATGGATGTTTTCCATGGGCGTGGCTACCGTGCATCATCACCTGCCAGAAGATTCCAGAGAACCTCTACATTTCGCACAAGAGAAACAGCATGATCATCAACAGCAAAATGATCCTTGTCGTCATTCTCATGATCATTCCTCTGATCAAGATTGTGGCATCTGTTTTCTCATCCATCACAACAATCCGGTAGTTCTCTCCTATTTTGCCGCAAGCTTTGCCTTGCTGTATCCTGCGACACTACCTCCATCGGCTACGCCGTATTTGTGGTCATTTCCACAAGATCACGATCTTGGTGCGCCATCGCTGCGCGGTCCTCCTCTAGCCTAGAAAATACGCCAATCCCTTTCAAATTAGTTTTTCACTTTATAGATCGAACGTATGTTTCGTTATCTGTGGGTGTTGGCTCTGCTGCTTTCATGCAGTGTAGGAGCAAATGCCCAAAACCCTTGTAGATTAACCCTGTCAGGTACTGTTGTCGACAACCAAGCAAAACCGTTGGTAGGCGTCGCTGTGCGCAATACAAGCAACAATAGCGTTGTCTATACCGATCGTCAAGGTCTATTTAAATTGCAAAATCAATGCGCTGGTGAACAGACCGTAACCTTCAGCTTTTTAGGTTATGATACGGTACAGAGAATCATTTCGCTTCCCACGCAGCAAAATTTACGGATCGTAATGAACGTGGGTGTTGTGCATGTACAGGATGTGACCGTGACCGGAATACAATCTGAACATATCACCAGCAGCAGGCATCATCTTTTGGAAGAAACCAAGCAAGAATTTCGGGCAAAGCCTTTGGCAGAAATGCTCAGTCAGATTGCGGGCGTGAGTCAATTAAATACCGGTTCTAGCATTGCCAAGCCTGTCATCAATGGTTTGCATAGCAATCGCGTGCTCCTACTCAATCACGGTGTGCGCCAAGAAGGACAGCAATGGGGCGCAGAACATGCGCCAGAAATCGATCCCTTCACCGCCGATCGGTTGGAAGTCATCAAAGGTGCAGAAGGTGTGCGCTACGGCGCTGATGCTTTGGGCGGCGTGATCATTAGTACCGCAAATCCAATTGATCCAAGCAAAATAAGTGGGCGTGTGGATTTACTGGGGCAATCCAACGGTCGTGGCGGTGTGGGCAACATTCGCTTGGAAGGCGGAATCTCAAAGATTCCTAATTTGGGATGGCGTATCCAGGCTTCGGGCAAGAAAATTGGGAATTTGCAAACCACAGAGTACGTATTAGGCAATACCGGAGTAGAAGAATTAAACCTTTCGGGTTTGTTGCAATACAACAAAGGCAATCACGATCTGGAGTTTTACTACAGTCATTTCGGCACTAATCTCGGCATTTTCTACGGTGCGCATGTCAGCACCTTGGATGATATTCTGGCTAATATCGAACGTGGTAGACCATCATCAACCTACGATTTCACGTACAACATTGCTTCACCACGTCAGCGTGTGGATCATGATTTAGCTAAGATCAAATGGGTATATACGCTATCTGGACAAACGAAATTAGAAACCCAATTTGCCCTACAACGTAACCGTCGTAAGGAATACGATCTGCGTCGCGTCATGTCGGACGATACGCCCATGGCCGATATGAGCCTCACCACGCAAACGCTAGATATTGCCTTGAAATCCGGACATCATCGCATCGGAATCGACGGCATGTTGCAAGTGAACAACAATGTACCAGGCACAGGCACCACACCGATTATCCCCAACTTTGACAACCACAATCTTGGGGTATACGCCATCACACAGCAGCATTGGGGCAAGTTTCATGGCGAACTGGGCGCACGATACGATTACCGCTACTTTGACGTAGCTGGTTTTCGATACGATTACAGTAGCATTGATGAGAATGGCATTGTCCGCCAATATTTGCTGACAGATCGTCGGCACTTTCACAATTGGAGCGGATCGGCGGGATTGGCCTATCATGCTTCGCCAGCGTGGACTTGGAAGACCAACCTAGGGTTAGCATGGCGTGCGCCTTCGGCGAATGAATTGTATAGCGACGGCCTACATCACGGCAGCGGAACGTATGAAGTAGGTGATCCGAATCTTGCTTCTGAACGAGGTTTCAAGTGGGTAAATTCCATTTTGTTCAAAAGTGAAAATATCGCCATCACCACCGACTTGTACGCGCAATACATTAAAAATTACATCTACGCAACGCCCAACCCAGATTCGGTTCGTCAGACCATTCGCGGTACATTTCCGGTGTTCAATTATCGTCAGCAAGACGCTTTCTTTTATGGTGTAGATCTGCAATTAGATTGGCAGATCAATACCGCTTGGTCTTACACTTTAAAAGGTTCTTTGGTACGCGCACGCGATCTGGAGAACCACACCTATTTCCCATTCATTCCAGCGGATCGCATCCATCAAAGCATCAAATGGCAGTACGGTACCGAGTCGGAAAACTATATCCGCTTAGCGCACGTGTTTGTAGATCGGCAGCGCCGCTTTGATCCGGCTACCGATTACACCCAACCGCCAGCGGCTTATCACTTATTTAATGCCTTTGCGAGTGCAAGGCTACCCATTAAACAGCGTAACATCCAAGTTAATCTAGGTGTAGAAAACATCTTCAACGTGCTCTACAAGGATTACATGGATCGCATGCGCTACTTCTCGCATCAGATGGGAAGAAATATCACACTAGGATTTACATTTCAATTTTAAAAAACAACACGATGAAAAAAACATTGATTTTTCTATTTGCCGCAGTAACTACTTTATCTTTCCAATCTTGTCAGAAAGATGATCCGATTGCAGAAATAGATCAAGAAGAAGTAGGAACGGCAACCATTATTTTTACCGAAGTAAAGCGCGAAGCACACGACGATCATTTCCACTATGAGGATTTTGCGGGTGCGGACAGCGACACGGTGAAGTTTACACCTGCTCCGAATGGACAATTACTTCCTCCAGTAGGCGCCCACCTTCACTTGGAGAAAGGCAAAACCTACCGCGTTTCTTTACAAAGCACGGATTTTGCAGGCAGAAGATCAGAGCAAACTTTCGTAAGTCGTGATGATATTCACCAAGTTTTTTTTACGGCCAATCCAGCGACAGAAATCAGCACGTTTGATTATGTGTATGCAGACAAAAATGCCGCTGGCCAAAACGTCAACGTAGGTGTTACTGGTTACATGACCGTACTGGAGACATCAAGCACGTTTGTGATGCGTTATGTAATGCGCCACCTGAATCCAGGCGTGAAGGCAAACATCACGGCAGCAGACTGGAACAATGCAAATTTCCTAAATTTTGCCGGCGCTACAGATTTAGATCTCAGCTTCGAAATGCACTTCGTAGATGGCGCTGGTCACGACCACTAACAAACAGAACATTCATTATCAAAAGGTTGCTTATTTAGCAACCTTTTTTAGTAATAACATCGGAAAAAATAGTATTTTTGCCGCACTGCCTGCGTAGTTCAATGGATAGAATATCAGATTCCGGTTCTGACGATGTGGGTTCGAATCTCGCCGCGGGCACGTACAAAAAAAGCGCTTTACAGATGTAAGCGCTTTTTTAATGAATCATAGTAATCCACCAACTTATAGTGATATTTCAGAAATATCGGTATTAATCATTTTTAACATTAGTCGTATCTGTCGCGGTCGTATCCAAGTTGATGACCTCCTCATTGGACTGATTGATATTATAACGTTGTTGATCAGCAGGTTCAACCGGCGTCAGCTCGCTATCCACCTCATCCGCTCGCTCTTGCGACGAATGACAGGCCATAAAACTGAATGCACTTATTCCCAAGATGGTGTATATTAGCTTTTTCATAGTATTTTTATTTGATTCCTACTTTTAGAACAGCCTAAGTAGCAGAATTGTTTCCCGGAAGATTGCCTATCTTGGTAAAGCGCACTTCCGCGTAGCACAAAAATAGCTTAGATGATACACACACTTTTAATCATATTGATTGCTTTGGCAGTCATCAATATCCTCCTATTGCTCTTCAAAAAATCGGGCGGCAACAGCTCCAATGCACAATGGCAACATCTAGAGCAGGGCTTAATGCGATTAGATCATCAGCTAGAGCGAATGGACAAGTCAACGCGCGACGATCTACATCGGCATCGTACCGAGAATAGCGCGCTGGCACAAGCTAGTCGCGAAGAATTGGCGGTCAACTTCCGTGCTTTAGAAAAGAGTGCCCAAGAACAAGCCCAAGCACTGCACAGCTTTTTGGGTCAGCGCTTTGAAAGCTTGACGAAGCAACAGTACGAGATCAACAAAACGGCTCATGATCAGCTAAAGGACACTAAGATCAGCATAGAGAATCATCTGAAAGCACTGCGTGAAGATAATAATCGCCAACTGGAGCAAATGCGCCATACGGTCGATGAGAAACTGCAGTCTACACTCGAAAAACGATTGGGTGAATCTTTCAAATTGGTGAGCGATCGATTAGAACTCGTGCACCGAGGCTTGGGCGAGATGCAAACTCTGGCAACTGGCGTAGGCGATCTTAAAAAAGTACTTTCAAATGTGAAAACACGCGGAATATTGGGCGAATACCAACTCGCCAATATTTTGGAGCAGTTACTCACGAATGAGCAATACGCACAAAATGTCGTTACGAAAAAAGGATCACAGGCTAATGTGGAATACGCCATTAAGCTGCCGGGCAAAGACAGCGATGAAACCGTTTGGATGCCCGTAGATTCCAAATTCCCCATCGAGAATTATCAAGCATTGCTGGATGCCTACGAAGTGGGCGAAAAAAGTCAAATTGACTTACAGCAAAAGATCTTGATGCGCAATGTAGAGGCTTTTGCCAAAGATATCAGCGATAAATACATTGATCCACCACATACCACCGATTTCGCGATCATGTTTCTGCCAATCGAAAGTTTGTATGCAGAGATATTACGCCATCCAGGATTATTCGAAACCTTGCAACGCAAATACCGTGTTACGATAACCGGTCCTACTACCCTTTCCGCACTATTAAATAGCTTACAAATGGGCTTCCGCACGTTGGCTGTGCAGAAACGTAGCAGCGAAGTTTGGAAAATACTAGAAGCGGTGAAAACCGAATTCAAAAAGTTCTCCGACCAGCTGGACAAGGTAGACAAGCAATTGAGTTCGGCATCCAAATCATTGCACGATTTGCGCCTCACGCGTACTAATATGATGAGTCGCAAACTACGCGACGTCGGCACGCTTGATGTGCAAGAATCTAATGATTTGCTGGATTTACCAATTACTGAGGACGAATAGATAGCACGCGACCAACCGGATAGAGCATATGCGTATCTTCATAATAGTTGGATTTCTTATAAATCCAATCCAGTTGTGCTCTGCCATTGTTGGCAAAGGAAGGCTCCGTAGCTTTTTTATGTTCTAGTTCTTCCTTCCAAGCAGGATTGGCTTCTAGTAAACGCTGGGCTTCCTCTTCGAAAATGTAGGCCGAGAAGTATTCCTTTTGACTCAAAATAGCATCAAAGAAATTCCAGCGGAAGAAAGAATCGTGCGCTTGAGGTTCTAGCGTCTCGACGATATAGCGGTTGGCCGTCTGATCCATGTCGATCCACCAATCTCCAGCATAAAATTGGCGCTCCATGACCACTGGTTTTACAGCTACTCGTTCATGCATATAATGCCCTTCATAAGGCAAAGAAGCCGTTTTTAGATCGGTTATGTAATACATTTCCAATCGAATCGTGGTATCTCGTTCCAAAGCACGAAGCTTCACCCCATTCGCCAGCAGACGTTCTACCACTCGATCGTACGCTTGTGGAATCACGTAAGCCTTCGGTTTCTCCACTTCTAGCGTGACGTTGTAATGCTTCAGATGCGGGATTTGCATCGTTTTAGGTCGTGTCCGATCATAATATAAGCGATTTTGTCCCGTAACTAAGCTTGGTTTTTCGCCAAACTCATAGCCCAAGAACGTTGTGGAATCTACACGTGTCGTATCCAACGTCCAATTGATCGGGAATAATTGCTGCGTTTTTACGCTTTCCTTCACCTGCTGACGCGTAGCGAGCAGGTTTTCTTTTTCGTGCACCATGACTTCTACCAAATGCTGTAATAACGTGTACGTAGAAGCAACTCGCTGTTCGTAGGATTTCCACATGTGTGTTTCCGGCATAAAGCCAATCGTATGGTGCAATGCGGCGAAGCCGGATGAATAACGGGGCGTTTCTAAAAAGTCTACTAAACCTGATTCTGGCGTTGCGCCAAACGTATTCACATACGGAATCATTGGGTAACCAGAATCTTGCATGCGTTGATACAATGGCTTGGTAAATCTTTCGTCCATTAGCGAAGCTAAGGACGGAGCCAACTTATCTTTCTGTGTCGCAATCAAGGTCATAATATATTGATAATCCGCTCCATTGCTGGCATGCGTATCAAAAAATAGATCCGGATCCCAAGTGGTAAATAATTGTTGAAAAAGCAGCGAGTTTCTAGTATCGGCCTTAATAAAATCACGATTCAAATCATAGTTTTGGCGACTTCCGCGAAAACCATAGGCCACAGGTCCATTTTGATTAACTCGAGAAACGCCTCTATTCAGCATACCAGCTACATTATATACCGGAATTATGCAAATCACGACGTCTTTCGGCAATTTATTATCTCGTAAAATATCTCTGCAAAATAACATGCCTACATCAATACCTTCCGGTTCGCCGGGGTGTATGCCATTATTCACTAGCAAAACAGCTTTGCGTTTTGCTTTGATACTTTCCGGATCAAAATCTTCATATGCTGAGAGTACCATGAGGTGCAAAGGTTTGCCTACATCCGTCTTTCCAATCTCTAGCAGTTTAGCTTGCGGATATTGGTCAGCCAAAGTCTTGTAGAAAGTAACCACTTCTTCGTAAGTAGCTGTGGTATTGTGCGCAGCATCCCCTTCGTAAGGCGTTATTTGTGCGAACGCACTAAAGCAAAGAGCATAGCAAACGAGAAAAAATACCAAAAGAGATTTGTAGTAGGAAAAGATCATGTAATGCATACATCAAATATACATAAAGATGCTCGGCGCTATAGCAGTCCTTCGTCTCGAAAGCTAAAATAATCCTGATCCGTAAAAATGACATGATCGTTGACACGGATATCCATCAATATCGCTGCATCTATAATACGTGTAGTCAACTGCTTGTCGGATGTGCTAGGAGATAATGTTCCCGACGGATGATTATGAATCAAGATCATCGAATGCGCATTAGCTTGCAAAGCATGGCGCAAAATGACACGAATATCTACCGGGGTAAAATCATTGCCCCCGCGACCAATCAATTGCTTATCTATCACCTTACAACCCGTATTTAAGTACAATACCCAGAACTCTTCGTGCGGCAGATCTTGCAAGCGATCTCGAAAAAATGTATACACTCGTTTACTACTATTCAACACCGCCGAAGGCGTTTCTATAGTATCTTTACGACGTCGACCGATTTCCATAGCGGCGATAATACTGATCGCTTTGGCTTGCCCGATACCGTGATAACGACATAAATCAGCAACCTCTAGCTTAGAGAGCATCGCCAAATTATTTTCAACTCCAGAAAGAACGCGTCGACACAATTCAACCGCACTTTCCTGCGCTGAGCCTGAGCCAATCAGGATGGCTAATAACTCCGCATTCGTTAGCGCTCGCCTTCCCTGTTCTATCAATTTCTCGCGAGGGCGATCTGCTTCTGCCCATTCATGTATCGCCAACTTCATAACACCGTACTTAAATTTACAAAATTACTTTTAAAGATAATTTATTTTCCCTTAAATAATGAACAGATTCTTGTCGACAGGATCAATTTCCTGATTATCCTTAGAAAACGTATCTTTGCTGTTCAGTAATTTTAGATATGAGTAAAGCAATAATTAAAACCGAAAAAGGTGATATGACTGTGCAGTTCTACACACAGGACGCGCCTAAAACTGTAGAAAATTTTATAAAATTAGCTAAATCAGGTTATTACAATGGATTGACTTTCCACCGTGTTATCCCTGATTTTGTGATTCAGGGAGGTTGCCCAAATACACGCGAAGGTGCGTCAGGAATGCCAGGTACTGGTGGACCAGGTTACCATATTGATTGTGAGTTGACAGGTGAAAACCAATACCACGACCGCGGTGTATTATCTATGGCTCACGCCGGTAGAAACACAGGTGGTTCTCAATTTTTCGTATGCCACAGCCGTACCAACACTGCTCACTTAGACCGTAACCATACTTGTTTTGGTAAAGTCATTGAAAACGTTGATGTCGTAGATGATATCCGTCAAGGTGATCGTATTTTGAGTATCGACGTGATCGAAGATTAATAATCCATCTGTTAATACGTAGAAACAAAAGCATGAATTTAAGAGGATTAGTATCGGTAACTGGAAAGCCCGGATTATTTAAATTAATTGGCCAGAACAAAGGTGGTTTCATCTTGGAAAGTTTAGATGCCGCTAAAGTGAAAATTGTCATCAACATGTCGAACAGTAAAATGGCGACATTGGAAGATATCACGATCTACGGTGATGAAGAGGAAATTCGTTTGTTGGATATCTTTGAAACGTTGAAAACTAGCGATATTGAAATTCCAGCAGTAAAGGCTGATGGAACTACACTTCGCAATTTCTTTAGAGAAGTCGCTCCTGGCCATGATGAGAGCCGCGTATATAGTTCGGATATCAAAAAAGTAATCACTTGGTACACGATTATCAAAGAACTTCCTTTGTTTAACGAAGAAGCTCCTGAGCCTCTAGGCGAAGAACAAGCCTAAACTGGAGTTGATCGTCTGATCTACCAGAAGGCTAAAAGAAAAGGCCGGATTTACTTGACGTAAATCCGGCCTTTTCGTGATTGCTAATTCGTAGCAACTGTATTATTCTGCTTTATCCGCTTGTTTCTGGCGAATGATATTCAAGGCCGCACCGGCTTTGAACCAGCCAATCTGTTGTGCGTTGTACGAATGATTTACCTCGATCTCATCCGAACTTCCATCTTCATGATGCAAGACCAATGTCAATGATTTGTTCGGTGCAAAGTCCGTCAAACCGATAATATCGATCGTATCATTTTCTTGAATTTTATCATAGTCATCTTTGTCTGCAAACGTCAAAGCTAACATACCTTGTTTTTTCAAGTTGGTTTCGTGAATACGGGCAAATGATTTTACCAATACCGCACGAACGCCTAAGTGACGTGGTTCCATTGCCGCATGTTCGCGGGATGATCCCTCACCATAGTTTTCATCACCTACGACGATTGAACCAATTCCCTTAGCTTTATAAGCACGCTGCGTGGCAGGAACGGCTCCGTACTCCCCTGTCAATTGATTTTTGACAGTATCAGTCTCATCGTTGAAATAGTTTACTGCACCAATCAAAAGATTGTTGGAAATATTATCCAAGTGACCGCGGTATTTCAACCAAGGGCCAGCCATAGAAATATGGTCGGTAGTACATTTACCTTTTGCTTTGATCAATAGTTTCAATCCTTTCAGATCTGTGCCTTCCCAAGCCTCAAATGGCTCAAGTAATTGCAAACGATCAGAATCTTCTGCCACATCTACGCTGACATCCGAGCCATCTTTTGCGGGTGCTTGATAGCCAGCATCTTCGACTGCAAATCCTTTTGATGGCAATTCATCACCGGTAGGTGCATCCAATTTCACTTGCTCGCCATCTCTGTTGGTCAAAGTATCAGTAACTGGGTTAAAACCTAAATCTCCTGCTATGGCAATCGCCGCGACCATTTCTGGCGAAGTCACGAACGCATAGGTGTTTGGATTACCGTCGGCACGCTTCGCAAAGTTCCGGTTGAATGAATGTACAATGGTATTTTTCTCCCGCTTATCTGCACCTTCTCGATCCCACATACCGATACATGGTCCACAGGCATTGGTAAATAAGGTTGCGTTTAGATCTTCGAATGTTTTCAACAAACCATCACGATCCGCAGTATAACGTACTTGCTCCGACCCTGGATTGATACCAAATTCGGCTTTGGTCACCAACCCTTTATCGATCGCTTGTTTGGCAATAGAAGCCGCACGCGACAAATCTTCGTAAGATGAATTGGTACAAGAACCAATCAATCCCCACTCTACTTTGGTTGGCCAGCCATTTTTGTCTGCCTCTTCGCGCATGCGTGAAATTGGTGTGTACAAGTCTGGTGTGAAAGGCCCATTTAAAGAAGGTTCTAAATCCGACAGATTAATCTCAATCAACTGATCGAAATAGGTTTCTGGATCAGCATATACTTCATCATCACCTGTAAGGTGTTCTTTGATTTTGTTGGCTGCATCGGCTACATCTGCACGATCCGTAGCGCGTAAGTAACGCTCCATCGATTCGTCGTATCCAAACGTAGAAGTAGTCGCACCGATCTCAGCACCCATGTTACAGATGGTACCTTTACCAGTACAAGAAAGTGATTGCGCACCTTCACCAAAATATTCTACGATTGCGCCAGTACCACCTTTTACGGTTAAGATACCTGCCACTTTTAAGATAATATCTTTTGATGTGGCCCACCCTGATAATTTACCAGTAAGCTTCACACCAATCAGCTTCGGAAATTTAAGTTCCCATGGCAATCCGGCCATCACATCGCAGGCATCTGCGCCACCAACACCGATCGCTACCATGCCCAATCCACCAGCATTCACAGTGTGAGAATCCGTACCGATCATCATTCCGCCAGGGAATGCATAGTTTTCTAATACGACTTGGTGAATAATACCAGCACCTGGTTTCCAGAAGCCAATACCATATTTATTAGATACTGAACTCAAGAAATTAAATACTTCAGAACTCTCTTGTTTGGCACGCGTCAAATCTTGCTGCGCGCCATCTCTTGCCTGGATTAAGTGATCACAATGTACAGTAGAAGGTACAGCTACTTTTGGTCTACCGGCTTGCATAAATTGCAATAAGGCCATTTGAGCTGTAGCATCCTGCATCGCTACGCGATCTGGTGCAAAATCCACATACGATTGTCCTCTTTCGTATGCTTCTTCTGCATTGCCATTCCACAAGTGCGTGTAAAGAATTTTTTCCGCTAAAGTCAAAGGTTTTCCAACAACTTTACGAGCAGCGTTTACACGCTCCTCGTAAAGGCTGTACACCTTCTCAATCATATTGATATCAAAAGCCATATATTAAAATTTTATCTCTTCTCAATTTGTCTGTTAATAGATAAAACTATTACAGATTAGCTCACCAATTGTTTGTCAAGTGGTGTAAATTTGGTGAGGTTAATGCCCTCTACTGCGACTTTGTACTCCTCGATCGTCGGTATTCTTCCCAGGATGGCTGACAATACGACTACTGGTGTAGAAGCCAATAAAGATTCTCCTTTTTTACGCTCTGAATCTTCTACCACGCGGCCTTGGAAAAGACGTGTTGAAGTCGCCATAACGGTATCACCTTTCGCTGCTTTCTCTTGGTTACCCATACACAAGTTACAACCCGGACGCTCTAAGTACATGATGTTCTCGTATTCTGTACGGGCATTGCTTTTAGGCATCAAGTCGCTAAATTCAAAACCAGAATAGCGCTGTAGGATTTCCCAATCTCCTTCTGCCTCCAGCTCATCTATAATATTGTAGGTTGGCGCCGCAACTACTAACGGTGCGTTAAACTCTACTTTACCTTTTTGTGCTTCTAGGTTCTTCAGCATTTGCGAGACAATTTTCAAATCGCCTTTGTGTACCATACACGATCCCACGAATCCAAGATCTACTTTCTTCGTACCTTCATAGAAAGATAGATCGCGAATAGTATCGTGCGTATAGCGCTTAGAAACGTCCTTGTTGGTTACATCTGGATCGGCGATCATCGGTTCGTCAATCACATCTAGATCGATCACCACTTCCGCGTAGTATTTAGCATTCTCGTCTGGCGTCAAAGCAGGAATAGCGCCTGACTTAATTTCGGTAATACGTTTATCCGCTTTATTAATCAAGCCTTGAAGCACTTGGTTTTTGTTCTCCATGCCTTTATCGATCATGATTTGGATCCGGCTTTTCGCAATTTCCAATGATTCGATCAAGGTATCGTCTTGTGAGATACAGATAGATGCTTTGGCTTTCATCTCCGCTGTCCAGTCGGTGAATGTAAAGGCTTGATCAGCCAATAAGGTACCGATGTGCACCTCAATAATACGGCCTTGGAAAACATTTTCTCCACCGAATTGCTGCAACATCTGTGATTGCGTCGCATGTACTACATCACGGAAATCCATATGCTCTTTCATGCCACCTTTGAAAGTCACTTTTACCGATTCTGGAATTGGCATCGAAGCTTCACCTGTCGCTAAAGCCAAGGCCACTGTACCAGAGTCAGCACCAAATGCGACTCCTTTGGACATTCTGGTATGCGAGTCACCACCGATGATGATAGCCCATTCGTCGATGGTAATATCATTCAGCACTTTGTGGATAACGTCTGTCATGGAGTGATATTCGCCCTTAGGGTCGCGCGCTGTAATCAATCCAAAACCGTTCATAAACTTCATGAGTTTTGGAATATTTGCTTGCGCTTTCTTATCCCATACAGATGCTGTGTGACAACCAGACTGGTATGCGCCATCTACAATCGGCGAAATAACTGTTGCTGCCATGGCTTCCAATTCCTGCGCGGTCATCAAACCTGTAGTATCTTGCGATCCAACGATATTCACTTGAACACGTACATCAGATCCTGCATGCAATACTTTCCCAGGTGTAACGCCAACCGCATTTTTATTAAAGATCTTCTCTACCGCGGTCAATCCTTGTCCTTCTACGGAAACTTCTTTGGAAGGAGCGAAAACTAGTGGTGTTTCGATATCTAACAATTGCGCCGCAAAAGTTTGGATTTTCTTACCGAATACGATGGCATAAGAACCACCAGCTTTGATAAACTCCATTTTTTGTGGCGTCAATGCTTTGGAAATATCGATCAACTCTTTATCTCCTTGATATAACTTTTTAGTTTTAGTATTGATGGTCAATTCTGTACCAGTAGCTACCGAGTAAACTTCCTCTAATATAGGTTCGTTTTTCTCGTTGCGCACCACATTGCCTTCCGCATCCACTTTCTTCACCCAGTTTTTAAGATCGATACCGATACCACCGGTCACATCCACTGTGGTCAAAAAGATTGGAGAGATACCGTTAGTACCACCAACGATTGGCGCGATGTTCACAAAAGGAACATAAGGGCTTGCTTGCTTTCCGGTCCACAATGCTACATTGTTGACACCAGACATCCGCGAAGAACCTACACCCATCGTACCTTTTTCGGCAATCAGCATGACGCTTCTATCTGGATGTTGCATTTGCAAATCCTGAATTTGCTGTTGTGCCTCTGGCGTGATCATACATTTACCATGCAATTCACGGTCTGAGCGCGAATGCGCTTGATTACCTGGGGAAAGCAAGTCGGTAGATATATCACCTTCACCGGCGATGAATGTGACGATCTTGATTTCTTCTGGAACTTCTGGAAGTTTGGTAAAAAACTCTGCTTTAGCATAGCTTTCCACAATTTCTCTCGCAATGGCATTGCCAGCATGAAAGGCTTCTTTCAAACGATCAGTATCCGCTTCATACAAGAATACTTGTGTCTTCAATACATTCGCAGCTTGCGTGGCAACAGCCTGATTCGCACCCAACGCTAAATCTAACAAAACTGCGATGGAAGGCCCACCTTTCATGTGAGACAATAACTCAAAAGCGTAAGTCGGGGTAATCTCCGCAACAGAAACTTCTTCTAGTATAATTTCTTTTAGGAATTGAGCTTTGACAGTCGCAGCACTCGTGGTGCCCGGCAACGTATTGTAGATAAACAATTTTAAGGACTCCGCTCTGTGCTCATGTCCATTATCTTTAATCTGATCAATAATGGCGCTTAAAAGCTCGTCACCATCAATTGGCTTAGGATGCAGCCCTCGCTGTTTTCTATCCTCAACTTCCTGTATATATTCGTTGTAAATACTCATAGTAAACCTTAATTCTTATTTAAATGACAGCAAGCTATTGCAAGGCTGTCTTCATTGCTTTTTAACACACTAGGGTAATCATACGATGAGCGCCAACCTATTTACCCAAACCTAACTTATTCAATAATATACAAAAAAATATTGAGTAAAAAGAAATAGTTAATATACTATTTGCGTAAAATTTAGTTTGGTGCACTTTGCCGTCATTACATTTGAACTTTCGCACATTTTAATTACACTAGTAAAAGAAGATTTTTATCTGGATGCTTATGGCATCATCCGCACATCAATCTTAAGACACTATTCCGTCGCATCCTTGCAGATACTCGAAATACGAAATCTTCTTCTATACAAAAATACGAAATAACAAACTTTTACACGAAAATATACTTGCAGGGCTTTAAATTTGGAAATATTCTAAATTAAGCCGTTAAAAACTGAAACACAGCGCTTTAATGATTTTAAGCACCATGAAATTTTTAGAGTAATAATAGATTCTTTTTACAATGTTTGGACATTGATATCTACCGCTTTAAGCGCCTGAATGGTTTCAGTAGGATCAGCAGAATTAAACACAAAACTTCCAGCCACCAACACGTCTGCCCCAGCTTCTAATAAACCAGCTGCATTGCTCAGACTCACTCCGCCATCAATTTCTATTAACAGATCATCATTTACTCCCTTGCTTAACATACGTAAATCGCGAATCTTACTGTAGGTGTTCTCAATAAATGTTTGCCCCCCAAAACCTGGATTGACAGACATGATTAGCACCATATCTAGGTCAACTATTATATCTTTGAGCAAATGCACAGGCGTATGTGGGTTGAGTGCCACACCAGCCAAACAGCCTAATTCTTTGATAGCCGCAATCGTGCGATGCAGGTGTGTGCAAGCCTCGTAGTGTACCGTAACAACCCTTGCTCCGGCACCTTTGAATTCTGCCAGATAGCGATCTGGATTTTCGATCATCAAGTGCACATCTAATGGCTTGTTGGCATATTGATGTATGGCTTTCATCACGGGGAACCCAAACGATATATTCGGAACAAACAAACCATCCATAATATCGATATGAAACCAATCCGCCTGACTTGCATTAATCATATTGACATCCCGTTGAATATGGGCAAAATCTGCCGCCAACATGGAAGGCGCAATCAGGTGTGGACGAGTTCTATTCATGATGCTTTTAATTAAATCCAAAGATACGAGGTTCTGTATCAAATAACAACGAGATTATTTCTCCAGCAAAAAACCATAAAATATTGTTTGATAATATTTTAGGTTTTGTAATTTATTCCCCCTATCTTTGCACCGCCTTAGGCAATATCGCCTATTGTATAATTTATTTCATGAACCCATTTTTAGAATTGGGAATCCGTCATGAGATTGTTAATGCAGTCACCGAGCTAGGTTTCGAAAAACCTTCTCCTATCCAGGAACAAGCCATTCCTGTTTTATTGACTGGCAACAACGATTTTGTCGGATTAGCCCAAACCGGCACAGGGAAGACAGCAGCATTCGGTCTCCCTTTATTAGAACAAATCGATCCTTCACAAAAGCATCCACAAGCCTTAGTACTTTGTCCGACACGTGAATTGTGTCTGCAAATATCTAGAGATTTGGAAAGCTTCGCTAAATACATCGATGGTGTAAGCGTAGTAGCTGTATATGGAGGAGCGAACATTAGCGATCAATTGCGTCAGATCAGACGTGGTGTGCAGATCGTAGTCGCTACTCCAGGACGGATGTTGGATATCATCGGCCGTAAAGCCATTGATTTCTCCGACGTTAATTATGTCGTGTTGGACGAAGCAGATGAAATGCTGAACATGGGATTCCAGGAGGACATTAATAATATCCTTTCTGAGACTCCAGACACGAAAAAAACTTGGTTATTTTCTGCAACGATGCCTAAAGAGGTTCGTCGTATTGCGCAGAAATACATGACCGACCCGTTTGAATTGACCGTAGGTACCAAAAACACGGGCAATGCAAACATCGAACACCAGTACTTCTTGATCAGAGCAAGAGACAAATATGCGGCATTCAAACGCATTGTAGACTCGTATCCTCAGATCTTCGGAATTGTATTCTGTCGTACTAAGATCGAAACACAAGAGATCGCAGAAGCGTTGATGAAAGATGGTTACAATGCAGATTCATTGCACGGTGACTTATCACAACAACAACGTGACCGCGTGATGAAACGTTACCGTGATCGTAGCCTTCAATTGCTAATCGCAACGGATGTAGCTGCTCGTGGTATCGATGTAAACGATGTAACACACGTAATCAACTATTCGTTGCCTGATGAGGTAGAGAACTATACGCACCGTTCTGGTCGTACAGCTCGTGCCGGTAAAACAGGTATTTCGATCTCGTTGGTAAACATCAAAGAGTTGAGCAAAATTCGTCATATCGAAAAAATCATTGGTAAATCTTTCGAAAAGAAAAATGTGCCAACTGGTCCAGAGGTATGTGAGAAACAGCTTTTCAAAATCGTTGACAAAATCAATAATGTAACGGTTAATCAAGACGAGATCGCACCATTTTTGCCAGCTATCATGGATAACTTCCAAGATTTGAGCAAAGAAGAGATCATCGCACGTTTTGCTTCATTAGAGTTCAACAAGTTCTTAGATTATTACCGCAACGCACCAGATTTGAATGTGGATGCGCGTGATATTCGCTCTGATCGTGGTGAGCGTGGAGATCGTCGTGAAGGCCGTAGCAGAGAAGGTTCTAAAGGATACACGCGTTTGTTTATCAACTTAGGATCTGTAGATGATTTCTCTCGCGGTGATATGTTGGGTTACATCTGTAACAATACCCGTATCTCAGGTAAGAACATTGGTAAAATCGACTTGAAAGGTGTATTTACGTTCTTCGAGGTGCAAGACGCAGAAGTTGAAAAGGTAATCCAAGGATTCCAAAATGTAGACTTCAACGGTCGTGGCGTACGTATCGAAGTTTCAGGTGAAGGCGGTGGCAGCGGTGAACGTCGTGGTGGTCGCAACGGTGGCGGAGATCGCCCTCGCGGTGGTCGTCCAAGCGGCGGACGCTCTTACCGTTCTGACGATAACAAAGGCGGTGGATTCAAAGACTTCTCTGGAAAACGTAGATCATCATCTTCGTCTTCTAGAAGCAAGTACTAAATCTTAGCTTAACTATACGAAAAAGGGGTTAACAGCATGCTGTTAACCCCTTTTTCTTTATTTGATATTTTCTCTGTAAAAGATCCTTAAATTAACCTCTAATCAGCATCCAAAGGACGGAATGTCACCTTCTTCATATCTGGCAGGAAGTAAGCTATGATACCTAACAAAGGCAAATAAGAACAAACTTGATAGATAAAGTTAATGGAAGTATGGTCTGCCCACCAGCCTAATACAGCCGAACCTAATCCGCCCATACCAAAGGCAAAGCCATAAAATAATCCTGACACCATACCCAACTTCCGCGGCAACAACTCTTGCGCGAAGACGAGTATGGCCGCAAAGGCAGAGGAAAGAATGAGTCCGATGATAACGATGAGTATGCCCGTCCAAAATAGGTCTACGTAGGGCAACAGCAATGTAAATGGCGCGCAGCCTAAAACCGAGAACCAAATAATGTATTTTCGACCCACATAATCACCTAGCATTCCTCCAAGAAGAGAGCCGACCGCGACCGCAATTAAGAAATAAAACAGATACACTTGCGCCTGTACTTCGGTCAAACCAAAACGCTGAATCGTATAAAACTGAAAATAACTCGTAATACTGGCGGTGTAGAAATATTTCGAAAAGATGAGTACCAATAAGATGACGACAGACCAATTGATCTTTGCCGGAGATAAATCGGGCAGTAAAATCGCTTTCTTAGGGCGAGATTGCACCAAACGCAAATGACGGCTGTACCAATGACCAATGTAACCTAAGATGACTTGCGAAACCATGGCGATCAGGGCAAACCAAAGAATATACAATTGACCGTTAGGGATGACGATCCAAGCGATCAATAGCGGCGCTAAAGCAGCACCAGTATTACCTCCGATCTGAAACATGGCTTGTGCGAAACTCCGGCGGCCTCCGGCCGACATATAGGCAACGCGTGCCGATTCGGGATGAAAGATCGAAGAGCCAATTCCTACTAAAATTACGGAAATCAAAATCCACTCGTAATTGGCAGCATATGCTAAAGAGATCATGCCCGCAGTAGAAAACAACATGCCTATTACTTGTGAATAGGGCTTGGGGTGCTTATCGGTATAAGCGCCAACTACGGGCTGAAAAATAGAAGCCGATAATTGAAAGCACAGCGTTATAATCCCGATCTGCGCCATACTCAGGTCGTATTGCGCTTCTAAACGCGGATAAATCGCGGGAATAACGGATTGCAATAAATCGTTGAACAAATGCGCAACACATACTGCCAGTAAGAGCGCATAGGTAGGCTTCTGTAGGTTATTCGAAGCAAAAATAGAGGCCATAAAGCAAATAAGTTATCAAGGGAACGTCTTAATTTCTGTAGTTAATCAATTCGGTGTATAGCACTTCACCAGAACTTGGCCTTGGGGCCTGCTTGAGCACTACTTCTCCATCTTTGGCGATGATGTAATAGGGAATACCAAATGCTTTGCGGCCTTGATATATTTGTGAAAATTGCGCTTGAATATCTTTGTACAAAGCTTTGTTGGCTCGCATTTGGTAGCCCGTTAATTTGTGTTGTTGAATAAAGTCCTTCCACTTCTGATCGTCCTTATCCTGATCCATGGATATATACAAAATATCAATATCGTGTTTGGTAGCCACATCATGCAAAGCATCTTTATAGGCAAATTCGGCCACACAAGGTCCACACCAAGTAGCCCACAGATCAATATAAACGGTACGTCCGGCAAATTTTTCCAGCACCTCGTCAAAAGAGTTAAGCTTTTCATAGCCTTCTACAAACTCCGTGAAAGCTGGTGGTACCACGGCTGGTTTCTCTGCTGTCTGCTTTTTTGATTGGCCGATCGCTACAAAAGGCATAGTCAACAATAAAACATATAATAATTGTTTCATGATAAATGTGATTTAATGATAAAGACCGACATTTGAGCAATGCATTGGCCAATTTTTCTTTATTCGTATATCTGAATGTCGACTGTACCATCAGCCTTTATGGTGCCGCGATACATACCGGCAGTACTAAATGGCATGGCCACTTCTCCTTGTTTATTGATGGCGATTAGTCCGCCATCTCCCCCCAATTCACCAACACTTTGAATTACTGCTATGGCAGCTTCGGCAATTGACAACCCACCGTATAACATCCGTGCTGAGACGTCGTAAGCCGCTACCGACCGGATGAAAAATTCGCCCCATCCTGTGCATGAAACAGCAACCGTATTATTGTCTGCATAATTTCCCGCACCAATTATGGGCGTATCGCCAACGCGTCCGTAGCGTTTATTAGTCATTCCCCCGGTGGAAGTCGCTGCGGCCAGATTGCCAGCACGATCAACTGCTACAGCGCCCACCGTACCATATTTGTAATCTTTATATACTTCGGGAATGTTAGATTGTGCGTCATGGTCCAATTGGGTCGCTAGAGAATCTAATACTCTAGCCTTTTGCAATCCCTGCCAACGTTCCTTGGTGTAGAAATAGCTGGGATCTACCATCTCCAAACCTTGTTCTTTTGCGAATTGTTCAGCCCCTGCACCCACCATCATCACATGAGGTGAATGTTGCATCACGGCGCGCGCCGCTTGGATCGGACTTTTCACATTCGTCACGCCAGCTACCGCACCAGCATTCAAGGTCTTGCCGTCCATAATCGCAGCATCCAATTCATTCTTACCATCATGGGTAAATACAGCACCTTTGCCTGCATTAAACAAAGGATTTTCTTCCAGCACTTTTACGGCCGCCTCTACCGCATCCAAACTTGTGCCTCCCTCCTGCTGCAACACACGATGACCGGCCAACAAAGCCTGCTTTAACGCATCTTTGTATGCCAATTCCATTGAGTCGGTCATATTCGTCTTCAGAATCGTACCTGCTCCGCCATGAATGGCCATGACATAGGTATCTTGTTGGGCAATGGCCGATTGCAGTGTAAACCAACTAAGAAAAACGAGTAGAAAAGACGCTTTCTGGATCATCGTTGAAAAGTATTTAATCATTCAAAGAACGCTGTCTGATCGCTTCGTAAATCACCACGCCAGCTGAAACAGATACATTCAAGGATTTGATTTCGCCAAACATGGGGATTCGCGCCAGTTTGTCTGATATTCTAATCAGATCATCCGACACACCGACATCCTCTGCCCCCATTACGATGCAGGTAGGTACGGTGTAATCCACGTCATGAATCGAATCTTCCGTTTTTTCGGTACTTACCACCATCTGTACACCCGAATCAATCAAGAAACGGCCTACTTTTCCTAAAGAATCCTGACGACAAACAGGTATTTTAAACAAAGCTCCAGCCGAGGTTTTGATCGCATCTGGATTAATTTCTGCCGATCCTTTTTTCGGTACAATGATCGCATGCACACCCGCACATTCTGCCGTACGGGCAATCGCTCCCATATTACGCACATCTGTCACGCCATCCAACATTAACAACAAAGGTGTTTCTCCTTTTTCATAAATGGTAGGCAGTAGGTCTTCTATTTGTTGGTACGTGATCGGTGAAATCACCGCGATTACGCCTTGGTGATTCTTTCCGGTAATGCGGTTCAACTTTTCAATAGGAACTTGTTGCGAAGGCAAGTTGTGCTCTTTGAGCAATGCCTTCAATTCCATTAGCAATCCACCACTTAATCCTCGTTGAATAAATAGAGACTCGATTTCCTTCCCACTATCAATCGCTTCCATCACGGCGCGAATACCAAATACCATTTGATTGGACTCTCTTTTCTCACCACGAGGCGCTCTACGTTGAAATTGCTGCATAAAATTTTACTATTAAGACCCCAAAAGTAATCATTAAAATCGAGGTAAAACGGGATACTACAGGAAAAGATCGTGCAGCAACTGTTCGCAAATAATTTATCATTCTCGACAATTATAATTTTGTTCGATCCAAAACTTTCACTTAATGTGGATTAATTTGCTATTTTTAAACAACAAAACCTGAGCTATGAAAGAGCAATTTATCGAAAAAGTCTCCGCATCGTACAAACCAAAAGGTGCTTTTATACAGTTAGGATCGGGTATTTTGGACGGTGAAGTGGTCACTGACGCAAAAGTAAACCTGGCGTTGCGCATGATGAACCGCCATGGACTCATTGCTGGCGCAACGGGAACGGGCAAAACACGTACTTTGCAACTCATAGCCGAACAACTTTCGGATGCGGGCGTACCGGTATTTATGCTAGACGTAAAAGGTGATTTATCTGGCCTTGCCGAACCCGGAAAAACCAACGATGCGTTACTAGAAAGAGGTAAAGCAGTTGGAATTCCTTTCGAACCTTCTTCATTTCCAGTCGAGTTATTTTCTTTGAGCGGCAAGTTAGGCGCACCTATGCGGTTAACCGTTGGTGATTTTGGCCCAGTGCTATTATCTCGCATACTCGATCTTAATGATACGCAGTCAGGCGTATTAAGCGCTATATTTAAATATGCACAAGATACCGATCTACCACTCATAGATCTGGACGACTTAAAGAAGTTGCTTTCCTATTTATCAGATGGTGCTGGTGCGGCAGAGATTAAAGAGGATTATGGACGCATCAGCAGCGCCAGTTCTGGCGCGATCCTACGCAAGATTGTAGCCATTGAGCAGCAAGGTGTGGCGCATCTTTTCGGCGAAAAAGAATTTGATATTCAAGATCTTTTTGGCAAAGTGGATGGCAAAGGAGTAATCACCCTTCTCAACATCGCGGATGTACAAGATCAACCATTGTTGTTTTCTACGTTTCTGCTCAGTCTGCTAGCACAATTATTCAAAAAATTACCTGAAGTAGGTGATCTGGATCAACCCAAATTGGTCTTCTTTTTTGATGAAGCACATTTATTATTCAATGGTGCATCAAAAGCTTTTCTTGGACAGATCGAACAGATTGTACGATTGATCCGCTCCAAAGGAGTCGGCGTTTTCTTTTGTACACAGGCGGCTAGTGATATTGCAGAAAGTGTTCTCGGACAATTGGGAAACAGAGTGCAGCATGCATTACGCGCATTTACACCAAATGATGCGGAAAACTTGCGGAAAACGGTGCGTACCTATCCTACTTCGGAATTCTACGCCATTGATAAAATATTGACGGCGTTGGGAACAGGACAAGCATTGATCACTGTATTGAATGACAAGGGCATTCCGACCGAAGTGGTAGCCACGCATCTCGTGCCTGCGCGCGCTGTTATGGGCCCTGCATCGCCGGAAACGTATAATCGTATTTTGGCAGAATCTGATGCGACGACAAAGTATCAAGAACGCATTGAGCGCCGATCAGCCGCCGAAATTATTACCGAGCGGCAGCAACAGCAAGAAGCTACTTTAGCGCGTGAACAGATAGAAAAATCGGCAAAGAAGTCGGCTTCTGGCTCCAAGACAACATCTGCAACACGTTCTAGAAGACAAACTCCATTCGAAGCGGCACAAACTACCGCTAGTCGCACATTAGCTCGTGAAGGAACCAAATTATTAGGAAAATTAGCGAGCGGATTATTAGACATGTTCTTCAAAAAAAGGAAGTAAACCGTATCTTGGAGGTAGCTATGAAAATATTAACTGCTTCTGATATCCGCATGGCCGATCAGGCTACGACAAATCGGCAAAACATTAGGTCTATCGACTTGATGGAACGCGCGGCGAATGGCTTGTTTCAACAAATTACGAAAGATTTCCCCTCGTTTGAAACGTCTTTTGTGATCTTTTGCGGTGCGGGGAATAATGGTGGCGATGGCTTGGCGCTCGGACGGTTACTTTTTCAATCTGGTCGAGACGTTCGTATCTTTCTATATCAGACAGACAAATACAGCGCCAATAATCAGGAAAACCAAGAACGATTGCAACAAACAGGCATCCCGATACAGTTCTTTACCAATGCTATCCCGACAGACTTTGCAAAGCACGATGTGCTCATCGATGCACTCTATGGCATTGGGCTTTCTCGGCCTTTGGCCGAATCATGGCGAGCTGTTATTGAGGGCATCAATGCATCGGATCGTCCAATATTGGCGATCGACATTCCTTCCGGATTATATTCCGATCAGCCTTCGGAAACCGAAATGCTTATCCTAAAAGCACATCATACATATACTTTGCAATGTCCTAAAATGGCTTTGCTACAACCAGAAAACGCAGCATATGTGGGCGAACTAACGGTAGTCGATATACAATTGGATGCGAGCGCATTATCAGCGGTTGATAGTTCCTATTACTTCACGACATTGGATACCATTCAAGCACGCTGCTCGCTGCCAAGCCGCTTTGCGCACAAAGGCACATTTGGCCACGCCTTGATCGTGGGCGGAAGCTATGGTAAGATCGGTGCCACTCATCTCAGCGCAAAAGCCGCACTTCGAACTGGTTGTGGTATGGTGAGTATTTATAGTGCTGCTTGTGCAAACCCGATATTGCAAACAAATTTTCCGGAAGCGATGTTGCAAACGGATTCCGAACTCAATCATATAACATCTTTTCCAAAGACCATCGATTCTTACGCTGCCATCGGAGTCGGAATGGGAATGGGGCAACACAAAGATACAAAGCAAACATTTTTTCAGTTTTTACGGGAGCTAGGCGCTTCTTCGAAACGACCTAAACTGGTATTCGATGCAGATGCATTGAATCTATTAGCGCAGCATCCCGAAAGCTTAAGCGATTTGCCTCCGGGATCTATCCTCACGCCGCACCCAAAAGAACTACAGCGCCTCCTCGGATCTTGGACAGATGACTGGGAAAAGCTCGAGAAAACGCGTGCATTTGCGCAGCAACATCAGGTCGTTGTATTAATTAAAGGAGCGAACACGGCGGTAGTATTACCTGACGGAACGATCCATTTCAACACAACGGGGAATTGGGGAATGGCCACTGCCGGCAGTGGTGACGTATTGGCGGGCATCATCACTTCGCTGCTCGCGCAAGGGTTTTCAAGTAAAGATGCCGCGCTTACTGGCGTCTATTTACATGGTTTGGCTGCTGATCTCGCTGTGCGAACCATTCATCGCAAAAGCTTAATGGCATCGGATATTATAGACGGTATTTCTCAAGCTTGGCACGTGGTTTTGCCATTATGACCAGCTGTTCCTTATTGTTTACTTATATTTAGCACATCACATTTCCCACGAACGAAATCAAGTTATTAGAAGTGACCGAACTTAAGAACATCACTGTTTTCCCTCCCCAAGCAAAGTTTATTTATCCATGGCGTTCCTATCAAAAACGTGTATTGGATGATCTTGATACACACTTGGAAGATCGGCATCTGCATGTAGTTGCGCCGCCAGGATCTGGTAAGACGGTATTGGGATTAGAGGTGATGTTAAGAATTAATAAACCTACACTTATTCTGGCTCCGACAATAGCCATTCGTAATCAATGGATTCATCGTTTTTGCGAATTGTTCCTTTCTACTAATAGTACGCCAGATTGGATTTCGACAAATATTCGCGAACCCAAATTCATGACTGTCGTCACGTATCAGGGTTTACATGCGGCATGCCACAATAAGTTAGAAAGCGAAGAAGATCTAGAAGTCGACCTCGAATTACGTTCCAAGAAAGTCAAGTATCGCAATGTATCTAACATCATTTTAGCATTGAAGAAACAAGGCGTTTCTGTCGTCGTGGTTGATGAAGCGCATCACCTTAAAAACGAATGGTGGCATACATTACATCAAATAAAAGCAGCATTAGATCCCAAAACTGTAGGTCTTACTGCCACGCCACCATACGATGTTAGTCCGCAAGAATGGCACAGATATATCCAGTTAAATGGTCCTGTTGACACGGAAATTACAGTTCCAGAATTAATCGCAGAAAATGACTTGTGTCCACATCAGGATTATGTATATATGACTGCTCCAGATCCTGCCGAGCGCGATACGATTACTACTTTTAGGCACAATATCGAACGATTGTTTCAGGAGTTGCGCAATGATAATATGTTGTTAGAAGCTATTCAAAATCACCCAATTTGGACATCTCCCCATGATCATTTAGCTTTTATCTATGAGAACCTGACCTCGTACATGGCGTGTTTAGTATTTGTGCATGCGCACGAAATCGAAATCCCAGAAACTCATCTAGAAGTATTCGGCGAACAAGAAATTGAAATCCCTGCGCTATCCTACGTGTGGATGGAACATCTTTTGACATTTTATCTTATTTTAGCCTCAGAAGATTTTGCTGTATTCGATACGCACCAAGAACAACTAGAATCACGACTACGACGCTACGGCGCGGTAGAAGGCAAACGCATAAGTTTTTCCATCAATGCTCGACTGAATAGTACATTATCTTCTAGCATTAGCAAATTGGAAGCCATTCGTGAGATCACAGATTTTGAATATGCTAAGCTAGGAAATCAATTACGAATGGTTATTCTAGGCGATTATATCCGAAAAGAATATTTCGTCACGACACCCGAGAACAATCTTGAACTAAAGAAACTGGGAATCATCCCGATTTTTGAACATCTTCGTCGGAATAATAGCGACCACAAAAAGCTAGGTGTACTTACGGGCAGCCTCGTGATAATACCGCGAGATGCCATTGAATATTTGCAGAAAAAAGCAGCTCTCCACGACATTTTTTCGGTACCATATAGCCCCGTGAGTTATGATGCTAACTATATCGTCATTTCTGCGCAAGATGCCTTAAGAAATCATATTGTCCATCTCGTAACCGAATTGTTTCAAGATGGACATATTGAAGTGCTGATTGGAACAAAATCATTGCTCGGAGAAGGTTGGGATGCGCCAAGTGTTAACGCTCTGATTTTGGCAAGTTTTGTAGGATCATTTGTACTTTCCAATCAAATGCGCGGGCGAGCGATACGTACCCATAAAAAAGATCCGCAAAAAACCAGCAACGTGTGGCATCTCGCCTGTATAGATCCTAGCGCAGATCAGGGTGGTAGTGATTTGCAGCTAATGCAGCGGCGATTTCGAAGTTTCGTGGGCGTTACTCTGCAAGGAGATCCACAAATCGAAAACGGTATATCGCGCCTTTTAACGATAGCAGATGTTTATACAGAAGAGGATATTCGATCGACTAATCGAAAAATGATTTCTGCTGCTGCTAACCGAGCGCAGATTCGCGATCGCTGGTTCGATGCGCTGGCAAAAGGGGTCAACTTGGTAGAAGAAATCAAAATACCTCACTTTACCAGCAAGGAAAACTTCGAAGCGTCAAAAAGTTTACAATTACGTAAATCGATTGCTTATCTGTCTTCCACACTCTTCTTGGCAGTCACAACTTATTTGGAAACTGCATTTAGTATGCTCGGGCGCACCTCGCGTTTGCTAAAAAATACGACACAGATTCAGTATATGTTCTTCGGAATAATTTTGGTAGGTCTGTTATATTTCGGCAGGAAAGCGCTGCAAGCGGGTGTATTATACCTCCGTTTTCGTGATATTAGTAAAGACGTGCATCATATCGGTACGGCTGTGCTCAACACCATGATAAAATCGCAGATGATACAGTCCGACCCAAAGCTGCTGAAGGTTCTTTCTTATAGTGATGAGAGCGGCGCGGTCTATTGCCAATTAGCTGGAAGCAGCGCTTTCGAAAGATCTACTTTCATCAACGCGATGGAAGAAATCATTTCTGCAGTCGACAATCCGCGTTATATCATCATTCGAAAAAATAAATTTCTGGGCATATATGCACAACACGATTATCATGCCGTGCCCGAATGCTTTGGCAAGAACGCTAAATTAGTCACCTATTTTACAGAGCAATGGAAGACCCACGTCGGTCGTGCAGAAATGGTATATACCCGTTCGCTAGCAGGACGTAAACTAGTACTCAATTCACGTATACATTCGCTTTCTGCACAGTTTGCCCCGGAGATAGAACACCTCAATGTATGGCGGTAACATCCAACATTTCGCTCTAAAAAAGGTTACTTAAGATTATTGTTACAGTACGACCGCTGTGGTTCAAGCATGAAATTTAATATATTAGCTTTCCTAACTACACAAAATCATGATCCAAACAGCTCCACGCAAAAGCCAAAAAGGAAAATTGCTGCTATTATCTGCTTTTACCTTCTTAACGCTTAGCACTTCCGCACAACAAACGCAAAAACCGCCGTTACATGGTAAACATTGGATGGCGATTACGGGCAAACCGCTGGCGGCGACAGCTGGAGCACAATTATTTCAGCAGGGCGGAAATGCGGTTGATGCAGCTTGCGCGATGTTGGGCGCTACCTGTACGATGTGGGATGTGTTGAGCTGGGGCGGAGAAACGCAGGCTTTAATCTATCATCCAGAACTCAAAAAAGTAATCGCGATCAATGCATTGGGCGTGGCACCGACTGGCGCAACGGTTGATTTTTTCAAATCTAAAGGATATGAGTTTCCGCCAGAATATGGCCCATTGGCCGCAGTTACGCCGGGTACACCGGGCGGTTTATGCTATATGCTCGCCAAGTATGGCACGAAAAGTTTGAAAGAAGTCCTGCAACCATCTATGCAAATGGCGGCAGGTTATCCGATTGAAGCGCAAACAGCCAATAGTATCGAGCGTGGTAAAGAACGGATTAAACAGTGGCCATATAGCAAGGAAGTGTTTTTAGTGCACCAAGGCGAAGAGCGTGAAGCGCCCGAAGCAGGTGAAATATTTGTGCAAAAAGAGCTGCTTCAAACGTTAGAGAAAATGGTCGAAGCGGAACAAAATGCATTGGCCGCAGGCAAAAGTCGCGAAGAGGCGATCATGGCAGCGCACGATCGCTTTTACACCGGAGATATCGCAAAAGAATTCGTACGTGGCAGCCAAGAGCACGGGGGTCTCATCACGATGGAAGATTTGGCTAACTGGCGCCCTATTGAGGAAGAACCATTACAGATCAATTATAAAGGCATTGATGTCTATAAGCTACAATCTTGGACACAAGGACCGGCGATGTTGCAAGCCTTGAACATCCTCAAGCAATTTGATTTGAAAGGAATGGGATACAATTCTGCACCTTACATTCACACGGTCTATCAAGCCATGAATTTGGCTTTTGCCGATCGTGATTTCTATTATGGGGATCCTGCATTCCAACCCAAAACACCAATAGACGGTTTGTTAAGCGATGGCTATGCGGTGAAAAGAGCCGCGCAAATAGATCGGGCAAAAAATGATGCTTCTGTCGAGCCAGGCGATCCCTATCCTTTTGAAAATCGTAAAAATCCTTATCTTGATTTATTGGCGGAACGGCGAAAACTAACCGATACGACCGTGCGTGAACAAGGTGATTTTGTGCCCAAACACGATGTTACCGCTTATCAGCAAAATGCGGATAGCCTATACCAAGATCGCTTACTCCGTGGTACCACGAGTATTGAAGCCGCGGATGCCGAAGGTTGGGTAGTCTCGATTACGCCGAGCGGCGGATGGTTGCCGGCCTTTATTGCTGGGCATACCGGCGTAGGCATGAGCCAACGCTTGCAGAGCTTTGTATTAGATTCGCTGATCAGTCCATTTAATGTGGTTGAGCCCGGCAAACGTCCGCGCGTCACGCTTACGCCCGCTATGGCGCTCAAAGATGGCAAACCTTATTTATCCTTTGCGGTGCAAGGTGGCGATACGCAAGATCAAAACCTGTTGCAATTCTTTTTGAATGTGACGGAGTTTGGCATGACGCCACAGCAAGCTGCGGAAGCAGCAAACATCAATAGCAATCAATTGTGGCTGTCTTTGGGTGGCACCAAATTATCGGATCGCAAGCCAAGAGCAGGCAGTCTGCTGTTGGATAAACGCACGCCAGCGGATGTAGTAAAGCAGCTGGAAGCGATGGGTTATGCTATTCAATTTGGCGAACGAAACAGCGGACCAATTAATGCGATTTATTTCGATGAAAAGCATGGAACACTCTGGGGCGGCAGTAGCAATAATGGCGAAGATTATGGTATTGCTTGGTAGGTGGAAGTGAGATTCGGTGGGGTTTTCTAGTCTTTGATTCTATTTTTCAAATCCATATCAGCGCCAAGAATCCTCACAATTACTATTAAACGCTTATCGACAATCCTATAGAAAATAATGTGCTTGTTCGCCAAATAACCAAATAGATCGAGATCTATTTGGTTATAGTTTTTTCCAATCTGTGGATACTCTGCGAGCAATTCACAAATTCTAATCAATTCAGAGTAATATTTTTCAGCCTGAAATTCAGACCAAAACTCATACGTATATTCATAAATTCCAGTCAGATCTTCAACCGCTTTGTTACTAAGCTTAAATTTAGACATCACTTTTCATTTTCTTCTTAAGCGATTCAAGATGTTTTATTGGATCAAAATTTTCAGCGATTCCACTGTCCACCCCTTCTTGAATGGCGTTTTTCAATATTTGAATTCTGCTTTCCTCTTCTTCTAGAAGTCGTAGCCCAGCGCGAATTACTTCGCTAGCATTTTTAAACCTTCCTTGAGCAACTTTTGCATCTACAAAATCCTCAAAATAATCCCCTAAAGAAACAGATGTATTGCGTCCCATTTTTGTTGTTTTAGTAGTATAACTACATAAAGTTACCAAAATTTGGTAATAATGAAGATATGTTTCAAGTTACTATGTAATTGCAGTTGGGGAATATCAGTTTGACTCTTAAAAACTACAAATCTAGTAGACTAAAATAAATTGTTTTTACGTACTTTTGGGACACTTTTAGAGAGTGTACCCAGAATGATTAACGTTAAGCATATTTCCAAAATATATACGACCAGTAAAGGAAGGCAAGTTCAAGCGTTGGATGATGTCTCCTTCTCGGTCAAGAAGGGGGAAATTTTCGGGATTATCGGAAGTTCCGGTGCCGGAAAAAGTACCATATTACGCTGTCTGAATTTGTTGGAAAGACCAGATCAGGGTGAGATTTGGTTGGCGGACAAACAGCTCACCAGCTTGAGCGAACGCCAATTGCAACAAGAAAGACAACATATCGGAATGATTTTTCAGCATTTCAATCTGTTATCTTCCCGCACGGTTTTCGACAATATTGCCTTGCCACTAGAATTGAGTCAAACCTCCAAAAAAGACATTCAAGCGCGTGTATCTGAATTATTGGAATTGGTTGGATTAGCAGACAAAGCGAATGATTATCCCAGTAATCTTTCGGGCGGACAAAAACAGCGTGTTGCTATCGCGCGTGCTTTAGCCAACAACCCTACGTTGTTATTGTGCGATGAGGCGACTAGCGCATTGGATCCCGCTACCACAAAATCCATTCTCAATCTCTTGCAAACAATTAATGCCAAACTGCAAATTACCATAGTGCTCATCACGCATGAGATTCATGTAGTGAAAGCGATCTGTGATCGCGTGGCCGTCGTAAAGGATGGCAAGATTGTAGAATTGGGCGATCGTTCACAAATCTTTGGAGCACCAGAGCATGCACATACAGCGTCATTTGTCGCTTCTGCGGTGCAAGCAGATTTACCCATTGCTTATCAACAACACATTCAAGCGGAAAAAGCAACCGATACGGATGATCTATTGATCCGAATCCAAGCGAAGGATAATACCGATTATGCCTTTACGGCATTGCAGCAGCAATTCGGTCTGCAAGTCGCCATTATTGAAGCGCGTATCGAAACTATCGGAGCATTGAAAATCAGTTCTTCCATACTACGCCTTTCAGGAGATCAATTAGAAGCGGCTATCTCCTTTTGCTCAACTTATTACTTTAACACCGAAATACTAGGCTATGTCTCCCGAAGTTATTAATCTGCTCCTGACTGGAACGGGCGAAACGCTCGTCATGACCTTTGTTTCTTGCTTTTTCGGCTTTTGCCTCGGACTTCCTACGGGAGTCTATCTTTTTGCTTCACGCAAAGGCGGCATGCTCGAGAATCGTACGGCGCACAATATCACCTCTTTTGTGGTGAACGTTTCTCGATCCATTCCTTTCATTATTCTGATCGTTTGGATGATTCCTTTTACAAGAAGTATCGTGGGTACTTCTATCGGACTGAAAGCAGCCTTAGTGCCTTTGAGTATTGGGGCGGCGCCATTTATTGCGCGATTAATCGAAAACAGTTTATTGGATTTGCCGGTTGGCTTAGTAGAAACAGCTCGGGCAATGGGCGCTACACAATTCCAAATTATTAAAAAAGTGCTCTTGCCAGAAGCATTGCCTTCTATCATCAATCACGCGACCGTGACCTTAATCACGCTAGTAGGTTATTCTGCTATGGGCGGCGCGGTCGGTGCGGGTGGATTAGGGCAAATTGGTTACCAGTACGGCTATATTGGCTATGATGCACAAATCATGAATGCAGTACTTATTTTACTCATCCTTATGGTTATCCTTATTCAGTATAGCGGAGATTTTATCTCCAAAAAATTCGATCATCGTTAATTCATTTCAACTAATAAAAAACACCTTATGCGTCAAATCATCACACCTCTATTCTATATCGTTTTATCGACTCTTTTCGTGGCTTGCGGCAGCAATGCTACAGATGAAAATACCATTCGCGTGGGTATCGTGGCTGGGCCAGAAAAAGAAATTGCCGAAGCGGCCAAAAAAGTAGCAAAGGAAAAATATAATCTTGAAATCGAACTGGTGACCTTCAACGATTATGTGATGCCCAATGAAGCCTTGAGTACGGGTGATATTGATGCGAATGCATTTCAACACGTCCCTTATCTTACGGAACAATCCAAGCAACGTGGTTATAAATTGGCGGTGATTGGCAATACCTTTGTGTATCCGATTGTGGCTTATTCAAAAAAAATCAAATCGGTGGCAGAGTTAGCGGATAATGCGACGATCGCTATCCCGAATGATCCTACCAACGGTGGCCGCTCGCTATTGATGTTGCAAGAGCAAGGTTTGATCACCTTGAAGGAGAATACGGGCATCATGCCAAAAGTGATTGATATCACTGCTAATCCCAAAAACCTGCGTATTCTAGAGCTAGAAGCACCGCAACTTCCTAAAGTGTTGGATGATAAAGAAGTGGCTATTGCGATTATCAACAATAATTTCGCGGCACAAGCGGGATTAGATGCCGATAAGTTAGGTCTGTTCCGCGAAAGCAAAGATTCCCCTTACATGAATGTAATCGTGACGCGTGAGGATAATAAGGATTTAGAAAAAGTCAAGAAATTCTTGCAAGCCTACCAATCGGATGAGGTGGAGCAAAAAGCATTAGAATTGTTCAAAGGCCAAGCGGTAAAAGGCTGGTAATAGTGCTTAAAGGTCAAACTTTTCGTTCAGGTATTTCCAATAGCGCTTGGGCACATGCTGAAGATGTAATTTGGTATTCTTGCGCTCGGTGATATTCGTACTGCGAAAATATCGACGCCATAATTCATCGTACAAAGCTTCACGCTCTTCACCTCGGGCGATTAGCTCCGCTTCGGAAGGAAGATCGCTTAGTTGAATTTCCACAACTTCGGTCTGATTATAATAAGCGCCATAATCGCGTTTGATATCATAAATCATCCAAGATTGATCTGCATAACGATCTCTAAAATGTGGAATGATGAGTGGCAACACATTGAAGTCAGGATCTATCTTGGCAAAAAACAACTCATCGCTCAACTTCCTAAAACGTACAAAAGCTTTGAATCGGTGTCGCTCACGCGATACCGATTTGTTTATTTGCTTGATGCGTAATACATCTTCATGTCCATAATTTCGGGATAAATTCGCTCCTTCGGGGGTGAGATAATGACGCACCAATCGTAAGATCAGATCTTCAACCCCATCTAATTCGGAGAGATAAGCGGCATACAGTTCCTGAAAATCTTTCTTTCCGACACGATCAATAATTCCTTTCTTCACCCGCGCAGCTTTTGCTTCATCGGTATGTACTTCATGGCGTGCGCCAAATAGATCGGTTTGATCGGCTTGCGCTTCGCGCAGGATTGTCGCTGACACAAACTTGTATTCGTAGACCTCGAATACAGCGGTTAACAATCCGCCCCAGCTGCCATCGTAGGACAAGGTGATTCTTTGCTGCGCGGCCAACATTAGAATAAAGTCAATTGCTGATTAAACACTTTTTTATACTTCGTATTTGAGGCTGCCAAGATATAATGCTTAATCATCTCGGCTGGGCGATCGGACATCAAGGGTACAAAGCCTTGGCAAGAAATGAAATAACGCACCTTATTAGCAGAGACACCAATTTTTTGCAAATGCTCCATACGCAAAGCTCCAAAACGCCGCGCAGCGACTATTTTCTTAGCCGATGTGACACCGATGCCTGGCACTCGAACAATCGCTTCGTAAGGCGCTCGATTAATATCCACGGGAAATTGATGAAGGTTTCGCAATGCCCAACCAAGTTTGGGATCAATATCGAGGTCTAAATTGGGGTGGCGTTCGTTGACTATTTCATCACGTTTGAATCCATAAAACCGCAGCAACCAATCGGATTGATACAATCGATTTTCGCGAATGACAGGAACATCTGACCCAAGTCCAGGCAGGCGATTATCATTAGATATAGGAATATAGCCCGAATAATAAACCCGTTTTAAATTGTATTCTGAATAATAATGGTCGGCTGTCTTCATGATATGCATATCGGATTCGCCCGAAGCACCTATGATCATTTGCGTACTCTGACCGGCTGGTGCAAATTTGGGTGTAGACCGAAAGATTTTCTTTTCTTCTTTGGTGCGAATGATCTCATTTTTCAGATAACCCATCGGCACATCCATATCTTTCCGATTCTTCTCTGGTGCCAATAATTTCAAACCTGTTTCGGTGGGTATTTCTAGATTTACACTCAATCGATCGGCATACAATCCGGCTTCGTTGAGCAAATCGTCCGAAGCGCCGGGTATTGTTTTGAGATGAATATAGCCGTTGAAATTATGCTCTTGACGTAGCTTTTTGGCGATGAGCACCAACCGCTCCATCGTATAATCCGCATTTTTAAAAATGCCTGAACTTAGAAAAAGACCCTCTATATAATTTCTTCTATAAAAATTGATGGTCAGATCCACCACTTCTTGCACGGTAAATGCGGCACGTTTGATATCGTTGCTCCTTCTGGATACACAATAGGCGCAGTCAAAAACACAATGATTAGTGAGCAATATTTTCAGTAAGGAAACACAACGACCATCCTCGGTATAGGTATGGCAGATGCCTGCACCGGTATTTCCCAAACCACCTTTCTTATTCTTCCGATCGCTTCCGCTCGAGCTACAACTTACATCGTATTTTGCGGCATCAGCCAAAATCTCCAACTTCTCTTTAATCCGATCGTCTGCCATATTTCTATGTATTTAGCTCTTAATTACTCTACTCAAAATTATTAAAAACTAATTATATTAGCAATAAAACTATAAAAAATAGTATTTGACGCAAAGGGGTACGATTGGGTTGGTGTAATGTAAAGAGTCAGGGAAAGAGGTAATGCTACAGGAAAAGTTTTGGAATGAAAAGGCATAAAAAAAAGGTTTTCAAACGGGGAGAATGAAAACCTTTACTAACCAATTATAAACCTAAATTATGATGACACAAAGATAGTGTAAAAAATACACTATCAAAATATTTTTGAACTATTTTTTATTTTTGGACAATATTTTGACAAATCGCCATTTTAAAAATCCTCGTAATTATCAGTCGTATGCAATCACTTAGAAGCCTCGTCGATATTTTAAATGAGCACACTACGAATTATTTAAACTTCACTGTAGCGTTTTTCCCACCTATGCGTTATTTAAAACAAAACCTATTATCATGAATAAGATTTATTGGATACTATCTACTATTGCATTACTTGTATTTAGCTGTTCTGAAAGTGAACTCATTCCTGTTGAACCTGGAACAGAAGTGCAGGAAAGACTGCGAAGTAAATTTAGCAGTGAATTGAAATGCACCAAGCAGGGTGAAATGCAGACTAATTTATATCAAGGTATCTATGAAGGAGCGACGGTGTACTTCGTTGCGGTGATGTGTCCTAATTGCAACACGGTACCACCTAAGAGCGGCTACACGGAAAAGCTAGAAGAAGTAATTTTCTCGGACTTTCAAAATGTAACGGATATGAAAATAGTATACGATAGTTGCACCAGAAAATTTTCAAAATAAAGTACAAACTAAATTTTATCGCCTTTAATGGATCTCAGATAGGTGACAAAAGCTAGTTTTAAAGCATCCTCAATCAAAAGTTCATCGGCGTGGCTATCATTGCTACTGTGTCCGATGACCTTTTGATGCTCTTCGTCTTCACCCACAATAGCCATTATACACTTATCCTTCTTAAAAAGCCCCACTCCTACGGGATGATCATCGATGGCCACAAACCAAGTTTCATCATGCAACTCATTTACCACTTTAGGAATATCTGTCCATTTCTTTAGCTGGGATAAGGTGATCTCGTTATAGTTCATGTTGCGGATTTTCAGATATAACAAGTGAAGAAGAATTTGGTGTGCGCTATTGAAGAATTAACTACTGCAGTAGCAGCAATTCTTAAACTATAACAAGTGAACAACTTTCCTTAACCACATCTTTGTATGTGGTTAAGGAAAGTCACATTTATTTCTTCAACTCTATCTGTATGGTATGCGTGCCCGCCGGCAAGTGTTGTGACGCTTGTTCTATCACATTTTCCGGCAGATAAAGCGTTGCCGTGGCATTAGCAGGAACAGTTACCGTATAAGTCACCGTATTCTTCTTATTGCGTTTCCATTTGGAGATAATAGTACCGTAAGGCGAACGGTGACTTACTCCCGAATGTGTCAAGCCTTCTGGAAACATGGGGCGAAGCAAGGTATGCTTAAATCCGGGCTGTGCTGGATCTGGATGAATGCCACCGATCGACTTGAAAAACCACCCCCCAATCTCGCCAAACATCATGTGATTATCGGAAATATCACGCTCAGCTTCTAAATCCCAATTTTCTAATAAAGTAGTTGCGCCGTTGACTACCCACCAGCCCCAAGATGGATACGTATCTTGTACGGCTACTTTATACGCTGTAGCTCCGTAACCATTGTCTTTCAAGGCATCTAATAATGCCTTTGCACCCAAAACACCGACGTCCAGATGGAAATTAGTTTCTTCCACTTTCTTGTTCAGATTCGCTGCTACTTTCGCGATCATATCATCGGGCACGACTTTCCAAAATAAAGGTACACTCAGCTCGGTTTGCGTACCATCTGCATAAATTCCCTTCTCCCGATCTAGAAACTTTTTATTGATCGCATCTTTGATCTTTTGGCTCAATGCCTCATATTTCTGCTGATCGTCGGTTTTCCCAAACAATTTCGCTGCTTTTGCTAGAATCAAAGCATCCGTGTAAAAGTAGACGGAGGATGTCAACTCCAGATTTGAGGTAGACTTCACGGGCACCCAATCTCCACGTCCAAAAGTCGTCAAGCCTGTAGGACTAATCCGATCCACATAATCTACATACCGTTTGATATTCTCGTACGAATCGGCTAAGAGCTTCGAGTCACCATAAAATAGGTAAACTTGCCACGGAATAATCGCGATTGTGCTTGTCCAATCCAACCCATTCGCTGTGCCATACCCCCAGCCACCTGTCGGAATGATATCAGGCAATACGCCATTTGGCTGCTGCTCATCGCGATGATCCGCAATCCATTTTTCGTACACGGTTATGCCCTCAAAATTGTACAAGGCGGTTTCAATAGCCAAATGCCCATCGCCTGTCCAACCATTCTTTTCGCGCTGCGGACAATCCGTTGGATAGCCCATCAGATTAGATAGGTACGCATTATTTGTCACACGCCACAGGTCATTGACCAATGTTGAAGATGTTTTGACCTCACCCAACGGCGCCACATCACTATGCATAAAATAAGCCGTCACATTGCTAGCGTCTAATTGAATCGGTTCGCTGCTACTTATCTCTACGTAACGGAAGCCCTTGTAATTGAACTTGGCGGTAAACTCATCTTCTTTTCGTCCACTCAAGGTTAATACATCCGTCTGAAATGGATCGGCCTCCTTGTCACCCCGATAGTACACGTCAATATTCGACAAGTTAATCCGACCACTATCATGCAAACGCTCTCCGTGTTTGATCTTTAACACCGTACCTGCCGCTCCCTTGGCTCGTACATGCGTCACACCAGCCATATTTTGCCCCATATCAAACACATAGGTACGATCGTTGATCTTCTTCACGGATTCCGGCTCGTATCGGCGACTAAAGCGAATAGGCACCATTTGCTGGGAAACGATATTTTCTGAAGGAACACTACGGTAACGCACCCCTTGCCATTTCTGATCGTCAAAACCCGGACTATCCCAACCATCTTGCTCCAACCGCGCATCGTAATGTTCGGCCGTATAGATACTGTTAAAAGTAATCGGCCCCGAAGAAGTCTTCCAGTCTCTTTCCGATTTGATGGTTTCTTCGGTACCATCGGTGTACACTACATGGAGATCTAAACAAAAAGTTGGTCTTGCGCGCCAAGGCGCGTTATGAAAATCCCACACGCCCAGCGATTGATGGTTGTACCAACCATTTCCCAACACTACGCCTAATGCGTTTTGCCCTTCGTGCAATTGTGCTGTGACATCGTGCGTGACGTATAGCGTTCGCCTATCAAATCGGGTGTACATCGGATCCAAACGATGATCACCAACCTTGCGACCATTGAGCGATAGCTCGTACAATCCGGCTACAGCAATGTAAGCTCGTGCTCGAGCAACATCTTTTTTCAGTGTAAATTCCTTTCGGAAATAAGGCGCAGGTCTATAATGAATATCGTGATGATCGCTAATCCACGCTCCCTGCCATTGGGCATTACCCATTTTTCCAGTTTCAAAAGCACTAACTGCCGATGCGTTTGCTTTCTCATCTTTATCCCATGCGATTACCTTCCAAAAATACCGCGTTTGCGGCAGCAACTGCTTACCGACAAAGGTTAGCAATATGTCTCCCGAAGCTTGTTTTCCAGTATCCCAGACCTGTCCACGATCGTTGACCACGGCCATAGAATCTGTATCGACCAACACGCGATAGGCCGATTGCACGGCACCCTGCCGATTATCTTCGAGTTTCCAAGTCAATCGTGGATTCGGATTATCAATACCTAACGGCGCTACCAAATGTTCACAACGGAGCTCGACAGGTTGACCATCCGTTGGTTTCGCTTGAGAAAATAAACAAACGGGAATAAGCGCAAGAAAAAAAGGAACAGCTTTTAGCATAATGGTTTAGGCAAAAAAATCTGGAAGTAAACAAGTAAATATTTTGTTTGTAAATAATTAAAGATGAGACTATTAAAACGACCAATTATCCGTACGAAAAGGCGCAACAGGCAATCCTTGATCGTTAAAAAGATTAGCAATTCCGGCTTCCGTAAAGTTGAATCGCACCGCTTGTGGGTCTTTAACTTCCGTCGCAGAAACTATTAATTTATCACCACGAACAACGCCCTTTGCTGGATGAAAAATATGATCCGCGCCAGCGATGTACAGATCTTCCACCACATCTCCTTTTACCTGTAGCTTGCCATCGAGATGATCGAAACTAATTTCGATTTGATTGCCTTTTACGGTATGACTTTTATAGATCGGCGATTTGTAGTTTCTTTTAGCAGGCAATTTATAGTGCTCCTGTAGAGCCAACGCGGCTAAGCGATCGGCTACGGCACGTTTTTGAATAGGATGAATGTCTTTGACATTGTCTACCAGATCGGAGATTACGACCATACCACTATTGGGCAGCGTTCGCGCCGTTTTCTCCTGTTGTTCGCGCAATAGCGCAGCCAAAGGTGCTTTGTTGTTGTAGGTAAATGGGGCAATTTGCACAAAGTAAAATGGTAACTGCGATCCCCAAGCGGCTCTCCAAGCTCCTACCATTTGTTGCATCAGCCGATCGTAAGACGACCAAGCGCCCACATTACTCTCCCCTTGATACCAGAATATGCCGGAAATAGGAAATCGTCTTAATGGAAATATCATACTATTCCACAACGAAGCGGCACGATGAGGGCGATAAGCAGCGGCTGTTTGGTTTTCTGCCACTTTTTGTAGCACCCCATCATTGTCAAACACGCTTGATGGTGTCCACACCTCTGCTCCCGTACCACCCCAGCTCGCATTGATGATGCCGATGGGCACGTCGATCTCGCGGCGTAAATTTTTGGCAATGAAGTAACCGATGGCAGAAAATGGTTTTAGCGATTGCGCATCAAGCATTTTCCAGGTGTCTGGAATATCTTCCTGCGGATAAGCTGCTGCATAGCGACTCACTTGCAACAAGCGGATTTGATTATCATTTGCCTGCGGCAATTCTTCTAGTATTTCAGGTAAATTTTGAGCCCCGCCCCACTCCATATTAGATTGACCGGAGCACAACCATACATCACCCAAAAGCAAATCTTCTAACTGCAGTTCCTGCGCTCCAGATATCACTTTTAAGGTATAAGGACCACCAGCGGAAGATGTACGAATGGGTACTTGCCAATTGCCACCTCCATCTATCACAGCATGAACGGTATCGGACAGCCAGGAAGCGTAAACCGACACGTGAGCACCCGCAGCTCCCCAACCCCAAACTTGCACATCTGATTCTCGTTGCAATACCATATGGTCTGACAAGACATGTGGAAGTCGTAATTGAGCTTGTGCTGTTATACATAGCATGCATAGCCCCAACAGCAATTTGATGTTTTTTTGCATATTTATTCATTAATTGGCAACAGAAGAACGCATTTTAAAAGCTTGGATGCTTTACTTCTATTGAATTTTAGGTAGATCAGTATTATGTAAAGATAGTATTTCTCACATTATCTCCTAATCATCATGTTATAAAAGCTTTAGGGTTCTCTAAACCATCATGCAATTTTCATTTACATGAATACTTTACCAAATAACTACTACCAGCTTATTACAAGTACTTTAAACATTAAAAGAAATATATATTATCTTGCAAGACAATAATAGCTATACAAGATGTAATTTTTTAACCAAAAACAACAAACGAGTGCTATGGAAGTGATATTCCAACCTGATATTATTATCGTGGGAACTAGCCTTGCAGGACTTACTTCGGCGATGGAGATTAACAACGCTGGAAAAAAAGTATTGCTACTTGATCAAGAAACGGAACAGAATATGGGCGGACAAGCATTCTTGGTCATTCGGAGATTTATTTTTAATCAACTCACCACAACAGCGCAGAATGGGAAATAAATCCTTCGCAGCAAATAACTGAGGTAGAAACAGAAAACAAAAAAGAAATGAAAAGCTATTTTGACCATAAAGTAGTCTGGATTACAGGAGCTTCATCTGGAATTGGTGAATCCTTAGTTATCGCATTAGCTGCAAAAAGTAAGGCAAAGATCATTCTTTCATCCCGAAATGTTAACCAACTTACTCAAGTTGCTCAAAAAGCTAAGTTGGATAGGGATCGATTTATGATCCTACCTATCGACTTAGAAGACTATCAAAAAATGTCTACAATGGCGGTCGAAGCTGTAGAACATTTTGGGAAAATCGACATCTTAATCAATAATGCCGGTGTTTCCCAACGCTCATTTGCAATGGATACGGATATCGAAGTGGATAAACGCCTCATGAATATTGATTATATAGGCACCGTAGCACTTACAAAAGCAATTCTACCGCATATGATCGCCAATAATGGCGGGCATATCGTTGTTGTATCCAGTCTGATGGGGATCTTTAGCGCCCCCATGCGCAGTAGCTATGCTGCCGCAAAACACGCGCTTCATGGATTTTTTGATGCATTACGTGCCGAATTATATACTCAGAAAATTGCGATAACCATCATTTGTCCGGGATATATACAAACCAACATCTCTGTTAATGCCCTCACAGGCAATGGCGATGCTCAGGGAACGATGGATGAGGCCACGCAAAATGGAATGCATGTCGATGCCTTTGTCCATAATATGCTCTCTGCGATCGCCAAAAAGAAAAAACAGGCTGTGATAGGTGGTAAAGAAGTAGTAGGAGTTTACCTCAAGCGGTTTTTACCGAACGTCTTAGCTAAAATCGTCCGGAAGGCAAAAGTAGTGTAGTTGATAATGGAGTACATACGGCAGACTGGCTTGCTATTTTGATAAAAATTTGTATTTTTATCAAAATAGAAGATCAATAAGGCATGCTACCTGCCTTTCACACTGTACTACAATTCAAAACACGAACAAATAATGATTTATAGACATCTCTATAGATTTTTTCTTTCTTGCTGCTACCCTATCCGACTTTCCGCCTTATCATCTTGTCTAGTTTTCACCCTATTATTTAGCATTTCTCCTGCGCAGGCACAACAACCCGCACAACGCTACGAAGGACGCTACAGATTGTTGGATTCCATTACGGGAACAGCGATCTATGATTACATCATGTTAGAGGGCGACACGGTAAAAAACGGAAATTTTCGCTTTCAGCAATTCATCGAACATTATCAAGATAGTGATACCATCCACGGTTTTGTATTAGACGGTCCTTTTACGCGTAACGTCAAAAATGGCGCTTGGCGTTTTGTCTCTCGAGATTTCACCGTATCTGGCAATCCTCAGGCATTGGACGCAAGAGTTGTATACAATGTTACGGGAGAAGAATCGCTCCTAAAAACCACTTTCAAATCAGGCACCGTCGACGGCCGATATGAACTGCTGGATCGTAAATTGGTAGATTCTGATGCAGCTGATACGACGTATTACGCACAACTCTCCTATCAAATGGGGCAACCTCGTGGCACACTACAAGGTTTTGCACCACAGCTGCAGACGCAGGGGCAATTTGACGAAGAAGGATTTCCACATGGAGACTGGCGCTTTACGCACGCGCAAGACAGTGCAGCAGATATTATCGAAATCAGGCGCTATGATCACGGTTTTTTTAGCAAACATTTTTATGAGATCGATCAAGAGCGCTACGAAATAAGCCACATCGGTTTCGACACCTTGGTACGCAGTGGACAAGGATTGCTTACGCGCCTTCCAGTGACATCAACTTACTTTAGAGCCCTCGAGTATACCGAATTAGTGATGGATACCACAGCCCTTACTGGATTGTTTACGGATGGTAACTTACAAATTCTACTGAGTCGAAGCAACCAATTTATGGAGCGCGTGTTAGCCAACCCGGCCTCCTATCGTGGTAAAAATGTATGGCAACGGGTTGAAGGAAGCAAAATAATAAACCCGATACGCATCAAGATTCGGAAATTCCCCTTCTCCGATGAGGAGAAGCGATTGAACATCGCTAACGAGAAGTTGCTACGAGAAACACGCTTGATTATCGCTAATTTCCTAGATAATCCGGCTGTACAAACTGGTCGCTTCTCGCAATTAGAACTCGCTCGCAGTTTCGCCGCTTTCCGTATTTATGAATCTCGGCTAACAGCTCTCGCACCCTCCATTGCATTTCTAGTGGATGAAGCCGCAGAATATGTTGATCATCATGCGATCCTCAACCGTAAGAAGTTGGCTCTACGTTATCCTGATACGATTTCATATGAATACAAGAATGCCAATGCTACCTATTCGTATGCTTTTCCATCTTCGCTAACAAACTATGATGTAGCTGCTATTAACCAACATCTTACCGAAGTATTCGATGATGTACAGCGTGTGGTGCAAACTTCGGGAGCATTTCTAAGTAACGTCATGGCACAAGGTGAGCTAACGGGAAAAGAAGAACGACTTATCGATCTTCGGGATTCTGTTATCCAACTGTTTTCTGACCAGGAACTCACCGAAACATTCACGACGTTGCATCAGCGGTTTAGCGAACCAACAAACTTGGCTTTAGAGTCTACTTTTCGAGACTACAGCTTATTATCAGTACAAGATCGGTTGCTAGCAATCGATAGCTTATTGTCCTGTTACCAAACCTACGCTGGTCTGCACGCTACGCTAGCAAACCTTCAACAGCGAATAGACGAACTGGATGCAGAATATACGCGTAGCATCTGGAATGCGTACACCTACACTTACATGGAAGAGCGTGTCAAAGAGAGGCTCTACACTATCTATAATGATCAGCTGATGCCGTACTTACTGACCGCGCTGGAGCAAAATCTTAATTGCGATACATTGAGCGCATCGCTTACACGCATTTACTCCTTGCTGGATCGCATGATGGAACTGCGCATGGAAGATACCCGACAGCTGGAACGTCAGCTTCGACGTGCTCCGAAAGATCCGGAGCGCTATTTAGAAATCATTATCAATAACGCAGTAAACGAAGGATAATGATGAGACTCAAACTAGGTACCGCATCTTTCGCATTGACGCTATTTTTGATGTTTTTAGTGACAGCGAACGCGCAAGAAGATCGCCCAACCGAAGCGATCAAACAGCCACTATCGACCGCTGCATGGAATGGCTTTTATGGAAAGTTCAGAATCAGTGACAAGATCTTTTGGGACGCCCAATTTCATTATCGGCGTGTTGGAAACGAGTCAGCCGATTACTTTGGACAAATGGGGCAAATTTATAATAGACATGCTATTAACTATTTAGTCAACGAACGCTTTAGTGTTTCTTTAGGTCCTGTACTCAGGCTCAACTTTTCGCCCGACCCTGGCAATCCTGAATTCGAGAGCTTAGTTTTAGAACCGAGGATCTGGCACGAATATCTTTTTGCTATGCCACTAACGAAAAGCATGATCTACCATCGTATTCGGATTGAACATCGCTGGAGCAGGTCGAACGCCGTTGGAGCAGATTGGATATTTCGTAATCGCTGGCGCTACAAATTCTACATGAACATCCCGCTCAACAATGATAAACTAGCTCCCGGCACGATATTTTTCACACCAGATGTAGAGATTATCATGCAAAATGGCAAGAAAGTGGTAGACAGCCCACTAGAAGACCTTCGGATCAATCCTTCTATCGGTTACATAATCAACCCCCGCATAAAGATCACGGCGGGTATGATGTACACGACTGGACAAACCTTGGATGCTGGTTATTTGTATACTAATCGCTGGATCTTCCGTACTAATGCGTACTTCTCATTAGATTTTCGCAAAAAAGAATCGCGCGTGCCACGTACGCGCCTTTTTGATTAAACATGATGGATTATAAATCCGCTAAAAAACGATCAGACAAAAAATGACAACAGCACAAAAAGTGATTGGAGCATTAGCGATTATTTCAGTTTTGCTCTTTGGAAGCATTATTTATGTTAGCTCCCAAAACAGGGAATTGCGGGATAAATTAACAACGTTAGAAGCTCATTACACAAACCAAGAGCTGGCAGACAGCGCTATCCACAACCCAGTACAATCCATCGATGAGATGGTATTCTCTGGGCAATATGCTGATGCGCTGCAAAAATATCAGGACCTACAGCAGAAGAAAACATATTCCGTGAATGATGCGGATCTAGTTGCTAGAATATCGGTCGTACGAAGTTTGATTGCCAATGCCGCATCTTCTCGAGTCGACAAACCAATCCAAGCGGCACGTGATAGTATTGCCAAACCAACCACATTGGTCGACCGTGAGGATCTGGCAAATACATCAAGTAATAAGAATAAAGATACTGACAGTCTTGAAAATAAGATCACTGAGCTAAACCGAAGATTAAGCGCTAGAGAAAGAGCTTTGGAAGAGAAGGAACAACTCAAAGCGATGGCAATCCAAGGCCCGACTGGCCAAACGATTCAATATGTAGGCGATACTAAAAACGGTATGGCACACGGCACAGGAACTGGCGTATGGGATGCATCTGGCGGGACATATAACGGCGATTGGCAACAAAATAAACGACATGGATATGGCGTATATAACTGGAAAGACGGTGTGCGTTATGAAGGCGAATTCCGACAGGATAAAAGAGAAGGTAAAGGCTCCTATTACTGGCCAAGCGGTGAGCGCTACGTTGGCCTTTGGAAAAACAATCAAAGACACGGTCACGGGGTTTTATACGACAAGGATGGCAATGTAAGCTACGATGGAAACTGGGAAAGTGATAAGCCTAAGCGTAAGTAATGAAAAAGCCCCACAATAATAAACTCGCGATAAGCGATCACAGTCCGTAGAAACATTTGGCCAGGTTTATGCTAATGATCCTATAAAGTTTATTTTTTCACCACTTAGATCTTACATATGAAACTTTATTTGGGAATTGCTGGATTCTTAATGACCATGATATCTTGTCAACAAAATGGCAGCGATTCACACAAGGGCGACAGTATGAATGAGACAGATAGCTCTTCTACATCAACGCATACTTTAAATGATGGCCACTACTGCTATATCCTAACAGAGGGAAACAATAATCAAGATACCACAAAGGTGCATTTTGTAATCAACACAAATGAGGTGACTGGCGAAATGGACTGGTTACCATACGAGAAAGATTCGCGTAAAGGCACAGTCCAAGGAAATATCAATGGAGAGCATGTTGATGTAAAATGGGCGTATATGCAAGAAGGTATGAACGACACGCTGCACCTTCAATTTAGATTGACTAGCGGCATGGAATTATATCAAAAACCGCTAAAAGTAAACACCAATAATCAACGAGAAGAGACGGACGAGTCTGCCGACTATTCAGTAAAATATGCAGCGGTAGATTGTAAATAATTAACCTACTATATTAAAAAATTTATGAACACACCAAACCTACTATTCATTAATGTTGGCTCAGCAGAGCTTGTCATTATCATTGCGGCTATAATTGCGATCTTATATCTGCTGATCGCGATCTTTCAAATTCTAAACAGAGAGACAGGTGTATCAAAGATTCTTTGGATCTTGGTGGTACTTTTCTTTCCGTACTTAGGTGCAACAATCTATTTCATCTCTAGCTACCTTGACCGCAAAAAACGTAAAGAAGAAGAGCGTATGATACGTCAGGATGCTGAGCGGAGAGATCTTTTGTAGATTGGCTTTTAAGCCTTTCAAATGTAAACAGTAAAGCCGTCATTCATGTAACAAGAGTGACGGCTTTACTGTTTATTAAATGACTATACTAAACTACTATCCTAATCCCAGAAAGGATTTTGAACCAGATTAGGATTTTTATCTATTTCGGACTGAGGGATAGGATACCAATAGTTTTTGGCGGTAAACACGCGACGTTGATAGACAGATCTTTTGAAAAAAGCTCTCGGATTGCTCGGACTATCATCTCGCTCGGTTCCAGAGAAATTCATGCCGAAGAAATTGCCGTTGAGTGCCGTTTCGCCAATTTTCCATCTTCTAACATCTCTATATCGAATACCTTCATTGTTTAATTCCACACGTCTTTCTCTTCGGATGGCTGCACGCATTTGCTCTTGCGATGCAGGAGCGGGTAGTGCATTAGCACCGGCACCATACTGAGGTATACCAGCACGTACACGTATCATATTGACATACTTCAAAATATCAGGATTACTTGGTTCTACCTCATTCAGCGCTTCTGCATAGTTCAAATACGCCTCACCTAGACGATATAGTATACCTGGTCGGTAAGGATTCGTTCCATTACGCGGATCATGATTAGGATGCACTTTTTTGCGCAACAAGTAACCATTTTGTGGTGCATCGTGCGTAGGCCCACCATCCCAATTACCACTGTAAAATTGCGTGGTACGATTTTCTCGACGAAACCAAGCGCCATTGTACAGCACAGAAATGTAAAATCGAGGTTCGCGTTTGGTGTACATATTAAATGTACCAGCCAAAGTCACTTTGCCATCACCTTTAGATTCTACCCATTGTGTATTTCGCACCTCATCACTTTCCGAAAAACCATTTTCCGTGTAGCCAGACTGTGGATCATCAATAGGCCGACCATTTTCCATGAAGAAGGCATCTACTAATGATTGTGTAACTCCCATACCACCATTTCCACCGGTACCGCGAGGTTGCGCATGTCTGTCGTATTCCCACACGTTGGATTCTGGACGCGCAAATAAGATTTCCGTATTTCCGTCTTGCGGACGGCGAAACATCATATTCTGATACGACAGAAATGGATCTACACTACCATCTGGATTATATTCCACGTATAATTTGTGTCCCGCAGATTCCGCTCTGTCAATCAACAATTTGCTTGCTTCTACCGCTTTGGTCCATTTATTCGCATCGCGCGCACTGCTATAAATCTCGACACCATCTTTGTTGGTAAACCCGTTGTAATCTGCATTGCCATTGACCAATGGACTTGCTGCAAACAGTAGGAAGCGCGCTCGAACTGCCAGGCACATAATGGCGGTGGCACGTCCATATTTTTGCGCATTGCTATAGTTGTTTGGCAGCAGTTGCGAGACATCCAGTAATTCTTGATCGACCCACGCGGCCACTTCATCGAAAGGAGTTTGACCAATCATCAATTCTTCCTGACTCGCTGTAGGATCCGTCAATCCTAACTGAAATGGAATCGCACCATAGGTTTCAAGTAATAGAGAGTAGTAATAGGCGATCATAAATCGCGCTTCTGCTTTCATCAATGCCACCTCCTCTTCTGTAACTAACTGTGCTGGATTGGCTTTTACATTATCTAAAAAGATGTACGCAGAGCGAATGCGTTTAGGCAGTTCTACCCAATAATTTGGTCCCCAAGAACTACTTGGATTCCAGTTTCCAGTCTGCTTTCCAATAACGGTCCAGCCAAATTGTTCCCAACCCGTTGATGGTGCCATATCGTCGGAAAGTGGATCTAATTCGATATCTCTCGCATAACCCCAATATGGATCAGGAATATTACTGTATATACCTGCAAGCCAATCTTCGGTGCGTGTTTTATCATTGAACACCATTTCTAAGGTAAGCTGGTCGTCGGGCATCCTATCCAAGAACTTCGAACACGATGTGGAGACCAAGGCCAATGCAGCACACAGTACTTTTAAAGTATAATTTATCGCTTTCATAATGAGCTGTTTGTCGGATTATTTAAAATTCATTTCTAGACCAAAGGATACGGATTTCATGATCGGATATCGAAGGCCATTGTTCACGCCAAGTTCTGGATCCCACAATTTGAAATCGGAAAAGGTCAGCAAGTTGTTGCCGCGTGCAAAGACACGGAAATTGCGAATATGGATCGGATCTAACCATTTGCTTGGCAAGCTGTAGCCGAGCTCTATATTGCGCAAACGGATAAAACTCATATCGCGTAGCCACCAAGTCGAAGCCATATTATTATTGGCACTTTGGTAATCGGAAAGGCGCGGATAGAAAACATCCTGACTGGGGTTTTCTACCGTCCAGCGATCATCCACATTGGTATACATATTGCCCATGGCACCATTGGCACTTCCTGGGATAAAATTCGATCCTCCGATAACGCGATAGCTATTGCCAATGCCTTGTAAGAAGAAGCCAAAATCCACTGATTTGTAGCGTAGATTAGCACCAAAGCCAAACACGATCTGAGGATCTTCCGTACCACCGATATCCGTCATGTCTAGCGCATCGATAACGCCATCGTTATTCAAATCGCGGTATTTGATATCGCCGGGGCGCACAGGACCAAAGGTGTGTCTCGGAATTCCATCGCGGAGCACATTGTTTTCTACATCTGCAAAATCCGCTTCCGTGAATAGTCCTTCATCCATTAAGCCAAACAACTGCCCTACCGGTTTGCCCGTAGAAGAGCGCGATGTACCGATGACCACACTAGGCTCATCTTGCTCAATGATTTTATTCTTCACGTAGGTAAATGTTCCGCGCATTGACAAAAATAGATCTTCGCTAAGCGCTCTATTGACATCCAAGGAAAGATCGATACCACGATTTTTTACACGACCATAATTAGCCCACGGCAATGCGGTGAACCCGCTCGATCCTGGGATAGAGCGCCGTTGCATAAAGATATTGCTGCGATCTTCGTTAAAGAAGTCGACCTGTAAATCCAGCGCATTCCATAGTCCGAGCTCAAATCCAATATTGGCTTTAGCCACCGTTTCCCAAGTAAGATTTAAATTGCCTTGGTCACCTTCCATACGTCCTGCTCTTCTGAAATCGTTATCCAGACCCCACGAATAGCCGTTCCCTTGATTAATAGTCGTAATGTAAGCGAAACGTCTTCCGTCCAATCGATCATTACCTACCAAACCGTAAGATCCGCGCAATTTCAACTTGGTAAAGGTATCTTTGGCTTGTTGCATAAATCCTTCTTCGGAAATAAGCCATCCTAACGCAAATGAGGGAAAGAATCCAAAACGCTTGCCAGGAGCAAAGTTTTCGGAACCATTGTATCCGAAGTTAAACTCGGCAATATATCGGTTGTCATAGTTGTAGGAGAATCGACTGGCGACACCTTGATTGCGGTAAGGCAGCAAATCCCCATTATCATAATTGCGCTGGTTGTACAGAAAAAGCGCATCTACATTATGCTTACCGAACATACGATTGTAGGTTATGGCGCCTTCCATGTATACACTTTTATCGCCCCATTCAGAGTCGGTGTCGTACCCCAAGAATTCTTGTCCGTAGCTATCAATGACTAATTGCAAATTGCCATTCTCATCACGCCCTACGGCGGGATTGTAGTAATCGGGGCTTTTGCTACGAATCACCGAATTGTTCGCGTACCGATCAAAGGAGAATAAACCACGCGCTTTCAATCCTGAGAGAAAGAATTTCAAATCCTGCTCTACCGAGAAAAGTGACTCGATCTTACTTGCGCTAAAACGTTCATAACCACGCTGCGTAGCAAGTGCCCAAGGATTGGTACGAGATGGCGTACGAGGGATTTCACCGGAAGAATAAATCGTAGGGTGTACATACGGCGGAATGACGAAGGCTTGAGAAAATAGCTCATCGACACTTTGTGGTGCACGACTGCGATCTTGTAGATATCCGCCAATATTGAGCCGAAACAGTGTTGTCGGGCTTACATTTACATCTACATTCGAGCGTACATTATACCGATTTAATTTGGAAGAGGAATCCCATGATTGTGTGCGATCTCGTTCAATTAATCCGCCCTCGCTAAAATACGAAGTCACTAAGGAGTACCGCAACACATCTGATCCACCATTGACACTGACATTAGCTCTAGAATTTTGCGCGCTATTCATCAGAATTTCGTCGAGCCAATTCACATCTGGATACAGATCTGGATCGACGCCATTACGAATATTGTCTAAACGTTCTTGACTATAAAGCCCCTCCTCGCCTCGCTCTCGGCGGATGCTATTCATCACCTCCAAATAATCAGCTGCGCCGATAAATTCTGGCAATTGCGTGGGCGATGTGATCCCTTGCTCAAAGCGTGCAGTCACGGTCGGCTTGCCAATTTTTCCGCGCTTCGTGTTGATTAAGATGACACCATTCGCTCCGCGAACACCATAAACCGCGCTTGCAGCAGCATCTTTTAATACGGAGAATGATTCAATCTCTTCCGGATCCATATTATCGAGCGAACGCTCTACTCCGTCTACTAAAATAAGCGGATTGCGATTGCCTCCAAATGTGCTCACCCCTCGAATCCAAAAGTTGGAGTTATCGTATCCTGGTTCGCCAGATCGCTGTACCGCGATGACACCAGCTAATTGCCCCGCTAGATTGTTGCTCATGGAGCGAGAAGTACTCATTTGCAAATTGCGTGGTTGTGTGGTGCTGATGGCGCCAACAACCGACGCTTTGCGTTGCGTACCAAACCCAACCACCACAACCTGATCTAAAGTACTTGTGCTATCTTCGAGCGCAATGCGATAATCTGTACGCGTATCGAGCGCCACGGTCTTCGATACGTATCCGAGAACCGAAATACTCAAATCGGTATCTACAGAGGATACGCGAAGCGAAAAACGCCCCGATTCGTCTGTGGTGGCTTGCCGGCGGCTGATGTTGGAAATGATGGTCGCATTTGCCAATGGCTTCTGGTTTTCGTCTACGATCTCCCCTCCGATCAAACGATTTTGCTGCACATTGGTATTTCGAGCGGCTCGCCGTATGATGATCGTCCGATCTTTGAGTGTATAGCTCGCTCCCGTATTGGCAAATAACGTATGCAGCACCTCGCCTACAGGCGTATTTACAAATCGATGTGAAATTTTTTTACGATCATCAAAATCACTGGATGAATAGATAAATTCCAATCCCGTCTGGGCATTTAAGTCTTGGAATGCCTGCTTATACGTGATATTATTAAACGATATAGTGATATTTTCCTGTAAGATATTCGTAGTCAAGGCGTGACTACCGTAAGAATAAAATGGTAGCACACAAAAGCATACGATAATTCGTGCCATAGACAGTAATAGTCTATGTTTTTCAATAAACAATTGATACATTTGAAATAAATTGATTAGTCAAATAGTTAATTTTTTAGTACCCAAGGGTATAGGTTAGGAATGTTGCACCATTCCTAACCCTTATTTTAAGCCAACATAAATCACTCCTTTCTTTTCATAATAGGTTATTGTATTTGTCATCTGAATGATATCCAGAATATCCTCTAATTGCTTATAACGGCTTATAATACCGGTAATTGGGAGATTTTGCACAGACTTTTGCACCACGATATCTTTCCCGTACCATTCGGACAGTTCGGTCATTACATCGCGTAGCGGTTGATCGTCAAAGTAGAATTGCTGTTTGCGCCAAGCCATCAGCTTTTGTTTATTTGCGCCAGCAGATGCTACATAGATACGTGGGTTATCTGCTGCGACAAAGCCAGTCTGGCCTGGTCGCAGAAGCACCTGATCGTGGCTGGTATGATGGCTCAACCGAACGCTGCCTTCGTGCAGATGTACGGAGTGTTCTGCACGAGAGTTGGCATCGACCGTAAAGACTGTTCCCAAGACAGCGACTTGTTGAATTGCCGTCTCTACGAAAAATGGAATATTGCGTCCCAGCCGTTCCATTTTGGCGACATCGAAAGACACTTTCCCTTCCATGCGCAATTTTCTAACGGGGGAAGCTTCATTCCATTGGTAAGCGATTCGCGCGCCCGACGCTAGTCGCGCTATGGTTCCGTCGGACAACAATACAGCGAAAGCGGTCTTCGTTGGATTCGTTATAATTAAGCTATCCTCAGCATGCGCTGATTGCATAGCTGATAGATCTAACACTTTCTCCTCATTCAGCGCAAGGTAACGCGCCTCTTTGGGTACACTATCTAACAAATTGGCGTATTGCAAGTTGCCTACAGTTAGCGTTGGGCCATTTTGTGTTTTTTTGCCAGCGGCGAATGAATGATCGTCGAACCATCCACGCCAATTAACCATCGTCGAAAACGTCAGAAAAATTAATAAAATAGCGGCCGCTGGCATAAATATTCGTCGAAAAGGATATTTAACCGTTTGTTTCCCAGCGAGCTGCCGATCGATTTCCTTTTTCATCTGGCTTTTAATCTTGCTGAGATCCGATGTAGGCCGATTATGTGCTTTAGCTTCAACTTGGTCAAAGAATTTTTCTACCAACTTCTGCTCCGCGCGCGTGGCTTTACCACGCTTGTAGCGGGAAAAAATAGACAGTAGAAAGATCTTGACTAAATCTCTATTTCGAAACATCAGAAGTCGGTTTATCGATGGTTATTAACTATTAGTCGTAACAACCGAACCTAACTCCCAAATAAAAAAAATAAAAAAATGTAAATAATTTTTTCGAGCAGTAGTTTCAAGGATGTTTTGGAAGTCAATATTTGGTTTTGAATCGTTTTGACGGAAACATCTAGCGCGGCGCTAATCTCTTTGGTCGATCTTCCTTCCTCAAATTGCAATCTGAATATTTCGCGGCGTTTCTTCGGTAGTTTCGCCATCCAGTGGTCGATTGCCGCCGCGTATTCCTTTTGGAGCAGTTTGCTATCCGATGCCTCTCCGTCTACAATATCATCTATGAAATACTCCAGTGATTCGAATCGCGCACCCGCTTTACGAAAGCGATCAATCGCTTTAAAACGCACCGCTTGCTTTAAATAGGTATGTACGTGAGCGATCTGCTTTTCCGAACGTTTGCACCAAAGATCGATGTATATTTCTTGAATCAGGTCTTTTGCCAAATCATCATCTTTGAGCATCCCATATGCGGTATGGAAGAGGGATTCCCATGTTCTATTGTAGATTTCATCAAACGCAGATTTATCATTCTGCTGGGTAAGCAGAAACAGTTGTTCAAGACTGTCATATTGATAATTCGGCATCGGTAGATAGCTGGTTAGATAATAATGCGTCGAGCAATTTATAAAATATTAGCTCGAAACGCAAAACTCAGCGTGCTAAGTTCTACCTATTACCATGATTTATCTGAAGAAACTTGTATTCCCTAGCGTCACTTGCACGTATTTTATAAAAAAATAGAATAGCACAAAACATGATATCTTAACAGCAATAAGATCAATTAAAACCTGCTCGAAATTCTAGTGGACTTTGCTTTGTTTTACTTTTGAATACTTTATTAAATGATTGCGGATGCTCGAAGCCGAGTTCGTATGCTATTTCTGCAACGGACAAAGATGTCGTGCTTAATCTCATTTTGGCATAGTCAATCATTTTCTTCTGTATATGCTGTTGGGTACTTTGCTGGGTATATATCCTGAGCAAACTTCCTAAATAGTTCGCGGAAATATGCAGTTGAGCAGCGACATCATTCACCGTCGGCAAACCATTCTTACCCAGGTTGTCGGGTATGAAGTGTTGTACCAAAATTTGCTCAAAGAGGGTAACCAGTTCTTGGTTAGACTTTTTTCGGGTGGTGAATTGCCGTTGGTAAAAGCGTTCTGAATAGATGAGCAGTCTTTCGATCTGTTTTATGATCAAGTCCTGACTAAATTGATCGATGGGCGATTGATATTCTCGCTCGATGCTTTCCATAATCTCTACGATCACGGCTTCTTCCTTATCCGAAAGAAACAATGCTTCGTTTACGGCGTACGAAAAAAACTCATACGAATTAATTCTGGTAGCCAACTCACTGTGCCACAAAAAATCAGGATGTATCAGCAGCAGCCAGCCTGAAGGTTCGACTTGAGCGTCGGGGTTCATCTCAATTTTAAGAAATTGATCGGGCGAGCAGAATGATAGCAAGCCCGAATCAAAATCATAGTGTTGCTGTCCGTAGTTGAACCGCGCATTGACATTTCTTTTGAGACCAATAGAATAAAATTGCTGAATCCACTTTAATGCATGATCATTCACTGGGTAATTTACTTTACTGTAATCGATCAAGCTAATGAGCGGATGCTCCGGCTTTGGCAAACCGCAGAAAGTATGAAACTCACTCAGTGAATGAAAGTGAAAGGTATTATCCATCGATCTAAAAATACTACTTTTTACGTATTCAATTGCAGTTCGTTAAAATCCGGTGGAGAAAGTCAACTCTTTCCATTTCTCCGTCTCTTGCTGCAAAAGATTGATCTTCTGCTGCACCATTTCGTAAGCATCAGCACCCATTACCAAATGCACAGGCGGATTGTCTAATTGACTTACCTTAATCAGCAATTCGATTCCTTTTTGAGGATCATTTGGCTGATTGCCATTAATTTCCTGTAAGTGCTGCGCTTCACTTTCTCTAGCAGACACATAGGCGTCTAAAGGAGTGGTTGGAGTTTTTGCCGATCCAGCGGTTAGAAATTCGGTACGGAAATAACCCGGATAAACTAAGGTAGTATGCACACCGAAAGGTTTCATCTCCACAGCGAGCGCTTCGGTAAAACCAGCGACGGCAAATTTGGTAGCGCAATAGATTCCAAAAGCTGGAAAGTTGCCCACTAAACCACCAATGGAGGCAATGTTGAAAATGTGTCCAGATTGTTGCTGGCGCAGATGCGGCGCGGTGTGTCGTATCACATTTAGAGAGCCGAATACATTGACATCAAAGTTTGTCCTAGCTTCTTCGTCCGACAGCTCTTCCAATGCGCCGATCTGACTATAACCGGCATTGTTAACCACCACATCGATACGACCAAATTGATCTACCGCCTTTTGTACTGCTTCTTTGACCTCCTCATCATGGACAATATCCAATTCTAGTGGCAAAAAGTTCTCATGTTCTCCAATGGCATCCGTTAGCGAGCTGTTGCTCCTAGATGTGCCGACCACATTGTACCCTTGTTTTAAAAGTTCTATCACCAACGTTTTTCCTAAACCTTTGGAAGCTCCCGTAACAAACCATACTTTTTTCGTTTCCATCTTTATTTTGTTTTAATTTCTGATAGAACAAAGGTTGGTAATTCGGGGATTTACGAAGTAGCCCTATCCGTGGAGATTGTAGCCAAATCGTGGACGAGACATTATAATTATTCATAAAGTCACCTCGAAACAACCATAAACCATATTCAAAAAATATTCTTAAATAAACTACTAAATATATAGATTAAATATACTATAATTGCAAAATCATAACTACGAGAAACAATTATTAAAGTCGACAGGAATAATCAAGCAAAATCGTCATATATAAAACTTAAACACCCATAACACATACATAATAACGGTGTATTTTTTATTTAATTAATGTTAAAAATACGTGAAATTCAATTTTATCATTAAAAATGAATATTTAATACACATATTTACATATCTACCAAACCAAACAATAATTAAACAAATTATTAACAATAAAAAAAACACCAAAACAACTACAAATAGTATTTATAAAAACTTATAATTGAAAATAGTCTAGCAAAAATTAACATTACATAATTATTAAGATCATTAAAAATAAATAAATGACTAAAAAAGTCATATTAGAACTTTTTTATCAAAAAAAACAGAAATAATAGCACAAAAAAATTTTACACACACCAAATAATTAATCATTTACTTAACTAAACAACAAGCATGAAACAAAAACTACTCAGTTTTATTCTTTTGCTCGCTTGTCTCTCGACAAGTCTCTACGCACAAGAGCGACAAATCCGGGGAAATGTTACCGGTAGCAATGGCACTGCATTGGCCGGAGTCAGTGTTAGTGTCTTGGGAAGCAGCCTAGCGACCCAAACGGATGGTAACGGAAATTATAGTATTCGCGCAGAAAACGGCAAAACTTTAGTGTTTTCGTATGTGGGATACACCGGAAGGCGCATCGAAATCGGTACTCAAAGCACAGTCAATGTCACTTTAAGTCTTGGAACTGAATCCCTAGAAGAGATTGTAGTAACGGGAGCTTACGGGATCCAAACTTCTGCCCGATCGACGTCTTACAACGCACAGGTAGTAAATCAAGACCAACTCAATCCGATCCGACAAACAAACATTAACAATGCCTTAGCTGGTAAAGTAGCGGGTCTACAAGTGCGAAGCCAATCGGCAGCAGCACTTGGTCGAGAAACATCGATCCGCCTACGCGGTGAAAGCGGCTTAGGGTCTGGAACCGGCGTTATTTATGTGGTTGATGGAACTATCTTACCAAATTCTAACGACATCAACTTAGATGACGTAGAAAGTGTAACCGTATTGCAAGGTCCTGCTGCATCAGCATTATTTGGATCTCAGGGTGCTGGGGGTGCAATCGTTATGACTTTGATTAAAGGAAAATCTACACCAGGCGTAGGTATCAACGTAAATATTGGCGCACAATTCGAGAAACCATACATTCTACCAAATTATCAGAATTTGTATGCGGGTGGTACTAATGATCAATGGCGCACCTACACGTGGCAACAAGGCCATCCAGAAGAATGGAGAGCGCTAGACGGTAAAATATACAAGGACACATATGATGACGTAAGCTGGGGTCCACGTATGGATGGATCAGAATATATTCCTTGGTACGCTTGGTACCCTGGGCACGATCGCTCTTTCCAGACGGCCAATTTGACGGCAAACCCGAATAACATCCGAGACTTTTATGAAACTGGCGTCACCTTAAACAACGGTATAACATTCCGTCAAAGCACAGAAAAGCTCGATTTTAAAGTAACATATAATAACCAATATGTGAACGGCCTGATTCCAGAGAGTTCCTTAAAACGCAACAATATCAACGTTGCCTCGGCATATCGCGTAACGGACAAATTTGAGATCGGAACAAATATCAATTATATTAATGGACAGCTAAATGGATTTATAAGTGACGACTATGGTAACTCCGCTACCGGCGCTTTTAGCCAATGGATGCACCGTGATCTGGACTTTGGCATCTTGGAGGAACTTCGCGGATTGAACATCAATGGTATCTATGCAAGTTGGAATAGACCAAATCCTACCCAGTACAATCCAGCTAGTCCAGACAACTTCTACAAAGGAAATTACTATTTTAACCCTTATACCTTCTTAGATTTCACCAAGCGTATTACCAACAACGATCGCTTGTTTGGAGATGTATACGCGAGCTACAAAATCATAGATGGTTTAACCGTAAAAGCAACTTATCGTAAGCAACAGAATACCACTTTCACAGAAGGTCGTGACTATAGTGAATTGCAGGCAAGTCATACGCAAGCGGGCATGTTCGCAGGTTATAACACGAATAACTCGTATGCTAACCGTCAGAACTTAGAGTTCCTTGCTTCCTTCAACAGAAAGATTCAAGACTGGTCTGTGAATGCCAACGTTGGTACCGATTTCTTTTCTATGACTACGAAAGCAAACGGAGGAAATACCGTGCAAGGATTAGTTGTTCCTAATGGATTTTTCTTGAGCAATAGTCGGCAGACTCCAACCTTGACCAATCCAAGGACGATGGAAAAATACAATGCAATCTTCGGAACAGCAACAGTAGGTTATAAGGATATGGTTTTTGTAAACGGTACATTGCGTAATGACTGGTTCTCTACCCTACCGGCAGACAACAATGATGTACTATCTAAATCCTTCGGTGCATCCTTTGTGTTCTCGGACCTGCTTCCAGAAACCACCAAAGATTGGTTGAGCTTTGGTAAAGTTCGTTACTCGTGGGGTGAGATCCCGCAGGCATTAGGCACAACAACAAGTCCATTTGGTGCTTACCGATTTCCAGGCATGAACTACACGATCAACAACAATCAATGGAATGGTAACATTTTGATGCCGACACCAGATCAATTAGTGAATCCAAACATCCGTGGTGCCGTTGCAACACAACAAGAGTTAGGTATAGATCTAGAGTTTTTACGTAATCGTGTAGGATTGTCAGCGACGTATTGGGATGGTACTGAGGTAAACTTTCCTTTTGCACTGAGTATCAATGGTGCAAGTGGATATACGTCATTATTAACTAACATTGGTAAAATCACTAAGAAAGGTTTTGAACTACAATTGAGGGGAAGTCCAATCCGCACGGCAGAGTTCAACTGGAATGTGAATCTTACGTATTCAAAACTTATCAACAATGATGTTGTTTCGTTGAGCCCTGAGAACAACGTGACGCGTACTGGTGCGGTAGCGAACGTCGCTTTTGCCGCACTACCGCAGATCTACCACGAAGAAGGTAAACGTTGGGGACAATTAATTGGTAGCGGTATTATGCGTAACGAACAAGGTGTTCCAATTTTGGATGCAGCTGGCTATTACCAAAGACAAGACAACATTTCGTATGGTAGCGTCTTACCAGATTTTACCGGCGGTATCCAGAATACATTTACCTATAAAGGCTTTAATCTGGCATTCAATATCGATTATCAATTTGGCGGCAAATTCTCTTCTCTATCCAGCATGTTTGGTGCATTCAGCGGTGTGACACAACGCACAGCCGAGATCAACGATCGCGGATTTAATGTGAGAGATGCCGTTGAAGATGGTGGTGGTAAAAAGACGACTGGAGTAAATGCAAATGGTGAAGCGGTAGAATTCTACGTACCTGTTCGTACTTATTATGAGAATGCTTACGGACGCCGTACTACTGATGAGTTTATCTTCGATTTAGATTTCATCAAACTTCGTGAAATATCTTTTGGATATGAACTTCCAGCCAAGAAAATGAATCTAGAAAGATACGGCATACAGAATGCGAATATCTCTGTAGTAGGTCGGAATCTTTGGTTGATTCACTCTAAAACCGATGGCGAATTTGATCCATCCGAGATTAGTGGTATTGCGGGTGAAAGGTCGCAACTTCCTGGCACTAGAGGTTGGGGATTCAATTTGCGTGTAGGATTTTAGTAAGTCTAAATTTTAGAAAAGAAACACATGAAAAACATACATAAAATAATATTATCAGCATTTTTATTGAGTAGTTTATCCTCTTGTGATTCACTGAGTGATTTTGGCGACACAAATGTGAATCCTGGTGCAGTGACCACGCCAGTATACAGCGCACTGCTTACCAATGTACAATCAGGATTGGGCACTAGTTATGCATACGATCTGCGCAGCGGATTGTATGCACAATATTTCTCGGAAACGCAGTACACCGAAACGTCGCGTTACTCTGCTCCTCAATTATCATTTACGGGTTACTATTCCGGCCATTTAAATGATTTACAAAATATCATTGACAATAGCGGAAATGCAAACTTATCGGCTATTGCCACGATTTTGCAACAGTACATCTATCTATTTGTTACTAATATGTGGGGCGATGTTCCTTATTCGGAAGCATTGCGCGGCACAACGGCATTACTACCGAAATACGATAGACAGGAAGATATTTACAAAGGTATATTTCAAAAACTGGGTGAGGCGGTCGCCGCGTTCGACAATAGCCCAATAACAGGTGACGTTATTTACGCAGGAAATATAGATAGCTGGAGACGTACGGCCAATTCTATAAAATTGTTGGCAGCCATTCAATTATCGAAAAAAGTGCCTGCTACGAATGGTTTCGCCGCACAAGCTTTTCAAGAAGCATTAGCTGCAACTGGCGGCGTGATTACGACCAACGCACAAAACTTTAGAGTGGTGTATCCAGGTGGCAATTATCAAAGCGCTTACTTTGCGACGTACTTAACCAGATCAGATTATGCGGTGAGCGCAACATTGACGGATTTATTGAAATCATTAAGCGACAACAGACAAACGATCTATGGTGGTGCTAGCAATGCAAATGGTGCAGGAGCGACTACTTCATCGAGTATCGGTGTACCGTACGGACTGGAGCGTCCGGCAACCTTAGCATTTACAGAAGCTAATCCAACTTGGGCGAGAATTCTGCGCGGCGATAAGCGGACAGATACATCGCCAGTTTACCTAATCACGGCTGCGCAAGTGACATTAGCGCGAGCAGAAGCAGCAGATCTCGGATGGACGTCCGAAAGTGTGGCTACTTTATATCCGCAAGGCATCAGTTTATCATTCGAACAGTGGGGTGCGGCTTACAATGCGGCTACTTATTTAACAAATACGGATGTGGTGTTGACCGCGCCTGGCACCAATCAGCGCCAGATCGCTACACAACGATTTCTTGCCAGCTACCCAGATGGCGCGCAAGCGTGGAATATTTGGCGAAAGTCCGGTTATCCCGCTTTGACGCCTTCGCCAGCTCCGCTCACGCCTTCGGGACTTATTCCTCGTCGTTATGTGTACACAGATGCTGAATTATTGTCGAATCCAGAGAGCGCAGCTGCAGCAATTGCACTGCTTCCAGGAGGAAACAACCAAGATTCCAGAGTATGGTGGGATCAACCTTAGCCTGAGCTATAGTGTGTGATTATAGTTAATAATGAAGTTCTCGTCGCCTGGCGAGAACTTTTTTTATGTCCTACAGTGACAGACCAGTATATTTAAGCTATATTACTTAGGATTACGGATCTACAAAACTATCTAAACAGTTTGACAAGTTTGCCGTTTACCCTATGAAACCTCTGCTTATGACTCTTACACATTTCAAAACATTCATTTTGCTATTGGGCTACCTATCTAATGGATTAAGCTCGAACAGCCTACAAGCACAAGTAGCGCAATCACCATTGGTATTCGATACGAAATTGACTTACGAAGTTCGTTTTTTGGGCGATAGCACCGATTCGCAATCCGTTCGCACAGAGCTTACTCACTTATTGATAAATGATGCTACGTCGCTCTTTGAGTCTAGCCAAGCTGCCACAATGGATTCCATCAAATATCTGGTACAAGATGAAACGGAAAAGAAACGTTTGCGCGCGGCATCTAGTCAAGGCACTACGATTCCTTATAAGATCTTCAAAAAAGCAAACCGCATCACCACCTACGATATATTATTTAATAATCCAGAAAACACCAGCGGTATAGGATTCTATTATGATGAACCTCTTCCAGAATGGGAATTATCTACGGATACCGCTACCATCCATGGTGTACTGTGCCAGAAAGCGACCACTCAATTAGGTAATCGAGGATGGATCGCTTGGTTCACGACCGAAATACCGATCTCCGATGGGCCGTACAAATTTGGCGGACTTCCAGGCCTGGTGGTTCAAGTACAAGACAAGCAAGATCATTGGGTTTTTACGCTTCGTGATATAGCAAATGCGCTCAACTATGCATCTACATTACAAGGGCAGATGGACTTTGAACCACTTCGTAGCAAGCAAGCTTTCTTGGAGGCGAAGCGCGAATACACTGAATCCATCTTTGAAAAGGAAGAATTGCGAACGGGCAGAAAATACACGCCAGAAACCCGTGCCATAATCGAAAAGAGATTGCAGTCTATGATGAAGCTCTCTAGCAATTGGATCGAACTAGATTCATCCAAATAATGTTGATCGTTTTGATTTTTAAAACCTAAATTTAGTAGACACAATAAACTGTCGTGGTCTGAGTTCAAAACGGGACTGAATTAATTGGTAATCTGTTGTGATTTGTTGCACATACTCATTATTGTTGAGTAAGTTTTGCGCGATCAGTTCCACATCAATCTTGCGCTTACCCATCGTAATACGGTAAGTCGCATCGATAAAATATTGATCTGGCTGGCCGCTAATATTATTATGATAGTAAGAGTTGCTTAAGATGATAGTCTGCAATTCTGTTGGGTATACCAGAACCGTGAGATAATGATTATTGTAGAAAATACTATTGCTTCTGCCTTCGGCAAATGTATTAACCGTCTGCCCTATCGAAGTTTTGTATTCGCCACCAATCAAAGACGAGGCATTATTCATGATCTCCAAGTCAGCAGCGTAATGAAACGTTTTTTGCCTCGCCATCACATTGTTCAATAAATAGTCTGAACCAGACCAATTAGTTCGTCCATTGATCTTTACAACCGTTTTGGCCGAGGCGAAGAAATGTGACAAGCTACCCGATAAGCGGTGTTGTTGATTTTGACTTTCGCGGCTTGCGATGCTTGTACGCAACCGCCCCAGCGAATCTACCTGCGTTTCGTATATATAATCGCGTACGGCAACATCAAATCCGTATTGTAAATGAGCAAAATTGGCCTTTAATGTATTCTTGTAATTGTATCCTACGCTAGTACTCACGTTTTTCGTACCGAGCAGCCGTGCATCATAACGTTGGATATTGCGGTATTCGCCGATGATAAATCCATTGTAAAAATTGTCTAATCCACCAAATTGATTCCCACCGCCAACGCTAGCACTAAACTGATGTTTGGAATTTGCCACGAAAGTGGTATTCGCACGTGGATTAAAAGTATTACGCAATTCATGATCTAACGTCTGCACCCCTTGTTGGTTTACATTGTAATAGAAGAGGCTATATGGTATCGCCAAATTAAATTTCCATCGTCTAGCTTCAAAACCAATTCCCATATCCCCTCCGAATCGAATGTACGAATTGATCATATTATTCAAGAAATCGCCACCCACTATCCTATGATTATCGCCTTGTCCCAGCTCAATATCAGTCTGTAAATGATTGCGATTATAATCTAAAGATACCATGGGGGACAATCGAATCTTCTTCCATCGTCGGGTAAAACTCATATTATTCTTCCAATCCAATCCTTCAAATTGCACCGTTTGATGTACCCGATCAAAGGGATTGCCATCATTCAACAAATCTTCAAACTGACCAGGCATTACCTGTAGATGCTGCGGCGTTGTCCGCCATTCTAAACTAGAATTTATATTAAATAGCTGTTTGCCAATAAACCGTCCCATAGCCAACGAATTCTTAAATACTTCATCGGTAAATGCCGTTTGCTGACGAATAGGTGTATCGTCATTCAACAAGACTAAACCAAGATCACTATTCCAACGCTTGCGGTATTTTAGTACATTTCGAAGAAATATATCCTTCTCGTTTTTCTCGATGGTCGCTCCGAGATCCAAATTATTGATGCGATATCGGTTGTCCACCGCTTCGCTATTGACAATAGTTTCATTGGCTGTAAAAACTTGCGTCGCAGTAAAACCTGTCCTGATTTTAGTATCATCGTAATAGGCTATATTTCCTTTGATCTCCATATCATTACCCAACTTTTGCAGCACATTTGTACTAAACAAGAATATTTTATTATCCAACCATTTACGCTCTTCGAAACCAGGACTGGTCACATCACGTAAGCGAATGTAATTTGGACCTTCCGATATATTGACATCTTTGTTGGTGAAGTAAGCTCCTGTAGCACCCGTGTAAAATGCGCGCAGATCCTTCGCCACGTCCACGCCCACGTTGTTAGATTGAAAGGAATTGAGCATTTGAAACTTTTGCCCGAAGGTCATCGGCGTCACATTCACATCCCAAAGCGCTGGACTAGCCCCAATACCGATCTTTCCAGAACCTGTTGAGGTGAATCGCTTCAGCTCAAGATTGAGCGATGCTTGATCGGAAAACACGACAGAATCCAGTAATTTGATCGGTTGATCATTTTCCACTATCTGTATATTTCTCACGGCTTCGGCAGGTAAATTTTTATTAATCATAGCATACCTACCTTCCATCAAATCCAGATTATTCACCATGTATTTTTGAATAGGCTTACCTTCATAAAGTATTCTATCGCCCTCCATCTCCACACCAGGTAGTTTGCGGATAATATCGGCGATCACCCGATCTTGTGAAGAGGTAAATGCATCTACATTGTAATTAATGGTGTCTTTTCGTTTGAATATCGGTAAATTGGCAGCTTTGACTTCTTGAATTTCTTTGGCTTGTAGCGAAAGTGTATAGGTGTACTGCCCCGTTTTGTTGGCCACCACCACGGAGTATTTAGCATAACTCAGGTGATTAAACTCCAAACGAATACTATCGGCGTCCGTGATCTTGCTTTCCAGTTGAAAAGTACCATCGGGAGCTGATCGGGTGAAACCAACCAGAGCCGCACCGGTCACTCTTTTGTAGCCGACGGAAACATTTGAAACAGGATTGCTATCATCGTCGACCAACTTACCTGAGATGAAGACTTGTGCTTGGATAGCACGGCCTGAGAAGAGCAGCAAGATACACAGCAAGACGACTTTCATGACATAAGAGAAATGGTATAAAAACATATTTACTGGTCAGCCAAATCAAACGTCGCCGTTCATGCAACAATCGATGTTACCGAATGGCATGATACTCGGATGAAGAAATTTCATAGATATTGATTAGTTTCTAACTGAAAAAGAACATAGTATGTGCTACTCTCCAGTTATTACTGAGCTAATATATACAGATAATTTCACATTGTAGAGTAAAAGTAAATTATTCTACGGTTTTTCCGTAATTAAAAATATGATAGTAGTAAATCTTGATAAAATCTGGCAGTATAGAATTTAATATTCCTGAAAATGGGCGGTTAATTTATGGGACAAGTTCAATCTTGTTACTGTTTTTTTTGAGGTATTTTTGGTAATTATTTGTCATGTTCAATTTCGACTGTGCATCTTTAAACTTGATCCGCCCTTTGCTTTCATGCAGCAGCATCCGATTTTTCTCCATCGTACGTTTCTCTTTAAAGAAATCAGCTTTATGCATCTGAACAACCTTTCGGGCAGGATATTGATTGAAAACCAACTTCTTTGCAGTATTTAAATCCATGTCAATGACTTCAAAATTCCACGATTTGTCGGCAGATGAAAGCGAAATAATGAGCCCAGGTAGCCCTCCAAATTTATACGGACCATCGAAAATTGGTATATCTGCACAAAACCAAGCTTCCCACCTCCGGCCAGCATACTGCACTGTTGCTAGTTGGCAATTTAGATTATGCAAGGTCTTTTCTTCGTTTGTGATATTCCAATCCCACCTATTTGGTTCATCGCAACGTACCAAGTCGGGTCCAAAATCTGCTTCATACTCATAAAATGAAATCGCATCAATCGACTTTATAATAGCAAACCTGAACTTTGACCTATAAGTGGATGCACTGGCGTAATCGCCGAAAGTATTCCCCTCTTTATATTGTTGTTGTAGGATGGAGTCGAATATATTTTTGTTTGTAGACTCAAAAAAAGAAATAGAATCATTGATAAATAATTCAAAAGTTTCTGTTGCTTGCCGCCGCATATCGGCCGTATCGGGATTATACTTTAGCTGATATGTGATCTGTTTGTCAAAGTGCAAGTACTGTGCATTTACTAGCAAACAACTAAAAATATATATAAGTAAAGAGAAGGAAAAAGTTGCTGCATATTGACTCATAGCTTTAAAGTAAATAAAATACTTTACATAGAGAAATTTAATTCAGATCAAGTAATATCTTTATGACCTAGATATTGACAATGCTTTTGAGAAACTGCCAGATCATTTATCACCAATTATCAATAGCTTTTGATTTTTCGATAATATCCTTTGTTAAGTTGTTGAAGTGACCTTCTAATCCATCTAGCGCTTCCTGTGATAGTACCTTCCCATTTTTATCAAAAACAGCATATTTTGAGTTTTTGTCTTTCACGAGAACGAGGTAAGACCAGCCAGTCGCCCAGCCCGATTTATAACCACCTTCGTACCAGCGCCGACATTCAAACGACGGCCGATTAAAACGTATTTTATTGTCCTTGAATTGAATGGACAAAGTATAAGAGATGTCGTACTTGTACGTTGTTTTGCCGATTTGTATGGGTGATAATTTGACCTGATCTAAAATCGCTTCTTGTTCATACCCTTTCACGGTAATGCTTTCGCCCTCAACCACACTTAGCACTTCTTTGGGGTCTTTATACATCGAAGTAAGCGCGCGAAGGACATTTTTATACAGCACATCTTGCTTTGTATCAGGAAAGTCGACCACGGCATACTCCAGATTATCGGCAGCGACAAAACCCGCCGGCGCTAAACTAAAATATTGGGCATATCCTACCTCGGCAAATAGTAGTAATGCGATGAGTGGTATAAGTCTTTTCATAGAAAGTGTTCTTGGTTATACAGTTTGACAAGGTCTTTTAAATCATATAATCGCATTTCTAATAGCCTCGAAAGCGATGATATTTTACTTCAAATTTAGCATGAAGTGCACAACGTATATATCCCTGAAAACCAGTATTTATATAGCTGAGAGAAGCTTTTTTACAAAATATTCTTTATTTTTATTCTATGAATTCCGCGTACTAGTGAGTCCGCATATTAACATCTACTGAGTGAAACCCTTTTTCAATCCCATAGTATTATTACTATCCGTAGTACTATGTTCCTTTTCATCCACAGCTGTGTTGGATGCTGATTTAGATCAAAAAACCGAGTATTTGCAGGAGCTCCACCGGAAGCTCAGGGTAATCTATTATACGCAAGATTTCGTGGGTACGCTAAAATTCGAGAAGGAAGTGGAATCACTGAAAACGTCGATGATAACACCCAACCTGTTGCTTACCGACATAGAAATGTTGTTTGCCAAAAGCTTATATAATCTTAGTAACTATGAGCGATCACTGCCTCTAGCGCTTGTGAACCTAAGCAACTACGAAGAGCTTCGAAATGCCAAAGGTATTGCAGATGCCCGTAATCTTTTAGGATTGATCTATCTGGCACAACATCATTATGACGCCGCCTTGGAAGAGTTTAAAAAATCGGCAACACAACATAAAGTGCTTGGAAACGAGCAACGTCTTTCTGCAAATTATCATAACTTGGGACTGGTATCTACATCATTAGGTCGCCCACAGTATGCGAAGTCATATTTTATAAAGGCAAAATCACTCGCTGAGAAATCTGGATATGTAACAGTCAGTGCCATGGCAGACAATCGGCTCGCTGAAATGTACGAAAATGAGAATCAACTGGATACAGCTATGTTGTTGTATAACCGAGTCCTACAAAATAATTCTGTGATGAGTGAGTGGGAAAATAGCTTTGCCCACACTGGAGTTGCTCGTTGCTACTACAAATTGAAACAATACGACAAAGCCCACAAGCACGCCTTACAAGGTTATAACCTTGCCGTCAAACTTCAAACAAAATCCGATATTGTACGAGCAGCAAAAGTAGTGGCTGAGGTGAATGCGGCTTTGGGAGCATTTGAAGATGCCTTTACCTATCAGCAAATATATGATTTGTATAAGGATAGCATTCTCTCCGAAGACAAGCGCATTAGTTTGGATTCTATGCAAATCGCCCATCAGCGATCTGCTAATATGAAGCTGACTAAGGAAAATAATGTTATGGATCAACAACTTCGCATCGGACAGATACTATTGTTATTCCTTCTTTCGCTTGTTGTTTTCGTTTTAGTGATCTGGCACACGACTCGCAGACATGCTAATACCACTTCTGGGCTTAATAGTGAGCTGAAAATGCATAGCCAATTAATTACAGAACGGAACGCATTGATTGAAAGTCAGAATGAGCAGTTACGAGATACTATCGTGACCAAGGATTTTTTAATAGCCGTATTGAGCCACGATTTTCGTAGTCCCATGTCGGCGATCTTGAATGTTATTCAATATTTGGAAAACACCCCATTAAATACTACTGACAGAAATCATTGGTTTGAAATTCTACGGAAGCAAACGCTCTCTACGATGAACGTGATGGATAACTTGTTGCTCTGGTCTGAAACGCAAAAACAGACAATCCACACCGAACGAATTGCGGTAAATGTGTCCAGTCTTGTCATGAATATTTTGGATATGCTGGAGCAAAATTTGCAAGACAAAGAATTGAATATTATTCATGACTCGTGTGCTGAGGCTATTGGACATGTCGATCAAAACCATTTACAAATAATTCTATCCAATCTAATTTCTAATGCGGCAAAATTCACCGCAAAAGGTGGCACCATTCACATCAGTTATGAAGATGCTGAGGAAGATTTAAAAATTCATATCCGCGATAATGGTGTCGGTATGAGCGCGATTAAACTACAGCAAATCCAGTCCAAAGACAACAGCCTCAAATTGACGGAGGGTACCGATCAAGAACGTGGATTCGGTATCGGTATGCAAATTATTACCCATTTCTTAAAAGCAAATGGTGCCCAGCTGTTGATCGAAAGTACAGAAGGTCAGGGTAGTCTTTTTACCGTCATCATCGCTCGATCACTATCCCACCAAGCTTTGCATTTTCAAGATACATCTGTTTAATGAGCACCATAATTCCCTCCTAACGCTTTTATTACCTCTCCAAACTAGCTAACCGAGCATACATTTCGGCGATAGCGAACTGATCTAGCAACCATTTTTTGTCACTATTATTGTTTTTTCCGGTCCAATCTTTACTAAACAAACCGTCGCTATTGCGCATGCCCGTCCAAGCGTGATCCATGTTAGCCTTAAAAGCATCTATATATTGTTGATCTTTGTCTTGCTGGTAAAGCTCCACATAACCACGTAGCATCACCGCGATAAACCAGTTATCACTTCGATTCAATTGTGGATAAGAAGCGGCAGCATCTTTCGTAAAGAACTGCTTAAAACCGCCTTTGGCCGATGCTTGCGCATCTGCTAAATACTCTTTTTTACCGGTGATTTTGTGTAGCAATGCTCCCGCTTGAATCATTTGGCCTGTATTGTACGGATATTTTGCTTCTTGCACTTTGCCCGCCAAATTGATATTGTCCCAATACACATGATCTTTAGGGTCTTGCAGATTATCTTTTGTCCACGCATATAGTTGAATAGCTTGATCTAGATAGGCCTGAGATTGGGTGGCTTCGTACAATTTGAGCAAATACACGACTGCTGGCGCATTAGAACAAGTGTTTTTAGATTCTTTTTTCTGTTCGCACCAATAAATTCCACCGCCCAATTTCTCATCCATACCACTTTCCACAAATTGCCAAATCTCTTGTGCCTTGTCCAAGTATTTATGTTCGTTGGTCTGCAAGTACAAATCCGTAAAATCAATTCCTAACCACACATTATCATCATAAAAACGATCGGATTGCGCAGCGCTATTGATGTATGATGCATATCCTGCCGGTTGGCGTGTATCATAATAATTCTCTAAACCAGGCAGCACGACTTGATCAATATGACTTTTCATTGCGGCATCTTCGTGTTGTTCATACAGCGCTACATAGGCAGACAAACTTCCCGAAAATGGCCACAAGTATGAGTATGGATTGGTTTTATTTTTGTTTTCATTGGTAGCAAGGTAACTTGCGCTGTATGTATCGTCGAAAGGATATGTTTCTCGCAGCAGTTGCTTGCCATCGGGGACTGCGTACAATTTTCCGATCTTGTTTAAGGTTTCGCTAGCTTTCTCGTAATAGCCATTTGCAGTTGTTGTCTGTGCTGCTAAAGTGCTAGACAAACATAATGCTATCCCCGCCCCTATTAGGTTTTTCATGTTTATACTCCTCATCATTTTAGTTTATTGTATGGTAGTTTATCCGATATTTCCCAGGTTCAAAATCGCTTTCACTAGATGATAATGCTATATCGTTTTATCTAAAGGAACACATCATATCTACTATCAAACGATGCGCGAAACCATTTATTTTACAATGAAATAGATATTGAAAAGATCACTGTAATTTCTCCTGAACTGAAAGCAATGTATTAGTCAACAAATAACCATGATTATGTAGGAGAAAAATAGTGAAAATGATGCAGTCAAAGTCCTATGTAACTGCATCTTTACGTAGATAATTATAGGACAGGTTGGTCAGTGGTATCTACAATAGCTAGATCTCTTACATTTTCCAGCCATCGATTTCTGTCATCCTGATCCAAATCTTGGAGCGGACCGATAAAGTGATTGTCTATGGAAGCTACTCCACAGTATTCCAAAATACCTTTTTGCAACTGTACAAGTCCGCTGGATTGATAGATTCCCTCGTAGTTTTCGCCAATTAAATCTCCCGCTGTGGTAATTATTCGACTGGTTCTTCCTTTTAACAAACCTTCGCTTGCTTCTCCTTTTTTAGCTTTGAAAGCAATCCCTGGAAGAAAGGCGCGATCGAAAAAACCCTTCATAATGGCAGGCATTCCAAGCCACCAAATCGGATGTATCCAAACTTGATGTTCACTCCACTTGATATCTTCCAAAGCTTGTACCAGATCAGGTTCTAATTCCATACGCTGTTGATAACCAAATCGTAAGTTTGGATTGAAATTCAGTTCTCCGATCGCTACATATCGCACTTCTGCACCGTTATCACGAGCGGAGTATATATAAGATTGCGCGATAGCGCTATTGAAACTTGCTTTGTTAGGATGTCCATTAATCACGAGGATCTTTTTCATGTATTTTTTTAACTATGTGTTGGAATAAGGTTACTTGTTGCTGATAAAATTGTTCGGATAAAGGACAGTCAAAAAAATCGAAAGCGTGTACTGCTCGTTGTATTTCTAAAAGATTGACCTCGACATGAGCTTCTTTTAATTTATTGGCGTACAACTTTCCCTCATCTTTTAGAGGATCCAATGCACAGACGACAATCGTCGCATCGGGTAAATCAGTGAAGTCAGATTCTGATAGTGGAACGGCGTATTGGGGTGGATCGCTTAGTTGATCTTGCAGATAATGCTTCCACATCCATGCTGCTGCTATCTTGCTTTGCATGGGCGCATGAGCTAGCTCAACCATGGATGAAGTTGCCAACGAATGACTCATAGGCGGATACAATAAATATTGATGTTGAATGACAATTTCTTTTCGATCTCTTGCCAAATGTGTGATGGATGCAGCAATGGTTGCACCAGCACTACTCCCTCCTATTATGATATTGTCTTTGTCTCCACCAATTTCGGCGCCATGATTTGCCAGCCATTTCAGTGCCGTATAACCGTCGTCCATTCCAGCAGGAAATGGGTTTTCGGGTGCTAATCGGTAATCTACAGACACGATCAGCAGATTCGTATCCATTGCTAATTGGAAAAACATAAAATCGTATTGCTCTGGCGTGCCGTAGATAAATGCGCCACCATGAAAATAGAGCAACATGGGTAAATTTTGCTTTCCTTTTGGACTATAAGTTCGTACTCTTATCTGGTGTAATCCATCAGCAGAAGGTATTTCGCGATTTTGCACTTGAAGTTCTGAAGGAACTGGAAGAGGGCGCTCAGCGAGGTACAAAGTCCTTTCGGCATCTCGTATTTTTATAGGATCATTAGCTAGAAGATTTTCATAATCTATCGTGGCGAATGGACTATTCGATATGGCTTGCCAAAGCAATGGGTCTATGTATTTTTTAATGCTTTCCATTTTGAACTAGCTTATAATTGAACCACAACTTTGCCCACCGTATGTCCCGACTCTACCTGCTGATGTGCTTTGGCCATATCCTCAAATTCAAATACATGCGATATGTGCGGTTTTAATACTCCTTGTTGCAACAAGGAGGCTATATATTGCATATCTCCACCGCTGGAATAGACCGACATAAAATAGCAGGCGTGCAACTGTTTCTCCTGTGCGCTGAACTCATCCGCAGAGGTGTGGCCAGATGGCAGGGCGACAATTGTTCCAAAAGGTTTTAGAACTTGAACCGATTTCTGAAAATTAGCACCACCGACGGCTTCGAGGACAAAATCAAGATCTTGTACGACTTCTTCAAATCGCACATTTCGATAGTCAATCACTTCATCTGCTCCCAGCGACTTCACAAAATCTTTATTGGCGGCCGATGAAGTTGCAATTACCTGCGCTCCGATATGTTTAGCAATCTGCACGGCAAAATGCCCCACACCTCCTGCTGCCGCATGAATCAGCACACGATCTCCCTTTCTCAATTTGCCATAACTATGAAATGCTTGCCAAGCAGTTAAGGCGGCCAATGTGCTAGCAGCAGCTTCTGTATGGCTGATGTTGGCAGGTTTTAGCGCCAGATGTGCTGCTGGGGCAGCCACATATTCCGCATAGGCTTTTCCATGCCCCACAAAATTGACTATACCAAACACCTCATCACCTATTTCAAATGCGGCGACATCCGTTCCAGTAGCGACTACTTCTCCGGAAATATCCCAACCTAAAATTAAAGGATCATAGTTGGCCAGATCCTCCGCTAATGGCGCTTGTCGCGTTCGAACTTTTACGTCTACAGGATTAACACCAATAGCTTTCACCTTTACCAGGACTTCGTTTGCAGTGACAATTGGTTTTTCAATTTCTGTATACTGAAGGTTTTCAATTCCTCCAAATTTTTCTAATATGATTGCCTTCATTTATTTATTAGTTTAACGCAACAAAAATAGACCGTAAAACAAATCAAAAACAGGTACAATTCAAGCTTATTCGGGTATCTTTGCGGTATGGCTAGAGAAAATCTATATCAATCGCTCGAAGTTTTTTATGAAAAGGTTGACGAATGTCCTTTGCGAGATAGACAGTTTAATTTTTTCGAACTGGTATATGTGATTTCTGGAACAGGACATCACACCGTCAATGGCAACAAATTCGCGTACAATGCGGGTGATTTATTCTTAATCACGCCGGAGGACTGTCATGAATTTGATTTGCAGAATACTTGCGAATTTATGGTAGTACGCTTTGGTGAGCGATATGTGAGAGAGTATCAGTGGAAAAGCATTGATCATATCGAGTGCTTATTGTATTATGCATCCCATTTGTCGGGATCGGTTTTGGCAAATAAGGAAGATAAAGAAGTAGTAGCGTCATTAATGGCGAATCTGAGAAAAACCAAGGAACAAGAAATGGCTTATTCAGAAGATCTTATTCGTCATTTGGTCAATGCAATTATTGTGATCGCTGCGCGCAATATTGCGATCAGCAGACCGCAACATATAATTCCAAATGCAGATACGCGCCTATTGCAGATTGTGGATTACATCCAAGAACATATCCATCAACCTGAAGCACTAAAGATCGCCGTCATTGCAGAAAATTTTGGCTTATCACCGACTTACCTGGGTAGCTATTTCCGCAAACAATGCCAAGAATCAATACAACAATACATTTCCTCCTATCGCATCAGACTTATCGAGCACCGACTACGCTTTAGTGACAATCGGGTGCACGAGATTGCCGACGAATTTGGCTTCGCCGATGAGAGTCATATCAATAAATTTTTTAAACGGCATAAAGGCATGACGTTGAAAGGCTATCGGCAGACGTCTGCTACCACTTCATTGGCAGAAGCCTAGTTCGAATCTCCTTTGACATGACGATTCGAGCTAGGCTTAGTAATTCCTTAATATGCTGGGTTAACGAAGACTTCGTCGCATAATATGCGGAATGATGATTCCTGATTGGCGACTACCTTCACGTAGCGACCTTCGGTTTCCAACAGATCGCTCCAAGCGATATCTATCCAGCAATCATGTTTATCATTAACAGAAGCCGGCATAGCTATGGTTTTCACTTTATCAAAGCGTTTACCATCTTTAGACACGTAGAAGTCTACCGCCGTCGGCAACAACACGCCTGCTGGGCGATAATGTAAAAAGCGAGCCGCAAGCGATTTTATGGGCATTTGCTTATTGAGATCAATAGTCACTTCCATTTTTCCTTTGTCAAAAGGCAACCAAGTTGGTTCGTCTACACTTTCTTGTCCGAGCTTACAATCCGTGAGCATGGCCAACTTATCAGCCCCAGCGTTCTTACTTTCCGTTTTTACCGTAGCTCCTTTTGCTTGGTGTAACACATCACCTTTAAAAGTTGCCTCTAGCAATGGCCAACGTCCTTTCTGCTGTTTCCAATCGGAAAAATCGATAAAAGATTGGGCAGAGTGGATCGGCTGACCAATAGGCATAGCCGAGTTCACATCGTCAATGATACCATATACCGAAAAACTAATCACGTTTTCGGCTCCCGCCATAGATGCAGCCACAATTTGAGAAAGATAGCGTGGAAAGGCGGCAGGAATCAAGGCAGATTCCCGAGTATTGTCCTCTTTTTCCCAAGTGAATGATTCTACGTTCGACCAAAATTGAATACCGGAATCCTTATGTATCGCTCCTATTTTCTCAAAATTCTCCTTCATACGCGGAATAGGCATGGGTTCGCGTACACAGCCTACCTCATCTTGATAGGCAATGATGTCCACTTTCAATTTTTTGACCTGTTCGGCAAATCGCGGATCGTCTATTGTTGCATGGCAAATGCCATACGGCGAAATCATGACTTTTTTACCGGGCGTTAGGCTTCTCGCTACTGAAGTTAGGGCGTTCGCCTCATGCACTGCTTCATCTGGAAGAATAGGTTCCATGCTGTCTTCCACCGGCAGATACCAGCCGTAGAAAGATTTCCGATCACCGAATAAGGTAGCGGTTTCGCGCATGATCCGTTGTTGTATTGCTTTAATTTTTGGATCACGAATATTATCATCCTGATTGACCGCCCAGCCGCTGCTCATAAATACATGCATGCCGTATTTATCAGCAGCTTCCATAATGGCTTCCACCGGACTTTGTTGTCCGTCAGGATAGGCAGCAGGCATAAACTCCGAAGGATAAAAGGCTTTACCATCATTGGCCACCGCCATAATCACCAAATGGGAAAGTCCCATGTTGGCATATTCCTTGATTTTGGTTTTCCAAAACTCGGGCAACAGACAGTCCACATGCGCAGGATTCATGTATTTATTGCGTACGTCTTGATACGGCAGGTTGAGCCAAGTTCCTTTCAGCGGCTTCACTTCCTGTGCATGTAAGTTTGCTGGCATCGCTGCGGCGAAGCATGCGCAAGCAAGTAGAGAACAGTATATTTTAGATGATAATGATCGCATTTGATATGTTTTTTAAAGGTAAGCGTAAAATTAATTGATATACATCCAACCCAGACCTTTTGTGGTGTATACCATCTTCCATTGCGCGCCTTGCTCTTTGATAAGCGCTAACGGCGCAATGGCATCGGCAATGACTTTTGACTGCAGCGAGGCTTCTTGGTACAGTTTGCCATTCACTGGATTGGCAAGATTGGCTGTTGGCCAAATACCTTCTTTTTTGGCAAAAGCATACTCATAGGCAGTGTTGCTGTAATAACCAGATTGCAGCGAAAGATCAAATGCGCGCAACCACCAGCTTGGATCCCGCTTTTGCACGTTTGGGTTGCTGTGACTCAGCGACACAATATCTGCCTGAATGCTCAGAGCTACCTTTGGGTTTGCCGTTTGTATGGCTTTCGCTAATGGCGCATAATCTAACACGTAATCTGGACTCAATGCGGGATCAAGCCAATCTTGCGCGGCAGTCTGCAACACCAACATATCGGGCTGCACCTCTTTGGCAAGCGCAGGCATATCCAATCCGAAGTGTTCGCGAATCTCTGCGATCGTGCCTTTGCGCACTCCCATGCCCCATACAGCATACAAGACTTCGGGTTTGGTGGCCTTGATAGCTGCTTTTATTTTTTGATTGAAGGAGATAATAGCCGCCGCTCTGAAATCCATCCATTGCGTATACAAACGCTGGTCTTGTCGTATGTAATCGAATGAAAGCGTGGCGGCATTATTACCGACATATTTTTCGGTAAAGGCCTTGCGGGCGTACTGGCTGACATCACCATAGAAACCATTCCCTGTCAGTGTCTTCCATTCTGGAAAATAGCTTTCGGCAAATTCGATGCCGTCGACATCATAATTTTGCAGAATACGCTTCACGCGATCGACTTGCCAAGCGACAAACTCTGGTCGGTGAAAAGAGTAAAATTTGATACCGGGATTGGGATACGGTTTGATAAATTCCATGTGCCAATCCGTAGGCAGGCTCGAATTACCATAAACACAATTGCCCAACAGCATGATCCAGACGGCAATGTTTTCTTTCTTCAGTGCTTCCAGATAAGCAGGTTTTAAGAGTTCATCGTTCTTGCTGCCATCCCAATCTTTGACCATAAAGAAATGCACCGATTTGATATTCGCCATGCGAAGATCGGTAATCAGCATTTCGGGAGAAATCTGCTGTTGATAGAGCACATCGGGATCAATCTGAATAGAGTTGCCTTTTACCTTCTTCAATTGCGGCGTTTCTACGAATAATTCTTTTCCTGTTTCTACGGTATCACTACCTTTCGACAGCTCTTGTGGCGTTAATGTTTTCGTGCCGCAGCTCATTGTGCAAATCCACAACAAAACGACACAGGCCATTGCACTACAAGTGCTGTAAAACTTCTTTTTTCTCATAATATTTTATCTGATGGTTCGATCTTGCAGCGGCCAATCCATTAGGGTCGCAATATATGGGACGAGGAAAGTCGCTATTTTTTGGTGACCGACTTCGCCCGGATGCCAAGCTGCACCCATATCCGAATCGTCATTGATCACGCCGTGTAGCGGGGCGGTATGACGTAGATTTGGATTATCTAATTGACTGAGTAAATCGCTGATATAATGCAGGTACTGATCGCCGAGACGAGGTACGACACATAAAATCTTGACCTTGCTTCCATAAGCATCACGTACCTGTCGGATAATCCGGCGGTAAGCTGTTTTAAACTCGGTCTTTGAAGGTGCTGGCTGTGTTGAAAAATCATTTAAACCCAGATTGATCACGACCAGATCTGGTGTGTATTGATCAAATCGATATCTTGCGGTCGTATCGCTATCTAAGGTTCTCAACATGAAATCCTTCATCGTATATCGGGAACTGGTCAAGGAATCACCGTAATTTCTAGCAGCACCTCTGCCCGAATGGGCAATTAGTGCATAATCTGACTGAAAATACCGCGCTAAGATACAAGCATAGGTTTTATCCGCATTTTCGGTAGCGACAGTAAAAGGTTGGTCCTTATGCGTGCCATCCGCACCGTAGCCTACGGTGTAGGAATCGCCAATAAATTCTATAAAGCGTTCTTTCCGTTGCGGAGACTTGTATAAAGTAGATTTCTTGTAAAGCACAAAGCCATGAATAGTCGTGCAGCCAAATTCACCTTCCGAACGTTTTTGCACGCGTATGACATGCTTACCATTCTTACTAAGGTTGGAGACCAATTGTATGACGGTATCTGGAGTACTGACGACAAAGTTTTTGTACAATTGGTTGTCTACAAAAACATTATAATAACTTTCTCCGCTATCCGAAGCACGCATAGCAACCGATTCGCCTTCCAATACGAAATCAAAGTAAGTACCGACCCAATCAAAGGTGACTTCGCCCTGCTCACTGACTAAGGTTCGACCAGTGTAAGTGACCTCAGCGCTGTTAGCGAGAACGAAATTTCCGTACTTTCCCTGCGAAAAACAATTCGAAATACATCCCCAAACTAACAATGGTAATAGCGTTATTATCTTCATAGTTACACAAATAGAAACTTGGTACGTGATCCTATTGAATCACGCACCAAGTTTCATGAACTAAACGATTGTTATCTATTGTAACTCATATCGTAGGCCATCACTCCTGCGAATGTTTTATCATTCGTGGCCATCGTGGCGAAGATCGAAATCTTCTTACCTTGTACGCGAACATCAATGTCACCATAGCGATTATAGTTGGTACCGCCATAAGCTTCCGATTCGAACAGCATAAAATCTCGGTAACCAGCAGCTTCTGCTACAAGCGTCATCTTATTCGGATCGGTGATGTCGTACACTTTCACGTGCGTGGCATCCCAAGCGAAGAAGCCCTGCGTCAATGTCGCCATAAACTGATTCCCACCTACGGTAAAGACTTCAAAATCCAACATCTTATAGTAATGGTTAGAAGCTGCCATCGGGAATACGTCCATCGTTGGTGTGAATTGTACAAAACGACTACCTCTCTCTCTATTGGCGTCTGTAGCGACGTAATTACAATAGGTCAGATAGTGATCGGAGTTGGCATCCAAAGATTTCCGCTGTACCGTCGCATAAGTCCATGGGTCTGCCGCCGCGTAGCGAATGATTGTCGGTGTGGTATTGGCCACTACACCATCATTGAATTCCCAATAATAAACCTGATTGTTGTTTGGCGCCGTCGCATACACGTATGCTTTCCCAACTTTAAGATTACCAATCACAGAAACCTTTCGGCCCAAGTCTACCGGAGCTCCAGCTGCAGTTGTGTAGTTTAGAATAAGCTTAGGTGCGCTATCTACATCTTCATAATAATACAGCATCAAACCTGCAGAATAAATATTGTACCTGTTCACAATGAAATGATCCGCATCATCGGCCACAACTTGCATACAGAAAGTAGTCGGTGCTGGAATTGTTTTCACATATTCGCCATCGGCAGCATTGTACACACGTACCCCCACAGTAGCACCTAAAGTACCTCCCGAAAAATCGGCTACTAAAATCTGATCTTTGATGAGCGCCATACCAGAAATGTTGGTACGTAGAATACCGAGTTTATCTGCATTGTAAAACCAACGTTTTTTGAAGGTCGTGCGAGGCAAAGTTGGTACGGCTTTGATGATATGCCGTTTGGTATTTCCGTCGCCATCTGTCACGCGGACTTCTATAGGATTCGTAAAATCCATAACTCCGGCTAGAGCAGGCTCCATACGCGCATTGTTTTGCAAACTTGCCGTAGCTTTCAGCTTAGAGATATCTACCGGTTCTTCTTCCGTAGTCGGTACTTCTACATAAACGGTATCACCATCATTATAAGGACCTGCTGTTCGTGCCATGTATTCCGTAGTCTGACCGGGAATGGCTAACATGAAATTTTGAAGCCCCACATTGAACTGGGAGTTTTTGTGTAGTTCTACCTTTTGGCAGGCTACCGCGCTGATGGCAGTGATCGCCATCAACATATATTTTGAATAATTTTTCATCGATCCGTGCTTTTGGTTATTTCCACTCACTAAATTGCTCTATGTTCGCGTTCCGTTGCAATTCTGCAATCGGAATTGGGAAGCGATTGTATTTCTCCGGGTAAACGCGACTGCGCCCATTATCAGAATCCACCAATGTATAGGTCAACTTGCCATCAGTAGCTTTCGTAATCTTCACACCGACGGCATTTGTACCATTCAAAACAGTAGTAGCTAATCCCCAACGGCGTAAATCCCAGTAACGATGTCCTTCAAACGCCAGCTCGACCATGCGCTCCCGACGAATGAGATTAAGTAACTGCCCTGCATTAGTGGCAGTAAGATCTTGCGTAAAACCAGCACGACGACGCACTTTATTCAAGGCTTCTAAGCCCGCCACCAGTTGTCCTTGCTCGGCTAACGCCTCCGCTTGGATCAATAATACCTCGGCATAGCGCATGAAGTAAAAAGTCAATTCGCCTCTACCCAAATCTGTGAGTTTTTCATCAAATAGTTTGCGCATATAATAGCCCGTAGATGTGGTACCGCCACCGATAGCAAATCCTTCTTTGGTTCCTTCTACCGTTTCCAAGGTACGCCCTTTCCAAGACGCACCATTATACAAGATCGAGGCATAAAATCGTGGTTCGCGACCTACATAGGGAGCCGCGGCGTGTGCTGGATTGCTCCAACTGAAATTGGTACCATCAGCCATCTGATATTCGCGCACCAAATTTTCGGTCGGACTGATTTGTGCATAACCTCCATCTAAAGGCGGGCCGAAGAAGTAATCAAATGAATACGTGAAATTAGGTGCTAAGAAACCAAACTCTAAAATGCTTTCCTTGTTTTCGGCGGCTTCACTACGGCGTTGATTAAAAAGTGCTTTGTAATCTGCGTGCAAATCATAAAGGTTTAATGCTTGCAAGGCATCCACCGCATCAGAACTTGCTTTCCAGCGTTTGGCATACAACATCGCACGTGCTTTCAGACCCAATGCTGCACCTTTGGTCACCTTTCCTCGCTTCGCAGCAGGCACGGTTGGCGGCAATTGAGCAGCAGCTTTGTCCAAATCGGCAGCGATAAAGTTCCATACTTCGTCGGGCGTACTTACATTTCTGCCAACACCATCATTCAAATCATTATACAGAATGACGCTCGCGCCGTAGCGCTTGGCCAATTCGAAATACACATAAGCTCTAAAGAACAGGACTTCGCCTTCCGCTCGTTGATAAAATTCGTTAGGCAAACCAGTTCCCTTGGTAGCTAAACCGTCTAAAAACTCATTACAATGCCGAATCCAGGTATAGCCCCAAGCCCAATTATCCAATGGATTGGCACCGGGAGTAATGGTCGAAGATCCTAGAATTAACAGATTGACTTCGTCGTTTGGGGTATTCTTCTTCAGGATATCGGCATACGCGTCTTGATTAACGTGTGCGCTATAGTAAGATTGACCGATTAATGGGTAGAACTTATTCAAGGATAGCTCTACGTTAGTTTCACCGCTCCAAGCCACTTCCTCACCGTATACATCAGTAAGTTCGGGTTCTATGGAACAGCTTTGTAAACATAGCATCGTTGCTAAGGCTAATATGCTACAGTTATATTTCAATTTCATCGTCGTAGGAATTAAAAAGTAAGGGATAAACCGAATTCGAAAACACGCTGTTGCGGATAATAACCCTGATTCACACTCGGCATTTCAGGATCTAGATAATCCAAGTTACTCCAAGTGATCAGGTTACTACCAGAAACGTAACAACGGATGCGCTGTATATTAGCTCTGGTTGACCAAGATGCTGGCAATGTATAACCAATTTGTGCTGTTTTCAGGCGTAGGTACGCGCCATCTTTGATCCAAAAAGAAGAGAATTTACCACCACTTTGAGCTGATTGTGTACTCAGACGCGGATATGCCGCATTGGTGTTTTCTGGTGTCCAAGCATTTTCCAACAAATATTTCGGTGAGTTACCATCTTGATAAAAAGGCATTGTATAGAAGGTATTATCATAAACACCCGAGCTAGTGTACAATCCTGACAAAGCTACATCGGACAATGCTGCACCTTGAAAGAAAGCGTTAAAATCTAAGCCTTTGTATGATCCACCCAAGTTAAGACCGAACATCATTTCTGGGAGATCACCTCTACCGATAACCGTCCAGTCTTGATCGAAGGTAATCCGACCATCACCATTCAGATCTTTCAGTTTAATCTCACCTGGACGTGTAGGTCCGAATAGGGCACTATTGTCAATCTCTTCTTGACTTTGGAAAAATCCATCTGACACGAAACCGTATTTCAAGCCAATTGGTCTACCTGTTCTACGCAAATAATCAGGCACATTTGCATCCTCTGTAGTTTCGATCACCTTGCTGCGAGCAAAACTAACATTTCCACGTACATTCAAATTAAAATCGCCAATGGTATTGCGATGCGATAACACCAATTCGAAACCGCGGCTATCTACGATACCCGAGTTGATGAAGCTTGGGAAATAACCACCGAAAGATGGTGGATTAAGACCAGACTGTCCTTGTAAGATATCCTTAGTAACGCGGTAAAAAACATCGGCTTCCATACCAAGAAGTCCATTCCATAAAGTGGCTTCCACACCTCCATTATAGGTCGTGGTCGTTTCCCAGCGAATGTTTTGATTCGGAACGGTTGTAATATTCAACGGTTTTCCGCCATTATTTCCAATCATCACGACAGGATTAGCTCCTAGTGTCATGGTTCTTAAAAATTGGTAATCTCCGATTCTATCATTTCCTAGCTTACCGATTGATCCACGAATCTTCAGATCATTGACAAAGTCGACATCCTGAAAAAACGATTCTTTAGATATTCTCCATCCGGCAGAAACGGCTGGAAAGATATCCCAACGCGTGTGAGCAGGTAACATAGGAGATCCATCATAACGACCCAAAACTTCCAACAGATATTTGTCTGCATAATCGTAGTTGAAACGGAATGAGTAGCCCGCTCTACTGAACATGCCATGACCACCTTTTACTAAATTATCAATAACCTCTTCACCGAAGTTCAAGTCCATAATATCTGTGATGGGGTATCCGCGTCGGCCTCCGGATAATGAACTGTTGTCTGTACGCATGTACTCGTATAGAAATAAGGCATTCACAGAATGCTCACCAAATTTATTGGCGTAGCTGATAGACGGCTGAATGGTTTTCTGCCAAGAATCGGTAAACCACTGATTTAAGCTGGCTATTCCAGAGTTAGCATGTCGTGCCCAAGCCATGGAGTACTGACGTGTGGAGTTGTTGTATACATCTAAATAGTAAGGCAACAAGGTCGATTTACGCATGGTATATCCTTTGTCAAATGCACCATTTACTTTTAGTCGTAAGCCCGATACGCCAGGCACTTCGTATTCTAATGATAAATTGGATTGGAAGCGGTTGGAGCGGGATGAATTTTCGCCAGAAAAGTCACGTGCTGCTAAGGGGTTTTGATTACCATTACCCGGATTCAAACTACCGATGGGAACACCGTCGGCATTATAAGCGGGTAAAAAAGGATAGGACATCATCGCTTGTGCAAAGATGGATGCATAACTATTTCCTAATCCAGCAGATAAACCTGGCTCTTTGCGGACATCATCGCGATAGGCCACATTGAGAGAAAGTTTTAGGTTATCCAAAATGTCTGCATCAAAGTTGACACGTGCATTGTAACGATCGTACGAAGTGCGATCAATCAAACCATCCTGATTGAATGCACCGGCAGATACGAAGTAGCGGTAGCGATCAGAACCTCCATTGAGCGTTAAGTTATTCGTTACTGTTGGAGCACTGCTCTTGAACAACATGTCGAACCAGTTGGTATTGGCGAAAACACCTTCGGGATCACCATTGGCAATACGGTTAATTTCATCTGGGCTAAAGCGTCTCGATGCTTCAGCGATACCATCCAATTCCTGTGCTTTATTGTAATAATAAGCGTATTCTGCTCCATTCAAGAATTCAGGAAAGGCGGTATTGGTATTCATAGCATAAGAACCGTTATAGGTTAGCGTAGGCTTTTGTAACTTTCCTCTTTTGGTGGTCACCAAGATAACGCCATTTGCACCACGCACCCCGTAAATAGCTGCGGAAGCATCTTTTAATACCGAAATGGATTCTACCTCATCGGGATTGATTTGAGGGAATTCGCGTTCGATACCGTCTACAATGATCAGCGGTGAGTTATTGCCCAAGGTATTGTAACCACGCACCATGAGCGAAGCGCCATCGGAACCGGGCTGACCGCTGGTTTGTCTTGTTACTAATCCTGGCAAACGACCTTGAAGCATAGAAGATAGATTGGCTGTTGGCGCTGTTTTCAGTTCATCGCCGCTAATCTGCGCGATAGCTCCAGTTACGCTGGTTTTCTTCATTTGTCCATAACCAACGACAACCACCTCTTCTACCAGCATATCATCTGCTTTAAGTAGGAATATGATAGGTTGATTACCGACATTGACGACCGTATCTTTAGAAGTATATCCGATTGCGGATAGCGAGATACGCACTTTGTTGCCTTCCACAGGCAAGACGAAACGCCCCGAAGCATCGGTAGAAGCGCTCCCCTTATTTGTCGCTTCACGTATACTTACCGCTTGGAGCGGCTGCCCATTCCCAGCATGGCGAACAACACCTTCGAGGCGGGACTGCTGCGCGTACGATCTTGTAGCAGCACAAGAAAGCAGGCACAAGGCAAGCATGTAAGGAGAAAACGCGATGTTGCGCTTCTGCCCTTTTCTGCTGGATTGCTTTTGTTTAAACAGCTTCATAATAGTTTTTGGTTAATTGTGGTAGATGGTCTTGCATAGTTTTTAATAAATATTTTTATAAAACATTGCAATATTAAAATTATTTAAAATATAAATATGGTAAAATAATTTTCTTAAATAAAACTTCACGGAAAATTAATATGATAAATTCCCTTAAACTGTGCTACTTGGTAACTGACCGTTTGGATGATGTGCCTTTCATAGTCTTCTCTAGGTATTGCTTGTATTGCTTAAACAGATGCAGCGTGCGCTCTTCCCCTATGCGGATCGACATTTTGGGATCGTTGAATACACCCGGAAATTGGTAACAGAGTATTTTTTCGAAGTTTTTAAAGAGATTTAGATCATGTACGATTTCTTCCAAGGGCCGCGGATAGAGCGACTGATCTTCGTTGAACAGGAAGGTTTCCAGATCAAACCACAGGTGCGCACCTGCATCGTTACACAGCGATTGCAACAGGTCTGCCGATTCTTTTCCTGTAAGATCTCCTTCTGGCATGCGTGCAAATCCAAAAGGACATAGAATATCGAGGTTCTGTAACAACGCAGGATAGGTATCCAATCCAATAGGTACCTGCATGCTATTGGTAGCCAACATCACTGGTTTTGCTGGCGCGATCTGGTTGCAATACGCTTTGAACTCACGGAAGAAATCGACAATTTCTTTTTTACGTTGTAAGCGCTTTTCTCCATTGTTCTCCCAGTTATCTAAGTTACCGCCGCTTTCTTCAGAAACATAAAAACCGTAGAAAGAGGGATGATGACCATATTTGTCCCACAACTCCTTCGCGACTTTCTTGTGCCATTCCAGTGATTCGGTGGTAAAATCGAACCAAGCAAACATCCCCACACCCACGAAGACATGCATGTTATTCTTATCCGCCTCATCGAGTATGGCTTCCACCGGATCTTCTGCCGTAATTGGAACGCGTTCTGGATACAAAACGGAAGGATAAAATGCTTTCCCTTGGTATGACTCGACCGTGGTTTGGTGCTTACCAACGTATTCTTCATTACGGAAAACTTCTTGTATCACGACGATATCCATTTTAAGCTTGTGCATCGCTCGGATCATTTCGCGCCATTGGTCATCGGTCATTTTTTTAATATCCTGATTCCAATGTTTCCCTTCCGTTTCACTCCAATGATAAATACCAGCCCATGCACCATCGATCAGCCCAGTAGAGCGATGTTCGGAGGCAATCACTTCAATATCGCGCACTTTCCGGTGTACTTTCCCTCCTTCTTTGACTACCAAGATAATCCGATTAGTACCGACCTTATCTTTGGTCGGTAGAATGTGTTTGATTTCATAAGATTGTTGCGGTAGCAATTCTTTCTTAGAATAATGCAGCAGATTTTCAGGACGTTCTTCTTGCCAATAAACCGATAGTTCTATGGTTTTTGACTTTTCGTCCTCATTCCGTAAACCAGCACGAATATCCAGATCCACTTGGTTGGTAATCGTGCTTGGCGGTATTAAGCTGAGTGAAATACCTTCCTGCGCTTTTGTCGCAAAGGGTATTGTGATCAGGCTCAGTAATGCTATTACGATAAGTTTTGTTGGATTATTCATAGTTCGATGTTGTAGGTTGTTGTTCTTGTATTAGTTTCAATAAAAGCTCGGGCTCGTCGGTCGTGATCCAATCCACCTTACTGTCTAAAAACTTCCGGAGCTCTTCTTCGCTGTTCACCGTCCACACGTTGGTAGCCAGACCGGCGGCTTTTGCCAATAGGGGCAGATTAGGCATATTTCTATAATGGTAGAAGTCGTAATCTAGCCCCGTGATGCCATCTGCTTTGAGCTCATCAACGGTTTTATTGCCGTATAAGTAAGCGGTGCGCGCACTTGGATCTAGGCTAACAATCCGCTGGAGTACAGCATAGTCAAAGCTGATGTATTCTAAATAACCTTGCGCTTTGAGGCGATGAACGATATTCACCACCGAATCTGCCAATTCCAAGCTCCTACCTGTCGGAGATGGTTTGATCTCTAAGATCATCTTGGTTTTGTTTTGCTGTTTGGCGAGCTGGATAAAATCCACTAGCGTAGGCACAGGATCACCGCCTTTTAAGGTGGAAGCATGCAATGCATCTGCGGTAGATTCTTCGACAGAAAGGCCGCCAATATGAGGATCGTGTGATAGCACGACCTGCTTATCTCCGGACAGCCACACATCAAATTCTGACCCGGCACATCCTAATTGCACCGCGTGCTGAAAAGAGCGAATCGAATTCTGCATCACGCCTTGTGCTCGCCACGCTCCACGGTGTGCTATGACTTTATTGCGCAGAAATTCATCCTTCACCAATTCGAAAGCGTAGCGTTTCTCGTCAATACGAAGAACGATCTCATAAGCATGCGCTCCCTTTTTTGCTTGCACTAACTTGTTCTCACGCAGAGAAATCACTCCGTTTTTCTTGACAACGAACAGGTTCGCCGTATCACGGATCATCTTGATCTTGGCTTCTTTCGTAGCCGATAGGTTGATGACCGACCCAATATGTGCTCCGCGCACATCTAGCGGTATGGTATAATTGCTTAGCGACACCTTGGTCTGCGCGAGTAGTGCTGATGCAGAAAAACTGCAAAGCCATAGCACGCAGGCTAATGTCAACATTTTATTGATCTCTTTTCTAAGGCACATATACTTCGTATTTATTTCCAAATCCATCTTCTATTAAAACCATCACCTTCGCATCGATTTTCGATGGCTTTGCGGCAAACAAATGGTCTGTTTCTGTCGTCCAAATCCAATCGTAGGCATGTTTACTTTTGTTTTTGATGATATCTTTTCTGGTTTGCGGATCGTGACCAACGTATTTTCTCATTTCTCCAGCATATTGGCCATCCTCGTACCAAGACACGCTCCAGCTGGGATCATAATTCCATACCAATGCAGTGATTTGATCTGGTCTTTCCGGATTTTCCCCTAGAGCATAGACACGACCTTGCAGACTGTCTGGTTGACCAAGTGTTTTATATTTCCATGAAATGCAATCTCCATCGGCGATATACACCATGTACCCTGCTGGCGTACCATCAGCACAGGATTCTTCTTGCCAGAAAATTCCAGATATGGAAGATTGATTATGCTCACAAACATTCGGCGCGGGCTGTAGATGATCGTGCAGGTGCGTATGACCGGATAGAATATGTGTTTTATAATCCTTGAGCAAAGCATAGAGATGCGCTCGGTTAGTTAATAGCTGCCCGCGCTGCACTTTTCGAAAACCCTTTTGTGCGGTCGGTATGTGCAGCATGACCACGACCGTACTTCCCGCTGGCACTTGCTTAAGATCTTTTTCCAACCATTGCAACTGCGCTTCATCGATATATCCCACATATTCGCTGGCATTCCCAAGATAGAAGACATTATCAAGCACCACATAATGAATCAAGCCACGATTGAACGCATAATACCGCGGGCCAAAGTGTTGCTCATACAGGTTGCTTGCCGTGGTGTTAGATCGTGTATTGGTCGCCAGATCATGGTTACCTTTCGCGTAAAAGAATGGCAGATCGGAAGAAGAAAAAACATTTTTCACTGCAGGAAAAAGATCTGGTCTATCGCCCACCATATCGCCTGGAATCATGCCATGTACTGATTTATCTTTTAGTACTGTATTGCTATATTCTCTAATATCCTGTGCAAATGTCGCACAGCTTTGTACATCAGCCTCCTGATACACCTGTGGATCGCCCAAGACTACAAAGGCATGCTTGGAATCTTCGCCAGCAGGATCTAATACAAAATCATAAGATCTTTGATCATCTTCTGGCGATAATGGAATATAAAAATTGGCAACATGATCTTGGATCGGTATCGCAAATCCTGCAGGTATCGTGATGTATACAAAAGTTGCTAATGGTGAGGCTTGCAGACGATAAACTCCTTGATCGTCGGAGAGCACCATGTCGTATCCATCCGTAACGGCTACCTTCGCAATAGGTTGACCATCTGCCGTACGTACCTTTCCACGTACTTCCCTTGCTATCGCAGAAGATAGCGTAAGAAAAGTAAGTAATACACAGAATACGACCGTTCTAATCATGATAATGGTTTGTCGATGGCGGAGTCGATGAATACACTAAATAATCGGTCACATACAACTGATAGTCTGCACTTTCGCGCATAAGCTTTACCTCTACTTGGTGTTTTTTGTCGGCCAATTGGTAACGCCAACATAATTCTGGTCTGCGCATATTGGCATTAGTATAGAGATTAGCTGTTTCGATCAGTTGACCATCGATATACAAACCAACCTGCATCGGTTGATCTATTGCGGCAGCATTCACTTTCACTAGGTGTCCACTAATCACCAGCCCGCAGCCTTCAAAATCGAAAGAGTAAGCGTTCGGAAAAGCCTTTGCAATCTTTACCCTTTCTTTCGGATGGTGACCGGCAAAATTTGCTTCGAAAGGCGCTTGGATCGTCTCTTGAAATGGAATCGTTACCTGATCCTTTTTCACTGTTCCACCCGCTTTAAGAATGCTGGCTAAGGCAAGATCCATATTGACCCTGTACACATCCTGCAAGGAATATTTGCTATAACTAAATGGCACTTGTTCGGCTTTTTTCAATGGATCGATCCAAGTTTGTGGAATGCGGCTATATCCTATCATCGTACCGAGCACGCCACAAGCCGTCGCCGGATTACAATCTGAATCCTGACCCGCTCTGGTGGCAATATCCATCGTACGGAAGAAATCACCATCTCCATACAATAGCGCCATGACGACATAAGCTGCATTGAGCTTTGCATCAATATTTAGCGGATGGAACACGAAGTTGGGACAACCATGATCTTCTGCCCATTTTTTCTGGATCTCCCACCACGTTTCTTTCCAATCTTTTGGTTTCTTCGCATGCCAAGACACGACATCCTGTATACATTGGTAGAATTTACTTTGCGGAGGAATCGCTTGGAGTGCTTCGCGAATGACGGATTCTATATCATCACTTCGAAATGCTTGCGCATATAGGTGTGCGACAAATAGACCGCCATAGTAGCCATCGCCAGAAGCGATCAATCTGCCGGTCTTTTCGCTGATCGCGTTGACGGCCTGTGGCAGCGCCGGATTGATCAATCCGGCAAAATCGGCTTCAATCTGAAAATCTATATCGTCGGCATGTGGGTTGTTCAACCAATGTCCGGCTTTCTCTGCCGCAATGCCATTATTAAGATTGTATCGTGCTGCTTGATTAGCATGCCACAATTCAAACTCTTTTTGGGCAAATGTCTGCGCCAGAGAATCTATCGGCGCATCCAATCCCAATCGATGAAACACTTCGAGAAAGGTAAGGTCCACATATATGTCGTCAAATAATCCCGGAAACTCATGCATAGCACGATTGACATAATCGGCTTCCCAAGGAATACGTTCGTAATCTTGAATATATGTACCCTGATAAAGAAATTCGGTTGGCCAGCCATAAGTCACTCCAATGGTTTGGCCAGCCCAACCGCCTTTGATCTTATCTTCCAGCACCACCTTCTTTAAGGTTAGCGCAGCAGATGACTTGGATCCGTTTTGTGCATAAATTAGCAATGGTGCGTAGCAAAACATCAACAGATTAAGAAATAGGAAAACTGTACTCTTTATCATAATGAGGTATCTTAACAATTTAAAGTGGGCGGCTCCGAAGAGCCAACACACCACTAAACAACTTCTTTAATCAAATCTTTGCAGGAGATATCTTCCAGCACTTTCCAGCACTGATAGAGTCCACGCGGCACATGAAAACATCCTTTCCATTTACCACCTTTTAGTGGTAGCAATACCTCTCCTTGCCTATTCAAATAACCAAACCATTCTGGATGCTCCTGATCTTTGAAATGCTTCCAATTGTAGTCGTGCACCCGCTCAAACCATTCCAAACATTCGGCGGAGCCGGTCAATTGATAGCCTTTTATTAGTGATATCAAGGTCTCGACATGTACCCACCACAGCTTTTGATCCCATTCTAATTGTTGTGGTGGATTTCCCATTCGATCCATAAAATAAAAGATCCCGCCATGCTCCTTATCCCATCCGTACTTGAGCATGTTTAACGTAATTTGTACTGCTTTTTCGATGAGATCATCGCGTTTCAGGCGTTTGCCTAAATCCATGATGAACCACATAGCCTCAATCGCATGACCAGGGTTAACCAATCTTCCATCAAACGTATCTGATAGTTGACCGTCTAACATGACATTCTCCACGACGATACCGCCTAGCTCCGGACGATAAAACACTTCTAACACTTCTTTCAGACAGGTATCAATCAGTTCATCTAATAAATCTTTGGGCAAAAGATGTTCAATTTCCAATGCTAGATTACATAAGATCATCGGCAACGCAAAATTCTTCAGACTCCTGCTTCCTGCCACCGCTTTGTTCCATTGACCTTTCGGATTGTCGACTTTCGAACGGATCAGGGCAAATGTCTTTTTGGCCACCTCGGCGTAGTGAGGATTGCCGGTTGCCAAATGCAACTGTCCAAAAGCAATCGTGGCAAACGTGTATGAAAATATATTGTAAGGCTCGATCAAGGGATTGCCTTCACGATCCAGCGAAAAGTACCAATTGTATTGTCCGTCGTGCCCATAGGTCAGTAGAAAACCTGCACCATGCTCGGCCGCGTCAAGCCAAGCCTTCTTGTGCGCGACTTTATTGTACATGCTGGCAAACATGTACACCTCCCTTGCCTGCAACCAGATAAATTTATCGGTATCAAAAACGTTTCCTTCTCTATCCAGACAGGTGAAGTATCCACCGTACTCCATGTCTAGGGAATTTTCTAACCAAAAGGGCAATACGTTGTCCAACAGTTCCGTTTTGTACTGTTCGCTAAGTTTCTTAAAATCCATTTATATGCTAGTTATTCTTTATTATATCGGTTATAATTAGGATTAATGAATCCAATGTCTTTCTATGTCTTCCAAAGATTTTCCGGTTGTTTCGGGCACGAGTTTCCAGACAATTAGCATGTAAGGCACACACATAGCTGCAAACAGAAAGAAAGTTCCACCCGGACTCAAATTATCCAATAACCAAGGCGTAAGCTGCCCGATCAGATAAGTACCTAACCACAGCGACAGACCGGCAATGGACATGGCTAATGCGCGAATGGCATTGGGATACATTTCGGAAAGCAATACCCAAATGACGGCAGAAATCGAAATGGCACAGCAAAAAACGTACGCCAAAAAGCAGATCAACATGAACAAGCTTGGAAGTCCCCATGCGGCACCCCAGAAGAAATAGACACCAATGAGTACCAGAAAAACAATCATTCCGGAAACACCGAGATACACCAATTTCTTGCGACCGATCTTATCAATGATAAAGACAGCCAATATGGTCGTCAGCACATTGACCAAGCCAACGATGACTTGATAAAACAGGGAATCGCCACCCGAAATTCCGCTACTCTCGAAAATAGTAGGTCCGTAATAAAGCACGGCATTGACGCCCATAAACTGTCCTAAAATGGCAATCGCAGCACCAATCCATACGGCTTTACGCACGCCGGGTTGTGCCAATAGCTTCCAATCGACTTTCTTCTCCGAAGAACTGACATCTTGAATCTTTTGAACTTCCGCTTTGGCGGCATTTTCAGATCCGTAGATACGTTTAAAAATACTTTGGGCTTTATCTGAACGGCCATGCATCACCAGCCAACGCGGACTTTCTGGAATTAAGAAGATAATGATAAAGAAGAAAATGGCAGGTATACCGGAAACGCCAAGCATTCCGCGCCAAACCTCTTGATGAAATATTAATTGTAGTCCCTCATGTTGAAGATCTTTAGCATCACCTAATGCATAATTCATCAGGAGGTAATTCACCACATACGCGCCGAGAAAACCGATAGTAACTGCCAGTTGATAGAGCGACACCAACATGCCACGATATTGCGGTACAGCTAACTCGGAGATATACATGGGCGATATGATAGAAACCACTCCGATACCGATTCCTCCTATTATCCTAGCGTAAATGAGCTGATTGAAATCGGAAGAAATCATACAGTACACTGCGGATATGGAAAACAGAACCGCGCTTATAAATAGCGTCTTGCGCCGACCAAATCGATCTCCCAAATAACCTCCGCAAGATACGCCAGCGATCGAACCGATCAAGGCACAACCTACATACCATCCTTGAGAAACCGTATCTAAACTATACTGTGTCGTTATTTGCGCGATCGTGCCGGATATCACCGCGGTATCGTAGCCGAAAAGAAAACCGCCCATCGCGGCAACGATAGAAAGAAATCCGATGTATCTAAGGTTGACCGTTGTGTTATGCATATTGATAATATTATTCATTAGGTATTTATGGTATTGTCTTATATTTTTAACTATTCATGAATTGTACATAGCGATCGTACAGATGTCCAGCTTGCTTGTAAGCCGATTGAGGACTCATAAAATGAGAGAACTCAAAAGTAATGGCCTTTTCATAGTTCGCTCGTTTCGCAGCTTCGAGTTTTAAGCGGAGTTTATCAAATTTGATTGGCATAAACTTAATGGGCATGTCGCGATCAAAAGTTTCGGCGTTGGTCCAACAGGCAATGCCATATCTGTCTGCCAGTTGCTTGTTGACGCTAAAAAAGGCATCCAGCTCATTATAATCGATATGACCATCTTGAAAAGCACAGGCATCGATTACGTCTTTTATACCATCAAATATCTCCGACCAGTCTTCTTCGTGCTGCCGCACGCTAACCGCATCTGATTTGGAAAGTGAATTGGAAGATGCCATAACGGCCTTTTTCCCATCAATCCACGGCGAAATGAAGGTGGGTAGGTCATTGGACATGGATTTACACATATTCCCCAATTCATGGAATGCACGAATGGATCCTTTGGTTTTACGACTGATTTCTCCGCTAATGTACCAACCTGCGAAGCTTTTATATTTCGAACCATACTTCGCCCACACCTCTTCAATCACGGGCTTATTATGTTCGACTTCCTTGTACAGATCTCCGGTATCCCAATAAGCACCAGAATCATACAAACCAAAATAAAAGTGCATGCTATACTTGTCTGCCAATCTCAAAAACATATCCAGCAGATCGACAGTCGGCATATAACATCCTTTGGAAAGTAAATACGCCGAAGGATAGGTGATGAACTTACGATAACCAGCGCGAATCAGGATGACGGTGTTGATCCCCATCTTTTGCATATACCTGAAATCAAGATCCCATTCAGCTTCACCCCAGTTTTGATGAGGGATATCGTGCGAGATCTCGTCAATAAAAGTGGCCGTTATAGGTAATGCATGAGCAGGCTTTACCAAGAAACGATCTTTGCCATTCATCGTTATCACATTATCAACTTGCGAATCCGCTTCTACATCTTGACCACAGCTAGACAACAACATAGATGCCCCAACACCTGCGAAACCAGTTTGCATCGTTTGTTTCAGGAATTTTCTCCGATTCTGCTTATTCATAATGGTGGTAATTCTGGTCATTTATACGGTCAGATAGCTAATTGAATGATCATATCTATCATTGACAAAGCTAAATTAAAAATAAAATTTAAAAATAAAAGGGTTTATTATTAATAATATTTAATAATTGAGCTTGTTTAAATAAATTTAAAGATAAAATAACTGCAATTAAACATAAGATTGAATATATCTATTTTAAATCCCTAGATTTGTTTTTACACAATTTTCAAGCGGATGACATTTTTTGAACACATTGACGACGAAAACATTTCTGGAGTAGCATACAAGAACAATTCTATTAAAAAGCATATTATTGCCATCCTATCCGCTTATGGCAACAATACCATTGCAGACCTCAGCAAAGAATTGAAGTTAAGCGTGCCCAAGATTACCAATGTGATCAATGAGTTGATTGACGAAGGCTTGGTAAAGGATTATGGAAAATCGACAACAGTCAGTGGGAGAAAGCCCAACATATACGGATTATTACCTACCTCGGGCTTTTTCGTAGGGGTCGATGTGAAACACAATCATGTGAATATTGGCTTGATTGACTTGAATAAAGAGGTCGTTTCTATTGCAGAGAATCTTCCTTATAAGTTGGCCAACAACCAAGCTTCTTTAGACGATTTATGTAAGATCATACAAACGTTTATCAAAAAATCATCTGTTCCCAAGGAAAAGATATTAGCCTTAGGCCTGAATCTCAGCGGCAGGATTAATTACAAAACGGGATACAGCTACAGCTTCTTCCACTTTAGTGAAACACCGCTCAGTAAGTATCTAGAAGAGACCTTGAAGCTGAAAACTTTTATTGAAAATGACTCTCGAGCCATGGCTTATGGAGAGTTTATGTCGGGGGTGGTAAAACAAGAAAAGAATGTGCTATTCCTCAACCTCGATTACGGTATCGGGATGGGTACGCTGATCAATGGCCAAATTTATTATGGTCAATCCGGCTTTGCCGGTGAATTTGGTCATATTCCATTATTCGACAATGAAATCATTTGCCATTGTGGTAAGAAAGGTTGTTTAGAGACGGAAGCTTCCGGACGCGCTTTGACGGATTTATTTATTCAAAAAGTACGGGAAGGATACGCCACAACCTTAACGCAGACGGTCGAAGTCGATGATATCAACCTCAGTCATATCATTTCCGCCATTCATGCAGATGATGTGCTAGCGATCGAATTGCTAGCTACCATTGCTGAAAAGCTGGGTCGTGCCATTGCAATCCTCATCAATCTCTACAATCCTGAATTAATTATACTGGGTGGATCATTAGCACAGACTAACGATTACATCCTACTTCCTATCAAGAGCGCCATCAATAAGTTTTCGCTAAATCTCGTTAGTACAGACACGAAGATTAAGCTGTCGCAACTGCAAGAAAAGGCGGGCGTGATTGGGGCTTGCTTGTTGGTACGGGATCGGTTGTTGGATATTAATCAGTAAGGTTATAGGATGTTGAAAGAGGGGCGGGATTGGTTCAGCCCCACATTCCCCAAAACACAACCCTGAACCTGCTACGGATCGAACCCTGCGGGTACTCATCCCGAACTCCTCAAAAACACAAAGCCCATCTTTGCAGATGGGCTTTTGTTGTTTTTCGCGGAGAGGGCGGGATTCGAACCCGCGGTACCGTTTCCAGTACGACAGTTTAGCAAACTGTTCCTTTCGGCCACTCAGGCACCTCTCCGTTATTGACAGTGCAAACATAACGCAAAAATTTCATTCTGCAAAGCAATTTTTCACTTGCAGATGCAATGGTTTGACAGTCAAAAAGTTTTTTTAATCTTCCGCTGGTTTCTTCTTCAACAAATCGTAATCAATACGCACATGATGAATACTTTTTAGCATGGATTTAAAGATAGCGGCCACCTGCGAAATCTCCTTCATCGTGATATTTGCGTTCATAAATTGCTTTTGCATCAACTTATGATCCACAATTTTGTCTACCAAATTGTGGATCGATTGTTCGGTATATTCTTTCATGGCGCGCGATGCAGCTTCGACCGAATCGGCAATCATCAGCACCGCTGACTCTTTCGAAAATGGAATTGGCCCTGGATAACGGAACAATTCTTCATCTACTAATTTATCCGGATTGTTCTTCACCGAAAGATTATAGAAATAATCCACCTTCGTGGTACCGTGGTGCGTACGAATGAAATCGACAACCACTTCTGGCAATTGATTTTTACGGGCAATCTCCACTCCTTTCAGCACGTGCGAGATAATGATTTGCGCGCTTTGCTCCGGCGTAAGCTCTTCATGCGGATTATTACCCGTCTTTTGGTTTTCAATAAAATACAAAGGATTGGACATTTTACCGATATCGTGATAGAGCGCACCAGCACGAATCAGCAAGGGATTCCCCCCTATTCGATACACCGCAGCTTCCGCCAAGTTAGCTACCTGCAACGAGTGCTGGAATGTTCCTGGCGCTCTGATTGACAATTCGCGAAGTAGTTTGGAATTACTATTCGTCAATTCCATCAAGGTCAGATCAGAGACAATACCAAAAAGCTTTTCAAACGCATAGATTAATGGATACGCCAACAAGGTAAGTCCGACACTGATGACAAATGGCAGGATATCATTCCAATAAATACTATCGAACGTACCGTTCCGTGTAAGCACCAAACCGGTATACGAAATAATATACGAAGCCAAAATCAACAAACTTGACAGCAAAAATTGCTCGCGCTTCACCATGGTACGTATACTGTAGATCGCCACAATACCGGTCACCAGCTGTAAGAATACAAAATCGAAACTATTCGGCACAAACAAGGCCGCCATCAATACCATTAAGAGATGGATATTGAGTGCTACGCGCGTATCAAATAGAATTCGGAAGATAATGGGTACAATACAATACGGAATGTAGTACAAGCTCGGAATCTTGATATTGATCGCCCAACTCAGCACACCCAACATCGTGATGATGACCGCGAAAATGATCATCAACAAGCGGTTGTTATTGTAAATATCTAACCGGAAGAAAAACAAAAACATCATCAACAAGACCATGATGAGCAATACCATCAAGAAATTGCCAAACAGCACCAACCCCTGCTTTCCGCCCATCTGCGCCTCATTCTCATAGACTCGACGCAAAGATTCAAGTTTTTGCAGGATCTCATTATTGATCACCTTCCCTTGCTCCACGATCAGTTCATCCCGTTGCACAATACCGCGCGTGGTCGATATATTCGCTAAAGCCGTCTGCTCGGCTTTTTCGGTCTGTCCTTCATTGAACACCAAATTCACCGCAACATAATTCTTCAACAAGTCAGCAAGCCATTTTTTCTGCTGTACAAAACGATTGCGATCTACGATGCGTTCAATATACGTATACGCACTTTCAATAGTAAAACTATTTGCCGTATTGCGCTGCTGCGCCACATTATCCTGCACCAATATAAAATTATACTCCGCTTCCGATCCCGTTGCCGAAGTGCTGCCTTTCAATTGATATCGGCTATTGAGCGAGATGACGCCGCGATCGTACACATATTCTAGAATAGCAGCTCCTACCCCACGATAGCGCTCAATATCCTGTGAAGGCAGGGTGTCCAGTTGCGCAGCTTGCCATTTTTCGCCCAAATCGATATTAAATTGATCGAGCTGCTCTTTGCTAACGACTTCGCTGACATTATAAATCGGATGAACCGTCTTTAGAATCTGCTGCCGATCGCGATCCAGCTCCTCTTGTGTTTTGAGGATGGCAAAATCATGCGGTGAAACTAAGTTTTCGTGATTCCAAGGCTTTCCCTTTTGGTAATCATAGCGAAAACGGGGTTGCTTCGGCATAAATAAGCACACCAAAAAAATGGTGACCACGACCATGATATATTTCAATATGGGCGAATTATACTGAAGCTTCTCTTTGTTATAGTTGATTTTTAGTTTTGCCACGTGCTGTTTCGTTCTAATGCGTAGTAACCTCAGGTTTTGTGAATTATCCCGTAAGGCCTTCTCACAAAAATAGGAAAAGAATCGTGGTCTTTCATTTTATTGTCGTAGATTAGCCAAGTACTTTAGGGGTGTCTGCGTAGTTTGCAGGCTGAGATTTTACCCTTTGAACCTGATCTGGATCATACCAGCGTAGGGAAAAGTGAATCGTCATCTTTCGGTGCCTTCGCACTATAGCTGTCATTCCCTAAAGTGTATATATGTACATAAATGAATAGGAATGACACTCAACATCAATCAACAGACACGTTTTTTTGAAGATCCACCACAGGATGTGGCCGCGTTGGTCGCGCTCGAGATGCAAGGCAAAACAAAAGGCATTGCGGTAGCGATCAATCAACAAGTGATTCCCAAAGATCGCTGGGCCGATACCCCTTTGCACGAGCAAGATCAAATCCTCATCATCTCCGCCACGCAAGGAGGTTAAATTCCCATTTCATATCCAGAAAAAGCCAACACTATGATAAAGCACACGATTTCCAACTCCCCTTTCCCCAATTCCCAAAAGGTATACATGAAAGGTTCGCTATTCCCGATCAAGGTAGCGATGCGCGAGATTACACTCAGCCCAACCAAAATGAGCAATGGTAGAGTCGAACACAATCCGCCGGTCACCATTTACGATACCTCTGGACCGTACACCGATGAAAATGCCAACATTGACATCCGAAAAGGTCTTCCGCGCTTGCGCGAATCATGGATTATGGATCGGAATGATGTGGATATGCTCGACGAGATCAGTTCGGATTATGGCAAAACAAGATTAGCCGACACCAAGTTGGATGATCTTCGCTTCGAATATAGTCACCGACCGCTCGCTGCTAAACCGGGTCATAATGTATCACAGTTATATTATGCGAAGCAAGGCATCATCACGCCCGAAATGGAGTATGTAGCCATTCGCGAAAATCAACGCATCGAACAGTTGCAGGGCGCGACCAACCGTATGGATCACCAGCATGCTGGCAATAGCTTTGGCGCTAATACACCACAGCAACGCATTACGCCAGAATTTGTAAGAAATGAAATTGCGTGCGGACGCGCTATCATTCCCAACAATATCAACCATCCGGAAAGTGAGCCCATGATTATTGGCCGGAACTTTCTGGTAAAAATCAATGCCAATATTGGTAATAGCGCCGTCACATCGAGTATAGAAGAAGAAGTAGAAAAAGCCGTGTGGGCATGCCGCTGGGGAGCGGATACGATCATGGATCTGTCGACTGGAAAGAATATTCATGAAACCCGCGAATGGATTATTCGCAATTCGCCCGTGCCCATTGGCACCGTGCCGATTTATCAAGCCCTAGAAAAGGTGAATGGCGTGGCAGAAGATTTGACTTGGGAAATCTTTCGGGATACCTTGATCGAGCAAGCCGAGCAAGGCGTTTCCTACTTCACGATCCACGCTGGTGTACTCTTGAGATACATCCATCTCACGGCACAACGCGTAACTGGAATTGTATCTCGGGGTGGTTCGATCATGGCCAAATGGTGCTTGTTTCATCATCAAGAAAACTTCTTGTACACGCACTTTGAGGACATCTGCGAAATTATGAAACGCTACGATGTCGCTTTTTCACTAGGCGATGGATTGCGCCCTGGCGCAATCGCTGACGCAAATGATGCCGCGCAGTTTGCGGAACTAGAAACCTTAGGTGAATTGACTAAAGTGGCGTGGAAACATGATGTACAAGTGATGATCGAAGGGCCTGGACACGTGCCAATGCACTTGATCAAAGAAAACATGGAAAAACAATTGGCCGAATGCGACGAAGCGCCATTCTACACGCTTGGGCCACTCACCACCGATATTGCGCCCGGCTATGATCATATCACTTCGGCGATTGGCGCAGCGATGATTGGCTGGTACGGCTGTGCGATGCTTTGCTACGTGACGCCGAAAGAACATTTGGGCTTGCCTAATAAAAAGGATGTGAAAGATGGTGTGATCACCTACAAGCTCGCAGCGCATGCGGCGGATTTGGCCAAAGGCCACCCCGGAGCACAATACCGAGATAATGCCTTGAGCAAAGCACGTTTTGAATTCCGCTGGGAAGATCAATTTAACCTTTCGCTGGATCCAGATACGGCGCGTGAATTTCACGACGAAACCCTACCTGCTGATGGCGCTAAGGTGGCACATTTCTGTTCGATGTGCGGACCGAAATTCTGCTCGATGAAGATCACGCAGGAGATCAGAGATAGCGCCGAACAAGGCATGTTCGAAAAGTCACAGGAATTCATCGATCAAGGAAAACAGTTGTATTTATGATCATCTTACTCACACCGGAATATGCTGCCGATCAGGAATTAAAAACCGTTATCCAATTGTTGGATGCTGGTCTTGATCGCTTGCATATTCGCAAATATGAGTATACAGCAAAGGAAACTGCGGCATATATACGTAGCATACCAGCACATCATCACGCAAAATTGGTCTTGCATACGCATCATGAGCTTGCCGAAGAATTTGATATTAAACGCATCCATTATAGCGAAAGAGATCGACTGGAATTACAACACATGCCTGTATTGCAAGGTGTACAATTGTCGACTTCAGTGCATAATATAGATACGTTCAATGAATTGGAAGAATGTTGGGATTATGCTTTTTTGAGTCCGTTCTATCCAAGCATATCGAAACCCGGCTATGGTGCGACATCTACGATACATGAGCAATTGGCAGCAAGGAACAATCAGGCCGTTAAACTTATCGCTTTAGGCGGAATAGCTGCTACCAACATAGCAAAAACTTTATCGCTTAAAGTAGATGGCGTAGCGCTGCTCGGCGCCATCTGGGAAAGCACGAATCCGATCAAAGCATTCGATGATTGTCGCGATGCCCTTGCCAATACAAACAACATAAAACAATGATAAAAGCATCAACCTACCCAAAAATACAATACATCTCGCAAGGAGATACTCTCGCAGAACAATTGCAAAATATTCGACAAGCGCTTGATGCGGGTGCTGACTGGATTCAGATTCGTTGGAAACAACCTAAAGATGTTGCTTTCCTAAAGTTTTGCACTGCCGTAAAAAATCACTGCGCATCTTACCAAGCGATCTGTCTGCTCAACGATCACGTGGATACTGCACGCGCTACGGATGTAGATGGTGTACATCTTGGACTGACCGATATGCCTGTGGACGATGCGCGTGCGCTGCTTGGCGCGGATAAAATAATTGGCGGAACGGCCAATACTGTCGCCGATATACTGCAGCGAATAGAGGAGCGTTGCGACTACATTGGCTTAGGGCCGTGGCGCTTTACCAGCACCAAACAGAAGCTCAGTCCGATTTTGGGACTGGAAGGTTTCACGCAGATTATGCAATACTTGCAACAGTTAGCCAAAGACGTCCCACCGATTTATGCGATTGGCGGCATTCAATTGGAAGACATTCCGACTTTACACGGTCTGGGCATACACGGCGTAGCCGTTTCGACCCTCATTACCGAACAACCGCAACACATCACATCCATTAAATCCATATTACAATGAACGATTTAAAGATTGCAGATAGAACTTTTACTTCCCGTCTATTTTTAGGAACGGGCAAATTTGGCGATTTACAACGCATGCGCGAAGCCATGATCGCCGCCTCCACCGAATTGGTGACGATGGCGCTAAAACGCGTAGATCACGAATCGGCATCCGATCAACTATTACATGCCTTGGATATTCCGCAGCTGCATCTCTTGCCCAATACATCGGGCGCGAGAAACGCGAAAGAAGCGGTTTTGGCCGCGATGCTGGCGCGAGAAGCGCTAGAAACGAATTGGGTGAAACTGGAAATACATCCCGATCCGCGCTACCTCCTGCCCGATCCGATCGAAACGTTGGCCGCTACCGAGGAATTGGCCAAAGCGGGCTTCGTGGTCATGCCATACATCCACGCGGATCCGGTTTTATGCAAACGGTTGGAAGAAGTCGGCACCGCGGTAGTCATGCCTTTAGGTGCGCCCATTGGTACAAACAAAGGATTACGCACGATTGATTTTCTAGAAATCATCATCGAGCAAAGTCAAGTTCCGGTCGTAGTAGATGCAGGAATCGGCAGTCCGTCGGATGCCGCCAAAGCCATGGAAATTGGTGCCGATGCTGTTTTAGTCAATACAGCCATTGCGGCAGCAAAAGATCCAGTACGCATGGCCGAAGCATTCAAAGAAGCGGTAATCGCAGGTCGCAAAGCATATGAAGCAGGTTTGGGCGCGCAAAGCACGAGCAGCATCGCTTCCAGTCCGCTCACTTCCTTTCTCACCGATTAAAACGCGTAATATGTCCACATTCAAAGAAACATTCGCTGCTCACGATTGGAATAGCATCCAAGAAAAGATTTATGCCAGCACGAAGGAAGATGTGAAACGTGTATTGCAAAAAGATCGGCATCAGTTAGAGGATTTTCTCGTATTGCTTTCGCCCGCGGCGGAAGCTTCGCTAGAGCAGATGGCACAGCTAGCACGGTCGATCACGCAGCGTCGCTTCGGCAAAACCATACAGTTGTACGCGCCGCTATATCTGAGTAACGAATGTCAGAATATCTGTACCTACTGTGGCTTTAGCATGGACAATAAGCTCAAACGCAAGACGCTCTCAGATAGTGAATTGATGATGGAAGCTATGGCGCTCAAAGCGATGGGATTACAGCACGTATTGCTGGTGAGCGGCGAAGCTAATAAAATAGTGGGTGTCGACTATTTTCAAAATGCCATTCGCCTGCTGAAACCTCATTTTTCGCAAATATCCATCGAGGTACAACCATTAGAACAAGATGAGTATGAGCTAATGCAACAAGCAGGTGTGCATACGGTATTGGTCTATCAGGAAACGTACCATCAGGAAGTATACAAAGCGTATCATCCCAAAGGGAAGAAATCGAATTTCGAGTATCGACTGGACACGCCCGATCGTATTGGCAAAGCCGGAATACATAAAATTGGCTTGGGCGTTTTGTTGGGCTTGGAAGATTGGCGTACAGATAGTTTTTTCAATGCATCGCACATCAATTATCTACAAAAAAAGTATTGGCGCACAAAATACAGCGTATCATTTCCACGCCTGCGCCCTGCCGAAGGGATCATCGAGCCCAACTTTGTGATGGAAGATCGGCATCTGCTGCAATTGATCTGTGCGTATCGTATTTGGAATCCCGATCTGGAGATATCAATTTCTACACGAGAAAGCGAACATTTCCGGAATAATATTATTCCGATCGGCGTGACGACGATGAGTGCGGCTTCCAAAACAAATCCTGGCGGTTATGTAGTAGATCCGCAATCGCTTGAGCAATTTGAGATCAGTGATGAGCGCAGCATGGAAACGATCATTGATCTGATCAGAAGCTCGGGATACGATCCGATTATGAAAGATTGGGATGGCGCGTATAGTGGCCTTCAGAATAGTTAAGTCATGGAAAAAAAAACAACCGCATTCTCCCGGTATAGCCGACAGATATTTATAGAAGAAATCGGCGTAGCGGGCCAGCGCAAAATCATGCAAAGTAAAATTTTGGTGGTTGGTGCTGGCGGCTTAGGCAGTCCGGTTATACAGTATCTTGCCGCTGCCGGAGTAGGCACATTAGGCATTGTAGATTTTGATGTACTCGAAGAGCATAATCTCAATCGGCAAATCATACACCGCACCAGCGATATTGGTGGTCGCAAAATAGACAGTGCAGCGCGATTTGTAAAAGCACTTAATCCATTGATTCAAGTCGTCATACACGATTTCAAACTAGAGCAGAGCAATGCCACACATTTGATCCAAGAATATGATCTGATTATCGACGGATCGGATAATTTTACCACGCGCTATCTAGTCAATGATGTGTGCGTAGCAAGGCAAAAAACGTTGGTATATGGCAGTATCTTTGGTTTCGAAGGGCAACTAGCGGTGTTCAATCATCTCGGCAGCAAAAACTTGCGTGATCTATTTCCTGAGCCGCCAACAGCGAATGATATTCCAGATTGCGATAGCAATGGCGTTCTAGGGGCATTGCCTGGCATTATCGGCAGCATGATGGCGATGCAGGCTCTCAAGATCCTGACGGGATTACCTGTAGATAGCAATCAATTAACGATTGTGGATACAAAGCATTGGAATTTTACCAAGATCAACTTTTAAAAACACCACCATAGAAAGAGAAAAGCCTGTTGAACACACGTCCAACAGGCCTATCTTATGATTTAACTTAGCGTGTTTAAATAAACGAAGCCCAGTCTGATTTCTCTTGGTATTCTACGATTGGAGCCGCATCGTTGAAGTCGATGAAGTCCGACAATAAAGCTTTCACATCCATTTCTACATGTTTGGCCGCCTGTTCGAATAGATCAGTGCGGAATCCTTTAGAAACCATGTGATCTACATACTGCAAACATACCAAACGAGCAATCGCTTTACCAAAAACCACCAATTGACGTTGCACTAAATTGGTTGCGGATAGAGAAATGTCAAAGTGCTTTTTGAATCTGTCTAGCACACGTTTTGTTTGCTCAAATCCAGCCAAGAAAGTACCAATATGTGATTCTTTGGCTTTCTTCATCTGCTTCACCACGATCTCCGCGATCTGTGTGTACAACATTTCATTCGATCCTTCAAAAATCTGGAACGGACGGCTATCTACAATACCACGACCTGCGACATGGTCCAATTTATAACCACTGGAGCCCGATAACTGCACCGCGATCTGCGCAGATTCTTGCATCAGGTCAGTAACTAAAGCTTTCATCGCATTGGCTTCTAAACCTTCGGTCGCTAGATCAAATTCTATTCCGCTTACGCTAGAACTCCAAGCGCACATACCCGAACATAAGGTATAAGCCGTTTGAATACGAGATAATTGATATTGCACAGAATCTATATGATATAAAGATTGCGCTCCAACCTTGCGCTTTAAACAATGCGCCAAGGAATCATCCAGCATACGCTGAATAAAGCCCATGCCCATTCCTGGGAATTGCATGCGACTACGGTGCAAGATATCCAACATCATTTTGATACCGGTACTATATTGCTGCAGCTTGTGAGTATGCGGAACGTTTAAGTCAATTTTATTCAAACCATAAGGGATCATATATAATCCCAAGTTATTGAAGTACTCTTCAACTGGAATATGCTGTTCTGCTTTGCTATTATCGGTCACGAAAAATTCGACATCGCGAGCAAGGTCACCAGCTTGATTTTTCTTACGAGCAGCTACGATCCAAAAATCGGCCATGCCTGTCAGACCTTGCCAATGCTTCTGTCCTTCCAATTTAAAACCAGCTTCCGACTCCACATAGCTTGTACGCATATTCAAGGCATCACTACCAAAGTCTGGCTCTGTGATCATCAATCCGCCCATAGCACGCTCCTTCAAAAAACGATCAAATATGCCCTGCTGAATGTCAGCATGACCATATTTTGCCAAAGGCTCCAAAAACAAAGCGATATTAATACCGAAAGTCAATGACAATGACAATGACTCATAAGAAGCTGCCGAAAGGATTCCCAAACATTCACGGACATTGGCACCACGGCCACCAAATTGATCTGGAATAGCTACTGAGAGTGGATTTTGTTCCATAATTCCGCGCCACACTTCATCTGGCAAACCTCTTTCAAGGCTCAAATTATTAATATTGTGTTCGCTATGAAAAATCTCATGTAGACGTTTCTGGAATCTCTCTATAAATACAGCGTATTGTTCTTTCATCCTTTTCTTTACGTACTTTTAAGTAGCAGCGTTTATCTCGTTTTTTTTATTATGACGGTGCAAACCCCTATTATTTAGAATGCACAAATATAATCGTTTGTGTACGATAAAGAGAATGACGGAGATCATTCGAAAAAATAATTACCGTTTTATTTTGATATTTTCCTACTTATTAAGATTTTCTAACTGATCAAATTGTTCTTTACCGCAATTTTGATCAGTGCTGCGGAGTTCTTTACGCCCATCTTATCAATTAGGTTTTGGCGATGTCCCTCGACAGTACGTTTGCTGATGAATAGTTTGTCAGCGATTTCCATATTAGTGTAGCCTTCGCCAATAAGTTGTAATATCTCACTTTCGCGTTCGCTAATATCGACTTGAATACGTGCCTCTGCATTAGTTTCTTCGATCGCTGTAGCCGAACGGATTTTATCTAATAATGTCATTGTGAGTTCTGCACAAATGAAGGTTCCGCCTTTCGAAACTTGTTGAATAGCAAATAATACTTCATCGTACGCTGAGTTTTTGACTAAATAACCGTCTACTCCTAAATCAAAGGCTTCGATGACATAAGGTATGTCTGCTAACATGGATAGAATGATGATCTTTACCGTTGGATGCGCTTTTTTGAGACGTCTGATCAGTTCCATACCACCAATACCTTCCATCGTCAGATCTGTTATCACAAGATTCACTTCTCCACCATCGTCCACAAGTCGAATTACTTCTTCGCCACTATTAGCCTCGCCAACTACCTGTAAACCCTCTTGAGAATCCAAAAGTAATTTGATCCCATTTCGAACAACCAAATGATCCTCGGCAAGAATTATTTTAATCATAAATGTTTTTCTAAAGTATGTTTTATATGCTTGAGGCCATGTCGTCTTGTATAATCACGCTCATCCAAGGGACAGCCTAAGTTTAAACAGCAAGACGAATTTTTTGTTTGTAGCTAAACAACTACGCGATGTTTTTTTCTCACGCTTATCGCATAAGGAATATTCGACAAAAGAAATCACAACCTTTTAACCCGAGCATTGCTTTATTATTACAAATCAACCCCTTGTACAAATTTAAAATTTTCTTTACATTAGGATACTACATAAGCAAGATTCATGTTAGAATTCACAAACGATCGCCAAACTCTAATACAATCTTACGGTGCACTAATCTGTACAGATAGATTCGACCACATTGTGGGCATTAGCGGTGCTATTGACGAAATCACTGATCGCCCTGCAACTGATTACCTCGGCCGAGATATTCGTGATTTTCTAGCCGACCGCTTTTATTCTCAATCAAAAAAAATCCTCAATACCGTACGAGGAATCAAACAGCAGGAGATTGCCAATAAAGTACTAGAATTAAATAATGGTGAAAAAGCTTACATGCTATATCTTTCACAGGTGAACAATCACATCCACTGGGAATGGGAACTGAACACCGTTAGCAAACCCGCAGCATTTCATATGCACGACATTGCCCACGTATTAGAATCTAGCCAATTAACACTTTGGCATAAGCTTTCTGAAAAAATAGCTCAAATAGTAGGATTCGATCGAGTATATGTATACCAAATTCACGAGAATAATTCTAGTGAAGTTATCGCGGAGCATACTAAAGACCCTACTCAGTCTTTATTATATAGCAGGTTCTCTGCTGATTTTTTCCAACCGGAAGATTTGGAGAACTATATGGCTACAACTTATCGTTATGTACCAGATTTATTTGCTCCTCTAGCTTCTTTTCACGAATTGAAAGAAGAGCTAGTAAATGCAAAAAAATCACATCTGTATCCGCTCCCCCTACTCCATGCAGACTTTGCAAGGAGCTTGGGCACAAAAAGCGTTATTGCGTATCCACTAGTTGCCAATGGCCGACTGTGGGGCATATTAATGGCACACAGTGTGACAGCAAGCACCATCGATTTATCCAAAAGGCAACTTTGCCAGCTACTCTGTATTTACGCAGCTAAGAAACAAGAATCTAACATAAAAAATAACTTACTTGAATTTCAAGAGAATATTCATGATACTTTGTTGAGACTTCGGACAGACCTCATGAGCGAACCAGACCTATTCACGACAATGGTCAGCCATTTAGAAAAAATTCAACAGATTGTACCAGCAGAAGGTCTTGCTATTTGCATAGGAGATCAAGTACATGTTTCAGGTGTAGCGCCCTCAAACAAGCAAATTCAGCAAATCGAGAATCTCATACAAACGATAAAAGACAAGCCAATTTTTCTGGACAGTAACTTTCGACTTCGGCATGCCGACAAGATTGAAGGTGCCTTAAATTTTGCGGGGATCATGGCGCTGCGATTAGGTAAAGGTTCTGAAATTAAAATCATGTGGTTTAGGCAGGAAGAAATTGATACGGTATACCATACAACTCCATTACGACAGCACCTTCATATGGACGAACATGGTGTAGAAGACACCATCTATACTCATGAAACCTGGCAGCGGGCTATGTTAGACACTGCAAAATCATGGGATACTAATGATTTGTATTTCGCACAACATTTGCGAAATCTTTTACACGATATCATGCTAGCTAAATCAGAAGAAAAGGATCGCATCAACCAGAAATTAATATCGCTCAACAATGAATTGGAGATGCTCACATTTACACTTTCGCACGACCTCAAAAACCCACTCTCTGTCGTAAAAATGAGTTCACAGATGCTATCTCGCAAATTGACAGATGCCAATGATAGACGATGGATAGATATGCTGCTGGATGGTGTTGAAGACATAGAAATTATGGTTGACAGCGTGCTATCTGTGGGGAAAAGTAAAGTTTATCTATTTGAACTCGTAGAAATACCGATGATACAGATGATCAGAAAAATTGTATCGCATAGTAAACTGGTTTTAAATAGTTTTAATTCCGAAATCACCTTTGGAGAATTATTACCAATATGGGGCGAAAGAAACCTACTGCATCAAGTATTTCAAAATATAATCGGAAACGCTATAAAATATAGTAAAGATCATATCGCACCAAAAATACACATCCACAGTTACATACTGGATTCAAAAACGATCTATGAAATCCAGGATAATGGCATCGGAATCCCCAAAGGCGAATTAGAAAGCATATTTCACGTCTTTAAACGCTCTTCAAACGTCGGAAAAATTTCGGGCACAGGGGTCGGGCTGGCACTTGTCAGGAGAATACTTGATCGATTGGAAGCAACGATACTACTACAAAGTTCTGAACAAGAAGGCACAAATGTTAAAATAAGCTTTAAGACAAAACCACTTACGAAATGACGCGCAAGTGGTTTTAATCTTCATATAGCTATCTCAGCACTTTGAATTACCAATTGGAATCAGCAGGGTGAAAGAAAAATGCATAAATTAGAATCAACAAAATCACTGCGATCGCAATTACCCATTTTATCATTTTTCCTGCAGGCTTATCATTCGCTTCCTCTTTGACCACATCAGGAACCTTTTTTTCATTCTTGTAAGGCCGCTCATCACCTGAGTTCAAATTTTCTGTATTGTCCATAGTAGTTGCCTCCCTTATTTTAAGTAAATTAATTGATGTTTTTCCAAACGACAGCTATTTTGCTATCAAACTTTAGATAACAACCGCAACTCTGACCAATTAGTTTCTCCGGAAAGTTTAAATAGGTATTTACCGCAACCAACCTTCCTCCACTAAAGCCTATTTGGAGCAGCTTTACCGACTATCGAATTGGGCAACTTTGTTAATACTTTGTTTTTCTTAGTCGATGCCATTCATCTTGCTGCTTATACAAGTCTGGTTAAGACTTAAAAGCATAGTACATATAAGAATTTTGATAAAGCAAGTGGAAATACTTGTTTATGCGAAAACTAGAAACAAGGAAATAGGTAAAGCGTTCTTAGTATAATGTTCCATTCAAAAGATCATCGCCATGCAATACAATAATGAAGAATGTATCGAAATTTTAAAACGATTAATAGAAGCCAATAAAGAGCGTATTAAGCATTATTCAGAATCTATTAAGTCTATGGATAACGATATAGATCGCGAAGTTATCCTGAAATTTGAAGAACTGGCTCAGCAATCGCAACAATTTAAGGCACAACTAACACCATTGATATATCGAGAAGGCGATGTAGAACATGATAACAGTAGTATTAATACGCAAGTATTACACACGAATAATCATGAACCAAAAACTAGGAGACGAAACGAATTGCTCCAAACCAGCGTAGCATTCGAAGCTGAGCTGCTTACTATATATAAGGAAGTGAACCGCTGTAATGGAATGATAGATGAACAAATTAAAGAATTAATCTTCAGTCAGGCCACACTTGTAAGCGAATCACAGAATGAAATAGCACAACTCATACAAGACTAAATAAACGAAATTAATACACGCTAAAAAGTATATTATGCAGACAATTGATTTAGAATTATTGAAAGATTTGACTAGCGTTCAAGATGAACCTTGTATATCACTGTACATGACTACGCACAAAGTCCACCCCGATAGCGCAGCAGATTCAATTTCATTTAAAAATTTGTATAAGAAGACCCTACTTTACATCCAAGATCAAAAGTTGCCTAAACACGAAGCTTTACTAAAACCGTTAGAAAAACTTATTGCTGACAAGAATTTCTGGGATAATGGCACACATGGCCTGGCAATATTTGCTTCCGCAAAAGAGACCAAGATCATTCGTCTGCCAGAAACGGTACAAGAAATTTCATGTGTAGCGAATGCATTCTGCATCAAACCGCTATTCAAAATGTATAATGAGAACCAAAGCTATTACTTGTTGGCATTAGGACTAGACACTGTCAAACTATATGCTGGTGATAGGCACCACATTACAGAATTGGATATTGACGGTAAGTTACCTCAGAGTATGAAGGAGGCACTTGGTGATCAGCTGACAGATAATCATTTTCACGCGTCTGTAGTAGAGGGCGCGGGACTGCACGGCTACATGGAAAAGAGTCAGGAGGAAGACATAGACATGGATCGGTTTTTTCGGCAAATTGACAGAGTCATTTTAGAACATTTTGATATTCCCGCTAAAACACCTCTTTTGCTAGCTGCATTACCTGAACATCACACCCATTTTGCGAGAATTAGTAAGAATATAAATTTGGGCCCTGTGCACATTCCAGTCAACCCACATTCTTTAAGCCGAACCGAAATACTCAGAAAAGTGCAAGAAGTCATGGATTCAGCATTAGCAAAACGTAAAGAAGAACTTTTGGATAAGCAGCAACTGGCCGCACAAGAAAATTTGAGCAGTACAGAAATAACTGATATCGTTCGAGATGCCATTGATGGCAAAGTAGATGTATTATGTATAGAAAATGGCAAAGGTATCAAAGGATCAATTGATCTAGAACAACGTGCTATTGATGAGAATCAGACCAATAATACAGACGTGATCAACGAATTAGTACGTACTGTGTTTAATTTTGGTGGAGATGTAGTGGTATTGGAAGAAGCAGATATGCCAACCAATGATGGCGTCTTCACGATCAATCGCTATTAATCACTTACAAGATATTGTTCTTAAAAAAAAATCCGCAACAAGCAAATTGAATGCATGCTGCGGATTTTTATGCTATCATAAGACAATTAATTATTTGAATAAGACAATATCGTTTTAGTTATCGCGAATTTGAAAACCTTTTGCAGAATAGTCGTACATTTGAGGCATCATAATTTAGGTTTATAATTGGTTAGTAAAGGTTTTCATTCTCCCCGTTTGAAAACCTTTTTTTGTTAAAAGAACAATTGCCTAAAAAGCTCCAAAACACAAAAATCCTCATCATATTTATTAAATATTAAAACGACAGTAGAATTATAAGGATTTTTAATATATAAATAACACCAAAAAAACATAAAAGACATAAAAAAATAATTAAAACATCACTTAAATAGACAAAACCAATCAACAACCCCAAAAAAAACAAAGTAAAATTTTAAAAATCAGATAAAAACAAACCAATTTGATTTTTTTGCATTAAAAAATGATAACAAAACTTGAAATATTAAAAAATATAATTACATTTGTGTCATCATCATAACAAAAATTTAGGTTTATAATTGGTTAGCAAAGGTTTTCATCCTCCCCGTTTGAAAACCTTTCTTTTTTCACTCCTGATTATATTTAGAAATTACTTGCAAATTGTCTAACTATATTTTTTTGGCCGATTGTTTGTTAATTGTTGTTTTAATTCAGCATGAATAGTTCGATCAAGCATAATTTTCAAGTATATTTCTTCACGATCTTCTGTGGATTGTGCTGCAATAGTTATGCACAGCATCCTGTGCACGAGATTGAGGTCACTAAACACGTTGCGGACACCGCCAAACAGCGGGATTTAATTGATATTGGAAAAAAAATCCTAAAACTCGAAACTACAAATACCGTAGATAGTACGGGAAAAAAGGTATACTTTTCCTTTCTACCTTTCTCACAGAATGTACCTGGCGGAGGCCAAGCTCTCATTACAACTACTACAGCCGGATTTTACCTGGGAGATCGCAAAACTACCAACATGTCACGAATGACATTTACGCCTTACACAAATTTTGGACGCCGCTTTGGCTTACCTATTCGTTCGTACGTGTGGCTAGAAGACAATACTTGGGTAATTGACGGAGATATCCGCCTGTTAAAGTATCCGATCGAAACTTGGGGAGTAGGACGCGAATACCGCAATGACGATCATATCATGATGGACTACACTTATCTCCGAGTTTATCAACACGCATTGAAACGTATTTGCGACGGACTGTTCCTCGGCGGTGGTTACAATTTGGATTACTGGATGAACATTCGAGGTCAAGAAAACATGCCTTTAAGTGATTTCACAAGTTACCCTCACGGAACAGGCGAACAGGATTACATCATATCATCAGGCTTCAGTGTCAATATGATCTATGATACACGTGGGAACTCTATTAATCCATGGGCAGGTAACTACGCCAACATTCGCATTCGAACAAACCCTAAATTCATGGGTAGCGATCAGAACTGGAGCTCGCTGTTCGTAGAAACGCGACGTTACCATCGCTTTACGCGAGATCACAATAAGCAAAACATGCTAGCCATTCGTAATTTTCTGTGGACAGTTTTTAATTCTCCAGCTCCATTTTTAGACCTGCCAACATTGGGAGGAGACACATACAATAGTTCAGGTCGAGGCTTTCCCCTCAATAGATTTAGGGGAAAATCATTGTACTATGCAGAAGCCGAATATCGACGCGATTTAACAAGTAATGGTCTTTTTGGATTTGTTGCCTTTGTGAACGCCAATACGGTAAGCGGGCCTCAAAGCTCCTTTTTTCGTACCTGGAATGTCGGCACGGGAGCTGGAGCCCGCATCAAATTCAATAAAAATTCTGGAACCAACATTGCTATTGATTATGGGATTAGTCGAGATTTCCGCGGATTACACCTCTCACTAGGAGAAGTCTTCTAAACTACTTCGACAGAAAGTGATTACGTATATTGCTAAGACACTAAAACACGCTCTACATGCGGCTGCAGCATTAGCAAAAAAGGTAGCAGCTTACGCTACTACCTTTTAAAAATACGATATTTAAAATCGCTATAGCGACTACAATTTACCTAACTCTTGAGCCAAGTCAATGATTTTGTTAGAATAACCCCACTCGTTGTCATACCATGAAACCACTTTCACAAAGTTATCATTCAATGAAATACCTGCTTTTGCATCGAAGATAGACGTACGAGCATCACCTAAGAAATCTGTAGAAACAACTTCATCTTCAGTATATCCTAAGATACCTTTCAACTCACCAGCAGCAGCTTCTTTCATGGCAGTTTTGATATCTTCGTATGAAGCACCTTTCTCCAGGCGAACAGTTAAATCTACTACAGAAACGTCAGCCGTAGGAACACGGAATGACATACCAGTCAATTTCCCTTTCAATTCAGGCAACACCAAACCTACTGCTTTCGCAGCTCCTGTAGAAGAAGGAATGATGTTTTGGTAAGCACCACGTCCACCTCTCCAATCTTTTGCAGAAGGACCATCTACTGTTTTTTGAGTTGCTGTAACGGCATGCACTGTAGTCATCAATCCTTCAGCAATACCAAACTTGTCATTCAAAACTTTAGCTACTGGAGCCAAACAGTTAGTAGTACAAGATGCATTAGAAACGATCGTGTGCTCAGCAGTCAATGATTTATGGTTAACGCCCATTACAAATGTAGGAGTATCATCTTTCGCTGGCGCAGACATTACTACTTTTTTAGCACCGGCATCAATATGTTTTTGCGCAGTTTCTTGAGTCAAGAACAAACCCGTAGATTCAATAATAATTTCCGCACCTACTTCATTCCATTTCAAGTTTGCAGGATCACGCTCTGCAGTTACGCGGATAGTTTTACCATTTACGACGAGATTACCATCTTTCACTTCTACCGTACCATCAAACTGACCGTGTGTAGAATCGTATTTCAACATGTATGCCATGTAATCTGGTTCTACCAAGTCGTTGATACCAACCACTTCAATATCTTCACGTTTTACAGCAGCTCTGAAAGCCAATCGGCCAATGCGACCGAATCCGTTAATTCCAATTTTCATATCTATATAATTTGTTATTTACGATTTATATGTATTATTGATGCGAATTTCAACACATCAATGAACCTATTGAGATTAATTTTTTGTTGTATAATACTTTATTAAATTTTGCACCGGCTCATGGACAATCGTCCCGACAGGCAAATGATATTCAGCAGCTAATTCGATCAGCCAAGGCGCGTATTTACTCGCCACAGACCCTGTAAAGTTCACAACAGAATCCGGATATGCTTCCGAAAGCGGCACAAGGTAAGTTTTGATATACGTTTCTAACCCTCGCTTTATAATAGCAGACATATAAGGATCTTCTTTGTTTTCCAAAATAAAATCAGAAAAAGAATTGAGGAATATATTCGGGTTCGGCAAATTATAGATTTTATCCATAATCGTCTTCCGATCCAATGGATGGCTTTGTAAGAATTTCTCCCGAAAACCTCGCGGCATTAAATCGCTCAGAAAATCACGCAATAATTGCCGAGCCATCCAGTTGGACGAGCCTTCATCCGCCATAATGTATCCTAAACCGTAGTTGTTATTAACGATTTTCTTTCCTGTATAGTAAGCCGCATTGGAACCACTACCAATGATACCTATGATGCCTTTTTCATTACCAAATGTAGCAATAGCAGATGCCAAGATATCGTGATGAACCTTCACCTTAGCATTCTTAAAGAATTCATGAAATACACGATCAACCTTTTCCTGACGATCACTAGAAGATGCTCCAGCGCCAAAAAAATAGATTCTGCGAATTTTTTCGGCGTTATTGATTAAGTGCGTATTACGATTAAATATTTGGTAAATAGCGCGCTCGTCTTGAACATACGGATTGATCCCAGTAGTTTTAAAACCATACAGCACCCTTCCTTTCTCGGCTATTCGCCAGTCTGCAAATTTGGAACCACTGTAAACTACTACAATCATATATATAACGTTCTGTCTGTTGGTTTATCGGATATATATTTAGATAGACATTACTTTAGAAATCTCTAACAATTCCTCGTCTAGTTTAAACACATCACTATGCAAAGCTACGTGTAGCGGCGTTGTAACGATCTGATTCCCTTTAAATCCAATAGTCGATTTAGAATTCCCTTTAAGCAACTCTTTGACAGCATGATACCCCATCCGTGTAGCTAAAATACGATCAAAACTGCTAGGAGAACCACCCCGTTGCAAATGCCCTAAGATACTAACTTTTGTGTCAAAGAAATCAAATTTTTCTTTGACGCGTTTTGCCACATGGTACGCTCCGCCATTTTTTTCCCCTTCCGCAACAATCACAATCATAGAAGATTTATTTTTGTCCATCCCCTCTTCTAACATCTGGATCAATTCATCAATAGCCGTATCTTTTTCAGGCATCAATATAGCTTCTGCACCAGCAGCTACGCCAGCATTCAGCGCGATACAACCAGAATCGCGGCCCATCACTTCCACAAAGAATAACCGACTATGCGATGCCGCTGTATCACGGATTTTGTCAATAGCTTCAATCACGGTATTATTTGCCGTGTCATAGCCAATCGTATAGTCTGTACCAAATAGATCATTGTCTATAGTGCCGGGAATACACATTACCGGAATATCATATTCATCTGAAAATACTTCAGCCCCAGTAAATGTACCATCACCACCTATGGTGACTAAGGCGTCAATATTCGCATCTTTTAAATTTTTATAAGCTGTAGCCCGCCCCTCTTTCGTACGAAATTCTGGACAGCGAGCCGATTTCAAAATCGTACCACCTTGCGTCAAAATTGAACTTACAGAACGGCTGTCCATTACAAACAAATCGTTCTCAATCAGCCCTTCATAACCACGATATATACCGGTAACTTCAATATGATGATATATAGCTGTACGAACAACAGCACGGATCGCTGCATTCATGCCTGGTGCATCTCCGCCTGATGTTAATACCCCTATTCTTTTTATACTTGTCATGGATAAAACCCCTATATGTTAAATATACGAATATAATGTGTATTTATTACACTATTAAATTTTTTTTCAGTTTTGTTGTGTTTTCAGGATATTTTGCAGATAATTGTTACTTTGATATTAACCACTATACTATATATTTAAAGGAGAGGTCTGTGCATTCTCAATTCACCATCGATTGTGTTATTTTAAGTTTTGACAACGGAAAATTGCAGGTATTACTCACCGAGCGGAATGAATATCCTTATAAAGATTGGTGGTCTATACCTGGCTATTTCGTAGATAAGTATGAAGAGATGGAAGATGCTGTATATCGGATCTGCCATGAAATGACAGGGCTTAAGAACATTTATATGGATCAGCTTGCTGCTTTTGCTGGTGTAAAACGTCATCCCGAAGGCAGAATTCTGACGGTCGCCTATTTAGCATTTGTACAGTTTGACAGCATCAAAAACAAGATAAAGCCTGTATCCACGTACATGAAACAAGCAAAGTGGTTCGCCGCAGATGAGCTTCCAGATCTTGCTTTTGACCATTTAGAAATTGTGACTAAAAGCCTTGATCGTTTAAAGAATACCATCTCTTATTCAGCCTCCTTATACGAGTTGCTTCCAGAGAAATTTACCCTCACTCAACTGCAACAATTACACGAAGCCATACTGGGTAAAACGCTCGACAAGAGAAACTTCCGAAAAAAAATAAATACACTTGGTTACCTAAAACCATTGGACGAATACCAAAAAGGTGTCTCTTACCGCGCAGCAAAGCTTTACAAGCTCGACAAGCGCAAATTCCAAAAAGTGATTGGTTAGGGATAATCGTCCTGTATTCGTTTGTTAAATAACTATTAACAAATTATATACTTACAAATTCAATTGTCTCATTATTGTCTTTTTTATCTTTTTTTATACGAGCTATTTCTACTTTTTATATTTTTGAACAATTTTTAATAAAAGTCAAATAGTATAAATGTTCAAAAATGTCAGAAACTAGGAAAGAAGAGATTGTAGAAGCGGCGCTGAAGAGGTTCTCTCATTTTGGTATACAGAAAACCACAATGAACGAAATTGCAGATGACCTACGAATCACTAAAGCGAATCTTTACTATTATTATGCAGATAAGTCCACCCTTTTGGGTGACTGTGTAAAATCGGTCATGGACGAAATGTCTACACGCGAATACGAGATTATACAAGCGAACGAAGGTGGTTTATTAGGCACGCTATTTTCTTTATTCGAGTTGCACAACAACTATTCTAAAGACTACTACATGCTATCTCTATATGAGAAGGTCGAAATTATTAGAGAACTCAGTATGCAGTGCATGGTGCAGGAATTTGACCAACGGAATATTAAAAATCTACGCATTCTTTTCGAGCGCGCAATTGAAACAAAAGAATTGGTATTGATTGACTTAGAAATGGCAACTTACGCATTTCATGAGATCATAAAAGGTCTTTCTATGTTTCACAGAATCTCCGACATCATCACCGGTATACCCAACATTGATAATACAGAAAAGATATTGGTTAGCCAAAAGCGCGCTGCGAGATTTATTTTAGAAGGTAAATTAATAAGTAAACAATCATAATGAAAAGTATAAAACTGATCGCAATCATGGTGTCAGGTTTTTTGACCACACCCTCCTTATTTGCACAGGAAAAGCTCACCTTACAACAAGCTATTCGCTATGCGCTAGAACATAAAGTTGATGCGCAAAAGTCAAAATTGGACATAGCCAATGCCGAAAACAAAATAGCGGAGACTAGATCTGGAGCACTTCCACAAATTAGTGCGGAGGGTGGTTTTACCTACAATCCTATTATTCAACAGAATGCGATAGATATCAGTGCAATTGGAGGTGCGTTGCCTGGTGTAGAACCTGGAACACCTCCAGTTGAGAGCGGAAACGAAGGCGGATCACTTGCTTTGGTCGCCTTTGGTACACCTTGGACCTCGGCCAACACTGTATCTTTGAATCAGCAAATTTTTAATCAAGCGTTATTCACAGGGCTGAAAGCGGCCAAGTCTAGTCGCGAATTCTACCAAATCAACCACGCGCTTACAGAGGAACAATTGATCGAAAAAATTGCCAATGCTTACTACGAAGTATTCCAAACGCAACAAACCTTGAAAACAGTTCAAACCAACCTAGATAATACGCGCAAAAGTATGGGTATTATAAAAGGTCTATATGAGTCTGGTTTGCAGAAGAAAATCGATCTGGATCGTATTCAAGTTGCAGTCACCAATTTGGAATCTCAGAAGCAACAAACTCTCAATGGCTTAGAATTACAAAAAAATGCCTTAAAATTTGCTATGGGAATGAACATTTCCAACAGTATCCAATTGCCTGAAGAAACTTTTCAAGTTGATATCTCGAAAATATTCGAAGAGGCAAATGCGGAAAACCGTACCGAAATTAGACTTTTGGACAAACAAGAGGAACTCCTAGAATTGAATAAAAAGGCATTTATCGCCGAGTATTATCCAACCGTGTCAGTGAATGCTAATTATGGTGTATTAGGGTTTTCTCGAGATTTTTTCCTCACCAAGCCATCCACTTCACGTTGGGCAGATTTTTCAGCCATTGGCCTGAGCATTAAAATCCCAATTTTTAATGGTTTTGCGACGCGAAGCAAAGTGCGCCAAGCAGACATTGATTTGCAAGCATTGCGATACGACCGTGAGGATACCAGATTGGCTCTAGCGCTCGACAATGAGAACGCAAAATCGCAAATGAAAAATAGCATTTTAGTGATCAAGTCAAACGAAGACAATGTTAAACTAGCGAAAGAGGTGCTTTCCGACACAGAAAACAACTACAAAAATGGCTTAGCTACATTGACTGAACTTCTAGATGCGGAAAAGGCGTATGCCGACGCCCAAAACAACTATACCACATCGCTATTAGATTATAAAATAGCCGAAGTGCAACTCATAAAATCAAAAGGAGAATTAAAATCACTAATTAACGAATAATTATAAGTAAGTATTACAAATGAAACGTACAATCATCACCATTATAATCATTGCTGCAGCCCTAGGAGGTATCGTCTACCTACTACAAAAAAATAAGGCTCATAATGAAGCAGAAACAAAAGAAGCTGCCGCCACTAATCCAAAGGTTGCTGTACGTACAGATACGGCTACCAATCGGATGATGAATTTAGCTTATATAGCTAACGGAACTTTTGAACCTAAGCAAATGGTTACAGTTTCTGCTGAAACACAAGGCCGTGTCGTTCGTATATCGGTAAATGAAGGCGATCATGTAAAAGCTGGACAAACATTGGCTGTGGTCGAGTCAGACCGTCTCAATGTCAATGTTTCTAATGCAGAAGTAAACCTTAGCCAAGCAAAAAGCGATCTTGATCGATACGAAAGCGCTTTCAAATCAGGAGGCGTAACTGAACAACAATTAGAACAAGCCAAATCTAAATACGAAACAGAAAAAAACAACGTTCGTACTGCACAGTTAAATGCTAAAGATATCACCATAAAAACTTCGGTGAGCGGCATCGTCAATAGTCGCAAAATTGAACCAGGCACGTATGTAAGTCCAGGTACAGCTGCTTTTGAAATTGTAAATGTAAGCACGTTGAAACTTCGTGTCAATGTAGATGAAAAAAATGTAGCAACCCTACGTGTAGGCCAAGAGGTTGAGGTAGCAGCTAGTGTGTATCCAGAAGATAAATACACAGGAAAAATCACCTTTATTGCACCTGTTGCGGACGGTAGCCTGAACTTTCCTGTCGAAATTGAAGTGCAGAACGCCTCAAACCAACCATTGCGCGCCGGTATGTACGGCACAGCTACATTTGGAGTCAACAAACAAGCTGATGTATTGATCATTCCTCGCACTGCATTTGTAGGGTCGGTGAGTGACAACCGAGTATTCGTAGCTCGTGATGGTAAAGCAATCGACACAAAGGTTGTGTCGGGTCGTAGTTTTGGCAACTACATCGAGGTACTTTCAGGTTTGCAAGCAGGTGATGTGGTCGTGACTACAGGTCAGATCAATTTATTGGACGGCACCGAGATCGAAATTATTAAGTAAGCAATCTCACAACATATCAGGCATGAAAATAAGTGAAATTTCTATAAAACGACCGAGCATCATCATAGTACTCTTTATACTATTGACGTTGGGAGGTCTATTCTCGTACTCACAATTAGGGTACGAACTTATTCCAAAATTTGAAACAAACGTTGTTTCGGTACAAACAGTCTACCCAGGAGCTTCTCCTACAGAGGTAGAAAATACCGTAACGCGTGTTATTGAAGACGCGGTATCGTCTTTAGAAAGCATTAAAAAAATTGAGGCCACCTCGATGGAAAATCTATCGATTGTGATGATCACGCTCAACACGGGTGCCGATGTCAATTTCTTATTGACCGACGCTCAGCGTAAAATCAATGCAGTGCTTAATGACCTTCCGGATGATGTGGACCCGCCTTCATTAAATAAATTCTCATTAGACGATGTTGCTATCATGAGTTTGGCGGTTACCTCAAACTTATCCGAGAAAGATTTGTATGACTTATTGGATCAAAAAATCCAACCTGTTTTCGCACGCATCAACGGTGTCGCAAAAGTTGACATGGTCGGTGGTGAAGAGCGTCAGATTCAGGTGCGTATAGACCCAGATAAATTGCGTGGATACCGCATCCCATTGACTCAAGTGCAACAAATGATCGCTTCCTCTAACTTAGATTTCCCAACAGGAAGTGTGAGTACAGATGAAAAGCGTACGACCATCCGTCTGGCTGGTAAAGTAAATACGATTGACGAGTTAAGAGAATTACCAATCTCTACTTCCGCAGGATCAATCATATACTTGCGGGATATTGCCGACGTACAAGATGGTATTGCTGAGATTGAAAAAATTGCTCGTTTAGACCGTCAAAATACGATTTTGCTACAAGTATTTAAACAATCTGATGCCAATGCTGTAGAAGTTTCAGAGCTGGTGCAGAGCACCATGGCTCAAATCGAAACTGATTATGCGGAGAACAACATTAATATTTTTCTAGCTTCTGACTCATCCGAATTCACGTTGAGTTCAGCGGACAATGTTGTACATGACTTAGTGATTGCGATTGTGCTCGTCGGTCTTATCATGCTGTTCTTCCTACATAGCTTGCGAAACGCTGCAATTACCATGGTAGCCATTCCACTTTCTTTGATTGCTACATTCATAGGACTTTTCATCATGGGCTATACCCTAAACTTGATGTCCTTATTAGCATTATCGCTAGTGGTAGGTATCTTAGTGGATGATGCGATTGTAGTACTCGAAAATATTCACCGTCACATGGAGATGGGAAAAAACAAAGTTCGGGCAGCTTATGATGGGGCGACCGAGATTGGATTTACTGTATCTGCCATTACGTTGGTAATTGTCGTTGTATTCTTGCCGATCGCATTGTCATCAGGTTTAGTCGCCGACATCTTGAAGCAATTCTGTGTAACTGTTATTATCGCGACCTCGCTTTCATTCTTAGTTTCCTTTACCGTAGTACCATGGTTGTACTCTCGTTTCGGAAAATTAGAGCACATCAGTACAACCTCTTTCTTTGGTCGTATCATCACTGGTTTCGAAAATGGACTAACAAGTTTCACTCACTGGATTTCTGATCTATTGAAATGGTCTATCAAAACTCGGTTGAATAAGGTACTAACCTTGCTTCTAGCTATCGTATTATTTGTCGCATCCATTGCCTTATTACCGCTAGGTTTCATTGGATCTGACTTTTTCCCAAGCAGTGATCGCGGCGAGTTTTTGGTGCAATTAGAATTAGAAAAAGATGCGTCACTACAAGTAACGAATCAGTTTACACAACGTGCGGAAGCTTTCATCGCTTCCAAACCAGAAATCGAACGAATGATCACGACAGTTGGTCAGTCAAGTGATGGAGTAATGTCTACCGGAGGTTCTCGCTACAAATCCGAGATTCAGGTATTCATTAAAGATGAGTACAAAACAGAAATCAACTCACGAGTATATTCTGCACAGCTAAAACGCGATTTGGAAAATAAATTGATCGGACCAAAGATCAAAATGGTTGCCATGGGATTAATTGGTGCTGAACAAGCTCCATTAAAACTGACAATCATCGGATCCTCAATGGAAGACGCATTAGCATTTGCAGAAAAAGCGGCAGATCAGTTACGTGAAGTTCCTGGAGCAGTAGGTGTTAAATTGACCTCGGAAACAGGTAATCCCGAAATCAATGTGGAAGTAGATCGGGAGAAGATGACATCCTTAGGACTGAGTATCTCTACGGTCGGTATGAGCATGCAAACTGCCTTCGCTGGAAATACGGATAATAAGTTTCGTGCTGGTGATAATGAATATGAAATCAATATTCAGTTTGATGACAAAGGTCGCTACGACATTAGTAATGTACAAGATCTTGAGTTTATTAATGACAAAGGAGACGCGGTTAAGTTAGAACAATTTGCTAATGTCAAATATAGCTCAGGCCCAACCTTATTAGAGCGTCGTGATAAATCTCCAGCAGTTTCAGTAGAAGGCCAAGTGATTGGTAGATCTGGCGGTGCTGTCGCTGCAGATTGGGAAGCTCAGTTTGAGCAACTTGAACGCGCTCCTGGAGTTCAATATCTTTGGGGTGGTAACATGGAGAATCAATCCGAAGGTTTTGGCACATTAGGGATCGCTTTAGTAGCTTCTATTCTCTTGGTTTATCTCGTAATGGTTGCACTTTATGATTCATTCGCTACACCATTCATCGTATTATTCTCGATTCCACTATCCTTTATCGGTGCATTGTTAGCATTAGCATTGACCAACGAATCACTAAACATCTTTACCATCTTGGGAATTATCATGTTGATTGGTCTAGTTGCCAAGAATGCGATCCTTCTAGTGGATTTTGCAAACCACAAGAAAGAGGCCGGTGCCAATACCTTTGATGCGCTGGTTGCTGCAAACCATGCACGTCTGCGCCCGATCTTGATGACCACAATCGCGATGGTATTTGGTATGATTCCGATTGCGATGGCCACCGGTGATGGTGCTGATACAAACCGAGGTTTGGCGATTGTCATCATCGGAGGATTGATCTCCTCTCTATTCCTCACATTGGTCATTGTACCTGTGGTATATTCCATTTTCGATGGTTTCCAACGTCGTTTCGGCAGCAAAGAAAAAGCTAACTACGCTGATCTAATCGTAGAAGACTTTGAAATGCGCGAAGACTATGTCGATGAGATGGACGTAAAGCATACTTAGGTAAATTTGTACCTTTTGTATAAGTAGATGTCAAATGCCTTGATGTACGTAAAACATACATCAAGGCATTTTTCTTGATAGAACTACGGTTATTTCAGCGTGATAAAAAAAATAATAACCTTGAAATCATACTGTTATTACTTTACCAGCTTTTTTTAGTGAAGAATGCTTGCGACAATAGCAATATTATACTACTTTTGTAACACCAAAACACGGTAGATGTAGCTCAGTTGGTTAGAGCATCGGTTTGTGGTACCGAGGGTCGTGGGTTCGAGCCCCATCATTTACCCAAAAAAGCGAAGAGTAAATCTTCGCTTTTTTATTTTACATGAAGTTGAATTCAGTTCTAAAATTCAAACGCTTTATAGTAATCCTAATCAGTATTTTTAAGATATTTTATACAGATCTACCAAAATGCTTTTGAACCAGTATCGCTAATTCTTCTGCTGATATTTTGGGCTCAGCCTCTGCTTCTATACTCCATGTTCGTGTACCCATATCGAATTTTAACAAATAGGGCTCTGGTAAACCAGATTCTATTACGGTAAAGAAGTGGCTTTCTGTGTTGTACGTTACATCGAAATCAACTGAGGTTCCATCAATGTCATGACTAAATGTTCTTGTGTAACTCATAAATCTAAAGTTGTTTAATTAAGTTGGGCCCTTAATACTATTTGTTGTATTCTAGTCTTCCAGTTTAATCTCGCGCAGATAATCTCGTAAACGCTCTGGAACTAAATGACTTTTATCGGGATGATAATATAGCTTCTCTCCTACACGCAGGTGCTCGCCAGATTGCGGATTAAAACCAACAGTAGGCACTTCGTCGCTTTCTTCATAAAAATATTCATCAAAAATATCCGCCGCAGATGAGCGAGCGATAAGTGGATTGAGATCGGCAAAATCTGCCCTGTATTCTTCTATTTTCTGCAAAAGTTTTTCTTTAGTAAACATAGTTCTAGGTATTTGTATGCTATGCTGCTATGAGCAGTAACTTAAAAAAAAACATCCCGACCCCAGAATTGTTTGGGGCTCGGGATGTTTCTTTTGCGCATATATGCGAACAATCTCAGGCGATAAGATGTAAGCATATTAACAAACACTTTTAACTTTCAGAGGATTTGGTCCTATTAGGCGACGATCCTCCTGACATAGGCCTTCCATTTTTAGCGTTATTTTTCTTCTTTCGGAAGTTGTTTCTTTTTTTTGGCGCACCGGTTTTTGGATTGTAAGTCGGGCCGGCACCTAATCCTTCTGGTAAAGGCATCTTTTTGATCTCATACTCAATCAAGCTTTCGATTCGCGCAAAGCGAGATTGATCTTTCTCATTGATAAACGTGATCGCCGTACCGGTAGTAGAGGCCCGAGCCGTACGTCCGACGCGATGCACATAATCTTCTGGATCTGGCGGCACATCGTAGTTAACGACCAAACTAATACCTACAATATCAATACCTCTACTAATCACATCCGTTCCGATCAAGACGCGTAAGCGCTTAGAGCGAAATTTATTGATAATAGATTCACGCTGCGCTTGTTCCAAGTCAGAGTGAAACCCTTCCGCCTCAATACCACTTTTAGAAAGATCTCGCGCCAATGTTTTAACAATCTCCTTTTTCGAAGCAAACACAATAATGCTAGTATAATCTTCATTAGAGAGAATGTGTCGAATCAATTTACCTTTCTGATCGTCGTAGGCCATGTAGGCATGTTGATCGATACCAGCAGAAGGTTTAGAGATCGCAATGTTAATTTCCTGCGGTTCTTCTAAGATTTTCTTTGCTAGTGTACGAATCTTACCAGGCATGGTAGCCGAAAACAACAAACTTTGGCGCTTTACTGGTAAATAACTAATGATACGGAGAATATCATCATGAAATCCCATATCCAACATCGTATCTGCCTCATCCAACACGAGGTGCTCTAACTGGGAAAAGTCAAACTTTCCAGAAGACATATGACTGATCAAACGACCTGGTGTAGCTACAATAATGTTTACGCCTTCGCGTATAGCACGCTTCTGCTGTTCATACCCCATACCATCACCACCGCCGTACACCGAAATAGATGTAGCACCCGTAAAATACGCTAAACCCATGATCTGTTGATCAATTTGCAAGGCCAATTCTCGGGTAGGCACTAAGATAATCGTATTGACGGCTTCCTTTGGATTTGTGCAGATCTTATTAAGAATAGGCAACAGATATGCAGCTGTTTTACCCGTTCCTGTTTGAGCACAGGCAATAAGGTCTTTATTTGCTAATATAACAGGTACAGTTTGTTCTTGTATCGGCGTTGCCACCTCGAATCCCATACTTTCTAGTCCCTCTTCCAATGTAGAAACGAAACCAAATTCCGTAAATTTCAATATGTAATGTTTGGTATAAATAAAAAACTGTCGTAATGTACTAATTTTTTATCGCATATCACGACAAACGCCGCCCTGCAAGAGGCGGCGTTTGTTTATTATATCAACGGATTAAGATACTAGTCTTGCTCGTATCTTCCACTTTCTATCTCTCTGCGTAATACGCTACGTTTCTTTCCATATACGAAGTAAATCACTACTCCTAATAACATCCAGATCCCTAGACGCTCCCAACTTTCGATCGGTAAAGAAGCCATCATTGCCACACAAACCAATACACCCAAAATAGGAATCAATGGCACCAATGGGGTTTTGAATGGGCGCTCTGCCGTTGGGTTTTTGTATCGTAGCACAATCACGCCTATACATACCAAACTAAAAGCGAACAACGTACCGATACTCACCATGTGTCCCAAATCAGATACTGGAACAAATCCCGCAAAAATACTTACGAATATCATAAACACGGCATTGGTCTTCCATGGTGTCTGACGTTTCGAAAGATCTGAGAATATTTTTGGCAACAAACCGTCCTTACTCATGCTATAGAAGACACGACTTTGCCCCAACAACATCACTAAGATTACAGAAGTATATCCTGCAATAATAGTAATAGTCATCGCTGTATTTAAGAAGGTATAACCTGTAGCTGCAAATGCAGTTGCTACTGGACTCGCATCACCTTGAAAATCTCTATAATTCGCTAAACCCGTAAGCACATAGGAGAAGGCTACATAAAAAACAGTACAAATTACTAACGAGCCGATAATACCAATTGGCATCCCTTTTTTAGGATTAATGGCCTCTTGAGCAGCTGTACTCACCGCATCGAAACCGATAAAAGCGAAGAAAACGACACCAGCAGCTCTTAATATTCCACTAATCCCGTAGTGACCAAAGTACCCTTCACTAAAGAAGTCGAACATACCAATCTTTCCGGCTTTAAGCAACTCCTCGCCTTCATTAATAGGAATAAATGGATCATGATTAACTGGGTTAATGAAAGACCAACCCAATACAATAAAGATCAGTACCACGGCAATTTTTAGAATCACTAATACATTATTGACCAACGCGGACTCTTGTGTACCACGCATGAGCAACAAGGAAATCAATACGACAATAATAATTGCAGGAAGATTCACAAGACCACCTTCCCATGGACCATGCAGAATGGCTTCAGGCAGTCCTTGACCAAATATGTTAATCACCAATTGATTGACGTACTGTGACCAACTGGCTGACACGGTAGCGGCTGCTAAAGCATATTCTAATACTAAATCCCAACCAATGATCCACGCCATAAACTCACCCATCGTAGCGTAAGAATACGTATACGCACTACCAGCTACTGGAATCATGGAAGCGAATTCTGCATAACACAATCCGGCAAATGCGCAACCAATCGCTGCAATAACAAAAGCAATTGTTACCGCTGGACCAGCATGATCAGCCGCCGCTATACCAGTTAACGAAAATAAGCCGGCTCCAATAATAGCTCCTACGCCAAGCGCAATAAGCCCCGTACTTGTTAAGGTTCTTTTCAGCGTTCCTTCCCCACTTTGCTGCGCTTCTGCAACCAATTTTGATATGGATTTCTTATACCACATGATTTAGATTAATTTTTAGATACCGTAAACGTACAAAAAAATACAAAAAAGAGACGGCCTGAAGTCGTAAAATGTATCGATTAGGAAAAATAACTGGTTAAATCGCGTATTATTCGGTCAAAATTTCAACTTTAGCTGCCATTGTTAGAAATTACTTTAGTAGAACAAGCACTTTTTCTCACAAAAAGGTCTATGTTCCGACCCTAAATAGTTGACTAAAAATTTACAAAAGTCAACCATTCTTTAGAAACAAGTACCGTATTTTTACGTACTCACGATCACACATGCATGATATCACAAATAAAATATACTGTTAAGAAATATAGCAGCAAGTTCCTCCTTTCATCTGTTATTTATTTGACCTCTATTGTAATCGCACAAGCCCAAATTGGTATTGGAGTGTTGGGTGGAGGTAATTTTAGTAAGGGAATCGGCTCTGAATTTAGGTCCTCCAACCGAATTGGACTACAATTCGGTGTATTCCTTAGTTATGAATTGAATAGGTACTTCACCTTGCAGGCAGAACCTGGTTATAATATTTCAAGAATAAGAACAAATGAGTCGACACAAATTTTACCTAATGGAATAGGCAAAGGTACACGCTCGATTGACTATTTTAACGTTCCACTACTTGCTAAACTTACTATCACGCCACGATTTGCTTTACTTGCCGGTATAGATTTCAGTAAATTACTAAACGAAGACAAACACTTATTAAACAATGGCCTTCCTGCATTCAACACTAGCCTAAACACGGGCTATGCATTGGGTGTAGAGTTTGGAAAGCTATATGTGCGGTATCGTCGTCAAAATGGCTTTAGCCGAATCAATGATCAGAATGATTCCTATATTCAGCAATTACAAGTGGGGCTTCGATTTCGTCTGCTATAATTATTATTGGAACTTCGAACCTAAAAGTTAGAATGCGTACATTCAAATACGTATTTGCAAAATATACAACTGCTTACACAAAATTGATTTTACACCAGCTAATTGTTGAGCTGCGAACCTAATATCAATCATCCGATTATCCCGCTAGCTCAGCATACAACTTTTCTACTATATCCACCATTATCGGACTCCCGATGACCAATGGCGTACGCTGATGTAACTCCTCTGGCTGTATTTCTAAAATGCGATCTTTCCCTGTAGAAGCTTTGCCTCCCGCTTGTTCCAAAATAAACGCCATGGGATTGCACTCGTACATAAGGCGCAGTTTACCTTTTCGGTGTCGCACACTTTCTGGGTACATAAATATGCCACCTTTGAGCATAGTACGATGCAAATCAGCAACCAATGATCCGATATAACGTAATGAATATGGTCGACCGTAAGATAGATTCTCCTCCTGACACAATTTTACATACTCTTTTATAGCGGGCGGGAAGTTGACAAAATTTCCCTGATTGATGGAATATGTGTTTCCATTTTCAGGAATTCGCATCGCAGGATGCGAAAGACAAAATTCACCGATACTGGGATCAAGCGTAAAACCGTTAACACCATGTCCAGTTGTGTACACCAGCATCGTAGAAGAACCATACAAAATGTATCCCGCGGCCACCTGATTTAGACCTTGTTGCAAGATATCTTCCTCCATTATCTTTCCAGATGCTGACTTACGTCTGTATATTGAAAATATTGTTCCAATAGATATGTTGACGTCAATATTGGATGAGCCGTCCAAAGGATCTATACATACAATATACTTTCCATCAGAAGATCCTTCAGATGACGAAAAATCTAAACCTTCTTCATGTTCTTCGGAGGCAATGTAGCAACACTCTCCGCCTCTCCTCAGTGCAGATATAAATTCTTGATCGGCCAACACATCTAATTTTTGCTGTTCTTCGCCTTGCACATTGGTTTGTCCGAAAGAGCCTAAAATTTCTGCCAATCCAGCTTTATTGACTTCGCGATTTACCACTTTAGCAGCGATGCCAATATCACGCAGCAACCGTGACAACTCCCCTTTAGCAAAGGGGAATTCGGCTTGTTTTTCGATAATGAACTGGCCTAGGGTTTTGTATTCCATAATCTATGATCCCTAAACTTAATGCACATATTTTTGATAATTCTGCTCAAAAAGATCTTTCAGTTCCTGTGCCTTATGGGTATAACTATCCGGATCTTGCCACAGCGACTGCGGATCCAAAATAGTATCTGGCACCTGCGGACAAGCAATTGGCATAGCTAGATCGAAAACTGGGTGTTGCACAAAATGTTCGTCATCCAAAGCTCCCTGCATCACCGCGCGGATCATGGCGCGCGTATGATAAAGTGGTATACGACGACCAACGCCATAAGGTCCACCGATCCATCCCGTATTGACCAACCAAACTTGTGTAGTTGTATCTTGCTGCAAACGATCGCGAAGCATTTCGGCGTAGCGCATCGCGTGCAGCGGTAAGAATGCCTGACCGAAACAGGCTGAAAAAGTAGCAACGGGCTCTGCAACTCCGACCTCTGTACCAGCCACTTTCGCCGTATAGCCATTTAAAAAGTAATACATGGCTTGTTCAACTGTTAATTTCGACAATGGTGGCAATACTCCAAACGCATCTGCTGTCAAGAAAAAAATATGTTTCGGCGCAGCCGAACGATTGATCTTGACCACATTGGGAATGTAATTGATCGGATAGGAAACACGAATATTTTCGGTAACCGAACTATTGCTATAATCCAAATGACGACTATTTGGCAAAAAAACCATGTTTTCTGTCAAAGCTCCGAATCGTATGGCACCAAAGATATCCGGTTCACTTTCTACCTTCAGATTAATGCATTTGGCATAACAACCTCCTTCCAAATTAAAAATTCCGTCGTCGGACCAACCATGCTCGTCGTCACCGATGAGATAGCGATCATGATCTGCTGATAAAGTCGTTTTCCCCGTACCTGACAATCCAAAAAATAAAGCTGTGTCACCATGTTTTCCCATGTTCGCAGAGCAATGCATCGAGAGCACATTGTGCTCTTGTGGCAGCACGAAGTTCATCACAGAAAACATACTTTTCTTAATCTCCCCAGTATATGCTGTACCAATGATCAGCACCTTTCGTTTCGTAAAATCTAACACTACCGCATTCGAAGCTCGAAGACCTAAATCTTCAAATTTTTCCGTTTTTAATAAGGAAGCAACCCAAACGGTCCAATCGCGATGATTCTCTACCTCTTCCTCCGGAAGAAACATGTTGCTGATAAACAAATCTTGCGCAGCAAGTTCTGTCACAAAATGGATTTTTCTACCATATTTTACGTACGTAGCAATGTTTGCTGTACGTGTATACAACGCTTTGCTGGCATCTAAGTATTTCTTCACTTGTCGTTCCAACGCCTCAAAGACGTCAGTGGATACACCTTGATTAACATCATTCCAATGTATCACATCTTCAGTAATCTCATCGCGCACTATATAACGATCGCGGGGAGAACGCCCAGTAAATGTGCCTGTCATAATATTTAGTGCCCCAGAAGACGAAAGTGTCGCTTCCCTTTTCTCAACAGCATGCTCAATCAATTCTGAAGGAGCCAATTCGCTGTACAACTCACCTTTAGGCTCCAGAACTAGTCCAGATAAAGATTCTTGAAGAATTTTTTGCATTACAGTTTATTCATTTTTATATACGAAACAAAATTAACCAAAACATCTTCACTTAACACTAAAATTAAGCTTATTGTACCATTAACACTAAATTAAATACTTGATTTACAGTGTTTTAAATTATAGATTAAATAATGATAAATGCTAAAACATTTTAGCTATTGTATCGAAAAAAAACAACTCCTCTTAGCAGCAGTATTTCTGATCACAAAGTTTAAAATTCTTTGTACTAAGGCTATGATACAGCATCAATTAAGATTTATAGAAAAATCTGAAATTTTATTTTTTTAGCTCAGACTCTTGTTACGCACAGCAAAAAACCTATATTTGCTATGTATATCATTCGATAATACAAATCAATACCTTCTTCTATCGATTCAGGTCTTGATTTATACAGAAGTGGCGAGAGACTGGCTCTATGACCCACTGGCAACCAACAACACGAAGTTGAAAAGGTGCCAATTCCTGTCCAAAACGTTGTTTTGGAGTATATAAATAATAGAACAGATGAACGAAAAAACGCACTTTATACCTTTATTGGCACTCACGATACACCGTGATCTTGCCACGCCATTCATTTCTTTACTAAGAGTAATCGTAGTCTGTCAGCCTCGAATGCGGTAGTCGTTGTTGAGATAAGCTCGTAAGCTGTGATCTGTACATAGCATACCTTCATCTCGACCAAATAGACGACACCCATCTTCATTGCAGACTATTCTTTATTCACGCACATAATAATTTCACTATTATGACTTATAAAAAAACGTTACAATACGAAACCCTACAAATACATGCTGGACAAGAAGCAGATCCCACCACAGGGGCGCGCGCTCTTCCTATATATCAGACGTCATCTTATATTTTTGACAATGCAGAACACGGCGCAAACCTATTTGCGTTAAAGGAATTTGGCAATATCTACACTCGGATAATGAACCCTACAACGGATGTTTTCGAGAAACGTATAGCCGCATTGGAAGGCGGCGTAGCTGCCGTAGCTGTGGCCTCAGGGCAAGCGGCTCAATTTATAGCCTTAAATAACATCTTGGAAAGTGGTGATAACTTTATCTCCAGTTCACATCTATATGGCGGTACATTTAATCAATTCAAAGTTGCTTTTAAAAGACTAGGTATTGAAGTGCGATTTGCAGATCAAGGTGATCCGGACGAATTTGAAAAATTGATTGATGACCGCACAAAAGCACTGTATGTGGAGACGATCGGCAATCCAGCCTACAGCATACCAGACTTTGAGCGCCTGTCTGCTATTGCCAAAAAACACGATTTGCCTATTGTGGTCGACAACACCTTTGGCGCATGCGGTTACTTGTTCAAACCATTAGAACATGGTGCTAACATCGTAGTAGAATCTGCCACAAAATGGATCGGCGGACATGGCACTAGCATTGGCGGTGTCATTGTTGATGGTGGAAACTATAACTGGGGTAATGGAAAATTCAAGCAATTTTCAGAACCTTCTGAAGGATATCATGGATTGGTCTTCTCCGATGTATTTGGAGAAAACAGCTCATTTGGCAACATACAATTTGCCATACGCGCTCGCGTAGAAGGCTTGCGTGATTTTGGACCGGCACTCTCGCCTTTCAATTCATTTTTACTAACGCAAGGATTGGAAACCCTTTCGCTTCGCGTGCAACGGCATGTAGACAACGCTTTAGAGATCGCGCAATGGTTGGAAAACCATGCGCAGGTCGAATCGGTGAGCTATCCAGGACTGAAGAGCCATCCCTATCACGACGCCGCTCAAAAATATCTGAAAAATGGTTACGGTGCGGTGTTATCTTTTGCCATTCGCGGCGGCAGCGAGAAAGCGAATGAATTTATTGATGCACTCGAGCTGATTAGCCACGTCGCTAATGTTGGCGATGCCAAGACGTTGATTATTCATCCAGCAGCTACGACACACCAACAATTAAGTACTGATGAGCAGCAACGCTCTGGCGTATATCCGAGCGTATTACGCTTATCTGTGGGAATCGAACATATTGACGACATTAAAGCTGATTTGGAACAAGCTTTTGAATCGCTTTAATTTTATATAACTAAAAAACAATTTGAGATAAAATGAGTGAAAAATTAACGATTGGGATGTTTGGTTTTGGTGTAGTTGGCCAAGGACTGTACGACATTATCAAAACCAAAGATCTAAATCTGGAGATAAAGAAATTTGTGATCAAAAACCCGAATAAGCAACGCTCGCTTCCCGACCATCTATTCACAACAGATGCGGACGCGGTTTTGAATGATCCAGAAATCAACACCATACTAGAACTTATCGATGATGCCGATGCCGCGTTTGAAATAACTAAAAGAGCCCTTTATGCGGGCAAGAATGTCGTATCAGCGAACAAAAAAATGATTGCTACACATTTGGAAGAATTGGCTACGATACAACAAGAAACTGGCAAATCATTATTGTATGAAGGCGCTGTATGTGGATCTATTCCGATCATTCGCAACTTAGAAGAATACTATGACAATGAGCTTTTGCACAGTGTTAGCGGCATTTTCAATGGTTCATCCAACTACATTTTATCTAAAATTTTCAACGAAAATCAAGATTATCATACCGCACTAAAGAAAGCGCAGGATTTGGGTTTTGCAGAGACGGATCCAACACTGGATGTGGGCGGCTTTGATCCGAAATACAAACTAGCGATCGTGGCAAATCATGCTTACGGTATCTATGTAAAGCCAGAAGACATCCTTAATCTTGGAATCGACAAACTAGGACAGGCAGATATCACCTATGCTCGTGAGAAGAATTACAAAATCAAGTTGATTCCCCTCGCTAAAGAAGTCGATGGAAAAATCATCTTGTATGTATTGCCAAAATTTGTAACCAAAGACAACCTGTTGTACGGCGTAGAAAATGAAAATAATGGTGTGGTGGTCAAAGCAGCCTTTGCCGACGAACAGTTTTTCTTTGGAAAAGGTGCAGGCGGCCATCCGACTGGATCTGCCGTATTATCTGATATTACAGCACTTCGATACGGTTATCGCTACGAATTTAAAAAACACGCAAAATCACAGGAAGTAACTTACTCCACCGATTATGAATTGACAGTCTACTTACGTTATGAAGATGAGCAAATCTTAGATACGTTAAGTTTCAATAGTATTTCAGAACGTTTTTACGGACAAGAATATAAATACGTTATCGGAAAAATTAATCTGCAACAAATCATCAAGCACCGTGATTTGATACATCGTGATGGTTATTTCTTCGCAGAAATAGCTTAAGGTTTCCAAACCATTGTCTCGCTCCAAGAATACAGAGCAAGACAATGGTTTATTATTTTATTGTAACCATGAAAAATACAGGGCTATTAATTTTTTTTCGTAAATTAGATTGGAATGATTTAGGAATAGTAAAAAAGTGCGCTCAAAGGGAGTCGAACCCCTAACCTCCTGATCCGTAGTCAGGTGCTCTATCCAATTAAGCTATGAGCGCAGTTTTTAACCGACCGGTGTGTTACCGTTTTGGTGAGGCAAATATCGTGACTTTTTCGATTATTCCAAACTTTTTCTTCACTTTAGCGTCGTAAGGATGGGATATAAAACATATCCAGTTGAAAACAAAAGATTTATATTAAATAAGATTAAATGGCAGAGCGGATCAAAAGAAATAAAATCAGAATAAACGACATTAGCATCTCCTTTCTCATTAGAAAAGCCACGCAAAAGGAACAACGAACCGTCATCTTTATTCATGGATTCCCATTCAATAAAAAGATGTGGACTCCGCAACTGGAGGCATTAGACGAATCCACCACCGGCATCGCTATTGATGTACGTGGACATGGCAATACCACATCAGGACATGGTTTTCTATCCATCGACTTATTTGCAAAAGATCTCATTGCCTTTATCAAAAAGATGGAGTTGCATCAAGTAGTCGTTTGCGGTATTTCTATGGGCGGCTATATTGCGCTGCGCGCGTATGAAATAGCTCCCACGCTCTTTGCAGGATTGATCCTCAGCGACACACATAGCAAAGCGGATGATAATGTCGCTAAGCAAAAGAGATTTGACTCGATTCAAGCGGTGCTCACGCATGGTCGTCGTCCGTTTGCGATCGGATTTATCGAGAATGTTTTTGCCAATCCTCGTGCAGACGACAATGCAGAAGCAGTGGATGTTATTAAAAGTAGTATTCGTCGGAATAGTTTGAACAGTATTTGCGCTACCCTCCTCGCTCTAGCTGCGCGAACGGACACTTCGGATGTGCTACCAAACATTTCTGTACCGACATTATTGATTCGCGGCCAACAGGACAAGATAACAGCAGATGAGCTGATGCAAGAAATGCAGGAAAAAATTCCACAATCGAAATTTGTGACAATAGCAGAAAGTGGACACCTGCCAAATCTGGAACAACCTACCCTCTTCAATGAAGCATTAAACAGTTATTTGAACAACTTTTCAAAAAGCGCTACGAATTAGCGGGTGCTTTTTTCCGTTTAAGATTTGCATCTGGCATGAGGAGATCCGTCCACTTCATGCCTTTTTCGACCAGATCTAGTGTACGATGATAATCCCAAATACCAGCCGTATTATGAGGTACTGTAATGACGTAATCTGGCTTGTGCATATCGATCGATAATTGGCTCAATCGTCGCCGCATCGCGAAATAAGCCTCTTGCAATACCGTCAGTGAAGTATACTTGCCGCCAGCTACCACTTCGCCCACTTCTGGATCGGGACGTCCGTCGAGATTGACGACAACGACTAGATTACGCTTTGACTTTTTGACGTAATTGATAGGAAGCGGATTGAGCACGCCGCCATCCACCAGATAACGCCCTTCGGAATCTACACCGGTAAATACGGCAGGAATCGCAATGGAAGCGCGAATAGCATCATATACACTTCCCGTATCAAATACCACTTCGCATTCATTCCGTAGATCGGTCGCTACCGCGACATAGCGAATGGGTAACTTTTCGATCGCCATATCTGGAAAAACCAATTTTAGAGAATCTAAGGCTTTCGTACCCTTCAAAATACCAAACCACGGATTAGAGAAGTCCATCAATTGAAATACTTTCATTTTTGTCACGCCCTTCAACCATTCTTCCAACTCATCCAACTTGCCTTGGGCATAAGCTGCACCAATAAGAGAGCCAATGGAGCATCCTACAATTTCATCGATGATATAGCCTTTCTGAAGCAACATTTTGATTACACCAATCTGCACCAATCCTCTTGCCCCACCGCTACCAAGCACCAGAGAAACCTTTCGTTTGCTTTTAAAAAAGTTCATATCCTAAAGTACATGATTTTCATCAAATTATATATTGTCATTTTTTTGTACGAAAAAAAAATAAATGTTTAAACACCATTATTTGGTCTTAGATTTGTTTTGCAAAATAAAAAACAAAGAATATGAATCTTCACGAGCAATTAAACTGGCGATATGCCACCAAAAAAATGAATGGTGAGATAGTACCACAAGATAAAGTAGACTATATCACGGAAGCGGCTCGCCTTGCCCCCACCTCATCCGGCTTACAACCTTTCCGCATTATAGAAATCTCTAATGCTGAATTGAAACAGAAAATCCAACCGATTGCCATGTCTCAATCACAGATTGTTGACGCTTCACATTTATTGGTATTTGCAGCATTTGATGAGTATAGCGCTGAGCGAGTAGATCAAGTTTTTGCACAGCATGAAAGTGAAAGAGGACAGCCTCAAGGTTTCACTAATGATTACAAAGCAATGTTGATGCAAGGCTTTTCTGCGCAGAGCAAAGAACAGCAATTTAACCATGCAGCCAGACAGTCCTATATTGGATTTGGCATGGCTATCGCTGCAGCAGCTGAGCTTCAGGTTGATGCTACACCGATGGAAGGATTTATAAATTCGGAGTTAGATGAGATTTTGGGACTTCCAGAGAAAGGTTTGAAATCTGTGTCTATTTTAGCATTAGGTTATCGCGATGAGGCCAATGATTGGTTACTAAATCTGAAGAAAGTACGCGTTAAGAAAGACGAATTCGTAATTCAGTACAAATAGGATCGTTATTCTATTATATAAAAGCCGGCAAACCTAGAATTTGCCGGCTTTTTATTTTTCAATTATTTAGAAATTTAAGGTGTATTTTTCAATAATTCCAAAAGGAATTTCCAAAACTTAGCCGTCGAAGAAATTGATGCCCGCTCATCGGGTGAGTGTGCACCGTGAATCGTAGGACCGATGGATACCATTTTGAGGTCTGGATATACTTCACCAATCAAGCCACATTCTAAACCGCCATGCCCAGCACAGACCTGTGGATCTTCTTGAAACAAACGCTTGTAAGTATCCGCAGTCAAGCGTACCAACTCTCCATCTGGTTCAGGTTCCCAACCCGGATATTCTCCAGAAAAAGCCACTTCTGCATCTATCAATTCGAAAGTAGATCGTAAGATCATAGCCAAATAATCTTTTGATGATTGTATGGCAGATCGAGTGAGACAAAGGATGGTATACTTTCCATCTTTTAACACTATTCGTGCTACGTTATTCGATGTTTCTACCAAATCAGGAAATACTGGACTCATGCGAAATACGCCATGATGTGCGGCATTACATGCTGCGACAAACTTTTGCTGGGTATCTCGCGTTAGCACCGTTAATTTACCTTGTGCCTCTTCTCCCGCCGAGCTAATCTTCAAGTTCGGTTCTGTATGTGCGTATTCTTTCGCGATGATTTGGTCCAAGCTCTTTACATGATCTTGAATTGCCGCAGCATCCGCTGCGCGACAAGCTACCGTAGCGCTTGCTTCACGCGGAATCGCATTGCGCAATCCTCCGCCATCCACGGCGTACAAACGGACATCCGCTTCGCTGATCACCGCATCTAACACGCGCATCAACAACTTATTGGCATTACCCAAACCTTTGTTGATATCCATACCGGAATGACCACCTTGCAAGCCATTTACGGAAATATGCACAAGTGCGTTATATTCATCGTTGGATTCTACACTTAATGCACCAGTCGCTGTCACATCGACGCCTCCAGCGCAGCCAATGGTAATTTCGTCATCTTCTTCGGTATCCAGATTAAGCAAATATTGACCGGTTAACCAATTTGGTTTTAATGACTTTGCTCCGGTCATACCGGTTTCTTCATCTATGGTAAAGAGCGCTTCGATCGCTGGATGCGCGATATCTTTAGAAGCAAGTACGCCCATAATTGCAGCAACACCAAGGCCATTGTCGGCGCCTAATGTGGTGCCATCTGCGCGAACCCAGTCGCCATCTACTCCCATTTGAATACCTTGGGTAGCAAAATCAAAATCCTTATCCGCATTTTTCTGGTGTACCATATCCAAGTGTGCTTGCAGTACAAGTCTGCTTTTGGATTCGTAACCAGCTGTAGCGGGCTTACGTATCAATACATTTCCTATTTCATCGCGCTCGGTGTCAAGCCCCAACGATTCGCCAAAAGAAAGCATGTAAGCAATGATAGCTTCTTCTTTTTTAGACGCACGTGGAATCGCGTTGATCGCGGCAAAATGAGACCAGATCGCGGTAGGTTCAAGCGTATGTATACTCATAAATACTGTTTTATTTTTGTTGTATCATCAAATGTACCAGTTCGGGCAGCAAATGGCAACTTTCGCACGAAATACTGCATAAAACTGTATATTCGGATTTATAATCGGGCACAACGTATATGAAGACTGCGAAAGAAAAAATGATTGCTGGCGAACCTTACCGCGCAGATGGCCGCGAGCTATTCGACGAACGTCAAAAGGCGAAGGAGGTATTGATGGAATACAACAACCTAGCTCCTGCTTGCATAAAGGATCGTGCACGTATCATCAAAAATCTGTTTGGTAAGACTGGAAAAGCTTTTTGGATCGAGCCACCCTTCCGCTGTGATTATGGTTATAATATTGAGATTGGTGAAAATTTCTATGCAAACTTCAACTTGACGATTCTTGATTGCGCTTTGGTTGCCATTGGCGATAACGTGATGTTTGGCCCCAATGTTTCTTTATTCACCGCAGGTCATCCAATTCATGCCGAGCCGCGCGTTGCTGGTTGGGAATATGCTTTGCCAATTCACATTGGCGACAACTGCTGGATTGGTGGCAATACGGTGATCAATGCGGGCATCACAATTGGGGAGAATACGGTGATCGGTTCTGGATCGGTGGTCACCAAATCGATTCCTGCCAATGTGGTCGCAGTAGGCAATCCTTGCCGAGTAATCAAAACCATTACCGAAGAAGACAAAGCGTACTATTATAAAGACCGAAAATTCTAGGATTGCTGACGATACACTTCTTGCATCGCGACAATATCTTGTTGCGTATAGTCTGGGCAAGCTCCTGATTTTGACGTAACGAATCCACTTAAGCAAATGGCCTGCTCCAATGCTTCTTCTGGATTCATACCGGAAAGACGACCGGAAACAAATCCAGCCAGAAAGGAGTCACCGCTTCCTACGGTGTCTTCTACCACGACTTTTGCGGCAGGTAATGCGTATACGTTTTTACCATGAAAATAAGTTGCGCCAGATGCGCCCCGAGATAAGATGATTTCGGGAATCTCAAAATGATCTTGCAAGAAAAATATGCCATCTTTCACATCTTTATATTGCTTACCCAAATAAGATAGCACCAACTGTAGTTCAGCGGCATTGAATTTTGCTAAATCAGATTTTTGCAACAATTGCAACAGCAATTCTTGGTCGATATACGGTGGTCGTAGGTTGACATCAAATATGCGATAAGAGCTGCTTTCAACAAGAGAAAAAAGAGTTTCGCGCGACACCGAATTTCGTGCTGCCAATGAGCCAAACACCAAAGCTTTTGCTTCTTTGATCTGTTGCATATCTGTGTCCATTAATTGGATGTGATCCCAAGCGACACCTTCTTTAATTTCATAATGGGCTTCATTATCTTCATCGATCGTGGCCACTACGGTACTGGTTGGATAATCGCTGTTTCGTTGTATTCCTTTGGACGAAATATTCCAGCGATCGAGCTTTTTCAATAATTCATCGCCCAATGCATCTTGGCCAACGGCAGAGATCATGTGTACTTCAATGCCCATTTGGTGCAGATGATAGCCTACATTAAATGGTGCGCCACCAGCCGTTTTATCTTTCCCAGGAAAGAGATCCCATAGAATCTCTCCAAAACAGGTTGCTTTCAAATTGTGTTCTTGATGCATTTTTAATATTTATGTACGCCGTTGACTAAACGTATTTATTGTCTGAGTTAGGAAATGACAAAATACAAATTTTAGCCGAATCGCGGCTCGCTCAAACGGAAATCTGCACGGTATTGCTGCTAAAAATATCGGAACACATTCCTATTTCGATCCTGGTAGTTTTGGATTTACGAACGGTAAATCCTATATTTACCAGTGAATTAATACACATGATTTTATTCATCACATATCACGTACCTGTCCATCATCGCCATTGTGGCGATAGATAAATGTATGTGTTTCTACGTGAAGCATTCCATCCCATGGATGTTCGAATAATAATTAGTATCCTTCAACAAATAATTTAAAGATATTTTGAAAAATCTAAAGATTGCTATCCAGAAATCGGGTAGACTAAATGAGAAATCTGTACAGTTACTTAAAAATTGTGGCCTTGATTTCGAAAATTATAAAAGTTCCCTCATCACCATTGTGTCCAATTTCAATCTAGAAATTCTCTTTCTGCGGGATGATGATATTCCTGATTACGTAGAGCAAGGAATAGCCGATTTGGGAATCGTAGGCGAGAATGTCATTGATGAATCACTTGCGAAAGTCGATTACTTGCAGCGTTTGGGTTTTGGTAAATGTACCTTAAAGTTGGCTGTACCCAAAGACTCGAACTTTAATGACATCAAAGACCTTGACGGCAAATCCATCGCGACCTCCTACCCTAATATTCTCGGCAAATTTTTAAAAGACAAACAAATTTCAGCAGAAATACACCCTATCTCTGGATCGGTGGAAATTGCTCCTGGCTTGGGATTAAGCGAAGCGATTTGCGATATCGTATCTACAGGTGGCACATTGAAGAATAATGGTCTGAAGCCCTTTGCAGATGTGAGCACATCGGAAGCAATTTTGATTGGCCGCGCCGGGTTAGCAGAGAATCCAATTTTGTGCGAATTGCTACAACGTATCCAATCCGTATTGCGCGCCAAGGAAACGAAGTACGTGGTATTGAATGTAGAAAAAACAAACCTCCCACAAATCACAGAGTTGCTTCAAGGTGTGAAATCCCCTACAATTGTGCCTTTGGCAGAAGAAGGTTGGGTAGCCGTGCACACGGTAATTCCGGAAGAAGATTTTTGGGGTAAAATTAACACCTTGAAATCGGCGGGAGCGCAAGGAATTGTCGTGATGCCAATTGAAAAAATCATTTTATAAATATGTTGAAGACGTATCAATACGAACAGCTTTCTGCCCAAGATATTGACCGCCTTACCTTGCGGAATACGGATCCAAACAACGCCATTCAGGATACGGTAGAGCAAATCATTGCACAAGTTGAGCAAAATGGCGACGATGCGTTGCGGCAACTGGCATTGAAATACGATCAAATCTCGCTGGATGCGCTGTATTTGGATGAGGCAGAGATCGAAGCTTTGGCAGCAACCATTTCTCGACAGCAACAACGAGCATTGGAGATTGCCTTTCAAAATATTCATAAATTCCACGCGACGCAACTCAAGAAAGAACGCACGATTGAAACCATGCCGGGTGTTACCTGCTGGCGTGAAGTGCGACCAATTGAGAAAGTCGGCTTGTACATTCCCGGCGGATCTGCGGTATTGCCTTCGACCTTATTAATGTTGGGCGTGCCAGCGCGTATTGCGGGTTGCAAGGAAATTGTGGTGTGTTCGCCGCCTCAGAAAGATGGCAAGGTGAATGGCTTTATCGCCTATTGCTTAAAGCTGTTGCAAATCAAAAAAATCTACTTAACGGGTGGCGCACAAGCGGTGGCCGCGATGGCTTACGGGACGGAAAGCGTTCCACGTGTGGATAAGATTTTTGGGCCGGGCAATCAATTTGTCACCAAGGCGAAATCGCTCATTCAAAGCCGCACGCAGGTCAGCATTGATATGCCGGCCGGACCTTCGGAAGTGTTGGTAATTGCAGACGAATCGGCCAATGCCGATTACATTGCGGCAGATTTGCTGGCACAAGCAGAGCATGGCGCCGATAGTCAGGCGGTACTTGTGTCAACCAGCTCTTCGTTGATCGAAGCGGTGAATCAAGCGTTGCTGCTACAATTAGGAGAACTTCCACGCGCTGCCATTGCACAAAAAGCCATAGAAAACTCTTACGCTATTTGCACCACAGATATTACTACTGCTTTAGCATTTTCCAACAAGTATGCACCAGAACATCTCATTATCCAATCAGATGATTGGAAACGCTTGGTATACGGCGTGCAAAATGCGGGATCAGTCTTTTTAGGACATCTCACACCGGAAAGTGTGGGCGACTACGCTTCTGGAACGAACCACACGCTGCCAACATCGGGCTACGCCCGATCTTATTCCGGTGTTTCGGTAGATTCCTTTGTAAAGAAGATTACGTTTCAGCAATTGTCCCAAGATGGCTTACGCCAAATTGGCTCCACAGTGGAAATCCTAGCTGAGCTGGAAGGCTTGCAAGCACATAAAAATGCGGTGAGCATTCGATTAAAAGATCTGGAATCTTAACGGATCGACCGCAGCAAAATAAAAACGCCCGTTGCTATTCGTAGCAACGGGCGTTTTTATTAAAGGTAAGCCGCTAAAGCTCTTTATTTATCATTATTTCATCAAGAAACCACCACCTAACAAATCATCCCCTTCATAGAACACGGCTGACTGTCCAGGCGCGATGCCCTTCACATGATGCGTAAAATCTACTTGCATCATACTTCCTTGCTGTGTGATGGTGGATAACATACCCGAATCTTTGTAGCGGATCTTAGTCACCGCCTCCATAGGCTGATCTAAAGAAGCATATTTCACCAAATTCACGTCGCGCACGAAAGCTTGTGATTTTTCCAGCTCATGCTCTTCGCCCAAGACGACAGAATTACTTTCTGGCAAGATCTCTAACACAAACATCGGTTTACCCAAAGCAATTCCCAATCCTTTGCGCTGTCCGATCGTAAAGTACGGATAGCCAATGTGCTGACCAACTACGGTACCATCGGATAACAGAAAGTTTCCAGGACCAATTTCTTGATCCAAGGTTGGTTTTTTGTGACGCAAAAATGCACGATAATCGTTCTCTGGTACAAAGCAGATCTCATAGCTTTCTGATTTGGCAGCCAACTCTTTTTGACCCATTTCCAAAGCCATCTGGCGAATCTCTGCCTTCGTGAAGCTTCCTAACGGAAATTGCGTACGCGCTAAATTCTCTTGGGTAACACCCCAAAGTACATACGACTGGTCTTTATTCTCGTCGCGACCTTTGGAGATCACGTAGCGATTGTTGTCGTGTAATCTGATATTGGCATAATGGCCGGTAGCAATAAACTCACAATCCAACATATTGGCGCGTTTCATCAAAGCCTCCCACTTGATGTGTGTATTACACAACACGCAGGGATTAGGCGTACGGCCAGCAATGTATTCATCCACAAAATTGTCGATCACAAAGTCGCCAAACTCGCCTCTAATGTCCAATATATAATGTGGAAAACCATAACTTACTGCCAATGAACGCGCATCATTGATACTATCTAAACTACAGCACCCTGTTTCCTTCGACGAACCGCCCGAAGCCGCGTAATCCCAGGTTTTCATCGTAATTCCGATGACCTCATATCCTTGTTCATGGAGCATTACCGCAGCGACGGAACTATCCACTCCGCCACTCATAGCTACCAATACTCTTCCTCTTTTACTCATAGCATTTCAATGGAGGGACAAAGATACCCTTAATAATCTTTGTAGTTGTTTATTTGTTGTCAAAAATTATCTCCATACAAATCAGGCATTTGCTTGTTAGCGCGAAATTATTTACTCGAAATGTTTCGATTTCAGAAAAAAGACGCTACATTTGCATCGCAACAAACAACAAAAGTACCGTTGCAAAAGGTGCCATAGCTCAGTTGGTAGAGCAAAGGACTGAAAATCCTTGTGTCGCTGGTTCGAATCCAGCTGGCACCACAAAAATTTTCCAAAACAAACACTTCCCTTTTTTTCACGAATGTAAATTGATTGGCTTAGGGCATGGTAGTCTTTTGTAACATCAAAGCTAACACGAGATGGCACAACAACGCGATCTTATTTAATTAACTTTACTTTCTTGGGTTTCTTAGATTACTTCAATCATCATACCTCGAATTCGCAATGACGACAACTCGGCATATAGGAATTGGCGCTAAAGACTCTATAAATATAATTATCACCATAATAAGGCACTATAATCACAGCGGCATTGGAAATCTCTTTAGCAGAATTACTTAACTTCTCCGAAGAATAATCATACAACCTATCCTACTGCGTTTTAGAAACCGCTATTCTATAATCATAGAATTCAGAGTCATTGCCCTTTCTTGTAAAACCGATCTGTTCATACAGACTTTGCGCAGTAAGATTATCCACCGCTGTAGAAAGATCTACGAAGGTAGCACCGTCCAATCTGGCAAATTCTATAGCTTCCTGGATCAGCTTTTCGCCGATTCCTTTTTTACGAAATTTTGGATCAACAAAAAGATCATTGAGCACCCAATTTCTCGTCGCTCGCATAGAAGAAAACTTGGGATACAATTGCGTAAACCCAACAGCCGCAGTAGAATCCATTGCCACAAATATTATCGACTCATTATTTTCCAAACGCTGTAGCAAAAACGCACGCGCTAAATCCATGTCGGATGGCTGCTTGTAGAAAATACGGTAGTCATTAAACAACGCTACCACCAATTCATAATCTGCCTTATCTATTCTTATTATTTTCATGTATCTAAAATCTCGTATTAGCATTAAAGTATAAAACAGTTTCTCTTTAGAACTGCTTTTTAGGGTTAGTCAGCATGCTTATATTATAATCGGCTGATTTTCCTTTGGGAATCGATAGTGATTCCCATTGATTACCAAGAAGCATCTTTCCTATAAATACGATTTGCCCGACGTGATACGGATAATGGGCTAATTGCCTATTGATGCCTTCCACAACAGAATGTGCTTCATTTCTAATATAAATCACTTTCGCAAAGTCCGATTCCCGCAAGGAGTTTAGCGCTTGAAATAAGCAAGCCCAACCTTCCTCCCATCGCTGCAGCAATGCTGCTTTATTCACCAAAGGATCTTCAAATTCTCTATCCCGATGGCGCCAAGGCTTTTCACCGTCTGTGGTTAGAAAATCTGTCCAACGCGACAGCATATTTCCATGCATGTGCATCACTATATTGGCGATGCTATTGCTTGGTGCATCGTATTTGTGAAAAAGCTGATCTTCTGAAAGCTGATTAAAAGTTGCATCACCCAACTTTTTATAATACGCAAATTGACTTTTCGCACTACTTAAAAAATCTGACACCATCTCTTTGATAATAATTTGAATTTAGACCCCGAAATAATTGCTTTTATACCATATAAAACGATCACAGCTCTTCTAGCAATTTAATCAAATTCTAAAAAAAAATCTATTTACAGCGAGATAGGTGCTATTTTACTATTACCAAGATATGTAAGCACAATTTTATTATGGTGATTAGATGCCTATTACGAATTATTATGTAGTAAGCATTTGCAATTAAACAACACTTTTATACCTTTGTAACGTTATCAGCAGCAAATGCCGGTAGCAACCTAAATCTGAAAGTAACAGATACAAAATAAAAACTTAAGGTGCCATAGCTCAGTTGGTAGAGCAAAGGACTGAAAATCCTTGTGTCGCTGGTTCGAATCCAGCTGGCACCACCTCTAAAAAGTGATGAAAAATCACCTCAAGTATTTTTTTTGGGAAATTAGCTCAGCTGGTTTAGAGCACTACCTCGACAAGGTAGGGGTCACTGGTTCGAACCCAGTATTTCCCACCAAGTAACACTTTAAAACGCATTAGTCAAAACTAATGCGTTTTTTTATTGCTATTAATTACGTTCCCAGAAAATGTGGCTTTCAAATAGTGTACCAACAGCGTACCTATGAGAATCTATAGGAGAATAAAAAAACCTCCCGTATCTACCAGAATTCAGGAGGTCAGTACCTAACTACTATTTATTACCCGGGGGCTGGGCTTACATATTATTATGACACAATGATAATGAAAATTTTTATATAAATTCAATAAATAGGGAAATTTAACAATTTCTTATTATACACGTACTAAAAAAATGCTTTCAATTCTCTCTATTTTGATAAAAAAATATTTCAGTTTGTCATCAGAAATATATTTCATCCTCTATTAGGACCTACAATTCTTGCCCTCATTATACCTGATGTATAGTATGATAAGAAGTAATGTACCTCCTACATTACATAAGAATTTTACGTACTCACGAAGTTTTAGATCTGTAGGGACATTAGAAAGCGCGAAAGTGTATATGCTAAATATAGCTATCGCAATACCAGCAATCAGGAGCGCTTGACGGAAAAGGGGATGTTTAGTCATAAATTCTCACTAATATCCATATATTTATTTAGTTTCATCTCCCCTATAGATATTCCTTTACTATGAATCCTAACCAAAATGCATCGATAGACTCAAACTCCCTACCGTCCTTCGGAATAAAATGTATATAACTATTTGTTTTATTGAGATCGTAGGACACGTGATTCAACAATTTGATTCCTTTTCCTTGAATGGTATCTTCAAGACATTCTAGTATTGCCTGAATGATATAATCTTGGGCCGTTATTTTCATTTCACTAAACTGCGCTTTATTGCGTATTTTTTTCTACGGTAAACCCTTAAAAACTTAAACTAAAGATTTAACATTCTCGAATACTTTCGAACAGACGATGTTTAGATCTCTGAATTTCACGTATGGAGATACATAATGGTTTATAATTTCTTAAATAATAGATAACAATCCAATTAGTACCTTTATATCGCAGAACATAATCTGACGAACATTATTTCAGAAGCTATCTAACCCGAAATTAAGCGCCATATTTTATAAACTTTTTTATAAGTCTACTGTTCAATTAATAGCGCTGCATTTCTAAAACTAGTACTGACATGACGACAACACAACAAAAAACAGACGAACAAACTCAAAACTCTCGCATCATTATTGGAGCTATTCTTTGCTATACGAATCCATTGCATCATCCTACACCCGGCATTCAGGCTTGGGCCATGACAAACAATCGTCCTATCAATTATCGCTCGGAGATTGAGCCGACTGAAGATCAACGAATTCGCGATGATAAAGGTGGTGAAAAACAACGTAGTGAAGATACGAAAGAGGTGGATAACCCAGATAAGACAGACGAAAATATTCCTGTTCCCGATACAGAAGAAGGCGAACCAGAAGATTTGCCTGACACGGAGGACCCTAATGTAGCCAAAGACGACGTCAGCGACATTTAATCTATCACAGCAATGATGATAGACGTAACGTAAAAAGGGAACCAAATGGCTCCCTTTTCTTATGATAAGTTCGCGCATAACTGCGCCATCTTGTTTATCTAAAACTCTTCTGTCTGGTTAATCACCTCTTTATGATTACTGGCATTGGTACGCGTTTTAGTCTTATGTTTATTAATCTGTCGTCGGATAGATTCCAATGCAATATCAACTGCTTCCTCAAAACTTTTAGCTTGTGCCTTGGCGAATAATTGATTTCCAGGGATATTAAACTTGAACTCTACAAACTTGTCGGCCTCACCTCCGACACTTTCCACACGTAAGTTACAAAGTCCGTCAATAATGTTGTCTAGGAACTGCTCCAGCTTTTCTGCTTTCTTATTAATGAACTCAACTAACTTAGGGTTTGCATCAAATTTAATGCATTGTACAGTAATATTCATTTTTCCTCCTTTTTTTAAGCCTTTGGATGGGCTTGTTTATAAATTGACTTTAATCGCTCCGCCGAATTGTGTGTGTACACCTGTGTAGCCACCAATCCAGCATGACCTAATATTTCTTTTATCGCATTCAAATCAGCTCCATTGTCTAACAGCGATGTGGCGAAGCTATGCCGCAGCACGTGCGGACTGCGTTTGCTCTGTGAAGTGACGAGTGTCAGATTTTTTTTTACTATCTGATAAATCATCGATGCATAAGCAGGCTTCCCTCTATTGGTAACGATCAAATGGTTCGACATGTTTTGTAAAAACGCAGATTTCTTTTCCATTTGATAGCTAATTATCTGATCATAAAGCAGATCGTGAACTGGCACCAATCTTTGCTTATTCCGCTTTCCTAAAATCCGAATCTGTCGACCGTATCCGTCTATATCTTCATCGGCAATAGCCAAGAGTTCGGAAAGGCGAATACCCGTACCAAACAGCAATTCCATCACCAGCAAATCCCGTCTTTCCGCAAAAGTTTGGGTTTCGCTTGTTTTCTGATCGAGCAGTGCCACCAATTTTTCTTTCTCTACCGTGACTGGAAGTTTTTTAGGTGTGCGCAATGACTTCAAGGCTGTGGCCGGATTTTGTCGCACGACTCCTTCTCTGAGCAAGTACTTAAAGAAAGACTTCAATACAGAGATCGTTCGATTGACAGAAGTAGATGCTCTACCCGACTCCTTCTGTGCGCTGATATAAAAACGCAACACACGATAACCAACCTGATCCAGCACCATCTGCTCGGCTCCTAGAAAGCTTTCGAATCGCTCTAACTCCAGCGCATACGCGATCACGGTGTGGTTCGAAAACCTCCTTTCGTGGGTTAGATAATTCAAAAATCGCTCGTATTGCATAGGTTCGAATCTGTTTGCTGTAATTTAACAAAGAAAGAATGGATTTACAACAGGCTATTGGCAAGAATATCAAATTTCAATGAAAATAGGTAGATTTGTCACATTAAATATTGAAATATGAATGCGCTATATTTTATTGCCTTTTGGGCTTGTCAGTTGATATCGAGCGTCTTGTTCAAGTATGGCGGCATCTACCCGAAATACCACTGGCATGCATTTATAGCGGGAAATGCCATATTATTAACTGCAAGCTGGTTTTTGATCCAATTGTTTCGTTATTTCCCACAACCGATCGTTATTGCATTATGCTCTGGAGGTACTTTTGTAACTGTTCAGTTCGGCATGGCACTGTACTTCAAGCAATCGTTATCTTGGGTACAGATTGTCGGATTGTTTTTTATCGTAACAGGTATTGTGATTACTGCTTACGGCACGACAGGCTCTTTATCTTTGAGCAAAGATTAAGCTACAAAAAAACGATCTCGCCAAAGTATTCCACTTTATGAAAAGTCGGTTGTGGTGTATCAATCGGCTTCCAAGATAGATAGTGTGGTACGGGCAATTGATCACCACACTTATAGAAATTAGCATGTGCCGATTTGCCTGAAAGTGTAGTACCATCTTGTCCTAATATTTCGAAGGGTATAGCCATTATCATTTGCCAATTCTTCTTTCCTGCGATCTGTTGCACATTGGTGAATGTACTTACACGATTCACTAGATCTACATCTAATCGCTTTTTTTCTTTGTAGATAGTGCTTCTGTGGCCGATCAGCCCCGTACCTAACAGATTAAATTCTATGTTGAAATAAGTCTTTTTTTCATCAAACGAAATGAAGCATTCCACACAGCTATCTTCGTATACCGCTTCATTATGTCGTACAGCACAGGCACGAACAAACTCCTCTTCCACAGCATAATGTAATAGCAGAAACTCTGCGCTATACATAGCTTGGAACCGTACTGTTGGTGCATAAGAAAACTGAGCTGGCCAATTGACAGAATCAATTACTTGCCATTCGCTTTCTGAAAATACGCTAACGGCGTCATGATAGCTTTGCCAATCCTGGACACGAGCAGATATAAAGTTTATGAGAAGCATAGAAACTAAGAAGCAGCAAATTGATGTAAGATATATTGCAATCTAGTCCGGTGCGCTTCCAATTCGGTAAGCAACTTAAATTGTGCTTGCGCACGGACTAGATTATGGCTTGGGTATTCGGTTTTATAATAAGGATCGTACTCTATATAGTCAGTCAGGAATCGTAGAATTTGCATATATGGCAGCAAATATACACCATAAAGTAATGAATCCATCTCCGGTTCGGTGAGGAAAGAGCCAGCTTCCTGTAAGTAACCATTTGTGTACGCTTCAAATAACGGTATATTTAAGGTAATATTTTCCAAGGCAGGATCGTCTTCCTGTCCGCTATTAATAATGGTACGAATAGCATCACCAAAATCAAAAGCGACATAACCCGGCATCACGGTATCCAGATCGATCACACACTGAGGCCGATCATCTTGATCTAGTAGGAGATTATTAAATTTTGTATCATTATGAATGATCCTTAAGGGTGAAACTGTTACAATACGTTCAATAAAATCTCGCCGCATATCAGTTTCTCTAATTTCCATTGCTTGCAACAGTTTTTGCACCTCAGGCTCTACCGTTCTACCCATAGGATGTGTAATCAATGCGTTTCTTAAGTTCTCCAAACGATAGTCGACATCATGAAATCGTGGCAAAAGCACATGTAACTTTTTTGCCTCGAGATCGGCCAGCTGGCGCTGGAATGCTCCAAAAGCAGCGCCACCAGCATATGCCTGTGCAGGTGACCTTACCAAATCAACACTATGTGTATTTTCGATTAATAAAAGCATCCGCCAGCTGTCACCTTGGGCATCTTCGTGATACAGTTTAGAATGCTTTGTTGGGATAATGGTAAGTGTTCTACGTTGCACCTGTTCTTTTCCCAAGTGCGCAAACTTGGTCTGCAAATGACCACACACCAAATCCATATTATCCATCAAATGTTGAGGTTCTGGGAAAATGAATCGATTTATGCGCTGCAGTAAATATGATGGATCACCCACTTTTTCAGTATCTAATCGAAACGTATCATTGATGTGACCCGATCCAAAACGTTTCACTTGCGAGATCACCCCTTCTGTTTGGAAGTGTGCTGCTATCGACAATATCAGATCGTTTTCATTTTCCATGATTGTGTTTGATGTTTTACGTAAGTAGTTGCGCTGAAAATTGGTTCGCTAAAAGCGTACTGCAATATGGCAAAATCCAGACACTTTCGAAAAAGTTAGAACCATGCAATCGTTTGCGTAATTTCTCAGAATTGGCGCACTAAAGTTAAGTAAGGAAAGACAGGTATTTAACACATAGATAAAACCCACGATAACGGTAGGTAAGTGACAATCTTTGAAATATTGTCCTTATACTAATTTGAGGGCGACTTTAACCTTTCTATGCAGCGGTTTTCCATCGCATCATACGATACGACCCTTAGCGCTATTTACATTTTCGTCACACTATCCTAACATGGACGATACATAGCGACTATACCTTTGCCCACGAAAAACTACCACACTACCGTGTGAAAAACTATTAGGGAACAAACTAAAAGACATGAATTTCTACCAGACAGTCTTTTTTCGAAAAATCGGAAAAATCAAGTACGTATTACTCTTGCTAGCGATATCGCTCAGTGAATCAAACGTTGCTAAAGCATCGGATTCCGCGGTCGCGACATGGCAAGAAAACATCCGGATCCGAGGTACGGTGCGGAGCACGAGCGATCAAATGCCTATTGCGGGAGCCACGATAATGGTAAACAATCAAGTACTAGGAAAAACAGACGAAAATGGAAAATTCGACTTGCAGGTACCAGCCGGAAGCGAATTAACCGTCGTAAACATCGGTTTTGACAAAGCCACTGTCCGCGTTGATCAGGCTCAAAGCAATTTGTTGATTGATCTATCAACCGGTTCGGCCAACATCGATGCCGTAGTCGTGACCGCATTGGGAATCAAGCGCGAAGCACGTGAACTGGGGTATGCAGTAAGTACAATCAAAGGTGACGAATTAACCAACGCCATGCCAACCAACTGGTCGGACGGATTGAAAGGAAAAGTAGCCGGTTTGAATCTAACGCAAGCAGGCTCCGGTCCATTGAACAGCGCTAGAATCAACTTGCGTGGCGATCGCTCCTTAGATCCGTCCAAAAACGAAGCGCTAATCGTTATCGATGGTATTCCAATGATTAACAGTACGGGCCGAGCCACATCTGGTGTAAACGATGCCTACGGTGCTGGTGTATCTTCGGGCGACAAAGATATTCCAATCGACTTTGGTAATGGCCTTGGTGATATTAACCCAGATGATATCGAATCCGTCACGGTATTAAAAGGCCCCGCAGCAGCTGCTTTATATGGTAGCCGTGCGAGTAATGGTGCCTTAATCATCACTACCAAGCGCGGCATGAATCGCGATGGAAAAGTGGGTATTACATTAAATTCCAACACCGCGATGAACGACATTTTGCGTTGGCCAGATATGCAGTATGAATATGGCCAAGGAAATAATAACCGCAACGCCGCTGGTGAATTGTATTATTCGTATGGCCTCTCAGAAGATGGTCCTAATACGGGATCTACCTCCAGCGCATGGGGACCAAAATTTGATGGGCAATCTTACTTTCAGTACGACCCTTCAATAGAAGCACAGTCTACGGAGAGACTACCTTGGAGACCCTACAGAAATAATGTGCGCGATCTGTATCAAACAGGTAGCACATTTACCAATAGCGTTGCATTGGATGGTGCTACGGATCGCTTTTCAGCACGTGCATCATTAACACACACTAAAAACAATTGGATTTTAAAAAACACTGGTTTTGAGCGCTTAGTCGCTTCATTAAATACAAGCGCACAGATCTCCGACAAGTTGAAAATCAATGCTAAATTTGCGTACACCAGCAAAACCAGTGACAATTTACCAGGAACAGGGTATAACAACCAATCTATCAACTACTTTACCATCTTTCAGAACCCTAATGTTGACTTAGCTGTTTATGAACCAAGATGGCAGCGTGGCCAAAACCAATTGCAACAGATACATCCGTACAGCTCGTACATTGAGAACCCTTATGTGATCCTGTACGAAATGACGAACAGCATCAACAGTATGAACATTGATGGAAACTTACAAGGGGTGTATACCTTCAATCCGAAATGGGAGTTGATGTTTCGCTCCGGCCTAAATCTACGTCAGGACCAACGTGAAAGCCGAAGACCATTCGATACGGCCAATTTTCCAAGAGGCTATTACAAACAGCAAGACGTTAATTTCTTGGAGTCTAACACGGATGCTTTGCTTACCTTCCGCGAATCTTGGGATGACAGATTTACCCTATCTGCTTCGTTGGGTGGTAATATAAGAAAATACGATAGCAAGAATAATAATGCCATCGCGCGCGGATTGACGTTGCCAGGTATCTACAAATTGAGCAATGCTATGGGTGTCGCCGTATCGGAGGTTACCGCCATCGGTGGGCAAGTGAATAGTGTGTACGCTTTTGCGAATCTAGGTTGGGAAAATAAAATATTTTTAGATATCACGGGGCGTAATGACTGGTCATCCACTTTGCCTGCAGCGAACAGATCGTACTTCTACCCATCGGTAAGCTCAAGTTACATTCTTTCGGAAATTTTTGAATTGCCGAGCGTTATCTCTTTTGCAAAAGCTCGCGTATCCTGGGCGATGGTAGGTAACGATACCGATCCATATCGGATTCATAAATACTTTCAAACTTCCCCATTTGCAGGATCGGCTAATGCACCATCTGTATTGCACAATGCCAATTTGAAACCAGAGATATCCAAGTCGTGGGAAGCAGGTGTTGATTTCTCCCTGTTCAACAACCGAATCAATGCAGACGTTAATTATTACAGTAATTTATCCATCAATCAAGTATTGAGCGTGCCCTTGGATATCACGACTGGATATAGTAGTGCCTTTATTAATGGTGGCAAGATCCGCAATCGCGGCGTCGAAGTTCTACTTAGCGGACGCCCAGTGGTGACAGACAACTTTAGCTGGACAACTACGGTCAACTGGGCGCGTAATCACAACAAGATATTAACTTTGAGTGAAGATCTAGATACACAAGAACAGATTATTGCACAAAGTGGTGCTGGAGCGGTCTCCATCATTGCGCGCGAAGGCGGTACTACAGGTGATCTATACGGATTCGGACTAGTTCGTAATGAAGATGGCCAAGTGGTGTACAATGCACAAACAGGTTTAGCCCTACGTCCAACACAAACACAGTTGATCGGCAATGCTTATGCCGACTGGCGCGGTGGCTTCAATAATGAGTTTCGTTTCAAAAACTGGAGCTTGGGCGTATTGCTAGATGGTCAATACGGTGGTCTTATCTATTCGCAGACCCACCACAAAATGACGGAACAAGGTAAATTAGCGCACACACTTTATGGTAGAGAAACCATGACAATCGTGGGCGATGGTGTGGTACGCAATAGCGATGGCACGTATTCGCCAAATACCACGGCAGCAGCAATCAACACTTGGTACGGAGACTATTACCGTCGTGCCAACGTGGAAACAAACAGCTTTGATGCGTCGTATCTGAAACTCCGTGAGTTGAGAATCGCATATAACTTACCACAATCAGTGGCAAAACGATTACGCGTTTCAAATGTAAATCTAGCATTATTTGGCCGCGACCTGGCTATGTGGTCTAAGTTTCCAATCTATGATCCAGAAACCGCTGCATTGAATGGCGACGTGATTATGCCAGGTGTGGAAATGGGGCAAATGCCGACACCACGCACCTACGGCTTCAACTTACAATTATCTCTGTAATTATTAGCAAGACAAGAAGATGAAAAAAATTATTTATATGCTCCTTGGAGCTTCCATATTATTTAGCGAAACCTCGTGTACGAGTGAGTTCGATGAACTAAACATTGATCCCAATCGTATTGAACAAGTTACGCCAGGCAGTTTGGTCACACCGACGATCTACGGCATGAGCAATTATTTTACGGTACGCAGCTACGACTTTACGTGGCAAATTATGCAAGTTGGTTTGCCAAATCCAAGCGTACAGTTGGGCGTACACCGCTATGACTTGACGCCCGGTGCTGGTAACGGAACATGGAACACTTGCTATTCTTGGCTACGCAACGTACGTGAGATGCGCGAAGCAGCAGATGCATCCGGTCAGCCAGCATATCTGGCTGTTGCATCGACTTTGCAAGCTTACATTGGCGGTATTTTGACAGATGCTTTCGGCGACGTTCCTTTTTCCGAAGCGTTACGTGCAGAGGAAGGCGTGAGCCAACCAAAGTTTGATACACAAGAAGAAATCTATGCCAAGATGATTGCAGATCTGGAAGAAGCAAATACGATCTACAGTGGTGAAGGCACTATGAGCGGCAATGATGTTTTGTTTAACAATGATAAAACAAAATGGCGCAAATTCAACAACTCTTTGCTATTAAGATTATTGCTACGCACCTCTAAACGTACGGAAATGGACAGCTACAATCGTATTCGTCAAATCTTAGCTGATCCAACAACCTACCCCATTTTCACATCGAATGCAGAGGCTGCATTACTAACTGTCACCGGTCTAGCTCCGTACAATTATGCATGGGCACGTCGCCAAGATTATGTCAATTTTGAAGCTATGTCTAGCTTCTTTGTGGACATGTTGAATGATCTAGAAGATCCACGCAGACCGTTATTTATGACGCAGGCTAGCCGCTTAGTAGACGGAAAACAGGAAACCATTGGCTACAAAGGTATACCAAGCGCTCACTCGGGCGACGAGTCGCAATTCGATTATGCGCCAAGTACACCAAATGGCAACTTGATGATTTACGATGCCATCGGTACACCGATAACACAAGTAATTATGAGTTATGCAGAGGTCGAATTCATTAAAGCAGAGGTAGCATTACATTTTCAACAGTTGGATCTGGCTAAAGAAGCATATGAAAGAGGTGTTTCAGCAGCTTTGACTCAGTGGCCAGGAAGTACGATGCCAGCCGATTACTTTTCTAATCCAGCCGCTGCATTTGACGGCACCTTGGAGCAAGTACTAAATCAGAAATATTTGGCTTTGTTCTTCAACGATTACCAGCAATGGTATGAGCATCGTCGTACTGGATATCCAGTTTTGCCAAAAACAGAATTTATGGTGAACGATGGTATTATGCCATCAAGATTTATGTATCACAATGATGTGCAGCGGTTCAATCCGGATAACTATCGAGAGGTAGTCGATCGTATCGGTGAAGACGGATTTAACACGAAAGTCTGGTGGGAAAGATAGTTCTCCAGCCAAAAGCTTAGACAAATCAAAGCCCGTAAAAGTAATTTTTTACGGGCTTTGCTATTCGTATAGATTATTTTCGCCCACAGTTTTTCACAAAAGCACATCAGATCGTCAGATATTGAATGAAAAGATTGCAGCAAAACTGGCTTTGGAAACGATGTCCGTCAATACCTGCACTTAACAGACGAGAAATATCACAAATTATAATTCTAGCGAAATGCTGTATTTTCTCTACAATAACAAAACTAAATAGAGTACATATCAAGCATTAAACCACTATATATTAATACTTTAAAGCCGTAGAAAATCAGCTACATTTTTTTGATTCTTTGAATAAATAGGTCAATATCTGTTGACAAGACATTACCTTTGGACAAATTTTATAATCACAGCATACAACGAATATACTACATAGCGTGAGTCTGAAAGAAGATCTATCAATCCACTGTCCCAAATGTGGACAGGAAAATTATATTTTACGGGTGCCTAGATCAACGACGATCAAGCTTTTCCTATTTTTCCTACCACTGAAAAGGTATAAGTGCCAAAGCTGCAACACTAGATTTTACAAAATTTAAGCTTTAAGTAACCAACGCTTTCCAATTTTCACCATCCATCCGCAACAACGATTTTCTTACGTTATCTGCGATATACATAACTATGCTTTTGGTTATAATAAGCAACGCAATCTATAAAGGCCTTTTTGAAAGGCTTAGTTGTCGAACATTTCATTAAAAAAAACTCTTCTGATTAAACTCTTATCTGATTAATATCAGCAGAAATCATACGCATGCTTTTTAATTTACACGTCAAATATATTTTACTAATTGAAGTAAAATATATTTTCAAAAAACTATAAAGAAGCGGATAGAATCACACAACAGATAGTGTGAGGCATAGTTGAATGGTTTCAAACTGATTTTTGATATTCAAAAAAATAATATCAAAACCTATTAAATATACTCAATTTCAGATATATATACCTAAAAAATTTCCCAAAATTAATAATGAGCATCTTTGAAAAAAAGCAGAGTATATAAGGGCATTTTCCCTGTTAAATCCAATATTTTTTTCAATTTAACAGGAATATTCTTGTATTGTTAAACGACAATCCTTAAGTTTATAACTACCAATGAAAACGCTGTGGACATCGCACTATGTCTACCTTACTAGCACATTTTAAAATTATAAACTACTAACTCTATAAACCTACTTGTTACACTATGAACATTCGTAATGAAGTCCTAAAGAAGACTTTTTGCCCTATGTTGAGCTTGTTGTTGGTACTACCAATTCAGGAATCTATGGCCAAAGAATCTCCCCTGCACCAGCTGCATAATAAAAATGACCTTTTATATGCCCAGCAAATAACTGTATCCGGACGCGTGAACTCGATGTCTGGAAATGAAGCTATCTCGGGCGTATCCGTTGTTGTAAAAGACACACAGATTGCCACGAGTACCAATGCTGAAGGTTACTTCTCGTTAGAAAACGTACCTGCTGATGCGATACTGGTGTTTACGATGGTTGGCTACAGAACGCTAGAAGAGCCCGTCAATCAGCGCACATCCCTATCTATTTCTATGCAAGACGATCTTTCCAATCTCGAAGAAGTTGTTGTTGTGGGATATGGCACGCAAAAGAAAGAAACCATCACCGGTTCGGTAGCAACTGTAAAAAGTGCTGACTTGGCGAAGTCGCCCACGTTGAACGTTTCCAATGCTCTGGTCGGTCGCATGGCAGGAATTACCGCAACACAAAGTAGCGCTGAACCAGGGAACGATGGATCAAACATCCGGATCCGTGGTACTAACACCTTCGGCAACTCCGAGCCCCTTATCGTAATTGATGGTATTCCAGCGCGTCAAGGTGGATTTGAACGCCTGAATCCTCTTGACATAGACAACATCTCTGTCCTTAAAGATGCGGCAGCAGCCATCTATGGTGCACGCGCAGCAAATGGTGTTATCCTCGTCACGACAAAACAGGGTAAACAAGGTAAGCCTACTATCTCCTACACCTTTAATCAAGGATTTTCGCAACCAACCTACGTTCCTAAACTAGCTGACGCAGCTCAGTACGCAGAAATGCGTAATGAATTGGAGATATTCAAACTACCGGTGAGCGAATGGTCTGCAGCAAACACCGCCTTTCGCAATCAGGGCATCTTCGAAAGAGCTAACGGCAGTACTATTACAGCGCCTTTTTCGCCGCAGGACTTCCAGATGTTTCGCGATGGATCCAATCCTTGGACTCATCCGAACACCGACTGGTACGGCGCCACCTTAAAAAATTGGACACCGCAATCGCAGCATAATGTGCAATTGAGTGGTGGATCGGAAAACTTTCGTTACCTCACATCAGTTGGTTACCAAACCCAAGACGCATTTTATAAAAACTCGGCCACCAACTATAGCCAGTATGATATGCGGATTAACTTGGAAGGAGAAATAAATGAATATGTAAGTGTAAAAGTCGGCGTATTAGGAAGACAGGAGGATCGTAATTTCCCGACAAAAAGTGCGGCCACTATCTTTCGGATGCTCATGCGTGGCAACCCAACACAACCCGCATTTTGGCCAAACGGATTACCAGGACCAGATATTGAACACGGCGAGAACCCCGTTGTAATCACTACAGACCAAACGGGATACGATCGCAGCAAACGTTATTATTTTCAGACAAACGGACAAATCGACATCAAAATACCTGGTGTAGACGGCCTTAAATTCACCGGTACGGCATCAGTCGACAAATATATCCAGCAAAGCAAGCGCTGGGAAACACCATGGTATTTGTACAGCTGGCAAGGAAATTACGAAGCGGACGGCGTGACGCCTCAGCTCGTTCCCGGTCTGCGAGGGCCGCGCCCAGATCCAGCGTTAAGCCAGGGCAATGAAGATCAACTCAACGTTTTGCTCGGCGCAATGGCTAATTATGACCGTAGTTTTGGCGATCATAGCTTTAACTTGATGGCCGGTGTGAATCGTGAAACTATCCGTAATGATAATTTTACGGCTTTTAGACGTTATTTCATTTCGGCTGCTACTGACCAAATGTTTGCCGGAGGCGATGCAGAGAAGGACAACGGCGGCGGTGCTTGGGAACGCGCGCGACTCAACTACTTTGGTCGTTTGGGCTATAATTATCAAGAAAAATATATTGCTGAATTTCTATGGCGGTATGATGGTTCCTACATGTTCCCACAAGCTAGCCGATATGGTTTTTTTCCCGGTGTACTAGCCGCATGGCGCATCTCTGAAGAGAGCTTCTGGAAAGACAATGTTTCTTTTGTCAATTCCTTAAAGTTACGCGGATCGTATGGTCAGATGGGTAATGACAATATATTCTATAACGATGAATTGCAGGAGTACCAATATTTTTCTACTTACGGTTTTGGAACATACATTGTAGATGGCAATTTGGTTAAATCCTTGTTTGAAACACGCGTACCAAATAACTTCATTACATGGGAAGTGGCCAATAACTACAACGTCGGTTTGGATGGTCAGTTGTTCAATGGAAAAGTCAACTTTGAATTCGATATGTTTCTCAATCGCCGGAGTAGTATTTTGTGGCAACGGAATGCTTCCGTACCACAAAGCACTGGTATGACACTACCTGCTGAGAATATCGGAAAAATGGAAAACAGAGGTTTTGATCTCAACATCGGATACAATGGTAGCGTTGGCGAACTACGGTACAACATCAATGTGAATGGTGGTTATGCCAAGAATAAGATTCTTTTCTGGGATGAAGCCGCTGGCGCACCCGAATGGCAACGCACGACCGGAAGAATGCTCAATGCTGGCATGTATTATATCCACGATGGTGTATTTCGAAACGAGGCAGAAATTGCTGCAAATACATTAGACTATAGCGCTATTACCAACAATTTACGTCCTGGAGACATGAAATTCGTTGACTACGACGGCGATGGCAAAATCACACCCGATGACCGTGTGCGTAGAGACAAAAGTAATATCCCAACCTTTCAGGGTGGTGTGAATATCGGCTTGCAGTATAAAAACTTTGACTTATCGATTCTATTTCAGGGAGCTGCCGGCGCAGAGCTGCCGGTGAGTTCCGAAGAATCTGGCGCTATCGGAAACTACCTATTGCAATTTTATGAAAACCGCTGGACACCAGACAATCCGAGTAGCGAGCATCCGCGCATTACAGATCGTAGTGATCAGTATTACTCAAGTGGCAATACGTATTGGTTGGAAAGCACCGACTACTTACGCTTGAAAAATGTAGAAATAGGCTACAACTTCCCGGTTGAATGGACCAAAAAGGTGGGTGTAAACAACTTTAGGCTGTATGCCAATGGCTTGAATCTATTCACCATTAGTAAGATGACAGCCTACGATCCCGAATCTGTCACTCAAACTGGGCAATATTATCCACAAGCACGCGTCATCAATTTTGGCGCAGCCTTAACCTTTTAATATGCGAATCATGAAAACAAAAAAAACACTATACAATTATCTCATCCCCTGCCTATTCGCCGTATCACTCGTATCATGTAACGATGACTTTGTGAATACGCAACCGCTGGAGGAAGTACCTAAGGAAGTGACTTGGAGTGATCCCGCTTTGGCAGAGGCATTTGTATTTGAAATCTACAATGGCCTAGGTCAGGGTGGTTTCGACGAGGAGATGCAGTCATCCTTAACGGACGAATCCATGTTTACGCATCCAGGCCGTGGAATCAATACCATTACGGAATCACGCTCCAACTCGGCGGATCAAGGTATGATCAAAGATGCTTATGGATACGGTCCACTATATGGACGTATTCGGGCATGTAATATCGCGATTGAAAATCTCATCGAACCTAAGTTCTCCGACAATAGCAGAGCCAATAATTTGTTGGGTCAGGCTTATTTCTTGCGGGCTTACTTCTATCAGCAGTTGTTGCGTTTTTATGGTGGAGTTCCGCTCATTGACCGCGTCTACGAGCTGGGTGAAGATGATTATACCGCAACCAGAAATTCATACGAAGAGGGCGTCAATTTTATTGTCACGGATTGTGATCGTGCAGCAGAATTGTTAGCTGGAACTAGCGGTGGACAAGGCCGTGCTACGCAAGTTGCTGCTCTGGCGTTAAAAGCACGCGTATTGTTATATGCTGCAAGCGATTTGCATGACATCTCCACTGCTTCCTCGAAGGCGACAACGATTGCAGGATACGATGAACCGCAGTTTTTGGGTTATACCAGCGGTAGCCGTGCCGAGCGGTGGCAGAAAGCAAAGGATGCCGCCTTCGAAGTGGTTCAGATGACCAACTTGGGTTATCAAATGGATTTGTCTGAACCGGCTACCGCGGAAGAGGGCACAGAGAACTACATGGTATTATCTCTAGGCGGCGGTAGTAAAGCCGTATCAGCAGATGGCGCACAAGAAATATTGCTAGGCCGCTATTTCATTGACTTAAAGGACGAAGCTGGAAATTACATCGGTCGTAACAATGGACCTAATGGCTACCACAACTGGGCAGGAAACACACCGATCCAAAACCTAGTAGATGATTATGAAATGATCGACGGAACACGATTTTCTTGGGAGAATGGTGTACATAGAGCCAATCCATATCAGAATCGGGATCCGCGTTTCTATGCTACTATATTATATGATGGTGCCGATTGGAAACCACGCACGGCTGACGTGGCAGGTCGCGATCCGTTTAACCAAATCCAGACAGGCCGCTATCAGATCATCAATGCGGCAGGCGGCGTTGCCACACATCAGGGCTTAGATACGCGCAATAGTCCCATTGAGGATTGGAATGGATCCTATACCGGCTATTACTTCCGGAAATTTACAGATCCTGATCCAGCGGTAGTAGATCAAAATACACGTCAATACATTCCATGGCCAGTACTGAAATACACCGAAGCCGTACTGAACTATGTAGAAGCGTGTATTGAATTAGGAGAAGAGGCAGAAGCCAAAAATTGGCTTAATAAAATTCGCTTTAGAGCAGGAATGCCAGCTATCACCGAGTCGGGAGAGCAACTGCGTACGCGTTATCGCAATGAAAGACGTGTAGAGTTAGCTTTTGAAGAGCACCGTTTCTTCGACACCCGTCGGTGGATGATAGCGCCGCAAACCACGGGCTCAAAAATTCGCCTGATTAATGTAGTGGGCACATTGAAGCCAGGTGCGCAAGTACGCACGTATCAGTACAATACAGATAATTATAACTATACCTACACACCTGTAGAACTAGAACCGGGAATCGAAAACCGACAATGGAATGATAAAATGTATTTTATGCCATTTCATCGTGATGAAATCAATCGAAACACCAAATTGGATCAGAATCCAGGCTACGAATAGCCCGTAATCCTATAAAAATAAGGCCTGAAAGAGTGATCTTTCAGGCCTTATTTTTATAACCATAACATTCGCTTTATGGCTTCACAAATGACAGAAATCCGTCGGAATATGCTTCGTGGAAAGCACCATGCCCTTCATAAATGATATACACTTCTATCCCCGCTAGCCGATTGGCTAAAGCAATTCCTGCTTGAGGTGACAAGGCCATAAATACATTATCGTATGCATCTGCTTCCATTGCTGTGGGCGCAATAATGGTCGCACTAACCACAATATTTTGCAGCGGAAAACCACTTTTCGGGTCGATGTGGTGATGCACTTTCTTTCCTTCGTGGTACGCTACCTTCCGGTAATTGCCCGACGTTGTCACGGCAAGATCTGTCAACTGCAATACGAAAGATGAGGATTGTGCTCCTTCTGGCCTTTCGATCGCGATCTCATAGCTCTTTCCTTCGGCTTTTAGACCCTTGGTACGGATTTCTCCTCCAACTTCCACTAAATAGCTATCTATAATCCGCTCGTCCAGCCATTGGGACAGCACATCCACCGTATACCCCTGTGCAATACCATTTAGATCAATGGCAGTCCGAGGATCGCGTTTGTGCAATTGGTTTCCTTCCAGCCAAATCTTTTCCATTCCCACAAATGAAAGCACACTATCCACTGTGGCTTGCGGAGGAAATAGCTGCACTCCCTCTGATCCAAAGCCCCATAAATCGACGAGCGGTTTCACCGTCACATCGAATAGGCCATTGGACTTTTCATACACCTGAAAAGCTTCGCGGAGTACATTCGCCATGTGCGTATCAATCTCCAACTCATGATGGTATTGCCGATTGAACATGCTAATCAAAGAATGCGGTTGGTACAGTGACATGGATTGGTCAATCACGCCCATCACGCTATCTATGGAAGATTTACGCACCACTTCCCTGTCCGCAAGGTATTGAATCTGATAGGTGGTTCCTTGTGCTCTTCCTGTTATAAAAAAGGTCTTTTGCTGTGCCTGAGCACTGCAAAAGACCAGAAAAAATAGCATGACTGCCGAAAACGTTCGACGCATGTACTAAATGTATAATTCGGTGTTGATCCCCGGAACAGCGACTTGGTAGATCCCATTTGCATCTGGCAACACTTTTGGATTAGCATCCCAAGCATATTTTTCTGGCGATAAGTCAATCGTAGAAGCCATTGCCTGATCCCATTTAATCACCTGACCAGTATAACAAGCTAAGCGACCAATAATACCCGTCAATGTGCTGTAAGCACCATATTCGGCATTATCAAACTTATATTCATTGTTGGCAATCGCTTCAAATAGTTCCTTATGTTCTTGCTGATACGCATTCGGATTTCCTTTCGGATCGTGACGATATATTTCATTGCCGCGCGCGTCCCAAAGCACGGCTTGATTGCCTGCTGACAAATAAACGCGACCTTTGGTTCCTTGAAAGGTTTCATCCACCCTATTCGAAATACCTTCAAAATGACGACATTGGCTATAGATCACTGATCCATCATCATACGTAAGCTCTACCGCAAAATTGTCATAGATCTCTCCGTATTGCTTGTCCGTACGATGTGCGCGGCTACCTGTCCCTTGAATAGAAACCGGATATTTTCCTTTTACCCAGTTGGCGATATCGATATTGTGTACATGTTGCTCGACGATATGATCACCACACAACCAGTTGAAATAATACCAGTTACGCATCTGATATTCCATCTCCGACTGTCCAGCTTGGCGTGGTTTTACCCAAACACCGCCACTATTCCAATATACTTGACCCGAATGAATATCTCCAATAGCACCATCTTGAATACGTTTGATGGCTTCTCTATAATTAGTTTGATAGCGTCTTTGCAGACCTACCACGACGTTAAGCTTTTTACGTTTTGCCTCTTCGGCGGCAGCCAATACTTTGTGTACCCCCGGGATATCTACCGCTACCGGTTTTTCCATAAATACATGCTTTCCAGCTTTCACAGCCTCCTCGAAATGCATCGGACGAAATCCTGGAGGCGTCGCTAGCAAAACGACATCGGCATCTTTGATCGCTGCTTTGTAACCTTCAAAGCCCACATATTTGCGGCTATCGGGCACATCAATCTTATCCCCAAACTTCTCCTTGAGCGTGTTGTAGGTCGCATCTAAATTATCTTGGAATGCATCTGCCATGGCGACTAATTTGATATTTTGCCCTGAGGCAAACGCATCAAATGTGGCTCCCGTTCCACGCCCTCCACAGCCAACTAAGGCAATTTTGATTTCGTCAGATCCAGCCACGAACATACGCCCTAGACTAGTAGACGCTAAAAAAGTAGTCGCGGCCAAGGTGGTGCCCGCTTTCATAAAATCACGTCGATTAAAGTTATTCATCATTTTAGATTTATTGTTATAATAGAAAATAGTTAGAAGTCTTTTAGAGGAGCTTTATCATAATAAGCCATAATTTCTTCATGCGATGGTTTATTCACCGGTCGTACTAATCGCATACCGACAAAAGGTGCTTCTGGAAACCACCAATTGGATTTTGGAATTTGCGGATCAAGTTGTTTCCATATCGGATCGGAGGCCATACGTGCCGCCGAACGCAAATCTGGTGCAGCACTGTCAAAAGAACCACCACGTACGCTATGCGGATACAGTTTGGTCGGAATCAACACGGGATTGTCTGCTACGCCATCTGAAAACTGCTGATAATATTCGGCATCGTACTGATCGTACGTCCATTCGGCTACGTTACCGAGCATGTCAAACAAGCCCCAAGCGTTTGGCTTCTTTTTGCCGACAGCAGCTGTTTTTCCATTGCTGTTTGAGGCAAACCAAGCGTGCTCGTCTAATTTCGCAGCATCTTCCCCAAAAGGATAAGCGGTTTTAGAACCAGCTCTGCAAGCGTATTCCCATTCCGCTTCAGTCGGTAAGCGATAAAATTCGCCCGTACGGACATACAGCCATTTGCAAAATTGTATCGCATTGTAATGCGTCATAGCCAAAGCAGGATGCCCTTGCTTACCCATTCCAAAAGTCATATCCAAATACGGTTTGGTTGGGCGCGTTACCGCATCCACTTTCGGATCTAGCTTTTCTTGATTATTGTGTCTTATTTCGAGATCTTTATATAAAAACGGTTCATACAGATCCCATGTCACTTCAAAAGTTCCCATCCAAAAAGGCGCAATAAGCACTTGATGCGCAGGTTGTTCATCGGCCGCGCCTCCGCTCTTGCTCCCCATTAAAAATTGTCCACCAGGAATCGCTTCCATAGAAAATTGCAAGGTAGTACCCTCTAGCTGCTGTACGTATCGCTCGTGATTATTTTGCGCTTGCGCACAGAAAAGAGTAAATAGACTAACTGTCGTCAACGACTGTTTTAATATATTGGCAATCATTTCAATAGGTTGATATAGATATTCCAATATAGGTATTAATTGTCACTTCTAAAATTATTCGGGGATGCCATTTCATTTGAAGCCTCTATTATGGCAATTCTAACAAAATCTTTACGAATGGCGCTACTTGGCTTTTTCGAACATCAAATACGCTGGAAATACCTATAATTAAGAATAAATAGTAAACAATTGACTATCTTCGAGGAACTAACAATTAGTAAACCGGAGCACACTGCTCTGTAATGACATCATAAACCTATGAAAAGAAAAGATTTTTTGCGAAATGCCGGCCTTTTGGCAGCTTCCGGAGCGCTGTGGAACACGGGACTCTTTGCCAACAACCAACAAACCATTAAGGTTGGATTGATTGGTGTAAATGGTATGGGTTGGGCTAATTTAACCGCCTTACTGAAAGTACCTAATGTGGTGTGCACCGCATTGTGCGACGTAGATGAGCGCATATTGGACAAGCGAATCGCAGAGTTAGAGAAATTACAAACCACGAAGGTTAAAAGAATCATCGACCATCAGGAATTGCTAAAAGGTGATCTAGTGGATGCTGTAATCATTGCAACGCCAGACCATTGGCATTGTTTGCAGATGGTAGATGCTGTGAATGCAGGTAAACATGTGTATGTAGAAAAACCGATTGGCAACTCCATCAAGGAATGTGAAGCCATGGTGGCCGCAGCACAGAAACACAACAGTATCGTGCAGGTTGGCCAGTGGCAACGCAGTCAGCAACACTTTGCAGACGCGATTGATTTTGTGCACTCGGGCAAATTAGGAAAGATTCGTTTGGTAAAAGCTTGGGCATATCAGGGTTGGATGAAAAGCATTCCTGTAAAACCAGATGAAGCCGTACCAACAGGCGTACATTATGATCGATGGCTGGGACCAGCTAAGAAAAGACCTTTTAATCCAAATCGCTTTCATTTCGAATTTCGTTGGTTTTGGGATTACGCCGGCGGCTTAATGACCGACTGGGGCGTGCATATGCTGGATTATGCTTTGATCGGCATGAAGGCGGCAGATCCAAAGTCCATCATGGCTTCTGGTGGAAAGTTTGCTTACCCAAGTGATGCGGCCGAAACTCCGGATACATTGACTACGGTGTTTGAATTTGATGATTTTAATATACAGTGGGAACATGCTAACGGTATTGACTTAGGACCTTACTCAAGAAATCATGGTGTGTCATTCATTGGTAATAACGGAACTTTAGTATTGAACCGCGAGGGCTGGGAAGTGATTCCGGAAGGCGATAGAATGCAAGCGATTGCATTACAAAAATCGAAGGATAATGGGTTGGAAAAACACATGGTCAATTTCGTAGATGCCATTCGCAGGAATGATCGCACGATCTTGAAAGCTCCTATCGAAGCAGGCGCTAACATTGCGATCTTTTCGCAGATGGGAAATATCGCCTACCGCACCGGCACAAAATTGTATTGGGATAAAGCCAAAAGAAGTTTTACCGACAAATCGGCAAATAACTATCTGGTCGCTAATTATGAAAATGGATACAAACTTCCCAAAGTATAATACGAAAACAATCGAAGGATAAATCTAATTTAGCAGCAACAAATATTTTGATAATGAAAACACCTTATATCTGCACCTTATTCACGCTACTTGCTACATCTTCCCTTATGGCGCAAACAAAATTTAAACCAGAGGATACGGAATTTTACACGCCCAAGCCTCCTATCGTTACGCTAGCAGCGAATGGTGTACCCAGCGACGCCATCAGCCTATTCAATGGTAGCGGATTGCAAGACTGGGTAAGTCAAAAAAATACACAAAACAAGGCCGACTGGACGGTGATAGACGGACAATTAGAAGTAAAACCGGGAAGCGGAGATATACAAACCAAACAGGAATTTGAAAATTTCCAACTGCATATAGAGTGGCAAAGTCCATCCGTAGTAAAAGGTAATGGCCAAGGCCGCGGCAATAGTGGTATTTTCTTGCAGGGCTTGTATGAAGTACAGGTCTTGGACAATAATGATAACCCAACCTATACGAATGGACAAGCTGGGAGTATTTATAAACAACGCCCACCATTGGTCGAGGTGCGTGCTACAGAATCAAAATGGCACAGCTACGACATTATTTATAAAGCACCTCAATTCAATAAAGATGGTATGCTGATCTCAAAAGCGACTGTCACGGTGTTGCACAATGGCGTGCTAGTCCAGAACAATACGCAAATCGAGGGCACGACAGAATACATCGGTATGCCGGTGATGAAAGCGCATGGCCCAGGTCCGATTACCTTACAAGATCATGGAGACTTGGTACGCTTCCGCAATATCTGGATCCGTCCTTTGTAGTTGATATAGGATATTTATAGTAATACTTAAGGTCGTGAATCCAACATTCACGACCTTTATTTATTTTTACGGAACGCCTCATTGCTATTGTGAATTGATCTTTTTGGTGTTTGCGTATACAACAGTTACCATCACGCAACGTCGATTGGCAAGCTGATTTAAAGTCTTTTTTAGACGCTATGAACCGTTTCGAGCAAAAGCATTTCACAAAATGATATTAATTTTTCCAAAGATTGCGATCAATCCTTATCTTTGGGCAAAATCATAAACATTCATTGGTGAAATTTTGCGCTTATATCTTATTGGTATCACTAACGATGCAATCATTCTATCGCAGTATCATGGCTTTAGATTATGAATTGCATTTACCAAGTTATCTGGCAAAATGTATCAATATTGACCGACCTGAATTGCATTGTAATGGTCAGTGTGAACTCATGAAGCGTGTAAAAGAGCAAGAAAAGAAAGACGCTAAGAAAAATTTAGTGGTCTACGAGTCGAGTGCTTTATATACCATAAATGTACTTTTTGATTTCAACTTTTTGTTGCATAACAATTATCGCAAAGCAGACTTGTTTCCAGCTTCGGTGATTAGTTACAGCTTTCAATACCTTTCCTCTATATTCCACCCTCCTTCCCTCGTTTAATACCTCTAGAGCTCGTTAAATCAAAAACTCATCTGTTTTTCTGATTTACCCTACATTAATTTTTCATTCGCCTGAAGTCATCAGTAATGATTGCAGGTCGCTATTCATTTGTGCCGAATACATTTGATCAGCATGCGTATAAGCGCATCAACCTGATCAAATCAACCACATTTTGACACGTATTATGCCGAGAACAACCCTCGTAATTATAGGCTTATTATGCCTTGTACTGGCTATGTCATGTACAAAAGAAAAAACAAATTATTTAGAAGAAACTAGTAGAGAGATTCCAGAAGTATTCGATTTTCAAGAAGCATCATCTATGCTGGTAGACAGGTATCGAATCAGCATTGAAGCGCTCAATGGAACATTTTACACCGGATATAATGAACTTCGAGTTCGTATTACGGATACTCAAACAGGTGAAACTATTAATCCAGATTCGATCCAATTTATACCTATTTCAAAGATAGCAGATGGTGTGGTCACGAGCTGTCCACATCTTTTTCAACTACAAAAATCGACACAAAATGCCTACTGGGAAGGCTACAGCATATTCATAGACGAACAGCTGCCAAACCCGACCTGGAAGCTTTATGTCAATCTAGTAGTGGGACAGCAAAATTATACCGCAACAAGCGATATAACCACTAAAGAACAATTAAATAAGAACCTAAACAAGACACTCTTCCGTGGTAATGACAGCCTTGATTATATGATTGCGTTGGTAAGTCCACGCAATCCCCAAGTCGGTACAAATCCAATCATCGCCGGCATTTTCAAGCGGATCACGACGACACATCTGGCAGAGTTTGTGCCTCTATCACCTTCTTATTATCAATACGTTGCAGTAAATGACCACACGCTGGAGCTTGATCCCCGGATGCCAGAGCCATCCATGGGAAATCATTCTTCGCCCAACAACGTAAACTTATCGCAGCGTAATGACGGATTCTACGAAGGAGTAGTCAATTATACCATGACGGGAAACTGGACACTAAACTTCATCTTGAAAGATGCGCGCAATACGATCGTGAAGGGTAATGCGGTATCCACGGCATTTACGCCAGGTGTACAAGGGGTAAAAGGGGAATTACATATTGACATTCTATTCTAATTGTTATGAGATTATTCATCAGCTTTTTGTTGATCCTATTCGTCTTGTCATCTTCCTTTGCACAAACAGATACTAATCATCGAGACAAGGTAAAAACGCTTGAAAAAGTATCCATTTTCAAACGGAAGAAAAAGAAGTTAGCGACTGACGTGAAGCTAACCGCATTAGTAGACGAGCTATTAGGCACTTCCGATAACATCAGCTTTATAAAAAGAGGTGCTTACGCGTGGGAACCTTTATTGAATAATATGACTACCGAACGATCTGTGATCACGGTAGATGGCATGCATGTATTCGGTGCCTGTACAGATAAGATGGATCCCATCTCCTCTTATATGGAGAGCAATAGTATTTCAAGTATTAAAATAAACTCTGGACAACATGGAAATATGCAGGGCGCAACGGTTGCTGGAAGTATCGACCTACAACGAATAAGTACACCGTTTGGTCAAGACAAAGCCTGGAGTGGCAGTTATCAAACAGGCTTTGAATTCAATAATAATCAGACGTTCAACTTAGGTAATATATCCTATTCTAGCGCAAAGTTCGTCGCCGATGGAAGTGTTGGGTATAGAAAGGCTGGAAATTACACTGATGGTAGCGGTAACGAGATCAATCATTCGCAGTATAGCAAATTCAATACTTCACTCGGATTAGCCTACAAAACAAGCGAATTATCGTCGATCAAAGTAGATGCTATTTTTGATCAAGCCAATAATGTAGGCTTTCCCGCATTGCCCATGGATCTTTGGCTATCTCGAGCCATTATTACTGCTGCTTCCTACCAGCAACAATTTGAAACTGGACTTTTGCGTGTGTGGGATACGAAAGCTTATTTCAATGCCATAGAACATTATATGGACGACACGAATCGTCCCGAAAATCTAGTGCATATGGATATGCCCGGATGGAGCACCACGTATGGTTTGACGTCGCGTGTAGAGCTGAAGCAGGGAAGCTATCAAGGTGAGCTACAGTTAAACGCGTATGATAATCTATCTATCGCTGAAATGACCATGTATCCGCAAGACCGAAGCGAACGTACCATGTTTGCTTATACTTGGCCTTGGGTCACTACGCGGTATGCAGGAGTTTCTAGTAGCAACACATGGAATCTTTCTCCCATCAGTGAGGTCAATATTGGTGCTTCTGTGGGCACGCATTATAATTATGCAAGATACTCTGAGTTCAACAGAATATTTTATCCAGAAGCTTCCGAATCAAAAACTAGATTTCTTCCCAGCCTAAATGCTCGGTATCAACTGTCCTTGGATAAATTTCGAATACTATTGGGGACAGGTTTCGGACAACGAGCGCCGTCCGTATCGGAAGGTTATGGCTATTACATATACAATAGTTTTGACCTTTATGATTATATCGGCAACCCCGACCTCCCCAACGAAACTTCTTACGAGGTTAATGCGGCCATAAACTACGAAAGCGAAAAGTGGAGTATTTCTAGCCAAGTCAATGCATTTCACATTCGCAATTATATCGTAGGAAAAATACTAAGCATTGGAAGTCCGATGAATTACCAATCTGTCGGTGTGAAGGCGTATAGCGCATTGGAATATGCGAGATTATTCAATATCGCCATCAGTGGTCGCTACGATATTTTGCAGCATTTGCACTGGAAAGGAACGTTGACCTATGCTCGCGCTACGGATAATAATAGCGTCAACTTACCTTTCATAAGGCCGCTTCATTACCAATCTTCTTTGCAATTTATGCACAAAAAAATGGGCATACAGGCAGCCATTAACGGAGATCTATCTCAAAATAATTTCAGTCCAGAATACGGTGAGACTCCCACGCAGGCTTATGCTGTCTTCGACCTTTCCGGAGATTACACATTTAATTTAGGAAAGCATCATCTGACAGTACAAGTAGGGATCGAAAATATGTTTGACTCATTTTATACGACCTATGCGGACTGGGGCAACATTCCCAGAATGGGCCGTAACGTCTTTACTACCCTAAAAACACATTTTTAATCATTCATACACTTTATAACTAAAAAACAATGAAACACTTAAAACAATCTGTCCTATTAGCTCTTTCTGTCCTTACGTTGGCAGCCTGTTCAAAAGACGACAGTAACGCAGTATCTAACACGGTTACTTTACAATTTAACAACACCTACAAAGATCAAACTATTGTTCTTGGCGATGCACAATCCACTGCCGCTACTGTATTGACTTCGCAGGCCGGTCAGACGCATCGTTTTTCCGAAATTAAATACGTAGTGAGCAATATTCGCCTCGTAAGAGAAGATGGCACAGAAACCCCGTACAACATCAATAACTTGGATAATGGAGCAACTGTAATAGACCACTCCAAGCCGGAAAGCTTACGCTATGCATTAAGAGATATTCCTTCAAACCGTTACCAAAAAATAAAATTCGGTCTAGGTGTAAAATCAGAATTGAATACCATAGATCAGGTACGATTTCCTAATTTTTACGCTGCTGCCGGTGCTAACGATACAGAAATGATGTGGGAATGGGGAGCAGGTTATCGTTTTACAAAGCTAGAAGGCTTCTACGGTGCGGATAACAAGGAGATGTCCATTCATACTGGTAGTACAGTACAAGGTCCAGAAGGTAACTATACACAGGGAGTAGACGCCTATAGAGATATAACATTAACCTTCCCAACTACGTTGAATGTAGCATCTGGTAGCCCGACCATATTTATTCGTGCCGACTTCGATAAGTTACTGAGTGGCAACGCTAACACCATTACGCTATCTACGGGAACAGGAGGTACGGATAATGCGACACCGAATATTCATACCGCGCTTGAGATGGTCAGATTTGTAGACAATCTCGGTGGAAACGGCGAAGCAGATAATTCCGGCATGTTTTCGATCCAATCTATCGTAGAATAAAGTATGTTAAGAGCCATCTTTTAAGGGGTGGCTCTTAATCCCTATATATCCAGAAATGAAAATTAATCCTGTAATCTTTTTAATAGGTCTTTTCTTAATTGTCGCTTGCGAGAAAGCCGAAATTGAAGCACCCGTTGTTGATAACCCGGTCTTATCGCTGTCTATTCCTTCTGGTTTTCCGGCCATGAACTCTGCCGTACAAGCCAACCTTCCTACCAAATATGGCGTCGCACTTGGAGAAAGGCTATTTCAAGATAAGAGGTTCAGCGGCAACAATACGGTTTCTTGCTCCAGCTGTCATATTCAATCCAGTGCTTTTGCAGATCATGAAGCACAAGCTATTGGTATTAATGGCCGGGTGGGAATTCGTAATACGCCACCAATTCAAAATATGGCCTTCATGAAATTTTACAATTGGGATGGTAGCAAGCTCAATTTAGAAAGCCAAGCGATTGTCCCCATTATTACGCATGAAGAGCTAAACTCTAGCATTTTAGAGGTTATTGGCAAACTACAGAACGACCCATCTTACCCTCTCCTATTTACTAATGCTTTTGGAGATCCGTCTATCACTGCCGACAGAATTTACCGAAGTTTGGCACAGTATCAATATACGTTAATCTCTGCCAATAGCAAATATGATCGCGTACGTTTGCATCAAAATGAAGTGTTTACGGAAAGTGAATCGCGCGGCTATACTATTTTTCAATTGAAGTGTAAGAGCTGCCATGATACAGAATTATTCACAGATCAAAGCTTTCGGAATGTAGGATTTCCACTTAATATTAGCACACAAGAAGCTGGCCGTGCCCGCGTCACTGGTATTGCGGCAGATTACATGAGCTTTCGCGTACCTTCCCTGAGAAATATTGCCTATACAGCTCCATACGGTAGTTTTGGTCAATTTGCCACGTTGATGGATGTATTGGATTATTTCGACAATGGCGTACTGGAAGCCGAAAATTTGGATCCTATTTTAAAAGCGAATAACAATCGCATTCCACTCACTCAACAGGAGAAATTAGATATCATCGCATTTATGAAAACCCTTAGTGACAGCACTTTTGTAGGTACGACTAAGCTGTAAAAATTACTTCGAAAACTTATAAATCAACCCTAGTGTAAAGACTGCATTACCGGCTTTTAGATAGTTATTATCTACCACACCAATGTTAAATCCATTGGTATACTGCAACTGAAAGGATTTGTTGAGCTGCATCCGCGTGTAAAAGATAGGCTCTATAAATAGATTCTCTTCTACTGGAGATGACACACCATCGATCCAAAAATCCTTCATACGAATAAAGCTCCCACGGATCGCGGTTCCGTAACTAAATTCTCTGGATCGGCCAAACAACCGTACATCTTCGCGTTTGCGAGAGATATTAGCTTGCACAAAGATCTTTTCGAAATCCATCTCCCGAATCTCGGTCGGTGCCATGCCCGTCGTGGTGGCGCGTGTATCTGCATCACGCGAATTACCTAATCCGTAGCCGCCATACAATTCGAAGATGCGATCTTTATTTTTGCCAAAGGTCGTAAAGTAACCCAATCCCCCTTCGTACATATACTGCTTGTATTCCTGATTGCCGGATTTGTTATCTACATAAGATCCATTAGCCATCACGGCAACGTGTTTACCGACAGCGACGGCGAGATTGCCGCTCGCATTTCCTTTGATATTGGTATGAGCTGCCGCATATACTTCACCTTGGTTGGCGAACATTGGGGTAGCAGGTACATTAGGTTGGTAAATAGAACTACATCCTGACAAGATGAGCGCCGCAGCAAGATATAATAAATGATAATTCTTAAACATAGAATCGATTGAGGTGATGTACTACCTTACCGAAATACTGTGCCAAATCACCGCAAACGAATGGTAATGCTACAGAATCCCTTTTCGAATCAATTCCGCTTCCATCTGTTTTTGCACCTTAATAGCCTCCTCACGAGCTTTCTCAGCAAAGTCGCGTCCAGAAGAAGCATAGATGATGGCACGTGTGCTATTGACCAATAATCCGCATTGCGCATTCATACCATATTTGCACACATCTTCTAAAGATCCGCCCTGTGCGCCTACGCCAGGCACCAATAGGAAATGATCTGGCGCGTGTGCGCGAATGTTTAAGAAAGCTTCTCCGCGCGTTGCGCCTACCACATACATCAAGTTATCGGTGCTGCCCCAGGTATTGACTTGGTCAATTACTTCTTCAAAAAGCTGTTTATCGCCTCTATTCGCAAAATTTTGAAAATTTTTGCTTCCTGCATTTGAGGTTAAGGCCAGCACAATAGCCCATTTATTCTCAAATTCCAAAAATGGCGTAACAGAGTCCTCTCCCATATACGGCGCAATGGTAATCGCGTCAAAATCTAAACCCGAAACAGCCGGATCAAAAAAAGCTTGAGCATACATTTTGGAAGTATTGCCGATATCACCGCGCTTCGCATCAGCGATGCGCAAGGTATTTTTAGGAAGTATTTCACATGTTTTGCGAAGCGACTCCCAGCCTTTGGTGCCATAGCACTCGTAAAAAGCGATATTGGGTTTGTAGGCAACACAAAGATCTTCCGTAGCCGCCACGATTTCTTTATTGAACGCGAAGATGGGGTCTTCTTCGCCTAAGAGATGTTCAGGAATTTTAGTGAGATCGGTATCCAATCCGACACACAAAAAACTCTTTTTAGATACAATTTCTTGAAATAACTGATCTCTATTCATATAATCTATTTGGACGCTAATTTCTTTAAATAATCAACAAACTCGGGATCACTGTAATCGGCCATTCCCTTGTGGGTAAATACGCGCTGACCGTGCTTATCCAATACCACTGTCGCAGGTATAGCGCCACTCATCCATGTGGTCGGAATTTCACTCTGTGGTACAAAAACGGGCAAATCTAGCTTCTGCTTTTTCAAAAACTCCTGTGCGACATCCATATCGCCTTCAACCTCTACCAACATAAATACGATATCATCCTGCTGACCAATTTGCGAAATCAGCTTTTGAATCGAAGGCATTTCGGCCACGCATGGACCACACCAAGTAGCCCAGAAATTGATAAATACCACCTTGCCTTTAAGGTCAGCCGTGCGAATAGACTTTCCGTCTACATCGGTTAAAGTTACACCTTCGTTGGCATCGGCCAGTTCCGAACTATGTTCGTCAATTGGGGTAGAAGCATTTTCTACCTTCGGTTTGAACAAGCCAATTTTCATCAGCCCCTGCTGCAACACCGCTCGGCTGGCTGGCCAAAACATCAACAAAATGAGTACGACAAGTACACCGTAAATTATTTTACTTGCTATTGAAAATCGTGGCTTATTATCCTTCATCATATTCGTTTTTAGAGGTCAAATTTCTCCAACTGCTTCAACAAAGTAGCGAAATCTTTTGGATACTCTGCCTCGAAGGCATAATCTTTCCCTTCGATAGAAAATGCAACCGTTCTTGAATGTAGCGCGAAGCGCTTCATAATCGGTTGCTCCTCTTGGCTTTTGGACATGGTAAAGCCACGTTTTTTGATCTGCGAAAGATATACCGGCTTGCCTTTATACATGGCATCGCCTACGATGGATGCACGCTGCGTGGCTAAGTGGATGCGAATCTGGTGCATACGACCGGTAATTGGCCGACATTCTACCAAAGTATAATGTTTAAAGTATTGAATGCTTTTGAAAAATGTCTCTGCCCGCTTTCCATTTGCCCGATCAATGGATACATTTTTATTTCCTTGATTCAAGATCGGAAGATCGACTAGCAAATCATCAAACGTATGTGTGCCTTCAATGATGGCGTGATAAACTTTCTTTACACGACGGCGTTCAAACTCGATGGATACTGCGCGATAAGTCTCTGGATTTTTGGCGATTAATAACACACCGGAAGTGTCTTTATCTAAGCGATGACAAACCTGCGCATCCTCGTGATAGCGCTTAGCTAATCGCAAAATATTGATTTCATCTCCCTCCCGTTGATCCAGTGAAGATACAAAGGGCGGCTTATTGATGACGATGAGATTCTCATCTTCATGGATAATCAGATCCTCAAATTTTGGAAATTTAAAAAGACGTGCGTCGGCTTGTATCATGCGGCAAAAATACAAATAAGCAGAGACTTTTAGATTATCTTCCCAAAATACCTACTTTTGCTTGTAACACAAGGCTGGTCTACGACTTGCTTCAATCACAAAACACAACACCACATGTCAGTCCATAACGTTATAAAAAGAGTTACTACATCGAGTCTACAAAGCATGAAGCAACGCCAAGAGAAAATCAGTATGCTTACCGCATACGATTATTCGATGGCACGCGTATTGGATGAGGCAGGATTAGATATTTTGCTAATTGGTGATTCGGCAGCTAATGTCTTTGCAGGCTACGAAACGACTCTACCGATTACGCTTGATCAGATGATCTATCACGCTGCTTCGGTGGCGCGTGCCGCAAAACGGGCCATGGTTGTGGCCGATCTTCCTTTTGGTACGTATCAAGGATCTGTAAATGACGCGTATAATGCCGCCGTCCGCATGATGAAAGAATCTGGAGCACATGCCTTGAAACTGGAAGGCGGTGTAGAAGTGATCGACAATATTCGCAAGATTGTGCAATCGGGTATTCCGGTTTGCGGGCATTTGGGATTGACGCCGCAATCTATTTACCAATTTGGTGACTTTGGTGTGCGCGCGAAAGAAGAGGCCGAAGCAGAGAAATTGAAATCCGACGCTCTCCTATTGCAGGAAGCTGGATGTTTTGCGGTCGTATTAGAAAAAATCCCAGCCCAATTGGCGGCAGAAGTTTCACAATCTCTTACCATTCCAACCATCGGCATCGGCGCTGGTAATGGTTGTGATGGGCAAGTGTTGGTGGTAAATGATTTATTAGGCTTGACGAAGGATTTTAAGCCGAAATTTCTTCGTAGATACCTAGATTTGTATAGCGACATCTCCAAAGCTGCTTCGCAGTATGTAGACGATGTGAAATCGGGCAGCTACCCGAACGAATCTGAACAATACTAACGTGTTATGCTAAAAATCCTGTTTATCGGCGCTCTTTTGGGCATCTTACTGTACTTCAGTTTTCGTAGGCTTAAGCGCAGTTTTAACTCCGCTTCGGCGAGAAAAAATAGACCGGGTTACATTGCTCTAGAAGCAGATTCAGCAGATACAAAACGGGCTATTCGCTCAACAGCGGTGACGGTAGGCACTGGCGGAATCTTACTGCTCATTATCCTATTGCTAGGATTAAAGATCAAGATCCTGCTTATATTGCTACCTATTGCACTTTATTTGGTTGCACAAATTTTCTTACTGGCCAACCAAATGAATACGATTCGCAAACGCAAGGTATGGTTCAATCCGCAAACCTCAGACTTATGGATTGAAGATGCCGCACAAGGTAATTATTCCGTGAATATATATCGCGATATCACGGCCGTAAGATCAGTGGGCGCTATTCAGCAAAATCGGGATGTTTTCTTCGGCTATCATGAATTAATTACCAGTCAGGGATCTATCCGCCTTCCATCACTCTTGAGTGAAAATCGGCAAAACAACTTTTTCTTTGATACGTTGCGTGATGGCTTCGATATTAAACCGCATCGATCACTATTTCCTTTACTATAATATTGACTATGGCCGATTTATCTCTTAACGCGAACCAATCCCTTCGTTATTATGCATTAGGAGAACAAGCCATTACGGTAGTTTTCGCCGATCACATCGATCCTGATATCTCGCACAAAATACGACAAGCGGAAATAGTATTGAGTAATCATCCGTTCCCAGGGATGCTCACGACAGTGGCTGCGTATACCACACTGTCTATTTATTATGATCCATTTATGCTAAAATCGCATCAAACTATAAATGCTAAAGATATACAGGAATGGATTTTCGGCTATTTTGTTTCTTTAATGGATCGCGTAAACGTAGACATGCAAGCCACAGCCGATATACTATTTATTCCCGTTTGTTACGGTGGAGAATATGGCCCAGATCTAGATAGTGTCGCTGCGCATACTGGACTCAACTCCGAGGAAGTTATAGCGCAACATACCTCCCAAACCTATTTGGTGTATATGATGGGCTTTATGCCTGGTTTTCCATATCTGGGCGGTCTCGATCCACAATTGGCTACGCCACGAAAAACAACACCGAGAAACTTGGTGCCAGAGGGATCAGTTGGCATTGCGGGTGAACAAACCGGCGTATATCCATTAGACAGTCCGGGAGGTTGGCAATTAATCGGGCGCACGCCATTACGACTTTTTGACCCGAAAAGCGAGAAACCAATTTTGCTGCAAAGCGGACAACAGGTTCGTTTCGAACGGCTGGAGCACAGCCTTTTCGAAACGTATCAAAACGATCATTATGGAAATAAAACTTCATAAACCCGGACCATTTAGCACCATTCAGGATCTGGGTCGCTTAGACTTCCTATCCTCTGGTGTACCTAAATCAGGCGCGATGGACAGCTTATCAGCTCGACTTGCTAACGCCGCATTGGCGAATACAGACGAAGTCGCCGTCATCGAGTTCACCTACGCTCAGGCAGATATCGAAATATGTTCAGACATGCTGTTGGCCTATTCTGGGAAAGGTGCTGTTTTCTTGGATGAAGAGCGAACTATTCTTCCTGCAAACCGACCATTGGCACTAAAAAAAGGCACGCGATTGAAATTAGTTCCTGACGGAATAGGTTGTCGAACGTATTTGGCGGCTCCTGGTGGATGGGATGTTCCTTTGATCATGCGAAGTCGAAGCACGTACTTACCAGCCAAAATCGGCGGCGTGGATGGACGCCTGCTGCAGACAAACGACATCCTGCGCGCCACTAACTGGGAAGATAAACATGAGCGTCTTTTTGATTATTTGCATCACAGCAAACGCACGCATCCGCAATGGGCGGTCAAACCGATGTGGCAGGCAACATCGAATACGCAAGTAATTCGGTTTTTGCGCGGGCCAGAAGCCGAGTGGTTTAGCGAAGAAAGTTTGCTGCAATTGAGGTCCTCTACCTTTGAAGTAGATCGCAATAGCAATCGAATGGGGTATGTTTTACGAGGAAATCCCTTTCAAAAAATAAAAGATCAAGAAATGTTGTCGACTGCCGTGTTGCCGGGCACGATACAAGTACCGGGAAATGGCCAGCCGATTGTTTTAATGGCCGATTGCCAGACAACAGGTGGATATCCGCGTATCGCGCAAATAGCAGCCGTGGATCTACCGCGCTGCGGACAGTTGAAACCGGGCGATCGCATTTGCTTTCAAGAAATTTCGCTCCGAGAGGCCGAAAATTTATATCTTGAACAAGAACGCCATTACCAACAGATGAAACTTTCTATTGATCTTAAATATGATATAACATGAGGTACACCATAGACATCAATTGTGATCTTGGTGAAACACCAGGCACTCAAGTAAACGTGCTTGATGAAGCCTTGTTAGATTTGGTTTCTTCAGCAAATATCGCTTGCGGATTCCATGCCGGCGATGCGATGCGAATGGAAACAACCATTGCGGCAGCAGCACAAAGAGGGGTAGCTATTGGTGCGCATCCGGGATTTGACGACAAGGATAACTTTGGTCGTATTCCCCAGCCTATCACTCCGAAAGAAACTTATCAGCTGGTGTTATATCAACTGGGTGCTTTATCTGGTTTTGTGCACGTTGCGGGTGCAAAGATGCAACACGTAAAACTCCACGGCGCGCTATACAATATGGTGGCACAAGATCGATTGCTATCAGAAGCTATCGTAGACGTTATTTGGGACTTTGATCCATCGTTGAAATTATACGCTTTGGCAGGTAGTGTGACGGTCGATGTGGCGAAAGCGCGTGGACTTCGCGTCGTACAAGAAGGTTTTGCCGACCGACGCTATCAATCGGATGGTACGTTGGTATCACGCCAAGATCCGCTGGCCTTGATTACGGATCGAAAAGAGGCGTTGGAACAATCCATCCTCATGGTGAAGAAACAGGCTGTACGAAGCATTGACCAGCAATTGGTAGCTCGAGAGATTGAAACGATTTGTATACATGGCGATGGGGAGCATGCGCTTTCGTTCGCACAGGATCTGCGCCATCATCTCGAGCAAGAGAACATACACATTATCGCGCCTGTATTATGAAAAAATCGAACTGGGGCGCGCTGCTGAGCGCGGCTTTTCTGATGGCGATCTCGGCGATCGGACCAGGGTTTCTGACCCAAACTGCTTTATTTACTTCGCAGCTTGGTGCTAGTTTTGGATTTATAATTCTAGCTTCTATCATTGTTGACATCGTCGCACAAATGAATATTTGGCGTATAGTCGCGGTGAGTGGTACGCCAGCACAGGATATCGCCAATAAATTGTTACCTGGGTTAGGCTACGGATTGGCGACCATGGTGGCCTTGGGCGGAATGGCCTTTAACATTGGAAATCTGGCCGGTGCCGGACTCGGATTGCAGGTATTATTTGGGATGGACGTGACACATGGTGCAATCTGTAGTGCCGTAATTGCAATTGGAATTTTTCTGTACAAGGAAGCTAGCCGTGCGATGGATTTTTTCGTCAAAATCCTTGGTGTGATGATGATTTTCCTGATGCTCTATATTGCATTCAAGAGCAACCCACCATTACTCGAAGCAGCAGCACGCACGATATCTCCAAAGCAATTTAGTTTTACCGCACTGGTCACCATCATCGGAGGGACAGTTGGTGGTTACATCACTTTTGCAGGCGCACATCGGCTGCTGGACAAAGGTATTCGCGGTGTGGAGAATCTACCAACAGTAGATCGTGGTGCGATCAGTGCCATCGGTATTGCCTCTGTCATGCGCATTCTCTTATTCATAGCGGCCTTGGGTGTCGTGTCAGCTGGTTATCTGATCGATCCGGCGAATCCACCCGCTTCGGTGTTTCGATGGGCTGGCGGAGAAGTAGGCTACAAAATATTTGGATTGGTGATGTGGGCAGCAGCTATTACTTCGGTCATCGGCTCGGCATACACATCGATCACCTTTATAAAAAGTTTTCACATACGAATCCAGGCTCACGATCGATTCGTAACCGTGGGCTTTATCCTCGTTTCTTGCCTACTCTACGGATTTATTGGCAATCCGGTGCAAACTTTGGTCGTTGTAGGCGCTATAAATGGGTTTATTCTTCCCTTAGCACTTGCTGTTATGCTGATCGCAGCACATCAAACAACCATCGTGGGCTCGTATCGTCAACCTTTTTGGTTAACTACTTCGGGAACTATCATCGCGTTAATCATGACTTACATGGGCGTACAGACCCTATTCGAACTGCTAACCTAATCTCACTTACTAAAGCGCTAGAATAAACTACACCATTTGCTTGACATCGATCAGCAGCTTGTCTAACACATTTAAGAGGTGTTTGCGTTGTTGTTCGTCGTTAAAGTTCATACCAAAGAAAGGTTTATCATTATGATGCGAATACGCAGACAAATAATGTATGCCTCCCAATAAGAGTGCAAAGACGGCTTGCATATCTGTATCGCCTTCCGTATCCTGCCCAAAACCATTTAATTTTTGGCTCATTTTTGCATCCCTCTCTTCACGCGGAGCGGCATATTCCTTTAACGCCGGCATTTTAGCAGAGAGTTCCCACACCAGTAGTTGCTTGAGTAATGGATTCTCAAACAGCGTCTGCATTCGTTGCTTCAGATAGCTGGTCAGCTCTTGTTCTTCTTCGGGTTCTACCGATTCTTCTTTAAACTGCACACTTTCAAGTCTTAGAAATTGAGCTACCATGTTGGAAAAACTTTCAAAATGGTAGTATAATAGCTTACGGTCTATACCACTGTAGCTACTAACGTATGCAACATTAACTTTACCCCACCCTTCCTCTATCAGAATGTCGTGGATTCCTTTTAGCATTTTAGCTTTTGTAATGGTTGATCTTTTTCGTTTCATCATATTAAAGAGAAATTAGCCCTCTATTTAAATAAAATTTAAAATCTGCGGACGCTTAACTTTTTGGAGGATATGAACGAAAAAAGTCCCTCAGATGGTCATCTGAGGGACTTGTAAAATAGCAATTGCAATCAATAATTATTGATTGTAAAGTACGCTGTGCATTTTCTTCAAGGTATTTTCCGGAATTTTGATCACTTTTCTATCATAAGTCATCAAACCATTGGTCTCTACCTCCACATCTGTTGTCTGCGTATAGACCGCCGCGGATAATCCGCGTGGAATCAATTTCGAAAGATCAGTGACTGCTTTTTGGTAACGATCAGTTAATTCTTCTTTATTTTTGAACGACACATAACCCCAGTTGTCTTTATTTTGCCAAGTATGTCCATCTATCGGTAAGCCAAAACCTCCGAACTCACCCAAAGCTAAGATGAACTTGTCGCCAAATAATCTTGGATCTGGCATCGCTGCATCCGGATAATTGTGTATGTCTAAGATATGACCAACGTACGCAAAGTTACCACCGCTGGCGCTATTCACTAAACGCGAAGGATCGTGTTCCATTGTCCACTTGGTGATCTCTTCCGTCTTAAACTGACCCCACGCTTCGTTGAATGGAACCCAGATTACGATACTTGGAAAGTTGTGTAGGTGATCCATAATGCTTTTCCACTCTTTGCGATGAATCGCTTCCGACTCAGGCGTACGATCTTTATCGTGTTGCCCGTTGGAAACTTTACCGGGTTGCATATCCCATACATTACCACCCAAATCGCCACTTGGCATATCTTGCCATACCAAGATCCCCAAACTATCACAGTGTCTGTACCAACGTGCTGGCTCAACTTTGATGTGCTTCCGTATCATGTTGAAGCCCATCTCTTTCGTTTTGATAACATCAAACTTCAAGGCCTCGTCGGAAGGTGCCGTATGCAATCCATCTGGCCACCAACCTTGATCTAGCGGACCATAATGGAAGACAAATTTATCGTTTAGATACATCCGTTGAATCCCTTTGTCATCGGCTTTCATGCTGATCTTACGCATAGCAAAATAACTTTTGGCCTGATCTACTACTTTACCTCCACGCAGCACCTTCACCTGTAGATCGTACAATTTTGGATTGTCTGGACTCCACAACGTTACATTGCTTAAAGGAAGCTCAATCGTAGCCGAAGCGGCAGCTGTCGCCTCGGCGATTTTTTTACCACCGTCAAATGCTTCCACCACCAGTTGATCACCAGATTGTACAGCTTCAACGTTGGCGGACACCGATAAGGTGGATTTATCGACATTCGGGGTTTGCTTGGTTGCTACGATGTAGGTAGTAGGAACTGATTCTACCCACACTGTTTGCCAAATACCCGATACCGGTGTGTACCAGATACCGTGCGGATTATTGATTTGCTTGCCACGTGGCTGTGGCCCGTCACTGGTCGGATCCCAAACGCGGATTACGACTTCTTGTTTTTCACCTTTTTTTAGTGCTTTGCTGATATCCATAGAGAATGGATCAAATCCGCCCTCGTGCTGGCCAATGTGTTGGCCGTTGACATAGACATCACAACGCCAGTCTACCGCGCCAAAATGCAGTAAGGTTTTCCCTTTTTGCCAGCGTGTCGGTACGCTAATTTCATTTTTGTACCAAAGTGCCTGATCTTTATTCAAAGAACGACCCACGCCAGATAGCGCCGATTCTACCGCAAAAGGCACTAAGATATCACCATCCCATTGTGTTGGTGCAGCTGACACACCTTGCTCCACAATCGCGTATTTCCACAGACCATTAAGGTTTTTCCAATTGTCTTTTCTTTCCAGTTGCGGCCGCGGATATTCGGGATGTGGCTGTTGATGATTTAGATTTTCGCCCCAGGTGGTCATAATCTTGTCTCCTGCCGGCTTCCATTCTTGCGCATGGGCCGAAGCAAAGCCGACCGCTACCACACAAGCTAAAATGCGTAGTTTGTTCATTATAGATGTTTTTCTGATGTATGTGTTAGATGCTGTAATCTATTTTTCCTAGTTTATTTCTAACGATGATTATACCTTGTAGAATTGCTCCCATCCTTTCGCTGGTGGTGGGCCGATCAGTAAGGCATTCGCAAATTTGTCGTTCGTAATTTCTTTTCGCACCGGATCAAAGTCCATCTTCGTATTGAGTCTTTGCGCGATAACGCCCAAGCAGAACACCTGACTCAGTGGACCAGCAATATCAAACGGAGAGCGCGACTTTTCATCACCTTTACACGCTTTCAAGAAGTTGGCAAAGTGATTGGATGGCGACGCTGGCACCTCAGGTAAACGACGCTCCATTTCCTGTGCTTTTCCTTCCGGAATGATCGACAAAGTACTACCGTGTGATCCTCCCTTGAAGGTTAAGTCTTTACCGTAAATAATCTTGCCTGGATTGAGCTTTGCTGGTTCGATTGCTCCCGTACTTGGCGGCGGTATATTCGGATCTAATCCCGAAACGCCGTAGCCCTCCGGAATTGGTGGCAGGTTATCGATCCCATCGTACCAATTAATATCCAACTTTGGCATATTTTTACGCTTAGGAAAGCTGAATTTCAGTGTGGAAGACATCGGAAAAAAGAAAGAATTATGTCCATCTAACGAAACAGCCTCTACACGCGTTGGCAAACCTAGAGCTAGGAACTCATGTGCGGTATCTAGAATATGTGCGCCCCAATCGCCTAATGCGCCCATGCCAAAATCAAACCAACAGCGCCATTGCCCATTCACAAAGTCTTTGTTGTAATCGTGACCCCAAGTTTGCATTTGCCAGATCTCCCAGTCTAAAGTACTCGGAATGGTTTCCGGCATCGGAAATCGCTTGATATTTGGATCCCAACCGTGCCAGCGGCGCGGCATATTCATATGAGCGTCAATGCGTGTGACATCTTTGATGATTCCGGCTTCTTTCCACGCTTTAAACTGGAAATAATTCGCTTCGGAATGTCCTTGATTACCCATTTGAGTGACCACGTTACCGTGCTTCTTCGCCTTTAGCATCATCAGTTCTACTTCGTTGAATGTCTGCGCCATCGGCTTTTCGACATACACATGTTTCCCTTGATCTATCGCTAGCATGGTGACTGCAAAATGAGCAAAGTCTGGCGTACCAATGGATACCGCATCAAACTCACTTCCAGCTTCGTCGAACAGCCGTCTGAAATCCTGAAACTTGCGCGCATTGGGAAACATCTTTAGGATTTCCTGCGTTTGCTTCGCTCCCATATCGACATCGCATACCGCGACTACATTACACAATCCCGTTTTATAGAGTTCTTTAATGATTTCGGCAGCACGATTGCCAATGCCCACGCAGGCTAGATTCACCCGTTCGTTGGCTGATGCCAATTTTACGTTACCTAAAACACTGTTGGAAAGCAGCATAGCGCCACCAGCCATTGCTGTGCGAGAAATAAAGCTCCTGCGCGATAAATAATGATTCATAGTTCGTTTATTTTAAGGTGCAGGATTATTTACGTTTATTAATCTTGATGTTGCGGAAGGATACTTCATCACCATGATCTTGTAGTAAAATATGTCCTTCTTTGGCTTCGCCAAAGTTTACCCAATCCTTGTATTTACTTTTGGCTACTAGATCTTTAAATTCTGCTGAGCCGCGCTGGTAACTTACCATCTTAACGCCATTCAAATAGTGTGTTACGTTGTTGTTCGCATCCACTACCACACGTCCGCGGTTCCACTCTCCTACTGGTCGGCGAGCACGATCATCGCGTTTTGAAGTGATCAAGTCATAAAGTGAGGCCAAGGTACGATTGCCATCGCGTCCCATCTTAGCATCTGGATGAAGCTTGTCATCCAATACTTGAAACTCCAGGCCGATGGCCGAACCTACGGTTTGCTCTTTCAACGTCACGAAATATTTTACGCCACTGTTTGCTCCCGGCGTCAGTTTGAATTCAAAAGAAAGGTCGAATACCGCATATTTATCGCGTGTAATGATATCCCCACCGTTGGTCGATTCGCCACCATCTGATTTTTGAACTTTAATGATGCCATCCCCTACTTTCCAACCATGAGCTGGGAAGTTTTGATCACGCACACTGCGCCATTGATCCGCTGAGTTTCCATCGAACAATAGACTCCAGCCGGCTTTTTTCTCCGCAGCGCTCAGGTTGTTTGGCTTTAGGTTGACGATGTGCTGATCCTTCGCAAAAGAAGAAGCTTTCAAGTTCTCCGTCTGTATCCGAATGTTTTTAAAATACACCTTCTTGCCGTCTTGATCATCTGTAATGCTATGTACTTGCAATCCGATAAATCCTTTTTGATCCAAAGTATCTACCACATAGGCCACGGGCACACCATTTACCCAAGTACGCAGCTCATCGCCAATAGCTTCGATGCGCAAATGATTGTATTCATTTCTTTTGTATGCCGATTTGGCTTTTTCATTAAGATCTAATGGATACAACCAACCCCGCCGCGCTTCGTCGTAGATACCGCCTGTCCAAGCTCGATCACTGGGATCAACTTCTACTTGTCTACCATACACACGACCTCTACCACCATCGGCCTGCATATCAATATGGCTGCGTGTTTGCACGCCAGAATTGGTTTGATCGCCTTCTAACTTGATATCTAATTCTAGAATGAAGTCACCATATTCCTGCTCTGTAATCAGAAAAGAATTGGGTGTGCCTTTGGTCATCGTGCCGACAATCTCTCCATTTACTACGTTGTACGGCGCTTTGCCACCTACTGCTTTCCAACCTTGCAAGGTTTGTCCGTCGAACAGATCTTTCCAACCACGCTTTTGCGCGAAGCTATCGGCCGGTAGGCCAATCATCAAAGCGGCTCCGGCTAACGCCATCACCTTACACCAAGATGGCATCCTTCTTCCTATTATCGTTTTTGTCATCATCATTAGCATTTATTTGGTTATTCTTTTTATTTCTAATTTACTGTACCTCAATTATTTTGGCATTTTGTATCCATTATGATACTGCGCGGCTAGGTATCTGTTCGCGCGCTTATCCGTAAACTGATGCTTATTTTTGTCCCAATACAACTTCTTCCCAGTGCGGTACGCAATATTGCCTAATTGTGCAAAGATCGCAATGTGCGCGCCGGCTTCGATAGGCGCATTCAATAGCTCTGGGCGCTGCTGCAGGATCGCATCGACAAAATTGACCATGTGCTTATCCAATCCATCGTCAACCGACTTTTGTAATGTGACAGCTGCCATACGATCCCCTTCGGGAATGACTTCCCAGCCGCCGCGATTGAGCACCAATGTACCGTTATTGCCAATGAAAGCCACGCCGTGATCGCGATTATACGGCCCGCCACTAATGCCGATAGCGTGTTCCCACTGGATATTGAAATCTTCAAACTCGTACACAGCCGTCAAGGTGTCTGGCGTTTCAGATGCACCATCTGGCGCTGCAAACTTGCCGCCTGCTGCCATCACCGATACAGGATCTGACACTTGCATACCCAACAATGCATAATCTAGCATGTGCACGCCCCAGTCGGTCATCAATCCGCCAGCATAATCCCAAAACCAACGAAATTCGAAATGAAAACGATTGGGATTGAAAGGTCTTTTTTGTGCTGGACCAAGCCACTTATCATAATCGACATTCACCGGCGCAACTGTATCTGGTTTTTTCGTGATCGGAGTTTTCCAACCGACGTATGACCAAGCTTTTACCTGTCGAATCTTCCCCAGCTTGCCAGAATGCACAAAATCAATCGCATCTTTGAAGTGTTGTTGGCTGCGCTGCCACTGACCTACTTGTACGATTGCCCGATGAGATTGAGCGGTAGCCACCATTACCTCACATTCAGCAATAGAGTTACCAATTGGTTTTTCTACATACACATGTTTCCCAGCGCGCACGGCATCCACCATCTGTAGGCAATGCCAATGATCTGGCGTACCAATAATCACGGCATCAATATTGGGATCTTGTAGCAATTCTTTATAATCGCTGTATGTCTTGACGGTGATATTTCGGGCTTTGAGTTCATCAACGCGTTTAGCAAGCACGTCTTTATCTACATCGCAAAGTGCGGTACACTGTACTCTGTTATCCTTGAGAATGGCTTGCAAATTGGACCAACCCATGCCATGTATCCCTATCGCGCCAACACGAATCGAATTGGCCGAAATGGATCTAGCGAAAGCGCCCCAACTCATGGCAGAGGCTGCTAACAGCGCTGTACTCGTAATAAATTTTTTCCTGTCCATTCGGTTAGATGCTTATCTGCACGGAAAGCTTCACGTTTATTTTTTTAATGATCTCACGAAATTCAATCATAAAAATCCCCTAGCGAGTTTCGCTAGACCTCATGATTCGTTAAATTGATCGTCTATAATGGTATCAAAGAATTCTAATGAAAAAACGTTGCAAACAGTTTATTCATAGACTGATAATACCGAAGCTAGCTATTTTCTGGTAGAAAATCCACTAAAAAGTACGATATCGTTGTAGGTGTGTTATCCAAAAACCGACCATATCGAAGCTATTCATTTTATGGGGACAAAGCTTACCATATTGTATCAAAACCTCATCAAATCGTATCACGCTCTGCATCATGGATAGTATAGCACTTGATAGGACTAATTCTCTACCATCAAAAACCGTATGTCGCTACCTGAAAAGACCGGCACTTTGACGCCATCTTCATTTTCGGTCTCCCATTCGAAAGGGACGATCGCCGTACGACGCGGGCCAACGGCCGTCGTCGAATTATGTGTATGACAGACGTAAAGCCATTGATTATTTGCTCGGAATACATCCCCGTGTCCTGTACCTGGCCAATTGGTATGATCCACACTGAGCAAGGCTTCGTTTCCGACTTTAATCCACGGTCCGGTAGGTTGATCAGCCACTGCCATTCCTACAGCGTAGTAGGGATTTCGAAAATCATTCGCGGAGTAAAAGAGGTAATATTTATCATCGCGTTTGATAACAGTTGGCCCTTCGGCCACCGGCCAAGAGACGTTGTCGGTGTTTTCCCAAGGCAGCGAGGCGTCTAGGATTTCGACCAATGTACCTGCTTTGATTGATCCATAATCATCATTCAGCTCTGCTACAAAAATACGATTGCCGTTTTGCAGCTTTACATGATACAGATACTTCCTACCATCTTCATCCTGATAGATGAATGGATCGATCTGCTTACCTTCGGTAATGATAGGTACTTGCTGTTGCTGCGTGAATGGGCCTAACGGCGATGCACTTTGTGCAATGGCAATGTTTTCGTTCGCGGTGTACGCCATGTAATAGGTATTGCCTTCTTTCCACACTTGCGGTGCCCAAAAACCTTTGTCACCAAAAACATCATCTTTAACGAGTGCAAATCCATTGTTTACGCCTACTGACCCTTCCCAATCGGTAAGGTTAGTCGATCGATACACACGAAATCCATGATCGGGTTGAGCGCCATCCGTACCGTAAAGATAATAGACACCATTATCTTCAAAGATGGTTGGGTCGGCTGCAAAAATAGAAACCGAATCTACCAATTCCTTCGTGCTCATCATCTCTGCCTCGCTACTAAAGCTACAGGAAATGAATGCAAAAGACGCCATCAAAGAACTTAACCACATAAAAAAGGAGTAAAAGGACAAACTAAATTTCATAACTAATCAAGTTTTATGAAAGGATACTGTTTTATTAATCTTCTAAGTTTACAGTGGGACCATCGACACGAAGATTGCCACTTTCATCGATCACCAGACGATCTATAAATGCTAAGCGTTGATCACCGGTTTTGCTTGTGCGACCGTGGTATACGCACCAAGTCGTACCACTGCGATCCGTTACCAAACTATTGTGTCCCGTTCCGGTTACCACACCACCTTCGGCGGTATTCTTTTGTAGAATGGGATTATTAGGCGATTTTTCAAAAGGCCCTAGAGGATGCGTAGAGGTGGCATATCCTACAGCATAATTTTCACCGCCAAAATAGTTTGCGGAGTACATCATATAATAGGTTTGTCCTTCTTTGAAGATATAAGATCCCTCTGTCCATCGGCGATTGACTTCACCACTAGTCACCGAACGACTTTCCCACTCAGACTGCTTATCGGCCATATCCACTGGTGGACGCAGCAATAGCACCGGCTCTCCAACGACACGTGAAAAATCCGCGGCCAACTCTACGCCATAAATCCAGCTCTCTTCCACCGAATCAAACATTCCTTTCTCCTTCGCCCATTCCGAAATCTCGGAATCTACTGCATGCTTATAACAGCATCTGGAGTAGTACATGTACACCTTACCATTATCTGCAAAATATAGGTTGGCATCGATGATCGGATATCCTGGATCGAAGATCGGGCCCGACGAACGGTCTATAAATGGCCCTAACGGGCTGTCTGCTTCGGCTACGCCGATTCTAAAATTTTCCAGCTCGTTGTTGGGATTATCTTTCCAATCGGCACTGTAGAATAAGTAATATTTTCCCTTATGCTCGTATACCTCTGGTGCCCAAAAATCTTTGACGCCCCAAGCATGCTCTTGCTCGTTGCTGTATACTGTACCTTCTTTTTTCCAAGATGTCATATCGTCCGAAACATATACAACAAATCCATTCTCCACTCCACCAGTTCCATACATATAGTAGCGATCCGAAGCCTTATCGTATAGAACATAAGGATCGCCAAACGGCACATCTAAAGGATTACTAGGCTGCACCGACTCCGATGTCGTTCGGTTGCAAGCAGCAAGGCTGATGAACAAGCCAATGAAATAAAATAAATGTTGCTTCATGTGTTTGTATAAGGTTTTGTGTTGATGTCACTATTGTGGACTTAGAAAGCACCACTCAATTGGTAATGATGATCGGTGTAGATTGAATAGGATCCAACACCTTTTGATACATCGTGTTATCTTATTTTTGTTTATAATTGCAGGTAAACTTAATGTAAATTTCTCGTATCTACCTATCGCAAAGTTGTGGAATAATCATGTCAAAAATTTGCCGTTTTAGCTCAAAAACGTTTAAAATCGTCTCACAGATACCAAGTCGAATCAGGCTGTGTATTACCTTGCTCACCTTTTTTGTGAATACAAGTGCTGCTATTGCTCAGATTTATTTCAACAATTTTCAGGTTGCCAATGGGCTCTCTAACAATGCTGTACTATGCAGTGCGCAGGATCAGGATGGATTTCTTTGGCTTGGCACGCGGCATGGGCTAAATCGTTTTGATGGTTATAATTTCAAAACCTATTTTGCCAATCCCAACAGCGATACAGGCTTAGGTAGCAATTTTATCCATAGTCTTTGTGTAGCTGATAATAAAGAAATCTGGGTAGGTACCGATCAAGGTTTGTATATTTTCGACCCCTATCGGCAAACCTTTTCTTTATTGTCTGAAACACTGACCAAAGAGATCATACAAATTCAGAAAGATCGCATTGGTGATATGTGGTTTATCGCCAACAATGAATTGTTTCATTATAGTGTAAAACAACGAAAGCTAACGTGTAAGGTAAGTCATATACAGGATCATATCTCGCATTTTTGCATAGATCGACTCAATAAAATATGGTATGGCGCTGACGCAAACATCGTATCGCTACAAAGTAAGAAACGATACGCGTTGGAAACTAACCAAAATTGGAACAACCGCATCGAAAAGCTATTCGTAGATGATGAAAACGACATCTGGGTAGGCACATCCAAAAGTGGTGTCTATCGTTGGTCGTCGGCAAATCAAAAGACAACGCATGTAATCCCGAACATACAGACTAATACGCCGCTTTTCGTCAGAGATATTATCGAAGTCGATCAGGATCAGCTATGGATCGCTACCGAGATGGGATTAGTAATTTACGATAAACAAAAAGATACCTATTCCATCCAAAGACACGAAAAAGACAACCCTTGGAGTCTGAGCGATAATGCTTTGTACACCATCACGAAGGATCACCAACAGGGCGTCTGGATTGGTACGTTCTTCGGCGGATTGAATTACTACCACCGGCAACACAATTTTTTCGAGAAAATATTTCCGCGCTATTCGACGAACTCGATCCAAGGACACGCCACCAGAGAGGTCGTAGAAGATCGATACCATAATATCTGGATCGGAACAGAAGATGAAGGTTTGACCTGTTGGTCTCCCAAAAGCAATGTTTTCCAAACCTTAGGTCCTTCTTCTGGGCTTTCGCATAGCAACGTGCATGGTTTGGCCTTGGTTGGTGATAGTTTGTTAGTCGGTACTTTTTATAAAGGCATGGATGTGGTCGATGTTCGCAGCAAGCGTGTTATCAAATCGTTCACGGTAGCATCTACTCAAGGTGCTTTAGGTGATGATTTTGTGTATTCCATTTATCGAACGCGAGATGAACACGTGCTGTTAGCCACTTCCAAAGGTTTGTATAACTTCACGCCGGGAACAGACCGTATTGAGTACGTCCAACATGCGCCCAAGCATGTATTTTACACATCCATTTTTGAAGACAAACAGGGATTTCTTTGGCTCACGACCTGGCGAAACGGTATTATCAAACTGGATCGAGCGAAGGGCAAAATGGAACGTTACTGGCACGATCCAAAAGACAAGAATTCACTGAACAGCAACCGGGCTAATCGCGTATTTCAAGATCATGCAGGACAGATCTGGATCGCTACCGAAAGCGGCATCGCACTTTGGCGCGAAAAAGAAAATAATTTTGAGCGCATCACCACCAGAAATGGCCTTCCAAGCAATATGATTTTAGGTTTTGAGCAAGATGTGCTGCACAATATGTGGATCAGTACCTCACAAGGCTTGGTAAAAATGGAGTATAACAAGCGCGGCATAGAAACCTTTGATACCGAATTGGGCATTTTAGATCTACAATTCAATTACAATTCTGCTTACAAAGACTCACAGGGATTTCTTTACTTTGGATCTACTAAAGGCATGATTCGCTTCAATCCCCAAGGCTTAAGCGCGTTGTATCGCACTAATATGGTGACCCCGATTTATATCACGGGCATACAATCTCATCAGCGCGAGCTCATTATTGGTGGTGCACCAGGTGATCTCACTAGATCAATTACCTACACCGACGCGATTACTTTAGATCATGACGAATCCACCATCAGCATTGATTTTGCTGCACTCAATTATGTATCTGCACAATCTACGTCCTATCGTTATCGATTACTTGGGCTAGATTCGGCTTGGACTTTTTTACGGAAAAATAATAAAGCCAACTTCACCAAAATTCCGCCCGGTCGGTATACCTTTCAGGTATTAGCGTGTGATGCCAACGGCTTGCCAATTTCCAAAGAAAAACAACTGCAAATCACCATCAGACCACCTTTTTGGGCAAGTATACCCGCCTTCGTGTTTTATGGCGTGTTTATCCTTAGCGTTATTAGTTTAGCTATTTACTTTTACGACCGCGATGTACGAGAGAAAAACAGACACCGATTGCAGACGATCAAAACGCATAAAGAGCGTGAACTATACCGAGCAAAAATGGACTTTTTTATGCGCGTTACGCACGAAATCAAAACACCGCTAACGCTAATTAAAGCACCATTAGAAAAAATCACGACGCTACCTCATGATGAAAAAACGAACAAATGGCTAAATACCATTCAGATCAACACAGATAGATTAATCTCTCTAACCGAGCAATTACTCGATTTCCGTAAAGTAGAGAGTGACGAAGTCTCATTGCACCTGAAAAAACAACCTATCGCCCCACTCATAAGATTGTGCGTACAAGAATTTGAGCCTATTATCGAAAATAGATCCTTGGAAGTCACGCTGCATCTGCAAGAATCGTTAGAAGCCTTTATTGATGTAGAAGTTATCTATAAAATCGTCAACAATCTTATGTCTAATGCGGTGAAGTACGCCGACAATCTAATCATCATAACTTTACAAGAAGAGCCTCATACCGGGACGTTTGCTTGTACCATAGAGAATGATGGGATTAAGCTCCAAAGCGCGGATGTATCCGAAATCTTTAAGCCATTTCACCGCTCGAGCCAACATTATCAGGTCGCTGGCTCTGGATTGGGCTTGGCACTGGCGTATTCCTTCACGAATCTACATAGTGGCGAACTGCTTTATCAAGACAATGGCTCGCTGCATAATATATTCGTTATGCGCATACCTATGGATGCTCGAAAATCTACCGAAAAACCTAATGCATAAAAAAAGACCTCGTGGCCTTTGGCCATCGAGGTCTTAACAACAGATAAAATTAAACTATATCTTCTTCCGATTATCATTAGAATCGGTATCAATCAATTTATTATTCGGATCTACGCCTACTTCTAGCGGCTTGCTATCTACTATGATTTGCATCTCATTATTGATCTGATCGATCCTGATCCGTTTCATATAGATTGGATTCTCCACATCGTGCTTACCGGCTTTTTTGGGCTCTCCGAAGACGGCAATATCGACATAATCCAATAGCGGCAGAGACTTCACTTCGGCACCATCTACTTTGGTTTTTATGCCCGTGCCCGCAGCGTCTTCAAAGCTTTTTTTACCCTTTGCATCGGTACGATATTTCGATACTTGAAATGCTATATCGACCTCATATTTTCCATTGGCCAATTCCTTAGAACTTATATTAGTAATCTTATTATCGTACAAGGTGATTGTTTCATACATATCTCGTACGGCATATTGTAGCGAATCAGGTACGCGTTCTTTCAGCAGATCCACAAATTCTAACGAGGTGGTATACGGTGGATATTGAAATGCCACGGCATCAATGTAATCACTCAATAGCGCATTAAAGGCCTTCTCGCCCATGAGATCACTTAGGGCATACATCGCTAGGGAACCTTTATTATAGTGAATATAAGCCTGATTTTCGTTGAACATCAATGGATTTTCGCCCAGTTGCTCTGTTGCGCGACCGCGCAAGTAATTATCCAACGCTTCTTTTAGAAAACGGCGCATTTGATGCTTACCATACGTTTCTTCCAACACTTTCAGCGAACTGTATTCTGCCAATGACTCCGACATCATGGTCGCACCTTTTACACCCGCACCGATGACTTGATGCGCCCACCATTGGTGTGCAAATTCATGTGCAATGACGCTATACGGATAATCGATCCCATTCGGATTATCTTCATCTACCTTGGCAATAAAACCGATCGCTTCCGAAAATGGCACTGTATTGGCAAATGCTTGCGCGAATGTGCCATGTGTTTTTGGAAACTCGATCACACGCAATTGTGTAAACTGATATGGACTAAAGTTGGCTTCGTAATATTCCAGCGATTTCTTCATCGAAGCCATCATCCGTGCGAGATTGTAGGTATGATCTCGGTGATAATAGATCTCCAAATTCACATCATTCAATGAATCACGCATGACCTCAAAACGAGCAGAGATGATCGAATAAAAATTCAACATTTTATTATCCATCTGATAGTGGAAATACCGTCTACCATCTTCTCCGATCCATTCTTTTTGCAAATAACCTGGTGCGATGGCAATCTGATCGGGCGAGGTGCTCACCGTCGCCTCGAAATCGATCCAATCGGCGTCGTGTGAGATATAATTATTACCCAATGCTGCTTCATCCGTTGGATCAGGCATGCGATCTTTAGGCGGCAGTCCGTACTTCGCTCTCACTTTGTTGTCGGTAAGTTCCATTCTTGGATCATAGGCGAATGTGGGAAACATACTACTATTCAAAAATGTTCCGTTGGACAAGATGGGTGATTTATCTTTTAAAAATGTGTTCGGCTCATTGGCAAATGAGAATTCCATCTCCATTGTATCCAATGGCTGCAATGGTCGTGCTAACGCATAAATACGAATGTCGGCGATTGTATCGTTGATCACCGTACTGTTTTCAATAGAAAAACTTTCCGAAATAATATTGTCGCTGTGCGACATAAAAAGCGTATCAATAGCTTCATTGGTCTTATTCACATAACGCATACGGATAGCCGCGGTATAATCACGTTCTTCGGGAAAGATCGCCATATCTAACTTTACGTCAATCAGCCGCGGTGCAGCCTTATCGGCATAGTGCCCATAAGTCTTCTCGATATTTACGGATGTTTTTTCTCTGTCTTGATCGGAAATGTAAGGATTCGCCACATTATTGTGGTAGTAGATCGCATATCCCAAACCCAGAAATGCCATGGCCGCTAATGCCGTAGGCATGATCAGGCTTGCTGTGGCGCGCTGCCGCAATGTGTTGAGTCGTCCTTTTAGATTGCCCATCAGTCCGCGACGCCAAAACAGCAACGCAAGACCGGCCAACATTACTGCAAACAGAAACCAATACAAGCGGTAGTAGAAGTATTCCCGTAAGCTACCGTAGCCATTCATATCTGAATACTCATAGCTCGGCGCTATATTGAATTTAAAAATAGCTTGCTCAATCCCGATTTTAGAAAGAAAGGGAAGACCTATGAATAGGATCAGACACACTATGAATCCGACAAAATAATTCTTGAAAAACGAATGTATAAAGAGCGCAAAGAGTATGTAAACCATGTATTTTGGAAGATCCAACACAAAAAGTTCCATCAGATAATGGCCGACCTCAAAATGATAAAATCCCTGATACGCTTGATATCCGATACCCGTCAGCATACTGATAAATAGAATCAACATGGTCATCTGTACTAAAGCAAGTGCCTTGGAGAGGAACAGTGCCCAATTCGGAATAGCTGTTGAATCTACCAAAAGATCCATTTTGGCCATGCGCGCGCGCTGAATCAAGATCCCCGCAAAAAGGAAAACCAGAATAACAATAAAGAAGCTATATACCGACCCGATCGTGGAAAGCAACTTCCAAGTCACCGGATACGTTTCTGTCCCCATCAAACTGCCCACAGATTCAGTTACAATTAGCACCATCAGTACAGCAATCACCATGATAACGATGAAAGTCCAATTGCGCACAATTGCCTTCAGATCGTACCACGATAAGCGGAATGCTACTGCTAATCGACTCCAAAAACCATAAAATAAACCCACTTTTGGTAAATCGATCCTCATGACGCTGCCAAAGTTTTCCTTGACCATGCGCGTGCCATCCTTACGTCTCGTAATCTGATGACCGAGATGTGAGAAGTTAAATGCACGGTAGACTATTGTGCCAATGACAGCAGCTACGCCAAGCCAAATCAATCGATTGTATAGCAGTACGCCAGATATCGGTAGAAAACGGGTATTCTGTTCCTCGACACTCCAATACTTAGAATAGTAACTGATTGGATTAAAACCAAATGGATCCAGTAATGCTACGGTATACAGATTATCCATATTCCGAGTCATGTTGTCTAGTACCGTTTGCAATACAAAAAGTAGCAGGACAAAGATAAATCCGACGTAAATATTTCGCGAGTAATTAACGACAGCGAATACCATCAAGCCAAACAATACCATGTTTGGTATGATGAGCACGGAAAAAGCCTGTAGATAAGCCAATATATTATTGGGACCCAAAAGATCCTTATTTACATTAGGCATGTATTGGCCCACAAAGAAACCCAACATACAGGCTACCGGAATTAGCAAGGTAATGAGTAAGCTACTCAAGAACTTGGCTCCCAGATAAGCTGACTTCGTCAGTGGATAAGAGAACATCACCTGATGCACCTGATACTGATAATCCCGGAAAACCGACGCTCCAATAATAGTAGGCAACAAAAAATATACTAACGTAGAAAATGCGTTGAGAAAACCGGCAATATTGATCGGAGAATTGACATAAGTTGGACTTGACGTCGTAACGGTAACGCCGTCGAACGCACCTAGGGAAGACATCGTGGAGAATACCGATATAGCGAAAAACAAAACGCAGTACACGTAAAAAACCGGATTGCGCAACCAACGCGTGATCTCGAAATTAAATATGGTACTAAACATGTTGGTTATCTCCTTTTAATGATACAAAATATACGTCTTCCAAGATCGGCTTTGCACCTACAAACTGTTCCCCTGGATTTTGCTCGGAAAACACCCGAATATTGAGCGAATTGTCGCGATTATAACTGGAAGAAATGACATTGTATTGGCTATTGACCGCATCAAAATCTGTTCGATCAATGTTACTTGTCCAGATCTTACCTTGCAATTCGTCTTCACCCGCTTGAGAACTTCCTCGGTATAGCACTTTTCCGCCATTCACGATGGCCAGTTCGTGGCACAATTCGCGCACATCATCCACGATATGCGTCGAAAAAATAACCGTATGACTAGTACCAATCTCGCGCAGTACATTGAGGAAGCGTTGTCTCTCGGCCGGATCTAAGCCTGCTGTTGGCTCATCAACGATAATTAGTTTTGGATCGTTGAGCAATAATTGTGCAATGCCAAAGCGTTGTTTCATACCACCGGAGTAACCGCTTACGTTTTTGGATTTCACCTGATATAGGTTAGTGATCTCCAACACTTTTTGCACGATCTTCCTACGATCAGCTCGGCCAGTAATGCCCTTTAAGTGTGCAAAGTAATCCAACAGATCTTCGGCCGACATATTAGGATAAACGCCAAATTCCTGCGGAAGATAGCCTAGTACACGACGTAATTGCATGGGATCTTTCAATACATCAATATCACCAAATGAAATATCGCCGGTATCAGGACGCTGCAACGTGGCGATGGTACGCATCAAGGTAGATTTTCCAGCTCCATTTGGCCCAAGTAATCCAAACATGCCCGGCTTGATATGCAAGTTTATACCATCGAGCGCCTTGACGCCATTTTCATATGTTTTATTCAGATTATTGATTAATAAATCCATGGTGTTAGTTTTTTTTATATTAGTAGCACGTTGAAACTCTTTGTTACAAAAAAAGGAAGATCCTTTAGGGATCTTCCTTCTACTTATCAGATTCTCTGATACTTATTTTCTATAGTATTTCATCGCCTCCGGAACTAATGACTCCAACTGGCTAATACGTCTTGCATCACTAGGGTGTGTACTCAGGAACTCAGGTTGCGATTGACCAGACTTAGCGTTGGCCATTCTGCTCCAAAATTGTACTGCTTCATTAGGATTATATCCTGCCAAAGCCATGATAATAATTCCTGCACGATCGGCCGCCAACTCGTCTTGTCTAGAAAAGCTCAACATACCGATATTACCACCGATACCATAAACCTGATTAAATATACCAACACTTTTGCTATTGCTGATTTGCGCAGCCCCGCCAAGCACTGCACCACCAAGCTGCAAAGCCATCTGGTTAGATATTTGCGCTACGGAGTGTTCTTCGATTGCATGTGCAATCTCATGTCCCATTACTGTTGCCAATCCTGCCTCGGTCGCCGTTATCGGCAAAATACCGGTATAAACAGCTACTTTTCCTCCCGGCATACACCAAGCGTTCACATCGGGACTTTCTACTAAATTAAATTCCCAGTTGAAGTTGAATTTGTCTGCTAAACCACGTTCTGTTAAGAATTGCTGCGTAGCTGTCGCAATGCGATTACCCACATTTTTCACCATCGTTGCCTGAGCGGTACCGGTAACCACCTTCGAGCTATTGCTTCCTAAAAACTCTTTGTAGGCAACAGAGGCTTGTTGGTTAATAGTTTCTGAGTCAACCAATCTTAGATATTTACGACCAGTAATGGCTGATGTGGCACAACCGACTAATACGGCAGACAATAAAGCTAATGGTATATACTTTGTAATTTTTTTCATACTAATAAATGCGTTAACAAATACGGGGTTCTGTAGTTTAGTAGAGAAACACAAATGCTATGCCTAAAATTAACTTGACTTCTTTCGAAACAAATATATTTTAGACTCATGCCCCTTTAACAACCGTTCAATATTCTTCTGATGAGTCACTAAGATCAGCGCACAAATCGCTATGCCGTACAATAATATCGACGGGACACTGGTTTTGAAAATAAAAGCGATACTAAAGGGAAAGGTGAAACCGGCCATAATCGAACCAAGTGACACATAATGTGTTAGCAAAAGAATTACGATAAATACGCTCACACACATCAGTGCAGCATATAAGTGGATGGCGAGCACCATTCCAAAAAGTGTAGCCACTCCTTTTCCGCCGCGAAATCCTGCAAAAATGGGAAAAAGATGACCAATAACAGCAATAACTCCCAATGCGAGCTGAAAATTCACAAAGGTAGAGGCATTATCATTTCCAATGACCGAAGAATCCAGCAGATAAGGCAAATTTGTAGCGGTCCATCCTTTTAAAATATCTACAAACATCACAACAGAACCCGCCTTGCCACCCAATACCCTAAAGGTATTCGTAGCACCTGCGTTGCCACTTCCGTACTCGCGCACATCTACTCCGTAAAAGGCTTGTCCAAACCATACCGCAGTTGGTATAGAACCAAAGAGATAAGCCAATATGACGATGCCAGACAGATAAAGGGAAATCATGCTACTAAATTTACTAAATTAATTTGGCTTTCAGACTTAAATCCAAACTCTTAACAGAATGCGTTAGTGCACCAACAGATATAAAATCCACACCAGCCAGCGCATACGCTCTGATGGTATCAAAAGTGATACCGCCCGAAGATTCCGTGATTAATCTTCCAGCAATTAGGTTGACGGCTTTTTTTGTTTCTTCTGGGGTAAAATTATCCAACATCACTCGGTCAACTTTATCGGTAGAATCTAGCACTTCATTCAATTCCTGCTCGTTGCGTACTTCGATTTCTATCGGAATATGGAGTGCGTGCTCTGCGCGATATCTAAATGCGCTATTCAGTGCGGCGGTAATACCACCTGCGTAATCGACGTGATTATCTTTGATCAAAATCATATCGTACAATCCAAAACGATGATTAGCACCGCCACCAATGCGTACAGCATCTTTTTCTAAAAACCGAATTCCTGGTGTGGTCTTTCGTGTATCTAATACCTGAGTAGATGTCCCCTGCAAAAGATCGACGTATTCTCGCGTCCGCGTAGCAATACCAGACATGCGTTGCATCACATTGAGCAGCAGTCTCTCAATTTTAAGAATGGAATGGATCTTTCCGCGCATGTAGAGCACGATATCGCCGATGGAGACTTGATCTCCGTCGGAAAGAAGTTTTTCGACCTCTACGGTTGAGTCTATGTATTGAATGATTTCGATTCCGACTTCAACACCGGCAAGTATACCCGACTCCTTTACCAGTAATTTGGCTTCGCCAGATTGATCGACAGAAACAGTAGAAAGTGTCGTATGATCTCCTTCACCTACATCTTCCGCCATCGCTAACTCTACAAACTGATGCAGTCGTTCCCGAAAATTCCTATCCATATGACCTTGATAATTTAAGCGAATATGGAAAAAATTTGGCTGAATCGAAAGCAATACAATAAAAATGTTGCCTTATTCAATGCGTAATTCGCTTATTCGTATTTTGTCGCTTTCAATGTCAAAGCGTACAAAGACCCGAAAAGTACTGGAGGAAGTTACAAATTCGTAGGTTCTATAGTTCTGCTTATCATTCTTGACAGGGACGGATTTTACATCCAGCGCACGATAATTTCTCAAAAATTCTTTTAACACCATTTCTGATTGAAATTTCGAGTAATAACCCGTTTCGTTGCGCAATGTAATGGAGACATTGTCTGCAAAATAAGCAGCAATTTTTTTAACATTCCCGTCCTTAAGACCTTGATAAATATCCTGTTCGGCATTGCCTAAGATATCGGTCAACATGAAAAGCGCTAACGGTAGCATCATTAAAGGTTTAAACAACATCATTCAACCTCCGATCCCTCGAAAATAAATGTAATCATAGTAGTAGATAGATAAAATTATGTTTAAACATTAATCAATTTTTATGCCAAGCTCATCGGACGTCACTATTTAAAGTTGGTTGCCTTGTTTTCTTTTCATAACAAGTATATTTGTAGTAATGAGCTTAAACACAAAAAAGGTAGCACTTTTAATCTTAGATGGATTAGGCTACGGTAAAAATGACGAATCCAATGCGGTCTTGGCTTCCAAAACGCCTTTTTTAGACCAACTATTTGCAACATATCCTCACTCCAAACTAGAAGCTTCTGGTGAAGCTGTGGGCTTGCCGCACGGACAGATGGGCAATTCGGAAGTGGGTCACATGAACTTGGGAGCAGGTCGTGTGGTATACCAGGAATTAGGAAGAATTAACAAAGCCGTACGTGAAGGCGAATTCAACAGCGACCCTGTGATTCAGCAGGCCTTTGAGACCGCAAAAGCAAATCATAAAAAGGTACATTTCATCGGCTTACTTTCCGATGGTGGTGTGCACGCGCATATCGAACATTTGAAAGGTCTTTGCGATGCCGCAAAACATGCTGGTTTGACCAACGATCAAGTATTTATTCATGCCTTCACCGATGGTCGTGATACAGATCCAAACGGCGGTGTAGGCTATTTACAAGATTTACAACAGCATTTAACACACTCTGTCGGAACATTGGCTTCTGCTATTGGTCGCTATTATGCGATGGACAGAGATAACCGCTGGGAACGCGTCAAGAAAACGTATGATTTATTGGTGCATGGAACAGGTACGTTGACAAATGACCTCGTTGCTTCCATCCAGTCATCGTATGCAGAAGGAATTACCGATGAGTTTATCGAACCTCTGGCGGTTGCTGGCTTAGATGGCAAACCGGTGACTACGATTCAGCCAGGCGATGTGGTGATCTGCTATAATTTCCGTACCGATCGCGGTCGCGAAATCACCATTGCACTTACGCAAGAAGAATTTGTAGAGTACAATATGAAGCCATTGCCGTTACATTACGTGACATTAACTTCATACGATGACACGTTTAAAGGTGTTGAAGTTGTATTCCGCAAAGACAATTTGACAAACACCTTAGGACAAATATTAGCTGGCGAAGGCAAAACACAAGTTCGTATTGCTGAAACGGAGAAATATCCACACGTAACGTTCTTCTTCTCGGGCGGACAGGAAGATGCTTTCCCGAATGAAAGCCGTTTGTTAGTTCCTTCTCCAAAGGTCGCTACGTATGATTTGCAGCCAGAAATGAGCGCATACGGCATCGTTGAAGCGATCACGAAAGATATGGACGAAAATCAGCCTGACTTTATCTGCCTGAACTTTGCTAACCCAGATATGGTGGGCCATACTGGCGTATTTGATGCCGTAGTAAAAGCGGTAGAAACAGTAGATTCCTGCACCAAACAGGTCGTAGAAAAAGGTTTAGCGCATGGTTATTCCTTCATCATCCTTGCCGATCACGGAAACTCAGAATTCATGCTAAACGCAGATGGATCTGTAAACACGGCACATACCACGAATTTGGTACCGTGTATCGTGATTGACGAACATTATAAATCGGTTAAAGACGGAAAACTAGGTGATGTTGCTCCTACTGTCTTACGCCTGATGGATTTACCTATTCCGGAGGAAATGACTGGCAATGTATTGGTATAACACTAAATCAATGCTTTCCATTAGCATAGCTTTGCTATGCAGCGTGCTGCTACTAAACAGCTGCGCAGAATCTGATGCTACAAATGCATCAGAAAATGCTGCTGAATATTATGCGGTGCATTCTTTCTTTAAAAAAGAAGTAGACAGCTTGCAGCATAACAATCCCATCGTGCAAAAAACGGTAGGAAAAGATGATGATCAGGAAACTAAAGTCATGCACATCAAAGATTGGAAAGCGGAGTTAGGGGCTTTCTTATCGATCGATCTATCGAAGGCAGCCTATCAGGATATGTACGAGGTGGATAGCACTGCGCAGCAGATTATCTATACCGCAAAATCCGACGAGGTTGATATTCAATCGTTATCTATTGACTTTGATGCTGCTGGACAGCTATCGGCGATGAAAGTGGTCAGGAATGAAAGCAATTTCCTGTACCAAAATAAGGAACAGTTATCTTACGTGCGTGGCAAAGAGTATTCGATCTTCAAAGAGCAGCACATTTTGCTTTTGGGCACGAATAAATATCAGATTGTAAGCAATTTCAACACGAAATAAACGTATTTGCGAGCGCACAATTTATCTAAGACCTTCCTTTTAGTGGGTTCACACAAAAAGGAAGGTCTTTTTCGTTAATGATACGATAACAGTGAAACCACGTTGGTGCTAAAACGATCCAATCGTCCACTGGCTTGTAGGAAAGCCAAGTTGATTAAAAAACAAAAACCAGCCACTTCCCCACCCACTTTTTCGATCAGCTTGGAGGCTGCGACAACTGTACCACCAGTGGCCAAAAGATCATCGTGAATCAAGACTCGCGCTCCAGGTGCGATAGCATCTTCATGAATCTCAATCGTGGCTTGGCCATATTCCAACTTGTAAGATTCGGAAACGGTCTTATGCGGCAATTTTCCTTGCTTACGAATGGGCACAAAGGGTTTGTTCAAATGATTCGCCAGCATTAGACCAAACAGAAAGCCGCGGCTCTCTATACCTGCAATCACATCAAATTCTAAATGTTTGATTCGTTCGGCAAATTCGATCACCACTTCGCTGCACACATCTGCATGTTGTAGAATCGGGGTAATATCTTTAAATACAATACCTGGTTGTGGGAAGTTCGGCACATCACGTACCAAGGATTTTAGTTTTTCTTCGAGCATTTATTGTTGGAAATCTAAATAGAGTTCAATTTTAGTAAAAAAATCTGTATCCAGCATCAGTATTTTTCGCATATCGTCGATTGATCGAAATTTACCATGCTGATTGCGGTATTGTACAATGCGTTCAGCTTGTTTCTTCGCAATATAAGGATGACGCTGTAATTCATTCGCATTCATATCATTAATTTGAATTTTGCGCAGCACGGGCGATTTTATGTACACTTGCGAATACCATTCTTCCAATTGTTCACTTGGCAATCCGTATACTTCACTTAATTGTTCCGGCTGATGAAAACCACCTAACAATTCTCGATACCGCACAATGCGCGAAGCATACGTACTTCCGATACCACGTATATTCTTCCAATCCGTGGTATCGGATCGGTTCATATCAATACGCCCGGTAGTTTTTCTAGTTTGTGCTACAGAAGTTCTATACTCACTTGGGTTTGATCTTAGCATAGATGAAGCAGATTGCTCTTTATCATATTCCAAGCTTTTGGTTTTTGCATCCCCAATACGTATAAAAGGTGCTATTTGTCGATATAGTTTCTTATCGATAACATACATTTTCTGTACATCTTCTTTCTTTCTAAATACTCCGCCTCGTTCCTCATAGCGATGGATCACCGCAATCTGTTTATCCGACAAACCTAATTTTGACCATTCTTCTGCCGGTAATCGGTTAGGATCAAAAGGTTTTATGTCTATATATTTCTGGCGTTTAATTACACTAGTTTGATTCGCGTTGTATTTTGATGAGTCTTCTGCAAATGTTTGTACCGAATAAGCTGGCAATGGTGCTGGTTTGCGAAAAAAAGTCCAAACGAATGGCGCAAGTGTCATCATCAATATCAATATTGTAAAAATGAGAAAACCATTGCGCTCCCTGTATGTCAGATTGAAAAATTCCTGTAACCGCTTCACCTTGTTTTAGATTTTGGTTAACCACCATTCCCCGAATAGCGAATTATATGCTTAAATTTGAGATAAATTTTTAACGTATACAATACATGCACATCGTCAAAGCTCCATTTCTACTACGAAGCTTCTACCCAGAGGCCACTTGGAATAGATCGAGAAAGGAAAAGAAAATCTACCTGACATTTGACGACGGACCGATCCCTGATGTGACACCGTGGATTTTAGACACCTTGAAAGACCATCAGGTAAAAGCTACTTTTTTTTGTGTTGGTGAAAATGTGCAGAAAAATCCAGCCATCTTGAACCGCTTGCTAGACGAAGGACATGCCGTGGGCAATCATACTATGCAGCATTTAAAAGGTTGGGATACGCCACAAGACATTTATCTGCAAAATGTAGAAGCGTGCCAACAACTGATCAACACAAAACTATTTCGCCCGCCCTACGGCCGCGCAAAAAAATCGCAACTAAAAGTACTGAGAGAACACTACGAAATCGTAATGTGGGATGTACTCACGGGCGATTACGATCCAAAAATCACCCCAGAACAGTGCTTAAAAAATGCGGTAAAATACACGAAAAATGGTAGTATTATTGTGTTTCACGACAATATAAAATCATTTAATAACGTACAATACGCGCTGCCACGCATGATAGAGCGACTCCAAAAGAAAGGTTATGAGTTCGCCCTACTCTGATGTGTCTTGAATGCTAAATTCTTGATAAGTAGAGAAATCAAACTCATATACCGTCTCACTACTCACGCTGAAATATCCCAGTGCACCATTTGAAATATTGGAAGTCGGATTCGCTGGTGCGGCAGATCCAGGATTCGTCGATTGAAATTCATTCCAGTATCGATACACCGCAGCACTTATACTCTGCCGACGAATAACAACTTTTGACGTCATTTCGATATCATCATCCACGCTACCGATTTGATGCGTGACATACAAGCCATCATTGAATTTATCATTAAAAACACTAAAAAACTTGAATGGCTTGTCATCTACCGACACATTGTACTTGTAATAGTTGGCGACACCTGCAGGGTCTTGAAATCGCAGCGTTGCAAAATAATACGTATCATTGAATATATTCTCACGTAGCATGCCGACAGAATCCACCGGAACTGGCATAGGCATGGTCTCCGTAGATTCATACACTTCGCCATCTACTATCACGCGGAGCGAATACGTGGCATTTTCGCGCGCGGTGAACCCACGATTGATGTAACCTTGGTGTTGATCAGAATAAACGAATTGAAAGGTATTATTACGAGGTCCAGTAATCTGCACTTCAGCATCGGTAACTACCTCGCGTGGTCTTGCATCATTGAAAGGCACAGTGCGGGAAATATAAATAACCTGCGTATTAGGAAAGTTCGTAATATTCGCTTCAATCACTACCCGCTGATCGGCGTCATTTAAATTAATATCTATAATCTCTTCACAAGAAGTCAGCAATTGACACAGGAGAAGAACTATCGCAGGTATAAAAAATCTTTTCATGACTCTAAAACTTAAAATTCCAAGTTACTGAAGGAATGGCTCCGAATAGGGCTATTTTGTAGGCCTCCGTGATATTAGGGTTTACCTCATTCTCGCGAAAGTCGATGATGTACGCATTGCGTCGGTTGTAAGCATTGTATACGCCAAAAGCCCAACTAGAACTAAAGCGTTTTTTTTCTGGCGTAGGTTCGTAAACTACTGAAAGATCCAAACGATGATAATCAGGCATACGATAACCGTTGCGCTCAGTATAATAAAAGCGAGTGCTACCATCCAATTGATATTTTCCGGATGGAAATGTAATCGCATTACCTGTATTGTACACAAATGTTGCACCAGCAGTCCATCGTTTCGACAATTCGTACATCGCCACAATGGAGATATCGTGCGTACGATCTTGTCGCGCATTAAACCATTCGCCACCATTGATCTGGTCAAATTGACGCTCACTTTTCGCCAAAGTGTAGCTCACCCAACCATTTAGCCTGCCTCGATTTTTACGTAAAAGCCATTCAATACCATAAGATCTTCCCTTGCCAAATAACAATTCGCCTTCCAACTGATTATTGGCTTGTAAGTCGGCACCATTGCGGAAATCGATCTGATTCCGCATATCCTTGTAGTAGATCTCGGTAGAGAACTCGTAACCATTATTGGCAAAGTTCTGGAAATAACCCAATGAAACCTGATCTGCAATTTGCGGTTTGATATTCACACTGCTAATGACATACTGATCCGTTGGCAAACTCGAAGTCGTATTGGTCAACTGATGTAGATGTTGTACAATCCGGTTATAGCTTGCCTTGATACTATTGTTGCCATTTAGTAAGTAACTCATTGATAGTCGAGGCTCTAGGTTAAGGTAGTTCTTGACCACTTCACTTCCGTATTGCTGCTCACCAATAGCTTCACCATCATCATCAAAATCATAGAACGTACCCGGACCTCTCACCATAAAATTCGTCAGGCGCAAACCATAAATCATCGAAAAACGGTCCGATACTTTCCATTCATCTGACGCGTATATTGCCGACTCAAATCCCTGCCGCGTATCTACCGTTATGGAGTTGACCGAAGTATTTTCTGCCGCGCTTAGACTAGCAGGACGAATGGTTTGGTTCAATGCATTCAGTCCGAAGCGAATAGAGTGATTATTGAACCCGTAATAGGTAAAATCTTGTTTCAAATTCCAATTTTGGATCTGTGAGGCGATGCCAAAATCGTTATCATTACTATTCACGCGCACATTATACGTGAAATCACTATAGATCAAGGAAGTATTGCTAAACAGTTTTTCATTCAGGATACTGTTCCAGCGCAACGTAGCGGTAGCATTGCCCCAATCAAAACTAAACTGATCGGAATACCCCAAATCATCTTTCCCAAAGTAACCAGACAGATAAATCGTGTTGCGATCATTGATCTTATAATTCATCTTCGCATTCAGGTCGTAGAAATACAGCTTACTCTGATTGACGTTCTCATCGTTTGACAATTTTAAAAAAAGATCGGCATAGGTACGACGGCCGCTCACCATGAAAGAGCTCTTATCCTTTACAATCGGCCCATCAATTTTCACGCGGGAAGCGATTAATCCTATCCCACCTTCTACACCGAATTCCTTTTGGTTACCATCCAACATATTGATATCGAGCACCGACGAAATACGACCGCCATATTGCGCAGGAATACCACCTTTAAATAAATTGACGTCTTTAATCGCGTCCGAATTGAAAGTCGAGAAAAAGCCCAGCAAATGCGATGCATTATATACAATGGCCTCGTCTAGCAGGATCAGGTTCTGATCGCCACCACCGCCACGCACAAAGAAGTTGGATGAGCCTTCATTGCCTGTAGCTACTCCCGGCAATAGTTGAATGGTTTTGAGAATGTCTGGCTCTCCAAAGATGACCGGAACTTTCTTAATTTCTTCTGCCGTGATTTTCAGCGCGCCCATTTGCGGACTTTTCACTTGATTAGGACGCGAGGATGCCGAAATCACGATTTCTTCAATCTCCTTGCTTTCGTTGGAGATTTCAAAGCTGCGTTGCACATTTTGCTTCAATTCGATCGTATTAAAGATCGTGTTGTAGCCGATATAGGAAACTTCCACTTGGTGTGTACCTGCCGGAACTTGTACCGAAAAGAAACCATAACTATTGGTGCTGGCCGAAATATCTAAATCGGGAAATCGAACCATCGCTCCAATCATCGTTTCACCAGATTGTGCATTTTTGACAAAGCCACTTAATGTGACCCGGTTTTGTGCATGAGCAACGGTAGTAAATAGCAATAAGGAACAGAGCGCAAAGAATATCCTAAGCATCATGAATAATTAGTAGTGTGAATTCTATCTTTCTGAGTCAACGAAAAACTGATGAAAAAAGGCAAATTGATAATCAAGCGATTTGCTAACATAAGCCCAGTCATGCTTGCCTGGCATACTTTGATAATGGTGCGGTATGTTGAGATAAGTCATGCGCTCGTGCAGACGCAAGTTGACCTCGTGAAAGAAATCATCGCGGCCGCAATCAATGTAAATTGGTAAAGGCTTGCCACCTGCTAAATGCAGCATTTCCATTATGGTATGCGACTGCCAAGATGCGGAGTTTTCTACATAGCTCCCTAGTCGCTTTGCCATATCCCAATTATTGGGAAACGGACGAATATCCACACCGCCGGCAATACTTCCTACGGCGCCGTATACATCCTGATGTCGCAATGCAAGATATAACGCGCCATGGCCGCCCATACTAAAACCGGTAATCGCGCGATAGCGTGATTCTTCGTTTGCAGGATAATTGGCAGAAATATAGCTTACCAATTCGTTGGACACGAAAGTCTCGTACTGAAAATCCTTATCCCCGTCGATGTCCCAATACCAGGAGCTGTAACCACCATCGGGACATACGACTAAGATTTGATAGCGATCTACCAAATCCTGTAATTGCGCCACGCGCTGAATATAATCGTGGTATTTACCACTGAAGCCGTGTAGTAAATAGAGGGTTGGCAGTTTGGAGTTGAGCTTGTTCGTCGGTTGTACGACGACTGCCTTGATATTTTTCTGCATGCTATTGCTATACACCTCAACGGTATCGACTTGTGCGCCGATCAGCTGCTGACACAACAGCAGGAAAGACAGCAACATAAAAGGTAGCTTCATTATTTGACTAATTGATACCTGTAAAGGTACGATTCCAATCCTAATGGTCGCTCACTAATCGTATAAAATCTTAGTCCATCACGGTCAAAAGCAATTCCTTCGCCTTGCGGCTCGGGCGCGTAAGGCACTTCTACATGAGATTTGCGCAGCGCGGTAACAACAGGCTCTGAAGGATTGCGTTTCCAATGATAGATACTGGTCAAATTTTTTACCAAAATATCTTGTCCGTTGGCCGATATATCAGCAGCCGTCACAAAAAATAAGGGTAATTCCGCTTCTCTTTTTAAGACGTATGGTTTACTCGATTCAGCTAAGTATGAAGTTTGCTTTTGCACGAAGTCGGCGCTATACACGTGGACATGGAAGTCGCGCTTGGTAATTAAGATAAGTTGATTGGTCAGTGGATCTACGAAAAATGCTTCCGCATCTCTCGGCCCATCTGGATACACGGCTTCAAAGCTGTTGATGTGTGCAATCACCGCCTTACGCACTCCTTTTTCCCAAACGGGCTCTGCGAATTCATGGAAAGTGATCTGCTTTCTTTTAGCACGATTATCGCCAATGTCACCAACTACCAAATGGTATTTACCATCGCGCATCATCCAAGCAACCTCTTCAAAATCGCGTGCTACTACACCTTCTAGCGTATAAGTACACAATAGATTTGCTGCAGAATCGATTAAATAGATATGCGCATCGTCACCACTATCATTGTGTACCCAAAAGCAATTTGGATTGGCCACCGAAGGTACAATACCTGATAATTCTTGCAAGGCAGGATTTTTCACCTTGCCTAGGGCTTGGCGATCAGCTGTTGGATGCACCTGCGCGTTTATAAGGCTGGATGATAGCGCAACCAAACTTAAAATCAGGCACAACCTGACATACGTCAATTTCATATTATTTGTCACTTCCTAAATAGGAATTTTCTTAGTTTGCAGCAAAGGCAGCAATAATTTGAGCGCGGAAAGAGTTATCTTTTTCGGAGATTTCAAACGACTTACGATACGTATCTAATACTGCAAATACTTCTGCCTCGGCACCTAGGTCATTCTCCAAGAAAAGTTTAAAGCTGTAAGTCGCTTGTTTATTCTTGTTCAAATCAATGGCTTCATTATTAGAAGAAAACACCAATGGCGCAACGGTATTCATCGTCATCTTTCCGGTATCTTTCAAGTCAAATAATTCTTGTAAAGCTTGCACAAAGTGATCCGAATCTGCTCCGAGCGATGAAAAGCGAATCGCTCCCGGTACGAATCCATTTTCTTGATCTGGCTCGCCCGTCGCGGTAACACCTGCGGCAATCTCTTTCAGCACTTCGATTTTCAGTCCAACGGTATCTTCTTTAAACAGCGATTTCGCCGTGTAAATGATCGTCGAATCGGTCTTCTCTTCGCCAACAATATTTAGAAAAAACTTATACTTAGCTGCTTTCTCATCATTAACAAATGGACGACTTTCTAGTATTTGCTGATCATTATTTGAATCCGCAGTTCCATTATCCTGTTTCTGTGGCGATTGACAACCTAGCATTGCCCCAAGCAATGTCACCATTCCTATAATAGCATATTTCATATTCATAGCCTTTCGTTTTGATCGTTTAACAAATCTGCAAAAAATTAGTTTGAGTCGGAAATGTGTGATGATGATATTTTTAACCCATTTTCTTTAGACCAATGCATCATACAGTACCTCCACCGGATGATAAGCCCGTCGATCGCTACCATCTGCAATCTGATGCCGACATGATGTACCTGCCGCCACAATGATGTCCTCTGTCGCTGTCGAACGCACCGCAGGCAATAATACCAACTCGGCAATGTTCATCGACACTTCGTAATGTTCTTTCTCATAACCAAATGAACCAGCCATACCGCAGCAACCGGATGGAATAAGCTCCACTACGTAGTTAGTAGGAAAAGAAAGTACATTCTTTGTGTGCTGCATCAGTTGAAAAGCTTTCTGATAACAGTGACCATGAATTTTTATTTTTTTTGCATCGCTGATGAAAGCCTTTTGAGCAATATTGCCGCGAAGCATTTCTTGATCCAAGAATTCCTCCATCGTTAGCGCATAGCGAGCCAAGTGCTGTGCCGCTGATTTCCAATCGGTATCGGCCAAGTCCAAGTACTCATCTCGAAAAGTCAAAATAGCCGAGGGCTCAACGCCTATAATTGGTACGGCATCGTTCACTAATGGTGATAGTTTCTGGACATTATAGCGAGCGAGTTCTTTTGCTTCCTTGACAAATCCTTTGGAGAGATACGTACGTCCACTCTCTTTGTGATCGGGAATAATGACTTCGTAACCTAAGCGTTCGAGCAGTAGAATGGTTTTCTTACCGATTTCCGCATCGTTATAATTCGTGAACTCATCACAAAATAAATAAACTTTTCGCACAGCTGATGGCGACTTCCTATCCCTCGAACTCCAACGCTTCAAAGTCGTGCTGGCTACCGTTGGCAAAGAACGTTTGTGGGCGAAGCCCAATAACTGCTTTACAGCAGAAGATGCTATCGGAGAACGGACAACTGCATTATACAGCGGAGCAACTAGAGAAGCCAACTGTTGTGACTTCGTAAAATTTGCAATTACACGCGAACGAAATGATGGACCAAATTGATCGTAATACTGCTGCAGAAATTCGGCTTTCATCTTCGCCATATCTACCTGCGATGGGCACTCGGTTTTGCATGCTTTGCAACTCAGGCAGAGATCCATCACCTCTTTGATTTCTTCATGTGCAAAACGATTTTTCTGCGTAGACGAAGTCAAAAATTGCCTTAATACATTAGCTCGTGCCCGTGTGGTATCTTTCTCATCACGCGTGGCCATGAAAGAAGGACACATCGTACCGCCACTAATTTCCGTTTTGCGGCAATCGCCAGAACCCGAACATTTTTCGGCAAGCCGAAGAATACCTTCTTGTTTCGTGAAGTCAAAGTATGTGGTCACCAATTCTTGCGGATTTCCCACCTCATATCGAAGCGCCGTATCCATCGGTGGCGTGTCCACAATCTTTTGTCGGTTGAAAATACCTGCCGGATCAAAGATCTGTTTCACTTGCTGTAACAGTGCGTACACCTCTTCGCCCAATACTTTCCCGATGAATTCTCCGCGCAATCGTCCATCACCATGTTCTCCACTCAATGAACCATTGTATTTTAAGACCAGATCAGTCGTCTTTTCCAATATCCTGCGAAACTGCTTGACACCTTCCGGAGATTTGAGATTCAAGAACGGTTCAATATGCAGTTCGCCGGCACCAGCATGCGCATAATACGATGCAAGCACACCTTCTTCGGCCAGCAATGCCTGCACATCAGCTACGTAAGCCGGTAAATCTTCGGGTGCGACAGCACAATCTTCTATTAAGTTTACCGGTTGGGAATCGCCCGGCAAATTACGAATCAAACCTAACCCTGCTTTACGCACATCCCACACCAAATTAGATTGATCTCCCATCACTAGTGGATACGCATAGCCTAAATTTTGTGATTGCAAATCGGCTTTCAACGCCTCGGCTTGCGCTACTACTTGCTCAACCGTATCGGCACGAAACTCAACAATAAGCAAGGCCGCAGGATCACCAGATATAAAAAATCGATTGTGCTGATAAGTTGGATGGCCTACCGTGAAATCTAAAATATATTTATCAATCAATTCAGAAGCTTGCGGTTGATGCTGCAACGCCACCACATTGCCATGCATGCAGGAGATCATATCGACAAAATGCACACACAGAACGCCAACTTCCTTTGCAGGCAGCGGCATCAACTGCAGTTTTGCTTCGAGTATAATCCCAAGTGTACCTTCGGAGCCCGCCAGCAATTGACAGAGATTAAATGGTCGATCCTCGTCTGCCAGCAAATCCAGGGCATAACCCGTATTTCGTCTGGTCAACGTTTTTTTGGGATAGCCCTTCGCTATGGCCGATCGATTGGATTTATCTGTTAGCAAATCATTCAACTTTCGATAGACTTCGCCTTCACGCGTTTGCAAATGAAACTTTTGCAGCAATTGCGCAGGCGTCAAAGCTTTCACCTCGATGTGTGATCCATCGTCCAATAATAATATCGCCGACAGCAAATTTTGACGCGTATCTCCCCAAACAATAGAATGCAAACCAGAAGAATTATTGCCCACCATGCCGCCGATCATCGCACGACTTGCGGTGGATGTTTCCGGACCAAACATCCAACCGAAAGGTTTTAGGAATGCATTCAGATCATCGCGTATCACACCAGGTTGTACTCGCACCCAACCTTCTTCTTGATTTAATTCGACAATACGATTAAAGCACCGCGACATATCAAGCACAATTCCATTTCCAACTACCTGGCCAGCCAAGGAAGTACCGGCAGTACGCGGAATCAGCGTCGTCTGGTTTGTTCGAGCAAACTCAATCAATCGCTGCACGTCGACATCATCTTTCGGAATAGCTACTGCCAAGGGCAATTCTTGGTAGATTGAAGCATCTGTGGCGTAGGCCAATCTCATCGTATGATGGGCAGGAATATCATTATCGTAATATAGTTCTCCGCGCAAAATTTGGGAAAGCGACCTCAATACTTCCTTATTCATAAATCTCTCTACAATAGCATGTGGGTGAATGGTCTAACAAACATAATTAAAACCATTTTCATTCTTTCTAAATACTACAATGATAGTCTTATATACAACCACTTAAAATAAGAACATAATTCTCTAAGAAAGATATCAAACAGGTTTATATTCTAATTTAACACAACCAAATGAATATAATTCATAATTTACAATAAATTAACGAACAATATTCATTTTAATGATTACTTTTGCGCCACAATGGAGAAAGTGGAATATAATTTGGATCAAGTCGACCTGCAAATCCTTCGGATTATGCAGCAGAATGCACGCACCAATAATGCGGATATCGCACGTGAATTGGGCATGGCACCATCGGCTATTCTGGAGCGCGTGAAAAAGCTGGAGCATAAAAGTGTTATTCTAGATTATCATACCCAGATTAATCCAGATGCTTTGGATCAAAAAATGCTGTCGTTCATTTTCATTAAATCACACGACAACATTGGCGATCAGCGCGTCGGTCTTTTATTGGCCAAGATTCCCGAAGTATTAGAAGTACATGATATTGCCGGCGATGATGGTTATTTAATCAAAGTGCGCACCAGCGATTCAGGCGGTTTGGTAGATCTGATGCGAAATACCCTGAGTCAAATTGAAGGTATTATATCGACTCGTACCACCATTGTACTGGAGACAGTAAAGGAAAGCCACAAATTGGTTATTCCTAATTCTTAACATTTTAGATTTTTTGTGATGGTAAAACAACTACAATCGCCAATTGGGCTAGTCATATTTGCTTATCTGGTCGTCTATATTGTCTGGGGATCAACCTTTTTCTTTATAGAAAAGGCGTTGCATGCCTTTCCTCCTTTTGTCATTGGCTCTATTCGTTTCTTGACGGCAGGAGCACTACTCATGGGATACTGTAAGCTGAAAGGTTATCGACTTTTTGAACGCACTGCGGTAAAACAAGCTGTATTTGTTGGTTTCTTATTGCTATTCTTAGATATGGCTGCCGTGATCTGGTCAGAGCAATTCATCTCTAGCGGGATTGTATCTATTATATCTGCTGCTACCGTCATCTGGTTTGTCGTATTGGACAAACCACGATGGAAGGAGAATTTCACCAGCCCGACCACGGTAATCGGTTTGGTGATGGGATTCATTGGTGTATTGATGCTGTTTGCCGAACAAATATTTAACAGTAACGGAGATGAACACGATCAATCGATGGTGCTTATCGCGATGATCGTCATGACTATGGGTACCATCGCATGGACAATCGGATCACTGTATAGTAAATACAGCAGAAAACCGAGCGATGATGATAACGCCGAAGACAGTAAGTCTGGAAAAACAAAAGATTTGCACGTGAGCGTCAAAACTGCTTGGCAAATGTTAACCGCTGGTGTGGTATTTACCATTGTGGGTTCTACGAATGGTGATTACGCAAAGTTCGACGCAGCCAGCGTACCGATTGAATACTGGGGAGCGATTGTTTACCTTATTATTATGGGATCCATCTTAGCGTTCAGCTCTTACATTTGGCTATTGCAAGTCCGGCCTGCTACCGAGGTAAGTACCCATGCCTATGTGAATCCTATTGTTGCGCTCTTGTTAGCCCATTTTTTCACAGATCATGTGGTTACCGGACTCCAGATTCTTGGTTTATGTGTTGTACTGAGCAGCGTTCTCTTGATGAACTGGAATATGTACTCAGACAGTAAACTGATTCACAATTTTAAAAGAAAACGTCGAATCAAAAAGCTACGTCACATGGCACCAAAATCGAGCATTCCACGCATCGTGGAAATTGCTGAATTCGCGGAAACAACAAGAAAAGAAAAAGGTTAAAAATATTTAACATATAACGCTGCAACATTCCGTTCTTTCCTCGCGTCTTGAAGTTATGAAAGTAAGCATATAGATCGGCCAAGTGCTATCGAAACAGTAGGTGAAATTTTTACCGGTAAATCTCCCCAACTGACCGAATATAGCACGGTGCTAGTCGAATTACCATTCTGCTGAGGCCATTTGTACGCTACTTTTGAAGAAACAATTAAACATAACTTCAAACAATATGAAAAAGATATTCATCACCCTCATCGCAGCAATCTTGGTAAGTCTAAGTATGAACTCCTTTGCTGCCCCACTGGTAAATCCTTTAAAGAATTACAATTCTAACCGTATCGTCGCTACGTATGTAGAGATGATCTCATCTGGCAATTACGAATGGAGCGAGCACTTGCTATCAAAAGACTTCGAATATGTCAACGATGTAAACCGCACAAAAAACACCCGCTCTGAATATTTGAGCTTCTTGAAAAAGAATAAAGGTTTGAAATACGATTGCACCAGCAAATTTGAAATTTTGGATGAAGTAGGCAATACCAGCATTGCAAAAGCAACGATGGACTTCGGTCACTTCACCCGTGTAGACTATATCACATTAAGCCGTGTGGATAACGGATGGCAAGTGAGTAAAGTCGTGACCACTTACCCTTAGAAACTGGGTATTTTGTTTCAGTGTGTGTAAAGCCTACATTAGATGTAGGCTTTTTTTGTGTTAAATACGCGCTATTAAACCTTTTAGTGCATTGTTGGTCTGTTATTTGAGTATTTATTTATTATGAGAAAGATCTTTATTACATTGCTTATTCTCGTCCTATTGGGCTTCGCTGGATGGATGATCTGGAAAAGATTTAGCCCAGTGGATAATGTTGAATCCAGACATCAGATTCTGGTAGAACGTATTGAAGCTATGGGCAAACTGGAATTGGTGAAATATCGATTGAGTGATGTAGTGGAACATAAAAATATTAGCACGTATCTGCCAGATGCTTCTGTATTATTGATCGTGAAAGCGGATGCTGTTGGTTGTGTGGATTTATCTCGGATCACACCGAATGATATTGAAGTTATTGGCGACTCGCTTACGATACAGTTGCCGCGTCCGGAGATTTGCTATGTGCGCATTGATCACGACAATTCCCGTGTGTACGATACGAAGATGGCTTTCTTCCGCGAAGCGCAATTGGTAGATGCCGCTTATAAGGCAGCCGAAACGCAGATCATGAAAGAAGTACGGCAATCGGATATTCTGGAACAGACGAAATCAAATGCATTACATGTATTTCGCCCATTGCTGGAAGGATTGGGATATGCAAAAGTAAATCTATCATTCGCGCCGTAGGCGCTTGGATGATCGCTAGACAGGTGAACTTTGTTAAAGAAATGTTAATATCTAACATTTACACAACATCCGAGAGAGCTCGGCGTTTTAGTAGTATAATTTCATAATTTAGGTTAATAATTGGTTTGGTAAACTCCTGAAACTCCCCGTTTCAGGAGTTTTTTTGTATGCGTTTTTAAGGGTTTTGTAAGCTCTTGTCAAATCATAACGTCATCGCGAGGCGACGAAGCGATCTATTTTTTTCAAGTTAATAGAATTGATATAGTTAATAAGGTTAATAATAAGATTGCCGCAACCCCGTACCTCGGCTTCGCAAAGACGCAGCTATAGTGAGGATTGCAAATATCATATCGTCATCGCGAGGTACGAAGCGATCTATTTTTTCAAGTTAATAGAATTGATATAGTTAATAAGGTTAATAATAAGATTGCTGCAACCCCGTACCTCGGCTTCGCAAAGACGGCAAGTTCATTAGTACAAGCGAAGGAATAAATCGCGTCATTGCGAGAAGGCACGACGAAGCAATCTACAACATTTCATAAAATAAATCGATGAAATACATGGAATGAGATTGCCGCAGCCTCGTGCCTCGGCTTCGCAAAGACGTAGCATTAGTAAGGATTGCAAACATCTAATCATACCATCATCACGATAGCACGAAGCGATCTAGCTTACTTTGGAGAAGCCTTTTTCGCCTGCTGATACAGATCCAACACAAAATCCAATTGCTGCTCCTGTGTTAATTGAGAATTATCCAATACAACCGCATCTTCGGCTTGGCGCAGCGGACTTTCTTCGCGAGTACTATCAATATGATCACGATGCGCTAGGTTTTCCTTCACCTCTTCCATCGTGAGCTGCTCGCCTTTGGCAGCCAACTCAGCGAAACGTCGTTCTGCACGGATATACGGATCAGCGGTCATAAAGATCTTGAGATCCGCTTGCGGAAACACCGTTGTGCCGATATCACGGCCATCCATCACGATATTGCGTTTTGCACCCAATTTTTGCTGCTGCGCGACCATCGCTGTACGCACTTGTTTCAGTGCACTTACCTCACTTACCAACGAAGATACTTCCATCGTACGAATCGCATCGGAAATGTCTTCGCCGTTCAACAAGATTTGAGTTTGTTGGCTATTAGGAATAAAATCAATGTGTATATCCGCAATGGCTGCCGCGACTTGCGCGTCGTCGTTCATATCCACGTTATTCTGTATAAAATACAGTGTGACGGCACGGTACATCGCGCCACTATCTACGAAAACGAAGTTTAATTTCTTTGCCAAAGCTTTGGCAACCGTGCTTTTTCCGCAGGACGAAAAGCCATCAATAGCAATCACAAAGTTGTTCTTCGCCATTAGTTCTGACCTCCTATCATAACGCCCGGTTTTCCCACAAAAGGAGTTTTAATAAGGTTTTCGTCCACAATGCTTTCTGGCAGGAAGATGTATTTCTTATCATACATCACATTATCTACGTAATAACTGACCCAATATTCATTCGTCAGGCCAAATACTTCGGTATCAATCGCCTCAATCTTGATGGCTGACTGAGCAAGCACATCTCCCAAGAAATGTCGCAAGGTGGTGGTTTTTACCTCTCTGCTATCTTTGACACCATATCCTTTGGAAGATACCAAGACATTTTGCAGTTCGGCCTTTTGCTCATTGATTAAGTATACATTCCACACCTTACCTTGTGGCGAATCGCTCTCTAAAACGACCGCTACATCCACTCCCGACACCTTATTTTCCGGCAGATCCTTTTTCATGATTAGGATTTCTTTTTTGTAGTTGCTTTTTTAGTCGTCGTCGCCTTTTTCTTAGGAGCTTTAGTAGCTGTTTTAGCAGCGGCTTTGGTGGCTACAGCACCTTTTTTAGGTTTCGGTGCTGTTTCAGCCCATTTGAGCACATCTTCGTAGGTGATTTTTTCAACTTCCGTGCCTTTAGGGATTTTGATATTTTGCTTTCCTAATCGAATAAATGGACCCCAACGGCCATTTTCGATCTGCGCATCTGGATTCTCGTCGAATACACGGATCACTTTATCACGATCTTTCTGGCGTTTCTCCTCAATAATAGTCACCGCTTCTTGCTCTGTCACATCCAAGGGATCTACTCCTTTTGGTAGTGAATAAAAAGAACTGTCGTGGCGAATATAAGGGCCAAAACGACCAATCGCGACCGACATATCCTTATCTTCATAAACGCCCACTTTCTTCGGCAATTTGAAGAGTTCCAAGGCATCTTCTAGCGTGATCGTTTCAATCATCTGCCCTTTACGTAAGGAAGCAAAACGTGGTTTCTCTTCGTCATCTGGTGATCCAATCTGTACGAGTGGACCAAATTTTCCGACACGCACACTGATCGGTTTGCCAGAAACTGGATCTACACCCAACTCACGCTCACTATTCGCACGATCAGCATTCTCCATGGTATCTTGCACTTCACTGTGGAAAGGGCCATAGAAATCCTCTAACATATCCGTCCATTCCTTCGCACCATGTGCGATCTCATCAAACTCCTTCTCCACCTTGGCGGTGAAATGATAATCCACGATTCCTTTAAAGTGCTGAATCAGAAAGTCATTTACCAACATACCGATATCGGTCGGAAACATTTTATTGCGCTCCGCGCCCGTTATCTCGGTTTTGGTCTCCTGAATGACTTCTTTATTTTTAACGGTCAATACATCGAACTGACGCTCGCGACCTTCTCGTTCTTCTTTGACCACATAACCACGATTCTGAATAGTCGAAATCGTTGGCGCGTAGGTAGATGGTCTACCAATACCTAGTTCCTCCAATTTTTTCACTAAAGACGCCTCCGTAAAACGCGCTGGCGGTCTCGAAAAGCGTTCCGTAGCCGACAAGTCGTTCAATTGTAGCGCTTGTCCCTTTATCAAAGGTGGCAATAAGGCATTATCACCATCATTATCCAATCCGCCTTCTTGATCCTCATCCATCGATTCCATGTATACTTTTAGGAATCCGTCGAATTTCATGATCTCACCATTTGCCACAAATTCTTCGGCACGGGTAGATATGTGAATCTTAGCTACCGTTTTTTCGAACTCGGCTTCGCTCATTTGAGAAGCAATGGCACGCTTCCAAATCAACTCGTAAAGCCGTTTCTCTGACGCGTCTACATCTACGGTATGATTAGCGAAGTAAGTTGGACGAATCGCCTCGTGTGCCTCTTGGGCTCCGGCTGATTTGGTTCTGTATTGGCGTTGTTTGTGGTATTTATCACCATATGCATTCACAATCTCTGCGCGAGCGCTTTCAATTGCGGTATCCGATAAGTTTACCGAATCGGTACGCATGTAGGTGATATGCCCAGCTTCGTACAATCTTTGGGCGACTTGCATCGTGCGCGCTACCGAAAAACCCAGTTTTCTACTCGCTTCTTGTTGCAAGGTCGATGTGGTAAATGGTGCAGATGGACTGCGTTTCGCAGGTTTCTTTTCTAATGAATTGATCTCAAAGGCAGCGGCAATACAATCTTGCAAGAAATCATGCGCTTCTTGCTTCTTATCAAAGCGTTGCGGCAGCTCAGCCTTAAATAATTCACGTCCATTGCCCGTAGAAAATATGGCGGTTACTTTAAAGGAAGCAGTTGCTTCAAATTTATTTATTTCGCGCTCTCGATCTACAATCAAACGAACCGCCACAGATTGTACACGACCAGCCGATAAAGAAGGCTTTACTTTGCGCCATAAAACGGGCGACAATTCGAAACCTACCAAACGATCCAGCACACGACGTGCTTGTTGCGCATACACTAAATTATAATCAATTTTTCTTGGTGCTTCTATCGCTTTTAAGATAGCAGGCTTGGTAATCTCGTGAAATACAATTCGCTTAGTACTGTCATCTTTAAGACCTAAAGTCTCAAAAAGATGCCAAGAAATAGCTTCTCCCTCGCGGTCCTCATCGGATGCTAACCATACGGTTTCCGCTTGCTTAGCGAGTTTCTTTAATTCGCTAACCACCGCTTTTTTATCGGATGGAACTTCGTAGCGTTGTTCGAACTTATTGGCGGTATCAATAGCATCGTCGGTTTTTACCAAATCCCGGATGTGTCCGTAGCTAGATTTTACCAGGAAATCTTTACCTAAATAACCTTCAATCGTCTTAGCCTTTGCAGGGGACTCTACTATCAATAAATTCTTCGCCATTAATGCCTCTTTAGATTCTTGCAAAGAAAACGTTTTTAGAACGCATTGCCAATAATATTAGCCTAATTTTGTCGGAAAAGTTAATAATAGGATCAAAAGTTGACAACAAATCAGCAATAATCTGATCTAAGTAATTGTGGGAAGATACTATTATTTACAGTTTTCATGGTGATTTTACTCGTATTTGTGCTAGGGCTGTGATTTTAGTCATGTCAAAAAAAATAATACATTGTTCGATGGATATTAATAAAAATTTAACATCGCGTTTTCCGACTTTTTTTTACATTTGCAGCGCATGGAAACGCGCATGAATCGGTTGTTGGCCCTATTAGGGTTTTGGATGTTTACCATCTATATGGTATCAGGCCAAACTATGCCAGACAAACTACGCACTGTTCCGCCCCTCGCTGTACAATGCGAATTTATCACCGCATCTACTACCAACACCACTACCCCACCTACCCTACAACATCATCAATATTCTACTCACGCTTCTTCTCATCACGCTACCGATCAAGCAATTGAACAAGTAGAAGAAATATCGGTCAAAAAAGAGGATGCTGCACCGCATGCAGATCGCTTTGCACAGCAAGGCTTCCATCCTAGATGGTGCTACGATGAGCTCGCTCAATCCGTAACTTGCTTACCGACTTACACTAGACATATCGCCAACCAACTGGCGATACGTACCGAACGGTACATCCTATTCCAAGATTTTCGCATTTAGCCTTCTTCCCTTCTCCTATCTGGAGCTTTGCTAAACTGCACTAATTATAGCAGTTAGCGTTCATTTGGTGTACCATCGCCTGTGCAGCTACAATTTGCATCTGCGCCCACTACGCCATCTCCCAAAACGTATTTATTAAATCAATTTCTGATAAAAACATCATATCTAGTATGAAATTTAACACCATTTTGTATAGCTTGGTATCGGTATGCATAGCTACATCTTGCCAACAAAAGCACACGCATACAGAAGAAGAAGGTCACTACACGGCCACCTCACCTTTAGTACAAGACACCACGATTACCAAACAATATGTCAGCCAGATCCGTTCGATCCGACATATTGAAATCCGCTCACAAGAGCGTGGCTATCTAGAAAAGGTATTCGTAGACGAAGGACAGTACGTGCACAAAGGACAGCTCCTATTCCAAATCATGCCCAATGTTTATAATGCAGAGTTTCATAAAACAGAAGCCGAACTGGAAACCACTCGTATAGAAGTGCTCAATGCGCAAACCTTATTTGATAAAAATGTGGTCTCTGCCAATGAACTGGCATTGGCAAAAGCCAAATACAAACGTGCTGAAGCCGAAATGGAACTCGCTAAAACGCATCTGCAATTCACACGCATCACCGCACCTTATGATGGTTATGTGGATCACTTAAATCTTCGACTAGGAAGTTTGGTCGATGAGGGCGATCTATTGACCAGCCTGTCCGACAATAGCCAGATGTGGGTGTATTTCAATGTACCAGAGGCCGAATACCTTAATTATAAAAACAACGCCAGCGAGCATAACCTCGATCAGGTGCAGCTCTTTTTGGCCAATCAGCAGGTGTTTGAAAACGCAGGTAAAGTTGAAACCATCGAAGCGGACTTCAACAACGAGACGGGTAACATTGCTTTCCGGGCTACCTTTCCTAACCCGAAAAACATCTTGAGAAATGGACAGACAGGTACGATCCTCATGGCTGTACCCATGCCGCATGCGGTGATTATTCCGCAAAAAGCCAGCTTTGAAATCATGGACAAAAGATATGTGTATGTGATCAATGCCGATAATCAAGTGAAATTGACTCCGATTCAGATCAAAGCGGAAATGCCCGATTTATTTATTGTAGGATCTGGATTAAGTGGAAAAGAAAAAATCTTGCTCGAAGGCATTCGTAAAGTACAGGATGGCGATAAAGTGGTAGTCGACTATGAAGCACCGCGCGAAGCGATGAGCAAACTCACCTTGGCTAGCGAATAAGTTATACGTCCACCTTAAAGTATTAAGAAACATGTTTGAAAAATTTATAAAACGGCCGGTGCTTGCCATCGTCCTCTCTATTGTGGTCGTGTTCCTCGGCTTATTGGCCATCGGCACACTTCCGATTTCGCAATTTCCAGACATTGCCCCTCCTGTGGTCGTCGTTAATATTGCTTACCCTGGCGCCAGCGCCAATGTATTGACTGAATCCGTACTCATTCCGATGGAAAAATCCATTAATGGCGCACCGGGAATGAAATACATGACTTCCGATGCCACCAGTGCGGGTGAAGCGACGATCATGGTTTATTTTGATTTGGGAACAGATCCCAGCCAAGCGATGGTCAATGTGAAAACGCGGATTGAGCAAGTCACCAACCGACTACCTGAACTCGTACAACGCGAAGGTTTGGTGGTAAGTTATACATCGCCCAATATGCTGATGTACGTGAATGTGTACAGCAAGGATCCCAATGCGGATCAGAAATTCCTGTACAACTTTGCCAACGTCAATGTCATCCCAGAAATCTCCCGACTAAACGGCGTAGGTAGTGCCAAAATTTTGGGAAGCCGGATTTACGCGATGCGGATTTGGTTGAATCCAGATCGCATGCGCGCCTACAACATTTCTACTGATGAAGTGATGGAGGCGATGAGCCAACAAAGCATCATCGGAACACCAGGTCGCCTCGGACAAAGTACGGGCAAGCGCTCTCAATCGCTGGAATACGTGCTTACCTACAAAGGCCGGTACAATAAAACCGATCAATACGAAAACATCATCATCCGATCCAATCCCGAAGGCGAAAGCTTGAAATTGAAAGACATCGGAACGGTGGAGTTAGGCAGTGAATTCTATGATATTTATTCTAACCTAGACGGCTTGCCTTCCGCCTCCATTACCTTAAAACAAAACTACGGTAGTAATGCCAATGAGGTGATCAAAGAGGTAAAAGATAAGCTCGAAGAGATCAAAGCTTCTTCTTTTCCTCCTGGAATGGATTATAAAATTACCTACGATGTATCCAATTTCTTAAATGCTTCCATTGATAAAGTCGTACATACCTTGGGCGAAGCGTTCATCTTGGTAGCCCTCGTGGTTTACCTGTTTTTGGGCGATTGGCGTTCTACGCTGATTCCGATTATTGCCGTTCCCGTTTCGCTCATTGGTGCATTTATGTTTATGCAGGCATTTGGACTTACCATCAACCTCATCACACTCTTTGCCTTGGTGCTGGCGATCGGTGTGGTGGTGGATGATGCCATTGTGGTCGTCGAAGCCGTGCATGCCAAGATGCATGAAAAGCATTTGCGACCTTATGCTGCCGTAGTAGAAGTCATCAAAGAGATTAGCGGCGCAGTAATCGCGATCACCTTATTAATGACGGCGGTGTTTGTTCCCGTGGCATTTATGACCGGACCAGTCGGTGTATTCTTCCGGCAATTTGCCATCACGATGGCCTGTTCCATTGTCATTTCAGGTTTCGTAGCCTTGACACTCACACCAGTGCTTTGTGCGATGCTTCTAAAACCGCATAAAGGCAAGAAGGCCAAACTCAATCCTATCGAGAAATTCTTGGCTGTATTCAACAAAAAATTCGATCGTTTGAATGTGCGTTATGCCTTGTTCTTAAAACGCATTGTCAACCGTCGCGTGGTGACCTTTACCTTATTGGCAGCATTTGCGGTCGGTATTTTTGGTATTTCAAGAACGCTTCCTTCAGGTTTTATACCTAATGAGGATCAGGGAATGATTTACGCCATCGTACAAACGCCTCCAGGATCTACTTTGGAACGCACCAATGATCTGGCGCGCCAACTGCAAAAAGCAGCTGAGCATGTGGATGGCGTGGCTTCGGTAACAGCTTTGGCGGGTTACGAAATCTTGACCGAAGGTCGTGGATCCAATGCCGGAACCTGTCTGATCGAGCTCAAAGATTGGTCGGAGCGGACGCACAGCGTACCGGAGATTATCGAACAACTCGAAGAGCACACCAAGAATATTGCGGGTGCAACGATTGAGTTCTTTGGTCCACCAGCCGTACCGGGTTATGGTGCAGCAGGCGGTTTTTCACTTCGTCTATTAGATAAAACCAATACTGATGACTATAAAGCATTGGAACAGGTGAATGATGAGTTTATGACTGCTTTGCGTAAGCGTAAAGAATTGACGGGTATGTTTACCTTCTTTTCGGCGAACTATCCGCAATTTGAACTAGAAATTGATAACGAAGCTGCCATGCAAAAAGGTGTGAACATAGAAAATGCGATGAACAACCTCTCTATCTTGATTGGTAGTACGTACGAGCAAGGTTTTATCCGCTTCGGTACTTTTTATAAAGTTTACGTGCAAGCATCGCCCGAATACCGCGCTTTGCCAGACGATATTATGAAATTGTACGTGAAGAATGATCGCGACGAAATGGTGCCTTACTCCGCTTTCATGACCATGCACAAAACGCAGGGATTGAATGAGATTACACGTTATAATATGTATCCATCATCGGCTATTAAAGGCGAACCAGCTAATGGCTATAGTACAGGAGAAGCCATTCAGGCAATTCAAGAAGTAGCCGCACAAACTTTACCAAGAGGTTATGACATTGGTTGGGAAGGATTAACAAAAGATGAAGCCGCTCGTGGTAACGAGGCGATCTATATCTTCTTGGTCGTGCTCGGATTTGTGTATCTGGTATTAGCAGCGCAGTACGAAAGTTTCATCATTCCGCTATCGGTTATCTTTTCGCTACCTGCCGGAATATTCGGCACCTTTTTATTACTCAAGATCATGGGCTTAGCCAATGATGTGTACGCGCAGGTGGGATTAGTCATGCTCGTCGGTTTGCTCGGTAAGAATGCGGTATTGATTGTGGAGTTTGCGATGCAAAAACATGCCGAAGGACTATCAATCTATCGCGCTGCTGTGATGGGCGCGCGCGTACGTTTTCGCCCGATCTTGATGACATCTTTTGCTTTTATCGCTGGTATGATTCCGATGGTGATGGCGCACGGACCGGGCGCGATCGGAAACCGCACTATTGGTGCTGCCGCCGCCGGTGGTATGCTGCTCGGTACGATCTTCGGCGTTATCGTCGTACCTGGATTGTATTTCATCTTCGGAACGATCGCCAACAAACGGAAACTCATCAAAGACGAGGAAGAAATGCCTTTGCTCGAAAAAATTGAAAACTAATGAAAAGAACAACTTTATTATATAGCACCCTGCTCGTAGCATCCGCTTTAGCAAGCAGCTGCGGCACGCCAAAGATCATCGAAAAGCAAGCATCTACTGCAGCTTTGCCGCAAGCCTACGCACAGGCAGATTCTACGCGGAACATAGCCGATCTACATTGGAACAAATACTTCAACGATCCGCATTTGGTGCAACTGATAGATACCGCATTATTACACAATCAGGAATTGAATGTGATGCTGCAAGAGATCGCCATCTCGAGCAATGAGGTGTTGGCACGCAAAGGGGAATACTTACCCTTTGTCGGTGTGCGCGGTGGCGCTGGCGTCGAAAAACGCAGTGAAAATACGCCATTGGGTGCATTGGAAAGAGAAGTGGAGATTCGCCACGGAAAAGAAAATCCAGAACCAATGCCCGACTTTGGTGCCGCATTGTTTGCCAATTGGGAAATCGATATATGGCATAAGTTGCACAATGCCACGAAGGCGGCGCAGCTACGTTTCTTATCTTCGGTAGAAGGCAAGAATTTTATGGTGACTAATCTGGTCGCGGAGATTGCCAACAGCTATTATGAGTTATTGGCGCTCGATCAGCAACGCATCATCTTGCAACAAAATATCGCTTTGCAAGAGAATGCCTTGACGACTGCCAAAGTGCAAAAACTGGCAACTCGCGTCACAGAATTGGCGGTCAAAAAGTTTGAGGCTGAATTGCTTAAAACACAAAGCCTGCAGTTTGAAATAGATCAGCACATCGTAGAAACGGAAAACAAACTGAACTATCTAGCTGGTCGTTTTCCGCAGCACATTGAGCGCACCACTGCCGAGTTTGATGAAAACACGTTAGCCGCTCTGGACGCTGGGCTGCCAGCACAATTGCTGGAAAATCGCCCTGATGTGCGCCAAGCAGAACTCAGCATGGCAGCCGCGGATCTGGATGTAAAAGTGGCCAAAGCACGTTTCTATCCTTCCTTGGGTATTTCGGCCTCGATCGGCTATCAGGCATTTAATCCTGCTTATCTATTGAAAACGCCACAATCGCTGGTCTATTCGCTCGCTGGAGATTTGATGGCACCGTTGGTGAATAAAAAAGCCATTCAGGCAGATTACCTAACGGCCAATTCCAAGCAAATTCAGTCGGTATTTGAGTATGAACAGACGGTATTAAATGCTTACGTAGAAGTGGCGAATCAGCTTTCTAAATACCACAATGCCGTAGAAGGAACGCGCTACAAGAACCGGCAAGTCAATGTACTCAATGAGTCGATACAGATTGCCAATGATCTATTTAGCGCAGCACATGCCGATTATATGGAAGTGCTGACCACACAACGGGATGTGCTCGAATCAAAATTTGAACTAATCGAATCGCAGAAATCACAGTACAACGCTTTGGTGGATCTCTACCGATCGCTAGGTGGCGGTTGGCAATAAAACAGACAGGGCAATCCGAAATGGATTGCCCTGTCTGTTTTATATAGCTAGCAAATACTTATCCTAATACCCATAAATTCAACAGAAAACAGAACATAAATACCACCGAAGCAATGCCGTTCGTGGTCATAAAAGCGCGATCTACTTTACTTAAATCGGTCGGGCTCACAATACGGTGCTGATAGATCAGCAGTCCGCCGTAGCAAACCAATCCAACATAATAGGGCCAGCTAACTGGAATATAAAACAAAGGCAATAAAACAAACATAAATGACAATACGTGTAGCAAAGTCGAAATCTGCAAGGCTTTGGCTGCGCCAAAACGCGCGGGAATAGAATGCAGTCCATGCTCCCGATCGAAGGATTCGTCTTGTAAAGCGTAAATAATATCAAACCCGCTCACCCAAGTTAAGACCGAAAGACCGAAAAAAATTGGAACGATATGAAACTGTCCAGCTACCGCTAAATAGGCGCCGACAGGCGCTAATCCCAAACCTAAACCCAATACCAAATGGCACAACGGCGATATGCGCTTCATGTAAGAATAGAACAACACCACGAACAAAGCAATCGGCGCTAAAAACAAACATAGTGGATTAATGAAATAGGTGGCGACAATGAATATCACACAATTTACGATTGTAAAAATAAGCGCTTCGCGCGGGGCAACTCGCCCTGCGGGAATGTCACGCACCGCGGTACGCGCATTCAATGCGTCGATATCGCGATCCAAATAGCGATTGAAAGCCATCGCCGAGTTGCGAGCCGTCACCATACAAACTAACATCAGCCCAAATAAGAGCCAATCGAAGTGAAACAAGCCCATCGAGACCGCTAAGAAAAAACCAATAATCGCGAAGGGCAGTGCGAAAATACTATGTGCGAAAAGCACTAAGGACATGTACTTCTTCATATTTTCGGAGGCAATACGAAGTTTTCATTAATATCACCAATGGTATTCAACAACTCATCACAGCCGATTTTCGTTTCTGAAGACGTTAGGAAGTGAGCCGGAACTTCTTCAAACCATTGTTTTAAAGCACGACGAAATTTAGCAATGTTTTGGTCGGATTTTACACCGGAATGTTTATCAGCTTTGGTGAAAACCAACATAAAAGGCAATCCTTTTTCGCCCAACCAATACACAAAGTCCAAATCAATTTTCTGAGGTTCGTGGCGGCTATCGATCAATACAAATACACATTGCAACGTTTCACGACGCGTCAGATAAGCACGGATGAATTTCTCCCAGTCGGAACGATTCTTTTTCGAAGTTTGTGCAAAGCCATAACCCGGAAGATCGACCAAGTACCAATTATCATTAATCAAAAAATGATTAATCAACTGCGTTTTACCTGGTTTCTGAGACGTTTTGGCCAGATATTTTCTTCCCGTAATCGCATTGATGAGCGAGGATTTACCCACATTGGATCGGCCAATGAAAGCATATTCTGGCTTATTAGGCTCGGGTAATTTATCAATTTGTGTATTGCTGCAGATGAACTCTGCCGTTTTGATCAACATATGCAAAGGTAGCATTTATCCATGAAAACGGGAGAATACCGCCTAAAACGGCTTATCTCACCAAAAATATCGCTTAGGTCGAGATATTTCAGTAATTTAAGCCTCGAAAAAACCAATCTTATCCATGTTAGACATTCGCAACATTGTGAAACAATACGCCAACCACCGCGCGTTGGACGATGTTTCTCTTTTAGTGCCCGAAGGGCAAATATTTGGCCTATTAGGACCTAACGGCGCCGGAAAAACTTCGCTTATTCGTATCATTAATCAGATCACAGCGCCCGATGCTGGTGAAATTTTCTTTCAGGGAGAGCCATTACAACCCAAACACATCAGCCGCATCGGATACCTACCCGAAGAACGCGGATTGTACAAGAAGATGGAAATCGGCGAACAGATGATCTATTTGGCACAGCTCAAAGGTTTGCCCAAAGAAGAAGCGAAGAAGAAAATCAAATACTGGTTCGAAAAGCTACAAATCGAAAGCTGGTGGAAAAAGAAAGTCGAAGACCTGAGTAAAGGTATGCAGCAGAAAGTGCAGTTTGTCGCGACAGTATTGCACGAACCAGAATTGATTATCTTGGATGAACCCTTCTCGGGATTCGACCCCGTTAATGCGCAAATTATCCAAGATGAAATTTTAGAGCTAAATAAAAAAGGTACAACGATCATCTATTCTACTCACCGCATGGAGTCAGTAGAAGAGTTATGTGATCAAATTGCTTTGATTAATAAATCGAAAAAGATCTTGGACGGCGCGGTGAAAGAAATAAAAGCCAGCCACAAAAACCAAACCTACAAACTGAGCTATACTGCCAAAGATTCGGCGGAATTATTACAAAGTAATAGCGAGCTGTACCATATACTAGATCAGACGGAAGACGATGGCGAACATACGGCCAAAATACAGATCTCCCCTTCTTATAATCTTAATGACGTATTATCATTCCTGATTCCACAAATCAACATCAACCAGATTTTGGAAATAGTGCCTTCTATGAACGATATATTTATCGAGCAGGTCACTAACATTAAAAAGTTTTAAGCATCCGCCATGAACAAAATATCACTTATCATACAACGCGAATACCTATCTCGGGTGCGCAAAAAATCATTCTTGTTGGTTACCTTTTTGGTACCGGTATTCTTTATCGCACTTTATGCGGGAATCTTTTATCTCACCAAGAAAAGCTTTGAAGATACGCATGCTACCGTCTTTGTACTGGATCAGCAAGGTGGCATTAGTGAGCAGCTCGAAAATAATCGCAATATCACGTACAGCAAATCTAACGTAGAATTGCAGGAGCAGATCTCCGAGATTAAGGGTAAAAAAGACAATATCAATATATTGATCATCCCCGCTGATTTCTACAGCAGCAAGCGTATTGAATTGCTATCTTCTGGCAAGCCAAATATGTCCACGCAAAATGAAGTAAAAAGCAACTTGACAAGTATTTTGCAAGCGCATCAATATTCGGAATTAGGTGTAGATCCTTCGATCATTCGCGATTTGGATTCCAATATTCGCATTACATCGAAGGAGTTGACAGAGACGGGAGATACCAAAGATAGCGACACGCGCGTGGCAATGGGAATATCTATTGCATTAGCATTTTTGGTGTATCTTTCCCTGTTCTTATACGGCACGCAGGTCATGCGCGGCATTATCGAAGAGAAGTCAAGCAGAATTGTCGAAGTCATCATCTCCTCGGTCAAACCTTTTCAACTCATGATGGGCAAGATTGTAGGAATCGGATTGGTGGGTTTGACGCAATTTCTATTGTGGGTAATCTTGAGTGCAGGCCTACTCTCTGCGGCCTCTCTATTTATGGATAATTCGAAGGAAATGGCGGCATCAGTACAAACTACGCCAGGTATGCCGCAGACAGATATGCCAGAAACTGCAGGCGGTTTCGATCTAGACGTCGCTTTGGGATCGATTGACTTTCCCGAACTTCTGATCTGCTTCTTTCTGTTCTTCTTAGCCGGTTATTTATTATACAGTGCGTTGTTTGCTGCTGTTGGATCTGCGGTAGACAATGAGACGGAAACAAATCAATTTATGATGCCGATTACCATGCCTTTATTATTAGCATATGCCTTATCGTTTGGTGTAATTGTCAATGATCCGCATGGTTCGATTGCGACTTGGCTTAGCTTTATTCCATTAACGTCTCCTATCGCGATGCTTGTAAGAATACCATTTGATGTTCCACTTTGGCAAATCGTTACTTCTTTCGCATTATTAGTGTTAGGATTTATATTCACCACTTGGGTGGCAGCGCGTATCTATCGCGTCGGAATCTTGATGTACGGTAAGAAAGTCACTTTTAAAGAATTAATCAAGTGGTTCAATTATAAGCGCTAATCGAAGATATTAAATACTAGAAACGGCCTAAACATGTTGAAATGATTAGGCCGTTTTCTTACCTGAAAGTAAAGAATCGTTGATTACAAAATTAAAATCAACAACAAGATAATGATGATAATAGCACCTACTGATAAGTACACACCACCACCCAATGCTTTTGATTCTTTTTTCAATTCTTTCAACTCTTTTTTCATGGCCTTGCGTTCTGCTTTGGTCATGTTGCTGCGATCCATTGCTTTGATCTCGTTTACGCGAGCTTCAATTTCAGAAATACGAGCTTCTGTGGCAGGATCTGCCGTTACTTCTTTAGCAGCTGGCTCATCGTTTGCCAATACAGGTTGTACAAAAGTGATAGCGCAGAAGATGGCAATCATCGAAAAATAAAATTTTGATCTCATAAGGTCTTATTTTTTTGATTTAATTATGTTGTCTTGTAGGTGTAAACAACAATTCGTCCAAAATTGTTTATTAAACACATAAAGTTTTAAAAATTTTCATAAAAAGAAAAAGGGAGACTTTTTAAGTCTCCCTTTTCTGCTCTATTGAAACAGAGCGTAATAACATAATGACTACAATTTATCGTTAGAATTAACCGCGTTTAATTCTTCAAAAGCTTGCTTCAAACGAGCTACAAAAGCTTCTTCACCTTTGCGCAACCATACACGTGGATCGTAGTATTTCTTATTTGGTGAATCTGTTCCTTCTGGATTTCCGATTTGTGCTTGCAAATAATCATGGTTCTTTGCGTCGTACTGACGAACGCCATCCCAGAATGCCCACTGCATATCTGTATCGATGTTCATCTTAATTGCTCCGTAAGAAAGTGCTTCTGTAATTTCTTCTGGAGAAGATCCAGAACCACCGTGGAATACAAAGTTTACTGGTTTTTGAGCATCCAATTTAAACTTCTCACGAATAAATTCTTGAGAGTTGTTCAAAATAACTGGTTGCAATTTTACATTACCTGGTTTGTATACCCCGTGCACATTACCAAAAGCAGCTGCAACTGTAAATTTATCTGAAATTTTAGATAACTCTTCGTAAGCATAAGCTACCTCTTCTGGTTGCGTATACAATTTAGAGCTATCTACGTCTGTATTATCTACACCATCTTCTTCACCACCTGTTACACCAAGCTCGATCTCGATCGTCATGCCTAGTGGTTTCATGCGTGCTAAATACTTAGCAGATATTTCAATATTTTCTTCCAAAGGCTCTTCCGAAAGATCCAACATATGAGATGAAAATAAAGGTTTGCCGTGTTGTGCATAGAATTTTTCACCAGCGTCTAACAACCCATCAATCCAAGGCAATAATTTTTTAGCCGCGTGATCTGTGTGTAAGATTACCGCTACGCCATAGTGCTCAGCCAGTAAGTGTACATGTTGTGCTGCGGATACAGCGCCTAAAACGCACGCTTTAAGATTATCGTTGTTAGCAGTTTTACCAGCATAGAACTGTGCACCACCGTTAGACAATTGAATAATAACTGGTGAATTAACCGCTTTCGCTGTTTCCATCACCGCATTCAATGAATTTGTACCAATAATATTAACGGCAGGCAATGCAAATTTATGTTCTTTTGCTTTCTCGAACAGTTCTTGTACCTGATCTCCTGTCAATACACCTTTAAAATCTTTTAGGCTCATATGTGTTTTGAGATAAATAATTAAAAATACTTTTGTCTTTAAAGATACGGAAAAATACATCATATAAAAATCATAGTGTAAAATATACACTATTAAAAAAGCCACTTTATATGTGCCAATTCTGGCTTGTCAACAAGAACTCATAATTCATATTGTATTACCAACTGCCCTTTACTTATAGTCAAAATCCTGTATATTTGCACTTAGATGAAAGTGAATAATTTATTAGAGCGCGCCCTTCAATTCGACTTCCTGACGCAAGAGGAGGGAGTTTTTCTGTATCATCATGCCGCGACAGCCGACCTAGCTTACGTAGCCAACGAATTGAGAAAAATTCAAGTACCACATGGCAAAGTCACCTGGCAAATCGATCGCAATGTGAACACCACCAATGTGTGTATCGCCAACTGTAAGTTTTGTAACTTTTTCCGTCGCCCAGGTCATGAAGACAGCTATATCACCGACATCGAAACCTACAAACAGAAGATTGAAGAAACCTTTAAGTTTGGTGGAGACCAATTACTATTGCAAGGTGGTCATCACCCAGATCTAGGGTTATCGTTTTACAACAACATCTTCAAAGAGCTCAAATCACTATATCCCAACCTAAGATTACACTCTTTAGGTCCTCCCGAGATTGCGCATATTTCCAAACTAGAAAACATGTCGCACATCGATGTCCTACGTTCTTTGAAAGAATCAGGACTGGATTCTTTACCAGGGGCTGGAGCCGAAATATTAAATGATCGCGTTCGCAGACTGATTTCCAAAGGAAAATGTGGTGGTCAAGAATGGTTGGACGTGATGCGCGCAGCGCATCAGATCAATTTGCCAACCTCAGCGACGATGATGTTTGGCCATATAGAAACCATCGAAGAGCGCTTCGAACACTTAGTTTGGGTACGCGAAGTTCAACAAGAGAAACCCGAAGGTAATTACGGCTTTGTAGCATTTATTCCTTGGCCATTCCAAGATGATGGGACTTTGTTAAAGCGTCTTCGTGGCATCACCAACAATGTGACTGGTGATGAATACATTCGCATGATCGCGCTCAGCCGTATCATGCTGCCCAATATCAAAAATATACAAGCTTCGTGGCTTACTGTTGGTAAGCGTACCGCACAGTTATGTTTGCATGCTGGTGCGAATGATTTTGGATCGATTATGATTGAAGAAAATGTAGTTTCTGCTGCTGGAGCACCACATCGCTTTACTTCTACTTCTATACAAGAATCGATCAAAGAGGCGGGTTTTGAACCTCAACTGCGTAACCAAGTATACGATTTCCGTACTATACCAGAGCATATGGAAGTACAGGTGATCGATTATTAAGAATAAAAAATATATCGTATAAACTTTAAAAGGGCTTGTAAATAGAATACAAGCCCTTCTTTTATCTCCGCTAATCTCACTACCCTGTTCTTGTGAGTAACCTCTATAAGCAGTACACCACAAAAGCAAACATATAACTGCCTGATTAACAGCTTGTAATTTTTTAAAAAAAAGTGGCGAATTTTATTTTTCTTATATATTTTTACAAAAAAAAGAGAGAGCTAATCAATGGAAAACGTGATGGAAACGATGGAAAGAAGTTTACTAGAAGATGAGAAATTACTCAGCTTTGATGGGCCTGAAGACGACGACAGCGACTTCAATGACGACTTGGATCTGGAAGGATTGGATCTAGGTGGTGATGACGACTTCGACGACGACGACTTTTAATTGGTAGATCCTCGTATTGGTCTATTATCTAGTGCGAAAAAGAAAGGGCAGCCGATTACGACTGCCCTTTCGCTTTAATATTACTTTTTATGTAATTGCTCGTAAAGATCAATTACCTTTTTTTGCAAATCGATCACCTCGAGTTCACGTGTTTGCAATCTTTTGCCTAACTCTTTCATCTCTTCCTGCACGCCCTTGCTTTCTTCAGAATCCGCATCAGATAGCAATAACACCAAGCTAAGTTCGAAAAGGTTGGCGATTTGATTTAAACGAGAAAGATTAACGTCAGTAATACCTGTTTCGATCTTTGAAAAAGCCGGAATAGAGATATCTAATCTCTTGGCTACATCTTCCTGACTCCAGCCTCGCTGATGTCTTAACAGTCTAATTTTTTTTCCTAATGTGTTCATAGATAAATTTTGTACTCTTTTGTTTATAGCAGATAGTACAAATTTAACTAAAAAATATAAAACAGAGAAATAAAATAAGAAAATTCTACGCCTCTTTCAAAAATTTATCAGCTAGACTAGCCATATTCACCCCATTATGAGTGTTTGAACTCATAAAGAGCAAGTTATACCCATTTGAACGAAAAGATTCCAAAAACGTTTCCAACTTCTCTATATCACTGATAATATGGAATGATGGGTGGTCAAACGCTTTAGCAAGGTGATCTTCCAGAAGACTTCGTGTAATGTTTTTTTCTTTGTATGAATTTATATTAACAAATGCTACCGCATGATCTGACTCTTGCATACTGTGTTTATACTGCTTCATTAGATCCTCTTCTATCGCATCATAAGGATTTAGTTCAATAAAAGTAACTAGCGCTTTTGCCGGAAACTGCTCTTTAATAGCATGTATACTCGACTTCACTTTGGCTGGACTGTGAGCAAAATCCTGATAGACCACACTCCCATTGCCACTAGCCACAAATTCTAAATAACGAATAGAGCTTTTGAAATCTTGGATCGCGTGATAGAATTCATTTCTTTTAACACCTAACCACTCGCATACGGTATATGCTCCAACAATATTTGAAAGATTATGCTTTCCGAAGACTTTTAAGGAGTAATCATGACCACAAACCGACACAGATGTCACTCCCTTATTAATCGTATACTCTGGCATTTTGTAACCATGTCGATTTATTTTGAGCTCTTTTGTATCTTCCAAAATCTGATGCAGACTTGCATTGTCCTTATTGTATATCAATGTGCCCTTAGGCGTAATACTTTCGATAAACTTTCGAAACTGCTCAAAATAATCTTCACTGGATATCACCGTCCGAAAGCTGTCCCACTCGATACCGGTTATCAACGCGATATTAGGACGATACAGGTGGAATTTTGAGCGATTATCTAGCGTAGAAGCGTAATACTCATCTCCTTCAATGATAATGAGCGGACTAGTACTGGTAAGTTTCACTAAAGAATCAAATCCTTCTAGCTGTGCACCCACCAAATAATCGAACTCTACCTGCATCTTCTTCAACACATGCATAATCATACTGGTCACCGTCGTTTTACCGTACGTCCCTGCAATCACTACGCGTGTCTTATTGATACTTTGTTCGTACACAAATTCAGGATATGAGTATATCTTCACCCCGATTTCGCGTGCTTTCTTTAACTCTGTATTATCCTCTAAGGCATGTTTGCCTAAAATGATCGCATCCAGCTCTTCCGTAATCTGATCTGGAAACCATCCTAACTCCGCCGGAAAAAGATGGGCTTTTTCCAGACGTGACTTCGACGGCTCTACAATCTGATCGTCCGACCCGGTGATCTGATGACCTTGCTCAGCCAAGTTAATGGCCAAGTTATGCATGACACTACCACCTATCGCTATAAAATGTATGCGCATATCCTTCCTATCCTATCTTGCTATTTTTTCACAAACATCGCCGAACACCAACGATCTAAGACGTGGTGATCGTTGAAGATCAAACCAAAAGATTGTGCCTTTTGTTTTAATAACTCCAAATCCTCGCCCTCATAAAAACCCGATATATATAGTTTACCGTCAGCTGTTAAGCTCTCGCTATAGCTCTCCATCTGCTCCAATAAAATATTGCGATTGATATTGGCCAATATTACATCAAATGAACGTCCAGCAATCTGTTCTTGCGAACCTAACGCGGTTTCTATATTCGTGACGTTATTCAACGCGCTATTCTCTATCACACTTTGTACACAGATCTCATCATAGTCAACTGCGAAAATAGATTGAGCTCCACGTTTTGCTGCCGCAATAGCCAGAATCCCTGTGCCACAACCCATATCCAAAACCGATTTGCTTTCCAGATCCGCATTCAGCACATAAGAAAGCATCATCGCTGTCGTTTGATGGTGTCCAGTACCGAAAGACATCTTCGGGTCGATCACAATCTCATACTCGTACTCTGGTTTCGGATTATGAAAAGTAGCTCGAACATACAGACGCTCGTCGACCGTGATGGGCTGAAAGTTACTCTCCCAAAGCTCATTCCAATTTTGATCTTCTATCTCCTGCACTTCATAATCCACCTGATATGCTGTTGATTCGCGAACTAATAAGCTCTCTAATGCGGGGATGTCTAGATTAGCTGTCGGAATATAAGCTACGAATCCGCTCGTAGAATCTTCGAACGTATCGTAGCCTATATCGCCTAATTCAGCAATCAGCAGATCTTTTTGCCAAGCCTCCATATCGGAGGATGAAAAAGCAACTGACGTATATTTCATACTTATTTCGTATTGAATACCTTCACGATATCCAAGAAGTCACGTGATTTTAATGATGCACCACCAATTAGGCCACCATCGATGTCTTTTTGCGAGAATAAACTTTCTGCATTAGATGGGTTACAGCTTCCGCCGTACAAGATCGATGTATCATCAGCAACGGCTTCGCCATACTTTTCTGCTACTGTAGCGCGGATGAAAGCATGCACTTCTTGCGCTTGCTCTGGAGAAGCGGTCAATCCTGTACCAATTGCCCAAACGGGCTCATACGCCAAAACAACTTGTGCAAATTCTGTCGCTGAAAGATGGAATAATCCTGCCTCCAGTTGTGTCTTGATTACATCAAAGAAACTTCCTGACTCACGCTCTTCCTTGGTTTCGCCGATACAGAAAATGGGGTTCAACTGATGTTTCAAAGCAGCATTTGTTTTGTCTGCCAATAAAGCATCCGTTTCTTTGAAAAATGCACGACGCTCTGAATGACCTAAAATAACGTATTCAGCACCAACAGATTTTACCTGTGAAGCAGAAATCTCGCCTGTATATGCACCAGATTCTGCTTGGTGAATGTTTTGTGCACCAACGTGGACATTAGCGACTCCTGAAGAAAGTTTTGCAATGCTAGATAAATGAATGGCTGGACTGCAGACCACTACTTCTTGAGCACCGATCACTTCGTCTTTTGCCATGTTAACAATTTCTGAGAACAAGCTAACACCTTGCTCATACTCTAAATTCATTTTCCAGTTTCCTGCAACGATATTCTTACGCATAATTTTTATTTTGATAATTTGTATAAATACTCTTTTCTTACATTTTCTGTATCAGCATGCTGATACTCAAAGATACGGGAATCCACAGGATTCATCATATTAATTTTTTTCGAATCCCGCCGTTGCATCATCGCCAGAAACTTGTCCAAGTGATACGCTTCGGATCGCTCGTCGGTAAGCCAAGCAAAATCTGGCACAAATTTAGGCACAAATTTAGAAATAGCTATTTGCGCACCTACACCAATCACCGTGCCCGTCGTAAAGCGAGTATGAATAGCTACCATCGCAAAATCGCCCATGATCAAACCACATTTTTGCAAACCCGTATTGCGATAATCCTTTAGCGCATAATCATACAAAAACACGTTCTTCCAATCATTTCTCAGATTGGAATTGGACGTACCAGCACCCAAATTACAACCTTCGCCGATCACAGCGCAGCCAAGATAACCTTCATGGCCTTTTGCTGAGTTACCCCAAATCACCGTATTATTAATCTCACCACAAACTGTAGACCCAGGTCCGATCGTGACATTAGGATAAATGCGCGCTCCAGTTTTCACGCGAGCACCAGCACAAATCGCAGCAGGCCCCTTAATGTATACACCATCTTCTATTATTGCGCCAGCACCAATATAAATCGGCCCATCTTCGCTATGCAATGTCACACCCCGAAATGAATGTACTCCTTCCACCACTATCTTATCGCCATGATAAGTATTCCCTTGGGGCAAAGACGCAACGGAAGAATAATGATCGATATGCAGTAAATCTGCGCCAATCTCGGCCGCATTGGCGATAAAAATATCTTCCGGATAGTGAATGAATTGTACAAATTCGTGGAATGCCACCGCTTGCAGAGTAGAAATATCCGATTCTGAAAAAAGGCTTGTAGCACGGATATGGCATGCGATCCACTGATCTTCTTGCATTAATACAGAGCCTATTGGTAGAGCAGCAATTGCTGCGAATAAGGCATTGGCGGGCAACACATTACCTCTGATGATCAGGGCTGATTTGCCTTCAGGTAATTGCTTACCATATTTCTCCATCAAATGACCAGCCGTGAGATAGGATATCGGCCTATCACCAGCAAATGATCTCCATTTTTGGGCAATCGTAAAAATACCGACTCGAAGATCTGAAACTGGCCTTGTGGCAACCAAAGGTAACAATTGCTCACGCCAAGATGCATCATCAAACAGAAAGATCGTATCAATCATAGGCTAAAGATACAAAACTAAAATGCAGGTATCACATTTGTGTCGTGAATGCAGCAAATATGCCACTGACAATGCACAAAAAAAGTCTCGACCAATATACGATCGAGACTTTTGTATGTAGACATCTGTTTTACCAGAATATTACTTCTTGTTGTAACGGCTACGGAATTTATCGATACGACCAGCCGTATCAACCAATTTCATTTTACCAGTATAAAATGGGTGTGAAGTATGTGAAATCTCTAATTTGACCAATGGATACTCGTTACCATCTTCCCAAGTGGTCGTTTCTTTAGTATCTACACATGATTTTGTCAAGAAAGAATATTCGTTAGACATATCTTTGAAGACAACTAATCTGTAGTTTGATGGATGCAAATCTTTTTTCATTTTATGTTATGATTACTTGTATACTCAATAATTGAGGTGCAAAGTTAACGTATTCCACAAACATATTCAAACATTTTGAACAAATATTATCCTACAAAATTTTGATCGTAGGTTCTAAAGCGTGCTACGCAATTTTAAACCAATTTACCCCTTAAATTTCCTAAGTTTGCAGTTGATAAAAATAAGAAAAGAAAATTATATGGCACTTTCCGCACAGGAACAGCAACGCAGGCAAAACCTTCAGGGCATTATTGATCTAGGGATCAATCCCTACCCTGCTGAGGAGTTTGAGGTCAATGTAACCGCAGCCGATATCACGGAGAACTACGAAAGAGATAAGTTAAACTATAAGAATATCAGTTTTGCAGGACGCATTATGAGCCGCCGAATCATGGGCAGCGCGTCTTTCGTAGAGCTACAAGATTCGACCGGACGCATTCAAGCTTATGTGAAGCGCGATGATATTTGCGCCGGAGAAGATAAAGCATTATATAATACCGTTTTCAAAAAGCTATTGGACATCGGTGATATTATCGGGATACAAGGATACGTATTCACCACGCAAACTGGTGAAATCAGCATCCACGTACAAGAACTCAAAGTGCTTACCAAAGCATTGCGCCCATTGCCCATCGTAAAAGAGGCGGATGGTAAGGTATATGATGCGTTTACCGATCCTGAGCAACGCTACCGTATGCGTTATGTGGATCTGATTGTCAACGCGCAAAACAAAGAAATCTTTGTAAAACGTACGAAGCTGTATAGCGCGATGCGTCGCTTTTTTGATGACGCAGGTTATATGGAGGTAGAAACTCCGGTACTACAATCTATACCAGGTGGTGCAGCGGCTCGTCCGTTTGTAACACATCACAATGCGTTGGATATTCCACTTTATCTGCGCATCGCGAATGAATTATACCTAAAACGTTTGATCGTCGGCGGATTTGATGGCGTGTACGAGTTTTCAAAAAACTTCCGTAACGAAGGAATGGATCGCACGCACAATCCAGAATTCACCGCGATGGAAATTTATGTAGCGTACAAGGATTACAACTGGATGATGGACTTCACCGAGAAACTATTGGAGCATTGCGCGATAGCGGTGAACGGCACTACCCAAGCTACCTTCGGCGAGCACAAAGTCGACTTCAAGGCGCCTTATGCTCGCGTTACGATGACCGATGCGATCAAGCAGTTCACCGGTTTTGATATCTCTGGCAAATCTGAGCAGGAGCTTCGCGAAGCGGCCTTGGGAATGGGCATCGCTGTGAACGAGACGATGGGCAAAGGGAAGTTGATCGATGAAATTTTTGGTGAAAAATGTGAAGGCAACTTCATTCAGCCGACTTTCATCACGGACTACCCTATTGAAATGTCGCCACTAACGAAAAAACACCGCGACAATCCGGAGTTAACGGAGCGATTCGAATTAATGGTATGTGGTAAAGAGATTGCCAATGCTTATTCAGAATTGAATGATCCAATTGATCAACGGGCTCGTTTCGAAGACCAAATGTCGCTTTCGGAAAAAGGCGATGATGAGGCGATGTTTATTGACCAGGATTTCTTACGTGCGCTAGAGTACGGTATGCCTCCTACCTCAGGATTAGGTATAGGCATGGATCGTTTGATTATGTTCTTAACAAATAATCCTTCTATTCAAGAAGTACTATTCTTCCCACAAATGCGCCCAGAGAAAGTGAGCAAGGTATCTACCGAGGAGGAGTTTGCGGCGCTAGGCATCCCAACGGGTTGGGTTCCGGTATTGCAAAAGATGGGATTTGAAACAATCGAATCATTGAAAGAAGCGAATCCAAATAAAGTATTTAACGACTTAGGCGGCATGCGCAAGAAGTTAAAACTGGATCTCTCGATGCCTTCTAAAGAGGAAGTGACGGCTTGGTTTGAGGCAGCGCAATAAACCAAACTTAACAGCATAAAAAAGGGGCGAACATCGAGATGTTCGCCCCTTTTTTATGCTTCTACTTTCTTAGCTGAAGTAGTATCTGAAGCCTTACGGCCTTCTGTTCTTTTTCCCGGTCTACTTGTTCCGTAAGACCCTGTAATGATTTTTCCTCTTTTCGTTTTCTTATCACCTTTACCCATAGTTTCTAGTTTTAATGAACATTAAGATTTAAACTCCTTGTTAGCAATGTATTAATTTATGATGAAAAATGCAAATGCGCACCCTAGATGAAGGCCAGCATAAATTAAAGATCGTCACTATGTATCAAAAAAAAATCCCGCTTCCTTTCGGAGCGGGATTACATGTTGTTTTAAGAAAAACCTTAGCCGCGACTATTGTAGTTTGGCGCTTCTTTAGTAATTTGAATATTGTGTGGATGCGATTCACGTAAACCAGCACCCGTGATTTTCACAAATTGTGCTTCTTGCAAACGTTCAATGCTTGCTGCACCGCAGTAACCCATAGAAGCACGCAATCCGCCAATGTATTGGTACACCACCTCAGCCAATGTACCTTTGAATGGCACACGCCCCACAATACCTTCTGGTACGAGTTTCTTGATATCTTCTTCCACGTCTTGGAAGTAACGATCTTTAGAACCTTTTTCCATCGCTTCTACCGAACCCATCCCACGGTATGATTTGAACTTACGCCCTTCATAGATAATCGTTTCGCCAGGCGCTTCTTCCACACCGGCAAAAAGAGAACCCGCCATAATTGTATTTGCGCCAGCTGCGATTGCTTTAGCAATATCACCCGTTTGTTTGATACCGCCATCAGCGATCAATGGTACACCCGTTCCTTTCAATGCTTTTGCCACTTCATATACAGCGTATAATTGAGGAACACCAACGCCCGCAATAATACGCGTGGTACAAATAGAACCCGGACCAATTCCCACTTTTACTGCGTCCGCACCAGCATCAGCCAAATCTTTTGCCGCTTGACCTGTCGCGATATTACCGACGATCACTTGCAAATCTGGATAAGCTGCTTTTACTTCTTTTAATTTATTGATCACACCCAACGAATGACCATGCGCCGTATCGATTGTTACTACATCCACGCCAGCTTTCACCAAAGCGTCTACACGTTCGATCGTATCATGCGTTACGCCAACGGCTGCTCCGACGAGCAAACGGCCGTGCTCATCCTTAGCCGCATTGGGATAATGTCTGTACTTCTGAATATCTTTAAAGGTAATTAAGCCTTTCAGCACACCGTTGCTATCCACAACAGGAAGCTTCTCAATCTTATAATCGTGCAAAATCTCTTCAGCACGGATCAAATCGGTTCCTTCTGGAGCAGTCACCAAATTAGCTTTGGTCATCAACTCGGCGATCGGGCGCTTCATATCTTTCTGAAAACGTAGATCCCGATTCGTCACAATACCTTGCAATTTGCCATCGGCATCGATTACAGGAATACCACCAATTTTGTGGTCACGCATAATCTGGAAGGCATCACCAACGGTAGCATCGGTAGTTAATGTTACTGGATCTTGAATCATGCCACTCTCCGATCGTTTCACCTTACGTACTTCGGCTGCCTGCTCTTCGATCGTCATATTCTTGTGCAACATGCCAATACCACCCGCTTGCGCAATAGCGATCGCTAAATCGGCACCCGTGACGGTATCCATCGCAGCAGATACTAAAGGAATATTAATTTTGATTTTACGCGTCAGATAGGTACTTGTATCAACATCGCGAGGTAGAATTTCGGAATAAGCTGGAACTAATAATACGTCGTCGTAAGTAAGTCCTTCTGCTACAAATTTGTGTGGGTCTAGTTGCATGGGCAAATATCTAATGGGATTTCTATTTGCCAGACAAAAGTACTGAATAAATATGATTAAATCAACAAAGCATAAATTTTATTGCACAGGAAATTGCGAAACACATACAAAAGGGCATTTCTGGCAAGATAATTGATCAATGCTCGCCAATATCTATTACAATTTTATTACGTTATCAAATTACATTAACTATGAAAAAGGTACTACTATCATTAGGCGCTGCAATCGCAATGGCATTTGGGGTGCAAGAGGCTAAAGCGCAAACTCCTTACGGAACGGCATTGGGTTTGGGAATTGACCTAGGCGACGGAACTACTTTTGTGGGACCACAAATCAAGCATAATTTTGGTGGTTTTAATGCAGCTAACGCGCAAGTATTGTTTGGTGGTGGCGCAACTATCTTAGGTGTTGACTATTCGTATAACAAAGCAATCCCTGGTGCAAGTGGACTAAACTGGTATTTAGGAGTAGGACCTCAAATCGGTTTTGCAAACGAAAGCACCTATTTTGCTATTCGTCCAGCAGCAGGTCTAGAATTCAAAGTGCCTCAGGCTCCCTTAGCAATGCACTTCGACTGGAAGCCTTGGTGGAATCTTACAAACGAATCTAACTTCGAACCAGCTCGTTTCAGCATTGGTTTGAAATTCACATTGAACTAATATCTAAGTTTAATAACGCTAGAACGCTCCTTTTGCTAAGCAAAAGGAGCGTTTTGTTTTTATGGCAGCCTATAATTATGGGCAACACAAACTTAACCGTCAATTGTTTGTGATAATACTCTTGTTTTTTCCTTTTTTTTATACCTTTGCAAATCTTGAATATTTTTATTATTAAACTGAAAATACAACAAATCTTAATTATAACGACTGATAGAAATGCAGAGTAAAGGGCTGATTAAATTTTTGGTAGTAGTGGTTTCGTTAGCATGCCTCTACTCCCTATCATTCACTTTTGTAACCAGAAAAGTGGAAAGTGATGCCGCAGAATACGCGCAGGGCGACATGCTCAAAGAAAAAGCGTATTTAGATTCGGTTGCCGGACAGGTAGTGTACAATCTTGGCGTAGCGAAGTATACGTACCGCGAGGCGAAAGCTCGTGAGATCGCTTTAGGACTAGATCTTAAAGGTGGTATGAACGTAACGATGGAGATCTCTTTAGATGAGTTGATCCGTAACCTAGCTAACAATCCAAAAGATCAAGCTTTCAACAAATCGTTGGAAAACGCCGTAGCTAAAAGTAGAACCACCAACACTTCGTTGATCGACTTGTTCGTAGATGAGTACAAAGCTTCTGGTTCAGGCACACCAATCGCGTCTTTCTTTGCTACTAAAGATAATGCAGCTTCTGTCAACGCAAACAGTTCAGAAGGTCAAGTTCGTACTTGGCTAAAACGCGAAGCAGACAATGCGATCGAGAACTCCTACAAAGTGCTGCGTACGCGTATTGACAAGTTCGGTGTCGCTTCTCCAAACATCCAAATTCAGCAAGGTACCAACCGTATCTTGGTCGAACTTCCAGGTATTAAAGATGAAGACCGTGTGCGTAAACTGTTACAAGGATCTGCCAAACTGGAGTTTTTCGAAACACATAGCAATCCGGATGTATATCCTTTGTTGGAAAACATCGATAAAACATTAGCAGCCGCTTTACGTACTGAGAAATCGACTACAGCAACGGCATCCACAACTAGCAAAGACAGTACATCAACAGATAGCACCGCTTCTGACGCTAACTTATTGGCTAATCTAGGTGCGAAAAAAACTGACACAGATACATCTGCTGTTCAAGCACAGCTAGCACAACAAAATCCATTGTTCGCGGTTCTTAATCCTTCGGTTTACACCGCACAAAACGGACAGCCTCAGTTGACGCCTGGCGCAACAGTAGGTTACGCTAATTTGAAAGATACTGCACGCGTTAACCAATACTTGGCTCGCCCAGAAGTGCGTTCGATGATTCCTTCGAACTTGAAGTTCATGTGGTCTGTGAAGCCAGAACACAACTCGCCAGATTTCTTATCATTGTTTGCCATTAAAACAAGCAACACAGAAAGTGGCGCTGTCCTTACAGGTGATGTAATCACTGAAGCGCGTGATGATTTCGATCAAAACAATAGACCTGTCGTATCTATGGGGATGAATGCAGAAGGCGCTCGCCAGTGGAGACGTATTACTGCGCAAGCTGCTCAGACGAAATCATCTATCGCGATCATCTTAGATGGCGTCGTTTATTCTGCTCCTACGGTGAATGAAGAAATCCCTGGCGGAAACTCTTCTATCTCTGGAAACTTCACAATCGATGACACGAAAGATTTGGCCAACGTATTGAAAGCTGGTCGTCTTCCGACTACTGCTAAAATCGTAGAAGAAGCGATTGTAGGTCCTTCTCTAGGTCAGGCAGCGATTGATGCCGGTGTGAATTCAGCGGTAATTGGTTTCGTTGTCGTAATGATCTTCATGGTCGCGTACTACAACCGTGCTGGTATTGCTGCAAACATTGCGGTAGTATTCAACGTATTTTTCTTGTTAGGAATTTTAGCTTCGCTAAATGCGGTATTGACGCTACCAGGAATTGCCGGTATCGTATTAACGATGGGTACAGCGGTAGATGCCAACGTACTGATTTACGAACGTATTCGTGAAGAATTAGGTTTAGGCAAATCGATGCGTCAAGCGATCGCTGACGGTTACAAGCATGCGATGCCTTCGATCCTCGATTCACAAATTACCACATTATTAGTGGGTGTGATCTTATTTTTCACTGGATCTGGACCTATTCAAGGTTTCGCCACTACGTTGATGATTGGTATCGTTACGTCATTGTTCACCGCCATCTTCATTTCTCGTTTGATTTTCGAATACTTGTTAGACAAGAACAAAAAGATCTCTGTTTCTTTCCCTTGGTCTGCTAACACGTTGCAAAATGCTAACTTCGCGTTCGTAGGGAAAAGAAAAGTATACTTCACCATTTCTATTGTCGTATCGATCTTGTGTCTTATCTCCATCTTCACCAAGGGATTCTCTCTTGGGGTCGATTTCCAAGGTGGTCGTACGTACACGGTGCGTTACGACAATAACGTCAACCTAGAAGATGTACGTAGCAACTTAGATGCGGTGTTTGGATTGACTACTGAGGTAAAAACATTTGGTAGCGAAAACCAAATTAAAGTAACGACTACTTACCACATCGAAGAAACTAGCGACGAGGCCGATGGCGAAGTATTGGCTAAACTGAATGAAGGTCTTTCCAAAGTTGGTGACAACAAATACGAGATTCTTTCGCAACAAAAAGTAGGTCCTTCCATCGCGAGTGATATTCGCGATCGTGCGATCTATGCGGCTATCTTCTCGATCTTAATCATTGCCGCTTACATCTTGATTCGTTTCCGCAGATGGCAATATTCCGCAGCGGCAGCAATCTCGACCACACACGATGGTATTGTATTGTTAGGTATCTTCTCTGCATTGGATGGATTGGTGCCATTCTCATTAGATATTGATCAACACTTTGTTGCGGCATTATTGACGGTATTAGCTTATTCAGTGAACGATACGGTGGTTGTATTTGACCGTCTTCGTGAATACTTATCAAAACCTTTCGGTAAAAACGAAAACTTGGGTAGCACGATCAACAAAGCGATCAACTCTACGTTGAGCCGTACGATCATCACGTCATTGACCTTGATCTTCGTGTTGGCAGTATTGTTTATCTTTGGTGGTGAGGTAATTAGAGGTTTCTCTTTCGCGATCTTGATCGGTATCATTGTAGCAACCTATTCTTCGATCTTCATCGCTGCTCCTACGATGTACGACTTGACACCAGACGATAGCGCAGTGCAAGAAATTACACCAAAAACGAAAGAAGCAAAAACAGTAACAAGCTAGTTGCATACGACAGCTTTACATACATAAAGAGCCGGCTTTCTGCAAACAGAGAGCCGGCTCTTTTTCATAGCTATGCGAAGCAAGGGTTAACAAAAGTTAAACATCTTGCAAGCCGTTCAACGGTGGCGTATATTTGACTATTCATAATTTTAGGTTAATAATTGGTTAGTTTAGCATTGCCACTCTCCCCGAGTGGCAATGCTTTTTTTTATATGTGACGACCCGATCTCCTGAACCATCTTTATAGCAAGGATATGACACTTTTGATTCTTCGCCCAATAAGATATTCCTCATTTTTATTTAGCTTTGACCAACAATTAGAAGACAAAGATGAAAGGTAAGTTCTCCATATTAAGTCTGGCGATCGCGCTTAGCGTAGCAGCCTGTAATAACACTGAATCCAACAAAAATCAAGCGGCGGATCCGCATGCAGACCACGATCATAGCTCGCAAGCAGAAGCATCAACATCGCACGCTCAGACTCCACCACCTGCTCAACCCGAAGAGCAAGATCCAACAGCGAGTATTCCAGAGTTTAAGTTCTACAAAGTAAAATCTGGCTTTGGCTACGAGAAGAAAGATATACCGAGTGGTAAAAACACGGTATTCATCTTGTTTGATCCGTCGTGCGGACATTGCCAACAAGAGACACAAGCACTCGCTAAAAATTATGATAAGATCAAAGACATTAACATTCTCTATATTTCGATGAATGATCCAGGTTTGATGGTCAATTTCTTACCGTCTTTTGGTAAAGAACTTGATGGTAAGCCGAATGTCGAAGTATTATATGACAGAAATCAGGAGTTCATCCGAAAATTCCATATTCCGAGCATGTTCCCTGCGAACTATGTTTACGGAGCCGATGGCAGTTTGAAAAACCACTGGGTTGGCGAAAAAGGAATTGATGAAATTTTAACCGCATTTGTACAGTAATAGGTTAGATGAGGATTGCAATTAATGGTTTTGGGAGAATAGGGCGGCATACGCTAAGGCATCTGCTGCAACGTGAGCTGGATGGCGTCACGGTGGTTGCGATCAATGACCTAGCTGATGCTGCCACATTGGCTCATCTCTTTAAGTACGATTCGGTACACGGTCCAGCACCCATGCCAGTCGCCCACCGCGACGGTTATTTAGAACTGGGAGATCATGCTATACAAATCTTTAATGAGAAAGATCCTGAGCGCTTGCCTTGGTCTGTCTTGGGCATAGATCTAGTGATCGAATCTACGGGTCATTTTACCACCGCTGCTTCCGCATCGAAACACCTTACGGCAGGTGCGCGTCAAGTTGTGATTTCTGCACCTTCACCAGACAAAGAGATTCCAACGGTCGTATTGGGTATCAACGATGATACTTTCGATTGGAATGCTCCTATATTCTCTAATGCTTCATGTACCACGAATAATGTAGCTCCGCTAGTCAAAATATTGGACGACAATTGGTCAATTCAAGATGGCTACATCACCACCGTACATTCCATGACGGGCGATCAGAACCTGCATGATGCACCACACCGAGATTTGCGACGTGCACGTGCAGCATCCTCGTCCATTATCCCGACATCAACTGGTGCGGCCAAAGCCATTACCAATGTATTTACCCATTTGGAAGGCAAGTTAGGCGGTGCCGGCATTCGTGTTCCGGTATTAAATGGTTCTTTAACCGATTTTACCTGCACGTTAGCAAAGCCAACTTCTGTGGAAGAAATCAATGCCACCTTTAAAGCTGCCGCCGAAGGTGATTTGAAGAATGTATTGTATTATACCGAGGATCCGATTGTATCGGTCGACATCATTAATAATCCGTACTCCTGTGTATTTGATGCACAACTGACCTCTATCGTGGGCGGATTAGTAAAAGTAGTGGGTTGGTACGATAACGAATACGGCTATTCGAGTCGGATGGTGGATATTGTACACATCCTAAGTCGCTTAGAGGCGACCCTCGACGCCTAATCCAAAAAGCGCAAAATCATATTTCACGGGATCGGAAGGATCTAGTAAGCGTAATTGAGCCGTTAGCTCCATCGCCATATTCCAGTTGACTGTGGGTGTTGTAATCATCCCTAGCTTCCGCCCTACGCGCTCTACATGTACATCGCAAGGACAAATCAAATCGGCAGGACTGATCTTCGACCAGATTCCAAAATCTACTCCTTGTGCATCGCGACGTACCATCCAGCGCAAAAACATATTCAAACGCTTACAGCTTGATTTCTGCGTGGGCGAGCTGATGTGCTTACGCGTTCGTTCTGGGTAATCCAGTAGAGAAAAGAAATACGATTTAAAATAGTTGAGCGCCTGCTCCACAGACACGTGTTCACGATGCTCCTGCCCCCATACGAAGGCCATTTCCAACGAGTCGTGCTGCGTATAATGATGACGTAAGAATGCGATGAAATAGAGTAAATCCGTATCATTGAAAGTACGATGCTTGAAGCCCAGCAGACCGGCAAGATCTTGATCAGAATGGTTAAGAACAAAGGCATATGGTTCGCCCTGCATCCTTTCGATCAGTTCCGTACATTTATTGATAATCGTCTTGCGCTGTCCCCAAGCTAATATACTGGCAAACAGCCCCATGATCTCCACATCCTGCTTTAAGGTAAAGCGATGCGGAATGACGATTGGGTCGGATTCAATAAAACCCGGACGATTGTACTCAGCCACTTTTTGATCCAAAAATTCTTTTAAATCAAAGTTAGCCATACCTGATTAACCTACAATTTGTTTGTAAATAGCGTCTTTGAGCTGCTGAATATTTTTACCGGAAACGGATGAAATAAACAAATATGGAATATCTTGCGGTACTTGCGCTTTCATCTGTTCTTCTAATTCATCATCCAGCATATCCGATTTGGTGATCGCCAGCATACGTGGTTTGTCGACCAACTCCGGATTGTATGCGGTAAGCTCCCGCAATAGGATATCGTACTCTTCAGCGATGGTGCGATCCGTATCTGCAGGCACCATAAATAGCAAAACAGAGTTTCGCTCGATATGTCGCAAGAAACGATAACCCAAGCCCTTCCCTTCCGATGCACCTTCGATAATCCCCGGGATATCGGCCATCACAAAAGATTTGCTATCACGGTAGGATACAATACCCAAATTAGGCACAATAGTCGTGAATGGATAATCAGCAATCTCTGGCTTAGCTGCTGAAACAACAGACAATAAAGTCGATTTTCCAGCATTCGGAAATCCAACTAAACCTACGTCTGCTAATACTTTCAGCTCCAAGATCATCCATTCCTCTTTACCGGGAATACCCGGTTGAGAGTAACGCGGGGTTTGCTGGGTCGGTGTCTTGAAATGCCAGTTACCCAAGCCTCCTTTACCGCCTTCAGTCAATATTTTAGTTTCCCCTTCTTCGGTGATTTCAAACAAGACTTCGCCGGTTTCTGCATTTTTGGCAATCGTACCTAGCGGCACTTCCAATATTTCATCTTTACCCGTAGCACCCGAGCGCAAAGCACTGCCACCGCGCTCTCCATCGGCAGCAATAATATGCTTACGGTATTTCAAATGCAGCAAGGTCCAGTGATTGGTAGAACCTTTGAGAATGATATGGCCACCGCGACCGCCGTCGCCGCCATCAGGACCACCCTTGGCAGTAAACTTGTCTCTATGCAGATGCGCCGAGCCTGCACCTCCGTGACCAGAACGACAACATACTTTTACATAATCAACAAAATTAGAACCCTGTGCCATATCAATATTATAATTACCGTAGATTAACCTACTAGATGTTTGTCGATAACGTTAGATAAGTTGCCGAATATTTCGTCGATCTCTCCAATGCCATCAATCTTATTCAATTTACCCTGTTTTTCGTAGTATGGCAACACGTGTATCGTTTTGCTGAAATACTCTTCAATACGTTTTTTCAATTTATCTGCCGCATCATCTGCACGACCCGATATTTCTTGCCTTTTGGCAATGCGCGTAGTCAACTCTTCTTCACTTACGTCAAGCGCTAGGACAGTGCTAATCGGCTGACCGTTGGACTCCAAAAATTGATCCAGTGCTTCTGCTTGAGCTACCGTGCGAGGAAAACCATCGAAGATAAAACCCTTCGCATTTTGATGCTCATTGATCTCCTGCTCTAGCATAGAGATAGTAATTGAATCCGGCACCAAATTACCATCAGCGATAATTTGATTTACCTTCTTGCCCAGTTCGGTTTCGTTCTTGATATGAGCACGAAACATATCTCCAGTAGAGATATGATGTAATCCATATTGAGCGATTAGTTTTTCCGACTGTGTACCCTTACCTGCACCAGGAGGGCCAAAAATTACAAGGTTTAACATAACTTTCTGTTATTTTGTTTATTGCAAAATAAAAGCCTAATCCGTGGATCGAATTAGGCTTTGATGTTAATAACGTGCGCTCAAAGGGAGTCGAACCCCTAACCTCCTGATCCGTAGTCAGGTGCTCTATCCAATTAAGCTATGAGCGCCGCTTCCAAAAGCATATCGAGTCTGGCCCGTTTTGTTTTGGTGTTGCAAATATAGTAAAATGCTTTATCCTAACAAATATTTTTTCATGAAATGCTACCTAGATATTATACTATAGAAGTTTAAAAAGAGGCAAAACACTTCATAATGAACAATTAACGCAAAGCGAACAAATCATCTACTCCTAGCAATTTTCTACTCGTAAATCCTTCACCATACGTAGCCTGAATACTACGTCCAAACTCGCGCGCTCTTCCTTCTGTATATAGAATAAAATCTGGCTTAGATATATAGGTCTGTGGCTCATTACTATCTGCTGGCGCATTGAACTGCGTTGTATAGGCCAATATCGATTGCTTTTTGATCTCCCAATATGGTGTAATATCCAATATAATATCTGGCTGTATGTATTTATCTTGAATCAACTGTAATTGCAAACGCGGTCGAAAACTTTCTTGCAAGCCATTTTCATCGCGTGTTTCAATTCGTCTCAATCCGCCCAAAAAAAGCGCATCATTCACCAGCTTGCTTGCTCTGCCATGATCTGGGTGACGATCATCTACTGCATTGGTAATAACTATTTCTGGACGATATTGGCGAATGCACTGAATGATGGCCAACTGATGCGCTTCATTATTTTCAAAAAAGCCATCTCTTAAGCCCAAGTTTACACGAATAGCCACACCCAAAATATCAGCTGCAGCCTGCGCCTCTGCCGCACGGGTTTCTGCCGTACCACGTGTACCCAATTCACCACGAGTAAGATCCACAATCCCGACTTTTTTGCCTTCGGCTACATAACGCGCGATTGTACCACCTGCTCCCAATTCAGCATCGTCTGGATGCACTGTTATCACCATCAAATCCAATTCCATACCGATAGATTATTGTTTAAAAATGTAGACAAAGATAATGTTTAAACGCGTAAATTGAGAGAATGTTTGAAATATGACGCTAATCGCAGAACACGAACAGCATATACTACAGGGCTATCTATTAGCGATTAATAGACATTGGTCGGGCCTGTTCGTACTCCCGAATAATGGATTCTATCACGAAATCTTCCTGGGGATCGTAAGTACTTTTTAGGTTATGACCTACCACGCGAGCTACACCTTGATAGACAAATGCCGTGACACCGCCCTTCATTTCTTTGACCAAATCATAACTGGTATTACCCGTCTGCCTTTCGATCAATTTGATTAAGATTTTACCTTGACTGATGGAAAGATTTTTGACTTCCGAATTGATTTTGTGTTTGATCTCGTGCTCGCATTCTTTAACCAGTCTTTTATGTTCCTTTTTGCTTTGAGCTAGCGCTAAATCGCGATCTAATTGCGCATAACGCTTCTGTGCGTAAATAGCATAAGGAAGTACGCGCAGTACATTTCGTTTGAGACGCAAGTATTGCATTCGCTCCTCTTCATTTTTCCACGGCCTAAAACCAAAGACCGCTACTTCCGGAATTAAAAAATAGGGTACGACTTCACCATTTTCCAAGCGAGCGGTCTGATAACTATCGACAACTTGTGGTTGGCCTGCGCCATAATGAGGCATGACCAATTGTTGAGCATATCCTATTACAGGACACAAAAACAACGCTACAACCGCACTAATCAAAACTCTCATACACGAATTAAATCGCAAATTCATTTTACAAACACACGAATTTTCCTTAAATTTATGTTTAACAAAAATCATGCTACTTTACCATACCGCTTGAATACGTAAAGATAAAGTAAATTGAAAGAACTCACAACCTTTGGGATACGATATGGAAGAATATGTGATTGATATTGAGGCGGAAAACAAAGAGATAAGGAAACGATATCGAGCACTGTTGCGAGCATGTAAACCTACTTTACAACGTGGAGACAAGCAAGAAATCCGGCGAGCCTTTGACTTGTCGCTGGAGAGCCACAAAGATATGCGCCGAAAAAGCGGCGAACCTTATATTTACCACCCGATTGCGGTAGCACAAATCGCTGCAGAAGAGATTGGACTGGGGACTACTTCAATCGTATGCGCTTTACTACATGACGTAGTAGAAGATACCAGCATGACCGTAGAAGAGATCGAGCAACAATTTGGCAAGAAAGTAGCCCGCATTATTGATGGGCTGACCAAGATTTCTGGCATTTTCGACACCAACAGCTCCATCCAAGCCGAAAACTTCCGAAAGATGTTGCTAACGCTTGCAGACGACGTGCGCGTCATCTTGATCAAGCTGGCCGACCGATTGCACAACATGCGCACCATGGAATTCATGGCACGCCATAAGCAACTTAAAATTGCCTCGGAAACTAGCTATTTATATGCTCCGCTTGCGCATCGTTTGGGTCTGTATGCCATCAAATCGGAATTGGAAGATCTGTCTATGAAATATACAGACCCCGATACCTATAAGTTTATCGCCAGAAAGTTGAATGAGAAAAAGGCGGAACGTGAAAAATTTATTGCGGGCTTCGTAGCGCCAATCAAGGAGATCTTAGCTGGAGAAGGCATCAAAGCAGATGTTTTCGGCCGGCCTAAGTCTATCCATTCTATCTGGAACAAGATGCGCAAAAAATCGATTCCTTTCGAAGAGGTATACGATCTTTTTGCCATTCGGGTAATCATTGATACGGTTGATGAGAAGGAAAAGACAGAATGTTGGAAAGTGTATTCAATCGTAACAGATTTGTATCGTCCTAATCCTGATCGCCTGCGCGACTGGATTTCTTCGCCGAAAGGAAACGGCTACGAGTCCTTGCACACCACCTTAATGGGACCTCGGGGACAATGGGTGGAAGTGCAAATCCGCACCAAACGCATGAATGAGATTGCCGAAAAAGGTTTTGCTGCACATTGGAAATACAAAGAATCGAACTCAGACAGTGGTCTGGATCAATGGATCCAGAAAGTACGCGATGTACTCAGCACGGCAGAGCCAGATGCGATCGATTTTGTGGATGATTTTAAGATGAATCTTTTCTCCGATGAGATCTTCATCTTCACGCCGAAAGGCACTTTGGTACAATTACCACATAATGCAACGGCCTTGGATTTTGCCTTCGAGATTCACTCCGACATTGGCGCGACCTGTATCGGAGCAAAGGTAAACCACAAATTGGTTCCCCTATCTCACCCACTACACAATGGGGATCAGGTAGAAATCATTACTTCAGCCAAGCAAAGCCCGAAGGAAGATTGGCTTAACTTTGTGGTTACGGCCAAAGCGCGTTCTAAGATCAAATCTTCGCTAAAAGAAGAGAAAAGACGTGTAGCTGAAGATGGTAAGGAGATTCTGGAAAGAAAACTCAAATCACTGAAAATCACGTACAACACAGACAATATTAATAAGATTGCCAATCACTTTAAGTTTGCCAGTTCACAGGATCTGTTTTTTCAGGTCGCCAAAGGTGCGATTGACATCAAGAACTTAAGGGAATACGCGGCCTCCGAAAAATCGGAAGATGCCAATAACAACCAATTTCAATCGCATGTCACGGGTTTGGTCGATAAGATCAATAAAAAGGACATGGACACGATCTTGATTGGAGACGATTTGCAAAAGATTGATTACACATTGGCACCCTGTTGTAATCCTATTCCGGGCGATGATATTTTCGGTTTCTTAACAGTGAATGATGGTATCAAAATCCACCGTACGAGCTGCCCTAATGCTTCTCGGCTGATGGCAAACTATGGGTATCGGATTTTGAAGGCGCAGTGGTCATCTTCGCAAGGCAACACCTCTTTCTTGACCGGGCTTCGTATCGTCGGAATTGATGACGTTGGCTTAGTAAATAAAATCACAACGGTAATTTCTAGAAACTTCAACGTGAACATCAGATCCTTGTCGATATCCAGTAATGAAGGTATTTTTGAAGGAAGTATCATGGTATTTGTGAATGACATTGAACAACTAGAGAATCTGATTAGCAATGTGCTACGCATACCGGGCATCACAAGTGTGTCGCGTTATGAAGCAGAAACGAGAAACTAATATCAGAAAGTTACTGACTGGTTTTAATAGGACATTAAGTTGATATGATATTCCAGCAAAATTTGGTAAATTTGTACAGAAGAATACAAGGAATGTATGAAGCAAGGTGAAAGTTACGAAACAGTAAAAAAGATATTTGAAGCATATCTGGAAAACAAGAATCTGAGAAAGACTCCAGAAAGGTATGCTATCTTGGAAGAGATCTATTCACGGACGGATCACTTCGATGTGGAATCATTATATATCCACATGAAAAACAAGAAATATCGCGTAAGTAGAGCAACAGTGTACAATACATTGGAGCTGTTGGTATCGTGTGATTTGGTGACCAAGCATCAGTTTGGCCGCAATATGGCGCAGTTTGAGAAGTCGTATGGCTACAAGCAGCATGATCATGTGATTTGCATTGAGTGCAATAAGGTCGTGGAGTTTTGCGACCCACGTATTCATCAAATTCAAAGCATGATGGGCGAATTATTGAAATTCGAAATCAAGCATCACTCTTTAAATTTGTATGGAGTCTGTGAGGAATGTAGAGAAAAAGAAGCTGCCAAGACTCCAACGGAGACGGTAGCATCCGAAGTTTAGTGATATGTCTGCTTTTTTGACATAAGTTTCACTTTTCTAGATAACAATAGTACTTTTGTTCGGGATAATTGAACACTTCATTTATCCCGAACTTTTTTATTTAGTGCGCATTGCAAAGTATACAATTTATTTAATCATATATCTCAATTCAATATGCAAGTTGATGTCCTTTTGGGCTTACAATGGGGAGACGAAGGTAAAGGAAAAATCGTCGATGTTTTTTGCCCAAAATACGATCTGATTGCCCGTTTTCAGGGCGGACCGAATGCTGGCCATACGCTAGAGTTTGACAACAAAAAATTTGTTCTAAACACCATTCCTTCCGGAATCTTTAACGAAGACACCCTGAACCTTATTGGTAACGGTGTTGTTATCGATCCAATCATCCTAAAAAGAGAACTGGATAACTTGAAGCAAGCGGGATTTGATCCAGTTGCCAAAGGCAAATTGGTGATTGCACGCAAAGCACACTTAATTTTACCGACGCACCAACTATTGGATGCAGCATCTGAAAGCAACATGGGTACGGGCAAAATTGGCTCTACCTTGAAAGGTATCGGACCAACTTACATGGACAAAACTGGTCGTAATGGTCTACGTGTAGGGGATACAACCTTGCCAGACTTCTTGGATCGCTATGAGAAATTGAAACAAAAACACCTTTCTATCTTAGCGCATTACGGCGATTTACCTGATTTTTCAGATCGTGAAAAAGCTTTCTTGGAAGCGGTAGAGTTCTTGAAAAGCATTCCACATGTTGATTCTGAGCATTTGGTGAATCAATATTTGAAAGACGGCAAACGCGTATTGGCCGAAGGTGCGCAAGGAACATTATTAGATGTTGATTTTGGATCATATCCATTTGTGACTTCTTCTAACACAACTACAGCCGGCGCTTGTACTGGTTTGGGTATTGCTCCGAATCGTATCGGCCAAGTATATGGTATCTTCAAAGCATACGCAACACGTGTAGGTGGTGGACCATTCCCAACAGAATTGCACGACGAAACTGGTGAAGAGTTGCGCAAATTGGGGCATGAATTTGGTGCGACAACGGGCCGTGCAAGACGTACAGGATGGATTGATATTCCAGCGTTGAAATATGCTATCATGATCAATGGTGTCACCGAATTAATCATGATGAAAGCAGATGTATTGGATACGTTCGATAAGATTTATGCTTGTACCCACTATAAACATAATGGTGAGGTGATCGACTATATGCCGTATGAGATCATCACGAACGCAGCAGAACCTATATACGAGGAGATCGAAGGTTGGAATCAGGATTTAACGGGTATTCGTAAACCGGAAGACATCCCTGCTGCACTTAATAATTACATTGCTTATTTAGAGAAAGCATTGGAAGTGCCGATCAAATACCTTTCGGTAGGTCCAGATCGTGTACAAACAATTGTACTTTAAGTCAATAAGTAATGCCTACGGCAACGTTTTCGATAGAAGATGTAGATTTTCTGGCTAAAGCATTGCTTTGGGCAGATTCTTATGACAGCGCTTGTCTGCTACACTCCAATGAATTTGCCGATCCTTATGCCAATGTACAAAGTATCTTGGCGGTAGGTGTTAAGCAGGAAATTGTTGCCGACGGCACGAATACATTTGGAAAAATAGAAGCCTTTAAAGCCAAACATCACGACGAGTGGATGTTTGGTTTTTTTGGTTACGACCTCAAAAACGAACTGGAAGAGTTACATACCACATTGCCAGATGAATTGGCATTTCCAGAGGCATACTTCTTCACTCCAGAAATACTACTCCGTTTCCAGGATCGAAAAGTAACGATAGATGCGCCTGTGGCGATGGATGTACCGTCCATCTACGAATCTATTTGTGACATCGTGCTTTCGTTCGACGGATCTACATTGGATCGCCCTTTCCAAAAGCGGATGAGCAAAACAGCTTACTTGGAATCGTTTCAGCAATTGAAACAGCACATCCAACGCGGTGATATTTACGAGGTAAATCTTTGTCAGGAGTTTTATCAGGAAGATTGTGCTATCCATCCTCCCAGCGCTTATTGGAAGCTAAACAGCGTCTCACCTACACCATTTTCCACATTTTTTAAGTTTCAGGATCATTATATCTTATCGGCATCGCCGGAGCGTTTTATTGCAAAGCGGGGTACGACACTGCTATCTCAGCCTATCAAGGGCACAGCAAAGCGGGGCAATACCGAGCAGGAAGATCTGGAAATCATACAACGCTTACAATCTGACCCGAAGGAGATGGCCGAAAATGTGATGATCGTAGATCTCGTACGCAACGATCTAACGCGAAGTGCAAAAGCAGGAAGTGTGGCAGCCGAACGCCAGCCTCAGGTACATACTTTTCGACAAGTACATCAATTAGTATCAACCATTACCTGTGAGATCGATCCTAATGTGACAGATTTAGACGCTATTAAGCGCGTTTTCCCAGCAGGATCCATGACGGGTGCACCCAAAGTCAGCGCCATGGCCTTATGTGATCGATACGAAAAGTCTAAACGTGGCGTCTATGCCGGCGCAGTTGGTTACTTCTCGCCCGATGGCAACTTTGACTTCAATGTAGTTATCCGAACACTGCTATACAATCGCACCAAGCAATACCTATCTTTCCATACTGGCGGCGCAATTACCATCGATGCCGAGGCCGAAAACGAGTATGCCGAATGCTTACTAAAAGCTAATGGCATCTTAATAGCTCTAGATACCCAACTAGAGAACTAAACCATATATCCACCGATTATCACCTATAAACGTACAGTTTAAAGCATTGGAAACAACGCTATCTTTCGATGAGTCAAGCATCTGTAGAATGTTAAGAATACGTTATTTATACGGAATGATGCTACTACTGGAACTTAATGTCAGAATAAAGAGCTACATTTACGATGTAAAAAAATGTTTGCATCGCCTAATTTATGGCCGTGCTAATAAATACTGTCTATTATTTCGCAGCTTATCTAAATATCTACCTATCAGACTCTCGATCTTGCATCGTCATGATCATTGCCGCGAAATTTTGCAAAACATCACATGAAAAAATCAACAAAATTCAACAATAAAGACACGTCCTTCTCGAAGATCTTAAAAAGCAGGGTCAATGAATACTTTAAAAATTCTGCTAAAAGAACAACTGGCGGCTCTAAAATGTACCAAAAGACCATCATACTGATCAGCTCGGCGGTGATTTTGTACAGCATATTGGTCTTTGTAACACCTTTTTGGCTAATTTCTATCCCCTTGTGTATCTTATTGGGGATCAATTTTGCAGCTATTGGATTTAATATTATGCATGATGCGGGGCACAATAGCTTATCAAGCAATAAAAATGTAAATACATTGCTTTCTTATTCCTTGAATGCTCTAGGTGGTAATATCTACCTCTGGAAACTCAAACACAATATAGCGCATCATACCTATACCAATATCGAAGGAGAAGATCATGATATCGAGATCAAGTTCATGCGCATTCACGATTCCCAAGAGCCCAAAAGTCATCACCGATATCAGCATGTGTACTTTCCGGTACTTTATGCTATTTCGTACCTAGCGTGGATCTTTTTCCAAGATTATGAAAAATACTTTAGACGTCGATTAGGCAAACATTCGGCCTTATTTAATATGCCGAATAAAGAAAAATGGATTTTTTGGATTAGTAAAGTATTGCACTTTCAATTATTCATAACCATTCCGATATTGGTTGTAGGTTGGTTGCCCGCTTTAGTCGGACTTCTGATAGCAGGTTTTGCTTGTGGTATCTGTCTTGCTACCGTTTTTCAATTGGCACATGTGGTTTCAGAAACTGAATTTACAGCGAGCGAACCTGGTCTGATGGAGGATGAATGGACGGTACACCAATTAAGCACCACCGCAAACTTTGCTACACGCAACAAGGTGCTTACTTGGTTACTTGGCGGATTAAACTTCCAAGTAGAACATCATTTGTTCCCTAAAATAAGCCATATTCATTACCCTGAAATCAATAAGATCGTGAAAAATGTCTGCGAAGAGTTTAGGGTGAACTATATCGAATTTGCGTCACTTGGACAGGCGTGGAAATCGCATACCAGCGTAATTAAAAGCATGTCTAGATAAACATAAACAAGTTGTTCGCAGCTTCTCGTACTCTTTACGAAGCCAATCGCTAACAAGTTCTATTTATACGTACATACAAAAGGCGCAGGCATCTATATGATCCCTGCGCCTTTTGTATGTGTGGTATAGCTTCAAATTGTCAGCAAGGTTTTATACAGAAATAATTGGCCATAAAAAAACCGCCTTGCATAGCAAAGCGGTTTCTACAATATATGCAAAAATTAACTTATATCAACTTAACATTTACTGCGTTTGGTCCTTTACGACCTTGTTCAACTTCAAAAGACACATGATCGTGCTCACGGATATCTTGAGTCAATCCTGAAACATGAACAAAAACTTCTTGACCACCGTCATTTGGAGTTATAAATCCGAAACCCTTGGTCTCGTTGAAAAATTTTACTATGCCTTCTTGCATTGCTTTTTTGGTATAAAATATTATTAATGTTGTAAATGTACACAAAATTTATCGGCTATAGGTACAAAATCTATAAGCAAATCTAAATGATTCATATTCTGCAGTTGTTAACAAAATCTTTCACTAATTATAATGTACTGATCCTCTCTCCTACGCGATAATTAATAACTGAAGCACATGACACTACCGTTTTATTTTTTTAGAATTAATTCATCACTCCTACTTACCTTTTGTAACTTTTAATAATCTGCAATTAATAGTGCTCGTCTATACATGCTGCAATACTGAACATTAAAAAAATATCGAACCTACAGAATAAATACTCGATATGAGCCTTGGCAAAACAATACAATAGTGTTATTCCTTTTCAAGAGTAAGGAAAATGTTTGCACGGAGATATAAAACCTAATTTAATTTATTATGGCAACAAAAGTTGAAACGAAAAACACTGGATTAAAGAAAGACAAAAAGGATGAAACCTATCAAGAATTGACATCGGTGGTAAAAAAGAATAAAGAGAACAAGCAAGATAAGGATGCAGAAGCTGGAGTCGATGCGAAGGAAAAACAAATAAACGATATGCCCAACGATCCAGAAGCTAGAATCCCTCAAAAAAAAGAGTAAGATATAGTAAAAGCTCTGCGAAAGAACAGCAATAGATTACGGACGGCTAAATCGTTTGACGATGGCAATTAAATCTTCCATTTCAAACGGTTTAGCCAAGTAACTATCTGCACCGGCACTAGCGGCAATTTCTGCAATATCTTTATTTGCAGACATGAGTACAATCGGCACATGTTGAGTATGTGGCTGATCTTTTAATGCTCGACAAATTACGCGACCATCCGCACCAGACATCCAAATATCCAATAAAATCAAATCCGGCAAACCATCAGACCCCAGACTAGCAACTTGCTCAGGCTCAATTAGCTGATGTACTTCGTATCCTTCCCCTTCCAATATAATACTGACTACATCTAAAATTCCTTCATTATCATCTATAACCAATATTTTTTTCATACTATTTCTTTAGAGGAAGTGTAATAGTGAATAAAGACCCTTTTCCTTCTGTACTACTTACCGTGAGATCACCATGGTGTCTGCTCATAATCTTTGACGAAATGAATAATCCCAAACCTAATCCAGCAAAAGTATTTTGCAAAAATCCATCTGCACGAAAGAATTGATCAAACACGTTTTGTTGATTTTTGTTAGATATACCAATGCCAAAATCTCGAACCATTAATTTGACCTGGTTCTTTTCCAATAATGTCTCTACCAAAACCTCATCCGAATTCGGGGAGTACTTTATGGCATTTGACAGCAAATTGGTAATTACCTGCCCTATGCGATTACGATCACCAGATATTTCTACCGACGTATCTAACTTGACCTTGATCTGATGTTTTCTAGATGTTTGCTGCATTTCTTCAGTCACTTCGGAGACCAAAGAATTAAAATCAAAGAGGTCAATGTTATATTCGAGCTGCCCAGCTGTTACTTTCGTAGCATCCAGCAGATCTCCAATTAGCGCGGTCAATTTATTAATCTGATTATCCATCTTGGCCAAGAAGGCCTCGGCTTCTTTATTGCCTTCCTTTTGAAACCTCCTATGCAGGGCTTGCGTATAACCCTTTATACTGGTTACAGGGGTTTTCAATTCGTGCGAGGCCATACTGATAAAATCATTTTTTTGTCTTTCCAATTTCACCTTCTCTGCGATCTGCTTTTGGAGTTCTTCTGAAAACACTTTTTGTTGCAACAGATCGTTCTTACGTTCCGTAATATCGTCTAATGCTAATAAAATCAATTGTTCACCATTCGCCTTCTTGACTGGATGTATGTTAAATTTAACCACGCGTTCCCCTAAAGTAGGGAAGATAAAACTGATCTCTTTTTCGATAATTTGCTCATCATTTTGCTGAATTCGGGTGAATTCTTTGGCCAGACCCGGAATATTCCAACCGCCATTCTGCAACTGATAAAAGCTCTTTCCAACAGCTTGATCTTGCGTAATCCTAAATGTTTTACAAAAGGCATTGTTTACACTTTGAATAATGAGATCACTATTCAACATGATAAGCGGCTCATGCAATACAGCAATAGTTGCCTCCGCCAATTTGCGGCTAATATTTAGCTCTTCATTACTTTCAAACAGTTCCTGATTGACCGTAAGCAACTCCTCATTAGTACTTTGAAGTTCTTCCTTACTGGTTTCAAGTTCTTCGTTGAGGCTTTGCAATTCTTCACTACCACTCAACAGCTCTTCGTTAGAACTTTGCAATTCTTCTTTGGCAATTTCCTGAGCTTCGGTAATGTTACGCATATCTTCACGTATTTGCGTAAGTTCTCTTTCTAACTGTAGAATCCTTTCCTGTTCTGCTGTTTTTATTGATTTTGATGACAACTTACGATGTGGTCGTATTGCCAATTCTTCTTTAAAAAGCACTAAAAAGTACGGATCGAAGGTATTAAGCAATGGAATCACCTCAATGCCGACCAGCATTTCGCCACCATTAATGGATACACTGGATTTGGAAAATGATTCACTGGATGATTTTGCCCTGTGTAGGGCATTCCGTAATTCAAAGGAAAGCCCATCCTTAGCCATTTTCATGAGATTGAAAGTTGCCTTACCTGAAGGTGGTTCTAAAAATTTACTCGTTACACCACGAAATTGTACAATATCAAACTGCTCGTTTACAATCACTCCTGGAGGCGCATACTTGGCTAACACAATTTCATCTGCACTTCTTTGATAATCTTCTGTTTTTACTTCTTTACCACGAAGCGTCATATTTTCTTCCTCAACGGCCGTTTGCTTACCCCCACCCATTATAGTGATGTACCTACCGACTCCAGGTTTTCTTGTATAAAATTTACTTTTACGTTGTAATGGATTGAAAAATTCAGATGCCGATCCCGTAGTCTCTGAATTGCCAAGCCACAAAATTCCTTTATCGCGCAAAGCGTAATGGAAGATTGCTATAGTCTTTTTTTGTAAGAATGGTTTAAAATAAATCATCACATTCCGGCAGGAAATCAAATCCATTTTTGCGAAAGGCGGGTCTTTTAAAAAGTTGTGTACAGCAAAGACGCACATATCTCTGATCGTCTTTGAAACAACGTAGTGATCTTTATTCTTATCAAAATACTTGGACAATCTAGCCGCACTGACGCCTTCCAATTCTTTTTTATGATAAATACCACTTCGCGCTATCTTGATGGATTTATCGGAAATGTCTGTTGCAAAAATATGAATACGTTGCTGATGCAATTGTTGTCCAAAAAACTCATGCAAAGCAATAGCGATAGAATAGGGCTCTTGACCTGTAGAACAGCCTGCTACCCAAATTCGAATAGGTTCTCCATTTTTTTTACCTTCAAGAATGAGCGGTACAATTTTCTTGATTAACAACTCAAAGCAATAGGGATCCCTGAAAAAAGCTGTTACCGAAATTAGTAAGTCGTAAAATAACAAATCCTGTTCTACCGGGTGAGCTTCGATGTGGGCTAGATAAGCCGATATATCAGCTATTTTCAACATCAACATCCGACGAACAATACGCCGACGAACAGTAGTCTGCTTATATAAACTAAAATCGGCCTCCTTGCGCTGATGCATCAGCTCCATAATCTTTCGATAAGTGGACTCTTCATCGACAGATTCAGATATAGGTTCATTGGCAGACCAGCCTTGTCGCAACATGGCAAAATAATCGGTTAACTTTTTACCGATTTGTTCAGGAGGCAGAACAAAGTCTACAATATCTGCATCAATCGCATGACCAGGCATGGCCGTGAAACCGGCAGAGTTATCTTGGGCAATGGTCAAACCACCCTGTTCTCTGATTGCTCGCATTCCAGCAGTACCATCTATCCCCATGCCCGATAGTAAAACAGCAGCCGAACTAGCTTCATAAGCAGACGCCATTGAAGTAAATAATGCATCAACGGCCTTATTCGATTTTTCTTTGGTGGGCCTTGGATTGAGTTTAAGCAAACCGTTAGCAACGGTCACTATCTTACCGGGTGGTATGACATATATATGATCGCGCTCAATATGCAAATGCTCAGTGATTGATACCACTGGTATATTCGTGATCTTTTGCAACAAATCAGGCAATAGGCTATTTTTCTCTGGATAGAGATGTTGAACAACGATAAATGCCATACCCGAATACGCTGGTATAGCAGACAGCATGTTTTTGATAGCTTCCAGTCCACCGGCAGATGCACCCACTCCGATCACAGGAAACTGGTTATTTATTTCGGACAGCTTGTTATTATTCTTCATTCCCATAGATCGCAGACTTGCTATGGCAAACTCTGCGATAGCAATATAAGCATTCTTAACACACAAACCATGCTAACTTTCTAAATGAGGGCTTATATCTAATTAGAATTATACACCACCTATCCCCAAGTTTCGGAGATAATTATTACAATCAATGTAGGGCAAGATTTAGTATGATAATACAAATAACTAGCAATTAGTGTTTTATCACGATAACGTTTTCCGAGTTATGTGAAATAGTTTTAATATCCTATTGATAAATTTTAGGATTGATTTTTCGCAACTAAATTGTTGTAGCATTTTTAGGTCACAATAGTCATTATTCCGTGAATTAAGATAAATGTTACAAAACAATTGAAATAGTAGACCGTCTACGATTTTTTTTTTAAAGACACTGCTCCCAGTAGACTTAAAATCAAAAAAACGAGCAAACAATACTCCCATGCAGATACCTCCATGAATACAAACTACATAATAGCAACATGCCACATGAATTGATGACATGACATAAATGAATCAAATAATGCATTTCGATTATGATGATGTCGATATTAACTACATACTACGATTAAAAAAATTGGATAACAACAAGCCAACAAACCTGAAAAGAAAAATTAATAATTAACAAACAAACAACTCTCGCTTAAAATTACACTTGAAGCCATCAAGCATACACTGCTTTAATTACGTAGCGCTTACGCTACAAAAGAAAATTACATATTATCACGCATGCACCAACTTTATTAATTTTACCTCATAATTCAGAGTTTAATCTTACACTTAATCAACACGCATCAAATCGATTGTTATTATTAAATTTAAAGAATAATGAAAAAACAAGCTGGAAAAATCGTAACGTTATTAAAGTATTATTCGTCTCCAGAAATAATCGTGGAGCATGTTTGTTTGGAACATAGCGTAGCCGCAGGATCTGCTATAGTGACCCCATTAAATAGTCAATCTCAAATAAGACAAGAATGGGAGACCGCACCGGATGTGGTTGGTAATCAAGCATGGTAATAGATTACGCTTTGTATACCAAATCCACGACATATTCTTATTGATAAGGTAGCATGTGCATTTTGCATGCGTACTTTTTTACAATTAGAATATGTTTACCATCGATTCTCTTAACATACACTTATGATCAATCGGCAACTCATCCCGCTTTTTTAGTTCTATTTTTATTTATATCTAGTATCCGTTCGCACAACACATCACTCGCAGAAGCTTTATTTTTCACCTAAAATTAAGCTATACGTTATCTTAAACCAACTGCTCTAATTCAGAGATCAACACTATTTTCAGTATAATTGCGCATCTTTATTTAGAAGAATCTCTTGTAATGCACACTGAGCATTTCTTCTGTAAGAAGGCACGACATACCCATGGAGCAACCAATTTTATTTGAAGAAAGTACAAAACCCTATAAGGGCATCATCTTGCTGTTGATGATTTCCTATCTTCTGCTTATATATGGTGTAGTGCGGCAAGTGCTGTACGGTATACCATTAGGAAACAAACCCCTGACCGACGTGCATTTGATCATTTTTACTATTTGCTTAGGTATTTCTATATTTTTATTTAGCAGGATGCGCACCACCTTAAAGATCACCGAAGAAGGATTTTACCTAAGAACTATACCCTTGATTTCTGGTGATTTAAACCGGTGGCATCGTTTAAAGGAAATTAGAATAGAAAAGTACAGCCCGATCCAAGAGCATTTAGGTTTTGGATTTCGCGACATGAATTCGCAAACCTCCTATCTCGCTGGAGGACAACCGGGAGTAAAACTGGAATTTCGCAATGGAGATAAGGTACTTCTGGCAGCTCGAGATCAAGAAAAACTGATCAGTATTCTGAACAAATTGAAACTCATCGTTCCTGATTATGACCAACACGCAGTGAATTAACCTATTAAAAAGAATACTTGTGCTGTAAAGACGTGTGTTGTAATTTACACACAAAAAAACGAGGTCATAAAGAGGTAAATCATTGCTCAACACCAACTAAAACTCCATAAATAACATAGTAGAAATGCGCAAACTTACTCTTTTCATTGCTTCCAGTCTGGATGGATATATCGCTAAACCAAACGACTACCTCAGCTTTTTCTAATATATAGAAAAAGAAGGCGAAGATTATGGCTACTAAACATTATTTTCACTTAATTTTACACGCATTAATCATTGTTATGAAATACGCATTTAACCTCCCAGAATTTCCCGATGCTCAGTTGGAATTTGAATCATCTATTTGGACGGGAAAATCTACTTTATGGTTCGATGGCATGCCATATCAAAGATCTCTGGATGAAGGAAAACCGTTCATCATCCCTATTTCAGGAGGAGAAATCATCAGATTGTATCCAAAACCTGCTTATCCAGATCTGATTCCATTAATCGAAGTTCATGGTGTTCAGCACAGGATTGCCGCTAAATTACCTTGGTACGAGTACACCGTAGCTTTATTGCCCCTTTTGATTATCTTTTTAGGTGGAGGCGTGATCGGTGGTGCCATTAGTGGAGGCGCTGCTTTTTATAATTTGCAAATTCTAAGGACAGAAGATTCTAATTTGGCCAAATACATTAAATTAATAAGTGTGACCTTCCTGACATTTATACTATATGAATTGGTAGTGCACTTATATTATCAAATATAACGCAGCACTATACGTATTAATTTGCTACTAAATCGCCGTAATAGCTGAGTTGATTAAAAAAAAGACAGATACGATAAATCTATAAAACTTCCATTTAGAATATGATCAAGCTTGGCTAACGTGCATAAGATTATCAAAATCAAAAGCTTTTGATACTATTTGGATGATTTTCCAAGTTTCATTTGTTTAGTTTTACGTCTTGATGCAGATCAACAGTTGATCTCCGACCGTAACCACCTATAATGAATACACTACTTAACGATAACCAATCAGCAAAACCGCATTATCTAATCTTGGATGGTTTGCGGGGCGTGGCTGCTATCATTGTTGTTCTGTTTCATCTGGCTGAAGCGATCGCCACAGGACCTATGGACATTTTGGTCAATCACGGCTATCTAGCTGTTGATTTCTTCTTCTTACTTTCTGGCTTTGTGATTGGCTACGCCTACGACGATCGTTGGCGTAAAATGACCTTCGGCAATTTTATGTACCGTCGCATCGAACGGCTACAGCCGATGGTTGTACTCGGCATGACATTGGGCGCCATTACCTTTTACTGCACGGATTCTACGATATGGCCATTGATTCACGACGTACCGATTTGGAAAATGCTGCTGGTACTTGTAATCGGTTACACCATATTACCTGTGCCGCTTTCTTTAGATATCCGTGGATGGCAAGAAATGCATCCACTAAATAGTGTAGGTTGGTCTTTGTTCTTCGAATACATCGCTAATATTTTGTATGCGTTAGGTATTCGTAAACTTTCGAATAAAGCTTTAGGTATTTTAGTATTCCTTTCGGCTGTGGCGTTGGTACACTTAGCGATAAGTCGTGGAGATGTTGTCGGCGGTTGGACGCTAAACGTCGAACACATGTATATCGGCTTTACTCGCGTGATGTACCCTTTCTTTGCGGGTTTATTATTGTCGCGTATTACCAAACCAACTCGCATTAAACATGCTTTACTGTGGTGCAGCCTGTTGATTGCTATCCTATTATTCATGCCTCGTATCGGAGGCACAGATCATGTGTGGATGAATGGTTTGTACGAATCGCTGTGCATCATCCTGCTTTTTCCTTTGATCGTTTATCTTGGAGCGAGTGGTATGATCCATTCAACATTTGAGCAAAAGGTTTGCAAATTTTTAGGAGATATCTCCTACCCACTTTACCTCGTACATTTCCCTATATTATACGTATATATTGCTTGGTTAAGCGATCATGAAGGGAAAACGCTAAGCGACGTCTGGCCAATCTCATTATTGATTCTTGTTGGAAGCATCGCATTATCCTATGCTGCGCTCAAATGGTATGACGAGCCTGTACGCAAATGGTTAAGAAGGAAGTTTAATGCCGTAAAATAAGGAAGCTACGATGACTCTCTAGCGTTGGACATTGCATTCTTTTTCAAAATACACTTGCTAAAATATCGTCTAATTGGTTCATCTAAGAACCGCAAGACCAAGTAAGCCAAAAATACGAGTAAGAGCATTCCTACAGAAATAATAATAGCCATATCGCTATGAGAAGGATTTTCTTGTTCTACATAACTCATAAAGATCCAGATAAAAGGATAGTGTATCACATATAAAGGATAGGAAATATCACCTAGCCAAGCACAAGCTCTTTTCACGAATGGCGATAGTACTTGCTGACCAGCACTTAGGGCTATCAAAAAAGGAAAATAGAAAATTACCAAAATCGGATCTATAAGCGGACTGATGATTTCGGAGTATGGAATGAAAAATACCGCAGCTAATGCTGCCGCCAACATCCAAAAAGGTACTTGTTGACGAAACAAAGCATGGGTACGAAATAGCAAAATACCCGCTGTAAATGAAAACGAAAGACGAATGCCACCAGCCCAAAAATTGTCGCCACCAAATCCTACCGCCAAATAACCCGAGCGATATGACTCCCAGCAAAGTAAACCAGCAGAGAGGGTCACGATAAGCCATAAAATTCGCTTACTTGCCTTAGCTAGGTAGATCGCATAAACAAAACCAGCAATGTACTCCCAAAAAAGCGACCAGGTCGGCGGATTAAGGTGAAAAAGATTATTATACCGCTGTGGCACGATCGGATAAGGAATCAAAAAACAGGCGCTCAAGAAAAGTAAAACAACTTGCCAGCTGCTAAAGGATGTGATCAAATCACTAAATGGATCAAATATAAAAGCAAAAAGTCCGATCACAGCTCCGATCAACACAAGTGGTTGTAGCCTAATCAAACGCCTTTTAATAAAATTCCATTTTCCAATTTTGGACAAACGACCATCATAAGCGTAGGCCAGCACAAACCCCGACAAACAAAAGAAGAAATCTACCGCAAGATAGCTGTGCGGAATAAAGCTATCGCGATAATCGGGAGCGGCAATTTCCATAAAATGAAATAGCACCACGCCCAATGCGGCAATACCTCTCAAACCATCGAGTACCTCAAAGTGCCGTTTCGGGTTAGCTATAGGATTAAATACTATGTTATTCATGGGTTATGCATTATCGAGGTGAAGATACTGCGAACAGCGGAATTTGACGAAAATAAAAAAGAAAACAAACACATAGTTATACAATGTATTTTACATAGCTTTGTATTATGGATAAAGATTTTGTCTTGAAATGGTCATCTCAGTTAAAGAAAGGCACGCTTTCGTTTATCATTTTAAAAATCCTAAACCAAGGCAAGGATTTTTATGGTTACGATTTAATCAATGAGCTTAAAAACAGGACATCGATTCAGATCGCAGAGGGTACCTTGTATCCATTGATGAACAGATTGAAGTCGGAGGACTTGGTGGTATCCAATTGGGTAGAACAGTCTTCTGGCATTCCGCGAAAGTATTACAGCATTACGTCCGAAGGTAAAAAAGTGGTAGCCGAGATGTCTATTTACTGGAGTAATCTAAACCATATTATTCACTCAATATAAAATCGTATGAACTTTACCGAAGTACCATTTACAGATCCTAATGCGGCTAGAATCTACCGAGACTACATGAACAGAGTGCGGCGGATTGCTAGAAAATTGGATCGTGCCACTCAGCAAGAGATCGTAATGGAAATCAATAGCCATATCTATGAGTCATTTCAAGGAGAATCAAATTATGCAGCTCATGAAACTGAAAAACTATTGGATACGTTGGAGCATCTCGGACAACCAGAATTGTTCTTAAAACCACTGATCGCAGACAAGGCGATGGATCAGGCAACACACACCTTCAACCCTATCAAAGTGGTACGTGCTCTAATACTAAATTTGACAAACGGTATTTCTTATTTCCTGTTTGCTCTCTGTTACTTGCTTTTGTTCAGCTTTTTGATCGCCATTATCTTAAAAGAAATATTCCCAACCGAGATAGGTATTTATTCCAATTACAAAAACATTTTTGTAATTGGTAGCGTTGAGGATCAATATCAAGACCTCAAACTAGCCGATGAGTATTTTATGCCTATCATGCTAGTATTGTCTGCAGTAGTGTACCTGATCATTACATTCTTATTAAAGATTAAGCGATCGCTTAACAGAAGGCGCACAGCCTAATCTTAATTAGAATTAAGGCGGATTATTTTCTCTTATTCAACCACACCAAGAATCCGGTAATAGGCAAACTAGCACAAATTAAGCTGATCAAAAGAGCCAAAACCTTACCCGGAAATCCGCCGACTGAACCAACGTGAATATCGTAATTGAGCATCGTCAAGCGATCTGCAAATTTAGATTCACTGTATTTGCTTCCCTCCTGTTCTAGAGGTTGCAAGGTGTAACGATCATAGAAAAAAGCACTTTGATTATAAAAAGAACTAACATCATTGTAGACCAATATTTCGTACGAATCATCATCGTCTGCCAAATGCGGCGTCATGTACATCCCTCCGAAGTGATCCACCTGTTTCATCGTCTCGTACCAAGCGCTATCTAATGGAGAAATAGCCGCTGTCCAATCGCGGTCTTTGTTCGCCAGATCAGAATGCGGATGATGATGCTCAGGCTTATGTTCGCCGCCAGAGGCGATGTAATACACCGCTTGATCAAACCAAGCGAAACTATACACCAGTCCGGTAACGCCTAACGCCAGAGCAAACAATAAACTATAAAAACCCAATACGTTGTGCAGATCGTAGTTGACACGCTTGAATCGGGCTTTCCATTTGATTTTAAAACTCTGTTCTCGCGTGGCACGGGTCCAGCGTTTGGGCCACCACATCACCAAACCAGTGATGAGCAACACAATAAATACCAAAGTAGCCACGCCTACAATCGGACGACCAATCTCGTACGGAAGCCATAGTGCCCGATGTCCGTCAATGACAAATTGAAAAAAATCAAACTTGTCGCCACCTACCGTTTGTTGTTTTCTTACAAATTCGCCAGTATAGGGATTTAGAAAAATGACATGAAAAGTTCTTTTACCGTTTTCATTTCCAAAATAACCGACTGCAGCAGCTCCGGTTTCGTCACTGTAGGTTAATCCACTAGCTTGTTTGCCAGGCATATACTTGGCAGCAGTATCCAACAATATACTTGGCCGAACAAAGCCTTCCGGTTTCACTTCGACAAAGCGCCATGGTTCCAACGCGTCTTTGATCTCTCGCTGAAAAGCGTAAAAACATCCCGTGATACTAACTATGAATACAATGATGCCTGATGCTAGTCCCAACCATAAGTGCAGCCAGTCATTGATTTGCCTCAGTAGTGTTTTTCCTTTTTTTGTTCTCTTCTCCCTCGTATACATAAGAATTCCGACGTTTCACCTCAAAAACATCGGAATTTACTGAAAATAACCAAACTTAAGTAATATGAAATACTTGTGTTGGTTGCTGCAGAAAATGCAAATGAATCTCACTTCTCCGTTACTGGATTTCTAATGCGAAATGTCGGATATTTTTGCGGTTGTGCGTGTAGGAGACATGAATCAAGCCATCGGAGGTTTGCATGATCGTCGGATAGCTAAACTCGCCCTTTTCTTCATCTTCAAAGGTGAAAATATCATGCCACGACTGACCGTTTTTAGAGCAGGCCAATCGCAGTTTGGTACGACCTTCCCACCAATCTTTGCCCGGTATGTCGGGATTATACACGATGAATAACAGATCTTTCACCCGGATCACATCCGTTCCGGAGTTGGGGTTGACGAGGTTGGTTCGCTGCATGGTTGACCATGTGCGTCCTTGATCTCGAGATGTAGCCGTGGTAACCACACCTTCTTTACTTCGACAGAAAACTTGCAGCTTTCCATCTTCGTACTCCACCACGCTAGGCTGAATTGTATTCAGGTCGGAGGGATGGTCGATGGGGTATAATTTCCATGTTTTCTGCTGATCGGAACTAATCTCCACATGCGACAGCCAGCGTTCTTCGCTTAGCTCCGTACTCGATGGCGATATGATCGCACCACTGGTTAATTGTAACGGTCTATTTTTGATTGGTCCAAGAATTCCATCTGGAAGTCGGCGTGGTACACTCCACGTATTTCCGCCATCATCGGATGTTTTTACCATGCCCCACCATTCGCGTGGATTGGGACCTACTTTATAATATAAATAAATTTTTTGTTCATTTTTTGCGCGAAATAATACTGGATTCCAGCAAGGATAATGCGATGTATCATTCACCTTACCATCTGCCCATACTGTCGGATCTTCCCACTTGCCATTTACCTGTCGCGTACCATAGATCGCGACGTCTTTATTCCCCTCATGACTACCGCCAAACCAACTTGATAGCAAAATACCCTCTTTGGTTTCTTCCAAGGTGGAAGCATGGCATTGATCGAAGAAGCGCTTTTCTTCGAAAAGAAATTCGTCTTTTAATTTCAACACACTCGGTGCAATGGTATCTTGACTTAAGGTCTGGCCAAAAGTGGGCAAAATCATCAAGAAAAATGAAATAATATGAAGCAATAAGAATCTCATGAGTGATGGATGTTATTCAGACAGTGATGTATCAACTAATTTATTGTATATCCCTTGCAGCTGTGCGAGGCGAAGCTACAAAGTAAGCAATATGTACAATAAATTCTAGTAGAAAAAACACATTACATGCTAGCAAATAAATTTCATCTTCTGAATCGTTTGGTGTAAAGGAGCTAGTAGTAACTACTCATCTATTGTGCGATTTCAGGGTTGTTCCCAGCTAGCAATGCATCTAAATAGGCGATGACGTTAGATGAAGATGGTCTTATTCCATCGTTATCGACAATCATCCCATCACCATTCAAGATCACAGTATGTGGAATAGCGGATATTTGAAAGAAATCGTTAAATCTATCGTCTGCGTCTTCCAATAAAAGCCAATCCATCTCCTGATCGGCAATGATTTTTTTTCTCGCTGCTTGTTTATCATTACTAGAAGCAACACTGACAAAGATGATATCTTTGTTGCCATGATAATGCTCCTTTAACTTCTTCAGGTAAGGAATCTCGCCCCGACACGGCCCACACCAACTGGCCCATGCTTCTAGAAAAATCACTTTCCCTTTAATGTCTTTGAGATTCACCGGTTCGCCAGTCCACTCATCACGCAAGATAATGTCGGCCGTCAAGATTTTGCCCGGAGCGATTTCGCCAATAGAAGTGGCCGTCTTGAAAGATGTTTGCTCAATATCTTGTCGATACAGTTCATTATGGATGAGTCTGGCGCCTTCATTGAGTTGTTGAAGCGCTGCAAATGTACGAGCCCTAAGCACCTTTTTACTAAGATTTTGATACAATATTTCATCCCGCACCTTGCCTGAGAACACTTCGTTCATGATATGAATATCTGCGAGCGGATGTCCACGATATCGCTCAACAACAGATGTTGGATATGCAAATACATCCTCAGACACCAAAAAATTCATAGCATCGAGCCATACATGAAAGCCTCGAGCACGTAGATTTTTGGGATTGTCGATTTGTTTCCAAAAATCAGCAAAACCGAATTCAGGTAGCGCTGCCATGATCTGCGACCTACTCAATTCATTATTAGGTGCATAACTAGCCACAAATTGCCAAAGATTATAATAGGAAATATCGGTAACCAACACTGATTTCCACTCGTGTATATATGCTAAATCTGGATGAATCTGATCTAAACTATCCAGCTCAGCCTTTATATTCTTTCTTGCTTGGTTGAGCGACGCCATATATGCGTCATATGGAAGTTTGATATCAGACCACGTATAATTGCGAGGCAGCATTTGATAAAGCAAATTATTAATCTCCTTACCCTCGCCACGCATGCGCAATTCTTTTCTATCAATCTGACGTGTAGCGGTATCGACTTTAGCTTCTAAAAACAGTTGATATTGTGGAGCCATACATATATTAATGGACTCACCACGTTGTTGCAAACTATCTTCATACACGAATAATTGTATCTGAGTGGGCACATCAATCCATCTAGATAGATCGACCTCAAAAGTACCTTGGGGTGAAACCGGTATAGTAATAGGATCTATTTGAAAAGGTGGTTTTACCGTGATCTTCATTCTTGAATGATCTCCTGAATGCTGAATATGGCCTGCCAATGTGGTCGGATTTTGTGCATAGAGCGACAATTGCCATGAGCAGAGAAAAAGTAAAAAGAGGTACTTCATTAGGTATCTGTCGATTAGTAGAACATTCTAAAGATAAAGATAAAAATCAACATCTACCCACCTTGTTCACATAAATAAGAAAATATATAATTATTGGGTTAGTAAAACGTTTTAGTTACAATATTTTAAATCATCCTTAACAATTTCGAAACAAGAGAACACGAAGTTTGCAGCACACTATCAAACGCTAAAAAAATGTATTCAAAACCATCCAGATTACTCTGGCTGTTACTCTCACTCAGCGCTACTTCATTATCTACAGAAGCTCATTCGTTGACGAGAAGCAACCTATTCCATCGTGTGGACAATCAACAACAACTTCGGGGAAAGGTTGTAGACTCACAGAGCAACCCAATTGCAGGTGCTACGGTCATGAACAATCGTACAGAGCAGCAAGTACAAACCAGTAATGACGGAACCTTTGCCCTCGCTGGACGCGCAGGCGACCAACTTTCTGTCCGTTTTATCGGCTACAACAATGCTGAACTTCGTGTGACCTCCGCTTCGGATATCACCATCACCATGGAACCTCAGTCGCAGGCTATCGAAGAGGTGATGGTCTCCATTGGTTATCAAAAAGTCCGTAAATCTGATTTGACAGGAGCTATTTCTAATGTAAAAGCAGAAGAAATGAACTTGACCGCACCAAAATTGTCACAGGCTTTAGTCGGCAAAGTTGCTGGTGTACAAGTGATGCAAACATCAGGTGCGCCGTATGATGGTACTAAAATCCGCGTCCGCGGTATGGGTTCGATCAATGCCGGTTCAGATCCTTTGTATGTGATTGACGGTTATCCTGCTGGAAATAACTTAAGCATTAACCCTAATGATATTGAAACAATCGACGTACTCAAAGATGCAGCATCCGCTGCGATCTACGGTTCGCGTGCCGCCGGTGGCGTGGTTTTGATCACCACCAAACGTGGTAAAGAAGGCAAAAGCAATGTAGATTACGAAGTATTAGGTGGTTTTGGTCAATTGTCTAAAAAAATTGATTTGTTGAACGCGGAGCAGTTTATCGACCTATTAATTGACGGACGCAATAATGCATACAAAGATTTGGTCGTAAATCGTGGTTTGACTTGGACAGATGCTATGCGCATGGATCCCAATGCAACTCGTGTAGGCCGCGTGGGAAATGCTGGTTCGGTTTCTATTCCAGAAGAATATTATGACTTCGCTACCGGAACAGCGAAACAATCGCAATACGACACCGATTGGCAAGATGCTTTATACAGAAATGCGCCATTTCAACGCCACCATTTGTCTGCCTACGGCGGCAACGACAAAACGCGTTATATGATGAGTGGATCGTATCAAGATCAGCAAGGTATTATGCTAGGCACAGATCAGCAAACGTTCAACTTCCGTACGAATGTAGATGCGAAAGTAAGCGATCGATTGACCGTAGGAGCAAATGTGTCTTTCACGTACAACGATAACAATGAAGTGACCACAGGTCGTTACGATCAAAGCCCGTCCATGGCCGCCTTGATCTACTTGCCTACTTTACCAGTTTACAATCCAGATGGCTCGTATGCACAATTCTTGATGGGTGATCTATCGGCCAACAACTTCGGTATCCAAAACCCCGAAAATCCATTGGCTTATGTTACACAAATCAAAAATAATCGTCGTGGAAAACGGGGTCTATACAATGCTTTTGCAGACTTCGAGATCATGACGGGATTAAATCTTAAAGTGAATGGTGGCCTATCGACCTACGATGAGAAATATGATTATTTCAGACCAACAAGTATCTCGAATGGCAACAATCCACCATTTTCAGATCAAGCTCGGACGGCAGCTTATGCAGATGCGCGCACTCTGGGCGAAATCGACAAATTGGTAGAAACAACGTTAAACTACAATAAGACTTTTGCTGAAAAGCACAACCTAAATGCCCTTTTGGGATATTCGGCGCAGCGTACCGATATCGATTTTATCTCGCTACGTGCTAACGGCTTTCAAAACGATAAGATTGGCGAAATCACCGATAAAGGAGCCGATCCATCCAACTTTCAGCTAAGAGATGCTTACAAACGCGTTATTTCATTGCAATCATACTTCAGCCGTGTGATGTACAATTACGATTCGAAATACATGTTAGCGGCTTCATTCCGTACCGACGGATCGTCACGCTTTGGACCAAACACCAAATGGGGCACATTCCCTTCGCTATCTGCCGGATGGACTTTATCCAATGAAGACTTCTACGATGCATGGTTAGGTCAAGGATCATCCGTAAAAATGAGAGCAAGCTGGGGTCTGAGTGGTAACAACAATATTCCAGATTATCGCTCACTCACTACGTATGCTTCTCCTGATGGAGTGATTATCGGCGGAAATGTAGCAACTGGATATTATCCGGGAGATCTTAACGATCCGAACCTAGGATGGGAAACGACGTCTCAATACAATGCCGGAGTGGATTTTGGTTTATTTAACGGACGAGTAAACTTGATGACTAACTTCTACCTGAGTCGCTCGTTTGACTTGTTGTTCAACCAACCGATCACCGCGATCACAGGTTCGACATCCATCTTGACCAACTTGCCAAATAGTAAGGTGCAAAACAAAGGCTTTGATGTACAGCTCGACGCCACGCTGATTCGCCGTGGTGATTTTGAATTAGGATTTAGTGGTAACATTAATGTGAACCGCAACAAAGTCCTTGACTTAGGGGGGGCTTCCACGATCATGACTAATGGTGCAGAACGCTCCTACATTACCCACATCACACAAGAAGGAAGTCCAATCGGTATGTTCTACGGATTTAAGGTATTGGGTATTGCGACTGAAGAGAACTACCACGACCTAGCGCAATCTGCCGGATCTACTAATCCATTGCAACCGGGAGATTTGTACTTCGAAGATGTAGATGGCAATGGCGTGGTCAATGATTTGGACAAGCGTGTGATCGGTAATCCGCATCCGAATTTCACGTATGGTTTCGCATTCAACGCCAGTTACAAACGTTTTGACATTCGCGCTTCATTCAACGGGTCGCAAGGCAATATGGTATTAGATGGTTATGATTATTACCTATACAATATGGAGGGCTCTGGCAATCAATATGCCGATGTAGCTCAACGTTACAGATCCGAACAGGATCCCGGCAATGGATCGGTGTACCGTGCTTCTCGTGCTGGAACACAAAGTAATAGCACGCGTTTATCAGACTTTTATCTACAAGATGGTTCATTCCTACGCATGACCAACATCTTATTGGGATATAGCTTGCCACAAAGCATGGCTAATAAATTAAAAATCGGTGGTGTTCGGGTGTACGCTAGTGTGGAGAATCCATTCACCATCAGCAAATACAAAGGATACAATCCAGAGCCAGATTACAACCAGCGTGGTAACTTGACACCGGGCGTAGATTATGGCTTGTACCCACTAGTAAGAGGTTACAATTTAGGTTTGAAAGTAACCTTCTAACGTTTATTTCATCAACAGATATAATCATGAAAAAAAGATATATAATACCCTTCCTATTGTTGAGCTTAGGATCTTGTAAACAAGATTTCCTGAATCAAGAAGATCCGAATGCCGTTACAGTAGAAAATTATTTTAGAACAGAGAATGATGTTCGGCTTGCGGTAAATGGGATTTACCAAGCCCTGCGATCGGGAAACAATCTCGGCGAAGGCAGTGCCCTGTTTAGTGAGGAGCGCTCGGACAATACAGGCCGAGATGACAATCAATCAAATGCAGGCGAGCCATTTCAGTTCAATGATTTCTCCATCTTACCGAGCAACTCGTATTTGAAATCACATTGGGCGAATATGTATGATGGCATCTCGCGTAGCAACACCCTGTTGTCGCGTATTGATCAAGTAACATTTGAAACTGAAGCAATGAAGGGCCGTTACATGGCCGAAGCTAAATTTTTGCGTGCACTCATGTACTTCCATATGGTACGCAAATTTGGCGATTTGCCGTTGTCTACTGTAGAAATCACCACGAAGCAACAAGCTAGCGAATTAGCTTTCAGACAGCCAGAATCGGTAATCTACACGCAGATCGTAAAAGACTTGACAGAAGCCTTAGATAGCAATCTGCCGAATACACAATGGGAATATGCGGTTGGCAGAACGTCAAAGGCAGCCATTAATGCAATCTTAGGACAAGTTTATCTGACCATGGGTGCTACGATGACCGAAAATAAACAAGCTAATTTGGAAAAAGCGGAGCAACATCTGACCACAGCCTATGGCATGCGTACCTTTGGTAAATTGACGGAGATTCCTTACGAGCAAGTGTTTGATGTCAATCAAAAAATGACTTGTAAAGAGTTGATTTTCCAGATCCAATACTTGCAGGGTGATCAGATTTATAGCTCATCCATTGCTCGCAATAATCAAGCACGTGGCGAAACCATCAATTCTCGATTTCCATCGACAGGCTTAGGTGGTAATGTGAAGATGGATCTAGTCAAAGATTATGAAGCCGCCGATACGCGCAAAGATTTTTCGATCAGATTTGCTAGCAGTCCACAAGTGAACGATTGGTTTATTACGAAGTACCGCGATAATAGCGATGCTGCAGGTTCTCAAGGTTGGGGTGGCAATGATTTTATTTTAATTCGCTATGCTGACGTAATGCTATTATTGGCTGAAACTAAAATGCACTTAGGCAAAGATGCTGAAGCTATCGCTTTGTTGGACGAGGTGCGTGAGAGAGCAGGCTTACCATCTTACGCAATTTCTAGCGCAGATGCCAACTACAGCAGCAAATACCCAACTTTGAAAGAGGCTATCTTGCATGAACGTCGGGTGGAATTGGCTTTTGAAAATCACCGTTGGTACGATTTGATTCGCAATTACAATGCAGAAGAATTAGTGACCTACTTCCGTAGCAAGAGCCAAGCAGATTACGGAAATGCACAGATCTCAAATATCAGCACAAAAGATCGTTACTATCCTATTCCATTTGACGAGTATCAGTTAGATCCAACCCGAATGTATCAGAATCAGGGATATTAATACTTCAAGATATTTACAAGAATAATACCGCCGTTGCAGCCTCCTTCGATTTCTAAATCGAAGGAGGCTTTTTTTCACTATTTTATAAAATGACCTAGCCAACAATGTGAACACAGATATACATTAAACTTACAAAGAATTGACTTTCCAAACCATTTCTGCAGTAAAAGGTGATCTAGCGTTAACCAATACTTATATAAGTTGTCATTTCAGAAGTTTCGTTTGAATCATAAGCGATGCTTGCTACAAAATACACTACCCCTTATAAAGCTATTTCTGCAACTTTCGAAAGCGAAGTTTTATAGCAGGGTATACATTGTATCCATTTTTATTTATCCTATGTAAATCATTATCCACGAAATAATCTCCAATTTTGCGACACACCATCAACAGCGTGTGTCGCAAAATTATTCATGAAACATATTATCACTTTTCCGATCCTTCTACGTCTAGCCATGATCTGGCTTGTGGTGGGTATTTTTATACTTTTTGGATCCAGCTTTCTGGCGACAACGATGTCATATACGACAGCAACCACTGTTTTTGTGGTTGTGCTTATTACCATTATCGTAGCTTCCTTTGGTGTAGTTGCGCAAGCCGATAAACTGGCACATTTGCTCGGCGAACCCTATGGAACGCTGATCTTGACTTTATCAATCGTATCTATCGAAGTAGTTTTAATCGCTGCCGTAATGTTGGGACCTTCCGAATCACCTAATATTGGAAAGGATTCTATTTTTTCCGTCATGATGATCATTATGAATCTCGTGATTGGTCTGTGTATTTTACTCGGCAGCTCGAAGCATAAAGAGCAGGAATACAATGCGCAAGGTACACTGACCTATTTTTCTATGATCATCATTTTAGGAGGATTAGCTTTGATTCTTCCAAACTTTATTGTGGGCAAAGGTTTGGGCGAATTTTCGAGGGCTCAAGCCATTACCATCGCTAGTCTGGTTTTGATGATTTATGCGTTGTTTTTGAAATATCAAATGACCGACTACAAGCATTTATACATACAACCGCCAGCTGGATCAATGCGTATCCCCTACCCACGTCAGCAGGAAATCACGACTGAAGAAGTGGCGTTTAAAAAAGATTCGGAGAATACAGTGGTATCGCGCGGAGAAGTTTTAACACGAATCGTATTGTTATTGTTGATGATATTGCCGATTGTATTATTATCACATGATATGGCTATTGTTGTTGATTTTGGAATACAATCGGCCAACTTGCCGCCGGCGCTAAGTGGTGTGCTGATTGCCATTATCGTGTTTACTCCAGAGTCTATGACAGCCGTAAAAGCAGCATTGAACAATGAATTTCAACGCACTATCAACCTTTGTCATGGCGCCTTTGTTTCCACCGTTGGATTGACCGTACCAGCTGTTTTGATTGTAGGATTAATCATGTCTAAAACAGTTCGGTTTGGACTAACGCACGCCGAGTTAGTACTTTTTGTACTCACGCTATTCCTTAGTTTGGTTACTTTTTTGGGCAAACGTACATCGCCCATTTTGGGGATTATCCATTTGGCGCTATTTGCTGTATTTATTCTATTACTATTTAATCCCTGAATAACTAGGAATTATCCGATAGTACGATCTTCTAGTCCTCTTCACTGTTACTAATAAAAAGTTCGTTATCTTCTTGAGAAACAATCTCTAAAAATCGATCGTAATGCTTTAGCACATCGCTTATAAGTTCATTTTTGGTAAAATACTTGACATCATAACCATCTCTCCCATCACCGAAATAAGTTTTGGGATAATAGGTTTTGGTATGTGCTACGTCAGGTAAATTGCTTTCTTGCATAAAATATTCCGCGACTAGCTTACGATGGCATTTTACACCGTAAACAAAATCATCTACGGCCTCATGCGCAATCGAAATCTCGATTTGCAGCGGGTTTTCAAATTTATTTATGCTGGCCACGATGCCGTTCGATTCAAACTCAGCTTTTAGTTCCTTAAAAGCAGGCTCTACATGATTGTCGATAAATTCCTTTATAGCAGATTGGCTTTTAAAATTCACCATTTTCTTTAGTCGTTCCTTCCATGATTCTCCCGACCAAGGTATCGTGGTCACGGAGAATTTACTATCATAATAGTTTTGATCAATCACTAAGGCCTTCATCAATGAAACGGTAAACAGCACCATGATTACTGCAAAGGGCAACGCGGTGATCAATGTCATAATTTGTAGCGACTGCAAACCACCCGCATTCAACAACATCAATGCCAAAAGTGCTAACAATACGCCCCAGAAGATGGTTTGCCATTTAGGAGAATACTTCGCGTTTCTAGTGGCGATGGTGTTCATGACTAAAATACCCGAATCGGCAGAAGTAACAAAAAAAATGATGACAATTAGAATAGCCAGTGCACTCGCTATTTGAGAACTAGGAAGGTAATTGAGAAATTCGAACATCATCGAATCCGGATCAGACACTAACTTGCCTAAAGCGCCATCAGCCACGTGCGCATCCGTCCAGATAGCGCTATTGCCAAACACAGTCATCCATATAAAAATGAAAAATGTAGGAATGATCAATACCGCTGCAATGAATTCTCGAATCGTACGTCCTCGCGATATCTTGGCAATAAATAATCCGACAAAAGGTGCCCAAGAAATCCACCAAGCCCAATACAAGATTGTCCAATTATAAAACCACGGCAGCGCTTGCTCATCATAAATATGCGTATCAAAGGTCAGTGCAAAGAAGTTGTTGATATAATTCCCAACGCCATCCGTAAACGCGCCGATGAGATAATTAGTCGGCCCGAATGATAAGACAAATAGCATCAATACAATAGCTGCCAGTATATTGATATTACTGAGTAGTTTAATACCCTTGTCTACGCCTGAAATGGCCGAAATAATCGAAAGTGAAACAAGAACAGAAACCAATAGCGCCTGATAGGTAAAGCTAGTTTCTGGCAATATTCCCAATTTCTGTAAACCTGAATTAATCTGCACAACGCCAAAACCCAAGGTAGTAGTGATACCGAAAAAAGTACTACAAAGCGCAAAAACATCAATAGTAGTTCCCCAACGGCCTGTCATCTTATCCTTGAGCAGTGGATACAAACAGCTTCGAAGAGAAAGCGGCAATTTATAGCGGAAAGCAAAGTAAGCTAAACACAAGCCTACCAATCCATATATTGCCCAAGCGTGAATCCCATAATGGAAAAAAGTATATAATTGCGCATTCTTGGCGCGCAACTGGTAATTGGTTTCCGAGAAAGCTTCGGTGGTATAGTGGGTCATAGGTTCGGCTACGCTAAAATACATCAGACCAATTCCCATCCCCGCTGCAAAAAGCATCGCTACCCACGAAAAGAAGGAATGGGCAGGTTTGCTGTCATTTGGACCCAGTTTGATATTGCCGTACTTACTAAAGGTCAAAAAACCTAAGAACAATACGAAAATTGTGATTGCCCAAACATAAACCCAGTTCAAGTTAATAAATACAAACACTTTGATGCTAGTTAATGCTGCCTCAGTAGCCTGCGGTAGGATTGCCGAAAATAGGCAAACACCTAAAATAAAGATGAGACTAGGGATCGTAACGCTTAGATCCAAAGAGGTTCTAAGTCCGTGCTTTTTTAATTTCATAACTTGCTTTGATGCGTATTAAACCGACGAAACACCGTATTTGTTTCTATTTATTTCGGCAAGGTTTAAGTAGAAGATTATCAGTATTGTGTGAACAGCAATCCTTTTAACTGTTGGAGAGAAGAGTTTGCATGGATGCTTAGTGATTCCAGAGGAATCAATACTACTTGAAAGGCAAGACCAATTAAATTCGGGATAAGCTTTTCCGTTTTGCTTTAGACCGTTTATTCCACCATAAAAAGTATCCGGTAATGGGAAGACTAGCACAGCCAAGCGCTATAAAAAAAACCAAAATTTTGGTGGGAAGGCCGCCAATAGTGCCCGTGTGTAAATCAAAATTTAACGCAGACATCAGGTCTCCTGCGGATAGCTTATCATGTGATCGAATTTCCTTGATGCTCAAATCCTGCGTATTGACATAATACCAGCGAAACAACCCACTACGATCTTCACGCAAGCGGATTTGCACATCGACTACAGGTGCGTCCGGCTCTCGCAAGCGGATAGACATCATACCCGCATCAGGGTGTTTTTGCAAAACATACGTCAACAAATTGTCGATCGGAGCATGATGCCTTTTACTGATTTGACTTGTTGTGTTTTGTAGTGTGGTACTATTAGGATTGAAGATAGAAAACTGATTAAAAAAATCGCTGTAGGGTTTCTTCCATTCTGGAAAACTAAACAATAGACCAGTCAGGCAGAGTATTAAAGCTATTGGAAATACATAAAAACCCCACACATTGTGCAGATCGTAATTAAATCGTTTCCATTTTACTTTTCGATCCAGCCATACACTGCGTCTTAACGTTTTTCCACGCCACTTTTTGGGCCACCAAAGTATCATACCTGTTGCCAGCAGCACAGCAAAGATAATCGTGCTATAAGCGACGATCGCATGACCATAAGTCTTGCCAAGCAAAAGGTTCATGTGCAACTGCAAGATCAGCTGAAAGAATTCATTTTTAGAATCTTCAACTGCTACACATTCGCCAGTGTATGGATTCATAAACACGCGCTTGTAATAGCGAAAGTAATTCCAATGACCAAAACCTGCTACATCAATGTCCGACGCTCGAAATACCCAACTACGACCTGAAGCTGGGTACAGATCGACCCGACTTATCTCTTCCCCATCGGGAAGTACGGATTGAGCGCGACTAACGAGTTCGGTCAATGGCAACGGCGTCGCTTCGGACGCCGGAGATTGCAAAAAATATTTTTCTGGGTAAACTAATAACTTCAGCTCATCATGGAACGTATAAATAGCACCACTCAGACTGACCAAAAAGACAACTAAACCCGTAATTAAACCTAGCCACTTATGTATCCATAGCACGCTTTTCTTGAGCATATGCTAAAAAGTGTATTGCAGATTTAAAGATGCTAGCGCTCCTTCGCCACGCACATAGTTGGCCGCATTAGCGCCATACTGACTATAAACTGTGTAATAAGTTTTGTTTAACAAATTGGATACACCTAGGCCTAGATTCCAGTTCTTATTCATCCGGTACGAAGCATTCAAATTCAACAAATCAATTGTTTCTACAGCGCCTTCATTCCCGCGGAATACCCCATTTGCGTTGCGTTCAAAACGGGCACGCGACCCAGTATGTACCCAAGATAGTTGAAAAGAAAGATCATTACGTGGTTGGAAATCGAGATATCCTGTCGCTTTTGGCGGCATAATACGCGTACCGTTTAGATAAGTTTTCGTGCCATCTTCCGCTTCAATTTTCCCTTCTACATAGGAGTATGTACCGCCAATGGTCCATTGTGGTGTGATACGGATATCCGCGGCTGCTTCAAATCCGTAAATACGTTCGGGTGCTCGTTGTGACCTGAAAATACCTTCATCGTTGGCCACCAAACTCAATCCTAGTTTAGAAGTGCTGATGAAATACGCTGCCGAAAAATGTATGTTATTCCATTGGCTAGAGAAACCAGCTTCATAGTTATTCGTCACGATTGGATCGGTTTGTATGCGTGTAAGATCACTTTCGGTTGCATTGCGTACGATACGGCCCAACTCATTAATCGTAAAGCCTTGAGAAAAACTAATGAATGGATTGAATAGCGCATACTTGCTGTAGCGCAATCCCGCATTAAATGTAGCAGCACTATAGGGCACTTCTCCCCCTTGTACCGCAACGCTTCCTTCACCATTAGGACCGGTAGCCAGCGTGCTGAAATCATTGATTTTCACATTGGCATTTTCGTACCGGATTCCACCTTTGAAGATCAATTGATCCACTAAGTTTAACGTTAATTGTGCAAAAGGCGCATAATTAATCATATTCATTTTTGGAACGAATACACGTCCATCTGTGAGATCCTGAAAGGTCACATCGTGCAGTACATCCACACCATATGTTACTTCAGATGGCACACTGCCCAAATCAAAAGGCGTATTCAAATCGACACGTAATCCTTTCTTATTAGAGTTGATCATCGTCTGTCCGGGGCCAAACCAAGAGGGCGTTTCTTCGACATAGCGGTTCATAGAGCTAAAGCTATTGATAAATGCTGCGGCATTGAGCGAGGTATTTCCAAAAATTTGGGCATTGCGATAGCTCAACATGGCATTATGATTAAATCGTGTGCCTGTGTTTGCTCCTGGATCGGTACCACGTACACCAATAGTTGGCTCCTCGCCGTACGTACCGATTTGACTTATATATCGCGCGTCCTGCAAACTATTGAAGAAGTTATATACCAATGTCAAATCAGATTTTTCGTCGATGTCGTACCCCACTTTCATAAAAGCATTATATTGTCTATTGTTAGACAATCCATCCGTTTGTCCAAGTGGCAAACCATCTCCATCACGTTGCAAACCGGTATAATCCATGACACCACTTACCGCATAATTCCATTTATTGCTGCGACCATACAGACTTTGTGCAAATCGATATCCACCGGTCTCACTGGCTTCTCCAGGCGCCAAAGTCCCACGTACCGTCGTTGTGCCACCAATACGTGGTGCATTCGGGTCATTCTTTTTAGTAATATAGTTAATAACACCACCAGCAGATCCATTCCCGTAAATGGAAGTTGCTCCTTTGATCACCTCTACGCGTTCTAATACTGCCGGATCTACCGAACGCATATCGCGTGCCCCATTCATTAAAGGAGTAGATTGTGGAATACCATCTATTAAGATTAGTACAGCACGACCACGAAGCGTTTGTCCAGCATTACTTCCTTTTGCAGTCGATGTTCCCAAACCTGGAATGGTATTACCCAGCACACTCGCAATATTCGTGCTGATCTGACTTTGCATTTCAATATCGCGTGCGTTTAGAATAGATATAGACGAAGGGACGTTGGCAATACTTTCGGGCTTCCGGCCAGCGGTTACGACTATCTGTTCCATTTGTTGGCCAGAACCCAAAGTGAACTCGATCGGCGCCGAAACAGTATCTATATGCACATTACGTACCTGATCAGAATACCCGACTTTACTGATTCGAATTTGAAATTGTGATCTGCTCGGCTGATTAAAAGCTAAAACACCCTGATTATCGGTCTTTCCCTGAATGCGAGAATCAACCCAAACTTGTACATTTTCAATTGGATTTGTAGCCGCATCCTGAACGGATACTTGTAAAATTTGTGCTAATAATTCGTTAGAAACCGACAGTAGTGCAATTAATATGATAGTGTGACGGCAAACAGAAAAAAATATTTTCATTCGTTTATTTAGACTTGTTATAAATAATTTCCAAACTTACAAAAATATCCTAATAATTTATTTGTAATCATCAAAAAAATAAAAACCGCCAGATTTTGTGAAAAAAGTCAGTATCAAACCTGACAGTAAAAAAATCACGCAGTTATTAATCAGTCATTTATCACCAAATTATCCATACTATTTTTTTACCAGCTATATCCAATCGAGAACATCACATTCCGCGGTGTCCCGACAAATCCGCGCGTATAATCAAAGCCGCCCAAATAATAATAACGATCAAATATATTGTTCATATTTACTGATAAACGCAGCTTATGAACGTGGTAGTACAATGCGGCATTAGCGACAGTATATGCGGGCCATTGATCCCAAATCATCGTACCCGACTCGTCGGTACGCGCTGCGTTGTCCATCCGACGGCGATCGACGTAATTCACACCAACTCCCATTCCCAAACCTTTGAGTTTGGTATCGGAAAACAAGTATTTTAACCAAACACCCGCCATATTTTTAGGTGCATTACTCAAGGGCTGTCCTTCTTCTCCAATCAAATTAGAGGCTCGCACTTCGGTATGGTTAAACGAGTAATTGGCCATCACTTGAAATTCTCGACTAATCTGACCGCGTAAATCCAATTCTATTCCTTGCGAAATCACATGGCCCGACTGCCGATATACGGGAAATCCCGCATCCGACTGAGCGCCAGTCGCCAACAACATATTGCGGCGCGCAATATGAAATACAGAAAGTTCCGTCTGCAACTGATTCTGAAAAAAGCCGGTTTTGAAACCCGTTTCTATCTGATAACTATCTTCCGCAACGAAAGGTCTGTCGGCACCATAGTTCGCAAAATTGTGAATAAAATCTGCCCCTACCGGAATGTATCCTTTGGAGTAACTCGCAAAATAATTGATCTGCGGATTCACAATAAAAGTTAACCCTGCTCTTGGAAGCCATACATTTTGAGAAGTAGAGAAACTCGATTGCAAGTCGGCACTGCTCGATCGGTAATATTCATGGCGTAAGCCTAAGATCAACTGCAAGCGATCTGCAATGGATACCTGATCTTGTACATAAAAACCATAGCTCTTATACGGATTTAGGAAAGGAAACTCCGCTTGTGGCCGCCAAACATACGAGGACACATCGATCACAGGTTGAGTCGCCGCGTTGAGATCAATGGTTAAAGGCACTTCGGTATCTCCGACCCGACGCGAACGCGCTTCGCGCAAAATATTGTCTAGATCACCTCCATATCCGGAATAATCTATGCCTAAGACGATACGATGCTCATGTCCAGACCTGTCCAAAGCGTACCGCAAATAACCGACGACATTATCCGTATAATCCGTTGCTTGTTTGGATTGAAAACGCATGTTCATAATGGTATTTTCCGGTGGATTAGCAAAAGTATTCAACGTACGAAACTCATTTAAATCCTCCTTGTAAATGGATTTCATATAACTAGCGTGCAATGTCAACGAGGGCGTAATCTGTTGCGTAAGCCGACCGGCGAAAGTCAGAAAATTAGTCCGCAAGAAATCAGATGCTTGATTGACGTTGTACGCACGTGACTGTGCAAAAAAATCATTGTTGCGAATACCCAAGCCACGATCTAAATAGCCATCGAAGTTATCATAGGTCATATCCACATCAATCTGTGTTCCTTCGACCGGTTTGAAAGTGAAAGAAGGTGCTATCAAAATACTTTTGCGGCTATTTTTGTCCCGAAAAGTACGCGAATCTTCATGGGCGACATTTAATCGATACAAGATCCTTTTGGACGTGTCGAGCGCTCCACCGACATCCAAGCTAGAGCGGAATGTCTGAAAACTACCCAAAGAAAAGGATACCGCGCCATGCCGATCTTCTAACGGTTTTTTAGTCACCAAATTAATGGTACCTCCAGGAGCAATATCACCGAAAAGTGACGCGCCAGGACCTTTCAACACTTCAATACTTTCTAGATTGGCCGTTAGCGGCGTACGCCAAAAACTCGTGCCGTATCCATAACCAGAACGCATGCCATTGACCAAACGAAAACCCGTCGTGTAGCCACTGTTGAAACCTCGAATGGTAAGATCATCGTATGCCGAAGCTTGATTCACACCCGCCAGATCTTGCACCATATCCGTAATCACAAAGGCTTGTCGATCTTCCATCAATTCCCGACTCACAAGAGATACAGATTGCGGAAGCTCTTTCAATGCCCCCGAAAATTTACCGCCCAATTCCGTCTGATTAATTAAATAAGAATTATTCCGTCGGCCGGTGATCAGTATTTCGTCTACTTGCACTTCACCTGTAAATAATTGCACCACCAAGCCCGTATTGGGATTCCAATTTAAAGCATCCACCGTGATTTTTTTAGGTTGATATCCCACAATTTGGAAATGCACTTGCGTTGGTAATGAAATGGATTGCGGAAAGCGATAACTGCCGTCTGCCTGCGTTTGCACGGCAGATTGGCCGTTGACAGAAACGGTAACTCCTTGCAGGGATTTTCCATCCGCTTGGATTACTCTACCGTGCAAGCTAGCGACAGTTTGTGCATATTGTGGTGTACTAATTAATACGAGAAGTATGATTATGATCGACCGAAAGATCAGATTTAATATCATTTGTTGTTGTGGTTAAAAGAGTTGAGATCGTTTATAAGGTTAAGAGTCCTGTAAATTGTAGGCCATGTGTATGGTTTCAAAATCACCGTGTACACAAGTTATTATCTCCTCGAAGCCCTGCTTATGCCAAAATAGCTGTGCACCTGGCAAAAATGGGTGCGTATGCAAGTACAAAGTGTCTATCTTTCGGCTGGCGGCTACATTATGTAGCGATTGTACTAAACGACTTGCCAATCCTTGCCGACGCCAAGTCGGATCCACAAATAATTTGACTACTTCCGTTACGCGATGTTGTGGCAAATCAAACTGATCGAATCGGCAGTCGTACGTCAGCATACCAATGGTGCCGATCAGTTTGCCAATTTGATCTCTGGCTTGCAGAAATGCACCATTCTCATCTTTGATGAACGTTTCTACAAACGTAGCCAAGTCGCGCGGCACGATCGAGTGATCCAGACTTGGGAAAAGATGACGCCTTGCTTCGCGCACAAAAGTGACCACTTCGTCGATCTGCGCGTGATCAACCGGACTAATCGTGATAATCTCTTTGTCATGGGAAGCAGATATGTGAGGTACAATCAAATTTTTATCACCATGCTGAATGGCTTCGAGCCGCACTTGATAGGCCTCCTCTAGCATATGATGAATCTCCCCAATTGGTAATCCACTCAGCGAGCGCAGTTGCTTGTGCTGCATGAGGAACAAACGCTCACCATACAGCAATGCCAAATTCGGATCGTGCATAATACACACAATGGTGATTCCATCCGCCGCTAGGCGCTTGAGATTTTCCAACACTTTGACCTGATAGTGCAAATCCAAGTGATTAGTAGGCTCATCCAGTAGAATAATATCAGGATCTTGCACTAGCACACGGCATAGCAATACCAGCTGCCGTTCGCCACCAGAAAGCTGCGTGTACGGACGATCTTTGTACGACCAGAGGTTAAATTGTGTGAGCACATCTTCTACCCGCTGACGATCTTCTGCACGTGGCGCAAAACGGGTAAAAGACGCCCGACCAGTCATCACCACATCGAATACCGAAAACGGAAACGTAGTTTGGTGAAATTGACTCATAAATCCAATCCTTACATCCGAAGCGCGTTGTCGTTTTATACTTTTGCGTTCGATGCCATTGATCGCAACATGACCTTGATACGCATTTTGCACACCCGACAAAATCTGGAACAAGGTAGATTTTCCGCTTCCATTGCGCCCCAGTATAATCGAAAGTTCACCGCGGATAAACGTAGCGTTTAGCTCCTGGATAACTTGCTGCTTCCCGTAGCCGAATGACAATCTATCAATCTTAATCAATTCCATCAGGCGTTCCAGTTTATAGCGTTTTTACGCATGAGATAAATAAACAATGGTGTGCCCAACATCATGGTGAACACACCGACTGGGATTTCGAATGGCAATAACGTCCGCGAAAAATCGTCTATTAATAACAGAAAAGTGCCGCCAATCAAGATATTCGCCAACACGCCCGATGCGTTGCTTGGGCCAACCAGCATCCGGCTAATGTGCGGCACAATCAGTCCGAACAGGCTAATCATGCCCACCGCAGCAACCGACGAAGCGGTAATCATAGTAGCAGCGCCGATCATCACCAACTTAATAATTTTTGGATCAACGCCAACCGCAATCGCTTCTTGCTCGCCCAAAGCCAGCAAATCCAATTTCCAGCGTAAGGCCAGAATAATAGCAATGCCTAATGTAATTGGGATTACAGCGGTACGCACCTTCGCCCACGAAGCGGTGTGCAGATTTCCCATCGTCCACTGCACAATGGATTGCAATTTATACGGATCGCTGAGGTATTGCAATACCGTCAAAAAAGCGGTAAAAACGCCTGATATAATCATGCCGGCTAAGACCATAGTCACGAGCGAACCTTTGGCACCTGTATACGAAACCAGATAGGTGATGACTACGGCAATCACGCCGAAAACAAAAGCCGATAAATTAAGTGGAATCAGAGAAATCAACATCGATAAGGCGGCGCCAAATGCTGCCCCTGAGGAAATGCCCAGTGAGAATGGATCTACAATGGGATTGCGAAATACCGCTTGTAAAACTCCGCCAGCCACAGCCAGTGCCGCACCAACCATAAAAGTCAGCAAAATTCTGGGCAAGCGTACTTGCCAAAGAATGGTTTCCAAGTTATGATCAGCGACTACCGTTTCGATGCCGAGTGCAGAAGCACAAGCCGCATAGCTATAATACAACAAATCCGGTATGTTAACAAAACCGGTACTTCCTAATCCTAGGGATAAAAATAGCACCACGATAGGCACTATGACTAACAAAGATATTTTCCAAACCTGCATTTATTCCAAGCTCATGTTATTTTCATATAAAAAACCGACGATTTCCTGCAATTCTTCTTTAAAGTTTTTGTCCGTATATTCGTGGTAGCCCCAATGCCGCAGCTGCTTAGCAAACAGTAAAAATTTTACGGTGTGCGGATCAAAGAAAAATGTGGGTTCCATCGCAAAAACCTGTTTATTCACGACCGCCGGTAAAGCCGCCAACTCTGCCAAGCTGTATACATCGTCCACATCCGAATTCCACAAAACGATCATGTCAGGATTCCACTTATAAATGGATTCTGCACTCACATTGGGCGCTTCTAAGGGTAGCGGGCAGGCATTTACCGCACCAGCAACCTGAATGGATAAGTCGACTAAAGAACCGCGGCCAGAAGTGGAGAATACGCGACCCTTGGACCAAGCATAATACACACTTTTGCGCACAGAATCTGCTTCGGTAGCCATTCCTTCGATAGCGGAGTTCACGTATGCAACAATATTCTCTGCTCGTTCTTTCTTTCCGATCAATGTGCCTACGCCAACCAACTCATCATAAATATGTGCTTTATCTTTGCTGGAAACCACAAAAACCGGAATATCCAATCCTTCGAGTTGTGCAATAGTTTCGGTATCGTATTCATACACAATCGCCAAATCGGCCTGCAAGCCGATCACCGTTTCTACTTGTGTAGACCGCCCACCAAAGGTGGGCGTCGCAATCTCTTTGCGCGCAATCCGTGAATCCACTTGCGACAAATAGTGATAGGTGGAAGGATTTTGATACACCTGTTGTGGTATGCCTACTAATTTATCGCCTGCACCAAGCATGTACATCTCGTCGACAAATGGTTCGAATAGCACGACAACGCGCTCTGCATAATGCGGCAATACGATTTCCACGCCACGCGCATCGGTCGCCTTCACGCTAAGAACAGCGCTATTATTAGCTTCTCTACCGCCACAACCGATTACCAATCCAAAACCTAGTACCAGCGTACAGCACGCTAGCAATCTTAAAAATACTTTCGGCATCTAATTCCGTATTGTTTTCTTTAATTAGAAATAAAGCAATGCTTGATGGGGCAACAATTTTATTTTTTCTAGCCGAAGATGTGCACCGAATTTAGAAGCTAATGCTTCATACAAGCGCGCATCATACGCTACTCCAAAAGCATTTTCTCCGACACAAAAAACAGGAAGATGGCGATTGCCCACATCATAGCAGAAATCACCAATCACCGCTGGATCTTCAGCCGTCAACACCATGCAGGTACAAGGCAAGGTACTAATGCGCACATACCGATCGGCATCTTGGTAAATAATCTGGCCATCGGTCAGATATTTACCGTTGCGACGTTGCAGATGAAGCGCCGTACCCTGCACGGTTTTTCGCTTGATGAGCGATCTTCCCGCCTCAAACCACTCGATGCAGAATTGCTCCTCTTGCAAACCTGCTGAAGCCAACGCTAAATTGTCATCCGTTACCTGTAGCATATGCTCTTATTCAGAAACCGAAGCAGCTGCTTTTTTAGCGGCGACCCTTTCTTTCAACCAGTTGCACCATTCATCCACGCCATCACCTTTCAAGCTGCTGATGGAGATCACATCCAGATTTGGATTGACCTCACGCGCATCTTTGGTCACTGCATCTACCGAGAACGGCACGTATGGCAACAAATCTGCTTTGGAAACCACCATGAGCTCGCTAGTCAAAAACATACGGGGGTATTTTTTTGGTTTATCATCTCCCTCTGTCGCAGCCAATAGCGTTACGCGGTAATCTTCTCCCAGGTCAAATGCGGCCGGACAAACCAAATTGCCTACATTCTCAATGAAAAGTAGATCTACATTTTCTAGATTGATGTGATCCAAGGCTTGCAAAATCATCTGTGCTTCGATATGGCACATACCGCCCGTCACGATTTGCAAGGCATTGATACCGACTTCGCGCATGCGAATAGCATCACGTTCTGTCTCGGGATCACCGACCAATACCGCGATGTTTAGATCTTGACCGAGGCGTTTGCCGGTTTCTTGCATCAAGGTGGTCTTGCCGCTACCTGGCGACGAACAAATATTGATGACGCAGATGTCTGTCAATCGATCACGAATCGCTTTCGCCACAAAATCATTCGCTTTCAACAAATTAAGGGACGTATTTTCACATTGCACAGAGCCTACCGGCATCTGATTGCTTTTTGGGCTTATCGTATTACTCATATAGCTTCTTTTTTAAATATAACCTGACTTATTCTCAACTCTTCTCCTTGTATCACTTGACTAGATGGCGTGCCGCAGTTACACACAAAACGGTGAAACACGACTTCAAATGCTTCCTGACAGTTTTCGCAGAAAGCGTGTATGGGCAGTACCTTCACCTCCAACTCCACCTCAGCAAACTGCGGCTCATCGATCACGTACGCTTCAAAGGCATTTTGAATCAGAATAGGCTGGATATTGCTCAGCAATCCAGCCTCCAACTGGATCTTCACGATGGATTGGTAGCGATACGGATACTCCTGTTGTAGCGTGTCGAAGATTTCTTGTACTATCCCTGTTTCGTGCATAATGATTATTCTGTTGCTAACTACGCCGCCGTAGATCTCTTTTGTTTCTTGGCCGCCGCAGTCACGGTTTTCTTTTTTCGAGCTGGCAGCGCTTCTTCTACCCGTTCTTCTTCTTGCTTGCTGTTTTCAAGAACTACCTCAGGCAACAGCAACGATTGCTGATGCTGGGTATATTCCCAACACATTTGCCCTAGCATAGAAAGAAAGCTGTACAACAGCTCGCCGTCATTACCCAATGCACGTAGCAGAATGGTATTTTCTCCAGCGTCGGTGAATCCAAAAGAAATATCTTCGTATTCGCCGGCCAAGATTTCATCCATCTCCGCTTTCATCCCTGTGGCAAATGGACTGGAGTAAATAAACGTTGCCTGATGTGTGTAGCCTTCAAAAAATAGCATATCACGCACGGGCTGATCGGCGGTTTTCAAACATTGATTGTCCGTAAAAATCAATTGTTTGTTTCGATACAAGCTCGTCCGCATATGTACCTTGTTGAATAAAAACGCTTCATTCATATAGATCCGTCCAGCACCCAGAATATCGCCCCAAATCAAGGTGGAGGAAGCATCCATATGGATGCTGTTCTCCGCTTTAAAGATGGAATCTTTAAAAGGTGTCACCGGATGCGGAATATAATGCAAGACGCTATTTTCGTTCAAGTTAATAATTGTATCTTGAAAAGCACCATTTTTCATGGGATGCAGCTTATTAAACGACTGCGTATACAGCTTCATGTGCGCTTCCCGCTTCACATTGACGTTGATGGTGAGCCGATCGCCATCCATAATACCCGGAGAAGCACTCATAATAATCATTTCTAAATGTGGTTGAGCACGAGGCGCACCATAGTGCGTAAGTTTATACGGTGCATTGTGAAAACTTTCTTTCAACACACTAAACTGATTCTCCCGTTCTACATTAATATTGATCCTGCTCTCCATGGTTGGGGTTTAGTTTTCTAATAAGGCGTTTTTCTTGATCCAACTTTTCACGTCTTCGAGACCTTGCAAAGTCATGAGATTGGTAAAAATGAAAGGACGGTCGCCACGCATGCGTTTGGTATCGCTCTCCATCACCGAAAGATCGGCGTGTACATACGGTGCCAAATCTATTTTATTGATCAACAGAAGATCCGAACGCGTAATACCTGGACCACCTTTGCGTGGTATCTTTTCTCCTTCGGCCACATCAATTACAAAAATGGTAAGGTCGGCTAGATCGGGACTGAAGGTCGCGGTCAAGTTATCACCACCACTTTCTACAAATACGATTTCCGTATCCGGAAAACGAGCGACCAATTCTTCTACTGCTTCGATATTCATCGACGCATCTTCGCGGATGGCGGTATGCGGACAACCACCCGTTTCTACACCAGCGATCCGCTCTGCGGGTAGCGTAGAGTTTTTTTGTAAAAACTGCGCATCCTCACGCGTGTAGATATCATTGGTCACTACGCAAATGCTATAATCCTCCGCCATCTGGCGTGTCAATCTTTCTATCAGAGCCGTTTTACCAGAACCAACTGGTCCGGCAACGCCTATTTTTACATATTTTCTTTCCATATTATTTTTATGATATATAGATCCGCGTGTATAATTTCTCATGTTGCATACAGCGCAAATCCTGCGCTACGCAACAATTGCCCAACATATCTTCGTCCATATCCGCTTGACTATTGACTAATTCTTGTATCAATCCTTGTAAATCAAACAGAATTTGCTGTCCATCCATCTGACTAATGGGTACTAATTTGGCGCAGTTCGTAACGATACCATTTAACGTATTGTAATAAAATGCACTCAATGCATCTTCGTACGAAATGCCTTGTGATTGAGCATACATAGCGAAGGCAATGGGATAATGCCCTCCCGCTTCACCGCTTTGTATCGCCTCTAAATACGATTTGCAACGGCGTGCCGCACCAAAACCATCCACCACTTTTAGAAAGCGAATCGCCAGCTTTTTACTGGCTTGGCGGATTTCGTAAGGAGATTTGTAAGAACTGACCAATCGATCTAATTCTAGCAGCTTGACTTTAGAAAATTTACCCTCACACAGCTGCCAAGCCTTCGCAAAAAATGCGGCATCGTTATAATACATATTGTACCGCAACATGCTTTGGGCATACGATTTGGTCGTTGCACTGTTATGCACCAATCCTTTGTGGATGTAGGTTTCCAAGCCATACGAATGCGTAAAACTCCCGATCGGAAATACCGAATCATTTATTTGCAGCAAGGTCAATAATGGATTCATCTACGTTTTTTGCTAAGGTTACTCTAAATTTTGTTGTACGTGTCCACTGATGTATTTTCAGGGTTTGAAGCTGCTCTAAAACGGCTTCGGATTGGTCCACTTGATAGCCTTGTTTTTGAAACAGATGATGCAGCGGCGCTTCATAAGCCACCACCACTTCATCTGCTGATTTTATCGCAATGGGCACATGCCGATTGCCAATATCAAAACATACTTTGGCCATCTCCAAACTATTTCTTGGATGAATGAAAAGGCATAGACAAGGCAGCACGCGCACCACGATACAGATCTCCGCATCTTGGTACAATATGTCTCCCGTTTGGAGCGGAAAAGCTTGACGGTTTTTAAAACCAATCTCCCTCCCGGCTACGGTATTTCTGCGCAAGACGCCTTTATCCAAATCGAACCAATCCAACTCGAGATAATCCATTTCCACATCGTGGAAACGCTCGGGCGCCGCCTGCGTATTGCCTAGTATGTCTGTCGCCAGAATCATTAAAACAAGAAGTAGCGCTGTGCCATCGGCAACTCCGCCAAAGGCTCACAAGTGGCCAAAACACCATCGACCGTTACATCATACGTTTCTGGATCGACCACGATATTTGGTGTGGCATCATTGTGTACCATATCTTTTTTCATGACGGTACGGCAGCCTTCTACTGGCAAACTTTGTCTGGATAAACCAAGCGAAGCAATCGTGCCGTTCTCGATCGATATTTTGGACACGAAGTTGAAACAGGTTTTAGTCATGGCTTTACCAAAGTTGCCGAACATCTGACGGTAAATAATCGGTTGTGGCGTTGGAATAGAAGCATTCGCATCGCCCATTTTCGAACCGAGAATCATACCACCTTTGATGATCATTTCGGGTTTCACCCCAAACATCTCTGGTTTCCACAGTACCAAATCGGCATGTTTTCCGACTTCGATAGAACCCACGTATTTATCAATACCATGAGCTTTTGCCGGGTTGATCGTATATTTAGAAACATAGCGCTTCACGCGGAAATTATCATTTCCAGAAGCCTTATCTTGCTCTAATGGTCCGCGCTGTACTTTCATTTTGTGCGCTGTCTGATAAGTACGTGAGATCACCTCTCCTACACGACCCATCGCCTGACTATCCGAACTCATGATGGAGAACACGCCCATATCCTGCAGAATATCTTCTGCTGCAATAGTTTGCGGACGAATACGTGAATCGGCAAAAGCCACATCTTCCTTCACACTTTTATCCAAGTGGTGACAGACCATCAACATATCCAGATGCTCCTCGGCCGTGTTTACGGTGAATGGCTTGGTTGGATTGGTAGATGCTGGCAAAATGTTAGGATACATGGAAATTTTGATAATATCCGGCGCGTGGCCACCACCAGCACCTTCGGTGTGGAATGTGTGAATCACACGTCCATCGATCGCGGCAACGGTATCTTCTAAGAAACCGGCTTCGTTCAACGTATCGGTGTGAATTGCTACTTGTACATCGTACTTATCGGCCACTTTTAGCGCCGCATCGATCGTAGCTGGCGTAGCGCCCCAATCTTCATGAATCTTCACACCTAAAGCGCCCGCTTCGATTTGCTCTTCGATCGGCCGCGTGGTAGATACATTTCCTTTTCCAAAAAAGCCCACATTGATTGGCAAGCCTTCAAAGGACTCCAGCATTTTGTGAATAAACCACTTACCAGAAGTAACCGTCGTTGCATTCGTACCATCAGCTGGACCTGTACCGCCACCAATAAACGTGGTTACACCACTGTAAAGAGCTGTTTCTACTTGCGTCGGACTGATAAAGTGAATGTGCGTATCAATACCACCAGCGGTGAGAATCATCCCTGCGCCACCATGTACTTCGGTGGACGCGCCGATAATCATACCTTTGGTCACGCCATCTTGTACGTCAGGGTTTCCGGCTTTTCCGACACCGACGATTTTACCGTCTTTGATGCCGACATCGGCTTTAACAATACCCCAGTGATCGATAATGATTACATTACTAATGCAAAAATCAAGCACATCCTCATCACGCAAGGCACGTGCTGATTGTCCCATGCCATCACGGATGGTTTTACCGCCACCAAATTTATTTTCTTCGCCATAGACGGCGTAATCCTTTTCGATCTCGATCAACAACTCCGTATCGGCCAAGCGCACGCGGTCGCCCGTGGTCGGACCGAACAAGGAAGCATATTTATCTCGCGGAATGTACAACTCGCCATCCTCATAACGGATGGACGATTTATCTAGTCCTAATTTTTCTAATCCCAAAGCATTGAGCTTGGTCGTAGCAACACTGGCAGAAGCCAATCCTACGATCTTTATCCAGTCTCTTCTATTCCATTCAGCCATAATACACGAATTTTTAGTGTTATTGTGTTGATTTGTACTTCTGTTTTTTCATCTTGGTCATCGCAGACTTTTTCACCTTTTCGTCGGTGTACTTGCCGTTTGTCAATCCATTAAAACCGTGAATCTCGCGCTGGCCGCCCATTTCTACTAAAATGACGTCTTTCTTTTCGCCAGGTTCAAAGCGTACTGCCGTGCTTGCCGGAATATTGAGGCGCATACCAAAGGCATCTTCGCGTACAAACTCTAACGACTTGTTGACTTCAAAAAAATGATAATGTGACCCTACTTGAATCGGGCGATCGCCCGTATTGGCCACAGAAATAGTGGTGGTGCGATAGCCCACATTAGCCTTTACATCGGCCGCTTGTAAAAAATATTCTCCAGGTACCATATATGTATCTATTTTAGGTTATCGAATTGGATCATGTACTGTTACCAGCTTTGTGCCATCAGGGAAGGTAACTTCAATTTGCACATCATGAATCATCTCTGGCACACCTTCCATGACTTGCTTGCGCTTTAATAGTTTGGTGCCCCATTCCATCAATTCAGCCACCGTTTTACCGTCGCGGGCTTTTTCCATCAGTTCCATGCTTATGTAGGCAATGCTTTCTGGATAATTGAGTTTCACCCCGCGCTTTAGGCGCTTCGCTGCAAGCTCTCCCGCCATGTGCAGCATCAACTTTTCAGTTTCTCTTGGTGTTAAATGCATCTTCTATGTTAATTAGATAAAACCTTTGTATACAAATTTTAATAAACTGGAATCGTAAAATATCCACCCACAGCAATCCTGCTGAATTGCACATTGTCGATATTCAAGCGATCTGAATAGGATACATTATTGCCAATGTATCCGAGATAAAAACGTAAATCTTGTTTCTTAAACGGCTTGTGTTGCAATGCCGCAAAGTAGGTGTAGTTTGTACGAAAATCGCTACCAAACGTGTCATCATCTTTACTTCCGGCGGTTTCGACAGCGCCTTTCAAGGCGATTTCCCATTTGTCTGTAAGAAATTGATCGTAACGCAATACCGCAGATTTGTAAACGACATTTTTAGATAGTTGGCGTGCGCCACCAGTCATTGCATAGAAATCATTCATGGTATTGGAAGCAATGAGTGCGTGGTCAGTGCCCAAATGAGAATATTGCAAATCCAAGTAGACCATTTGTCTGTCGGTCAGAAACTTGTTGGCCAACGATACGGCTTGCGTAGGTTTGCCTTCGGCAAATTGGGCTAAGTTGTACGACCATTTGGTGTGAAAGCGTTGATCAGCAAATGCACCTACCCAAGTCAAATATCCGCCGATAGGCGCTTTTGCACGTCGCAGATCACCTGCAACAAAGCCATTATTCGCCAAGTGCGTATCAAAAGAATTGTTGACGGTATTATACATTTGGAGATGGAAGCTATGATCAGGGTTGAGATCATAGGAAAGCTTTCCACCCACCACAAATAGATTCAAGATTCTGTCTACATAATCGGTAAATAGGAATTCGTAAATAGGATTATTCTGGAACTCGTACGAACCCACCATGGCGCTTTGCTTACCTAAGGTGATTGCCCAGTCTCTATTTTTCCCGAATTTGTACTTCATAAAAGCAAAATCCAAGGCTTGCGAGGAATTATCTAAGCCGGATTGTGCGAATGAACGATTGAGCCTAAACCGAATATTGTACGACAGCCGATCATTGTACTCGCCATGAAATAAAATACGAGCTTCTTCCAAGTTGAAGCGTGCCAACGCATCTTCTTTACCCAAATTATCGGCATCGAAGGCAGACCGCATCAGAAAATCAAATTTGAATAATTGAGAGCGGTCGTTTTCTTTCGCGGCGCTGGTATCTACCTGATTCAGACCCAATGCTGGAATGAGCGCTTCGCGCTCTTCCTGCGCCTGCACATGGAAGGCCAAACTACTTAGAAAAAATAATGCTAAAAGGTGCTTCATTATGGAGTGTAAAGTATGCGTGTTAGCAAGGATACTTTACACTCTTAAGAATGCATTAAGAACGAGATTAGAATAGTCTTAGAGCGAGGTGCGCTTGGGTAATATCACCGTAACATGCGTACCTTCTCCTTCGATGGAGTGTATAAGCAGATTTCCGTCATGCAAATCAATAATATTCTTGGCTAGTAATAGCCCTAGGCCAGTTCCTTGAATACTCCGCACATTGCTCGCTCGAAAAAAGGAATCATATACAAAATCCTTTTCGCTAGAAGGAATACCTACTCCCTGATCTTTGATATCGATCACAAAATCATCCTCTTGACTTCTGAGTGAAATAGTGACCTGAGCATCCTTACCATACTTGCACGCATTAGAAACGATATTGCTTAGCGCGATGAACAGTAGATTTTCGTTACCGAAAACTTCCAGCATTTCTCCAATTTCCGGGGTGGCGGCTAAGTCCAAATAGATAGATGGATGACCGCTAGCCTTACTTTCTGAACTCAGTACCCGAAACAATACCTCATCTAATCGTACAGTAGTATAATCTTTCTTGCTATCTTCCAAACCAGATCGTGCGATGATCAACAGATTATTGATCATGGTGATAATCTGATCGGTTTCATTGATAATGCGGAGCAATGATTGTGTGGATTCTTTGTTTAAACCTGGTACTTGCACTGCCAATTCGGCTTCGCCCTTGATGATGGTAAGCGGCGTACGAAAGGAATGCGACGCATTGGCCACAAAGCTCTTCTGAGAATTCACCGATACTTCCAAACGTGCGATCATCTGATTAAAACTTTCAATCAAGGTGGAGATCTCATCGTGCACTTTGTGTGAGTTGGCTATTCGAAGGTTAAGATTAGCAATACTAATTTTATTGATTTCATGGTTAATGCTAGCGATAGGTTTGATGATGTGCCGTGCAAATAAAAAGGAAATCAAAGCCACGATCAGCATACAAACACCAGCTGCATTGAGCAATGTACGATCTAAACTCACCTGTTCGCCCAGTCCATAATCATCCCGACCGGAAGATATGACAATCAAATTTTTGTCGGCATCGGGATCTGAAAAATAAAGCGCGAGATAGGCGGTATCCAGATCCATATACTGTGCCTTTCCTTGCGTGATGACATCTTGATAAAAGTCGGGTGGTAGCGGTAAATCAGGTTTTACGGCTACGTCCGAAAACTGCTTATCTACACGTATAATGTAGTCTTTACCCGCAGACAGTTGGCGCAGGTAAGTGCGCATGATTTCGTAGTAAATCTCATTGATATGCTCCGCTTCTTCGATGGTATGCTTACCCACGATTTGCGCATTTTCTTCCAGACGATGAAAGAATTTGGTACGCAAACTATCTCGGGTAAAATAGGATATATAAATGGCGAAACCCGCAATTAGTGCCCAGCAAATAAGATTGAAGAGGACAATGATTTTAGTTTGCAGTTTCATCCGGATCTTTTAAGATATAGCCCATGCCTACCTTGGTATGCAGCAATTTTCTGTCGAAGCCCTTATCAATCTTGTTGCGAAGGTAATTGATATAAACATCCACTACATTGGTACTTAGATTGAATTCCATGTCCCACACGTTTTCCAGAATATCCATACGGGATACCACGCGCTTGGCATTGCGAATCAAGTATTCCAGCAAGCGAAATTCAGTGGCTGTTAAGGCGATCGGATTGCCAGCACGCGCAGCGCTTTTGCTATCGAGATCTAAGTGAAGATCGGCCAATGAAAGTAAGTTTCTTTGTTCCCTTTCGATAGGATCTGCTCTCTTCCTTAAAAAACGGCCGACTCGGGCTTTGAGCTCGGACATATTAAAGGGCTTGGTGAGATAATCATCAGCATCATTTTCGAAGCCATCGACAATATCTTCGGGCTGATCGAGCGCAGAAAGAATTAATACTGGAACCTGACGACCATGTTCACGGATCTTTTTGCACACCTTCAATCCATCCATTCCGGGCAGCATGATATCTAAAATAATAAGATCATAAGTGGTGGAAAGCGCCATTTCTAGTCCTGACAGCCCCGATAAAGCGACCGAAATATTAAAGTTTGGATCAGCCAGACCTCGACGAATCAATGACACCACGGCGGTATCATCTTCAATCAACAGAATTTCCATCATAACTAATCCAATTTTGCATTTTCAATTTGCGAGTTTATCCTATTCGGTAGCGATAACCCCAAATATATTTAAATTATTGAGTAGTGTACTGATCAGCGGTTATATTTGTCCATGCATCGAAGCAATCTTCGTAATGTGATCCATATTTTTTACGCAGTCTGTGTTTTGCTTTGCGAATTGATTCCTGTCCTACGCCAAGCAAATTGCCCATTTCATGATTACTAACGCCGATTTTTTGCAGCAGCACGATGCGCAACTGCGATTCGGTAATGCCCACCAACTGCTGTATCACATGATCGTAAAATTCGCGGTACTCCGCCATGAACACCCGTTTGAATCGATACCAATTATCCTCAGACATCAGGTGTTCGGACAGTAGATCTTCCAATTTTTCACGCTGCGCCACGTCAGTCCGAGTGGTGGCGCTTTCCAGCTTGCTCACCTCTTCTTTAAGATGATCAATGGCAGCGTTACGTTCCTCGATAAACGTTTTGTACGATTTGATGGTGTGTTGCATCTGCTCGTACCGATTGTCTGACTTATACTTTGCCAGCTCGATGGCGGCAATCTTATTTTCAAACACGGCATGTTGCAAGCGTAGCGACCGTAACTTGGAAATTCGCAGTGACACCGCTAAAATGATCAACAAAGTACAGATCGCTAATAGTGCGATACCGATCAGGTTGGATTTCTGCAATTTGCTTTCATGCACTAACCTATTCCATTCTGCCTGCTCGCGTAAAAGCGTCAGCTTTACATTCTTCACGGCATCAGACCCATCGGTATGCTTGAGTTGTTCTTCTACCTGACGCAGCTTCTGACATAGGGCTAATTGTGCTTTTCCATCGTTGAAATGCTGAAAAAGCTCTAACTTCAATAGAATAATCTCTTGCTGAAATCCTAGAAGATTATCTTTCTCTGCTACATACCTATCCGCCTTCTCAATTAAAGACTGAGCTTCTGCCAAGCGCTCTGTGTCCTTGTATAACCTGCCTAATCGTATCTGTGCAAACATGGCGTTGCGCTGATCGCCATGAAGCTCTGATAACTTAATATCTTCTAACAGCAGCTGCTCTGCATCTGCCATATTCCCAGATTGCATATCGATCAAAGCGATTTCTCCTAAGGATTTAGCATAGCGCATAGGATCTCGATCTTTTGCGCCCGATTTAGCGGCTAGAAAATATTCCTTGGCTCGTGTCGTATCTTCCAAAAAATAATGCTCATATCCCAAGCTATACTGTATAATGGAGGTATCTTTTGCACCAATGCTTGGAGAAGATAGCGCTTGCTCTAAATTGCCGATGGCCAACTGATGGTCGCCAATATTTCCGAAGAAATAAGCTTGTTTGATGAGGCAATCCACTGGATCTATCTCGGCTTCAAAATCGGGAATGGTGAGGTATTTGGAAGCTTCCACAAAATAAGGTAAAGCTTGCTCTAAATGGGTAAGACGGTAATAATAAAACCCGATTTGCGACTTTACCCACATTGACAAACTCGGATAGCCGACTTGCATGGAGAGTGAATCGGCTCTTTTAAGCAACCATTCGGTTTCTTGTTCCGTTTGCGTTTGATTGGCCGCTTCTTGTTGCGCTTGCCGGATCATTTGGATAACCTTCAGCACACCTTCTTCTTTTGGATTCTCCCCTTTTATAGCGGCGAGACCAGATGCAGATTTTGCGGCAGTGGGATCAGTTCGTTCTTGCACAAGCGTAGCATTTACCTGCTGCACAAAGTCCTTGCTGATTGGCTCGGTACAGGCAACACAGAAAATCAACGACAATAAGAGAACAAATAAATTCGGCAGTCGCATTCCAAAAGGCTTGATTTTACGAAGATACGCAAATTTATCAGCTCAATTGCAAGAGGCGCTGCCTAACATTTAATTGCTAGCTACATCTATTCTATAGGACGGCTTCGCAAAAAGTCTTGTACATGGCGCATCGCCTCTCGTTGAGAGCTAGCGGTCGACAATAAGCGATGCGATTTTACGCCCGACTTCGTCAACCAATCCTCCCAAAACAACTGTAGTATCTCCCAATCGGAAGGATGTTGCGTAGCTTTTCCGGATGCATCGATGGAGCGATCGTACATCTCCATCACTAATACATTTAGGTTTTGGAGCAATGGATTTTCGACTGGAATAATACCATATCCTTCTTGCTGGAAAAAGGCTTTTATATCACTCGATCCCGATTTTTTAAACGCTATTCTAAAATCAGCCACTCTTTTTGAATCTAAGAAATAGCACTTATTGCCTTCGCAATTTTTTTCACCATATAATCCAGCTTCTATATAGCCATCCGTGAATAAAACTAACACATTGCAGGCGAACGATCTGTTTAGGCTATGCTGCTTTTTATTCAGCACCGAATCAATCTTATTATCCAAAAGATTGCTTTTAATGCCATTCTTAAAATAAGACCATACGTCTGCCTTCACATTCTTCTGGAGAACCGCATCATTCAACTTTGCATATTCTTGCTTAAATTTTTTCGTGTCCCGATCGAGATTCTCCACACTCTGATTCGTCAGATATTGAATACGCTCTGCTTGATTTTTTCCGAAACGATCTAAGTTAAGTTCCATATCTTCCGGTTTGTAATCACCGCCCATTTTTTGATTGATAAAATCAATCCTTAGAACATCTTTCTGCCCGGTTTTACGCTGTCCCTCCTTTTTCTGACTTAAGTCATAAGTAACGATTTCTGGATAAAAGGCATCTAAAAAGCCATTTACAATAGCAACATCCGACAATGCTCTTGGATAGAGTGCGGTATCAATTCGATTGGAGAGATCCGGAGCAATGGTAATGTTGTAATGGATATCATCAAATATTGTCGGTTCTTCTGGGTCTTCGTCAGGTCCATAACATGCCCCAGATAATAAAGAGAAACACAGTAAAAATTTGAAGATTATAAATTGTTTAACCTGTAACACGGTAGTCTATTTTATTAGTGATAATTTTATTTTCTTGCCATAAATCGATGCTATTATTTGCCATAATAGACATTTCTGTAGCCTTCATAATGGAATATTCTTGATGGAGAAAGTCATTCCAGCCTTCTAAAAAGATATTAATCCGATCTTTTAGCGAGTGTAAAGAAATAGGCAGATTATCATTCTCAATATGACTGATATAAATGTCGGCGGTTTGTTGGATATGCTGCTTTTTCTGATTGAGTAGCAATGAAGCTTTCTCCTTTTCTCGTACAAGTGTAATCGGAGCTTCTTCTATTTCCGCCTGCAAAAGTTGGTTTTCTGCTCTCAGAAGAATATTCTGTTGTTCTAACGCGCCATTATCGTCAGCCAGTTGACGGATGCTTTCTACGCGTTGTTGCTTAGCTTCCTCTTGCTGTTTGATAAATGTTTTGCTTTTTAGTGCTGCATGATCAGGGTTTCGGTCTTCAAAATAGCCAATAAACTTGCTGTAGATGTACTTAAAAAGGATAAGCCCAAGCGCACCCAGTATGAATACCAGATAAAAGTTCGTGTCAGACAATATCTTTGTAAAATGCCATTTTTCAATGGTATCGCCTCGTAAAACCATGACACGATGTACAACCGAAGCGACTTGATACGCAATTACAGCATCTACCAGGAAAATACCCACCCAAGTAATGCCGTCTCGCCAAGAATTGAATCGTGCTATTCGACTAAGCACGGCCAACGCGATCGGAACCAACACAAAAGTGAGCACAAATAAGAGCGCAGCAGGTCCTTTGTCCCAAGCATCGGACAACGCATAGGGATTAAATACCTCTGGAATATCGACCACGCCAGTTTTAAGATTGTATTCTGCATCGGCTGCGCTGTAAATCATAATATAGGCAGCTGAAGAGTAAAAAATAAATAGATAAAAAAGTAAAATAGCTCCAAAAACAACCAGTGGAATTAACTCAAAGTAACGATGCTCTGGACGAATAAAGGTCAGCTTTTGCTCATTAATTTCGTTATCGTATTTTCGGATTTGATCTTCTTCACTCTGTATTTTCCGATCGTTCAAAGTGATTTTTTCGCTGTGAATAGCCATCGTCGAATCATTTGCAACAATTGCCGAAGCAGCTTGTTGCTTTTTTAATTCTAGCTCTGCTTCCAATTGATTTACCCCCAGATCAGATTGATCTCTTGCCGCTTCCGTAGCTTTCAATCGTTGTTCTTCGACCTTGCTCAACAGCCGGCGTTTCTTATCATCAATCACATCAATATCATTGATAAATACGGAGTAAACCGTGTCGAGCGCTTTAGGCAATGTCTGGTGATCGCCATTGGTAGATTTGGCTCGATCAAACCCTTGCTGACGCAATAAGCTTCGATCAAAATTAGCCACTTCGGCAGCAATCATAGAATCCAATACATCCGCAAAGCTGTTATCTTTCTTCACGATTACAGGATCCTTTTGTTTTGCGAGAGTATCATCTGGAGCGATCACGAGCTGTTGATCTTGCTTGGCCGCTTTTTCTTTAGTTTCGTTAAATATTTTGATCATTTTATCGACCGTTCCGGAGTCGTTCGTCACCATGATGCTCTCATTGTTGTTATTGCGCGCATTGACACTCCAATTGTACGAACCATACAACACCTTGGATTGATCAATAACGCAAAACTTATGATGCATCATCCCATAACCTGCACCTCTAACGCGGCACACGAGAGCACCATTTTTGACCAAATCATCAAATGGTAAACGTCTATTATCATCATTGTCAGCGAGGATAATCTCGGCCTTTGTTCCGCTGAGGATTTTCTGCTCCAAAACATCAAACAATTCCTGATCGGTAAACCAAGATGCGGCGATCAGTATTTCGTTTTGGGCAGATTGTAATTGCGACACGATGGCGGCATGAATCGCCTCATTGTCGTGAATAATCTGTTGATCCAGCGGCGCAGGCTGCTTATCTACAGACGTGGAGGTGAAGAGAGTTTTTAAATTCATCGGTATGCATTTCATAGTTTACGGTCGAGCCGCAGTATGCGGCGTACCCGTGGTTTGTCAATGCATCAAAAGTAGTAGCTTAATTCAATTTTGTCTTACGGTTTTCCGTAAGACAGAAAATCACATAAATTTGATTATCAAATGAATAAACAAAAAAGAGACTGCAAATGCAGTCTCCTCGGTAATAATATAGGGATTGGATGGATACTTCTTTTTAGATCAGTCCTTTCTCCTTGCAGTATACGGCAAGCTGTTCATTCTTCACAAAACCCAATGCTTCTTTCATAATATTCAATCGCTTTTCTACACTACTTAAACTGCAAGGTTTTAGTTGTCTTTGCTTCAAGATAAAGGGAATGTTTTTTTGCATTTCACCTTGATATAATAGGGATACAATAGTTATATCTACCGTGGTAAATTCGAAAGAATTTTCTTCTCGAATAGCTTGTTTTATAGCCGAAGGCTGATAGCGTTTTTCGTTATAGACCGTGTGGATCGCTTGTTTGAGATGATCGGCATCATGACGTGCTTTACGAACGTAGCCATCAATCTTCAAATTTTCAAAAAGATCATCGATCACGCTCGGACGATTTTCCCCAGAGAATACAATAACTTTTAGATCTGGATGTACATTTCTAGCTTCACGGATTAGATCGGTGCCATGCTCTAATACTTGTGTATTGTTGTCCGGTTCGAAACTTAAATCAGTAATCAGCAAATCATAAGGTGCTTGGTCGCGTTGTGCATTTTTGATCCATGACAACGCGTGATCGCAATAGTACACATAATCTGTTGTCTCGATTTGAAGGTCATGCAATGTTTTCTGCAACGAGATATTGGCGCTTTGTTGGTCTTCTGCTATAAGAATTTTTTTGAACATACTTTTATTCTATTAACGAATCGGGATATGGATATCTATTTTCATTCCATCACCCACTTCGCTAGCAAAGATAATTTCTCCCCTCAATCCACGAATACGGGAAACCGTATTTTGGCGACCTTTTCCCTTTGGTGCGTCGGCATGCATTCCCACTCCGTCATCCTGATAATGAATATGCAAGTGCTCATCTTCTCGACCAAAACGTATTACTACACTTGTCGCCTGACTATGTTTGGCCATATTCACCATCATCTCAAGCAGCACTTCCTTCAATTCAGATTTTGCTTGATCGCTGACGTTCTCCCATAGTGCCGCATCGTTCCCTGCGATCAATACAAGGCGATTCTCTTTTGCGAAAGATTTCAAAAGCTCTCCCAACACATCAGGATAAGCACTTGGTGCTTCTATAGACTCTTCGGCCTCGTAAGATATATCACGGGATTTATTGTACATGATATCTAGTTTATCAAGTAAGCTATCACGATCCAATTGCTCATTGTATTCTATCTCACTCATAACGCGGTAAATACCATTGGCCACCACATCGTGCACTTTACGGGATGTGGCTAGTTTACTGGCCTTGATTTTATTTTGCGCTTCTAGTTCCAATCGCTCTTTTCGCTTCCTATACCAAAACCTGCCACCAACTATTCCTCCAATAATCAGCACGAAAAGGCCACCAGTCATCCATCGTTGTCGAGTAAGTCGAGCCGATTTTTCCACGTTATCATTTTCCAAACGCAAGTTATCGGCTTTATTTTTCTCGACTTCGTAGCGAATTAATGCAAATTGATTTTTAGCAGCAGCGCGTGCACTTTCCAAACTATCGGTCAATCTGCTATAACTCGTAAAGTATGTTTGTAAGGAATCCCTATTCCCCGTTTGGATTAGTCGCCTCAAAGCATTTACCTGCGCATCTGGACTTTTAAGTTTTAATGCCGTAGCGTATTGTTTCCTGGCGTAGAACAACGAGGAATCTGAACGTTTTTCTTTGTAATAATCAGCCAGATGCGCGTAACTTGCATTTTGACCCCAAATGTCTTTCTCCTGAACACGTATGGATAATGCGTTCAATAAATCTGGAGCTGCTACATAAGATGAGTCATGATCCGATCGGGCATTAGCTCGATTGGATAGCGTACGTGCATATTCTATACTTTTCAAATAAGGTCGCGATAAAATATTCTGGAATATTTTATCTGCCTTACCGAACTGCTTAAGACTTTTGTAAACTAAAGCGATGTTATTCTCTATAATAGAAAGGTTAGCAGAATCTTGAGAATACTTCAATGTTTTTTCAAAAAAAGACAGCGCATCATCATAGTATTTCAGATCGCGACTAATTGTGCCTAGTGTATTGAAATTTGAATTAAGATATGGATAATGATCCAGCTTATGCTCATTCAGATAATCATTGGCTTGTAAAGCTGTTTCTTGAGCTCCGAAATAATCTCCAGCGTCTCTTTGAATAACAGCCATATTTATTAAACAGTTTGCGACATGTAAACTATCATTGATACTTTGATAGTGATCTTTCACTTGACTAAAGCGCAAAAATGCACTATCAGGTTTACCGGCATCCAAATAAGCATAAGCTTCTTCATACTCTTTGTTTACCGATATCGAAGGAATACTTTCGGGCTTATCGACGCAAGATAGAATGACAAATAAGACAAAGATATATACAGGAAATTTCAAAATAAGAATAGGTCGATTTACTCAACTAAAGTATAGAATAATAAGCAGAAATAAACAAAAAAAGGGCAACTCATTCGTTGCCCTTCTGAAATATATCCGTCTTTAAGATTCTTCTACGGTTTTACTGGCGGTTTTGGCGGAAGAATTGTTCCTGCTTCTCCTCCATCACCATCTCCATCCGTATTTTGGATGGTTACTTGTCCGTCTGGTCCTGTAGTAGGAGTTGTTTGTCCACCTTGTCCGATCATTAAAAGAAAAATTAAATACCACATTGCTCAAAAAATTAAAAGTCAAAAACTTGGTAGGTCCGCATGCGCCGCGCATGGGATTGCTACAATGGTTTTCAGAAGGCCTTCTGATTTTTTGGGAAGTAGGAGATCGTACTGCGGAAGACTAAAGCTGCTTCCCAAACCGGCTAAAGAATGCCGCAGTATTTTCTCAGTTTGGAATCTGTTTCGTATCTTTCCTCGAAAGAACAAACTGATCTATTACCTGATTCCGAAAGCAAATGTATAGCGCTCAACACGCTGGCAGAAAGGTATTTCCGACGATTCCGATCTTTCCGAAGCTATTCCGTGAATTCCAGTGAAATTCCGGTTTACCCGACGAAAGAAGGTGATAGGGATATATAAAAAGGCTTATGGTTTTCCGTAAATTCCGATAGGTAGATAGACGTAATTTTGTGCCTATGCCAACAATAATTGACTTTAATAAAGCTGTTATCGAGTTCTACCTACAGAAGAAAGCAGATAATGATCTTAATGAATTACAAAGTATCTCGCCAGCCAAGCTGAAAGATTTACTTTTATCAAAACTTGCATCTGGGGAATTGCAAAAGGATATTCCTTCGCTGGAAAAAATCTTCAACAATGCGAAGAAGTTTGAAAATCTGACACGAGCGATCATGAATGAAAGTATTGACAAGTTCAGGCCCATTCAATACTTTATTCAAGGAAAAACCACGGTCCCAACGGATGACACCATTATCCTACTTTCTATCTTTATTGACTTTCAACCAAGACCATATGCTGCTTGGAGAGAAAAAGGGTTTGATGAAGATGAAACTGTGATATCGGACGGCGACAGAGACAAAGAGGCTGATGGGGAACTGGAAACCGATGAAAATCCGCCAACTACAAAAGGTAGTAATAAAACAGAAATGCCACCTACGGAGAATCCGGAGACACCACCACCCGTACGTGTAAACTGGAAATTAAAAGATAAAAAATCATTGTCCATTATGGCAGGCGCGCTTGTACTTACGATTTTAATGGCATTTTACTCATGGCCACATAAACAGTGTATGTACTGGGATGGAGAAAAATACATCGCAATTTATTGTGACGAAGCGGATTATCAGCTTCAATGCCTGGCCTTAGATAACGAAAAGCTGGAAAACTTTAAACGCATTACACGAAAGGATACCTTAACAAAAGATCACGTTAATAAAGTATGGTATTCGAAGATCGACACGGAAGTAGAATTTTTCACCTGCCCCGGTCTGCATCCGGTCCATCCACATCGATCGCTGAAAGCAGCCACATTACGTATCATTGAGAAATACGCTATAGGCAAAGTCAATAACGAAAAAGGAGCTGTAGATTAACCCACTATTCTCTAACTAATTAGAAAACAATGCTTTTAAACCATTACGCAAGCTTTCATGAAAATAGTCTACTTCCTTTTATTGAATATCCTTTTCACGCATCCATTACTAGCGCAAAATAAATATGCTACTACGACGGATGGAAAAAGGGTAATCCTAAAGCCCGACGGCACTTGGGCGTATGTACAATATGATGTGAGTACTGCCCGAGATCAATCATCCGCGATCAAAAGCAAGGCGACTGACACAAGAGGTACCACAGCAGTGAAGAAAAGTTCATCAGCAGCACGGTCTTCTCGCCAGTATATTCGCGGACCGCGCGGAGGCTGCTATTACATCAACAGTAACGGCAATAAAACGTATGTGGATCGCAGCTTATGTAACTAAATCAGGGCAATTAGCTGATTTTCCGTAGTTTTGCTTAAATGAAAGCAGCGCATCTTATCAAAATATTCTGCCTAACGGGCTTGTGTTTCCTGAATAATCATTCGTTAAATGCCAAATTTCCCGACAAGTCCTACCTTAATATTGGTGCTAATACACATGATATCGTAGCGGTCACATCGGAAGTCGATGCGGAAAAAGAAATCATTGCATTTGCGAAAAAGTTATTAGGCGTGCCTTATCGCTACGGCCAAACAAGCCCTAATACAGGATTTGATTGTTCCGGTTTTGTATATTATGTTTTTAAGGAATTTGGGATCAGCTTACCGAGAAGTTCTGCTGGAATGGGACAGGCTGGAGCAGATGTTGCGTTGGAGGAAGCAAAAGCAGGGGATATAATTTTGTTTACGGGTACCAATCCTGCTAAGCGAAGCATTGGACATGTCGGTATTGTGTTGTCAAATGAGGACAAAGAAGGTTTACGATTTATACATGCCAGCTCAGGGAAAGCACAAGCTGTGACAGAAACCAATCTGGAAGGCAGTTACCAACGTAGATTTATGAAAGTTGTCCGCGTACTTTAATCATATTTAAAGCTATTCGTACCTTATTTGCTTAAAAATTATACATCAATTTGCCACATGACACCAGAGAACCTAAGCAAACAACTTGCCTTCATCAAAGAGATCGATAAGCTAAAATATATTCAGCGCAGAACGAAACTGTTCAATAGTGATCGTTGCGAGAATAGCGCAGAGCACAGCTGGCATTTGGCACTTATGGCCATCGTACTAACCGAACATGCTAACGAAAAGGTAGATGTATTGAAGGTGATTAAAATGGTGCTCATACACGATGTGGTAGAGATCGATGCCGGCGATACTTTTATCTATGACACACAAAAAAGCCACGACAATACGGATGAAGAGCGCTTGGCAGCACAACGCATTTTCGGACTGTTGCCCGAAGAAACGGCTCAAGAACTGATTGCTATTTGGGAAGAGTTTGAAGCTGGGGAAACCGCAGAAGCCAAATTTGCTCGCGCCATGGATCGTTTGGAGCCCTTATTACAAAATAGCTCCAACAACGGTGGCACTTGGCATGAGCCCGGCGTCACTTATGATAAGGTATTCTCTAAGAAAAGTGTGATCAAAGATGGTGCTGCGGATCTGTGGACGTATGGGGAAAGCTTGATCAACGAAGGCGTCCAAAAAGGTTTCTTAAAAAAGAATACGACCGATTAACCGTTATTCTTCAACGTAATCTAAGTCTTTTCCAAAACTCTCTTTTAGTTGACTCAGAGCTAATAGTGCGATGACAATGGTAATCGCCCCTACTAACATAGCGCCTCCCAAAATACCGATCTGATCCTTAAAGAATTGAAAACCTAAGGTTACGGCCACTAAGGATCCACGCACAAAATTCGGAACCGTCGTGGTTACCGTCGCCCTCAAGTTCGTACCAAATTGCTCTGCCGCAATGGTAACAAAAGTAGCCCAGTAACCCGAGGCGAAACCTAACAATAAACTTAGTAGAATAAAACCTTCAGGCGTAAGACCAAAAGAATTAAGATATATACCAACGACTATGGTGGTGAGTAGGATAAAAATCAGCATCACCTTTTTTCTAGATTTTAGTACCTGAGCCAACAGGCCAGCGACCACATCCCCGATAGAAATACCGATATAGCAATACATAATCCCTTTACCCGCATCTATAATGCCTGTAGCATTCAGCGCTCTTCCAAACTCTGGCGAAAACGTAATTAAAACGCCAACCACATACCACAGAGGTAGGCCAATCAAAATACAGCACACATATTTCTTGAATCGCGACCAATTATTAAATAGCATGAGCAAATTACCACGTTGCACATTCTTGTCAGTAGCTTCTTTGAACATGCCTGACTCGACCAAGCCAATCCGTAAGGTAAGCAATAACAAACCCATTCCACCACCTATAAAATAACTTGTTTGCCAGGTATATCGCGCACTTATTAAGGCCGCCATTACCGCACCTAACAAACCAACTGCAGCCACGATCATCGTTCCGTAACCTCGATTCTTTTTACTCATGGTTTCTGTCACCAACGTAATTCCGGCACCAAGCTCGCCTGCTAAACCGACGCCGCCAATGAAACGCACGATCGCGTATTGGTCTACGCTTGTGACAAATCCATTAGCAATATTGGCTAATGAGTACGTGATAATAGAACCGAACAATACACTCAATCTACCTTTTTTGTCTCCAAGTACACCCCACAAAATCCCCCCTACCAACATGCCAAACATTTGACTGTTGATGATCGTAGCACCTACTCGCAACATATCATCTTCCGACACGCCCAAATCCGTCAAACTTTTGACGCGAACTACTGAAAATAATATGAGATCGTAGATATCTACAAAATATCCGAGCGAAGCTACCAACACAATGAGGATGGTATTTCTCCTTTTGACGTGATCGTTCATTTATAATTGATTGTAAAATAAAACTACAAAAAATTAATTTTAAAACAAACCTAAGCTTTGTGAATATTCATTATAAGCCACGGAATTGAGATATGGCATGATGAAAAAGCCGACTGGATCAAACTTACATGATACCAATTTTTGACCACGTCATAGAGTAGGATTAATATCAAAATGATCTTTTAACGCAGTCTTCGCTGCATGATAACCAGACATACCATGTACACCACCACCTGGTGGCGTAGACGATGAACAGATATACACATTTTTGAGGGAAGTGCGATAGGGCGTTAGTGATCTCGTTGGCCGAGTATACAATTGGAAAACATCCATGATTCCACCATTGATATCGCCGCCCACATAATTCGGGTTGTACGCTTCTAACTGCGCCGGACTGTAGGTATGTCGTGCTAAGATCGTATCTCGAAAACCTGGAGCGAACCGCTCTACCTGTGCTTCAATTTCTTCGGTGTAATCTTCTGGTGAGCCATTCGGCACGTGACAATAAGCCCATCCGGTGTGTTTTCCCACGGGAGCCCGTTGACTGTCAAATGCACTTTGCTGCGTAAACAACACAAACGGTTTCTCTACTTTTTTACCCAGATGACTAGCACTTTCGTTTGCTGCGATTTCGGCATAGGTATTACCTAGATGCACGGTAGCGGCTTGTTGGCAGCGTACATCTTTGAAAGGAGTTTTTTCTGACAAGGCCCAATCGATTTTGAACACGCCCATCCCTTGCCTAAATTGTTGCAATTGTCGGGTATATCCTGGTGAAAACTTCAAACCTTTTAGCCCTAATAATTGCTTTGGCGTCAGATCAAGGATCAAAGTTGTATGCGAAGGCAATGCTGCGATATCATCTACCCAATTCCCCGTTTGCAACTCGCCGCCCAACGATCGGTAGTAGCTTAACAGCGCATTCACAATGGCCTGCGAACCTCCAATCGGTACGGGCCAACCATATTTATTCCCCACAGCAGAAAGTACCAAGGCAATCGCCGATGTAGCCCAGTTGCTCAACGGTTGAATACCATGAGCCGCCATACCAGCCCAAAGTGCAGCACCTTGGTCGGTCTTAAAACGATTCGCGATCCAACTGGCAGGTTGCAACGCGTGCAAACCAAAGGCCGCTAGATTCAGCGGTTTCTCCGGAAACCGCAAAGGTCCCATAATCGCTTTGGCTAGCGATTCCCAATGTTCCAATACGGGTTTGATTAAGTTTTTATACCGCTTGCCATCCACTCCCAAACCTGCTGCTGTGTCGGCCAAGTTATTGTGCAGAAAAGCCGTATCGCCATTATCTAAAGGATGAGCAGCCGCGTACTTTGGCGTCACAAATTCCAACCCATGCGCCGCCAATGGAAGCGAATTGAAAAAAGGCGAAGCCATGGCCATAGGATGTATGGCCGAACAGACATCGTGTTTAAATCCCGGCAGCGTAAGCTCCTTCGTACGCATACCGCCACCAATTTGCTCATCGCCTTCAATCAAAAGCGTAGCCAATCCTTGCCGTTGCAAAGTAATGGCGGCCGCAAACCCATTCGGGCCAGACCCCACAATAATAGCATCATATCTGTTCATCGACATATCTAACAACGGAAATAATATACGAAGAAAGCCTCGCGATTACAAATTAATCAAAGCAGCACAGGAGTACTAACTCATTGAAAGATTTACTTCGAAATAAGATGTTAGCGCACCTCATGAAGCATTAATGCTACCATATTATTGTCATATTAACAACTGCATTGTATGTTCAATTTTAGAAATAAGATCTTTGTTGAGGGCTTATACTTTTTTCTTCACGGAGAAAAGAGCTTCGCTAGTCATACTTTAAATCAATATCATCAAAAAATCTATGTGTAAACATGCTATTATTTACGTTTTGGAACAATTTTTGACGATGTTATAGTTCATTAAACCTTTTCTAATTACCTCATTCTGAACAAGTATAATATGGGCATGTTAGCAAGTTTTACGGTTATTTTTCGTATTTTTGCAAACATTTCATTAAGGAAGGCATTTAATATAGTAGATGAGACAGCTTAAAATTACACAATCCATTACCAACCGTGAATCTCAATCGTTAGATAAGTATCTTCACGAAATTGGTAAAGTAGACCTAATTACTGCGGAAGAAGAAGTAATCTTAGCGCAACGCATCCGAGAGGGTGATCAAGTAGCGCTAGAAAAACTTACCAAAACGAATCTACGGTTTGTCGTCTCTGTCGCCAAGCAATATCAGAATCAAGGTCTAACATTAGGTGACTTGATCAATGAAGGTAACTTAGGCCTAATTAAGGCGGCAAAGCGGTTCGACGAAACCAAAGGATTTAAGTTTATTTCTTACGCAGTATGGTGGATTCGCCAATCTATATTACAAGCCATCGCTGAGCAGTCAAGAATCGTTCGTTTACCTTTGAACCAAGTAGGTTCTTTGAGTAAAATTAGTAAAGCTTTTTCTAAGCTTGAACAAGAATATGAACGCGAGCCTTCTCCTGAAGAATTAGCAGACATCCTAGAAACCACAGTAGATAAAGTATCTGATACATTGAGTAATTCAGGTAGACATGTTTCTATGGACGCACCATTCGTACAGGGTGAAGAAAACACTTTGTTGGACGTATTAGAGAACAAAGATCCGGATACGGATAGCTCTCTAATTGATGAATCATTATCTGAAGAAATTAAACGTTCTTTAGCGACGCTAACAGAGCGTGAACGCGAAATTATCGTATTGTTTTTCGGATTGGGATCCAACCACCAATTATCTCTAGAAGAGATCGGTGAAAAATTCAGCTTGACACGCGAGCGTGTAAGACAGATTAAGGACAAAGCATTGCAACGTTTGCGCCACACTTCAAGAAGTCGAATTCTGAAGTCGTACTTAGGCTAAAAACGTCCCGCAACATATTGGACATGAGAACGTAGATGCGTAGCCTAAAGCTACGCATTTTTTTTGTGCTTTACACTCGTTAATAATTCTTCCTCAAAGGGAATCAATCTGTTCAACACAATCTACTCATTATCGATAGGCACAGCCCGACAAAACCTGTATATTTGAAATAATGATTGAATTATATACAGACGGTGCTTCTAGCGGAAATCCTGGTCCGGGTGGATACGGTACAATTTTAAGAACGATTTATAAGGGAGATAATGAAGCTTTGCACGGAAAGTTAATTGAAAAAGAATATTCTGGAGGTTTTCGCAAAACTACCAACAACCGCATGGAATTGCTCGCCGTCATCATCGGCTTAGAAGCCCTCAAATCCATCAATCAGCAAGTGACGGTTTATTCGGATTCTAAATATGTCATTGATGCTATTGACAAAAAATGGGTGTATGGTTGGATACAAAAAGGTTTCGTCGGCAAAAAGAATAAGGATCTTTGGTTAAGATTGATGCAATTATATAAGCTGCATCAAGTAAGATTAGTATGGGTCAAGGGGCACGCGGGGCATCCTTTGAATGAGCGATGTGATCGTCTAGCCGTGGCCGCCTCCAAAAACAAACCTGAATGGAAAATAGACCATATCTTCGAAGCAGAAGCAGCAAAGTTGTCCTAAAATAAAAAAGTCTTGCCCTTTCGGACAAGACTTTCCACATTTAAAACATATAATCAATCACTATCCTACTATTCACCTACTGCCTACACATTGTGATTCGCTTTGTATAAGATAGAGTCGAAAAAGAGCAGAATGTTTAATCGCACTTGTGTTAAAAGATGTTAAGCATTTCGCCAGAAAAAGGAAAAGCCTAATAGTTGTAAAACTATCAGGCTTTGTACCCAGAGCCGGGATCGAACCGGCATGGATTGCTCCACTGGTGTTTGAGACCAGCGCGTCTACCAATTCCGCCATCTGGGCATCTCTGGTTACTTCCGTTGTTTGAAGTGATGCAAATATAGGTACTCCAAATTGATTTGCAAAGAGAAATCACCACCTATAACCAAAGCGACTGATTTATAGCGTATTTATTTTTCACAGTACCATCTAAACATCTTTATTTACCGCCATTAGCTGCGAATAATGCACTAATTCGATAGTTCAGCAACACTTATTCTCTCACTAAAGAGCGATCTAAGTGCACATATCCACCATCAACGTGGATTAATTGTCCTGTAGTATGGCTCGATTTATCCGACAGCAAGAATACACAGGTATCTGCAATTTCCTCTGCCGTAGTCATGCGGTTTCCTAACGGAATACGATCTGTAATCTTCTTCAAGGTTTCTTCCGGATTATCCAATGTTTGAATCCAACGATCGTACTGCGGTGTCGCTGCTTCAGCCACCACGATGGCATTTACCCGAATTTGATGCGGCAATAGTTCTACAGCCCATTCGCGCGTGAGCGCGTTGCGACCTCCGTTAGACGCTGCGTAAGCAGAAGTTCCACCCTGCCCTGTTTCCGCCGTTTTCGAACTGATATTTACAATCGCACCTTTGCTCACCTTAAGTGCATCTAAAGCATGATGTGCCATCAGGTAATAATGCACCAAGTTTTTGTGCAAGGAAGCTACAAATGCTTCATAATTACCCGAAGCTAAGCCGACGCCATCATTCACGCCAGCATTATTTACCAAGCCATCAATACGGCCATATTTTGCAAGTGTTTCCTTGATAGCATGTTCGCAAGCCGCTGGATCTGATAGTTCCGCTACAACCGCCGATGCTTCAGCACCCAGTGCATTCACTTCGTTTACCACAAGCTGATTATCGGCCTTACTTCGACCTACGATCACCGGAATTGCTCCTTCTTTTGCTAAGGATAACACAATACCTTTACCAATACCTTTCGCGCCACCTGTCACGATGACGACTTTATTTTTTAAATGTAAATCCATCTCCAATTTTAAAATTTATAGATTCTACGTGCGGTTTCTCCCCAAAAGGCAGCTTGCTCGTCCGCAGAAAATCCATCTAATTGGCTTGCTGCAATCTCCTTCGTTTCTTTATAGGTACTAGCAACCAAACAAACCGGCCAATCTGAACCAAAAAGCAAGCGATCCTTGCCAAAATGAAGAATCACATGATCTATATAGGCTGCGAAGTCAGACAATATCCAATTCGACCAATCCGCCTCTGTCACTAAACCCGAAACCTTACACACCACATTAGGATAAGTAGCTAGCTCAGCAATAAAGCTAGCCCACTGTTCCACTTCTCCAGCTTTAACATCTGGCTTGGCCATATGATCCAATATAAACTGCTGATCGGGATTCTCTTTGACGCAAAGTAAAGTGGAGGCAAAATGTCTTGGACGAATGAGCAAATCATAGGTGAAGCCATATTTGGTCAACAAACGGATCGATCGTTGCACCGACTCCTGCATCAAAAAGTCTGGATCAGACTCACCTTCTACCACATGTCGAAAACCTTTAATAATCGGAATTTTGCTAAAGCGCTCCAAATGCTCTTCCACATCATCCGAAGTGAGATCCACCCAACCGACCACGCCTTTGATCATGCCATACATCGTCGATAAGTCGACCAGAAACTGCGTTTCTTCTAGCGTGCAGGCCGCTTGCACGGCAATGACGCCATCCATACGGTTGCTATGCAATTCTGCGCGCAAATCTGTCGGTAAAAAATCGCGTCGGATTACGCTCATATCTTCCGTGATCCAGCTATCGCGCTCCGCGTCGTAGATCCAGAAATGTTGGTGTGCATCTATTTTCATGTGTCCTGCTTTTTGTCAGACGGATGTAAACCGAAATATATATTAACGATAAGCGATCACTTCTTGACGTGATTCACCCAAATAATCAGCTCCCAACTCAATCACATCGCCCGGTTTCAAATAGATTGGCGGATTGAAGCCCAAACCAACTCCTGCCGGCGTACCGGTAGAGATCACATCGCCTGGCAACAAAGTCATAAATTGAGAAACATAGGAAACGATAAATGGCACATTGAAAATCAAGTTTTTGGTATTACCATCCTGATACGTTTTGCCATTCACTTTTAACCACAGGCGTACGTTGTTGATGTCTGGAATTTCTTCTTTCGTAGTCAGCACCGGACCGATTGGTGCAAAAGTATCACAGCCTTTTCCTTTGTCCCAAGTACCGCCACGTTCCAATTGATATTCGCGCTCGGATACATCATTGTGCAACACATAACCTGCCACGTAATCCAAGGCATCTGCTTCCGACACGTATGATGCTTTTTTATCAATCACGATACCAAATTCTACTTCCCAATCCGTTTTTTCAGAATTTTTGGGAAGCATCACTTGATCGAAAGGACCTACTAAAGACGTAGTCGATTTCATAAAGATAATCGGCTCTGCCGGAATCGCTGCACCAGTTTCCTCGGCGTGATCCTTATAATTCAGACCGATACAAACGATTTTAGAAGGACGCGCTATCGGTGCACCAATGCGTGCATCAGCAGGCACTTCGGCCAATTTCCCTTCGTGATCTTGTACAAACTGGGCTAATTTTGAAAGCCCATTTTCCGCAAAAAACTGCTCATTATAATCGCCACCAAAGGCTGAAACATCGTAATTTTTCTCTCCAACTTTGACACCGATTTTTTCGTTACCGGCTTCTCCAAAACGTATTAACTGCATGTGTATGTGTTTTTTTTAATTGTTCAATTTAATAAATCCCCCATCAATCGGATAATCATTTCCGGTGATAAATGCTGCGTCATCGCTACATAGGAATAAGGCCAATTTAGCAATTTCATCTGGCGAAGCCATTCTACCGATCGGCTGCGACTTCGACAATTTGTCGAACATCTCCGCTTCCTGACCAGGGTAATTAGCTTGGATAAATCCATCTACGAAAGGCGTATGCACGCGTGCTGGCGATATGCTATTGCAACGAATATGATCGTGTAAATAATCACGCGCCACCGACATCGTCATAGCATGAATCGCGCCCTTACTCATCGAATAGGCAAATCGATCGCTAATACCTACCAAAGCCGCAATCGAAGCTAAATTCAAGATCACACCACCGCCCTGCGCTTTCATCACAGGAACGACCGCATGTAATAGGTTGTAAGCTCCTTTTACATTCACCTGAAATACGCGCTCAAAATCTGCTTCGGCACATTTCTCGACATTACCTACGTGCGCGATGCCTGCATTATTTACCAAAATATCGACCTTATCCAATTGCTGAATCAGATCGAGCACTTCTTTTTGATCGGTTACGTTACAGGTATGGTGCACTGCACGACCGCCCAAATCAGTAATTTCTTGCACTACGGCATTTGATCCCGCTTCGTTCATATCGAAGATATGTACGGTAGCGCCTGCAGCTGCAAAGCTCATACTGATCGCTTTTCCTATGCCGCTACCGCCTCCGGTAACTATGGCTATCTTATCTTTTAGCTTATTCATCTTTACTATATTTTATAGAGAAACCCCTCTTCTCCATGGAATAAAATCATCTTGTCCTAATTGCACGGCTTTGCAGATTTCGCGTCCGCTAGCCACCTCGATTACATAATCTAAAATGCGATGCGCCGATTCAGCAATACTTTCTTCGCCGTCGATAATCGTTCCGCAGTTGAGATCAATAATATCTGGCATACGTTCGTAGGTTTTTGTATTCGTTGCAATCTTAATGACAGGCGCAATCGGATTACCTGTCGGCGTACCCAATCCGGTCGTAAATAATACGATATTGGCACCAGCTCCTACTTCCGCTGTGGTACTTTCTACATCATTGCCAGGTGTGCATAGCAGATTCAATCCTGGCGTATTGGCCAATTCTGGATAATCTACCACCGCCTGCACTGGCGATGAACCACCTTTCTTGGCTGCTCCAGCTGATTTGATGGCATCGGTAATCAATCCGTCGCGAATGTTACCCGGAGAAGGATTCATATAAAAACCGGATCCATCAGCTTCTGCTTTCGCATTGTAGGTACGCATCAGGTGAATGAATTTTTCGGCCATCGGTTCATCCATACAACGATCGCTCATCTCCTGCTCTACGCCGCACAATTCGGGAAATTCTGCTAAGATGACCGAACCGCCCAACGTAACCAATAGATCTGAAAGATAACCTAATGCCGGATTGGCCGATATGCCCGAGAACCCATCGGAACCACCACATTCTAGTCCAACACATAACTTCGACAGCGGAGCTGGCTCACGTTTGAGTTGGTTAGCAATCGTCAATCCCGCAAAAGTAGATTTAATCGCATTTTGCATCAGGCGCTGTTCTGTACCTTCAAACTGTTGCTCGAAAACATACAAGGGTTTGTCGAATTTTGGATCGCGCTTGGCGATTTCGTCGCGCAAGATCGAAGCTTGCGCATGCTGACAACCTAAGCTCAGTACCGTCGCACCAGCCACATTTGGATGTGTAATATATCCAGCTAGCAAGCCACAAAGTGCATCGGAATCCATCCGTGTACCACCGCAGCCCATGTCATGATTCAAAAACTTAACACCATCTACATTGGGAAACAAACGATTCGGCGTACGATCGATCGCCGTAGGTGATAGATCCGCTTCCAGCAATTGCGTGACGTCTGCTCCCGACTGATATTGACGAATTAACTCATCTACTTCATTCGAATAATCAGCAGATTGTACGCGGTAGCCTAGCTTCTCTTCCAATGCAGATTTCAACGTCAGCACGTTGCGATTCTCGCAAAAAACTAATGGTATAACTAACCAGTAATTTGCCGTGCCAACGGCACCATTACTACGGTGAAAGCCATCAAAAGTACGATCTGCGATCGCCGATACATCTGGCTTTTGCCATTCTATTTTTCGTTCGCCTAGTCGAAAATCTTCCGCCGCATGGCGTAGATTTTCTGTACTTATCAATTCACCAGTCGCCAGCGCCACATTAACCTTACCCACCAACACACCGTACATAAACACATCGCCATCTTGAGCAATATCTTCTATCGTAAATTTATGCTTCGCTTTTACCGCTTGGCGCAAAGCAAATTGCTGTCCGGCAAAATTCACCTCAAAACCTTCTGGAAGGTCACTTAACGCCACCAGCACATTATCCTTCGGGTGGATCTGCAAAAAAGGTAGGCGTTCATTATCTCTAGTCATATACTATTCTCTCTGGGAATGATTACCCGCGTAATTCAAAAATCTTATCCATCAGCACCCATTTTTCACCGGGTTTTGCACCTGGTAGCGCCACTTGATATTTCCACATCAGTTTTTCCCATTCCTGCACGCGCTCGTTATTGGCATCTGCTGCTGCTTTCTGTTCGAAGCTAAAATCATTGGCAACATCCATCAGCATCATCAACCGATTCGCAAAACGGTAGATGGCCATCTGATGAACACCTGTACTCAAAATAGACTCTTCTATCTCGGGCCATATCGCACGGTGGTAAGCCTCATATTCTTGGATGAGATCTGGTTGATCTACCAGATCCAACGCTAACACATATCTTGTCATTTTTACTATATTGTTTTAAACTATTTTCGCTCTCGAAATCTTTACCGCTGGCCTATTATACAATGCAAATAATACGACGATAATAAAGCACAGTAACACAAAGAAGTACGAGTATGGCATGTGGCCGGTGATATCCGTAATATAGGCTGCGCCTAATGGAATAATCGCGCCGCCTACGATGGACATCACAATAAGACTGGAAGCAGGTTTGGTATCGTGCCCCACACCTTGAATACCCATCGCAAAAATCGTCGGAAACATGATCGACATGAAAAAGGTGATACCCAATAATGCGTACAATGTAATCATCCCGCTTCCAAATATTACCACTAAAGTCAGGATACAGGCAATGATACCGTATGCCGCCAACAATTTAGCGGGCTGTACAAATTTCATAAAGAAGGAACCAATAAAACGTCCGATCATAAATAAGAAGCCGGCTACACCTGCATAATACTTACTTTCTAATCCACTCATTCCTAATGTTTCTTTGGCAAACACCAATAGAAAACTAAATACGTACACCTGCGCACCGATATAGAAAAATTGTGCGACTACACCCCATCTCACTTGCGAATGCTTCAATACACCGATAAAGCCTGAAGTCTTATCCGACGTTTCATCTTCTTTGATATCGGGCAATTTGGTGAAGAAAAATAAAATAGCCACAGCCAAAATAATACCACCAAGCACTAAGTAAGGGCCCTTCACTAAAGATGTTTCGGCTTGGATGTAGGCCAATCGTGCAGATTCAGTCAGTTGTGCTAATTGCTCTGGGTTTAGTGGTTCTTCAGCCAAGATAAAATATCCACCAACCAGCGGCGCTAGCGAAGCAGCCAAACCATTGAAAGATTGAGCAAAGTTCAAGCGTTCCGTCGCACGCGCCGGATCGCCCAATACCGTGATATAGGGGTTGGCCGCCGTCTCCAAAATCGTAAGTCCGCAGGATAAGACAAATAAAGCAGTCAGGAAAAAGGGATAACTTACGGCATTGGCTGCAGGCACGAACAGAAAACATCCTAAAGAAAAAAGACATAATCCGACCAAGATTCCTGCTTTATAACCATAGCGTTGCATAATCAACCCTGCAGGAATGGCCAACAAGAAGTACGCAGCGAAAACAGATGAATCGATTAGCGAGGCCTGAAAGTGCGAGAGACTGAAAGCACTTTGCAAATGCTTAATCAGAATCGGATCAAGGTTGTGTATAAAACCCCAAAAAAAGAAAAGCGAGGTGATTAACACCAGCGCAAAGGTATAGCGATTTTTATTTGTCATCACAGATGATGTATAATTGATTACACGAATTAACGGAGATACCTCCACAATTCAATAAATGCAATTACCCAAATAATAAACGATATTACCTCCTTATAAATTCCGTTTCGTATTTTTGAGAATATATCTAATACATTATGTAATGCAGAAGCTGCACCGTTATGAGTCGGAAACACAAAGTTTCCAGATTCGAAAAGATCATATTCCGCAATATCACCAGATCTGGCACTATCATGAGGAGCTGGAACTGATCTACATCAATCGCGGCTTGGGCACCTTTTTTATTGGAGATTGTATTCAGCGCTTTGAGCATGGCGCGTGTGTATTGATTGGCAAGAATGTACCACATTACTGGCATTTTGACGAGGAATATAGCCAGGAAGCACAAGCTGAAATCTATGTGATTCATTTTCGGGAAGATTTTGCTGGAAAGGATTTTCTGGCTCTGCCGGAGCTGGCAGAAGTTCGACGAACTGTGCAGCAGGCTCAAAAGGGATTGTGGATCGAAGCATTACCATTCGCCATAGCGCTACTTTTTCAAGATTTGGAAAAAGAAACCAGTGGTTTTCAACAGCTTTATCGGTTATTACAGGTATTGCATGAGTTTACGCAGTTCGCACCTAAAGTAAGTTTGGTGAGTTCGGATTACGACATCCAACAGCAGCACGAGGAGGTGACGCGCATGAACACCATCATCGGCTATATCAACACCCATTATCGCGGAGAGCTGGAGTTGACTACCTTGGCCAACTTATCGGGCATGACCCGCAATTCCTTCTGTCGTTACTTCAAACAGCGTACCGGCAAAACATTGACCGCTTTTATCACCGCATTGCGTGTGGCACATGCGTGCAAGTTGCTCCGAGATTCGGGCGCAACAATCAAAGAAAGCTGTTTTGATGCCGGTTTCAATAATTTTGTCAGCTTTCATAAAGCCTTCAAAAAGATCACTGGCACCACACCACTCGCCTATCGCCGCACATTTAGCTAATTATTCAAAGCTTCTGCCATGCGGATTAAAGCGGTGTGCAATGTCGCTTTCGGACAAGCGATATTTATCCGAATATACCCTTCTGCATTGGCTACAAAATCTTCTTGACCTTCGATGAGCACGCCAGCTTTCTGCGCAAAGAAAACCGCCCAACGATCGGTGTCTTTGCGTTTTGGCAAATAAGCGGACAAATCTACCCAAGCTAAGTAGGTCGCTTCGGGTATCTGATAGCGTGCCTCTGGCAAATGTTCCGTCAGGAAATCTTTCAAGAACTGTAAGTTGGCATCAAGATAGCGATTAAGCTGTCGCAACCATTCGGCACCATGTTCATATGCTCCTTGCGTTGCCGCAATGCTCAACGGTGAATGATAGTCGCTGAATAATCGTTTCCACTCGGCACGCATGGTTGTATTTTTAATAAAAATGTGCGACAGCATATTGCCTGCGAGATTGAAACTCTTGCTAGGAGCCGAACAAGTGATAATCCGATCAGAATGAGGGAACAATGCGGCCATTGGCGTATGTGATTGACCTTCGCGCAACAAATCACTATGCACTTCGTCGGATATAATCCAGACATCGTTGTCCAGACAAAGCTGACCGAGTTCTTTTAATTCTTGTGTTGTCCAAACCCTGCCGGTCGGATTGTGCGGATGGCACAGTATAAATACACGAATGCGATTAACGGGATTTTCTATTTTTTGGCGGAGATCAGCAAAATTCATTTCGTATTTCCCTTCGTTTTCTTGCAACGGACTAAATACGACGCCACGACCGCACTGATCGCCGGCTCTTTTAAATGGCGCATACGAAGGCGTCGTAATCAATATTTGATCTTCTGGCTCAGTCAATAAGGGTACTAAGCGATTCAGTGCGGTGACGATTCCCGGCGCTGACACCAATTCATCGGTATCGATATCCCAGCTATAATGCTCCAAAAACCAATCTTTCAGTACTTTGCCATAATGCGGATCGAAAATCTTGGAATAACCCAAAATCTTTCGATCCAAGCGTGCGCGAACAGCATCCAATACGGGTGGCGGACTTGAAAAAGCCATATCGGCCACCCACAAAGAGATCAATTCATGATTAGCATAAGGAATTTGCAGATCTTGCTCATTTGCGAATAAAAATGACCGCCAGCCTTCGTATGTCACACTATTGGTACCATCTCTATCGATTATTTCGTCAAAGTCATATGTCATAAACAAGTGTAGCACCAAGATATGACTTGGTGCTACACAAAGATGTCTAAAACATCACATACATCCTAGTGCTTTTGCTTAGGACAAGGCGGCTTTTACCGTATCTATCAATGGCGTAGTTGGCCGACCAATTAATTGGGACAAGGTTTTATCTTCGCTGTATAAATCTCCTTTCGAAGCAGAGACATCCCAGCTAGCGATCATCGCTGCAAATCCCTCCGGCACGTTATGAGAAACCAATGCATCCTTGTACTCTCCTTCGCTTAAGTTGCGATAAGGAATATCTTTGCCGGTCACCTCAGAAATAGCTGCCGCAAGATCTGTTAACGTAAATGCTTGATCGCCCGCGAGTTCGTACACCTTACCTAAGTGATCTGTATCGAGCAATACAGCCACTGCCGCTTCAGCCAAATCTTCACGCGAAGCCGCAGAAATTTTGCCATCACCAGCACTACCGATAAACGCACCGCCAGCTACTGCGTTTGCTGCCGAAGAGGTATAATTTTCGGTGTACCAAGCATTACGCAAAATCGTAAATGGAACACCTGAAGCTTGTAACGATTTTTCACTGTCGATGTACTCACCAGCTAGATTCAAAGTAGAGTGATCTACATTGACTAAACTCGTAAATACAAGCTGCGAAACACCTGCTTTTTTTGCAGCATGAATCACCGACTCATGATGTTGTAAGCGTTTGCCAATCTCGTTGCTTGACACCAGTAACAAACGATCAACTCCTGCTAAGGCATCATCCATATGCTCCCGTTGGTCGTAGTCGAATGCACGCACCTCAACGCCAAGATCTTGTGCTTTTTCGGTATTTCGAGCCAAAGCTACTACGTCAACATTTTCATTTTTCAATTTTTCTAGCACCAAACGACCTAGTTGTCCAGTAGCTCCTGTTACTGCTATTTTCATATGTTTTATAATTATATTGTAATATATTTTGTTACATTAATAAAGAAAAAAAAGCGATCAAAACTGATCCACAAAATTTTCCAAAGTTTGCTCGTTCAATGAGGCCAACACAATACGATCTGTCTCGGAGTACAAACTATCCAAGCGATTATTGATTTCTTTACCTACAGGACATTTTGGATTAGTATTCATATTCTTTTTACCTAAAATATCCGAATTTCGAATCGCCTGATAAAGATCGCCCAATCGAATTTCGCTGCCTTTAACTTGTAAGCGCGAACCACCTTCCTTGCCTTTGCGGCTCACCACCCAGCCATTCTCCTGCAATACACCTAATTCTTTACGTACGATTACCGGATTGACATTTATGCTGCTTGCCATCCAATCAGAGCTCAGCCATTCCGTACTATATTTCGACAGAAGAGACAAGATGTGTAATGCTGTAGCAAATCGTGTATTGTTCATTTCGAAACAAAGGTAATGCAGAATCTTTAATGTAACAATTTTTATTACATTAAAATTGGCGATTATGACATTACCAATACATAGTAGCTACTACTTAGTGCAACACCTTTTCAAATGCTTTGCGAGAGCCTCCACGAAATACGACTTCACCGCAATATTTATAGTTTAATTTTTCAAAAATGCGCAGCATCGCCGCATTGTCGAAGTTCGTGTCAGCGCGCAAGCTAGGGGTTTTTCGATTTCTGGCAAATGACTCAATATGCAACAAGAGCTGTTGTGCAATTCCCTTACCCACATAATCTTTAGATACGGCCACACGATGAAAAACCACAAAAGAACCGTCCGTAAGCCAATTCCCTTGAATATCATCATAGGCTGGCTCATCATCAATGAATAGCGCACAATATCCCACCAATCGATCTCCATCCACCAAAACGTAGCCTGCATCACGCTCAATATCCTTGGCAACTACTTGCAAATTTGGATAGCCATCTTGCCATTGCACACTTCCGTCTGCTTTACGGCGGTCAATGGCTTCTTGCAAAATTTCCCAAATAGCATTTACTTCCTCTGCCTTCGCTAATCTAAAGCTATATTCACTCATGGTATACGATCAATATTTATTGGACTATGTTTGCCAAGTTAGGATAAAATCCTTAAAATCGAACCGCAAATAGCACACAACACTTAAACATGCAGCATATGACACCTCAAAAAGAACTTCTTTGGACTCTTGTTCCTTTTCACGAGCTATCGGCCTCGGAGCTTTATGAAATTCTTCAGTGTCGTTCAGAGGTTTTTGTGGTGGAACAAAACTGTGTATATCAGGATCTAGACAACAAAGACCCCCATTGTCTGCATCTAATTGGCAGAGAAAAAGCGGATAGCCCAATCGCGGCATATACACGCATCGTCCCACCAGGAATTTCTTTTACAGAACCATCTATTGGACGAGTACTTACCTCGTTTAGTGCTCGACGAAACTCTTATGGCAAACAGCTGATGCTCAAAAGTATCGACATCGTGAAAGAGCATTACCCAAATCTAGGAATCCGAATTGGCGCACAGACCTATCTCGACAGATTCTACCAATCCTTAGGATTCATACCGGATGGCGAAAAGTATGACGAAGACGGCATCGAACACGTAGAAATGTATTATACAAATACGAGCATACCAAGTTGAATATTAACTAATATTGCCCATGTTTAAACACGAAAACAAAAGGATCGTTTGGCCGTAAAAAACTTTCCAAATTACCCGATTTATTATGGCAATAAATTGCCTTAAATCTTTTATTATTACTAAATTTGCGTAATTATAAAGATGATTTTATATTTAAATGGATAAGTTAACTTATTTGAGTAACGCAGACACCAGCTACATAGAAGGACTCTACCAATCGTACAAAGAGGATCCTAGCTCGGTTGATTTTGGATGGCAGAAATTTTTTGAAGGCTTCGAATTCGGACAAACAGCCGAAGGATCAGACGGTGAAAACTTTGATCAAGTATCTGATCATGCCATCAAAGAGATCAACGTATTGAACATGATTCACGGCTACCGTGATCGTGGGCATTTATTTACTGACACCAACCCAGTGCGCGAGCGCCGCAAGTACTACCCAGGGAAAGAGCTGGAGACTTTCGGTCTTTCTGATGCAGATATGGATACCGTGTTCAATGCGGGTGTTGAGATTGGCTTAGGGCCAGTCAAGTTACGCGAGATTCGTCAGCTTATCGAAGATACCTACTGCCGCTCTATTGGTGCAGAATTTAGATATATCCGTAATCCGGAAAAAATCAAATGGTTGCAGGACAAAATGGAAGCTGAACGCAACACGCCAAACTATTCCAGCGACCAAAAGAAGAGAATTCTTCAAAAAATCAATAAAGCCGTTGTTTTCGAAAGCTTCTTAGGCACTAAATTCCTTGGACAAAAGCGTTTTTCTTTGGAAGGTGCTGAAAGCTTGATCCCAGCATTGGATTCGGTGATCGAAAAAGGTGCTGACCTCGGTATTCAAGAATTTATGATTGGTATGGCGCATCGCGGTCGTTTGAACGTGCTGGCTAATATCATGGGTAAATCTTACAAATCCATCTTCTCTGAGTTTGAAGGCAAGATGTACAAAGAGGAAGATCCGGAGATGGCATTTGGCGGTGACGTAAAATACCACTTGGGTTTCTCATCAGACATCAAAACCGATAGTGGAAAAGATGTACACTTGAGTTTAGCGCCTAACCCTTCGCATTTAGAAACCGTAGATCCGATCGTTGAAGGTATCGTTCGCTCAAAAATCGACATGAAATACGATGGCGACTCTTCGAAGATCGCTCCGATCCTGATTCATGGTGATGCGGCTATCGCCGGACAAGGTGTGGTGTACGAGGTAACGCAAATGTCCAAATTAGACGGATACAAAACTGGCGGTACTATTCACATTGTGATCAATAACCAAGTTGGTTTTACGACCAATTATAAAGACGCCCGTTCGGGAACGTATTGTACCGACGTAGCAAAAATCTCTTCTTCGCCCGTATTCCATGTGAATGGTGATAATGCCGAAGCGGTAGTTTATGCGATCAACCTAGCGGTAGAATACCGTCAGAAATACAAAACAGACGTATACATCGATTTGCTATGCTACCGTCGTTATGGACATAATGAAGCGGATGAACCTAAGTTCACCCAACCATTATTGTACAAAGCGATTGAGCAACACGCTAACCCGAAAGAGATCTATGCAAAGAAATTGGTAGATGAAGGTAGCATCGATGATAACTATGCCAAAGAGGTAGAGAAAGAATTCAAGACTTATCTACAATCTCAGCTCAACGATTCTAAAAAAATCGAAAACATCGAAGATGAAGCTCCTATGTTTGGCGGCGCGTGGAAAGGCCTTCGCCCAGCACGCAAAGTGGATTTGGACGAAGCCGTAGAGACACGCATTTCTGCGGATGCTTTCAAAGCATTGGCTAAGCAAATCACCGAATTACCAAAAGAGAAGAAATTCTTCCGCAAGATCTCGAAGCTTTTCGAAGATCGCAGCAAGATGATCGAAAAAGACTCTTACGATTGGGCAATGGGCGAGCTCGTGGCTTATGCCAGCTTACTGGCAGATGGTAAACGCGTGCGTATATCTGGTCAGGATGTACAACGTGGTACGTTCTCGCATCGTCACGCGGTATTGACTTTAGAAGATTCAGAAGAAAAATATGTACCGTTAGCACAGGTAGATGGCGGAGATCGCTTCAATATCTACAACTCCTTATTATCGGAGTATGCTGTTCTTGGTTTTGAATACGGCTATGCCTTGGCTAATCCAAATGCCTTAACCGTATGGGAAGCGCAGTTTGGTGACTTTTACAATGGTGCACAAATCATCATTGACCAATACTTGGCGAGTGCAGAAAGCAAATGGAGACGTTCAAATGGTATGGTTTTGATGCTTCCTCATGGTATGGAAGGTCAAGGTCCAGAGCACTCTTCGGCTCGTATCGAGCGATTCTTAGAATTGTGTGCTCACGGCAACATGATTCTTGCGAACTGTACTTCACCGGCCAACTACTTCCACTTGTTACGCCGTCAGCTGGTGCGCGATTTCCGTAAACCATTGGTCGTATTCACACCAAAAAGTTTACTACGCCATCCAAAAGTAACTTCACCTTTGGCAGACTTTACCGATAAAGATTTCCAACCGGTATTGGGTGACAATTACGCAAAAGCTACCACTGTAAAACGTGTGTTGTTTTGTTCAGGTAAGGTCTATTTCGATCTTTTGGAGAAACAACAAGCGGACAAACGTACCGACGTAGCTATTGTTCGCATCGAGCAATTGTATCCTGCGCCAGTAGCGCAACTAGAAGAGATTCGCGCTCGCTATAAAAAAGCGACAGAATTTATCTGGGTACAAGAGGAGAATGAAAACATGGGTGCTTGGCCTTATTATTGCCGCAAGTTCCGCAAATCAGACCTTGAATTTACGGATGTGATTTCAAGAACCGAAAATGCGAGTCCGGCAACTGGCTACATGAAAAAGCACACGGTGCAACAAGAAGAAATCGTTAATAAATCATTTGCATAAACAACAAACGCAAATCGGCAGTGCATGCGTGCGCTTCACCGGTTAAAAAAACAACATTATGAGCTTAGAGATAAAAGTTCCTACCGTAGGCGAATCCATCACCGAAGTTGTTTTAGCCCAGTGGCTAAAGCAAGATGGAGATTACGTAGAGATGGATGAAAACATTGCTGAGTTAGAGTCTGATAAAGCGACTTTTGAATTGCCTGCTGAACAAGCTGGTATTTTAAAAATTATTGCTCAGGAAGGCGACACTTTGGAGATTGGTGCTGTAGTATGTACGATCGAAGATGGCGACGCTCCTGCTGGTGGTGGTAATAGCGAAAAGAAAGAAGAGAAAAAAGAAGAATCTAAAAGCTCAGATAACAAAGAGGCAAAAGAATCTGCTTCTGAAGACGAAAGTGAAGATTCATATGCAGCAGGTACAGCATCTCCAGCTGCTGCAAAGATTTTGCGTGAAAAAGGAATTGACGTAAGCGCCGTAAAAGGAACAGGTAAAGACGGTCGCATCACGAAAGAAGATGCAGAAAAAGCGCAAGCGAAGTCTAAATCCGAATCTAAACCAGCTGCATCATCGTCTGCTAAGGCAGCGGAAGCACCTGCGGCTAGTGCACCAGGCGAACGCAACGAAAGACGCGAGCGCATGAGCTCATTGCGTAAAACAGTAGCTCGCAGATTGGTATCCGTGAAAAATGAAACAGCGATGCTAACTACCTTCAACGAGGTGAATATGCAGCCGATCATGGATCTACGTGGTAAATACAAAGATGCTTTCAAAGACAAACACGGTGTAGGTCTTGGCTTCATGTCTTTCTTCACCAAAGCGGTAACTACTGCCTTGAAAGAATGGCCTGCGGTGAATGCGCGTTTGGAAGAAAACGAGATCGTATATTCTGACTTCGTAGATGTATCTATCGCTGTATCTGGACCAAAAGGTTTGGTAGTACCAATCATTCGCAATGCGGAATCCATGAGCTTATATCAAATCGAAAAATCTGTTGTCGATCTAGCCGTAAAAGCGCGCGACAACAAATTGTCTATTGATGAGATGACAGGCGGTACATTTACGATCACGAACGGTGGTGTATTTGGATCGATGATGTCTACACCAATCATCAACGCGCCTCAATCTGCGATCTTGGGAATGCACAATATCGTGCAACGTCCGATTGCTGAAAATGGTCAGGTTGTGATTCGTCCTATGATGTACATTGCATTGTCTTACGATCACCGCATCATTGATGGTCGCGAGTCAGTTAGCTTCCTAGTACGTGTAAAACAACTATTGGAAGATCCAGCTCGTTTATTATTAGAAGTATAATACGCGCTGGCAACTGCCGAAGCAAACATAATAAATCCCCAAAACCTTATCGGTTTTGGGGATTTTTAATTTTAGGAATTATCGGCTTTTACTAATCCAACACCACAAAACTTTTCTGAATAATATCTAGTGCTTCCAACAATTCTGATTCGGTGATCACCAATGGTGGTGCAAAGCGAATTTTATCACCATGCGTCGGCTTGGCTAATAAGCCATTTTGCAATAATTCATAGCAGAGGATTTCTGCCGCTTTATCATTGGAGTGATTTACGACAATGGCATTCAATAAACCTTTGCCACGCACTTCGGCAATATGCGGATGATTCCAAGATCGAATGGTATCTCGGAACAAATTGCCTAACCGATCTGCATTCTCCGAGAGATTTTCATCGATCAATACTTGTAAAGCGGCCATTGCGGTCGCTGCAGCAAGTGGACTTCCGCCAAATGTAGAGCCGTGTTCACCCGGTTGTATCGTTAGCATGATTTCATCATCGGCCAGTACAGCGGATATTGGCATCGTACCGCCGCTTAATGCTTTTCCTAAGATGAGAATATCAGGACGCACGTCTTCATGATCACAAGCCAACATCTTCCCTGTACGAGCCAATCCCGTTTGGATCTCATCGGCGATAAAAAGCACGTTCGCTTCGCGACAGATTTGTGCAGCAGATTTTAGATAACCTTCATCTGGCACAACAACTCCGGCTTCGCCTTGAATCGGCTCCACCAAATATGCCACGACATTTGGATCTTTCACCGCTTGCTTTAATGCCGCCAGATCGTTGTAAGGAATAGTGACATAACCTTCCATATAAGGACCAAAACCTTGCTTGGCCACCGGATCGGTACTGAAAGAAATCACATTCAATGTCCGTCCGTGGAAATTTTCTGCAGCCGTAATCACTTTTGCCTGACCTTCGGGCACCTGCTTTACTTGATAACCCCAACGTCGCGCCAATTTAATCGCAGTTTCCACAGCTTCTACTCCGCCATTCATGGGTAGCACTTTATCGAACCCAAATAGTGAAGTAATGTATTCAGTATATTCCACAAACTTTTCAGAATGGAAAGCGCGCGAGGTCAACGTCAACGTACGTGCTTGATCTACAAAAACATCCACAATCTTGGGGTGACAATGCCCTTGATTCACCGCGGAATAGCCAGACAAGAAATCAAAAAAGCGCTTTCCGTTCACGTCCCACACATAGATGCGCTCTCCCCTGTTTAAGACAACTGGTAGCGGATGATAATTGTGCGCACCAAACTGCTCTTCTTTCTGAATATATGCTTCCGTCAATGCGTCTATTGAAATTGATTGATTTCCCATGATCGTGATTCTGTATTAGTGTTTAACGAATATACCAAAATAGTTTCGCAGCTCCCGAAAGCGGCTATCGAAGGAATTGTCAAAACATTGTAATTACATCCAGAAAATTAATACATTTACCGCGTTATTCACTCATCTGTCTTATGGACAATAAATCGCACTTAAACCGGCTTAGTGCCGCGGGCTTACTGATCAGTATAGGGATCATTTTCGGAGATATCGGCACCTCTCCATTGTATGTTTTCAAAGCGATTTTTCATCAGGAGATCATTGAAGAAAGCTTAATCTTAGGCAGCTTGTCCTGTATATTCTGGACCCTTACGTTGCAAACCACCATCAAATACGTCATTATCACGTTGCGTGCAGATAATAATGGTGAGGGTGGTATTTTATCTTTGTATTCTTTGGTTCGCCGGAAAAGTAAATGGTTGATTATTCCAGCCATTATAGGTGCTTCGACGTTGTTGGCCGATGGCATGATTACGCCAGCAATTACCATTTCTTCGGCAGTGGAAGGACTTTCCATGATGAATGCCCATATACCGACCGTGCCGATCGTGGTTTTGATCATTTCCTTATTATTTGTCATCCAACGCTTTGGTACTTCTGTTGTTGGGCGGGTTTTTGGCCCGATTATGTTGATTTGGTTTGTGGTGATCGGAACATTGGGTATACTACATATCGATCAAGCGCCTTATGTGTTGAAAGCATTTAATCCCTGGTACGCCGTGCAAACGATTGTACAACATCCACATTCTCTTTTTATCATAGGTGCTATATTTCTATGTACTACCGGAGCAGAAGCGCTTTATTCAGACATGGGACATTGTGGCAAGTCTAATATCCGAATCAGCTGGATTTTTGTCAAAAGCATGCTTTTGTTGAATTATCTTGGGCAAGGTGCTTGGTTACTCACGCATCAAGGTGCACGTTTGGGAGATCTGAATCCATTCTTCGGCATTATGCCTGAATGGTTTGTGGTACCCGGAATCGTAATCGCCACGATTGCAGCGATTGTAGCTAGTCAAGCCATGATTTCCGGAGCATACACCTTGATATCGGAAGCGGTACGATTGAACATCTGGCCCAAAGTTTCTATTCGCTATCCTAGCGATCACAAAGGTCAATTGTACGTACCGTCCATCAACCTGATCCTTTATCTAGGCTGTATATTAATCATTGCTGTTTTTCGGAAGTCAAGCAATATGGAAGCGGCTTATGGTTTAGCGATCAACATGACTTTCATTACCACCACAGCACTGATGTGCTATTACATGGTGCGCAAACGTGTACCCAAAGTCTGGATTGCCATCTTCGCTATTATTTATTTCGTAATTGAACTAACTTTCCTAGCCGGAAACTTAGTAAAATTCACGCATGGCGGTTGGCTGACTTTGGTACTCGCATCAGCCATATTCTTTGTGATGTATGCTTGGTACATGGCGCGCAAAATCAAGAATGCCTACATCCGTTTTGTCGATATTCGGAAATATTACGGTATCCTATCCGATTTAAGCTCGGACACGAGCATACAACCATTCGCATCACAGCTCGTATATCTCACCAGTGCCAACAATACGCATGATATTGAAGACAAAATTGTATACTCCATCATTAATAAAAAACCCAAACGTGCCGATGTATATTGGTTTGTGCATGTGGATGTGATGGACACGCCTCATGCCAGAGATTACACCGTCAAACAATTGATTCCGGGCAAACTGGTACGAATAGATTTTAAATTAGGATTTCGTGAAGAACAGAAAATCAGTTTACTATTCCGAAAGGTAGTGGAAGATATGGTGTCTAAAGGCGAGATCGATATCACCAGCCGTTATGAAACACTAAAAAAGCACCGCATCGCGGGAGATTTCAACTTCGTTGTATTAGAAAAAGTATTTTCGAAATCGTCTAGCCTCTCATGGGGCAATAGAATCATCATGGAAATGTATAAGGTGCTGCGCACCTTTAGCCTGAGCGAGGAGAAAAGTTTTGGCTTGGATAGCAGCTTCGTGACCTTGGAGCGCGTACCGCTCAACATTCCAGATACGAATGAGGTAAAGCTGAATCGCTTGAACTAAAAAAACAAAAGAGGCTTAGGCCTCTTTTGTTTTTACTCTATCTTGGATCTTGTCCCGTTCGTAAGTCGACATATGACGTTCTTTCTTGGTCTGGTAGATATCATCAATGGTAATTAAAATACCGGTCTCTTCTACCTCACCAAATTCATCATTCAATGCTGTACCGAAAGTCATCATACTTGGCGAAATGTTCATATATGTATTAATAAGTGGCGGTATGTTTTCGCCCAAAGCGCGCACTTTTGTATTGAGCAACTTGTATCCTTCTTTGTAAGGCAATCCGTCAAATATGCCGATGAATTCCGAAATATCCGTTTTATAACCTAAAAATAAGGATTCTACTGGCTTTGCTAACTGCTCTTTATCTGGAAAATAACACGCCATAAAGTACATCAACAAATCACGTGCTACCGCATTGTAATGTGGATACATAGTTACCTTACCAAAAAGATACTTGATCTCTGGATTAATGATAACTACTGCGCCCAAACCATCCCACAAATTGTCTAACGAATAAATACCTCTTCGATTTTCGCTGGATGGCTGATATTTGGGTTGCACCCAAGATCTACCCAATTCGATGGTGTAAGGCAGGTAATCACGCACAAATTTTTCTGAAATATCAAAATAATGTGCGGTAGATAAGTGAATATGGCCTTTGCTATCGATGGCTTTATCACAGCGAATCACACGATATCCAGCTGTAATCTCCTCGTCTTCTGGACTCCAAGCGATCAGCTGATCATAATTGTGCTCGCAGGTATCATTTTCGTCAATATCTAAAGGTAAACCCGTACCGCCACCTGCTCCTCGAAATGTGAGCTCTCGCAAACGTCCAATTTCTTGCATGATATTCGGCGCAGTGTGGTAATTCACTAGATACACTTCATTGTTACCATTATTCGTATGACGCAGAAAAGCCTCTGGTGTCAGCTCTGCTTTTATTAACGCTCTATCTACTGGTGCAATAATCTCTTGCATACTTAACTATTCTTCTCTATCTATTTGGTCTGCGCCATGTCGTACACTAATGTACGCACTTCTTCAGCCCATGCACGTTCATTCTTCGAAGCATCAAAGTTGGTATATGGTATACGCTTCCCAATTACAATCTTTACCCGCTTGTTTTTTTGTGAGAACATCTCATCGGGCAAATACAGCATTTCAATATTGGCTTTGATACCCAATTGCTGTCTTAATCGCGCCAAGTTGTAAAAAAAGTTGGAATTCTTTCCATCAATATACACTGGCACAATATCTTTTTTATACTTCTTCGCCTTGGATATGAAACTTTTCTTCCATTCCAAATCCTGAATTTTGCCATCTATCTTGCGCGACACCAAGCCTGCTGGGAACACCAGTAAAGCTTGATCGGAAGCGTAGGCATTCTCGATTGCTGCAATGCCACTTTTACTTTGACCACCTAGCTTGTTGACCGGGATGAATAGTGGTTCTAGATTCCGAACATTCAATAGAATATCGTTCACCAAAAATTTGACATCTTTCCGGTATCGGCCAATAGCCTGCATAAAAGCCACTCCATCCAAACCACCTAACGGATGGTTGGACGCAAATATGACGCTATCTGTCAACGGGATGTGTTCCGCCCCTTCTAGGACAACCTCGACGCCAAGTTCATTAAGCAGTGAATCCACGAAATCCAACCCATAGTCATCCTTATATTCGCGCATGATATAATTGATATCATCCTCGTGTATCACACGCTGTAAATAACTAATGAGAGGTTTGGGAATCCACTTGGCTAGTGTTGGGTTTTTTTTATGAATAACGTTCCGTATCTCTATAAACTTTTCTTGCTCTACTGATTTCATAAAGTGATAAATACCCTACTCCTTTGTCGTAAAAATACATAATTTATGACATCTACGAATAACTTTGAGAAAAAAAGTACAGTCAGAACCCTCCCGATTAGGTATGATCCCCTGAATGTTATTAACTTAGCATAAGTCAAGAAGCTATACAACAAAAATGTGACGTATTAAACGTTGGCGCTAATCATAGTCTAACTAGGTAATAACGAACGAGGAACAGCATGTATATAGGCGAAATAATTTCTAACTTTTATGCAGAGGTCAATCCGAAAGATACGGTGGCTCATGTATTACATCGCATTAGTGAATTTCACTTTCATCAGCTACCGATTGTACAGGACGGTGAGTTTATAGGCTTGGTTCGCGAAGATGATTTGCTGGCGGAAGAAGACGAATCCAAAGCCGTTGGCGATATTAAGCGCACTTCACCGCTGGTGTATGTATATGATTACCAGCATATTTTTGATGGCTTGCAGATTATGGCCATACATGATCACGATATTCTGCCCGTACTTACCAAAGATCACAAATATTTAGGTATCATTTCTCAGAAGGACATACTTAAAGCGCTCAACCATACCTTAGCCAATAACGAAGCAGGCGCCGTGATTGTATTGGAAATGGATAGCCGCGACTACACCCTGTCGCAGGTTTCGCATATTATCGAATCGGAAAATACCCGCATACTGAGTATTTCGTCACGTCAACTACCTGATTCCGACCGTATAGAGATGACGATCAAGGTGAACAAAAATAATATTGCCGCCATTGTTGCCTCATTATGGCGCTTTGATTACGTGGTGAAAGCAACATTTAATGATGGTAGTGATAAAAATGACATTCAAGATCGGTACAATCTTTTGATGAACTACCTAGAATTATAATGAACAATTATTGCGACATTTGCCCGCTGTAACTATTTGCTCACATGAAAACAACCATAGCCATCTATGGACGCGAATTTAATCCTTCCGTCAATTCTTACGTAGAAGAATTATTTCGTTTTCTGGCTGCACGTGATATTGACGTCTATATTTACGCACCATTTTTCGCTTTTCTGAAAGATGAGTCCTATTGTCCGCCGCATTTTAAAACTTTCAACACCTTAAAAGACGTTGCTCAGCCGATCGATTTTATGCTTGGTTTGGGTGGCGATGGCACGATGCTATCAGCAGTTTCGCTCATTCGCGATTCGGGTATTCCGATCGTAGGGATCAACTTTGGTCGACTCGGATTTTTGGCCAATATTGCCAAAAATGATATCCATCAAGCATTGGAAGAAATCCTGAATGGCGAATATACCATACAATCTCGCTGCGTACTTTCGGTTTCTAGCCCTGAAGATGAATTATTTGGAGACGAAAACTTCGCCCTAAATGACATCACTGTATTCAAATATGATACCTCGGCCATGATCACAGTGCAGGCAAATTTGGATCAGCAATTGTTAAACGATTATTGGGCAGATGGATTAATCATTGCGACTCCAACCGGATCTACCGCCTATTCTTTAAGTTGTGGTGGCCCTATTATCATGCCCGGTAGCGGCAATTTTGTAATCACTCCGGTATCTCCCCACAACTTAAACGTGAGACCTATCGTCATTTCGGCCGAATCGGAATTGGATCTAAAGATTGATAGCCGTACGGAAAAATACATCTTGAGCTGTGATTCTCGGAGCAAAACGTTACCAAGCAGCACAACTTTGCGCATCAGAAAAGCGGATTTTGAAGTGAACCTTATTCGTTTGAAAAAAGATCAATACTTCAGTATTCTGCGCGAGAAACTTCTTTGGGGATTAGATGTACGCAATTATTAGTTTTATTCTACCTATTTATTAGCATCCATCTACGCACTTACAAATAGCTGTTACCATATTAGCGAAAGATACTTCACGTAAAAAAAGCTATCTTTACGCCCAATACAAAGCTTGCAGATACTAAAAGCATTTTCACGAATAAAGAATGGATTTCAAAAACAAAATCAACAAGGACACCCTACCTCAGCACATCGCGATTATTATGGATGGCAACGGACGCTGGGCGCGAGAGAAAGGAGAAGACCGCGTTTTTGGCCACCAGAATGGTGTAAATTCGGTTCGCGAAACGCTAGAAGGATGTGTGGAGATTGGCGTACCCTTCGTCACCCTATATGCTTTCTCTACCGAGAATTGGAATCGTCCAAAAGAAGAAGTGCAGGCATTAATGGAAATCCTAGTGCATTCGCTCTCCACGGAAGTAGAAACCTTCAAAAAAAATCGCGTGAAGTTGCATGCTGTGGGTAATATCGACGATTTGCCTGCGCACTGCCAACGTACGCTGCAAGAAACCATCGACCAGACCGAAGATCACGCTGTATGTACCTTGACGCTTGCGCTGAGTTATGGCGCGCGCGCAGAGATTCTGCAAGCGACGAAAAAAATTGCACAACGTGTGCAAAATGGCGAGCTGGCTACAACAGATATCACCGAAGAATTGTTTTCCGAAAATCTATACACCAAGGGTCTTCCAGATCCTGATTTGATGATACGCACGAGCGGTGAACAACGGATTAGCAATTTCATGTTGTGGCAGATGGCCTATACCGAATTTGCATTTTTACCGATTATGTGGCCCGAATTTACGCGCGAAAATCTGTATGAATGCATATATAACTACCAAAACCGAGAAAGAAGATTCGGTAAGATTAGTGAACAATTGTAAGATTTGTTTACTTTTGACCCTTTGCCTCGTTTTAACACTTCTTAAAGCTTGCGATCGGTCTTTTAACATAAATTAACAAGAGATTGGTGTACTTTAGCACCGACAATAATTAGTAGATGAAGCACATATTTGTTAAACTCGCCTTTATAATCTCCGCACTTTCCGTTTTTTATTCTGCCCAGGCTCAGACACCTGGAAATCGCCCTATTAACCTTAGCGATCCTGACGAACTTTCGTACTTGAACCAGAAAAATTTCATCATTGCCGGAGTGGATGTAAAGGGAGTAGAATACTTGGACAAAGACGTCCTAATCACCATTTCAAAATTAAACGTAGGCCAATACATTGAGGTACCGAGTGAACAAACCGCCAATGTAATTAAAGACCTCATGGCCCAGAACCTTTTTGAAGAGGTGCAGCTTTATGCGACGAACATCCAAGGCGAGAATATCTTCCTAGAGATTCGCGTGGTGGAAAGACCTCGTTTGGCAGGAATTACTGTCGAGGGATTAAAGAAAAGTCAAGCAGAAGAGGTACGTAAACGTCTAAATGCTGGTTCCGGCAAGATTGTAAACGAAAATTTGCTGCGCACCACACGTACTACGATTGAAAAGTATCTTCGAGAGAAATCATATCTGTACCCAGATATTACCATCACCACCGCACCAGATTCCGTCCAAGCCAACTACGAAACAGTAACGGCTAAGGTAGAAAAGAACAACAAAATTAAAGTACGTGATGTCAACTTCACGGGTGCTGAAAACTTCAGCAACCGCCAATTGCGGAAGTTTTTGAAAGGCGTAAAACCACGCGCATGGTTTCGCATATTTGGACCAGGCCGATTCAAAGAAGACAAATACCAAGAAGCTAAAGAGAACCTCATTGCTAAAATGCAAGACAAGGGATACCGTGATGCGGAGATCTTGCGTGATAGTATCTGGCGCTATAATAAAAAACGCATCAACATTGACATCGACTTATATGAAGGGCCACGTTACTACGTCGGCGACATTACTTGGACTGGAAACTCTAAATATCAAGATTCCATCTTAAATCTCATATTTGGCATCAGTAAAGGTGATGTATACAGTGAAGAAAAGATCAATGCTAGATTGCAAGGCCCTACCCGCGCCAGCGATGATATAGCGGCTTTGTATCAGAATGATGGTTATCTTACCTTCTCGATTGAACCGATCATCAAACGCATCTCCAAAGACACGATTGATCTGGAAATCCAGATGTTTGAGGGGAAGCAATACACGATCAATAATGTAATTTTGAAAGGTAATGATGTCACGAATGATCGCGTCGTCTTACGTTCTATATTCCTGAAACCGGGGATGAAATATTCCAGAGAGGCATTGGTAAGTAGTATCCGAGAGATTTCGCAGCTCGGTATGTTTGACGAACAAAAAATCACGCCAAACCCAGCGAAGAATCTCAACATGGAAGAAGGTACAACCGACTTGGAGTTCACCGTTGTCGAGAAAGCTTCTGATCAAGTGGAATTGTCCGGTGGTTACGGTGCTGGACAGGTGATTGGTACCTTAGGATTAAACTTTAACAACTTCTCGACGAGTAACTTCTTTAAGAAAGATTCGTGGAAACCTCTTCCACGTGGAGACGGTCAGAAATTCAGTATCCGTGGGCAAACTTCGGGTAGAAGATATCAGTCATACAACTTCTCATTCTCTGAACCTTGGTTAGGTGGTAAAAAACCGATTTACTTCGGTTTGAATGCATATGTATCTAATATGCGAGAAATGTTTTTCCAAGGATCGCAATGGGTAGAAAGAGAGAATGCACCATTCATTAATATGCACGGGGTTACTGCTACCTTGGGTAAGCGTTTGCAATGGCCAGATCGTTATTTCCAGATCAACAGCTCACTATCTTTCCAACGTTATGTATTGAATAACTATGCCGGATTATTCTTGTTTGCTGATGGAGATTCGTACAACATTAACTTTACGCAAGAGATTAGCCGTAACACGGTAGATGCACCCATCTACCCTACATCTGGTTCTAACATCAAGTTGAGTGTTCAATTGACGCCACCATACTCACTATGGAACAATGTTGATTATGCCACCGCTCCTGCTAATGAAGTTTACAAATTTGTGGAATACCACAAATGGAAGTTTGACTCACAATGGTATACGACCATCGCTGGCAAATTAGTCTTAAAATCCCAAGCGCAATTTGGTTATTTGGGCATGTATGGCGGTGACGCGCCTATTTCACCATTCGAGCGTTTCGTATTGGGTGGTGATGGTATGCAAGGATTTGACTTCTTACAAGGTACCGAGATTATCGCGATGCGTGGTTATGCAAATGGTACTGTTATTCCAGAATCTACTGGAGGTGGAAGTGCACAAAATATTGCGGTACGTTCTGGTTCCCCAATCTATGCTAGATACCAATTGGAGCTTCGCCATCCGATCATGTTAAATGAGCAGGCTACAGTATTCGCATTGGCATTTGCGGAGGCGGGTAACACATGGAATAATTTCCGCGAGTTCAATCCGTTTAAAGTACGCCGTACCATGGGTATTGGTGCTCGTATCTTCTTACCGATCTTCGGTATGTTGGGTATCGATTACGGACACGCTTTCGATCCGATTCCAGGTATGCCAGAAAGCCGTTGGAGACAGAACTTCACCTTTAGTATCATCCAGAATATGGGTGGTTTCTAGCCAAAATCATCAAGGAAAAATTAACGGAGGTTATCTTTTGCGAGATAATCTCCGTTGTTTTATATGCCTATAGACAAGATGTAGCAATCGGGCTAGTTCGTTTCGTTTGATTTATTGGCAGTGACGTCCGTTAAATTTAAGTTAAAAATGGACGACAGTACCTTTTAAGCATGATTATTTTTTGTTACTTTGCGACGTGACGTGTTTAGAAGTATACAGTTTACACTTTTTGAAATTTGGATAATTTAAACTTTTTGAAGTTTCAATTGTCAGAAGAATTATAAACGGGAAAAAATTAAAGCATATATCGATGAAAAAGATTCTTATGATTACAGCAGTTCTGGCGCTAACACTTAGCGTAGGTTTTGCACAACAGAAACTAGCTTATGTTAATTCCGAATATGTTTTAAAACACATTCCAGAATACGCAGCTGCGCAAAAGCAATTAGATGATCTTTCTACCAAGTGGCAAGAAGAAGTAGATGGAAAATATGCAGAAATAGAGCGCTTGTACAAAGCGTATCAAAACGATCAAACATTATTGAATGATGATATGCGTAGACGCCGCGAAGATGAGATCGTGAATAAAGAACGTGAAGTGAAAGACTTGCAACGCAAGCGTTTTGGTTTCGAGGGCGAATTATTCAAACAACGTGCTCAACTGATTCAGCCTATTCAACAACGTTTAACCAAAGCGATCCAAGATATCGCGGCAGCAGAAAGTTTAGATTTAATTTTAGACAGAAGTACGGAAGCTACATTCTTATTCGCTAATCCAACATTGGATAAAAGTAATGCGGTCATTACCAAGCTTGGCTACAAACCAAATCCTAAACTAGCGGATTAAGTTTTTTTTAGTATAATTGCGCAAACTAATAAGATTAACAGAATAAACAGAACAACAAACTTATCGCAGTATAAGATTTTAGATTAACATGAAAATGATGAAAAATGTATGGAAAGGTGTAGCTGTAGCAGCGGGATTATTCGTAGCTACACAGGTGACGAATGCTCAGCAGAAAATTGGACACATTAACTCGCAAGAGTTGATGCAAGCTACTCCTGAATTCAAAACTGCGCAAACTCAAATTCAAACTTTGAGAGAAACAAAGGAGAAAGAGTATCAAGGAATGCTGGAGCTATACCAGAAAAAACAAACGGAAGCGAACGAAAAGGCTATGAACCGTAGCGAAGCGAACAAAGCTACTTTGGATACAGAAATCCAAGGCTTAGTGGCAGAGATGCGCCAAATGGAAGAGCGTATCCAAGCAACTAATGGTCAAGCACAAGAAGAGCTTCAAAAGAAATACCAGGAGTTAATGAACCCAATCGAAACCAAAGTGATCAATGCGATCAATACGGTAGCAAAAGACAAAGGCTATGCTTATGTTTTAGATTTGGCTAGCGGAAGTGTATTCTACTTCGATGGTGGTGATGATTTGACACCAGACGTTAAAGCTAAATTGGGAATCTAATCTTCCCACCTAAACTTTTCGAGAGCCGCTACAAGAACTGTAGCGGCTTTTCTTTGTTATCTACCCAAGCAATTTTTATTTCTTCTAAATAGAATATTATGCACGCATAGTATTCTAGGATTTAATATATTTGTATTATACTGATTATAAAACGATGATAGCTCAACTCCTATTTGCGATATTATTAGTTTTTGCGGGATGGTTATTCTACAAAAATGCTTCGAAGATATTTCGTAACATTCGTTTAGGTCGATCGGTGAATCGATTCGATTCGCCCGCAGAACGTACCAAGACGATGTTACTAGTGGCTTTTGGTCAGAAGAAAATGTTCAAAAGACCGATTCCTGCCCTACTTCATCTTTTTGTATACCTCGGTTTCGTGATTATCAATATTGAGATGCTGGAGATCGTGATCGACGGTGTCATCGGAACGCATCGGGTATTTGCATTCATGGGTAGCTTCTACAATTTTTTGATATATAGTTTTGAGTGGTTGGCTTTTTCCGTATTCACGGCATGTGCGATATTCTTAATACGCCGTAATATTTTACGTGTAAAACGTTTGAATCAGAGAGAACTCAATAATTGGCCAAAAACCGACGCAAACCTGATCTTGGCTGCTGAAATTTTACTAATGGCTGCATTCCTATTGATGAACGCATCAGATTACAAATTACAAGGCTTAGGAGCAGAACACTACGTCGTTGCAGGAAGCTTTCCAGTGAGCCAATATCTTACCGGTATACTGCCATCCGACGTGGGCACTTTGATCGTCTTGGAGCGTTTCTTTTGGTGGTTTCATATTATAGGAGTTTTAGCGTTCTTAAACTATCTGCCAATCTCTAAGCACTTACACATTCTGCTTGCATTCCCCAATACGTACTTCAGCAATTTGAAACGCAAAGGACAGTTTGATAATATGCCAAGTGTGACCGCGGAGGTAAAAGCGATGTTGGATCCATCCTTGCCACCGCCAGATGGTGAAGTCTCTCGCTTTGGTGTAAAAGATGTCCATGATTTGACTTGGAAAAACTTACTCGACGCCTATACCTGTACAGAATGTGGTCGTTGTACAGCTTCATGTCCGGCAAATATTACGGGCAAGCTGCTTTCACCACGAAAGATCATGATGGATACACGGGATCGCTTAACGACTGTTGGCAAAAACATAGATCTTAACAAAGGCGAGTTTGTAGACGATGGAAAATCGTTGATTGACACACATATTACTCGAGAAGAGATCTGGGCTTGTACAACTTGTAACGCTTGTGTAGAAGCCTGTCCAGTTAATATTGATCCATTACAGATCATAATGGGTTTACGCCAATACGCTATCATGGAAGAGTCGAAAGGGCCTTCTAGCATCAACAACATGCTCGGCAATTTAGAAAATAACGGTGCACCTTGGAAATATGCACAAGCAGACCGAGCCAACTGGACGAATTCTTAGTACTCATTCATAGCGATCATAAAAATAGAAACTGCCTAAGACGGCTATTCCACCTTTAACGATACAGCATACATGGAAAATCAACTTCATATACCCACCGCAGCCGAATTACTAGCTAAAGGCGAATCCCCTGACTTACTTTTCTGGGTAGGTTGTGCAGGTAGCTTTGACGAACGAGCGCAGCGCATAACACGAGATATTTGTAAAATCTTACATCATGTAGGCATCAAATATGCCATATTGGGTACAGAAGAAAGCTGTACTGGCGATCCGGCCAAACGTTCGGGGAATGAGTTTTTATTCCAAATGCAAGCCATGATGAACATTCAAGTGTTGGATGGCTATGCCATCAAAAAAATTGTGACTGCCTGCCCGCACTGTTTCAACACAATCAAAAACGAGTATCCAGAATTGGGTGGACACTATGAGGTGATTCATCACACCCAATTGATCCAATCGCTCATCGATGAAGGAAAACTCAAACCAAATGATGGACATGCTTTCAAAGGCAAGAAGATTACGTACCACGATCCTTGCTATTTAGGCCGAGCTAATGAAGTTTACGAAGCGCCAAGAAAGGTATTGGAGACCTTGGATACGGATTTGGTAGAGTTAAAGCGCTGTCGCAGTAATGGGTTGTGCTGTGGGGCTGGCGGTGCGCAAATGTTTAAGGAACCAGAGGCAGGCATTAAAGACATCAATTTAGAGCGCATCGAAGACGTGATAGAATCCAAAGCCGATGTGGTTGCTGCTGCTTGTCCATTTTGTATGACAATGTTGCGCGACGGTGTTAAAATAAAAGAAAAAGAAGATACCATCCAAGTATTGGATATTGCTGAGATAACCGTCAAAGCGAACAATATTTAATTCTATTAATTTTGCGCAGTCCCATAAGGATATCTTCATTATTATCACGTTAAAAGACAGGCATTCGGTACTATATTAAAAATTTAGCTGTAGTTTTGTACCGCTTTGCTTACAAAGGCTAGCAGCTTCTATTAGTGAAAATTATGTGGTATCAAGCGACCTCTTCTTACGGGCGAAAACTTCGCCTCTTTTCTCTCTTTATTCTTTTTCTCACCAATTTACTGGTACAACCATCAGTACACGCGCAAGAGCGAGATGACCGTGCAACGCTAGGAAACTTCAAGGGAATCCAGTTCATGAGTCCGGACAGTTTGTTTTATACCAACTTCCGTTTTCGGATGCAAAACAGATTGCGTTATACCAACGTATTGGATGAGCAGAGCAATAATGAATGGGAAGCGCGCGTGCGCAGGTTACGATTGCGGATGGATGGCTACATCTATACGCCAAAAATATCATACAGTGTACAGCTCGCATTTACACGAGGAGACCAAGATTTTGATGATACTGGAGTGCCCAACATCGTACGTGACGCCGTGATGTTCTATAATTTCACAGACGATTTCTACGTTTCCTTCGGCCAAAACAAGCTGCCCGGAAACCGCCAAAGGGTAAATTCATCGGGTCAACTACAGTTCGCCGAGCGTTCGCTAGTCAACTCAGCCTTTAATATTGATCGTGATTTTAACCTCACGATGCACCTTAACAAGCAGATTAACAATATGCCGGTACACGCCAAGTTTGCGGTTTCGACCGGAGAAGGACGCGTGGCCGTGACGACTGACGATGGCTTGGCCTATACCGGTCGAGTAGAGTTTTTGCCATTAGGAGATTTCACCAATGATGGCGACTATTCCGAAGGGGACTTAGAACGTGAACCAACACCAAAATTGTCCCTTGCTGCTGGATATAGCTACAACGATCGCACCACGCGTTCTGGTGGACAAACAGGAAAAATGGTAGTCAACCCGATGACATTAAAAACCAGTTATGCCGATATGATATTTAAATATACTGGTTGGGCGTATATGGCAGAATACATGCGTCGCGATGTCGATAACCCACTTAACTTCTTAGAAAGCGATCCTTTGCAAGCCGTTCACGCTTACAAAGGTTGGGGTGTCAATCAGCAACTATCCTACTTGCTGCATCATGGTTATGAGATTGCCAGCCGCTATACGTATGTAAAACCGCATCGCGATATTCAAGCCGTCGAATCACAAACCGAAGTGATTGAACTTGGTTTGACCAAATACTTCAAAGCACACCGATTGAAATTTCAGGCAAATGCTTCCTATCTCTTTCGCGATGGCGTGTTCAACAACAGCAACCGCAAGGGAACTTGGGGCGGCACATTTCAAGTCGAGCTAGGTATCTAAGTTATTATCCGACGACGAATGCGATGTGCTCTTTAATTGGAAAGCATGTCTTTAGTAAAAGATTGTTTCAATTGACGGAGATCATCGGACGCTGGTGCTTCAAAGACCTCTAAATCAAAGAATTTGATTGCAGCAAATAGGTGGTCAAAGATATCCGCTAGCGCTTCTTCATAAAAAGCCCAACTGGTGCCATCCGTAAACATGTACAACTCCAAAGGAAGACCATGCTCTGTAGGTGCAAGTTGACGAACCATCACCATCGAACTTTGCTGAATACGTGGATGTGCTTTCGCATAAGCAGAAAGATAGGCACGAAACAGTCCAATGTTTGTCATTCTACGGCCGTTGACCGGCATACTTTCATCTGGTAAAAACTCATCATTGTAAGCTTGAATCTCCCCCAATCGTTGATCAATAAAATCTTGCAATAAACGAATCTGTCTTAACTGCGCAATTTCTGCATCGCTTACATAATGAATGGATGAGATCTTAACATTTACCGAGCGTTTGATACGTCGACCACCCGATTGCTGCATCCCACGATAATTGGTGAATGACTCGGTGAGCAACGTATGCGTAGGTATCGTCACAATCGTACGGTCGAAATTTCGAATCCGGATATTGTTGAGATTGATCTGCAAGACATCACCATCGGCATTGTATTTTTTCATCTCGATCCAATCCCCTACCCGTACCGAATCATTGGCAGAAACCTGAATGCTAGCAACGAAACCCAGAATCGTATCCTTAAATACCAACATCAAAATAGCAGAAGCAGCTCCCATCGAAATCAGGAAATCGCCGGGTGACTTTCCTGTAATGACGGTGAATAAGATCGTTCCACCGATGAAGTAAAGCACAATCTGCAATACTTGTAAATAGCTATCCAAAGGCTTGTCTACAAAACCGGGTTTATCTTTAAACAAATCGCGTCCAGTTTTGAACACCGAATTGATTAATCGTAATGTCACAAAGGCAATAAGGAGATTTAGCGAAGCTTCTAAAAAAGAAAGTGTGGCAGGAAATCCGCGAAACACTAAAGGCAAGAAAGCCTGAGTAATGATCAATAGAATCAATAAACTCAGATTAGAAAAAAACTTGTTTTGAACCAGTCGTTCGTGCGCATTCTGTTGCGAGCGTCGCATAATCTTGGAGAAAACTCCTATAATAATGTGGCGCACCAAGTAATCCACCATAAATAGTACGATGGCCATGGCAATCAATAAAGCGGCGGTAGTAAGAATATGCGTGAGTTGGCTATTGAGCTGCAAATGAGCGAGCTGTTGGTACGTCGTATTGTAGATTTGTGTGTTGACCTGTTCGTCAGCCAAAAATTGTTCAATCTTGTCCTTCATCCTGCAAAAATAGGAATACCTATCTGGATAACAAAAAACCCATCTTCATGCGCGTTTTGCGTGAAGATGGGTTTTATACGGTTACAAGATTTATCTTATTGCACTTCTGTACTATCTGTTGCTGGCGCTTTATCGATTAGCTCCATAAACTGATCCAGTTTTGGCGTAATGATAATCTGCGTACGACGATTGCGCGCTTTACCTTGTGCGGTAGCATTGTCGGCGATTGGGTTGTACTCACCACGACCACCAGCCGTCATGCGTTTAGGATCTACACCATAGGTATTTTGCAAAGCTTGCACGACAGATGATGCACGCAAGGTACTTAGATCCCAGTTATTGCGGATATTTTTCTGCGTAATCGGATCTGGATCGGTATTACCTTCAATCAGAACATCATACTCTCTGTAGTCCTGAATGATTTTGGCAATCTTGCTCAATGTTGCTCCTGCCTGATCAGAAATCTCATAACTGCCCGAGCGATATAGCATATTGTCGGCTAGTGAAATGTAGACAACACCTTTCAGCACCTGCACATCCACATCCTTCAATTCTTCTCTGCTCAATGAGCGCGTCAAATTATTAGTCAATACCATATTAAGCGAGTCGCTCTTATTTTTGGTATTCACCAAATGCTGAATGTACCGGTTAGAGGCATTAATCTCATCAACCAATTTCGAAATGTTAACATTTCCTTGTGTATTTTGGTTAATACTGTTATCCAACGTTCCCTGCAATCTGGCTAATGCTTCTTTCAACGAAGCATTATTACGACGCTCTGATTCCAATTGATCTTCCAAGCTTTTTACACGAGCGCGCGATTCTGCTAGCTCCACTTGACTTTGTTGATAGCGTTCCCCAAGCGCACGGTGCTCGGCTTCAAGCGCCTGATGCACCTTTTTTTTGACTCCACAAGCACTGAAAAGCATCGTTCCGATGATTAGAAATGCTAAAGGCCATATCCTTTGTTTTTTCATATTAGTTTGTATTAAATCACTTTGTACTAATTTAGATACTTAGATCGTGCCAAAATGCTAAAAAGTATTAAATTATTTATCATGAACTGCTAAACATAAACCGACATTCAGGGAGTTTTTACCGACAATCCGCAGCCATTCACCTAAAAGAACTATCAAACATAAAGCAGTACTGCTACTTTTGATTATAACAAATAAGTCAACCATTTAAAAAAATACGACTATGTCTTTCAAAGAAACATTTAGCATCAACGGTGAGAATCTATTAAAAAAGATCAAAGATCTGATTGCAGAAGGTAATGTACGCAAAATCTCTATTGCTGATAAGAACAACAAAGAGATCATCAGCTTTCCGGTGACCATCGGTGTAGTAGGAATTGTTTTGGCTCCGATATTTGCCGCAGTTGGCGCTTTGGCAGCGATCCTGACGGAATGTAAAATCGTAGTCGAACGAACCGACTCCCCTAAAGAAGAACCGACATCATCCGCACCTTCCGAGCCGAGCAATCCAACAGAACCAACGCATCACACAGATGAACCTGAGTCACCGCAGTATTAATTTTGACAGCAAATTGAGAAAAGCCCATGCATAATGCCATGGGCTTTTCCTACTTTCGTATAGATCAAGATCTGAACAATGGATACGACACTTTATATTAAAAATATGGTATGCAATCGCTGCATCATGGTCGTAGAAGAGCAGATGAATAAATGGGCTTTACCCATTTCACATATTGCATTAGGCGAAGTAACGACATCGGCAAGCATTTCACCCGACTTACTGGAAACCATTAGAAAAGAATTAGATATGTTGGGTTTCGAACTGATTGATAACAAGCGCCTGCAAACTGTAGAACGTATAAAAACCGCTATTATCGATCTGATATATCAAAAAGATCTCGGGCAGAAGCTCAACCTTTCTACTTGGCTAGAAAAAGAGCTGCATCAGGATTATGCCCATTTGTCGGCTTGGTTTTCAGAAGTCGAAGCCACTACGATCGAGAAATTCTTCATAGCGCAAAAGATCGAACGCGTCAAAGAGCTATTGCAGTATGATGAACTCACACTCTCGCAAATTGCGGATCAAATGCATTATTCCAGCGTGGCCTATTTGAGCAATCAATTCAAAAAAGTAACTGGCCTATCGCCCTCCCAATTTAAACAATCCACCGAAAACACCAGAATGCCGCTGGATGCTGTGAAATCTTACAAGTAAAAAGTAACAAAACGTAAACTTTACTGACCTCATCGTAACGATCTTTGTGTAAGCATTACCAATATTGGTTTACACCATGAGCGAGAATAACCCATCAACAACCATTATTCCTTTGGCTAAAAAACACCTTAACCAAACGGATGAAAAAAATATAAAGCACGCATTTGCGCAGGCCGAAATTGTACCATCAATAACGTTGGATAAAGGGAATCTGATAATCGATAGTACTGATCGAAATCTTTTAGTGCGCATTGTTTCCTTATTACAACAACAAGGCTACGCTCCTCAAACGCAAAAACAAGAGATCCCTGTGCTCGATATGAGCTGTGCATCTTGCGCTAGCAGCATTCAAAGCATGATGCTGGCGCAACCAGGCGTGCTGCAAGCGAGCGTCAATTTTGCCAATACCAGTGCACAGGTAGAATATCTCCCTAATATGATCCAAGAACAAGACCTCCAAAAGGTGGTAAGATCTATCGGATTTGATCTTCTTTTAGAACCTGCAGCATCGCGCGAGGAGAAAAAAGACGCCATACAGCAAGAGCAATACAGCAAATTAAAACGAAAAACTTTCTTTGCATTATTACTAGCATTGCCCGTATTCGTATATGGTATGTTCTTCATGCATGCACCTTACGCCAACTGGATCATGTTTGCTTTTACGACGCCATTGGTATTCTGGGTGGGTAGCGATTTCTTTGTACACGCTTGGAAACAGGCCAAACATCGTGCGGTAAATATGGATACACTGGTGGCATTAAGTACCGGAACGGCATACATTTTCAGCGTATTCACCTTATTATTTCCAGAGTTTTGGCTACGAAGTGGTCTAGAAGCACACATTTATTTTGAGGCAGCGGCCGTCATCATCGCTTTTGTATTGCTAGGGAAATTGTTGGAAGCACGTGCTAAAAGTCATACTTCGGACGCGATCAACAAATTGATGGGTATGCAACCCAAGACTGTGATTCGACTCGATGACCAAGGCGCGCAGCAGGAGATCAAGATCGCAGATGTGGTACTCAATAACCTATTGCTCGTACGCCCGGGCGAAAAGATTCCAGTTGATGGACTCGTGGAGCAAGGTGAATCTTATGTAGACGAAAGTATGCTCAGCGGAGAATCTATTCCCGTACTGAAAAACAATGGCGAATCTGTGTACGCAGGCACGGTCAATCAGCGTGGTAGTTTTCAATTTCGCGCACAAAAAGTAGGCGAAGATACCGTGCTAGCACAGATTATTGCGATGGTACGCAGTGCGCAAGGAAGTAAAGCTCCTGTGCAAAAATTAGTGGATAAAATTGCAGGTATTTTTGTGCCAATTGTCATTACCATCGCCTTACTCAGTATGTTGAGCTGGTTTATTTTTAGTGGCGAGCACTGGCTTACACAGGGCATTATGGCATTTGTGACGGTGCTAGTGATCGCTTGTCCATGCGCATTGGGCTTGGCCACACCGACAGCCATTATGGTAGGTGTTGGTCGTGCCGCATCGGCTGGTATTCTGATCAAGGATGCTGAAAGTATTGAACGAGCTAAAGATTTGAATGTACTCGTATTTGACAAAACAGGTACGCTCACTATGGGTCGCCCACAGGTAACCGATCAATATTGGTTGGAGGAAAATAAAATCCATCAACAGGTGCTCGTAGCCATGGAACATCTGTCGGAGCATCCACTAGCTGAAGCGATCGTAAATGCGTGGCCAGAATCACCTCAAATGGCGCTGGATAATTTTGAAAGCATTACTGGAAAAGGTATTGTGGCAACGTATGAAGGCAAATCGTACTTGGTAGGAAATCAAAAGCTCATGATCAGTCGAGATGTATCGCTATCTGATATATTATTCGAAAAATCGGCAGAATACGCGCAATCTGGTCGGACCGTTATCTGGTTTGCGAGCGAGCAACAGGTATTGGCCTTGTTAGCTGTCGCTGATCCTATTAAGGAGACAACTCCTGACGCTATTACAGAGCTGCGCAAAATGGGGATTAAAACGTATATGTTGACGGGTGATAACGAAGCTACAGCAGCGGCGATTGCGCGGCAGGCAGGTATTCAATATTTCGAATCAGAGATGCTACCAGAAGACAAAAGTCAGTACATCAAAAAGCTACAAGACGAAGGCAATGTAGTAGGCATGGTCGGTGATGGCATCAACGATAGTGCGGCATTGGCACAGGCCGACGTGAGCATCGCGATGGGCAAAGGAAGTGATATCGCGATGGATGTGGCCAAAATGACCATCGTTTCATCGGATTTACAGAAAGTCCCAGTCGCCATTCGGTTATCACAATTGACGGTCAGAACAATCCGACAAAATCTTTTCTGGGCCTTTATCTACAATTTGGTAGGCATTCCGATTGCGGCAGGCATTTTGTACCCTAGCTTTGGATTCTTATTGAGTCCGATGATTGCCAGTGCGGCCATGGCGCTGAGTAGTGTGTCAGTCGTATCGAATAGTTTACGCCTTAAATGGCGGAGTGTAGGCAGCACGATTGCATAATTAAAATCAAACAAGCATATCATTTAATACAAATAACATCATGGAAAATAACGTATTGAGATTTAAAACCAGCATCAATTGCGGCAGCTGCATCAAAGCAGTAACTCCCTTTTTGGAAGATGTATTGGGTATCCAACAATGGGAAGTAGACACGAACAACCCCGACAAAATCCTGACGGTGCAGAGCGCCGGCGCTACGGCGGATGAAGTACTTTCCGCGGTACAGAAAGCTGGTTTTACAGCGACGGCGCTGTAAGCTTGGTATCTGCTTAATAAACAACCCCTCCGTTTCTTGAAAGAAACGGAGGGGTTGTTTCGAATAACTTGCCACCAACAAAGATGGTCATACTTCGTGGCTATACCGCTGAAGCAAGTACATCAAGTAAGTTCTTAATACGAGATTCAAATTCTACCATCTCCTTATTCTGTGAAAGGATAAAACTGTTGTCAGACAATTTGCCAACCACTGCTTCCATTTCTTCGTCTGAATTATACAGCATTTTACGGAAGTCACTTTCATAATCTTTGGCTCTTGTCCGTTCAATTTCACCACGAATCCAACGCTTTGTTTCTAGCGATTCTTCCATTAATTGTTGTACAAACAAGGCATCCCATGTTGCAGCAGACAAAGCACTTAGTTCTTGCAAAGAAGCGATACTATGCAATAGCTTTTCAGTTAGGTATGTGCTACTCAACTGGTGATAGCGTTGATGAATTTCTAACCAAGAATTGAGCGCACCCGTTTTTATATCAGAAATCAACGATTGTAAATCTTGATCTGGTATGAGCTGACTTCCTACGTTTGTAAAAGCCTTGCGTTGTAGCGGTTCACTTTGCAGCAATTGCCAGAAATCTTCCAAAGTATTGGTTTCGATAAAGGACAATATTTGTGTAGCCGCGTAATACCGGATCAAACGCTGAAAGAGATGATATACTTCTTTCGGCTTCTTCAATACAACTTTCCGACGGGAGTTTTCTACATTCGTTAGCAATACTTCATACTGAAAATCCGCTGCTGGATCTTTCAACGCGCGTAGCGCTTCGTCGCCTAATAAACTGACCGCATTTTCGATCTCCGAGAAGGTATTAAACATCTCATTAACGGTGTCTGGCGCGATCACATCGTATTCGAAATGTTGATTTTTCAGCTTGCGATTATCCCGAGCAGTGAATTTGCTGGTATTGCGCATCAGCGCGTACATATTGTACATAAACCAATAGCCTGGGATGATGACCAGCCGATCCTGGTGTACATCATTGCTGATGAGTGAAAATGGAATTCGAATATCCAGTTCGTGGAGAAAATCTCCTTTGACGATCAGCGAATAAGATGCAAAACGCGAATTGTGCTTCAAACTCACACACAAGCCTGGCCAGAAGCCTCGTCCCGCCATCAGCTCACCATCTGCTGCGCGAGAATTATGATTCGATCCAACCGTCGCACCAGCGGCCATATTGCTCTGCCCCATAATCAAGGATGCACAGAGAAAAGAGTTATTATGATGTTGTTCGTGCGCTGGGAACAACAAGGAATTCAGTACTTCACAACACGATATCGTCGAATTATCGCCTAGAAAGGAGTTAATCAATCGTGCGCCGTATTTCAATTGCGAGAAGGAAGACAGGATAAACCGGACTGCTTTTACACCATAAAAGATACGACAGCCATAGCCTACTATGCCATTCACCAGCTCACAACCTTCGCCGATCTGCGTATAGGCAGAAGAGATCGAGTTGACCGTAACGTTCTTAATTTTATTAACCCCTTTGATGTAGGCATCGGATCCTATCTGTACGTTTTTGATGGTATGACAATTCTTGATCACCGTCCGCTCTCCGATCATGCTGTAATAACCGCGTTTGGATGAAAACTGCAAATCGGTAATTTCGTGCAAACGACGTTGAAAGTCGGCATCTTCGCGATGGCGCGTCCAGAGGTAAACATCACCGGCTTGCATGCCATTAAATGGCAATACCGAACGGCCACCATTCTCATTACACAATTCCAGATAGATGCGACTTTCGGGATCATCACCATCTTTGAGCACGCCATTTCCAAATTTTGCATTAGAACTGGTTTCCATCTCATCAATATTCGTGAGGATGACTTCCTTACCCACAATATAGTGCGCCATATAGCGCACGTGATGAATAGCACAATAATCGCCAATATCTGAACTGATGATCTGCGAATGATAGATCCCAGATGCTAAGCGCAAATCACGGTATTCTACATAGATTTCGTCCATTTTACCAATGCGCACCAATCCATGGAATTTGGAATGACGAATCTGATCGGGAATAAACCCAGCTTTACTAACCAGTACATCGTTCCAGTTGGACGATTCATTGCCATGCGCGATCAATTGATCAATTTCTTCCGTTGTGATGTGACGAAATTGATCGGAAGCAACAGGATTTTGTTGAAATCGCAGGTAATATTCATCTTGCCCTGCGGGCAAGTATTCTTTTGGCACGAAATCGTAACCCAAAGAACGAAGTGGTCTCTTGTTTATATAGGCCATAAGCGCTTATTCGACGGTCACTGATTTGGCAAGATTACGTGGTTGATCTACATCCAATCCGCGCTCTACTCCAATATAATAGGCCAATAACTGCAACGGAATAGCCGCCAATAAAGGCGCAATAATTTCATCACAATTAGGTACTACCATAATATCGTCTGCCAATTCTTCTACTCTATTATCTCCCTCACTGACTATCGCAATAATTTTTCCTTTTCGGGCTTTAATCTCTTGTATGTTGCTCACGATTTTCTCGTGGTAACTATCTTTTGTAGCGACGAAAATCACGGGCAATGTTTCATCTACCAAAGCAATAGGTCCGTGTTTCATCTCTGCGGCTGGATAGCCTTCAGCGTGAATGTAAGAGATTTCCTTCAACTTCAATGCGCCTTCTAACGCCGTTGGGAAATTGTACCCACGACCTAAGTACAATACATCGTTGGCATCGCTGTATTTCTTCGCGATGCGCTGGATCTCTTCGACTTGATTGTCTAATATCCACTGTACTTTCTCCGGAACGGCATCCAATTGTTGGATGAAATAGGTGAATTTCTGATCGTCGATCGTTCCTTTCAATTTGGCAATTTTCAGCGCGATCAACTGCAAAACGGCTAATTGTGCCGTATAAGCTTTGGTACTCGCTACGCCAATTTCTGGCCCAGCATGCGTGTATGATCCAGCATTAGATATACGCGCGATAGAAGAACCTACCACGTTCACCAATCCGTAGATAGTAGCACCTTGCTCCTTGGCATTTTCCAAAGCTACCAAGGTATCTGCCGTCTCGCCGCTTTGCGAGATCGCAATGATCACATCTTCGCTGGATATTATTGGGTTTCGGTATCGGAATTCAGATGCATATTCGACCTCTACGTTGATACGACACAATTCTTCGATCACGTACTCTGCTACTAATGCCGAATGCCAACTCGTTCCACAAGCTACGATAATGATACGGCGTGCCGCCATAATCTTGTCCGCAATCGCATCAATACCACTCAAGGTGATTTGATTCTTCTGGGCGTCCATGCGTCCGCGAAGCGAATCAAAAATCGTCTGCGGTTGTTCAAAAATCTCTTTGAGCATGAAGTGATCGTAGCCATTCTTTTCGATGGCCGCCAACTCCATATCTAACTTCTGAACATATGGGGTGATGATCTCATTGCCTAAGTTTTTTAAGATCAGTTCATCGGGCTTCACAATGGCTAATTCGTAATCATTGATATATACGACCTCTTTGGTGTAAGCCAACATCGGCGACGCATCAGAACCTAAGAAATGCTCGTTCTGACCGATACCAATCACCAATGGGCTACCTTTACGCGCAGCGATAATCGTATCGGGATAGGCCTGATCAATTAATAAGATGACGTATGCACCTGTTACACGTTTCAAAGCGATACGAATGGCTTCTTCCAGCGAACACTCATTCTTGATCTGGATATCTTCGATAAAGTTTAATAGTACTTCCGAATCGGTATCGCTATGAAAAACGTAACCTTCCTTTAGTAACTCCGTTTTGAGTTGCGCGTAATTCTCTATAATACCATTGTGAATCATAGCAATACGACCCGATCGTGACAAATGCGGATGCGCATTACGATCACAAGGCTCGCCGTGTGTGGCCCAGCGGGTATGTCCGATACCGGTATGCGAAGCCACATCGCTCACGCCTACATGCGCTTCTAATTTCGCGACCTTTCCCTCTTTCTTAAATACCGTGACGCCGCGATCCTGCAACAAGGCAACGCCAGCACTATCATAACCTCGGTACTCTAATTTTTTTAGACCATCAATTAGAATGGGGTAAGCTTGTTTGCCTCCTGTATAACCAACTATTCCGCACATATATAAAACTCGTATAATTTAATTTTTATTCCTAAAAGTGTTAAAATCCGTTCGAATATATCAATTATAGTACACAATCCTCAATCACGTTCTGCCTTTTTTCGAATAGGTCAAAAGCAGATCGCCTGCTACTTATCAGTAGCAGGCGATCTGCATAATATCTAAGAAATACTAAAACGTATTAGTTTAGTTCGAACTTGTAACCGACTCCCTTTACCGTGGTCACATATAGCTCACCAATTTTCTCCCGTAATTTACGAATGTGTACATCAATGGTCCGGTTTGTCACAACGACCGAATCTTCCCAAATCGCTTTCAATATTTGTTCACGTGTAAATACCTTGTTAGGCTTAGAAGCTAGTAAGTATAAAAGTTCAAACTCCTTCTTTGCCAATACAAATTTCTCATCACCTCTGAAAACTAAAAAGGAATCTCTATCGATCACCAAATCCATGATCTCCAATTTATCGGTCTGATCGTCACCAGTATCATTGGCATTGCGGCGCAGAATAGCGTTGATACGACTAATTAGCGCGCGAGGTTTGATTGGTTTAGCAATGTAATCATCGGCACCTACATGGAACCCAGCAATCTCCGAATACTCTTCACTACGTGCAGTAAGAAATATGACAAAGGTGTTTTTGAATTCGGGCATCGATCGCATGAGTCTACAAGCTTCTATCCCATCCATTTCAGGCATCATCACATCCAGAATGATTAGATCTGGATTGACTTCTTTGGCCACTCGGATAGCTTCTTTACCGTTGTTGGCAGTGGATACCTGAAAGCCTTCTTTGCTGAGGTTATACGATATGATGTCTACAATATCTTGCTCATCATCTACAACTAATATTTTCGGTTTGGGGTTACTCATACTCATTTTTTCTACTAAAGTATGTACTTAATGGTAAGCTAAAGTTACACAAATGTTATGATATTGTTAACCCGTGAAAGATATAATAACATCCCATCAATATTAATTTAAGGTTTTCTTAAGAAAATCTTCAAGCGCCTTACCTCTCAAGTTCTTCGCAATGATCTTACCCGAGGGATCTAGCAAGTATGAAGTTGGAATCGCGCGGATGCGATAATCAATAATCAGATGCGAGCTCCAAGCTTTCAAATCCGAGATGTTAGTCCAAGTCAAACCATCATCTTCCATGGCGCGCATCCACGATCCAGGGTTATCATCCAACGATACGCCCAACACCTCAAACCCTTTGTCTTTAAATGCGGCGTATTGCTTTACAATATTTGGATTTTCTTCCCGACACGGCATACACCAAGAAGCCCAAAAGTCGACCAAAGTATATTTTCCTTTAAAATCTGTGAGCTTTACTAATTTGTTTTGTGGTGTATAAGCCTCAAAATAAGGCGCTTCTTGTCCGATAGCCAAAGCGCGTAGCTTATCAACTTCCGCTTTGAATTCGGTCACATAACGATTATCAGCAAACTGATCTTTAATTTGATCGCCGTAGGCGATCAATTCCACCTCTGCCGTTTCCGGCTCCAAAGTGCTCATGGCATAGAATCCCGCCAGATTGGGATGTTCATTCGCAAAAGCGACTGCTTGCTGTATGTAAAGTCTCATGTGCGGTTCAAAAGCTTGCAACATCTCGCTCCGCAGATTCTGAATCTGCTCGGAAGATTTATCGATCGTTGCTTTGGAAAACACCTTTTGAAGCGAATCCTGCACAAACTCAATTCGATTTTTAGCTGGCGCAAATGCCTTCATTGTTTCCGAAAGTTCAGATCCAGACAGTTGGTACTGCTCTGGCTGTTGTAGATCGGTCTCAAACTTGACCGGCTGTCCCGGTTCTAATATAATAGGATATCTGTTATTACCAACTACCAGAGTTAGCAAGCGTGGTTGTGTACTGCCACGTTCGAAACGAAAACGATTGCCATCGGCGATAAACACAGAGTCTAACTTACGTTCGCCTTCGAAGAAAGAAACTACTTTTACATTGCCCGGATTTTCAATTGTACCCGATATTGCAATATTTTCCTTAGAATCGCAAGCTTGCAAGGCTACAAAAGACAAAGCAGCGATTCCTAACTGATAGCAGATTTTGATTATTTTCATATTACACCACAAATTCACGAGCGCGCTCCAAAGCACGGTCAATTCCATTTACATCTTTACCTCCCGCTGTGGCAAAAAACGGCTGACCGCCGCCACCACCTTGTACCTCTTTGGCCAATTCACGAATGATAGCTCCAGCATTCCAACCTTTGGCCTTCGCCAGATCATCGGCAATCATGACCAACAAGAAAGGTTTATCGTCCATCACCGTAGCCAACACTAAAAACAAATTTGGCACTGCATCACGCAGCGCGTAAGCTAAACCTTTCACCGCATCCGCGTTTGGAATATCCACGCGAGCAGCCAGATATTGCGCATCGCCTACTGCTTCTACCTTATTCAGCAATTCTGTTTTCAAAGCCAGTGAACGATCGTTAATGGCTTGTTGCACTTCTTTCTTCAATGCACCATTCTCCTCGATCATCTTCGCCAAAGCGCCAACAAAATCTTTCGGATTATGCAACAATTCTTTCATGTTATTCACCACCTCAAACTGTTCGCGGATCAATGCCGCAGAACGACTGCCTGTCACCGCTTCGATACGACGTACGCCAGCTGCTACAGCAGACTCACTAACAATCTTGAAGAAACCAATCTTACCGGTGGCTGAAACGTGTGTACCACCACACAACTCCTTCGAGAAATGATCATCAAACGTAATGACGCGCACATAATCGCCGTATTTCTCACCAAACAAAGCCGTTACACCTGATGCAATAGCTTCTTGGTATGGTGTGTTGCGCTCTTCTTTCAACGCAATATTTGCGCGAATTTTGGTGTTGACTATATCTTCTACCTGCTTGATTTCATCGTCGGTCACTTTAGAGAAGTGCGTAATATCAAAACGCAACACTTCAGGTGATACCAATGAACCTTTTTGCTGCACATGTGTCCCCAGAACATCCCTCAATGCAGCATGCAATAAGTGTGTCGCGGAATGATTAGCTTCTGAGTCAGCACGTTTTTCGGCATCCACTGTTGCTACGAACTCTCCTTCCAAAGAAGCAGGCAATTGATCCACAAAGTGCACAATCAGCGCATTTTCTTTCTTCGTCGAGACGATCTGTATTTTTTCTTGTGTCGTCGTATTAATCAACGTACCCACATCGCCGACTTGGCCGCCTCCTTCGGGATAGAAAGGCGTAATGTCCAAAATTAACTGGTATTGATCTTTGCCTTTGGCTGTTACCTTCCGGTATTTTACGATTTGGGAACTAGCAGTTAACGTATCGTAGCCGACAAATTCGGTTTGCACCTCATCTTGCAAAACTGTCCAATCAGATAAATCTAAGGTTGTTGCTGCTCTCGAACGCTCTTTTTGGCGATTTAAGGCGGTTTGAAAACCTTCCATATCTACCGTAAGGCCTTTTTCGCGTGCTAATAACTCGGTTAAGTCAATTGGAAAACCAAAAGTATCAAACAGTTCAAAAGCAAAATCGCCGTCGATCTGTTTTGCCGAAGTATCGTAGCTTTCAAAGCGCTGTATTCCGGTGGTCAATGTACGTAAGAAAGATAATTCTTCTTCCAACACCACTTTTTGCACGAAGCTTTCCTGATCGCCCAAGACATCAAATACGCCTTTGAATTGCTGTGCCAAAATCGGCACCAACTCGTTGAGGAAAGGTTCTTTGAATCCTAAGAAAGTATACGCATAACGCACGGCGCGACGTAAAATCCGACGGATCACATAGCCGGCTTTGTTATTTGATGGCAACTGTCCATCTGCTATGGTAAAACTGACCGCCCGTACGTGATCCGCCAATACGCGCATGGCGATATCGGTTTGCTCGTCTTGGCCATAAGGGATTCCAGATCGTTGGGAAGTAAATGAGATTAATGGCTGAAAAACATCGGTATCGTAATTCGATACTTTTCCTTGAATGGCACGCACCAAACGCTCAAATCCCATTCCGGTATCCACATGTTGTGCAGGCAGTGATTCTAACGCGCCAGATTTCAGTCGGTTGAACTGCATGAATACGAGATTCCAAATTTCAATAACTTGAGGATCATCTTGATTCACCAAATCAGCACCACTTACCGCTGCGCGTTCGGCATCTGGACGCATATCATAGTGGATTTCAGAACAAGGACCACAAGGACCCGTATCACCCATTTCCCAGAAATTGTCTTTTTTATTGCCTAATAGAATACGATCTTCTGCAATGAAAGCTTTCCAAAAATCGTACGCTTCCATATCCTTCGACAAACCGTCGTGCTCGTCACCTTCAAAGATGGTTACATACAAGCGATCAACATCCAGTTTGTAAACTTCTGTTAGCAACTCCCAAGCCCATCCAATAGCCTCTTTCTTGAAATAATCTCCGAAAGACCAATTGCCCAGCATTTCAAATAATGTATGATGATAGGTATCAATACCTACTTCTTCTAAGTCATTGTGCTTACCAGACACACGCAAACAGCGCTGCGTATCGGTAGCACGAGAATAGCTGGCTGCACGTTCTCCTAAAAATAAGTCCTTAAATTGATTCATACCGGCATTGGTAAACATCAATGTGGGATCATTTTTGACGACAACAGGTGCCGATGGTACAATTTGGTGTCCTTTTTCTTGAAAAAAGTTTAAAAATGCTTCGCGAATTTCTCTACTAGTCATTAAAAATGTGCCTATAATTTGAATTGCAAATTTACTTAAATTTGCTGAGTAAACGGCGCTAAACGCTTAGGTTTTGGATAACAAATCAAATATATTCGCTATATTTAACCAAACAAAACACACGACGATCAGCTACACTATGCGAAACACTATTCTGGCTCCGACAGATTTCTCCCCCAACTCTCTCACCGCTGTGCAATATGCCTGTCAACTTGCAAAACAAAAGGGCTACAATTTGCATCTATTACATTACTACACTAGTAACACGGCCAACTTTGCCACTGAATCAGATCAAGAACCTTTCTCCGAGGATAATTCTTTACTGAAAGCAGATATTTTGATGCAGGAACTGCAAGTGAAACTGACCACTTCGTACCCCGAACTGGTAATTACTTCAGTATGTGAAAGAGGATTGATTGATGAAAAATTGCCCAAGGAAGCTGGTAAAGATTACTACGTGTTGATTGTCATGGGTGCAACAGGTGCATCTGCAAAAAAATCAATCTATTATGGCAGTACTACTGTAGCGATCACTGCGCAATCGCCAGTCCCGGTCGTAGCGGTACCAGAAAGATATGCCGCTTTTGATATTAGTCACATCAGCTTATTGACTAAATTCAAAGCAGAAGAGTTGGAAACGTTACGTGCGTTTATCAGTATCATGGGAGAGCCAGAAAAACTTTCGTTGACACATGTGTATCGCGAAGAAAGTGACATTGATAATATGCAGGAGCATTTGCAATCATGGGCTTTCAACATTCGGGAAATGAATATCATCAAAGAAGTGACTATTGAATGTGCGCCTATTTCCAAAAGTGATGTCGATTTGGATACGGTCCCGGAGGTAGTAAATAGCCTGATTGAGAAAAGCAATCCAGATATTATCTTGGTAACCAAAACACGTAAATCATTCTTTGAACGATTCTTTAAAGCTTCTGTATCAAAAGCGATCGCATTGGAGTTGAGAAAACCCACTTTCTTTGACCGCATTGATCAAGCTTAATTAATCGCTCGACCATTGGCGGATATTTTTTTAAAAACGATCCAACACCAAGAGTATTGCGCGTTGTATTACAGCTTGTGGTTGCTCGCTAAATCGCGCATCCACACGACTAGCTACTATAGCGTTGATGGAAATTGCGCGATGGCCAAACATATTAGACAGTGCATAAATTCCAGCAGTTTCCATTTCTAAGTTAGTAATATGCCGGCCAGCTAAATCCAGACTCCCAGCCACTTCAATAAACCGCGGCGCCGCCTCTTGGGTACGTACTTTGCGACCTTGCGGACCATAGAATCCGGGCGCAGTTACCGTAATTCCTTTATACAGATCATATGCATATCGTTCCACTAAACTTTCATTGGCTTTGCCTACGTATGGCTTAACACCAAATTCCGAAAATGCATTGGTAATAATATCACGTATCCCCACTTCTTCTTCAGTATACTGTTTTTTGTAAAACTGCATGAGCGAATCGAACCCAACAGCAAACTCACTCACAATTATCTGATCCGTAGCCACATTAGGATTCATAGATCCACTGGTGCCGATGCGTATGATATCTACGGATCTGATTTCTGGATTGAGCATCTTAGTCTGCAAGTCTACATTAAAAAGGGCATCAATCTCATTGATAACAATATCAATATTATCCGTACCAATACCTGTGGAAACCACCGAGATACGTTTGCCACGTAAATAACCGGTATGCGTGATAAATTCACGCTTTCCTTTCTTAATTTCGATGCGATCAAAGTGCTGCGACACCAATGGCACTCGCTCTTGATCACCTACAAAGATGATCGTGTCGGCAATATCTTCTGGAAGTAAATTAAGATGGTAAACGCTTCCATCTTGGTTCAGTATTAGCTCAGAATCATTAATCATACGGTTTTCAAGTATCGAAGTTTAATTTGTTCCACTTTTTCCAATCGACTGACAATAGCATTTACCTGCATCTTGCGAATTGCAATTCGAATTAGGCAGTCATTATCAAACTCTTGTTCTAAGATCGTAGCATTCTCTTCTTTAATAATACGCATAATATCATTCATTTGCAAGTACGGAAATTGCACTTCGTATACATCATCCTGAGTCTTCTCTAAAATTTCCGCTTCTTCTAAAGCTATTTGCGTAGCACTCTTGTACGCATTGATTAAACCAGGAACCCCCAACAGCGTACCACCAAAATAACGAACTACAACTACTAATACATTAGTTAAATCTGACGATAACAACACATTAAGAATTGGCCTACCGGCAGTACCAGATGGCTCTCCATCATCGTTTATACGAAAGACCGAACGATCTGGCGTAAGACGGTACGCATAACAGTGATGTCGTGCCTTTGGATGCAAAAGCTTTAATTCTGCAATAATCTCTTTCAATTGCGATTCTTCCTCGAACTGATAAGCGTAGGCCATAAATTTACTCCCCTTATCCCTAAATATACCTTCATACGTTTGACCGATCGTACGGTATGTATCATTAAATAAACTCACAGATATTAAATCACTTTCTCCATTCACTAATTGCATTTTTATATGAAAGAAATGCCAACAATAGCTTTCACTGAATACAAAATTATCATATTTCCACGCAAGTACCCTCAATTAAAATTAAATACGTGCAATCAACCAAAAATAGAAAAGTTAAAAAAAACACCTTCAATGAGTACAAAACACTGTTTTAGAATTTATTTTTTTAGCAATCAACTTCTTATGAGAGCAACATATACCATCCATTGTTACAAACAGACATAGCAAAAGCTAGCAAATCGCACATTTAGACTTATTTGCGAAAAATAATTTCAATAAAAATTAAAATATATCTATTATTAAACATTATTTATATTTATAATAAAATTAATTAACCCATTAAAACTCACTAATTATGAAAAATCTAAGTCCAATTTTATTATTACTGCTAGTCATTCTTTCCTCATGTGAGAAAAAAGAAAGCCTTCTAGAAGCTGAAAACGCTACTGTTGATGAAGCCTTGAATGACGAAACACAAGCAGTCGGAATTGCCGATTTGTTTAAAATCAACTTTACAGAACAAATTCTTAAACTTATTTCCCCCGTCATTAAAAGTCAGCCCGCTTTTGGCTTGGCTAATGCTGAATACAACAAACTAGGCCCCTATTCCGTATCTACAATAAATGCCACGAGACAGAATTGTAAGGGGTTTGCCGGATCCATACAAAACATATTAGGATCACTCAAAATCGTGGATCCTAATGTTCGTTGCAATGACGCATTTCCATATGGATTTGCGGATAGACGTGTCACCGAAGTGTTTTACCCTTCTAATATTGAATCTTTAGGAAAAGTCCCCGTCATAAACTTCGTAGGCGGATTACTTTCTAACGCTGCCAATTACGATGCAATAATTAACCTATGGACAAGCTATGGCTTTATCGTAGTAAACACTAACAACTTTATAAATTTTAGTCCATCACTTCAAGTTACTGGACTTACGGAAATTGTCGATCAAAATAGGAATCCCGAATCGCCACTATACAATAAAGTTGATTTATCAAGAATATTGGTATCAGGACATTCTGCTGGTGGCGGAAGCGCAATACTAATCACAGCAGTTCCGCCTAAGACTTTACAGACCATTGATCCAGAAATTAGAATAGTAGGATCTTTTCCACTGCAAGCAAGTTTTAATGCCACAGGTGTAGGTGTTAACGTACCAACTTTGATTTTAACTGGCGAAATAAATTTAATCGTTCCACCAATTCTACAAGGCCTTAAGTGGCAATATAGGTTTATCAAAAAAGTACCAGCTTGGTATATGGTAACTAAAAACTCAAATCATGGCACACCTGTTTTAGAATTAGCCAGAAATGATTACGCTGGCATAACGGTCGCTTGGATACTTTACAGAGGAAAAAATGATGCCGCTGCATCAAGATATTTTATCGGCAGTTCTTATCTTGCGACACAAGATCCTGCATTCATTCAAGGAATTGCAAATCCTTTAAGAATACGACGAAATAAACTAGCAGAAAAATTATAGTCATATCAAAACCAAAACAATCCAGCATGTTCTAAAAAAGCAATAGAGAGAACATCCTCTCTTATAAAAGCACACAACAAATGGAATATTAATAAACTGATTTAAAAAAAGCATGCTCCGTAAGAGCATGCTTTTTCTAATCTCAAACATGCGATTTTAATAGTACTAAAAAAAGAAAATTAGAAACCATTCTAAACGCAATGCAAAAAATAAGAAACAATATTAACTAAATATTACTAATATTTTATAAAAATAAATTAAATAAACTTTAGTACACTTTTTGAAGCAATAATAACAACAAAAAAAACTTAAAAATAATTAACTATGAAAGCTTCAAAATTAACACTATTACTATTACTAATTTTTATTTCTTGCAATAAAAGCGAAGATTTAAATCCAATTAATTCGACAAATGATTATACGAAAGCCTCTGCAATATCGTCAGCTTTCGGCACTGCTAATAATCAATACGGAAAGCCAGGCCCTTATGAAGTCGCGACAAATGCCGTAAGAGGAGATTGTAGGCAATTATTCGGAATAGCGTCCAAAGTTCTTGCCGCGATTAAGCTTTTAGATCCAGAAATTCGTTGTAGCCCCGCATTTCCTTACGGTTTTGAACAAAACTTCTCTACCGAAGTATTCTATCCCGCCGATATTCAAAATTTAGAAAAATTACCTGTCATCAACTTTGTTGGAGGGATTTTATCCAACCAAGGACACTATGATGCTTTGATAAAATTATGGACTAGTTATGGTTTTGTAGTCATCAACTCCAACAATTTCATTAATACAGCACCTACTATGCACATTTATGGCGCAATAGAAGCTGCGAAACTAAATGACAACCCCAAATCACCGCTTTACAAAAAAATTGATTTATCGAAAATGCTTATCGCAGGTCATTCCGCTGGAGGAGGAGCAAGTATACTACTATCTAGCCTTTCTCAAAAAACACTTAATATTATTGACCCAAGAATTAGAATAATAGGGTCATTTCCCATTCAGCCAGGCCCTTTAGCACTCGGCATTACCGTAAAATACCCAACATTCATTACCACTGGCGAACTTGACCTAATTGTATCACCATTAGGATGGCCAATTTTATGGCAATCTAATCTCATCAATCATGTACCCTCTTGGATAGCAACAGCGAGATATGCAACTCATTTTAGCCCAACACTTGATTTAAAAAGAAACGAATTTGCAGGAATATCCGTTGCGTGGATGCTGTACAGAGGACAAAACGACTCAACCGCATCAAGATACTTCCTTGGGTCTGACTACCTATTATCTTCTGACCCTCAGTTTATCCAAGGCATTTTAAACCCACTAGCAGTACAGCGAAACAAAAAAGCAGATAAACTATAGCTCTTCGAAAAAACCCGTCCATTGCTGACATAAAAATCATGACACTATTGCTCAAAATCAAAACATTATCTTTTTTCATCTAAAAATTTCAACAGCTATTACCAGTGCATTTAAAAAAGCAGGTACTTTTTTAAATGCACTGGTACATTAAACTCCAACTAGTGAAAGCTAAAAAAGCATAGAATACGCACACAAACAGACTAGAACTAATCTACATAAATCTATAATAGAAAATTTAAATTGTTACAAATAAATATTTTAATATAAGTAAAAAAACAGTCTAAAGCATATAAAAAAACAATGCGGAAGACACAAACAATAGTTAATTAAAAAATATTTCATAAAACAAAAAAATATATAATTAACATTGTGTAAGAAAATGATTAACCAAAATACCATTTTAAACCAAAAATTCGGCGAAACACAAATTCAGGGTTAAAAAACTCATTCTAAATATCAGCAAGACACCATTAAATATTGCAAATACACTCAATAGATATAGTGACAACCGAACACAAAACAATAAAAGTTTAACTCTATTATAATTTATCTATTATGAAAGCTTTAATCGCATTATCTTTGGCACTCTTCATCATTTCGTGTTCTAAAGACCAAGAGTTATTAACAAAAACGACAGAAACAGCAACTGCCGCGAGCCTATCATCTTTATTCGGCGGAAACCCGGCTATAGGGATAGCAAATAATGAGTATGCCAAAACAGGACCTTACGCTGTCAAAACAAATGCTGTTCGAGGAGATTGCAAATTAATAAGCGGACTACTATACCGTTTCGCTTCAAAAACTGGCATCATAGCCCCAGACATCAAATGTAATCCACAATTTCCTGCGGGATCAGACTTTCCAATTGCAACAGAAGTCTGGTATCCTAGCAATATTAGAGAGTTGAATAGATTACCTGTTGTCAATCTGGTCGGAGGAATTCTATCAAATCTAGGCAACTACGATACTTACGCACAATTATGGGCAAGCCATGGATTTATTGTTGTTAACAGCAATGATTTCATAAACTTAACACCCTTAATGCATACCATCGGTGCGATTCAAGTTTCAATTGAAGACAAGAAGCCGGGATCCGACTTGCAAGATAGAGTAGATTTATCAAAAATGATTATTGTAGGGCATTCTGCTGGAGCAGGAGCCGCGATCACAGTATCATCATACCCACCAGCCATTTTTCAACAAATTGACAAACGCATTCAAATAATAGCCGCCCTTCCTATCCAGCCTTCTATCCTTACATCGAGCTCTATAGTAGTGAGAACTCCAACCCTATATTTGGCTGCTGAAAATGACGAAGTCAATGGTAGATTTGCCACATTAAATTATTATAATTTACATCCACTTATTCAGCCTGCTTGGTTTGCTACAGCTAGAAAAGCATCTCATTTTAGCCCTGTTAGAAGTATAGAAAAGAACGAATATGCAGGAATCACAACAGCATGGCTTCTCTACCATGGGAAGAATGACCCTGCAGCGAAAGCGTATTTTGTGGGATCAGACTATAGATTGCAACAAGATGAACAATTTATCCTTCAGCCAGCAAACAAATTAGATCTTGTTCCAAAAACGTATAGTGTTAAACGCAACCTAGCAGCAAATAGCATTCGTTGACAACTCATTAAATAACCTGTTCCTATGACACTATTCATAATTTGAAACGCCTAGAACTTCTTTAAGATGAATTCAACAAAGTAAACAATTGCTAACGAGCTACCATCTCTTGCCGCACAAAACAAATCTGATCAGCAACAAAATGTAGCACAATCTTAAACCAGTGAATTATGAAATATCTAAGCATTATATTCATTCATCTAATGATATTCTTTTCTTCTTGCGATAAAAAAGAAATTATTGAACCAACGGAAATCACAGAATCAATTAACAACAATTCTAAAAGTGGACTCATAACTAAATTTGAGCCAGCATTCGGATTAGCAAACAGCATATACAGCAAACCAGGACCGCACCAAGTATCCACGACTGGCACGCGCTTAGATTGTTCAGGACTAGCCGGAACTTTGCAAAAAATACTGGGTGCCTTAAACTTTGTAGACCCCGGCGTGAGATGCAGCCCTTCATTTCCATACGGTTTCGAGGATAGCAGAGTAACAGAAGTATTTTATCCTTCAAATATCCAATCATTAGATAAAGTACCGGTCATTAGTTTTGTGGGCGGGCTATTATCTAACCAAGGAAATTATGATGCATTAATCAGACTATGGACGAGCTACGGATTTATTGTCGTAAACAGTAATAATTTCATCAATTTTAGTCCCTCTCTGCATGTTACCGGTCTTTTAGAAATTGTGACTCAGAACAGCGACCCTCAATCACCACTTTACAACAAAATCGATTTATCAAAAATTTTGGTATCAGGACACTCCGCTGGAGGATCGGGCGCGATATTGATAACATCCAAAACAGAGAAAATAATACAATCTATTGATCCCGCTATCAAGATCATTGGATCATTTCCATTACAGGCTAGCTTTGCTGCCAGCGGTAATAATGTAAATATACCAACACTTATACTAACTGGCCAATACGACGTACTCGTCCCACCTACCACATTCCCGCTCAAAAATCAGTACCAGAAGATTACGAATGCACCAGCTTGGTACATATCCACCAAAAATTCCAATCACTTAACGCCAACTTTAGAGTTGGCACGCAATGATTATGCTGGAATTAGCGTTGCATGGATACTTTTTGTAGCGAAAAAAGATACCGAAGCATCAAAATTTTTTGTAGGTTCTAATTACAAATCCCTTGAAGACCCAGCCTTCTTCCAAGCTGGAGATTTACCACTCGCAGTTTATAGACCAAGCAAACCTTTAGAATTTTTAAAAACTGGCGAACCCTTCGTGCTACTAAAACCAAATCCCACAAGGGTGCAGCGCAACAAATTAGCAGATAAATTATAGGAGTCACAGGGGATCATATTCAACATTGAACTTAAGGCTTTCATATCTTCTTATTATCCTGAAACGCGTTAAAGCTATAACGGCTTTAACGCTCACTTTTTTTACGCAGGACAAAACTAAAATTACGCTAAAGACACAAGCCACAGTACTTTTCCTATAGTCTTATTAATGAATACAAATGGTCTAAGTCAAAAATATGCTATCATCAACACGGCGATAATGGCCAAGGCTATTCCGAAAACATTCACCCGAGACAACTTTTCTTTGAAAAGCAATACCCCAAGCAAAGCTCCTACGCCAATTACCCCGATATTCATACCAGCAAATACGACAGAAGGATTCTCAACAAGTGCTTGGTGCGCGCGCATATAAAATAAGATATTCCCAAAATTCAAAGCACCTAACATACCCCCCCAATACATAGATTTGGTTGAAAAATGTAGCTTTTTAAAAACACATTGCACTATAAAACAGGTGAAAGCCAATATAAAAGCACCCGTGAAGATCAACAACAGAGAAGTGGTATATGGCACATGTACTTCAAGCGCCACCGTTTTAAATAGCACATCTATCGCTCCGTAACCAACAAATACTAAGAGCGGAAAAAGTAAATAGCGCGAACCTTGACTCTGACTCACGCCTTTGCGCCAGCCGATCAGAAAAGCAATAGCCAAAAAACCGACGAGAATACCAGCGATACGCCATGCGCTAAACACTTCTCCAAAAAGAAAAGCTGCCGCTAATAAAGATAAGACCAACGACAACCGTTGCGCCACCTCGGTCTGCACCAAGCCAGCATACCGCAGCGAATAGGACAACAACATAAACAAACCCGGCAACAATACAGTAATAGGCAGATAAATACGCCAAGGAAGCGCAGACCAAGTCACCTTAGTAAGATCGGGTTGGAATATAAAATAGGTCAAAACTAATGCTACCGGATAATTCCAGACAATCATTTGCCAAGTATCTACACCAGTCTGTCTAGCGTATTTCAATAAAACTGCTACGGCTACCGAACAGCATATACTTATAAGCACAAAATGCATGTTAGCGCAAAATTAGGAAACAAAATCTAAACGTTGAACTAGCAACATCTGAAAAAATGCTAAAAAATCAAGAACAAATCAAATAGATAAAACAAAAAAAAATGCTCGAAAATATCATAATATTTCACCTTATTTTCATAGTCGAAAAACCTATATTTTAAACACAAAAATAAACACTCATAAATCGCCAAAACGTGCTTTATAATCATTAAATCAACATTAAAAAACCATAAATCGAAATTTTAGTGAAAATTCAACGTATAAATTTATGAATAAAAACACATAATTTTTGATCAAAAAAAGCGTAAAAAAAGTTTATAAATAGACGTCAATTAGGATAAAAATTTTAAATTATTTTGCAATTATCAATTTTTGCATTACTTTTGGAAACAGAACGAGACAAATGAACAGATTTTATACACAACCGTATTTTAGCTTTTTTTATTATCACGAATAATAAAGGGATACTATTGTGTACATACTATAAAAGTAAACAGAGGTCCCGAAGCAACACGGGGCCTCTTTTTTTTGACAAAATCCACATGGAATCAGAAAAATTAAAGATTGCGATACAAGGCGTAAAAGGCTCTTTTCACGAAGAGGCCGCTTATAAATACTTTGGCAATGATATTGAAACATTGGAATGTGAATCCTTCAAAAGGACGTGTGAATTGTTGAAGCAAGGCAGAGCGGACTATGTTGTGATGGCCATTGAAAACTCCATTGCTGGAAGCATCCTACCAAACTACAACCTCTTGCGCGATTATCGCTTTCATATCATAGGAGAAGTTCACCTGCATATTCAGCAACACTTGTTGGCACTACCAGGCACTAAGTTGACCGACATCAAATTTGTAGAATCACACCCGATCGCCATTCGTCAATGCGACGAATTTTTGAGCGAACATCCGGAGTGGATCGTAAAAGAAGGTATGGACACAGCCTCTAGTGCACAAAATATCGTTTCTGAAAAGCTAGCCAACACGGCCGCAATTGCTGGTGAGGCTGCCGCAAAGATATACGGACTAGACATTATCGAAAGACGCATAGAGACCAACAAAAAGAATGCGACACGTTTTCTAATTCTTTCTAACGACGTGGTAGAACAGAAGAATGCGAACAAAGCTTCACTATGTTTTCAGACAGGAAATACTGTAGGATCACTCGCCATCGTCTTGCAGTGCTTTGCGGAGCAAAATGTGAATCTAAGCAAGATCCAATCCATGCCGGTCGTCGGTAAACGCAATGAGTACGACTTCTATGTGGATGTAGAATGGAAGAAACAGTCGGATTATGACGCTGCGATCCGAAAAGCATTAAAGCACTCCGTGAACTTCAACATCATGGGCGAATACATCAAAAACGAGCGCGTTTAAATCATTTATCAGAAAAAAATAAAAACATATATACAATGAAACATTCATTAGACATCTTGCCATTAAGTTCTTGGATCGATACAGGCGACAAGCCATTGGTAATTGCAGGACCTTGTAGTGCTGAGACCGAAGAACAAGTAGTATCTACAGCTCATTTATTGGCTAACACAGGCAAAGTACACGTATTACGCGCCGGAATCTGGAAACCACGTACTCGTCCAGGAGAATTTGAAGGAATCGGAAGCGTTGGATTAGAGTGGTTGAAAAGAGCGAAAGCGGAAACCGGATTGCCTACCGCAACGGAAGTAGCGACCGCAAAACATGTGGAAGAAGCTTTGGCAGCAGGTGTAGATGTATTGTGGATTGGCGCGCGTTCCACTGCAAACCCATTTACGGTACAAGAAATTGCCGATGCATTGCAAGGAGTAGATGTTCCAGTGATTGTCAAAAACCCAGTAAACCCAGATCTATCTTTGTGGATCGGTGCTTTGGAGCGTGTAAACCGCGCCGGCATTAAAAAATTAGCCGCTATTCACCGTGGATTCTCATCTTTCGAGAAAACCGCTTTCCGCAACGAGCCGATGTGGGATATTGCGATCCAATTGAAAACCATCGCACCAGAATTGCCGATCATCAACGATCCAAGTCATATCTGTGGTAATCGCGAATTGTTACCATATATCTCTCAAAAAGCGTTGGATATGGATATGCAAGGTTTAATCATCGAATCACACATTGATCCGGCGGTAGCTTGGACAGATGCTAAACAACAGTTGACTCCTGGAGCATTGGCAGATATGTTGAGCAATATTGCGGTGCGCCAAGCAGAATCTAACAATCCTGCATTCGAGGACAAGCTATCAGAATTGCGCCAAAACATCGACAAACTGGACAATGATATCATCAAAATGATTGGTGATCGTATGAAAATCGCAGAAAAAATCGGTGAGTACAAACGCGATAACAACGTGACCATTTTACAAGTAAACCGTTGGGACGAGATCGTACAAAAACGTGTACAATTAGCCAAAGCATTGAACATCGGTGAAGACTTCGCAGTGAAATATTTAGAGTTGTTGCACAACGAATCGATTCGCAAGCAGAATGAGGTAATGAACAGCAAAACGATTGCAGAAGCGTAATGAGCGACCTCCAAAAAGTCTCCTTATCACATGCTAACAAGAATATAAGTGGAACGGTAGTGCTCACGGGTTCAAAATCCGAGAGCAACCGCGCCCTTATCATTCAAGCCCTTAGCCAAGGTAGCGTTAGCGTGGCTAATCTTTCGGAAGCAGCCGACACCGTCACGATGGGCGAAGCACTTGCTATCGCGAGCGATTCAAATGCTACAGGCAATCGTACAAAGATTGACATTGGGCCTGCTGGTACTGCGATGCGATTCCTGACTTCTTTCTTGAGTTTATCCGCAGGATCATTTGAACTCACGGGCAGCGCGCGTATGCAAGAACGCCCAATCAAGCTATTGGTAGATGCTTTGCACACTATCGGCGCTACAATCAGCTACGCAGCAAAAGAAGGTTATCCACCACTACATATCGACGGGCCATTTGAGCAGACGGCAACGAAGGTATCGATTCCCGGCGACATTAGTAGTCAATACATTTCCTCGTTGTTGCTTATCGCAGCTGCACTACCAAAAGGATTGAATCTTCAAATCGAAGGTGAGCTCACTTCCAAACCATATGTGAGTATGACACTAGATATGCTACGCGAATCTGGCATTGAATACCAATGGAATGAGCAAACGATTAGTATTCCAGCGCAATCATTTGGCACCGCTACACTCTATGTAGAGCCTGATTGGAGCGCTGCTTCTTACTGGTATGCTATGGTCGCTCTGGCAAAGGAAGGCTCTCTTTTCCTACCCGGTTTGAAGAAGAACAGTTTGCAAGGAGATATTGCCATTGCTAATATCATGACACATTTTGGCGTGCATACCACGTTTGAAGAAGGTGGCATTACACTGCAAAAAGGTACGTTGACTGGCGATCCGGTTTTCCTTGATTTAAAAGAATGTCCGGATTTGGCACAGACTATTGTCGTCATTGCAGCAGCACTACGAATCCCGACTACTTTCACTGGACTAGAAACCTTGAAGATCAAAGAAACAGATCGTATCGCCGCTTTGCAGAACGAAATTGGAAAATTCGGTTGTAAATTGCACGAAGACAAGGAGATCTACACATTAGATACGGAAGGCTATTTTGTACCTCAAGAGTTGGTGATCGCGACATACGAAGACCACCGTATGGCAATGGCCTTTGCTCCTCTTGCCCTTCATTTCCCGCTAGTTACGGTAGAAGAGCCAGCCGTAGTCAATAAGTCTTATCCAGACTTTTGGCAGCACTTACAAGATCAGCAATTCAACTTAGTTTCGTAATCCTTCCGAAGATTACTACCACATCCTTATAAATAATTCGGCATCAAAAGTTATATTTTTGATGCCGAATTAATATATTTACAACCTAAACTTAACTATGGCAGGAAATTCTTTTGGCGATCTGTTCCGTATCACGACATATGGTGAATCTCACGGGAAAGCTATTGGCGTAATTATAGACGGATGTCCGTCGCAGATTGATATTGATGAAGATTTCATTCAGTCGGAGTTGGACAAACGCAAACCGGGACAATCCAAAATCACGACACAACGAAAGGAAAGTGATATTGCACAGATCTTGTCGGGTGTATTCGAAGGAAAATCTACGGGCACTCCTATTGCGATCAATATTCCTAACGAAGATCAGCGTTCCAAAGATTATTCGCACATAAAAGATAAGTTCCGCCCTTCGCACGCGGATTATACTTATCAAATGAAGTACGGCATTCGCGATTATCGTGGTGGTGGCCGTTCTTCAGCCCGCGAAACAGCTGCTCGCGTAGCCGCCGGAGCCATTGCCAAACTATTTTTAAAGCAACATGGCATTGAAATCTTTGCCCACGTTTCTGGTGTAGGCCAATTGGAAGCACCAAACCTAGATGTATCTGATCTGACGGAATTAGTCAGCCTGCGTGAGAGCAACATCGTACGATGTGCTGATCCGGCAACGGCCGCAGAAATGATCGAATTCATTGATCAAATTCGCAAAAATGGTGATACTGTCGGCGGAAGAATATCTACCGTAATTCGCGGATTACCAGTAGGCTTGGGCGAACCGGTGTTCGACAAGCTACATGCCGATTTGGGCAAAGCTATGCTCAGTATCAATGCGGTGCATGGATTTGAATATGGATCTGGATTTGCCGGTTCGGAAATGCTGGGTTCGGAGCACAATGATATTTTTATTGCCGAAGAAGGCAAAGCAACGCGCACCAAAACGAATTTTTCGGGCGGCATACAAGGTGGTTTATCCAATGGGATGGACATTACTTTTCGCACTGCTTTTAAACCCGTGGCCACGATTATGCGTGACCAAGCCACTATCGACGAAAGTGGTAGCGAAACAACCATATCCGGCAAAGGCCGACATGATCCATGTGTGGTACCACGCGCGGTGATTATCGTAGAAGCGATGGCTGCCTTGGTAATTGCCGATCATTTATTAAAATATCAATCTAATGCGCGATAATCGCTTTGTTCTAGCCTGTGACATCGGCGGAACGCATATAACTGCTGCTATTGTAGATACGGATAACTGGATTATTCTGGAGGATACGATCACGCGTCAGCACGTCGATTCTTCCTCAGATGCTAAATCGATTTTACGGAATTGGACAGATTGCATGCGTGCTTGCATTGCGAGCAGCAAGAAGGAAATTCGAGAGATTGGAATCGCGATGCCAGGCCCTTTTGATTACGAAGAAGGCCGCGCTTTGATGATAGGACAGACCAAATATGATAGCCTTTATCAAATGGTGGTTACTCGGCCGATCATAGATAATTTAGCAGGATTGCCAATCCAGAAAATCTCGTACATCAACGATGCAGCGGCGTTTTTGCAAGGTGAAATCTTTGCGCAAGGTCTGGAGCATAAAGATCGGATTTTAGGTATTACGCTCGGCACAGGATTAGGTAGCGCCGTGTGGAGCAAAGGCGAAAAAGCATTTGATGCTGCTCTGTGGGAAGCACCTTTTCGCGATACGATCTTCGAAGAATTCTTAGTAACCAGGTGGTTTACCAAACGCTTTAAAGAGCTTACAGGTATCGTGAAGCCGGGTCTGAAGGAAATTCTGGAACAACATGGTACACTTCCTGAAACGACCACTTTACTGGATGAATATGTACAGCATTTGTTGGACTTCCTAGCTTATTTCAGTGAAAAACATGAAGCCATCAATTTCATCATTGGCGGTAATATCACCAAAGCTTGGGATAAGATTTGCATTGGCAAAAAAGCTGCACTTTCGGCTTATAATATCGAACTAGGCAAATATCAAGAGCATGCCGCGATCATTGGTGCTGCTTCCCTCTTCAACGTACCGCAGTCTAAAGCGGCGGTGAGCAAAGCGTGACAAAACACATAAAAAAGGGCAGTCATTCGACTGCCTTCTTACTTTCTATTTCTTAGTATACAAAAACATCCGAGCGCTAATAGATAGCCGGATATTTTTGTGGATTTGTTTCACTGATCATCGCATAGACTGTTTCGATGACATCATCTACCGAAGGCTTGGTAAAATAATCACCATCCGAACCATAAGGTGGACGATGAGCTTTGGCCGTCAAGGTGCGAGGTTGACTATCTAGCAAGTAATAACCTTGCTGATCTTCCAGAATCTGGCTAAGCAAATACGCAGAAGCACCGCCTGGAAAATCTTCATCTACCACCAACAATTTATTAGTTTTTTGCAGGGAGGTCGCACAGATTTTCTCGCGATCAAAAGGCATCAAATACTGTGCATCAACAATCTCTAGCGAGATTCCTAGTTTTTCTAATTCTAATGCTGCCTCTTGTACTACACGTAAAGTCGAGCCATAAGACACCACTGTGATATCTTGGCCTTCGCGTACAATTTCTGCGACGCCCAGAGGAACTGTAAAATCGCTCACATTTTGTGGCATTTTCTCCTTTAAACGATACCCGTTCAGACATTCTACCACCAAAGCTGGCTCATCTGATTTTAGTAACATATTGTACATACCTGCTGCTTGAGTCATGTTGCGTGGTACACAAAGATGAATACCGCGCAGTGCACCTAGTAAAACAGACATGGGCGAACCTGAGTGCCATACGCCTTCTAAGCGATGACCACGCGTGCGGATAATTAATGGCGCTTTTTGTCTTCCTTTGGTACGATAGCTTAAGCTAGCCAAATCGTCGCTCAAAACAGGCAACGCATAAATCAAATAATCCAAGTATTGAATCTCTGCAATTGGTCGAAGACCACGCATAGCCAACCCTATTCCTTTGCCGATAATAGTAGACTCGCGAATGCCTGTATCAAATATACGTGCTTCACCAAATTGCTCTTGCAAGCCGGCAAATCCTTGATTCACATCTCCTATCTTACCTACATCTTCCCCGAATGCGATGAGTCTGTCATCTTTAGCGAAATGCTCCCGAAAACAAGCATTCAGAATCTCTCTGCCATCGACGACAGGTGATTCTACATCATATTCTGGTTGTATATTTTCTATTAGTGATGGACTATGAATCGTATTGGAAAACAGGAAATCATTGTATCTATCTTGATTAATTTTTTGCTGCTGATTGTACCAATCTAACAAAGCTTCTTTGCCCGTTACTGCGTCACCGCGCAAATCTCGCAGTGCGCGACGCACATTACCATATATTTCATGCAATGCATACTCGGTTAATGATTGCAAAGTCTTTAAGGGCATTTCGACCCTTTCATCATCAATATTACTGAGCAAGGCAACTGCCTGATCAAAATCTACTTGCAACAGCTGTTGGTAATCTGTCCATGCACGACGTTGCTCTGCGCGTACTTTTTCTTTACTCTCGCGCTCAATGGATACCAATGTTTCTTCATCAGCAATCCCAGATTCCAACATCCAATGGCGCATCTTCAGGTTGCAATCGTACTCTTCTTCCCATTTCAAACGATCGCCCGTCTTATACCGCTCATGCGATCCTGATGTAGAATGCCCTTGAGGCTGTGTCATTTCACACACATGCACGATACAAGGTCTATGTTTTTCGCGAGCCAGGTCGGCGGCTTTTTTATAAACCTCGCATAAGCCTGGATAATCCCAGCCACAGACTTTAAAAATTTCGAAACCGACTCCGTGTTCGTCCGTTTGAAATCCTTTGAGAATTTGTGAAATGTCCGATTTTGTCGTTTGCACATCATTAGGCACCGAAATACCGTAGCCATCATCCCAGATAGAAACGACTAAAGGCAACTGCTTGACACCAATCGCATTGATTGTTTCCCAAAAGACTCCTTCTGAGGTAGAAGCATTGCCAATATTGCAGAATACGACTTCATTACCATTGTCTGAGAAGTATTTTAAATAGCGAAGCGCTTCATTATCCCGATAATAGGTAGATGCTAATCCCAAACCAACCGCACGAGCCATTTGTCCACCTGTAGTTGAAATATCCGATGCGGAATTTTTTTGTTGTGTCTGATTCAACCATTGGCCATCCGCATCCAACAACTGTGTCGAGAAGTGACAATTCATCTGCCGACCGCCCGATGCCGGCTCAATAGCTAAATCTGGCGTGGCATATAGTTGACTAAAAAACTGATAGATATCGGTGAACCCTAATGCCATAGCCATGGTCTGGTCGCGGTAATATCCCGAACGCCAATCGCCATTTCTAAAAGCCTTAGATAGTGCAATCTGTGCCAACTCTTTACCATCTCCAAAAATGCCAAACTTAGCTTTACCCGTCAGCACTTCCTTACGCCCTAACAAGCTCACCTGCCGGCTTTCTACCGCCAGTCGGTAATCGCTAATTATCAGGTCACGAAACTCTTCGAAACTGAGCTTTGATGAATCAAAATCTACGGTGTGGGTCGCGTTTGTATTAGACATTATTAAATATGGTTTCTAACAAAAATAGTAAAATTTTATATCGTTCTCTGCACGTTCTTCTAATAAAAAACCGTCATATTGACATACTTGAGCAGAAATCCAACAAAGATTCCTTACTTTTAGCATCTTTAAACGCTATGAGTACGATTCACTTTTTTGATGCTAATAAAAGTTCTTCCGGTTCATTGGGAAACCTGGAAAAAACAATCAATCTACAACATCTCTTAGAGATTCCTTTGAGGAGTCGCAATCAGAAATGGGTCGCAGATTTTCTGGATAATATCGACGAGTGCAATCTACAATTGGCCGAGCCCGAGGTAGCCGTAGCGAATGACAGCTTTGCTTATATGAATGCGCGCACGGTAGATCCAGAAACAAATTTTAAAGCATTCGTGATTAGAAATGAGTTGGACAGAATTTTGTCCAATGGCTTTGGATTGGTGATTAATGCACACAAAGATCAACCCGACTGGATATTCTCACACGGCGACCTGCTCAACTTGAAGCTTCGTAACGAGTTTTACACTGACGATAGTGCTTTCTCGGAGCATGGCAAAGATTTCGTCTTGCCAAAAGACGAAAAAGTTTTAGTTGGACAACCATCAGAGGAAATCCTTCCTGCTCAGACACGCACCCATATTAGAGAGTTTTTAGCTTATTCTGGCATGAATAATGGCAAAGTCATGTTAATCGCTCGCAATTACGATGATGATAGCACCATGACCCAAGATTTGATCTTTAACATCACGCCAAAAATGTTGGCAACGCAAGATGCCTATGTACAAGTGATGAATACCATCTCTTGGTTCCTACCGAGACATTATTCTATCGCAGGTGTCGATGAATTGAGTGTAGAATCAGGATTTGAGCAGATATAATTCAAATCTAAAATAGAAAGTAGGCATGTTCTTATTCAACGTTAGGGTATACGGGATATTGGTGAATCAGCAGAATGAGGTGCTTATCAGCGATGAGCAAGTCGGCAGCTTTGCCTTCACGAAGTTCCCAGGTGGTGGGTTAGAGTACGGAGAAGGATTGATCGATGCGCTGAAAAGAGAATATTTGGAAGAATGTAATCTAGAAATCGAGGTGATCCAGCACTTATATACCACTGATTTTTTTGAAAAATCTTCCTTCAACGATAGTCAAATCATCTCGATCTACTATCTGATAAGACCGAGATCTGGAAAAGACTTAACGATAGATCATCCCATGTTTGCGCCGATTCCTATGCCTGCGGCTGACAATCCGGACAAGGACATCATATTTCGTCTGATTCCTCTGACGCAAGCTCGTGCAGAACTTTTTACATTTAAGACAGATCAGGTCGCATGGGAAGCATACTTAGACACTCATTCTGACTGTGCGGAGAGATAAATTTCTCCAAAAAAAACGTTTATAAAAAATTTAATAAACTGATTTTCAGTAAATTAATACAAAAAAATACTTTTGTAACGTTTTTTTTCCCATTCTATTGCATAATCTATCAATACTATTTATCTTTATCTATCGCTAAACGAAAAGTTGAGGCATAATGCATTGGCGTTTTACCTCGTATTGTTTAGCCTTTTAGATTCGAAAAACACCTAGTTCCATAGGGTTTTTATTAATAGTTAGTGTGATTATAGGCGATACTCCCCGTATCGCCTTTTTTATTAAATTGTTTTAGCAACCTGTAAACTAACTTAGTAGCTTTTCTATAGAAAAATTCTTATCACAAAATAATAAGCAAACTTGCACCTTTTTGAATCTATATTCCAATACCTATTCATGGATTATAATAGATGATACAAAATGAATTGACAAAGCAAAAAATCCCCCTCACACATCTTATTCAGAAAAGAGCTGCGAGAGGGATTTAGTTTATTGAATAGTAACATGTGAAGTGATACTAGTACCAAGTATCATATTCACATTCCTTCATAGATATCAGGTATTGCATACTAATGCTTACTCTTTATAATGCGGTAAACTTTATTGGGAACGGTTGCAAATTCATACACATAGTAATCTCGATCTTTGCGCATCACGGCATTAGCGCCTTTGATCTTGATCGGTGTGGTGGTGCGTAGTGTACACGACTCTCCCGACAAAGAGGTTACTTTACCAGAAACGAGTTGGCCATTGGCCCACACGAGGTCTAATTCAAAATTCCCTCGTGCTCGAATGCCGTTCAGCTTCCCAGATTTCCAAGCCGCAGGTAGCGCAGGCAACAGGTGTATTTCTCCCAAATGACTTTGCACAATCATTTCCATCATACCTGCCGAAGCACCAAAATTGCCATCAATTTGAAACGGCGGATGTGCATCAAAGAAGTTAGGATATGTGCCGCCGGTTCCTTGATCATTTGGGTCGCAATAATGAAGAATCTCGCGCACCATTTTGTGCGCATGATCCCCTTCCAATAGTCGCGCTGCGAAATTGATTTTCCATGCTTTGCTCCACCCCGTTCCTTCATCGCCACGAAGTTCAAATGACTTGGAAGCCGCAGCCGCTAAATCTGGTGTGGTGAGCGGCGAAATATCAATACCAGGATGTACACCATATAATTGCGACAAATGCCGGTGATGTGGATCTTCCTCTTCATATTCCTCAGTCCACTCTAACAACTGACCTTTGCTACCGATTTTGTAAGGATACAATAAGGCGATTTTCTTAGAAAGTGTATCTCTAAACTCTTGATCCACGGCTAAGATTTCGGTAGCAGCAATTACGTTGCGGAATAAATCTCGAATGATAGCCATATCCATAGTAGTACCTTCTGAAACCGCAACACGCTTACCTTCATAGATAAATAAATTTTCAGGCGTAGTGGAAGGTGAGGTCATCAGCAAACCGTCTTTCTCAATCATCCAGTCTACACAAAATAATGCGGCCTCCTTCATAATAGGATACGCCTGATTTTTTAAGAAATCTTTATCCATAGAAAATGCATATCGCTCCCAAAGGTGCCTAGATAACCAAGCGCCGCCCATGTACCAATTGGCCCAAAGCGGATCTCCGCCACCGACATTGCCGACAGCATTACTTAAGGCCCAGATATCAGAGTTATGATGTGCAACCCAGCCTCTTGTTTTGTAATATTCCTGAGCTGTTAGTTTGCCAGTTACGGACAGGTCTTCTATAAACTCCAGCAATGGCGTATGTAGCTCAGATAAATTACCCACTTCGGCAGGCCAATAATTCATCTGGGTATTGATATTGATGGTAAAATTGGAACTCCATGGTGCTCTCAATTCTTTGTTCCATATACCCTGTAAATTCGCTGGTGTACCTCCATCTCTTGAGGAGGAGATCAATAAATAACGACCATATTGCAGGAAGAAAGCTTCTAATTCCAGATCTTTATTTCCATCGCTATACCGCTTCAACCTCGCATCAGATGGAATTTTGGCTAAATTATCGTTCGTTTTGTCCGCTACCAAGTTGAATGCTAAGCGATCATAAAGATTGCGGTAATCTTGAATATGCGCTTGCTTTAGAGATTCATAACGCATTTTTGACGCATCTTTTAAATATTGAGCTGTTAATGCTTTTTCATCTTTCCCATCACGATCAGGACACTTATCAAATCCATTAAAACTTGTCGCAGCCGTCAAATATAGGATTACCTCCGATGCATCAGCGATCTGTATGCCATCCTCATTTTTAGTCACTTTACCATCTGTAGATGCTATGTGAAGTAGGCTATTAAAACGCATCCCATTACATCCATTGGTGTCCTCCCATACAATTGGATTTCGCCCTTCTTGATTAAAGTACGATGGATCGACTCTTGCTGGCGCTTTTCCTGAGTAGGAAATAGTATTTCCATCGGTAACCGTTGCTTCGCCTCTAAGTTGACTGGATAAGGTGAAATGCAGATTCAACATCTTTGCTTTGTCGGATTTGAAACGCAGCGCCAACACGTTGGATGGATTAGACACAAAAAGCTCACGTTCGTAACGCACACCGTCTTTCTTGTAGTTTACGGTGGAGATGGCTCTGCTTATATCCAATTTCCTAACATAATCTTCCACGTCACCATGACCAGCAAAATGTTGTTTGATATGCAGATCGCCTAACGGCAAAAACGATTCAGAATAATGGCCTTGCATTTTTTTTGTCAAGTCATTTGCCAATTCAAAATTCTTTGCAGCCAGCGCTTCGCGAATCGGTTGCAAATACTGATAGGCATCTGGGTTTACATTATTCTTTCGTGGCCCACCAGACCATAACGAACCTTCATTAAGCTGGATAATCTCGTCGTCCACTTTACCAAATACCATAGCTCCTATTTTCCCGTTACCAATAGGAAGAGCCTCCACCCACTGCTCGGCAGGCGCATCGTACCATAGGGTATTATTGGTTTGCGAGAAACCAAGCAAACTCGTTAGTAAGAGCGGAATTAGGAAAACGAGGGATTTTGTGATTCTGGTTTTGGAAAAGCTAGTATGTGTCATATTTTAAGATGTTGATGATCTCCATTTACGGCTAGGTAGTCGGAGAATTATTTATGGATTGGTAGTCTTTATTTTTTTATTGTAGATAAGCCTTTTGGTACTGCACGGGAGTTTTCCCCTTGATATTCTTGAAAAAGGCATGAAAGCTCACAAAATTATTGAACCCCACTTCGTAACATATTTCTTTCACGCTTAAATGCCCTTCAATAAGTAATCGACAAGCATTGCCAATGCGTATTTCGTTAATAAATCTAGAATAGGTTTTTCCCGTTTTTGCCTTAAAAAATTTGCAAAATGCGCCACGACTCATCTTTGCGACATTAGCAATGTCGTCTAGATTAACCCGACTATGATAATGGTTTAGCGTGAAATTGAAGATAGCCTGCATGCGATCCATTTCAGACTTAACCAATTGATTGTTAAAACCCTCCGAAGCCAGGTATTTTTTAGCAGTACTTTCCGAAATGAGTAACAGCGCATCCATCAAATTGAGGATCTTCCGACTGTCGGATCCTAACGCAATAGCTTCAATCACTTCAGGTAGGCGTCCTTCATTTAGCGTTTCAATTTGTATACCTCGTTTAGCAGCTTCAAGTACAAGTTGCAGCGCCCTATTTTCGGCTAATTCTAGAAACTCCTCGCCCCATATATTGTTGAAATGCACTACAAAAACTTCCAAAGGTTCGCTATCGATATCTTTAAAATAGTGATCTGCATATTGCCAATAATGAGGCAGATTACTCCCTACTAATATGACATTACCTGCTTTAAAAGGTCGTACATCGTCACCAATAAATTGGGTTCCGCTACCCTTCTTCACATAAATCAATTCCAATTCCGCGTGATAATGCCAGATGTTGTTTACATCAGGGGTTTTATCGATCCTAACATGAAAGGATCGCTCAGAGTTAGACGCTAATTTTAAAAGAAATGGCTTCATTAGGTTTATAGCATTTTATCAAAAATAAATTATTCACCCATAATACGAATATCCGTAGGCATAAATGATAATATCATTTAATAATAGGACAATTTCATGAAATTTTATCGGTCAGGATTGCCATTATTTTGTGTCAACATTGTAATTCATGCTGAACAATGTCTAACTTTTTACTCTCAACTATCCAAAAAATGAAATACCTAGTTTGCGAAAAACCCTATAAACTATTGACCCGCAATAAACCAATACCTGAACCTCGCAAAGGCGAATCCTTGCTAAAAATTAAATTGGCCGGCATATGTGGCACCGATATTCACGCGTATGAAGGTACACAACCATTCTTTGATTATCCTAGAATACTAGGACACGAGCTAGCCGCCGAGTATGTAAGCGGTTCTAAAGCCGGGATGACTGCTGGAGATCTGGTCACGGTGATCCCTTACTTTCATTGTGGCAACTGTATCGCATGTAGGCATGGTCGCACAAATTGTTGCGCCAATATTCAGGTCTTTGGGGTGCATATTGATGGTGGATTTAGCGAATACATCATCGTAAAAGACGAGTACATCGTTGCAGGGAAAGGGTTGTCTTTAGAAGAGTTAGTCGTAGTAGAACCACTTGCTATAGCTGCTCATGCAATTCGCAGAGCACAGGTTTCTGATCAAGATACGGTTTTGATTATGGGTGTTGGACCAATCGGAGCTGGACTAATCCATTTTGCAAAAGTCGCGGAAGCAAAAAAGATCATCGTGATGGACACGAATAAAAACAGACTTCAATATGCCAAAGATACACTCCAAGTAGATGACATTATAAATCCTACAAAGGAAGATGTGATGGTATCGCTAAATACCATGACGAATGGAGATATGCCAACAGTTGTATTAGATGCCACTGGCAACCATAAGGTATTAGAAGGAGCCTTCTCTTATATGGCACATGGAGGTCGCTATGTACTGGTTGGCATTCAAAAGAGTCATTTAAGCTTTAGTCATCCTGAGTTCCATAAGCGCGAAGCGACTCTCATGAGTAGTCGGAATGCCACCTTACAAGATTTTAACTTTGTAATAGATTGTTTGCAAAAAGGTAAGATCAACCTTCAAAAATACATCACGCATTATCTTCCATTTAGCGCTATCGAATCGGATTTTGAATCGCTAAGAAACGCAAATACGGATGTTCTGAAGGCGGTCATTGATTTTGCTAAATAGATAAAAAGGTCTACATACGCTAGTCAGCTTGATCTACAGACTAATGTTAAAGAATTAAACGATGAAAAACCTAAACCGTAAAATTGCTACAAAATCCCTATTGCCTACAAAAGTACTTCAATTTGGATCCGGAAATTTTCTGCGCGGCTTCGCTAATTATATTATCGATGAATTAAATGATCAAGGCTTCAACGGAGGTATTGCTGTGGTCAAAAATCGTCCCGGTTCGAGCATGCTCGATTTGCAGCAGCAAGATGGTATTTTCACGCTATTTACGGAAGGTATTAAAAACGGAGAAGTTGTCCAGCAGAGTAGATTAATCACCTGCACGAATACCCTCATCAATCCTTATGATAGCTATGAAGCTTATTTAGATCTTGCCACCGAACCGGAATTAAAGTTGATCGTATCCAACACAACGGAAGCCGGAATCTATTTTGATCCATCTGATGCGCATCTCGAAAATGGCCCACATAACAGCTTTGCCGCAAAACTCACCGCATTGCTATACAAAAGGTATGTATTCTTTAATGGCGACCCAGAAAAGGGCTTATTCATACTCCCGTGTGAGCTGATAGAAAACAACGGAAAAGTACTTCGCGAGATTGTCTTGCAATACGCGGCATTGTGGCATTTAGCGGATGAATTTGTAGATTGGCTATTAAACCAAAGTCGGTTTTATAATACGCTAGTCGATCGTATCGTCTCTGGATATCCAAAAGAGAATGAGGCAAAGTATGCCACACAATTGGATTATACGGATAAGCTGATCACGATCTGTGAGCCCTACCTTTTCTGGGCGATAGAAGGAGATGCTGCGCTCGCCGAACATTTCCCTTTTCATCATTTTAGAGATCAGATTGTGCTTGTGGATGATTTAACTCCTTACCGCCTTCGCAAAGTACGCATCCTAAACGGTGCACATACGATAATGGCTCAAATCGGCCGTTTACAAAATCTGGAAACTGTGGGAAACTGCATGCAGAATGAATTTACGCATAACTTTACTCTGAAAGCAATCCAAGAGGAGATATTGCCCACCATATCATTCCCCGCACACAATCTTGAGCAATATACGGAGGAAGTGCTTGATCGTTTTAAAAACCCCTACCTTCGGCATTACTTGAGCGACATAGCACAAAACACGATCGTAAAATTCAAAATGCGTCTGCTGCCGGCAATTGTTGATTACATCAGAATTAAACACACCTATCCTAAGCACCTGATTTTTACATTGGCGGCATTAATTCATATAAATAAGAAAGAATGGGATAGTTGGTTACTGGCGGCGGATCCCATCGAATCAGATATGGACAGTCTAACGAAAAATTCTTCGAACCGTTCGACATATGACAAAGTTGTATTCAGCTTTATAGCTAAGTACGAATTCGCGGATCGTTACTTAAACAAAGACAACTTTTCGCAACCACTAAGTCATATGTTGGAGATAATAGACAAGCATGGTTTGGAAAATGGTTACGCTAAATTTTGATGGGCATGTTTTATTTACGGAGTGGGCATTTCTTACAGAGGTAATCAAATAGAATTCGTATAACAATGATTTACTGAGTTTTAAAACTACTCACTCGTATCATCATCATAATCTATATGTAGAATCATTGCTAGCGCCTTATTGCTCACCTTCGCGAGATCTTTGGGAAAACTATTTTTACTCGTTAAGGTATTTGAGCAATAGGCCAACAGCATACTTGTAGAGACTAGATCACCTTTGGCCTTAATAAAATCGTACAATACTTTTCTCAACAAAAGTAGATCTGCCTCATCTAGTGTAACCGCCACTTTATTGCTTGTCAGATAATGCTCTATAATTTTCTCCGAATCGTTAATCATAATCAAATATAGAAAATATTTTAACTAAAAATATCTTAAAGAAGAAAATTGTAATATTTAATATAATTATATAGCTCAAAATAAAAAACGAGCGCTATCGCGCTCGTTCATCCAATTATAAAGTAACAATTGATTAAGTTTAAACTACCTGTTCAGGTGTTTTTGAGTAACTGTCATTGTGTACATTTGCTACTGCACGACCAGAAGGGTCATTCATATTCTGAAATGAAGCGTCCCAAGCTAATGCTTCTGGCGTACTACAGGCTACTGATTTTACAGAAGGCACCGTACCTGCAGCCGCTTCCGAAGGGAAATGCGATTCAAAAATAGTACGGTAATAAAACTCTTCCTTATTCTTAGGTGTGTTTATTGGAAAACGGCCAGCTGCTGCTGCAAATGCTTCATCGCTCACATTTGCTTCTGCCTGCGCCTTCAACGTGTCTATCCAGCTATAACCTACACCATCCGAAAATTGTTCTTTCTGTCTCCAAGCGATACTTTCTGGCAGATAGTCCTCAAATGCTTTACGTACTACCCATTTCTCCATACGGCCATCTCTGATCATTTTATCCGAAGGATTGATCCGCATGGCTACATCCATAAACTCTTTATCTAAAAATGGAACACGACCTTCAACTCCCCAAGCAGCCAATGATTTGTTGGCTCGCAAACAATCATAGAGATATAATTTTTTGAGCTTGCGTACCGTCTCTTCGTGGAATTCTTGCGCATTAGGCGCTTTGTGGAAATATAAGTAGCCGCCAAATAACTCATCAGAACCTTCTCCTGAAAGCACCATTTTGATACCCATCGACTTGATGACACGAGCCAGTAGATACATCGGCGTAGATGCTCTAATCGTGGTCACATCATAGGTTTCCAAATGATAAATAACGTCACGAATAGCGTCCAAACCTTCTTGAATAGTAAAGTTAATCTCATGGTGAATCGTACCGATGTGGTCAGCAGCTTTCTTGGCAGCGATCAAATCCGGTGCGCCTTGCAAGCCGACAGCAAACGAATGCAGACGTGGGTACCACGCCTCTTCCGCATCGTCAGATTCTACACGCTTGGATGCATATTTCTTGGTAATCGCAGCGATAACAGAAGAATCCAAACCACCAGAAAGCAATACACCATAAGGCACATCCGACATCAATTGACGGTGTACTGCATCCTCTAATGCTTGTCTAAGTTCATCAATATCAGTTTTATTTTCAGATACTGCATCAAATGATTCCCAATCTTTGGAATACCAGCGTTGTGGAGCCGTACTTTCTGCGCTATAGATATAATGTCCCGGAGGAAATTGTTCGATTTTAGTGCAAAACCCTTCTAAAGACTTCAACTCAGATGCGACAAATAGTTGCTCATCATCATCATAGCCGTAATACAGTGGAATGATCCCCATATGATCACGAGCGATCAAAAAGCTATCGTTGCGGGCGTCGTACAAGGCAAATCCAAAAATACCATTCAACTCTGCTAAGAAAGATGCACCACGCTCTAAATACAAAGCCAGGATAACTTCTGAGTCGGACTGTGTAGCAAATGGATAATCGGGCAAAGTAGCACGCAACTCACGATGATTGTAAATCTCACCATTCACGGCTAACACCACTTGCTTGTCTGCGCTGTACAAAGGCTGGCTACCCGATTGTGGATCCACAATCGCCAAGCGCTCATGCGCTAATAGCGCTTTAGAAGAACTAAATATACCAGACCAATCTGGTCCTCTATGGCGTATACGTTTAGACATTTCTAAGACCTGCGGTCTCAGCGTTTCTTCTGATTTCTTTATGTCAAATGCTGCAATAATCCCGCACATACTATTTTAAATTTTAATCGAATACACTCTTTTGTCAATACTCTATAACAAAGAAACAGATTAAAAAATTAAATTCATAACATTTTTGGCTTTTTGTTGAATTATTTACAACACAAAGACAAAGAGGTTAATCAGATCGCATCATTTTACAAAAATACTTGAAACAAATATCAAATTATACCATACAATGATCCCCCCTTCGCACCCAATTGATCCACTCTGCGTTCTACATCAGGATCTTTGATCAACGCCGGTGCATGATGTGGTTTGGTACGCGCGTCGATAATAAGTGGTCCGTTACAGCCCCAATGTTTGAATCGCGTAAAAGCATCTACACCATAAATATCATGCGAAGGATTGCTACGTGTAAAGGTAACCCAGACAAAATTGGCTGGCGTCTCTGCAGCAAAACCCGCATCGTCTGCTAGTACAATTAAACGAATTCCGTTTAGTTGCTCTGCATTAATTGCTTTAGACCAATGATCTATTTTCTGTTGTTCTGATTCGTAATTTTCGAAATCACTACCTTCTACGATCAATACACCCGGCAAGGCCATTTTGGCGCGCCCGAATGGGCGTGGAAAATCTAATCCAGCTGGGATCTCGGTCGCTAGCTTATATTTTGGCGAACCTACCGCCGCAAACACCACTTTCGAACCGGCATTTAGTCCATCACCCGAGTAATCTAGCGTATCGATGGTGGTATTGGTTTGAAAATGCACATCTCTATCCCACTCGATTCTTTCCAAAATGTGGCTTAGATAACCGACCACATCGTGAATGTCCAACTGAGGATTGTCATCGTACGAGGAAATGAATAAATATTTAGCGAGACTGAGCTGATTTTTGCCCAAGATCTGATTCGCAATGGTCAACAGTTCTTGCGGTCGCTCCACTTGCTGATAAGGCGTATAACGTTCGCTACCGATGGCAAATAATAAAGGATGTACACCCGCGGCGTCAACCGCATGCACCGCATGCAAACCATTGATCTCCTGCGGTATAGCAGATCCCGTGATTTCATGAATCAGCGCACCAAAACTGGTATCTTCTTGCGGTGGTCGCCCGACGACAGTAAATGACCAAATCGGATTTTTGCGGTGATATACCCGATGCACTTTCATCAACGGAAATGGGTGCGTTAGGGAATAATATCCGATATGATCACCAAAAGGTCCTTCGGGCTTGTTTTCATTAGGATACACCGTGCCTGTAATTACAAAATCAGCATCCGAAGAAATGCAAAATCCTTCTTCGTCATAGAAATAACGAAATCTTCTGTTACCTAATGCGCCGGCAAAGATCGTTTCTGACAAACCTTCTGGCAGTGGCATCACGGCAGAAAGTGGATGTGATGGCGGCCCACCGACAAAGATGGAAACTTTGAGTGGGCGACCCAATGCATTGGCTTTCGTCTGATGAACACCAATTCCACGATGCAATTGATAATGCAGACCTATTTCTTGATCGGCAATATAATCATTACCAGAAAGCTGAATACGATACATACCTAGATTGGCATTCATAATTCCTGGGCGATCGGCATCTTCTGTATATACCTGCGGCATTGTGACAAATGCACCACCGTCCATCGGCCAGTTGACGATTTGTGGCAGCTCAGAGATTTTAGTACGCCCGTGTAAAATTGGCGCATTCGATTTCTTTTTCCAAGGTAACGCTCCAAGCGCGGTCATCGCCGATCCGGCATAGTAGAAAGGTTTTTTGACGACCGACATCGGATCCATCTTTACATCTACCAGCTTTTTTACATTGGCTAATGAGTCGCGAAACATGAATTTGGATCGATCTAGCGTACCAAACAAGTTGGATACTGCTGGAAATTGACTTCCTTTGATGCGCTCGAAATAGATTGCAGGCCCGCCTACATCGTATACCCGCATATGTATAGCGGCCATTTCTAAGTAAGGATCGACTTCTTCTTTTACCCTAATCAGATGACCATGCTGTTCTAAATCGGCGACGCAATCCGCTAAACTTTTGTATCCCATATCTTATTATCTGTGGCAACACAAAAATAGCAGGATAATCTCCGCCATCTTAAAAAACTGCAAAAAATATGCACTTCCCTTCCTGCTAACGAAAGAACACCCTACTGATCATTCAGAATAACTTCCTCGATTGGCGTAAAGGAAAACGATACACGTTTGGCCCAAGCCGAGTTGTCAAGCGGGTACTCATAGCGAAACATCCTTTTTATTTCTAAGTGATCCTCCTGATGAAGCTTTCTCCTAGACTGAAAGAAGATGGAATAAATAAAATGCGGCACAGCGATGCCCACATTGCTGACCTTATTAATACTTTTATAGAGTCGAAATAATTCTCGTACACTCATTTTTTGAATCCCACCAAGCTCTAATATCTGATTAATAAAATCCTTTTGCCAGTCAATCGTGCGTATCCATCGCAACACGTCCAAAGCCGCAATAGGTCTAAACTCTACATTCGCCATTGCTTTATCGTACCAAACGTATTTTTCATTAAGCAATTGTCTAAAATAGCGATCGGCCAAGCTGTGTTTTCCTAATGAAATATTGGAAATCACGATAGTATAGTTAATCTCATAATCGGTAAACAGTTGCTCAATATAACGGATGTAATTTTGATCAACCAAACGTGCGAAGTAAACCACGCGATTACATCTATTTGTTCTTAAAAGCGTTATAAAGTTTTTCAAACGCGTAAGTTCTACCTGCAGGCTTACCTGATCTTCCAGACTGGAAGTGGGAGCAAAACAGATCCCAACATCAAGGTTGGCAACGGCGCAATCCGTATATGAATGTTCTTTTCGCAATAAATCGACCGGCAACAAAGTAGCAGTAACCGGCTCAAAACCGGTTAACTCAAACAGCTTAGCGTCGCGAATAAGGCCATAAACCTGACAATCTTCAGAAGCCAAATTACTTGCCGCTCTCCTCCCCAAATAGCTATTAAGTCCACTGATAAGCATACTCATACTTTGATTTTAATAGTGTTCTTAACGAACTTTATAAGTAGAATTAATTTCAAAATTAGAACACGTGTATGAAACGATTTGTTTTACTATAATTAGTATCACGAATTAATACGCACTCACCAATGTCTAAATCGTGTCAAATATAAGACGTATAATGCGATTGCGCACTTGAAAACTTATATTTGTGATTGGTAAGATTCACATAATTTATGGATAAAAGGAGAGTTATTCTTGTTTGGTTCAGGAATGATCTACGTTTGCACGACAATGAGATTCTACTCGAAGCCGTACAAAAAGCCGATGTGGTAATTCCGGTTTATTGCTTCGACCCCCGATATTTTAGCACCAATAAATATGGCGGAAAAAATACGGGTGTATTGCGTGCGCAGTTTATCAGGGAAACCGTGCAATCTTTCAAACAAAGCCTGCGAGACCTTCATGGCGATCTTATGACTTACCATGGCTATCCAGAAGAGATCATACCACGTTTGGCGGCTAAGTACGATGCAGATGAGGTATATCACCATCGGGAGGTTGCGCAGCGTGAAACAAAGATTTCAGAGCTTGTTGAATCTTCCTTATGGCAATCCAATCGCATCAATCTAAAACATTTCATCGGTCATACGATGTATCACAAGGAAGATCTTCCTTTTCCGGTACGCGATATTCCTGATTCCTTTGCTCTTTTCAAAAAGAAGGTCGAGCGGGAAAGCCAAGTAAGACCAACACTGGCTGAAATTAATCAAATCCTAATCCCAACACATTTAGAAGCGACAGAAATCCCGACCTTGTCGGATTTAGGATTTACAAACGAGGAGATCGCTACAGTATCACAAAAGCAATTGATCGGCGGCGAGCAGCATGGATTGGAAAATCTAGACGTTATATTGAGCGATTCGTACAAAGGTTTTCACGACTTTACTTTGATATCACCTTACATGGCAACCGGTGCACTGTCGCCCGTTTTGGTCTACCATCGCTTGCATGCGGCCATGACGCCGACCAATAAAAAACGGTTGGAACGCCGAACAGCAAGACTTTTTTGGCGCGATTACTATCGCTTTATGCTCAAGAAATATCCTAATGTATATTTCAAACTACACGGACATCAAGGTACGCCGCCGGAGCAAAGTGGAAAAGCATTAGAATACATGGATTGGAAAGCAGGAAAGACTGGTCAAGCGTTTATAGATCAAGCGATCCATATCTTGCGAAGCACAGGCAATCTGCCTTCGGAGGCACGCATCGTATTAGCCCTTTACTTACTGCAAGAAACCAATAATACCTGGTTAGAAAGTGCATCTTTTTTCGAAGAACATTTATTGGACTATAATCCTGCTACAACCTATGGCATTTGGTCGCATATTGCGGGAGTGGGCACGAGCAAAAAAGATAATCTCACCGGAATAAATTGGCAAGATGCACTAGCCAAGCATTATCCCAAGGGATTACAATACGAGGAAAATACCATCAACGCTAAACCATAGTGCACAAACGATCAGGGAGCGATTATCTGTCTTAGGATCTTTCCTCCTCTCCGAAAATGCGCTTACTATTGATCGAAGTAAGAAGCTTGTCGCACCAGTAATGCGCGGTATTTATTGAACACTGCAGATTTGGAAACGAAACCTTGATAAAAGCCGCTGGCATCCAATACTGGTAAAATCCATACATCTTCCCGATTCATTTTTTGCATGACCAGCTCCATGTTGGCATCGAGCGATACGGTATCGATGGGTTTTTCTGCCAACTCCGCCATCGTCTTTTTCAATCCTTCTGGCTGTTCTCCAAGCAGGATTTCTAGCAAACGCTCACTATAGATGACGCCCAAAAACTTACCATCCTCCCCCACTACCGGAAAGATGTTGCGTTTCGTGTGGATGATATCATGACTTCTATCTTGTGGATATTCATCAGGGCGTAGGATGGTAAAATTATTCTCCAACACATAGCGAAGCTTCATCATGCTGAGCACCGTACGATCCTTATCTTCATGACTAATCAAATCGCCTTGTTCTGCCAATCCTTTGGTATAGATGGAATGCTTGAGTACCACGCGGTTGATGAGGTAAGCAATTGCCGTAACCAACATTAAAGGCACCATCAAGGCATAACCACCCGTGATTTCGGCGATCAAGAAGATAGCTGTTAATGGTGCATGCATCATGCCAGCTAGCGCCCCAGCCATTCCGGCTACGGTAAAATTCGCCACATTCAAGTCCACCATTCCCGTCAGGTTCAAACCATAAGAAAAGGCAAATCCCAACAAACCGCCGACGACCAAGCTTGGGCCAAAGACGCCACCATTACCACCACCATTTAAGGTAATAAGTGCCGCAAATGTTTTGGCAAAAACGGTACACAGTGCAAATATCACCACCATAATACCTGTCTGACTGTACTCCGCAAATATGCTATTCTGTAACATGGCCAAATGATTGCCATCAAGAATTTGCTGAATCGCCAAATATCCCTCGCCATAAAGTGCTGGAAAAATGAAGATCAATACACCAAGACTGATTCCACTGATCCAAACCTTACGGTACGGATTATGTATTTTATTGTACTGCAGGCGCAACCAGCCGGCGAGTTTTGCAAAATAAACAGAAAAACCACCTACAATAAATGCGAGCAAAACATAGAAAAATAACGCACTAAAGACCCAATCGTCGGTAACCAAGTGAAATAAAGGCTCGCTATAAATGGAACGTGAAATCACGGCTGCCGTCGCGGTTGAGATCAATAAGGGAATAAATACGGGAATCGAAAACTCTGGAAGTAGGATTTCGATGGCGAAAATCATACCTGCCACCGGACTATTAAAAGCGCCAGAAATACCGGCAGCCGCACCACAAGCTAATAGTAACGTGACTTCGCGATAACTCAGACCAAAGAAACGACCCATATTTGATCCAATCGCAGCGCCCGAATAAGCAATAGGGGCTTCGAGACCAGAGGAACCGCCAAAACCAACGGTAATGGCGCTCGTGACGATCTGCGAATAAATATTATGAGGTTCAATCTTACTCGAATTGCGGGAAATGGCATACATGATCGGCGTCATTCCATGCCCTAATTCTTTCTTGCGAATGAATCTTCGCACATACACCACACTGAGCAAAATACCGACCAGTGGAAAAAGGAGATAAACATAGTATTTGTATTGCGAGCGCACCTCATCTTGCAAAAATGCAGCAATACCATGTGTCATCCCTTTCAGCAGTGCTGCGGCCAATCCGCCAACAATACCCACCAGCAACGCGACCAATATTAGAAAATTTCTGTTCGAAATTTTTTGCATACGCCATTTGTTGAGTTGATCAATGAAACGGTAGAGCTTGGCGGGTATATTCATTATTATTGAAAGGAATGGATGACAGTAGTAAAGTAATTCCTTGCAAAATTAGGGATTGTGTTTGGAATTCAGCAAATTTCGGATTTTATTTACGTGGTATCTTTCGGAACTTTGGATTATAGATACGTTAAGGACATGGAAAATTTGACCGTAGTGAATTTTAAACGCATTGAAAAAGCGATTGCTTTTATTAGTGAGAATTATGGCAAGCAGCCTAGTTTGGATGAAATCGCGGAACAAGTACACCTTAGTCCTTTTCATTTTCAGCGGCTTTTTGCCGAATGGGCGGGCACTACACCAAAACGATTCTTGCAATACATTAGCATAAACTATGCGAAAGAATTATTGAGCAAAAAGCGGGCAACCTTGTGGGAAACTGCCGAAGCGACTGGTTTGTCCAGCACCAGCCGATTGCACGATCTATTCATACAATTGGAAGGGATGACACCCGCAGAATATAAAAATGGTGGCAAAAATTTGCAGATTGACTATCAGGTAAATGCCACTCCGTTCGGAGAAGTGCTGATCGCAAACACAAACAAAGGCATTTGCCATCTCAGCTTCATTGCCGAAGAGGCAGAAGCAGATCTACAGCAATTAATCGCCCAATTTCCACAAGCCACATTCACCGCGAGGCAGAATGATATGCAGGCGAAGGCACTGGAAATCTTTCAATATGATTGGACAGATATGCCACAAATAAAGCTGCACCTGAAAGGCACGAATTTTCAACTTAAAGTGTGGCAATGTTTATTAGAGATTCCGTCAGGATCATTGTCTAGCTACGGAAAAATTGCGCATGCTATCGGGACGCCTTTGGCGCACAGAGCGGTAGGCACCGCAATCGGAAGAAATCCAATTGCGTTTTTAATACCTTGCCACCGCGTCATTCAGACCACAGGCGGCATTGGCGGATACATGTGGGGAACAAACAGAAAAAAAGCAATCATCGGATGGGAAGCAGCGCAAAACCAATAGAATATTTACCAAGGGACGGTAGCAGTGTATATTATGGTGTGATCTGCACGCCACAAGAAGCGGACGACTTTTTGAAAGAGCTTCTCGCGAATATTGCGTGGAAAAACGACGAAGCCGTGATCTTTGGAAAACATATCATCACGAAGAGAAAAGTAGCTTGGTACGGCGATCAAGCATTCGACTACACTTATTCGAATACCACCAAACGTGCCCTAGCTTGGACGCCAGCACTATTAAAGATCAAGCAACAGGTAGAACAACTTACCGGCGAAACATTTAATTCCTGCCTATTGAATCTATATCATGATGGTAGCGAAGGCATGGCTTGGCATAGCGATGGCGAAACGGAGTTGAAGAAGCATGGAGCTATTGCATCCGTAAGTTTTGGCGCGCAGCGCAAATTCTGCTTTAAGCACAAGGAATCTAAGGAAAAGATCGATATTCAGCTGGAACATGGCAGTTTGCTGGTGATGTCTGGCACGACACAGCAGCATTGGCTGCACCGACTTCCACCTACTAAAAAAGTAAACAGTCCGCGTGTAAATCTAACTTTCCGCACCATGATAAAGCGCTAAACAAATCAGTACAGGTTTGTGCCGAATGTTTGAAATGTTGTACTTTTACGGCAGAATCTAGCGTTCACCATTCGGCATATACCTTGTATGACAACTAGTACCAAAATTTTCATTGCCTTTCTTTTCTCTTTTTGCTTTGCGATAGCATACGGATTACAGCAGCCAAGTCAAGATACGCTGCAATCCCGTGCTGATACAGTTACGGCGATCAACCAACGTTCGGTGGATCTGATGCAGCTGATGGAACAACAACGTCGCGATTCCGTAAAACGATTGGCGCTCGAAAATCAGTTGCTCAGTTTGCAATTGAACGATCGGCAAGAAAACCAGCGTTTGGTAGCAGAATTGCGCGTGCTGCAAAGTCGGGATTCCATTTTATTGGCTCGCAGAAAGCAAAAGGTGGATTCGCTCAAGCTGCTTAACGATGGTGTACCGGTCATCCCGTTTAGAGATACTATATTTAGGATATACACCAGCTTAGGTAGTTACACCGCCAAAGATCGCGCGATGGCGATTGAAGAACGCATTCGAAATCTGGCCGCCAATCTCGATTTTCAAGTCGACTCATTGCGCGCTTGGGAAAATGAAAACAATTGGATCATTGCCTGGAATGACCAGATGATTATTAGCTTCAATGATCAAGATGCGTTGTGGACGAATATTGATATCGCTTCGTTAGCGGCGATAAAATTGCAAGAAATCAAAGCCAGCATCATTAAGCACCGGGAAGAGACGAGTCTAAAAAATCTACTGATCTCCTTATCACGAGCCGCGCTGATCATCACGGTATTGTCGTTACTCGTGATCGGTATGAGCCGATTAGCGACTTGGACGCGACGGAAGCTAATCGTGAATCGCGGGAAAAGAATACAAGGCGTTCAAGTCCGTGGCTATCAGCTGATATCTCCTGCACGACAAGTCCGCATTTTGTGGATCATCATCACGGCTGTGAAATGGATGTTGATTCTTACGGCGATCTATTTGGCTCTGCCGATGATGCTCAATTTATTTCCGAGCACGCGCGGTTACACGCCGGTATTGCTCGGTTATTTTCTGAATCCGCTGCGGGATATGGGCGCTTCGATCGTGGCGTATTTCCCCAATCTCATTACGATTATTGTAATATGTGTGGTGTTTCGCTATGCACTCAAAATATTAAAGTTCTTTGCTGGCGAATTGCGTACCGGTGCACTGCATATCCCTGGTTTTTTTCCAGATTGGGCATTGCCTACCTATCATATTTTACGCGTATTGCTATTAGCTTTTCTGATGATTGTGATCTTCCCCTATTTACCGGGATCAGATTCCTCGATTTTCAAGGGCGTATCGGTTTTTATTGGTGTGCTTTTCACATTCAGCTCCGCTGGTGCATTAGGAAACATTGTCGCCGGATTGGTGCTTACGTATATGCGATCATTCTCGCTGGGCGATCGCGTAAAAATTGGCGATCTTAGTGGTGATATCATCGAAAAATCCTTACTTGTCACGCGTATTCGCACGACCAAAAATGAGGTTATTTCTGTACCAAATTCACAGGTAATGAACAGCCACACAATCAACTACAGTGCAGATTCGCAAGAAAAGGGCTTGATTATACATACCAACTTGACGATGTCTTACGAAACGCGTTGGCAGATAGTACACGAACTAGCTAAAAAAGCTGCACTACGAGTAGAATTTATCGAGACGGAACCCGCTCCATTTGTCTTGCAGAATAGTTTGGATGATTTTTACATCACGTACCAAATCAATGCCTACACCAAACACCCAAATAAACAAGCGCAGATTTATTCGGAATTGCACAAAAGTTTGACGGATGTATTTCACGAAGCTGATATTGAATTGCTTTCACCGCACTATAATGCAATAAGAGACGGGAATAAACGCGATATACCGGACGGTTTTAGTACCAAATCTGACGACAAGCTTCACTAATTCATATCCACATGAGTAGCCTGACACTATTATTGGAAAAGATCCATCCTTTGCCGCACGACTCTGTCGCACGACTAGAAGAGAAGATCAGTTTGATCAAGCTCAAAAAAGGACATATCCTGATGCGAGCAGATCGACAAGAGCCTTTTCTCTATTTGATCAAACGCGGAGTGGTGCGCGCATACGCCGAAACTGAAAAGGGCGAGATTACGTTCTGGTTTGGTCAGGAAGGCGAAGCGGTACTATCGATGGCGAGCTATGTGATGGATATACCGAGTTATGAAAACATCGCGCTGATCGAAGATTGTGAGCTCTACCAAGTTGCCAAGGCAGATTTAAAGAATCTTTACCATCAAGATATTCACTGGGCCAACTGGGGCAGAAAGTTAGCAGAATACGAATTACTAAAAGCTGAGCGCCGTGCCATATCACGAGAGCTTCTCTCTGCTACTCAACGGTATAACACCCTACTATCCGAGCATCCGCAACTGATACAGCGCATTCCTTTGAAATTTATCGCTTCGTATTTAGGCGTTACCCAGGTAAGTTTGAGCAGAATTCGTAAAGGAAATTAGGGATCTTCTACAAAACTATCCCTATCTTTATTTGTTGAAATAACAAACAAAAACTAGAACATGATGAATTTTTTTAAAGCGACGTTTTTACTATCGGCCTTGGTGATGGGCCAAGCAGCCATAGCACAATTCAAACAAGCACCACTTCCTTATGCTTACAATGCATTGGAGCGTGCTGTAGATGCGGAGACGATGGAAATCCACTACTCGAAACATGGCGCAGCATATACCACCAACTTAAATAAAGCAGTAGCAGGTACCGCCATGGAAAAAGAAAGCTTGGAAAAGATTCTTGCCAAAGTTTCAACTGGCTCTGCTGCCCTTCGTAACAATGCTGGTGGGCACTACAACCACGAGTTGTTTTGGACGATTCTGACGCCAAATAAAGACACTAAACCATCCGCAGCATTGGCGGCAGCAATCACTAAAGACTTTGGATCAATTGACAAATTGAAAGAGCAATTAAATAAAGCGGGTGCTGATCGTTTTGGATCGGGCTGGGCTTGGCTGGCTGTAGATAGTAAAGGTAAATTATTCGTTTCTTCTACTGCAAACCAGGATAACCCTTTAATGGATATCGCGGAGCAAAAGGGTACTCCAATTTTAGGTATTGATGTATGGGAGCATGCTTATTACTTAAAATATCAGAACAAAAGAGCGGATTATTTAGGCGCATTTTGGACTATCGTGAACTGGCCTGAGGTGAGTCGCCGTTACGAAGCAGCAATCAAGAAATAATTTTTGAGACTTTATTGCTATTCGCCAATAAATAATAAGGCTTGTTTTCTCACGTCGAAAACAAGCCTTAATATTTTAACCAGTTGGCGAACAGCAGGTATGTTTATCCAAACAATATCTATCGCTAATTAGTCAAATTGAGGTAATAGTTCGTGTCGGTTAGATAACCAAATCGCACATTATACCATACAAAATTAGGACAAAACAGTGGTATACAAGCCATAATGTTAGATACGACCATATTTGACATAGAAAAAAATAACTTACGATTTACAATAACTTTTCACGATATTTGCATGTATTTTTGCACAGGCAAGTAAGTATGCACTTCCTTATAGTTGAGATGATAACGCATACTGGACAATCGTAGAGATTTGCGTCACAAAAATCGATAACTATACAAGAATAAACGTTTACAGGAGAGATACAGTTGCAGAGCATGTACAATAGACAATACGCTTCGATCACAGCGATAGGTGGTTACCTTCCCCAACAAGTAAGAACAAATCATGATTTGGAGCAAGCGTGTGCTACCTCCGACGAATGGATTGTAAAACGTACTGGAATCAAAGAACGACGCATCTTAGATAAAGATCTGGCTACTTCGGATATGGCCGTGGCTGCTATACGTAATATGGTGGCAGAGTACAAGCGCAATATCTCGGATATTGATGCGATATTGGTCGCTACCTCTACACCCGATATGTTAATGCCCGCAACCGCCAACTTAATTGCTGAAAAATTGGGGCTTACTAATATTTGGGCATTCGACGTAAATGCAGCCTGTTCTGGCTTCCTCTATGCGTTAGATTTAGGGGCTTCACTAGTTGAAACGAATCGCTACCGCAATGTCGTTGTTGTAGGTGCAGACAATATCAGTTCTTTCGTAAATATTGAAGATAGATCTACCAATATCCTTTTTGGAGATGGCGCTGGTGTCGTCTGGCTAGAACCTACGCAAGAAGAAGGTATTATGGATGCGTTCTTGCAAAGCAATGGTATTGGTAAAGAATATTTGAATATTGAAGCTGGTGGTTCATTGTATCCGTTTAACGGCGATGTAATCGTTGAAAACGAAAGAAAATACATTCGTCAAGACGGCAAAGTAGTATTTAAGCAAGCGATTCAGTCTATGAGCGATGCCTGCAAGCATGTGTTGAGCAGAAATAATCTAACCGTCGAAGATGTGCGCTGGCTAGTACCACACCAAGCCAATAAACGCATCATTGACGCAGTAGGTAAAGAAATCAATATCGAAGAAGGCAAGACGCTTTCTAACATTGAGTATCTAGGAAATACCATTGCAGCTACTATCCCACTCTGTATTTGGGAAAACGTAAAGAAATTGAATAAAGGTGATTTGGTGATGCTCACTGCTTTTGGTGCTGGATTCTCTTGGGGGGCAAGTTTGCTCCGCTGGATGATTGAGTAACCTGAATATTAAACACTAGCCATTAAATAGTGGAATGGTTTTAAACAGGAACGGTGCAAAGTTTTGAACTTTGCACCGTTTTTTTATCTGCTGCAATTCATTAAAAATCGATAAAAAGATACCCGCCAAATCCATAACGTTATCGAACAGTTACGTATCGATAAGTGTACTCTGAATTTGGTTAGCTATCCTGCCCCCACATCAGGATAATACAAAATAGAATATTTATCGTAGGCATTGTAGGTCATTTTTTCCAGCAGGATATCTATAAATACATCACGATCTGTCTGCTGTCTGTTCTTAAAAAATCTCGAACTGTTGTTCTAAGTAAAGATTAATTCTCAGTAATTCTGAGCTTGGTTCCGTATTTGGTTAATCGCGTATCTCCTTCAGTTCGTACACAAAATTGCAAAATGTGACACTAATGACTTCTTTACCCGAAGCGTCTGTGCTTTTCTTATGTCACGATACATTTGCGGAATGTTAGCCATCCCTATAAGCAAACTCTCCCTATACATAAATCTGGCACATACCCCAATGAAGAGCAAGCTAGTAATAAATAATTAATAAAATATCATTTAAGTGAAAATAAATTCAAACAAGCAAGCTTGTCAACATATTAATTATATAGTAATTTTTAGGCACTTACCTCTAAAATCTAATTAGATAACTGATATAGTGGCACTTCATAAGGAAAATTGTACACAAAAATATTTCACAATTATTTAACACAGAAAATAACGTACGCACCTATATGTAACGTACATTTGTACTATCAAAATTTAGGTTTATAATTGGTTAGTAAAGATTTTCATTCTCCCCGTTTGAAAATCTTTCTTTTATAACATCAGATATACATATCTTAAAAGGCGAAGAACAAACTGGTCACTATGTCGAAATCAACAAAATATACTACACCCGTATCTCTTAACAGAATCGTCGATGATGCACATGCTTTTAAGCCTTTACCTGCACCATCTGGGAATTATCCTTACAATTTGGTATTAGGCAAATTGCTGACAGATGAGCAATTAGAAAAAGTGACGGATTCGATGACATTTCACTTGGTCGGCGATACCGGTAGCGCTAGACATTCTCCTTTCCAGTCGGTATTGGCAGCAAGCATTAATAGGCATCGTACGGAGAGCGAAGAATCTCCCGCCTTTCTGTATCATTTGGGCGATGTGGTATACAATCATGGCGAAGCTTCCGAATATCATCATCAGTTTTTGTCCCACTATGAAGCTTACGAAGCCCCTATTTTTGCGATACCAGGCAATCATGACGGCGATATTAATCCAATGGCCGAACCCTATGAGAGTCTAGATGCATTTACACATGTATTTTGCAGTAAAGAACGGATGCCGATCCGTTTCGGACAAAACAGCAAAAGACTAACAGGCACACAACCACATGTGTATTGGACTTTGGAAACTCCATTGGCACGAATCATTGGTTTGTATGGAAACATCAACAAACATGGAATGATTGACGCTACTCAAAAAGCGTGGTTTAAGGAAGAACTTAAACGAGCCAAAGCGCATCCCGAAAAGCAAGCATTGCTGATCTGCTTGCATCATGCGCCATACTCTGCCGATAGCAACCATGGCTCTAGCACACCCATGATCGAGCTGTTGGATGAAGCCTTTGAAGAAATCGACATCCTACCTGATGCGGTGTTTAGCGGGCATGTCCATAATTATCAACGGTTTGTAAAGCATTATCCCAATAAGGATGTGCCGTATATCGTGGCTGGAGCTGGAGGCTATGCCGACCTGCACCAAGTGGCTACGAAGACTGATTCGACCGTCTCTCCCCTCACTGCAAAGTATGGAAAAGTGACCTTAGAAAATTATTGTGATAACCGATTCGGATTTCTGGCACTTAATATCCAGAGATCACTTGAGAATAATGATTTAAAAATCTCCGGATCCTATTTTGCTTTGACTGGAGCACACGATAGCAACGAGGAACCAGAATGTGTGGATCGTTTTTCATTTATAGTGAATAATGATATGGCCGAGACACAACTGGAAAGACACGCTACACAGGAGTAAATAACTACAGCCACTATTATGCCGACATAATAGATTCCACGGTGGGGAGAAGGCTGAAAAACCGATAATTTCCCCTATAAAAAATGTTTAAACACGCTTAGCTAAAACTATTTAGTTAGCAACAATTAAAATAAAAGTAAAAAATAATTGATGTTTAGACCTATATTATGTACCTTTGTGCATTCATAATTTTAGGTTAATAATTGGTTAGTTTAAAGACTTTCAGCCTCCCCGGTTGAAAGTCTTTTTTTATGTGTGATTTGATCACTGCATTAAAAAAAACCTGGTAATGGAATGATAACTTCAGGTAATCTCGTTAATATTCTGGAAAAATACATCTTGGCATGCTTGTTGCAACTGTGGGACTGAGCTTAAGAAGTCATAGCACTTATTTCGCGCCTCTTAACAGACACTATCACACCAACTATAAAAGAAGGTGATCGCCCCGCGGTCACCTCTCTTTGCTTTATGGCATTTCGTTATTTGCATGATATCCCTGTACACTTGAGGAACTATACTGCGGCAACCTATAATTATCTGTGTGTAAATACCGATATTTGGGCATGGGTAATATAGGCAAACGTCGACTACACTTTATTCTCTTGAATGCATTATTGTTTCTAATTACGATATCTACGACGTTTGGACAATCGAAAACCATTCCTCAAGCGCCTGATATCCTTTTGCAAAATGGTGATTTACTATTTGTCGGTGCGTCGACGCTTAATCTGTCGGGAGCTATTGATCGCGTCACACAAACCACCGCAAATACCGCTTTTGATCATGTAGCCATGATAGAGATCTCGCGAGATTCTATTTTTATACTACATGCAAATACCAAAACTGGAACTATACGAGAGCCCTTGTCGGAATATTTAGCCAACAACACATCTGACAATCCGCATTATGCGATTTACCGCTTAAAATCTGATTATCAGTTTGCCATCCCCAATGCGCTTTCGCAAGCTAAAAAATGGTTGGGTCTCCCCTACAATTTCTCGTACATACTAAATGACGATAGCTTATATTGTTCGGATTTTGTAGAGCGGATTTTCCGTGACGATCAAATTTTTACGCTAGAACCTATGACCTTCATTGATCCTGCTACACGACAAACGGATACGTTTTGGAAAGGTTATTACCATAAAATGAATCTGGAAGTACCAGAGGGATTACCCGGTTGCAACCCCAATGGACTTGCCGCTAGCGACAAGCTGGAACATGTGGGACAATGGTAGTAAGCGCCTGCAGCTTATCAGAAAACGCTCTATAAATCGTCTAGCGTTGGATGAAGAAACGTAAAACCAGCATCTTCTACTTTCTTCGAAGAAACAGGAGCATGCTTCAATAACTCTTGCGACAACTCACCTAATCCAATTTTAAGTGCCAATGCGGGGATCGGCATACCAATTGCAAAGCTTGAAGTCTTTTTCAGTAGTTTTTTGGTCAAGATGGCTTGCTGTTCGGGTTTTAACGCTACCGCATTGAGCGCACCTGCTATTGTAGGAGTTACTGCTGCAAACGTATACAGACGAAGTAAATCATCAATACTAATCCAGCTAAAAACTTGTTTACCACTACCAAATCGTGGCGCTACACGAAAAGCAAATGCTTTCTTCATTTCTTTCCACATGCCACCATCTGGATGCAGCACCAAGCCCGTACGAATCCAGACTGTTCGCACATTGGTGGCAACTAAAGGCTGAGCTGCCGCTTCCCATTTTGCACACACATGCGCTAGGAAATCATTCGCCGCCGGATCTTCTTCGACGAAAGCGCGATCCGTAGTAGCTTCACCATACCAACCAATTGCCGAGGCCGATACAAAGGTATTCACTTGCTTTCCTCTTGTTTTGACCCAGTCAACTAATAATTTGGTGCTCTGCATACGACTTTCTAAAAGCACTTTCTTACGTTCTTTCGTCCAACGCTTCTCGGCAATACTAGCACCTGCCAGATGGATGATGGTATCAATATCTTTAGGCACATCAGAAGAAATATAATCCTCTTTCACATTCCATATACAATAACGAACGCGCGATCGCTCCTGCCGATCTTTTTCATCACGAATTAGCACCGTAATCTGAACATCGTGAAATGTGCTTAAAAGATGGTTCACCAACTGAGTACCGACAAAACCGGTCCCACCGGATAGGAGAATGTTTTTCATATATAAAATTATCTATGTACAATGCCTGTATGCACCTACAGCACAACAGTTAATCGCTTACAATTGTTCTGCTTGACAAGAGTTAGCTATGCTACGAAAAAAGGTGCAGCAATATAGCTGCACCTTCTAACTTACAAAATTGAAAACTGTTAATCGAAGCGATCTGCATTCATGATCTTCGTCCACGCTTTAGCAAAATCTTTAGTAAATTTAGCCTTTGCATCAGCACTACCATATACTTCTGCGATAGCGCGAAGCTCAGCATTGGAGCCAAATACCAAATCTGCTCGGCTCGCCGTCCATCGTACATCACCACCAGAACGATCACGTCCTTCGTAGCGTTGTTTATCAGCCGAAACGGCTTTCCACTCGGTTTTCATATCCAACAAGTTCACGAAAAAATCATTGGTCAATTTCTCAGGATTAGTGGTAAATACACCATCAGCACCACCATCGTAATTAGCACCTAACACGCGCAAACCTCCGATAAGCACAGATAGCTCTGGACTCGTAAGTCCTAATAATTGTGCTCTATCTACCAACAATTCTTCTTGCGAAGCGCTGTATTGTTTTGGGTGATAATTCCGGAAACCATCTGCGATTGGCTCTAAATATTCGAAAGATTCTATATCAGTTTGCTCCTGCGTAGCATCCATACGCCCTGGCTTGAAAGGAATTTGAAGCGAATGACCAGCAGCTTGCTCCACCGCCGCGTCGCCAGCTAATACGATCAAATCAGCGAGGGAAATCTTTTTACCGTCCGACTGTGCTTGCTGGAAAGACGTTTGTATCTCCTCCAATTTAGACAACACCTTTTGTAGTTGAGCTGGATTGTTCACTTCCCAATCTTTTTGAGGCGCTAGGCGAATACGTGCTCCATTTGCACCACCTCGCTTATCTGATCCACGGAAAGTAGACGCCGAAGCCCAAGCGGTGCTTACCAATTCTGAGGTGGATAAACCAGATTGCAGTACTTGTTTTTTGAGCTCGGCTATATCATGCTCATTTACTAACGGATGATCTACGGCTGGAATAGGATCTTGCCATAGTAATACTTCCTGCGGAACTTCTGGCCCAAGATACAATTCGCGCGGCCCCATATCGCGATGCGTTAGCTTAAACCATGCGCGAGAAAATGCATCTGCAAATTCGTCAGGATTTTCGAAAAATCTTCTAGAAATCTTCTCGTACTCTGGATCGAAACGCAAGGATAAATCAGTCGTCAACATGGTCGGAGCATGTTTTTTGCCCTCAATAAATGCATCGGGAATAATGTTTTCCGCATTTTTCGCAACCCATTGATGTGCTCCAGCCGGACTTTTGGTCAATTCCCATTCGTAATTGAACAGATTCTCGAAGAAGTTGTTGCCCCATTTTGTCGGCGTGGTGGTCCACGTCACTTCCAATCCACTGGTAATCGTATCACCAGCTTTACCCGATCCAAAACTATTTTGCCAACCTAAGCCTTGTAATTCTAATCCAGCAGCTTCTGGTTCCTTTCCCACATGCGCGTCCGCCGGCGCAGCACCGTGCGTCTTCCCGAAAGTATGTCCACCAGCAATCAAAGCGACAGTTTCTTCGTCATTCATCGCCATTCGACCAAAAGTATCGCGAATGTCTTTTGCAGCGAGGATAGGATCAGGATTACCATCTGGTCCTTCCGGATTTACGTAAATCAATCCCATCTGTACCGCAGCTAATGGTTTTTCTAGATTCCGCGAATGCACATCACCGTCCGCATCATCGTCTGATACCACAACCCCATGTTGTTTGTCGGCACCATCAGATCCATGTCCGTAGCGCAGATCGCCGCCCAACCACGTGGTCTCTGATCCCCAATAGACATCTTCGTCTGATTCCCACACATCTGCGCGACCGCCCGCAAATCCAAAGGTTTTTAATCCCATAGATTCTAACGCAACATTACCAGTCAAGATCAATAAATCCGCCCAAGAAATATTGCGTCCATATTTTTGTTTTATAGGCCACAGCAAACGACGCGCTTTATCTAAACTTACATTATCTGGCCAACTATTTAAAGGCGCAAAACGTTGCTGTCCTGATCCAGCGCCACCTCGCCCATCACCGACACGATAGGTGCCGGCACTATGCCAAGCCATACGGATGAAAAGTGGACCATAATGGCCGAAATCTGCTGGCCACCAATCTTGCGAATCGGTCATCAAGGCGTGCAAATCTTGTTTGACGGCATTAAGATCCAAACTATTGAAAGCATCGGCATAATTGAAATCGGGATCCATCGGATCCGACAGCGTGGAGTGCTGTCTCAAAATGTTCAATTTTAATTGTTTAGGCCACCAGTCTTTGTTCCCAGTACCATTACCGGCGACCTCTTGTTTAATCGCTCCATTACCATTATGAAATGGGCATTTTCCTAAATCGTTAGATTCTTTTTCCATTCTTAATAACGTATGATTTAATAAATTTTACTTCTTCCACTCCTCAATCTTCATAAAGATAAGATATTATATAAATTAATGAAAATCAATTAACTCGATAGTATTATAGCTAAAAACTATTCATTTATAGTATTGTGGCTCACTTTGCTTGCACGTTAAGGCATTTACAACTACCTTTAATCGCACTTACACTTGAGCAGTACACCATGGCGGATCGCAAAGACCAAAAAATAGCAATGCTGATAGACGCAGACAATGTGTCTTACAAGAAAATAGAGGAAATCCTGAATGAGGTGAACCGCTACGGCGTGCCTTCTATTAAGCGGATATATGGCGATTGGACCAGCCCATTTGTAGAAAATTGGAAATCAAGTCTGCTGACGCATGCGATCACGCCGATACAACAATATAGCTACACGCAAGGCAAAAACTCCACCGATTCGGCATTGATTATTGATGCGATGGATATCTTGCACTCAGATCGTGTCGATGGCTTTTGCATCGTATCTAGCGATAGTGATTTCACCAGACTGGCTACGCGCCTGCGTGAATCTGGCAAACTAGTAATCGGCATCGGTGAACGCAAAACGCCAAAACCCTTTATCGCATCCTGCGACAAATTCATCTATGTAGAGATCCTGGATCATAAGTCGGCTGCGAAAAAGAAAGCGACGGAAAGTACGAACAACGTTCCAGCTGCTGGCACGAAAGCTACTCCGCGCCCCGTCGCCAAAGAAAGTACGCCGCTGGATGATGATATTTTATTGCTATTGAAAGATACAGTAGATGATACAGCAGATGAAAGTGGTTGGGCATTTTTAGGGGAAATTGGAAATCTGATTATAAAACGCAAACCAGATTTCGATGCGCGCAATTACGGCTTCGAAAAGATCTCGCATTTATTTAAATCCCGCAAAGTAGATTTTGAAGTCGACGAACGTGCCAACGAAAAATCGAAGAATAAGCTGTATTATGTACGGAATATTTTAACGAATGAGACGCCTCACGAAACCCAAGAAACTACGACCACTGCTACAGAAGCTGCCTTAGCGGCTCCAGCAGATCACATTGCCGAGGAAGTAACGATACCTTCGCCGGGCAATAAAATCACGGCAGATGACGTACGGAAAAATCAAATTCGGATTACGAAAGATATTAAGTCGCTTTTCCCAACACGTACGCGTAAAATTTCCATCATTATCCAAGATAAGTTTGAATGCACATTCTCACACCGCAGAGATCGCTCGCATGTGCTGAATCTTGGAAAGGATGCCGCAGCACAATTAGGACTTGCTGAAGAAACGCATTATTTGGTACAAAAGTTAAATGATACCACCTACAAGCTTTCAAGAGCCACGTGAATATCGTCGGGATGTTAAAAAAAGTTAAGCAAAGCCAAGTATTGTACTATTTTAAAAATACCTCCGTTCTATAGGCAGTAGTAATTTTTTCATAATAGGTTAATAATTGGTTAGTTAGTTAGAAGTCCTGAAGTTCCCCACTTCAGGACTTCTTTTTTGCTGCAAATGGTTTAAATTACTTGGATGACCCGTCCGCGGGAAATACTTGTTTTCAAGCATGTTTGCGAATAAGAATGTTAAATATAAAAATTTCTCATAGTTGGCACAGATATTGTTTTACTCACAGTGTTTGGTTAATAATTGGTTTGTCGAAAGTCTTGAAACTCCCATTTCAGGACTTTCTTTTTTTGTAACGATTTCCTCTCACCTTCCTAAGCGGCATAAGCAATTGTAGAATTTTGATATATTTGTTGTAGAGCTACCTTATAAATCTATGATAAATTCGATGCATCCCACTGAGGCAACCATCGTAATTGCCGATGATCATCAAGACATATTGGACTTTATTGCCGAAGATCTGGAAGATCATTATCGTGTAGTAAAAATGACGAACGGTCAAGAAGCTTTAGAGTACATCAAGCTTTATCCCGTAGATCTAGTCGTGAGTGATGTGATGATGCCGGTAATGGATGGCTACGAGCTGTGCACGGCGATCAAAGATGATTTGCAATATAGCCATATACCATTTATCCTTTTGACGGCCAAGAATAGTCTGCAATCTAAGATTGAAGGATTAGAATATGGCGCGGATGCGTATATAGAAAAGCCCTTTTCCCCAAACTTTTTGCAAGCACAGATCACGAGCTTGCTGCGCAACCGAAAATCGCTGCGAGCACATTACGGTGCTACCCCATCTTCGCCTATAGATACAGAGATAGAAGAAACCGGTGATCAGCTTTTTTTACGAAAATTGAATGCGCTGATTTTAGAAAACATGTCGGAGCAGAGTTTATGCGTGGATATGTTGGCTGAGAAAATGTGTATGAGCAGGCCAACTTTGTATCGCAAGATCAAGGCACTATCCGACTTATCGCCCAATGAATTAATCAACATTACCAGATTGAAGAAAGCAGCTCAGCTATTAAGTAATCAAGAGTACAAAGTTTACGAGATTGCTAATAAATTGGGTTTCAGTACACCTTCCCATTTCACCCGCAACTTTCAAAAGCAGTTTGGCATCAGTCCGAAAGAGTTCATTGGTAAAATGAGAAAATCGGCGACGCCGTTTCAAGCTTAATATCTAGACGCTATACCGCTACGAAAATAGTACCTATCTTAGATCCAAGCAAAAAAACAGTGATAAGATGAAGCGGCTGATCGCAAGTTTTCGATATGCAGGGCAAGGGTTGCGCAACGTATGCCAAAGTGAGGCTAATTTTCGGATACATTTGGCGGCGAGCCTAGTGGTGATAATTCTTGGTTATGTCTTTGATATCGCAACCCTGGAATGGGTAGCCATCTCGCTAAGTATTGGACTGGTGATGAGTATGGAATGTCTAAATTCTGCAATCGAGTATCTGGCCGACTTCGTATCTCCACATAAGCATACACAAATAAAAAAAGTGAAAGATGCAGCAGCGGCAGCTGTGCTTGTTACTGCATTGGCTGCCGCTGTTGTCGGGTTATGCATCTTTGCACCCAAGATCTGGGTACTCTTCTAATATAGTGCTAAACGATATTTGCTGTATACGAATTAGCAGAAACCAATTGTTTTAAAGCCAATTCGTAGGCTTTCGAAGAAATCATCTGCTTTTCTGGCTGTTCTTCCTTTATCGCTTTTAACGCTTTAAATATTACCTGCGACACATCTGAAAAGATTGCCTGATCGCTGATTTCAATATTAGGCTGCATTAGATAGGAGAATACGCGTGCCATACCGCAGTTAGCAATGAAATCTGGAATCACCGCAACTTGGCGATCCGCAAACTCCATAACAGGCCCATAGAAAATCTCCCGATCAGCAAAAGGAACATTAGCACCAGAAGCGATAAGCTCGAGACCATGTTTTACGAGCGTTTCTATATTATCTTTTGAAACCAGACGAGATGCCGCCGCCGGCACGAATATCTCTGCTCCAACATGCCAAATCTCCTCATTAATCTCTTCGAATGGGCGGAGACGGTCGGATGACAATGCATTGCGCTCCCGATCTATAAATAACTGCTCAATCTCTGTAATCGTAAATCCATCGGTAGCGATAAGCCCGCCAACGCGATCAATAATACCGACTATCTGAACACCCATACGAGCAAGGTAAAAGGCAGCCGAAGCAGCGACATTTCCCCATCCCTGTATGACGGCGCGCTTGCCGATACAGGAACCGTTGTACAATCCGTAAAAATGCTGGATGGATTCTGCTACTCCATACCCAGTGATCATATCGGCAATGCGGTATTTGCGTTTAAGATCCGGACTATACACTGCATCCTCAATCACTTTTGAAACGCCATATCGTAATTGGCCAATTTGATGGATACGTGCGTTTTCGCGCACGTTGAAATGCCCCTGTAGTACGCCTTCTTGCGGATGCCATAATCCATACTTTTCCGTAAGCGGAATCACGTCATGAATCTCATCTACATTAAGATCACCACCGGTACCGTAATAAGCTTTCAATAATGGCGTTACTACTTTAAACCAACGTTCTAGCACACCATCACGTCGTGGATCGCTCGGATCAAAATTGATTCCAGATTTTGCACCGCCAATTGCAGGTCCGGAAACGGTAAACTTCACTTCCATCGTCTTTGCTAGACCAACCACTTCGTAACGATCGAGTCCCAATCGCATACGTGTGCCTCCGCCGGCCGCACCACCACGCAAGGAATTGATGACTACCCATCCCTCGGCCTCTGTTTCCGTGTCTTTCCACTCAAAAACGATATCAGGTCGTTTTTGCTCGAATGTGGCTAATAAATCTTTCATATGATATTGCTATTATAAGTTGCTTCTTTTACGGTTCCATCCTTGTAACTGGTGCCATTGATCAGCAAGAAATTTTCAGCAAGCGCGATTTTTTCGGCAAATGTCTGTGCCATGATAGTGGAATTATAAAGTGTTGTTAAATAGAATGTAAGGATCTACATTCAGAAAATGATGCTTACACTAAGCATTGCCAGCGGAACTCTGGACGAGGAAATGTCGAAATTAGTATTGTGCAAATACCAAATCCGCGATCAGCGCTTTACGAAACAAAGCTAGACCAAGCGACAATACTACAGCGACTAGAATATAAGAAATATTCATAAATGGTTTATTATTAATCAAATATAATAAACCTGAAATTCAGTCACAAATATTAATTCAAAATTAATTTAAAAATACTATAATAGTATTTCGGTTTCTTGATCTTTCGCCAGGCGAATACCATCTGCAATAAGCTTTTTCAAAGAAGCATCCTTGGCCGATAAAGTACCTAGCTTTTTTTCGATACGGCTTGCAGCATCCGTCTGCGAACTATCCATCGCTAGCTCTAATAACTCTACCAATGCTAGCCAGTTTTGAGATAATAGAAATTCATGTTCTTGCAAAAACTGTTGTAAGTCAATAGCTTTATTCTCTTCACGCAACGCGCGTATAGTGGCATACAATTGTATATGGAGTTTTCGATCCTCATTTTCGGGAACAATGTTTGTCTTGTGCTGGGATACGCTAATCTTAGATTCGAAGGCGGATTTGTCGGCTGAGCCGAAATAAACCGATATGATGTTTTCGCCTACCGCCATATCGTACCTGCCCCAACTTGGCTCGAAATAAATTTCTCCGGAATTATTATCTTGTACGTTACAATCCGTAAAGCTAAGTAAGCAAAGCTTGGATTCATGAAAGATTTGATCAAGCAGCTGACCACGCACTACTATTCCAGACTCAAATTGTATTTCTACGATCTGTCCGACTAGCCAACCTCTATCCGATAATTCCTGCGGTACACAATCTTCCAAAGCCACATCCCATCCCGCGACTGCACCGACCGGACTTCCAAAACCATCTGCATGTTGGGCCTTACTATGCCCCCTCAATTGTTGATCTTCAATTGCTAACGCTGTCGGCCCGATTGTACGAATGTACGTTAACACATCTTCTCGACCTATTTGCTGAAATGTTCCCGAAACCTGTAATCCAGAGCTATAAACGACTGTGCAAGTATTTCCGCTGTCGATTGCCAGATTCATACCATATTTGCCTCCAACTCGAAAAGCCATGGTATCCGCGAATTCATCTAAAATAGTACGGAGATGTTTAAAATCAGGCGTCACGAACAATTGAGGTTGTGCTGTGGTGATATCGTAACTGTAGTCCAAGGCATTGATCGTATAATCCAGCTTTGGCACAGCTGGTTGCATACAGCTGGCGCTCTCTCCAATAGAGGACAATAATCCAGCACCGTAAATTTTTGGATCCTCTACCGTACCGATTAGTCCATATTCTACCGTCCACCAATGCAATCTGCTTAATAAGGCCATCTCGGATGGTTCGCCCATATGCTGCTGCACATCAACCAAAGCTGCTTCTGCGGCATTTAGTTCCTCCTTTGTTACATCGGAACGTTCTTTTAGTATAGAGAGATGACGAATGGCTTCATACAATTGAAAATCTTGCGCGGAAAACATGGCTTTGCTACCGATCTCGCCAAAATACTGTAAATAGGCAGCATACTCCGGTTCGCCAATAATGGGCGCGTGACCAGAAGATTCATGGATAATATCGGGCGCCGGAGTATATTCTATATGCTCCAATTGTCGAATATCTGCTGCAATCACCAATACACGATGCGCTTGAAATTCCATAAACGCTGAAGGTGGAATAAATCCATCCACGGTGACTGCTCCCCAACCGATTTGTGAGAGACTATCATTCATAGCCTGTAAATTAGGAATTCGCTCAATAGATAATCCAGCTTTGCGTAAACCAGGAATGTATGGATAGTACGCCACTTCTTTTAGATAGGCATAATTCTGGCGCATGACATAGCGCCACACAGCCTGATCTATGGCCGAATAGCGTGCATAGTTTTGCGGTACGACAAACTGTCTGAGATGTGCCGGCAAGGACGCTAGCACGGGATTGCGATACGTTTCCATTTACAACTGGTTATACCACAAATCTAGGTATTATTAACTCAATTGTAAATTAAATTCCTAATAGTTTCCGAATCGTAGGCTCTAACGTCGCTGGTTTGGTAATTGGTGCGAAGCGCTTAACCGGCTTACCATTTTTGTCCACTAGAAATTTGGTGAAGTTCCATTTGATACGCGAGCCCAGGAAGCCTGAAAGCTCTTTTTTGAGGTATCGGAAAACAGGGTTCGTATTTTCACCATTAACATCTGATTTCTCCAGCAACTGAAAGGTAACGCCATGATTGATCTGGCAAGCGGATTCCATGCTTGCATTGGTTTCTGGTTCTTGATTGGCGAATTGATCGCAAGGGAAGCCGAGTACAACCAAACCTTGAGGACTGTATTTCTGATGCAATAATTCTAATCCTTCAAATTGTGGCGCTAGTCCACATTTGGTAGCCGTGTTTACGATCAAAACAACTTTTCCACGCAAGTCATCCATCGGCAATTTTTCACCGTTGGGCTTGTTGGCATTTAAATCATAAAATGTATCCATCATCCTCTCGTTTAAGTAAAAGAGTCAGATATCACCTATGGACGATCTGACTCTTTCATTTTGTCATTACAAATATCGGTAATTTGTACTAGATGTTGAGATCACCTTGACGACCTACATCTTTCTTCGCACCAGTGATTGCGCTAGCAGCCACTTTAAAGAATGTGACCAATTTATTGGATTTATTATCCCAATAATGTGCCTCGTTAGGCACTACGCGCAATACACGAATGTGTGGATCTTCTTTTCCTTTTTCAAACCAACCTTCGATCATTTTATTCCAGTATTTATCGATCCGTTCTTGATCTCTGGAAACCTCCGCATGTCCATTGATACTCAAGAAGCTGTAGTTGCTTACATCCGAATACAACAAACTAACCTGATCATTGGATTCTAGGTGCGTGTGGGTATCACTTTCGGACGAAAATAAAAACCAAATGTTTCCCGATTCATCGACTTCTTGTCTACTCATAGGCACGGCATGTACGTAGCTACCTTTTTCGGGGTAAGTACCTAGCATTCCGATATCTATTTTGTCTACTAGTTCTTGTAGTTTATCTATAGCTTCTTGGTTGTGAAGATTTTCTGTACTCATAGCAAATATGTTTGTTTGATAGGATAACATTCGAGATAAGCATTTGTTGGAGTACAGTGGAAAAAATCAAAACTGCGAAATCGTTGTTTATTCTGTAGTAAACTGTAAACCTACAAAACATGACGCAAGAAGAAGCAATCCACAAAGGCAAAACTTATTATCAGGAAAACGTCGCTGGCAATAGTATAGAAGAAGAGAAGGGATTTCACCTAGTGGAAGAAAATGAAGAATATTCCATATTCCTAGACAATAATACCGCAGATATATCTGATCCTGCTTTGCTCTCGATTAGCGATGCCGATGGGCATGAAAAATTTATGGAGCGTTATCAGCAAATTGAACAGAACAGCTCCTATTGTGAAACAATTGATTCGAGCACTTACCGAGTATGTGCCATTCCAAAATAAATGGCAGCAAAAAAGGCGCATCGTGATGCGCCCTTTTTGCTGCTGTATAGAAGTATTATTCTACCGGCAATTCTGCTTCCTTGATCTTTTTCAAGACATAGTGTTCAGCGAGATTAGAAGTGATTTCCTTTTCGTCTTCATCTAATTGCTTTAGATTGTCATTACCAATTTTAAATTTCAAATTGACATTAGTCCCTTTCAAGTGCGCGACCTTACCTCCGTCATGCCACATGATCCGTCCGTTGTCATCCACTTTTTGATCGCGATCTTCGTAATCTTGCGTGATGCGAAAGGTGTCATTATTGTTGAGCACGACCGTCGTTTTGATACCCGGACAATCTGCGCATGGCACTACTCCTTCGTACGTGCCAGGCCAATCTCCAACTGTTTCAGCAATTGGCGCGGATCCGTCTTCGCTCTCTGAAGCTGCAGTTGTTTCTGTGTTCTCTGCTGGATCATCGGCAGATTCTGTCTTGGATTGCCCGCATCCTGTTAAGATGGCTATACCTAATAAGTAACTAAAGATGTATTTCATATCTGTTCTTTTTTGTACTATGTTTTACAAATTTCTTGCCATAACATTATTTACAATGCATACATGGCTTCCCCGCATCACTAAGAACCTGATCGAGATATAGTAATTTTTAAAAGGGAATATTTCACGAAATGACGACTTTGTCTTGCACCAAAAGTTTATCACAGACCTTGCTACTTAGCAATTCATTCTTTTTGTCATTATAAGATACAGACATCGTCCCATCAAAATTTTCTACAGATTCAATATATAGAATTGTACCTAGCGGCAACGATTTAGTGTTCAAATAGTTGAGTAGATCTGTGGCAGAATCTCCGACAGCCATAAACTGCACCTGATCTCCCGCTTTATGGTCGCTGAGTTTTTGGTAATCCGCTAGCGTGACATGGCCCTGCTGATCGGGTATGGGTGAACCGTGCGGATCCACATTTGGATAGCCTAATAATTCATCCATTTTATCGAAAAAAGCAGGCGATTGAATATGCTCAATTTGTTCGGCAATTTCATGCACCTCTTCCCATCCCAACCCCATTATTTCTACCAAATACATCTCTGTTAAACGATGTTTACGAATAATTAGAGCAGCTTCTATTTTGCCCTTTTCAGACAACTTTATGGGTTTATAGTTTTCGTGGATTACCAACTTTTTTTCAGAAAGTCGTTTCATCATACTATTTGCGGTCGGCAATTTAACTTGTAAATGCTTACTAAGATCAGAAATATTTACTTCTCCCTTACTATGGGAGAGGTGAAACAAAGCTTTCAGGTAGTTTTCTTCTGTTCCAGACATCATAGGTCGAATGTACATAATATTAGCATCATCTAACATATTTACAAAAAAATAATTGTTAGATAAATATAACTTTTTATATTTACACATCTAATAATTCTATTTGCTATTTCGCAGTAGTTTTTAGAATGTTGAATTGTCCTAGCAACCACCTCCATGCGCTAGGAGACCGAGAAGAAAAACGCCCTTTTTTTAAGATTTATAATGAGAATGATGAAAAAATCACACATCGTTATTGGAGTTATTGTAGCTCTAATTATCGGGGTTCAGTCTTGTGAAAGGTTCGAACCTAAATTACCGCCAGAAGACAGTCTGTTAGATGGCCCAATGGATGGACTTAATTTTGCAGAAATGCAGCGTTTTCTGGATGGAGATCAGACTTTTGAGGAAGTATTCACCATCGAGAAAGGTCTTGGACCTTTGTTCGTAGCGAACAGTTGCGTGAGTTGCCATGCTGGAGATGGCAAGGGAAATCCTTTTAGTACAGTTACTCGATTCGGCCAGATCGATGCCACTGGCAATCAGTTTTTGCATTTAGGAGGACCGCAACTACAAAACAGGGCAATCCCAGGATATGATCCAGAAGTTTTACCTGCTGGAGCGACGTATACGCGCCTCACTCCGCCTGCTGTGACAGGAATGGGATTGCTAGAATTTGTACCAGATGCCGTGTTGCTCTCCATGGCTGATCCTGAAGATCGAGATGGCGATGGCATCTCCGGTCGCGTGAATTGGGTAAACATTCCCGCTTTCATTAGACCGCGCAGCGAAAGCGGTTCCAAAGATGGAAAATACATCGGCCGATTTGGAAAAAAGGCTAGTGTATATGATTTGCTTCAACAGACCGTAAGTGCATTCTCTGAAGACATGGGAATTTCTACCTTTTATAATCCCATTGACCTTTTTTCAGGTATGCCAATTGATCCAGAAATTGCTACCCAGAAAGTGAATAATGTCAGCTTTTATCTGCAAACCTTGAAAGCTCCTATTCCACGCAATCAAAATGATCCAGAAGTCGTGCGAGGCAAAGCCTTGTTTACGCAGATATCCTGTTCAAGCTGTCACACACCGCAGCTAAAGACTGGAAATGCACCGATTAAAGCATTGGCTTTTCAAGAATTCTATCCTTATACCGACTTGCTACTACACGATATGGGACCAGAACTCGACGATGGCTATACCGAAGGATCAGCAACAACGGCAGAATGGCGAACTCCTCCACTTTGGGGATTGGGACTTGCGCCAGATTCTCAAGGCGGGCGCTATTTCTTGATGCACGATGGCAGAGCCAACAGTATCGAACAAGCGATAGAACTGCACGGTGGCGAAGCCTCTCGGGTTCGCCAAAACTATCGGAGTCTTTCACCCGGTGAAAAGGAATCATTGATCAAATTCTTAAAATCATTGTAGCATGCATCGAAAGCAATTTATTAAGCACTGCGGTTTTGCGTGTGCCGGTGCAACAATAGGACTATCATTTTTAAATGGTTGTGCTTCGAGAAAAACAGTGACGGGCAAGATCGTAGATTCCGATCTTGTCATTACGACCGAAAACTTTTTGTCGGAAAAATCAGCACAATCTACTTATCGCAAATACATTGTGGTAGCGCACGATCAACTACGATATCCGATTTATGTATACCGATTTTCGGACAATAAGTATTACGCTGTACTGATGCAATGCACACATCAAGGCGCCGAGCTTCAAGCTTTTGGAGATCGACTCCAATGCCCGGCGCACGACAGCGAGTTTAACTTCAAAGGTGAAGTGCTCAATGGCCCTGCCAACGAAAGTTTAAGATCATTTCCGGTCGTTATTGATAACAACCTACTTAAAATATCGCTGAAATATGTCTAGAATATCTTTTCTAATACTCCTTCTTGGGCTGTATGCACCATCGTTATTACAGGCTCAAATAGATTCTTCTTTGTTCAAAAGAGTAGAAAACAAAGATTCACTCAAAAACACCATGAACATGGATGCTGTATACAACAGGCCGATGTTATTTGCTGGAAGATTGCCAGTATCTATCGGCGGCTATATGGAGGCCAACTGGCAGCATATCGGTGTAGACGGTGTCAGTGAAGGACATCAGTTCCAATTTCGAAGATTTACTATTTTCATGGCATCCACCATCAGCAAACGTATCAAATTTATGAGTGAACTGGAGTTTGAAGATGGTACCCGAGAGATCAGTATTGAGTTTGCGGCGTTAGATATGGAATTTGATCCTCTACTCAACTTACGTGGTGGCATTATTTTGAATCCTATCGGATCATTTAACCAAAATCATGACGGACCGAAATGGGAGTTTACAGATCGTCCAATCTCAGCTACCCAAATGTTGCCCGCCACATGGAGCAATGCAGGCTTTGGCTTATATGGCAAGCGATATAGCAATGATTGGATGTTCGGTTACGAAGCGTATATTTCGGGAGGTTTTGATAATACCATCATTGATAATGAACAGGGAAAGACCTACCTTCCAGCGACCAAATCTAATGCTGATCGCTTTGAGGAAAGCCTGACCGGCCATCCACTGTACTCTGGAAAATTCGCCGTACGCAACAATAAAATTGGCGAACTTGGCCTGTCTTATATGGGCGGTGTATACAATCGCTACATGGATGAAGGCGAGCAGATCGATGACAAAAGAAAATTAAATGTTTTCGCGGTAGATTTCAACACCACAATTCCACGCCTCAATACATTTATTACCGGAGAGTGGGCTTGGATAAATATACAAGTACCCGAAAACTATATCCAGAAGTATGGAAACAGGCAGTACGGTGGATTTGTGGATATTGTACAGCCGATCTGGCGACGCAGCATATTTGGCTGGGACAATGCTTCGATTAACCTTGCTTGCCGATTAGAATATGTCGACTGGAATGTCGGAAGAGTGCAGGAAACCGGCGACAAAATTGGCGAAGATTTATGGAGTGTGGTCGGAGGTTTAAGTTTTAGACCGAATTCACTTACCATATTAAGGCTGAACTATCGCCATCAACGTAATCGGGATTTTCTGGCAAATCCTCCTGTGCTGCTCGGTGGTTTTAGTTTCGGTATTTCGACCTATTTTTGATTTAATTTTTTTAAGGATTGAGGATTAATTGAGGCAATACATCGCCTTAGTTATCTAGTGGCATTGGAAAACCGACCGTAAACCTGCTTCCGCGTCCAGGAACGCTATCCACTTGCACAATACCGTCATTATGTTTAATCAACTCACTACACAGTAATAAACCTAGACCAGCTCCCGGTTCATTGCCAGTACCAACAGAGCGCTGCTGAATCGTATGGAAGAGATACGCCGCCTGATCTTTCTCCATACCGATTCCGTTATCTTGCACATGTATAAATCCGTAACCCACATCTCTGGATACAGAAATCTTGATAACACCATTGGTATGACTAAATTTCACTGCATTACTGACTACATTCCTTAGAATAATAGTCAAATGATCTGGATCTACATACAGCGGAAAATATCGGTCGACATCTACCGTTAGTTTTATTTGCTTAATATCACAAGATGTTTGAAAAACAACCATCAAATTATCAACGATATCAGCAACTTGTGTCGTAGCGTTCACCTTCACTTGGCCGCGCATACTACGACTACTCCAGCTCAAAATATCGTCTAGCACTTCCTTCTGCTTGGCAATCTGTCGTTGCAATTGTACAATATACTCTTCGGATACAGCGCCCAGAATTACTTGTTGATGCAACATATAAACCATTCCCTCCAGTGTGGAAAGCGGACTACGTACATCATGTGCCACAATAGAAAATATACGTTCCTTATCTTGGTTGAGGAGTTGCAATTTCTGTCGCTGCTCTTCAATCTGCATCATATTGTTATAAATGATATTCTTGAAAAAATGAACCGCCACTACGATAAAGAAAAGTGACCCTATCGTATTAATGAGCACTCTGCTCTGCGGCACGTGATGTGCAATTAATATCTCGGCGGGAAAGAGCTTAATGGATACAATACCTGTAATAACTAGCAACCCCATTGACCATTGGATGATTCGATTATCGTAGAGCAACATGCAAACGATCATGATGCAAAGTAGAAAATTCTCACCACCATTGCCGTAAAATAAGGCACCAAAATAAAAAAAGAGAAAATTCACCCCCAAAAGAATGACCTTAGCAAATTCGTGTTTCTTATAGTATTGTAGAAACAAGATGGAAAGACAGCAAATACCGTTTGAGAAATTAATAAGTGACAAAAAATTACGGCCTTCAAATAGATTGACTATAGAAAATAAAAACATCGCAGGTATACATATAATGGCAATCAAATTGACCATGTGCACCCGCTTAATTTCCATATAGGTCATTTGAGGATTGACCCCCAGATGAGACTGTATCCGCCAAAGGCGAGAAAATATCGTCTTATTCATAATTTAACGCCGCAAAAATAGATAATCTTATGAGATATTGTGTATGATACATCAGGCTTCTTATAAAACTGATGTTGAGTTAACATTCTTCGCGAATAACTCTTCCGACTATGTATGTATGAAAAACATATTGGCGGTAAGGTCGTTGTATATTGTAAACATTGACACCATGAAAAAACAGATCAAAATAGACGTCGCATCTTTTTACCTGTCCGACTTTAAGGAGCTCTCTTGGCATATTGAAGGCGGAAGCGGATCCGACACCTCCACACTCGAAGGACAGCAGTCATCAGAAAAAGCCATTAGTCAAGCTGTAGAAAAACATTTACAACAGATAGGGAAATCACTGCCAGCATCAGATAGTTTGAGTGATTACGAAATGTCTTTGGCTTTCAGCGAAGACCTAACGGAGCAGCAGAAGGAGGATTTCACGGCAGCATTTAATGATTCGAATACGAGAGATGAGTCTTATTAGTTGCTAAGCAGCCTCCATTTATTATAACAAAATAAGCCAGCGACATGGATGTCGCTGGCTTTTAAATAGTTTATTTCTTTTAGAGGTTAGTTTTGGCTGTAGCCAGGGTTTTGTACCAAAGTAGGATCTACTTGAAACTGAGCTGCAGGTATAGGATAGATAAAATACTGCTCATCAGTCAGCGTACTATATTTGGTGAGCGCCAAGCCAGTACGGCAGTAGTCGAACCAAGTTTCGCCCTCAAACATCAATTCCTTCTCTTTTTCTTCTTGTATAGCTACGATATAAGCCTCCAAACTGGTGTATGCGCTTATGGGCTCAAGCACTCCTGCTCTCGTTTGCACAGCTGCTAAAGATTGATACGATGCATCACTCACCGAGTTATCTACACGTGCTTTGGCTTCGGCATGGATAAGATATACCTCCGCCAAACGAATAAGCGGAAAGTTTTGAGTGGCTGGTACGAGATTAGGATATTTGGCAATGTACCAACGATCCGTAAGACCTGCACGCGTACCCAAGCGCACGGTTGCTGCTTTTCTAGTATCTAAGGAATCGTACAAATTTGCCACAAAATTGTCTCGTGCAAAAGTCCGGTTACCATCATTATCACCAATCTCATTAGCCCAAGGGTTGGTCGCTTGTTCATCAAATTGCAGCTCAAAAATAGATTCAGTCGTATTTTCGGCCTGCCAAATATTGATGTAATTACTTACCAAACTGTATGACCCATTCTGGATCACATCTTCAGAAAGCCGTACTGCTTCCGTGAAATCATTGGTAAATTGAGTAGCGTGATAAAGATGTACTTTGGCCAGTAAGGCTTTGGCAGCCCAACGGTTTGCTCTGCCTTTTTCTGCTAGCCCTGAACCTGCTGATAGCGGCAATATCTCCACCGCTCGGGTTAGATCATCGATGATCTGCACATAAAGTTCTTCGGTGTTTGCCTGCGGTGCAAATTCATCATTTTGCTCACCAGATGGCGTAAGCTCTAAAGGAACATTACCAAAGGCTCGAGCAAGGAAGAAATAATGCATGGCACGAATAAATCTGGCTTCGCCTTCAAATTGATTTTTTCGTTCATCATTAATCACAGAAGCATCCATTTGCGGCACCATGGCAATGATACCATTTGCCGCATTAATAGTTTGATAGGTTACTTGCCACATATTGGCCAGCCAAATATTGGACGGCGGCAAGGGTTGCTGCGCTCCGCCATCAGGATCTATAATACCGTGGGTTGCAAAATTTTCAAATTCTGGAAAGCTACTCACATGTCCTAAATGATTAGCCGAAAACTCAGGAATCATTAAGATAGCCTGTCCGTACGAAAAGCTATTCATCATCGAGCGATACATACCATTAACCGCAGCATTGGCACTCTCCTCCGAGGTAAAAATACTTTCCGGAGAACGTTGTGCTTCGGGCATTCGATCAAGGAAATCATTACATGAGGTCGCAAAAGTCGTCACGACCACGGCAATGAATAAAGGGATGATATTTCTAATTTTCATAGTGTTTAAAGCTGATGGGTGATTTAAAAAGTGATATTAACGCCTGTCGTGAAAATACGCGGCTGTGGATAGCTACCGTAATCATAGCCATAAATCAAACCGGTATTGGCACCGCCATGGCTTGAAGCTACTTCTGGATCATAGCCGCGGTATTTGGTGAATACGAAGGCATTCTGGACGGTGAAGTACCAACGAAATCCTTTGGTGCGTAACTTTGCGTTCACGGCGTCTGAAAAAGTATAGCCTAAGGTGATATTGCGCAAGCGGAAGAAAGATCCATCTTCTACAAAGCGATCAGAAATCGTCGCATTATTGAGATCTCCAGGAGACACACGCGGTACATCCGTAATATCGCCCGGTTGGCGCCATCTGTCTACCCAATCTACCAGACCATTGCTGCTATTATTAAAGCCAGACAAAGCCGTAAATAGGTTATAGTTGAAAATATCATTACCATACGAAAACTGCCCCATAATGCTCAGATCGAAATTTTTGTAGTAGAAATTGTTGGTAATACCACCGAAAAAGTCTGGATTAGGATCTCCAATAACGGTACGATCGCGGTATTCGGTAGGCAATACAACATTGCCATCTACACCTTGATAGTCGATCATTCCTGTTTGTGGGTTTACACCGATCATTTTCCATCCAGAGAATGAGCCTAGCGGCAATCCCGGTCTTGCAATATTAAGATCACCTACTCCACCCAACATCTCATCGACGCCATCCGGCAACGAAATCACTTTATTGCGATTGAAGGTCATATTCAAGGAAGTAGTCCAGCGAAATTCGCCGACTAAGTTGCGGGAGGTTAGCTCAAACTCAAAACCTTTGTTTTCGATCTCCCCAAAATTTGTAAAACGATTGATGAAGCCTAAGCTATGGCGTACGGGCACACTGATCAACAAATCAGAAGTACGCTTGTAATAATAATCCGCTAAGACGGAAATACGATTGTTGAACAAGCCAAAATCAACACCGATATCGGTTTGCGTGGTCGTTTCCCATTTCAGCTGATTGTCTCCCAGAATATTGGGAATAAAACCTGGTGAACCGATGTAATTGTTACCGGCAGAATACAAAGTGTAACTGGCATAGTTACCAATGTTCTGATTACCGGTTTTACCCCAGCTAGCACGTAATTTCAGATCGCTCAACGTTTTCGAATCTTTCAAGAAATCTTCCTGTGAAATACGCCATGCGGCAGCGAATGCTGGAAACACCGCCCAACGATTATCGGCTCCGAAGCGCGAAGATCCATCCCAACGTACATTAGCGTTCAAGATATATTTATCTTGAAAAACGTAGTTCACGCGGCCAAAACCCGATGCGATTGCCCATTCTTCTGGAAAAGCATTAGCGCCGGTAATAATACCGCCGCCTACGATTTGATTGACATCATTGTCTACGAAATTAGACCGCTGAGCGTGTACAAACTCCAGACGAGATTCTTGTAAAGAGAAACCTGCCAAGGCATTGATATGATGATCATCGTATTGCTTATCAAAGGTCAAGGTTGTTTCATTGATCCATAGCTGGTCGCGCGTATTGCGGCGCGCCCCCAAACCGCGCTGCGCTGTGAAAGCACGCAAACCAGTAGGCGGCATGAAAAACGTCTCGTCGATAAAGCTTACATCTACTCCAAAGCGTGTCATCAAGGTTAATGACGGAATAAAATTGTAATCCACCTGTCCGTTCGCCAGAATCCGAAAAGTCTGTGCTTCATTAGTAGGCAGCTGCAACATAGCCACTGGATTTTCGCGTGAAGTGATCACTTCGTCATACACATAGCGCCCCGATTCATCGAAAACTGGCAAATTTGGCGGCGCAACAAAACCACTTTTAGTAGCTCCTTCGCGGGAGTTTTCTTCTTGCACGCGCTTGTTTATCGCACGGGTAATATTTACGGCAGTAGAGAAACGCAGCTTATCACTGTGTTGATGATCTAAATTCAACCGACCGCTTAACCTATTGAAATCCGAATACAATAAAGTACCGCCTTGACGCATGTACCCAACGGAAGTGTAATATTGTGTACGATCGCCACCTCCTCTGGAAGAAATCTCGTAATTGCGTGTGGGCGCGGTACGAAAGATTTCATCTTGCCAATTGGTATTGATATTGGGGTTGCTCAGGATCTGACCAGGAATAGTAATCATTGTATCTGGATTGATCGCCTGTGCTTGACGCTGCATTTGCCCGTAAAAATCGCGCATATAATCCTGATACTGCTCGGTATTCATCATATCATAGTAGCGCTCGCGTGGAACTTGAGAAAAACCTTCGTACATATTAAAACTAAACTCGCTGCCCCCCGCAGTTCCCTTTTTTGTGGTAATCAAAACCACACCATTGGCAGCACGTGATCCGTAGATGGACGAGGAAGCCGCATCCTTCAAAATCTCTACCGATTGTACATCAGATGGATTGATGGACGACAAAATATTGATCCCTTGTGTACCGCCTCCGAAATCAAAGTTAGATCCGCCCGTAAAATTCGTGGTGCTATTCACGGGAATTCCATCTACTACGTATAATGGATCCGAACTAGCATTGATGGAAGTCGTACCGCGTACGCGGATGTTCAATCCACCACCGGGTGAACCCGATTTTTGCGTTACCTGCACACCACCGGCTTTTCCTTGAATGGCTTGAGAAATACTAGGCAAAACTTCGTTTTCTATTTCATCAGAGCCAATGCTAGAAACGGCTGTTGGCAAGGTTTCTCGACGCATCGTGCCGTATCCTACCGCCACGACTTTCACCGATTCTATGGTATTGGTTTCTGGCGTCATGACGACTTGGATATTAGCTCGATCACCGACTGGCTGCCGTACTGGCTGAAAACCTAAAGAGGTAAATTCCAAAACCTGCTCGCTACCGGCGGCTATTTGAAAACGACCTTCGTTGTCGGTCGAGACAGTAGTCGACGTGCCTTGTATTTGCACACTGACTCCGCCCAGCGGGCCCGATGGTCCAGAAACCACGCCCGTTCTCGTTATTCCCGCAATTACTGTGTCTGTTGCCGTGGTTGTTGTTACGACGGCGGTACTGTCTGTTTGGCCAGTCTGATTCGCGATGGCTGTCGTCGTATCTTGTTGTACAGCGGCAGCACTATCTGCTTGCGCCTCGGCAGCTGATTCGGCTTCGGCTGCCGTAACGGTCAACGCAATATCGAGTTGCCGTTGATTGTTGACAAATACCTCTTTGACAGCATAAGGAGATTTTAATACCATCAATGCCCCATTTGGATTTGCGTCAATCTTATATTCTCCAGCCTCATTGGATGTGACGGTATTGGACGTTCCCTTTTCGGTAATCACTGCTCCAACGACGGCGTTGCCGACGGAGTCGGTTATTTTACCTTGTACTTGAATGGAATCTGCCAAACTAGAAACTCTAGATGCCGAGAAGGTGTTCGCTTGTAGCGCATTAACCGCCCACACAAACAGGCAGGTCAATAGAATGGTGTAATAGCTGTGCTTCGCCATAGATCTGTTCATAAATTATACTGGATGTCTTAATGGAGGTGGTAAATGGTATTGCTACTTCCTTATCTTTCGAAACAATCATGCGAATGTTCGAACGCCCTCTGAAATATATCTAAATTGTTACGTTAGTGTGTTTTTCTACCATCTAACCAACGGACAAGAATTTTGTTTGAAACATTAACATAAAAAAAACACCTGAATCGAGCATTGGGTATGTCGATTCAGGTGTTGTATGCACAGTAGCGTAATACTACTTAAGTTATTCTATCAGATTTTATGCAATAATGGCTTGTATCTCTTGGATGATTTTTTGTGCGATGGCCTCCGCCGCTTCGGGCGTAGCGCCTTCGCTATAGATACGAATAATAGGTTCGGTATTGGATTTACGCAAATGCACCCATTCTTGTTCGAAATCTATTTTCAAACCATCAATAGTCGTATGTGTTTCATGTGCATACTTTTCCTGCATCTTAGCAAGTAGCCCATCAATATCCAGTCCTGATGTCAGGGTGATTTTGTTTTTAGACATAAAGTATTGTGGCAACGAAGCGCGATAAGCGGAAGGCTTTTGTTTTAAATTGGCTAAGTGCGTCAGGAAAAGTGCCACGCCAACCAAGGCATCACGGCCATAATGCGAATCTGGGTAAATAATACCGCCATTGCCTTCGCCGCCAATGACGGCGTTTACTTCTTTCATCTTGGTGACTACATTGACCTCGCCAACAGCAGCCGCAAAATACTGGCCACCATGACGCAGCGTAACATCGCGTAAGGCACGTGTGGATGACAGATTGGAAACCGTATTGCCTGATTGCTGCGACAAGATATAATCTGCCACCGCTACTAAAGTATATTCTTCTCCAAACAACTCGCCATCTTCCATCATAAATACCAGACGATCTACATCTGGATCTACGGCTATTCCTAGATCTGCCTTATTGTCAATCACGGCTTGAGATAGATCTACCAAATGCTCTTTTAATGGCTCAGGATTATGTGGAAATTCCCCATTTGGCGTACAATGAATGGGATATATCGTATTTACTCCTAAGGCTTCTAACAAAGCTGGGATGTAGATACCACCGGAGCTGTTCACCGCATCAACTGCTACTTTAAAATTCGCTTGGCGAATCGCTTCCACATTTACCAATGGTAAAGCTAGTACCGCATCAATATGCTTTTGTAGGTAACTGTCGTCTGCGCGCACTTTGCCCAATTGATTATACTCCGCAAAATCGAACTCCAAGCTTTCGCCCAACGCTAATACTTCTTGTCCTTCTACGTCGCTGATAAACTCGCCTTGCGCATTCAACAATTTCAACGCATTCCATTGTCCGGGGTTATGTGAAGCGGTCAGGATTATTCCGCCTGCGGCGGATTCCATAGGCACAGCTAATTCAACAGTTGGTGTCGTAGACAAACCAAGATCTACCACATCTACACCGATACTTTGCAACGTGCCAATCACCAATCTTGCCACCATATCGCCCGAGACGCGGGCATCTCTACCAACTACGATAGTTTGCGATGTGGCATTCTGAGTAATGATTTTGCCAAAAGCCGCTGTAAACTTCACAATATCTATGGGAGTCAGGTTGTCGCCAGCTCTGCCGCCGATCGTACCTCTAATTCCCGATATAGACTTTATTAATGTCATACGCTTTAAAATAAGTTTTGAGGCTAAAATACACGAAATAATCCGGCTAATTGAAATTTAAATTTTGAAATTCAGAATGTCGGAGTATCTTTGTCGCAACATTGTTTCATTTAACAGCAAGAAGGTAATTGCATTGAAATATTTTATAGATTTGGAGTCCTTAAAGATCCAGCAACCATCTGTGAAATTTTTATCATTATGCTTGAAAGAATTATACAAATAGATCAGGAAATTTTTCTGATGTTCAATCAGGGTGCCAGCAATGCGATTTTCGATTGGTTATTACCAATTCTTCGAAATCCATTCACCTGGGCTCCGCTTTACCTTTTTCTGGTTATATTTTTTATTAAACATTACGGTAAGGTTGGTATCCTGATCGTCGCAGTGACTTTGATAAACTTTGGCGTATCTGATGGCGTATCATCGCATTTGATCAAGAAGACTGTCAAACGGGTGCGCCCTTGTAATGATGAAACATTCAAACAGAATATTAATCTGCGAGTACGATGTAGTGGCGGTTATAGCTTTACATCCTCGCATGCCACCAATCACTTTGCGATGGCATTCTTCTGGATCGTGCTTTTTCGCCGGCGCTGGAAGCATGTCTTTTGGTTGGGTTTCTTATGGGCATTTATGATTTCTATTTCTCAGGTATATGTAGGCGTACATTACCCGTTGGATATTCTGTTTGGCGCATTGTTAGGTACAGGTATTGGCGTACTCAATGGCTATCTCTTTCATCGGTTTTTTCCAAACCTTCTTACGCCTAAACAGCAAAATACAGTAACAACATAAAATATGAGTCCGGCATCGATTATCTCTATTCTTTTTATTTCCGCTTTTACAGCTGGTATCAGCGTGTTTTTTGTCAAACGAGACAATGCGCAATTTCTAAAATTGATACTATCGTTTAGTGGGGCTTATTTGTTTGCCATCACGGTATTGCATTTAATACCACATGCTTATTTAGGCGGACAGACGGATCCAGAGATTATCGGACTCTATATTTTGGGTGGTTTTATATTTCAATTGCTCTTGGAGCAATTCTCACAGGGCATTGAGCACGGTCATATCCATCAACACGATTATAAGGTATTCCCGTTGGGGATATTAATCAGCTTGTGTTTACACGCTTTTTTGGAAGGTATGCCTTTAGTGGCAGGCCATCAGACGCAATTGGTATTTGGTATTGCGATACATCACGTACCAGCTGCATTTGCCTTGGGTAGTTTGTTGCTTAACACCAACTTATCGAAGACAAAAATCATGCTGTACATTGGTATCTTCGCTGCCATGACTCCACTTGGGTTTATAACTAGCGAAACTATCAGTTCGGGTGGTGTTGGGGAAATCTCGAAACATTTCGACAAATTAATGGCAATTGTAATTGGTATCTTTTTGCATATTTCGACTACGATATTGTTTGAATCGGGTTCAGCAGATCATCACAAATTCAATCGTAAAAAAATGATCGCCATCGTATTGGGGATACTGGTATCGTTAGCCAACTTCTTATTCGATGGCCATGATCATTCGAGCCACGGCCACGATGGACATTCGCATGAACACCATAATCATGATGGGCACTCACACGAGCATCATGAGCATAAGCATGAGGAAGAGCATAGTCATCCGCACTAAAGCTTATCCTTGCCGCGAAACTTATCTAGCAATTTGTTAAGTTCCATGCATTGCTTTTCCGTAATATTATGGGGAAGTACGTCGGCAAGCATCATCTGATTTTCCATTTCTTCGAGCAGATCTAAGCCTTTTTGAGTAATCAGTAGATCGACGGCTCTTTTATCTTGATCGCACGAGGTGCGGGATACCAAGTCTTTGGCGATGATGCGATCAATCAATCGAGAAATATCCGAGGTTTTGGTGAGCATGCGCTCACGTAACAAAGAATTTTTGACCGGTGACGGATATTGCCCACGCAAAATACGCAAGACATTAAACTGCTGCAAGGTAAGATCATGCTTACTCGCCCGTTCCTCCAGCAGATTGGTCAACCAATTGTGTGTATACACGATGTTGATAGTGGCTTTATGCCATTCACTACTGAACTTCTTCGCTTGAATCTTATCTTCCAATCTTGCCATAGTTAAATTGTTTATACGTGATTTAAAATAGCAAATAGTGGGCAATTATCTATATTTGCACAGGTAGTCTGTCATTCACGAAGTACTAAAATAGCAAAAAATGCAAAATAATGTGAATCTGGGAAATTTAAATTCTGGAGAAAAAGCAAAAATAAGTCAGTTGGACACCGAGTCTTTACCCGCCAAATTTTATGAACTGGGCTTCGTACCAGGTGCGCTGGTAGAAATAAAACACAAAGCGCCATTTCAGGGTCCAATCTGTATTAATATCATCGCAAACAACACACTCATTGCGCTACGTAAATCCGAAGCGCTACGCATCACGGCAGAAAGAATATAATGAAGAAAAAAGTCATCGCTTTACTTGGGAATCCAAACGTAGGGAAAACCTCTCTATTCAATCGATTGACCAAATTAAATCAAAAGGTCGGCAATTATCCAGGAGTTACTGTTGAGAAACGAGAAGGCACACTGGTACATCAAGACAAGAAATATCACATCGTAGACCTTCCTGGCACGTATACCATTTATCCCAACTCTTTGGATGAAGAAGTGGTGTACGATACGCTTTCTGACACGAAAGGTTCTTATTATCCGGACTTAGTGGTGGTTGTGGCCGAACCAGCTACATTGAAACGTGCAATCGTGCTCTACCAACAAGTGAGAGAAATGGGATTGCCTGCCATCTTTGTCGTCAATATGGTGGATGAATTGGCTCAAAAAGGCATTAGCATTGATTTCGATGCATTGCGACAGCTCCTACGCACCGAAATTTATCAGACCAACGCACGCACCGGAAAAGGTATTCAAGAATTGATCGCAGGCTTGGACAATGAACCTTCGCTGTACATCAGTTCTTTTCAAGTGCCAGCAGCATATGCGCCTGCATTAGCAGAGGCTAAGCGACTTTTTCCTTTGGCCAAAGAATATAGTACGTGGCTCTTTTTGGCGCAAGAGAACTCAAAGGTGCTTACAAACGACCAACGAGCTGCCGTTTTACAAATCCGCCAACAGCATACGATCACACCGCAACAATTGCAACGCGATGAATCCCTGGTGCGTAGCCAAGAACTCGATCGTGCGCTGGAGCAGATCGTGATTCGCGGCGAAAGTAGCGCCTTAAAAACCACCGCCAAAATCGATCGTTTGTTGATGCATCCATTGGTGGGTTACGCTATTTTCTTGGGTGTATTGCTATTGATTTTCCAAGCGATATTTGCTTGGTCGGCGCCGTTAATGGATTGGATCGATGGTACTTTTAGTGACTTGGCAGCGTACCTTAGTACACAATTGCCCGAAGGGCCACTGAGCTCCTTGCTCACCGATGGAATTGTGACGGGTATTGGCGGTATTGTGATTTTCTTACCGCAGATTGTAATCTTATTTATCTTCATCTCTTTGATGGAGGAAACAGGTTATATGAGTCGCATTGTATTTCTGATGGATCGCTGGCTTCGTCCATTTGGTCTAAACGGGAAATCGGTCATTCCATTGATGTCTGGTGCAGCCTGTGCGATACCAGCGGTAATGTCGGCTCGTAATATTGAGAATCCAAAAGAACGCTTGTTGACGATGCTGGTGACACCATTTATGACCTGCTCGGCGCGCCTACCGATATACATCGTGATTATTGGCTTAGTGATTCCAGAAGGCACTTTCTTGGGCTTCAACATACAAGGATTGGTCCTTTTCGGTTTATATATATTAGGCGTGGTGAGTGCGCTTGGTTCGGCTTGGATATTGAATATTTTCATCAAAAGTGTGCACAAAAGCTACTTGGTTTTTGAAATTCCGACTTACAAAATTCCAGATTGGAAAAATGTAGTGACTAATGTCTGGGAAAAATCATCGGGCTTCTTGATTGGTGCAGGTAAGATCATTTTAGCGATTTCTATTATCCTTTGGGTGCTAGGCAACTTTGGACCCAACAATCGTTTTTACGATGCAGAGACTTATGTAACCACAGAGCAGCCAACACTGGAAGGTGATGAACTGGAGACGGCTATCGCATCTTACCAGCTGGAACACTCCTTCTTGGGTTACATCGGGATGGGAATCGAACCGATCGTGCGCCCGTTGGGTTACGATTGGAAAATGGGAATTGGTCTAATCTCTTCTTTCGCGGCACGCGAAGTATTCGTAGGTACGATGGCCGTGGTGTATAGCTTAGGCGACGATGTAGACATCGAAGACGATGGCGAACGCGCTACGCTGTTTGAACGGATGAAAAGCGAAGTTAACCGAAATACTGGGCTTCCGGCGTACAACTTTGCTTCAGGAATTTCCTTGTTATTGTTCTATGCTTTTGCGATGCAATGTATGGCGACTATAGCCGTGGTAAAGAAGGAAACTGGCTCGTGGAAATGGACGCTGATACAGCTTGGTTTTATGACGGGACTTGCTTATATTGCAGCATTAGTTGCCTATCAACTACTAAAATAAGACCCAACAGTACATTATGATCGTACAATATATCATCATCGGCATCTTATTTCTTATTGCTATCGCAATGGTTGTAAAACATGTATTCCCAAAAAAGTCTACAGATGCGGGTTGTGGTGGCAATTGTAAATGTGATGCCGGACTTCAGAAGAAATAGCTAAACCAAAGTGCAAGAACAAAACGAAAACCAGCTTAAGCGTGGCTTAAGCAACCGCCATATCCAATTAATCGCGCTCGGTGGAGCAATCGGAACAGGCTTATTTTTAGGTGTTGGTCAAGCGGCCATACTGGCAGGACCTGCCGTGATTTTAGGTTACGGTATTGCCGGAATTATCGCTTTCTTGATTATGCGGCAGTTAGGTGAAATGGTGGTACATGAGCCCGTATCGGGTTCATTCAGCTATTTTGCCAATCGCTATTGGGGATCGTTTGCGGGATTTGCTTCTGGCTGGAATTATTGGATTCTGTACATTCTAGTGAGTATGGCAGAATTGACTGCCATCGGCAAATACATGAACTATTGGTGGCCGGAGCTACCTTTATGGGTTTCTAGCTTGGTATTCTTTGTGATTATCAATTTGATCAACCTGGCTTCTGTCAAGATTTATGGGGAAACCGAATTTTGGTTCTCCATTGTAAAAGTGATCGCCATTATTGGTATGATTCTCTTTGGTTCGTACTTACTGATTAGTGGTACAGGTGGAGATCAGGCTTCGATTAGCAATTTATATCGGGATGGCGGTTTTTTCCCGAAGGGATTGATCGCACAATTGCCAGACGGATCTTATGAAGGTTTGTTGGTCGCACTCGTGGTCATTATGTTCTCTTTTGGCGGCTTGGAACTCGTCGGCATCACGGCTGCGGAGGCCGAAAATCCGGAAAAAAACATCCCGAAAGCGACTAATCAGGTTTTATTTCGGATTTTGATCTTCTATATTGGTGCATTGGTTATTTTGTTTTCCCTACTTCCATGGCAGCAGATCGACCGAGATACCAGCCCATTTGTAACCGTTTTCGCGTCATTAGACGCGATGAAATTCAGCTTCTTCGGCATGAGCGTGTCTTTTTCCAACTTGATCGCGAATGCGTTGAATCTAATCGTACTTACAGCAGCTTTATCGGTGTACAATAGCTGTGTGTACAGTAATTCTCGTATGCTCTACGGATTGGCTAAACAGGGTAATGCGCCGCAATTCTTGACGAAACTTAATAAGAGCCACTCTCCTATTAATGCGATTCTCGTATCGGCTATTTTCGTAGCGGTCACGGTAGTCATCAATAAACTGATTCCAGAACAAGCTTTGGAAATCTTGATGTCATTGGTAGTTTCGGCATTGGTGATTAACTGGATCATGATTACGCTAACGCACATGTTCTTCCGCAAAGAAATAAAAAAGCAGGAGGCTATTACCAAGTTTCCGACGATTCTGTATCCTTTTACGAACTATCTTTCATTTATTTTTCTGATCGGTGTGTTGGTCATGATGTGCTTCACGGTATTCAAAATATCGGTGTTGTTGATGCCTATTTGGATTCTGATCTTGTGGATTTGCTACCGATTCATCGTGCAAAGAAAACCTAGCGCGGAGTAGTTTTTTTTGAGCTTAATAGAAGAGTTGAGAAAGTTAATAGAGTTCATAGCGTTTAGAACTAAGGATTGCTGCAATAGCACAGCTCAAAAATTGCCGCAGCCTCATGCTTCGGCTTCGCAAAGACGTGGCGATCAAGGCACTTTATAGCACGTCCTATCGTCATCGCGCGGAGGTACGACAACGCGATCTATACCTTTTTGGGTTGATAACGTTAATAGAGTTCAGAGCGTTGATATTTCAAAATTGACGCAGCAGTCTAAATTTATTATAACATACTTCAAAGATTGCCGCAGCTTCGTGCTTCGGCTTCGCAAAGACCTTCAATAAAAAGAAAAAGTGCCTGATGCGGAACATCGAGGCACTTTAACGTTTATTGGATTTTAATTGTTGACGGGTTGATCTATTTCAAGTTGTCGCGATATACTTTCGCTTTTTTCAATTCCGTTTGGATATCCTTGCGGGATGCATCAAACGTCAAAACTTTCTCGAAATCTGTTACTGCTTTGTTGTATGATTCAGTAGCTGCTGCTTTATTGTAAGCGGCGCCTGCATTACCTTTCAAAATACCCAAATCACGGTACGCTGTACCTCTATTTTGGTACAATTTAGCGTCTTGAGCATCCATAGAAATCGCTTTCGTATAATCAGCAATCGATGATTCTAATAGCGCTTGGCGTTGTTTTGCATCAATCTTAGACTCTGTACTCACTGCCACCGCATTGTTTGCTTTTGCTTTGTAGTAGTATGCAGAAGTATTTTTCGGATTTAATGCCACTACTTTCGTGAAAGAATCCGCTGCTTTTTTGAAATCTCCGTTTTGGAAAAGCGCGTAACCTAATAAATAGTGTACATCTGCATCAGCAGCTTCCGCTGGCATAGATTTTTGCAAATGCGTAATTGCCGTTTTAAAATCACCACCCATTAGGGCTTTTTCGCCCGCACGCACATTCGGGTTTTTATGTTCTGCCTGCTGTGCTTCCGCCGAGTAAACAGATAACGCAAGCGCTAAGGCTGCCATTCCAATTTTTACTTTTCTCATATTCAATCACTTAACTTTAGTTACAAAACATTTTTAAATAAATCCCCTGTATGGAGTAAAAATGAATTAAATAGTTTAACTGTACAATCAATATTTATAAACATTTCCACATTCGCTCTTACGAAGACCTAGTAAATAGCTAACTTACGTCAATTCGTCTGACATACAACCGAACAAAACTGACGTATTTGCAGTTATTCCAGAGGGTGTAAGCATAAATAGTACCAAAATTAACTTTGGCACTTGGGTTGCACCATCTTCATTTTATCATTTAAAATTCGTAGCGGCATTTTTGCATAGACAAGATGTCAGCATGCGTAAGCTATTATATGAGCAAAGACAATACTTTCGATTTCAATAACGTACTACCTATCATAAACGAAGAAACAGAGTTTTTCCCACTTCTTAGCCAAGAAGATGAGGATGAAATGAGTAATGCGGATATTCCAGAAATATTACCCATCCTTCCTCTAAGAAATACGGTTTTATTTCCAGGAGTGGTGATACCGATCACCGTTGGTCGCGACAAATCCATCAAATTAATCAAAGAGGCCTACAAAGGCGATCGTACGATTGGTGTTGTTTCTCAGAAAGATATGACAATCGAAGATCCGCTTTTTGAGGAGTTGAATAGCGTGGGTACCGTAGCAAACATCATCAAATTGCTACAGATGCCGGACGGCAATACGACGGTAATTATCCAAGGTAAACAACGTTTCAAACTCAATGCGGTGGTGCAAACGGACCCTTACATGCTAGCGCAAGTAGAGCGTTACGATGAGGAAAAGCCTAAAACTAGCAGCAAGGAATTCAAGGCATTGATTTCTTCGATCAAAGAATTGGCGCAGCAGATTATTCAACTATCTCCTAATTTGCCTAGTGAAGCAGGAATAGCGATCAAGAATATCGATAGCCCTACTTTTTTGGTGAATTTCATCTCCTCTAATCTTTCTTTGGAGCTTACGAGCAAACAAGAATTGTTGGAAAAAGTGGATTTCGTAAAACGCGCCAAGTTACTATTAGAGCACTTGACGACGGAGATCCAGATGTTGGAGCTGAAAAATCAGATTCAGAATAAAGTTCGCGTAGATCTAGATAAACAGCAACGCGATTACTTCTTGCACCAACAACTAAAAACTATCCAAGAAGAATTGGGTGGCAATACACCTGATTTGGAAATTGACAGTTTGCGCACTCGTTCTAAAACAAAGAAATGGCCAAAAGATGTTGGTAATCACTTCGATAAAGAATTAGAAAAGCTAGCACGGATCAATCCCGCGGCAGCAGACTATTCGGTACAGCTCAACTACTTAGAGCTTTTGTTGGATTTGCCTTGGCAGAGCTACACGAAAGATAACTTTGACTTGGCTCGCGCCGAAAAAACGCTAGATAAAGATCATTACGGCTTGGAAAAAGTCAAGCAACGTATTGTAGAATATCTTGCGGTATTGAAGCTAAAGAATGACATGAAAGCGCCAATTTTGTGTTTGGTAGGTCCTCCGGGAGTTGGTAAGACTTCTTTAGGAAAATCCATTGCCAAAGCACTAGGACGAAAATATACCCGTATGGCATTAGGCGGTGTGCGCGACGAAGCGGAGATCCGTGGACATCGTAAAACCTATATTGGTGCCATGCCCGGCCGTATTATCCAGTCCTTGAAAAAGGCGGGATCTTCCAATCCGGTATTTGTACTGGATGAGATCGACAAAATTGGATCTGATTTTAAAGGCGATCCTTCTTCTGCGCTATTGGAGGTGTTGGATCCAGAGCAAAACACCAATTTCTACGATCACTATGTAGAGATGGAATACGATCTTTCTAAAGTGATGTTTATCGCGACAGCGAACTCACTGAGCAGCATCCAACCGGCCTTATTGGATCGTATGGAGATCATTGAGGTGAATGGCTACACGATCGAAGAAAAAGTAGAGATTGGCAAGAAACACCTGTTGCCAAAGCAACGCGAAATGCACGGCCTCAAAACCAAAGACATCTCGCTGAATGCGAAAAGCATCGAAAAAATCATCGATGAATATACGCGCGAATCTGGCGTACGTGGGCTGGAGAAAAAGATCGGCAGCGTAGTGCGTGGTATCGCGACGAAAATCGTGATGGAAAAACCATATCAAGCCAACATTTCCGCTACGCAGGTAGAGGAAATATTAGGCGCACCGATCTTCGATAAAGATCTTTACGAAGACAACAATACGGCTGGTGTGGTGACTGGTTTAGCGTGGACTGCCGTAGGTGGTGATATTTTGTATATCGAATCTAGCCTAAGCCGCGGAAAAGGCAAGTTGAGCTTGACTGGAAATCTGGGCGATGTGATGAAAGAATCTGCTGCGATCGCGATGGCTTACTTGCGCTCGCATGCCGAAGATTTTGGTATTGATTATCGCATCTTCGATGAATGGGATGTGAATGTACACGTGCCAGCTGGTGCTACTCCGAAAGACGGACCATCGGCCGGTATTACGATGTTGACGGCCTTGACTTCCTTGTTCACACAACGTAAGATTCGTGCGAATCTAGCGATGACCGGCGAGATCACATTGCGAGGCAAAGTGTTGCCTGTAGGTGGTATTAAAGAGAAGATTTTAGCCGCAAAACGCTCTAACATTGATACCATCATCTTGTGTAAATCCAATGAGAAAGACATCTTGGAGATCAAAGAAGATTATATCAAAGACATGACATTCCACTACGTGAAGGAAATGCGAGAAGTAATTCAGATCGCCTTGCTTGATGAAAAAGTGAAGCATGCAAAAGATTTGACTTACGTAGGACAAGATCATAGCAAGAAATCATAATTTTCTGCAAAAATAGATGAAAGACCCGGCGCATGCGCCGGGTCTCTTTTTTTGCCGTGATTTATCTATCCAAACCTAAAGCGCCTGTTTTCTGTTTACTTCGCATGGACAATACGCACATCTCCCTCATCTTCCCACATCAACTTTTTGCGAAGCATCCCGCCTTAAAAAAATCTCGCCCGGTGTACCTTATAGAAGAAACACTATTTTTTAATCAATACGCTTTCCACAAGAAAAAACTTGTGCTGCATCGCGCTAGTATGCAATATTATGCAGACCGGCTAAAAAAACAGGGTTATACTGTGCAATACATCGAAGCGACCGAAAAAAATGAGGACGTGCGTCAACTATTGAAACAATTGAAAAAGGAAGGTGTAGAAACCATTTTCTATGCGGATGTGGCCGATAATTGGTTGGCTGCCCGCATTGACAGCACGTGTAAAAAGGAAGGTATTGTCCACGAAAAACTACCGACATCCAACTTTTTGAACGACGCTTCGGAGAATGAATTTTTCGACCAGAAGAAAAGGTATTTCATGGCTGATTTTTATGCCGAGGAGCGTAAAAACAGGCAAATCTTGTTGGAACAAGATCAGACGCCTCTGGGTGGCAAATGGTCGTACGATCAGGATAATAGGAAGCGATTTCCTAAAAAACAGGCTATTCCTGAGCTGGGTAAACTAAAAGAAAACAACTACGTTGCCGAAGCTCGTCAATGGGTAAAAAAGGCATTTCCCAACAATTATGGTACGGCCGATGAGTCACTGAATGATGAAGTCCACTTTTACCCAACTACACACGAGGAATCAAAACAATGGTTGCACACCTTTTTCAAACATCGTTTTGCTCAATTTGGAGATTACGAAGATGCTATGGTGATATCCGAAGGCTTTTTACATCATTCGGTTCTGAGCCCAATGCTCAACATTGGCCTGCTAGATCCGCAGCAAATTCTTGATGAGGCATTGGCCTATGCCAGCGAACACGAAGTTCCGCTGAACTCACTGGAGGGATTCATCCGCCAAATTATAGGTTGGCGCGAATTTATCCATATTGTTTATGAGCGTGAAGGAACTAAGCAACGCAACCGGAATTTCTGGAATTTTAAACGCAAAATACCAAAAACCTTTTGGACTGGAGAGACTGGTATTCATCCGATTGATACGGTTATCAAGCGGATTTTAAAATACGGATACTGCCATCACATCGAACGATTGATGGTGTTGGGCAATTTTATGCTCTTGTGTGAATTTGACCCGGATGACGTGTACCGTTGGTTTATGGAAATGTTTGTAGACAGCTACGATTGGGTGATGGTACCCAACACGTACGGCATGACGCAATATGCAGATGGCGGACTGACGACGACTAAACCGTATATATCGGGCAGCAACTATTTGCTAAAGATGGGAAACTGGGAAAAGGGTGAATGGCAGGAAACGTGGGACGCACTTTTTTGGCGTTTCATGCATCAGCACCGCGATGTATTGAGCAAAAATCCTCGCTTAGGCATGTTGATCGGCACATTTGATAAGATGGATAGCGAGAAACGTAAAAAGCACTTGGATCTGTCTGCTGCGTTTTTACGACAATTATCAGCGGATGATTAGGAGATGCAGCCATGTAACTTAAGCTGTTGCCTTCTGCAATCTCAACTTCTCAGTCGGCAAATCATCCTCCACCCCGACAAAGTAACTTTCAAAACCAAACTTCTGCAAAATACGTTTGGAAGCCGCATTGGCTGGATCAATAATCCCGACTATATCTTTGTCGGGAGCTACTGCGTCGGCTAATGCCAACATCTGTGCACATAACTTCGTGGCGAATCCTTTGCCCCAAAAGGCTTCTTTCAAAATATATCCCACTTCAAGACAGCTTGTATCTTGCGGGTACGGTTCGAGCTTGCAGTCACCTATGAAACTTCCAGCTTGATCGCAAACCTTAAAATAACCCAAGTGTTCGTGTGCGGCATTTACCTCCAACATACTTTCAAATTTTTCCTTAGCTTCAGCTTCGCTTAATGCTTTTTCAGTAATGTATTGCATCACCGCATACTCGCTTACCATCTCGTAATAAGCGGCAAAGTCTCTAGCGTCATATTTTTTGAGTGAAATGGGTTGATTCATGATATTGCCATCTATTTGAAGCTACTAAGATAACATGCTACCCGTAAATAACCTTCACACCTTAGGCTAAAAAAGAAATAATGCACTTATTCAGAACCCAAAAATAGACCGATTCCTTGTAGAAAAGAAACCATGGCGACATCCATGTGTCCTAACCCCGCATACACTTGGGAATGCACATTCTTTCCTGCCGCATGTGGCTCCAAAATCTGTAACAACTGATCAAAAGGTTTCAAACTCCATTCTGCGTCCTCTGCTCCACCAATACTTAAAAAGATCTTGTGTTTTCCAAAATTATCGTGCTCACCAAATCTCTTTTCCAGATAGAAATCGCGATACCACAAAGATGGGCTGGCGACTATAAACCCAGAAAAATCCTGCCGCTGCTGCTCCGCCTGTTTTAATGAACTATACAGGGAGAAATATCCCCCGAAAGAATGGCCAGCTAATATTCTTTTCGGATTGGTAATACCTTCCTTTTCCAGTTTGGGCAACAATTCTTGTGTAAGGAATTGGTAGAGGTTCTCTCCTCCCCCTGGCGTCGAAATTTCGTCTGATGGTACTGATGCAGGATAGAGATAATCACGATTACGCAATGAATCCATGCGTTGCAATGATCCGTACCCAACTCCTACTAAAACCGTTGGCGGCCAAATACCTACTTCCTCATACTGATGCACCATCGGCGCTAATAGTGGAAAATAAAGATCTGCATCTGCTAGTACCACGACTGGGTAATTCTTCAGGGAATCTTGATGAAATTCTTTTGGATACCGGACACTGATATCGAACGTATCTTTTACGTAAGTAGAATACATTCGCTCCGTTTTCCAATCTAGGTTAGATGCTTTTTCGGTTGTTTCATAATTCTTGTTACAGGCCAACAAGCAAGTGGTCAATAGTAGTACAGCAAAAAGTAAACGGTTATTCTTCATTATGTTTTGATTTAATATATTTCATGAGTTCATACATGACAGTATCCGATAGGTCGCTTGCTAGGGGGCGTTTTTCGTGAACAAATTCTTCCAATGCTATACCCGATAGCCCAGTCATCCTTTTCACTAACGTAGAATCAAAGTGCTGCTCGATGTAGCGCTCTTTGTTATTCCACATATCATCCGTTTGCTCCGATGATTTTTTCTTTGTAGTTAGCCTACCAATGATCGATAGAAGGTCAAGCGATATCAAACTCGAGGTACTACTCGCCCGATTGGGCAATAGAGGTTCATTAGATGTGGTGCGATCGATAAAAATACTTTTCCAGCTTGGTGATGATTTTTGGGATAATGTTTTAAAATATTCATGCACCTGCAAACTATCTGCATTAAATAATGGACGATTGATTTGGATTTCATCCAATACGATGGTGTCTGTATCCTGTCGGACAGGAAAGGGAAGATTCGATACTTGCAGACCAGAGGTGTCCTGTTGCTCATAATCCGCCAGAAAATTCACGGAGCTATACGACAAGTAAGCTATCTTTTTGGGGATGTAATCGATGTACCATATCAGAGAAGATAGGCTTATCATGAAAGGATAATAGGTCGATAGCAATTTCAATAGGTTGTCGATTTTGGAAGCAAGATAAAATCATATTGTATTGATTGAAAGAATTTTAACGAACCTTAACATAGATGCAACAGCTTCATATTTCAATACAACATATTCATTTCCCATTTCCTATCATCCTATTGCTATGGCGATTGGCTATCAACATATGATGCTATTATTCAGAAATATTTCCTAGATTTATGACAATTCTTAGGAAACTAACAACCTTCCGGATAACGGAATTATGAACACATCTGCACATTATTAATATAAACTTAACGCCATAGTGAATCTGTTGGGTTTAAGATAATGGTACTTTTGTGATGCCTGATCTACCATGAAAGCGATACTAAAGCGACATCACACGCAGCAAAATCTGACGGCCATCTCCGAAGGCGATGAGTTGGCGTTTGCTCGCTTTTACGAGGCTCATTTCGAGCGATTAGCCACCGAAGTATTTCATATTCTGAAAGATAAGAGCCAGACTGAAGAGGTTTTGCAAGATGTATTTACCACGGTGTGGAACAAGCGAGAAAATATCCTGTCTATTGCCAATGTAGAAGGATATCTCTTTGTATTGGCGCGCAATGCTTCATTAAACCTATTGCGCCGCAATGTACGACGATCGAAAGTCGAACTCGATTATGCGCAGCAGCAAGATCAATGGCAAGAAGAATCGGTTGAACCTAGTCACGAAGAGCGCTATCTGCCATGGATCGATCTTGCGATCGAACAATTGCCCGCACAACAAAAGAAAGCGTACATCCTCTGCCAATTCAAGCGCAAGAAATACCTGGAAATTGCGACCGAAATGAATATCTCCCGCGAATCTGTTAAGAAATATTTGCAGTTGGCGCGATTATCTATTAAAAGCTACCTCAGCAAGCATCGTGATTCCATTGTTAGTCTTTTTTTTACTTTTTTTATTTTTTAATACCCCCTTTTTCCGAGCAGCGTTGTCCTCTAGGTGTAAAGCATCAGCTTGACACCCGCACATGCCACAAGAGAGAAACGACTATATTCATTTACTACAGAAACAAATCGACGGAACGATTACCAAGGAAGAATTAATCCGCCTCGACTATCTTTCCGCCCAAATTCCTACGTCGGAACAGGAAGCCTTATTTGAACAGGTCTGGAAGCAAACGATGGAAAAAGATAAACCCACAACGCATCCTTTCACTCAAACCGAGTCACAGAAAATATTTGAAAACATCATATCAGAAAGCAGCAACGCAAATCCATCTAAGTACAAGCGCTCAACATCCCACAAAATAGTAAAATGGATGTCTGCGGCAGCGGCACTCTTGCTCATTGGCTTCGGTACTACTTTTATCTATTCTGTTTATCATAATCAGGAGCTGGATCAACATACTTCTGCCCAAGCAGACATCAAACTGGAAGACATCGAACCAGGTCGCAATCGCGCCTTATTTTTGACCGAAGATGGAAAAACGATACCATTGGATAGTACGCGTGTCGGCATGATTGAAACTGCAGAAACTTTCTCTATCGTGCGATTAGCAACAGGAGAAATTCAGTACACCCATGCTGAAAACGCACCAGTAGAACAGCATACAGTACAAACACCACGCGGCGGACAAATTAACTTTCTATTGCCCGATGGCACCAAAGTATGGTTGAATGCCGAATCATCGATCAGCTTTGCTTCTAATATGGGCACGGGAGATCGCTTCGTAAAAATGACGGGTGAGGTATATTTTGAAGTTACCAAATCTGCCGGACGCCACTTTGTTGTGGAAGGTCAATTCGGACAAATCGAAGTTTTAGGAACAAAGTTTAATGTAAATGCGTATGACGCAACGCAAACAACGGCGGCATTATTGAGTGGTGCAATCCGCTTGCAGACATCATCGGGCAACGTGCATATGCAACCCAATCAATTGACCACCATCGCGGCAAACGGCAGCATGCAAACGGTGCACAATCCCAACGTAAAAGATATCGTACGATGGAAAGATGGCTATTTCCATTTTGACCGTGCGGATGTGCAGATGATTGCCGATCAGCTGGCGCGCTGGTATGATATCGATGTGAAGATTGCAGGCAAACGCAAACATGCAGAAATCAATGGTACCATATCACGGAATGTGAAACTGTCGAAAATGCTGGAAATGCTAGATTATCTAGGATTAAAGGCAACCTATAAAAATAACAACCTGACTGTCAACGCAAAAAACTCCTAAGCCTATGAAATAAGAAAGTCAACTATGAAATCACTGGGAGACGCAAAAAAAAAGCCAGAAGATGCAGCAACACCTTCTGACAAAATGATCTGCTCCCAAAGCAATTGTACCAATCACCTATTTAACGAACATCGATCAATTAAAAGTATGCATTTTGATTTAAATGTACAGGGAGGTCATAAAAATATAATTTATCGCTTCCTAGAAATTACAAAATATATAGCCGTGGCGCTTATTTTATCCATATCAAATGTGGGCGCTACGAGCTATGCACAGCATTTTACGCTGAAAGAACCGCAGACAAAGTTAACGACCTTATTGACAAAGATTGAGAAGCAGATTACACACCGTTTCGTATACGACAATTCCGAAATCGGAAATATTAATATACCAGCGACTAATCTACAATCGATCGCACTTACCGAAGGTTTAGATCTACTCTTGCGCCAGCACAATCTGGATTACAAAATCTTCGATGATTACATCATGATTCGTCGTGCACAAGGCGCAACGAAGCGCATCGAGCCAGCACAACAATACACCATTTCCGGTGTCGTACGCGACCAAGCTGCTCAGCCAGTAGAGGGCGTAAATATTGCGATCAAAGGCCAAACACGACAAAATACCAGCACTGATAAGAGCGGTCAGTTCAGCCTCCAAGTGGCGCAACCAGATGCGATATTGGTTTTCAAGCATATCTCTTTTGTGACGAAAGAGCAAACCGTGCCAAATGCAGGTGAGATGAACGTGATCTTGCAGCCGGGCAATGATAATATCGATGAAGTTGTGGTAGTGGGCTACGGAACCCAACGAAAAGCAAACCTGACGGGATCGGTTAGTTCCATCTCTGGCGAAGCACTGGAAAGCAGACCTATCGCCAATATTGGAACTGGCTTGCAGGGGCAAATGCCCGGCCTTACCGTTCGCAGTAATGGAAGTACGGCACCAGGCAATCGCTCGCCACAATTTCGTATTCGTGGAGTAGGTACTTGGGGAGATGCGAATCCTTTGATCGTGATTGATGGTATTCCGGGAGGCAATATCAATATCCTAAATCCAGATGATGTAGAAAGTATTTCGGTATTGAAAGATGCCGCTTCTTCTTCCATTTATGGAGTGCGTGGAGCAAATGGAGTCATTATTGTGACCACCAAAAAAGGTAAATCCGGTCAGACGAATATCAGCCTAAACAGTTACTTCGGCCAACAAACACCAACAGCTTTGCCTAAGTTTCTAGGTTCGGCAGATTACATGACTTTGCAAAATGAGGCCAACATCAATGCGGGCACCAACCCGACCTATACTGAAGAACAAATTGCGATAGCACGTGATGGCAGCGATCCCAACTATTTTGCCAATACGAACTGGATCGATGAAGTATATCGCTCGAGTGCGCCACAGCAAAATCATAACCTAAGTCTGAATGGCGGAAGCGACAATACGCAGTATTATGCTTCGTATGGCTACCTCAACGAAGGTGGATTGGTAGTGGGCGATAATTTTAAAGCGCATCGCCATAATGCGCGTATTCGCCTGAATACCCAAATCGGCGAAAGATTGAAAATAGACGGAAACTTGGGTTATGTGGATCGCTCGAATGATGGCAGCGCATCGGGAACTGGTGCACTTTCTGCGGCATTGGGTATTCGCCCTCTAGTGCCCGTTAGATTCACCAATGATAGTTGGGCATATCATGGCGGCCAGAGCAATCCCGTTGCTATTGCCACCGATGGTGGAACGAATAGTTTTACTTCGCAAGAAATCACGGCGAACCTCGCAGCCACGCTCAATATCGCAAAAGGTTTAGATCTAAAAGGACAGTACGGATTAGTAAAATACAACTCAAAAAGAACAACACAGTTAAAAACTATCAACTATTATAGTCCAGATGACGAGCAGTTAATCTATCAAACCAATTTCCCGAACAGAGTTAGCATGGACCACTATTCGGGCACCTACCAAACCTTTATAGGAACGGTGAACTATAATCGCACTTTCCAAGAAAAACACCACGTAACAGGCTTGTTAGGCTACTCTCTAGAAGAGAATGTTGGTGCAGATTTTGGAGCTTCGCGTACGCATCTTCCGGTCGATTTGCCTTCACTAGCACTGGGCACCGAAAACCAATTGAATGAAAGTTCTAGCAGTCAGAATGCCTTGATGTCTTTCTTTGGTCGTGTCAATTATGATTACGAAGGTCGCTATCTCCTAGAAGGAAACTTCCGTCGGGATGGTTCTTCCAGATTTCATCCTGATGTGCGTTGGAATTGGTTTGGCTCTTTCTCAGCGGGTTGGGTATTTACAGAAGAAGCGTTTTTCGAAAGCCTGCGCGATACGTGGAATTTTGGTAAGGTTCGGTTTTCTTACGGAACACAGGGTAATGACCGTGTAGGTCGCGATCATCCGTTTATGGCCATCTTATCCTCTGCTCAGGTTAATTCAAATAATCCAATTGGCAACGTCGGACGAGTGGGCTTCCGCCAATCCTTCATCCCCAATCAGCTTGTTTCTTGGGAATCTTCCGAGAAGATGAATATTGGAATGGATCTAGCCTTTCTGGGACAACGATTGACTGTAACAGGAGATTACTTTATAAACAACACGCGCGATTTACTGCTCAATACACCATTACCAGATGTAATTGGTGTGGGTTCAGGCTATCCATCTCAAAACGCAGGTGCGATGCAAAACAAAGGTTGGGAACTCGTCCTTGGTTGGCAAGATCACATCGGCGACTTTAGCTACCGAGCTAACTTTAATCTTTCGGATGTGAGAAATAAGATCACACATTTAGATGATTATGCCGTAAATCTGGGTGATCGCGTTCGTTTAGTAGGCCACCCATTAGACGCATATTATGGCTTTAAAGTAGATCGCATCGCGCAAGAAAGTGATTTTAGTACGGTCGATGGCCGCCTGGTACCCAACTTTCCGTTTCAGCGAGGTGACCTCGTCGGCCCTGGAGATTTAATCTATGTACCGACGGATCCAGAAGCTACTGAAATTACGGTTGGCAATGATCGCCATGTATTAGGTAGTGATATTCCGCGCTACACGTACGGATTTCGTGGTGATTTAGCGTACAAAAACTTTGATTTCAGCTTCTTTCTGCAAGGTGTTGGTAAAGTCGATGGATTTCTTGCTGGCAATGCACGCCACGCCTTTATCAACAATAGCGCTTTGCCACAGGAAGTACATTTGGATCGTTGGACTCCCGACAATACCGATGCATCGTATCCACGCTTCGTGTATTTGCGTGATCACAATACCCGTATATCATCCAAATGGATCGAAGACGCTTCGTACCTACGTTTAAAAAATGTACAGGTCGGTTATACCTTCTCACCGGAGTGGATGGATCGCATTCGCGTCAGCAAATTGCGCGTGTATGCTTCGGCAGATAATCTACTCACCAAAACCGATTTTTTCTACGGTTATGATCCAGAAGTGCCAAGCGGCAACACCGGTGGATATTATCCGCAAGTAAAAACGTTTGTATTGGGTATCAATTTAAATTTAAGATAGAATGACATTACGACATAAAAAATACCAAAAATTCATCTATACATTTTCCGCTATTAGTCTCATCGGTTTAGGCAGTTGCAGCGATTTCTTGGATCGCGTGCCGCAAGATGAAATTGTAAACGAAACGTACTGGAAAACACAGGAACATCTGGAAATGGCGGCTACTGCCATCTACTCGCGCGTGAAAGCGAAAAACTTCGTTGATATGGAAAATATGGGCGAAAATACCATGTGGCCAAGTGGTAATCAGTACAAGGATATTGGTTCTGGTGTATTTCCTGTTACCCAACCTACCGTAAATAGTGAATGGGCTAATATGTACCGCGATGTAAGGGAATGCAACGCATTTCTGGAAAACTATGCCGGAGCGACGGAGAATCAAGTGGGAGCTAAGGAGCGATTAGCGGCCGAAGTGCGCGTCATCCGGGCCTTGGCTTACAGCTTTTTAACGTCTTTTTATGGCGATATTCCATTGCTCACCAAAACTTTGAATCCAGACGATCCTGAATTATATGATGATCGTACACCTCAATCGGAGGTGGTGGATTTCCTTTTGCAGGATCTAGATGCTGCTGCAGCCGTATTGCCGAGTGCTATACCTACCGGAGAAAACCTAGGTCGCGTAAGCAAAGGAACGGCGTTGACGTTGAAATCACGCATTGCGCTTACCTATGGCCGCTATGATGTAGCAGAGCAAGCCGCCAAAGCGGTGATGGATATGGGTGTGTACGAATTGTACAACACGGGCAATCCTGCAACGAATTATTGGGAGTTATTTACACGCGCTGGTAAATTGGCCGGAGGCCGAAACAAAGAAACCATCTTCGCTCGCATGCATCTTACTGATGTGATTATGCACAATTTGAGTCGAGAAATTCAGGTGCCAGATCAGTTTGCGCGCTTTGTACCCACACGTTCGTTGGTCGAATCTTACTTATGTTCGGATGGTTTACCGATTGATAAATCTCCGCTGTACAAGGATGACACCTATGCCGATGTTTTTCAAAATAGAGATCCGCGCATGACGCAAACCATCTTAGTGCCTGGCGATAAATGGGGCGGGCGATTCGACGGCAGACCAGTCGCACAAAACCCGGACCCGACGGTTTTTCAAGTGCCCAAATTTAGTCAAGATGGTCGTGGGTCAGTTACCACAACGGGTTATTACTACAAGAAGTATGTTGAACCGAGTGCCGTAGGTTTAGTGAGCAGAGATGATAATGATATTCATCACATGCGCTATGCCGAGGTATTGCTTAATTATGCAGAAGCCAGATTAGAACAAGGCAAACTAACGCAAGCAGATTTGGATATATCGATCAACCTATTGCGGGATCGCGTTGGGATGACACGTATGAACCTCAACTTTTTGGCTCAGCATGGCTTGGACGTCCGCGAAGAAATCAGACGAGAACGCCGTGTAGAATTGGTGCTGGAAGGTCATCGCTATTTTGATGTAAGGCGTTGGCGCGAAGGGGAACGTCTAGGTCAGGATATTGAAGGTGTGAAAGCTAGTTGGTTTCCGCAGTTGAGTGCATCTACCTACAGAAAAAGTACAGATGGCTTTCTCTTAGTGCAGTGGACGCGCGCTTTTGAAAGCCCTAAAAATTATTTGTGGCCGGTGCCGCAAACACAATTTGAACGTAATCCTAATTTGGGTCAAAACCCAGGTTGGTAACCTTTCATTTTGTTAACTATAAAAGACACGGCGGTTGATCACGCGAAACTGCCGTGTCTTTATCTACTCATCTCAAAACAAGACTGATATGCGCAAAATCAACCATCTCTTAGGGCTATGCCTTCTGCTAATTTTTACAATCAACTGTGGAAAGGCACAACAGCAAATCAATAATTCACCACCAGAGGATTTGAAAATCATGTCGTACAATATACATCATGCTAACCCACCGAGCAAGCCGGAAGTAATCGATCTAGAAGCGATTATAGCCACGATTCGCCAAGAAAATCCCGATCTGGTTGCCTTACAAGAAGTAGATGTACGTACCAAACGCAGCGGACAAATCGATCAAGCAAAATTGATCGCGGAAGCCTTAGGTATGCATTATTATTTTGAAAAAGCCATTGATTTTGATGGTGGAGAATATGGACAAGCGATCCTTTCCAAAAAGCCATTTACCAATCCGCAAGTACACCGACTTTCTTCTGTAGCGGAATCGAAGGCCGAACCGAGAATTTTGGTTACGATTGATATTACGCTGGATAATAATCTATCTATCACTTTTGCTACAACACACCTGGATGCGCAGAGGAATCCGCAAAACCGCCACTTGCAGGCCAAGGAATTGGCCGATATTGCGGCCAATAATAACCTTCCTATGCTGATCGCTGGCGATCTGAATATGACCACGGATCAAGAAGCATTTGCGATACTTGGAAAAGTACTTCGCCCCACCTGTACAGCGTGTGGCTTCACCATTCCCGTCATTAACCCCAATAAAACCATTGATTTTATTTTGACCAGAATTCAGGATTCCTGGAAAGTAGTATCGCATCAAGTCGTGCAAGAGCATTACGCTTCCGACCACCTACCCGTCACAGCCGTGTTACGGTGGATTCGCTAACTCTTTATGATATTTTATCTATCTTAATACCTTCAATAAGAATAATCTACTTCTATACCAATAGTAAACGGACGCATGTCTGAAAAACATCTAAAACATGACATTAAGTAAAATAATAAGACGCGATTTTATTAAGAAAGCACTCGTTGGAGCAGCTGCCTTTGCCATCGTACCGAGACACGTGTTAGGCGGGAACGGTTTTCTGGCACCGAGCGATCACCTCACCAAAGGCGTTATTGGCGTAGGCTCCATGGGTCGCGGTCATTTTGAATATTCGGGCACGAAAACGGTCGCCATTTGCGATGTAGACACACGGCATTTGGCGCTGGCGCAAAAACAATTGAAAGATCGGGCCACGGAATACCGCGATTACCGCGATCTGATCCAAGATGCACAAGTAGATATTGTACATATCGCGACACCGCCGCATTGGCATGGGATTATGGCGGTAGATGCCGCACGAGCAGGCAAAGATATTTGGTGCGAAAAGCCGATGACGCGTACTATTGGTGAAGGAAAACGCGTGAAAGAAGCCGTAGCACAACATGGCAATATGTTTCGCTTAAATACTTGGTTTCGCTACGACCGCGATTTCTACGGTATGCAAGTGCCCGTCAAAAAGATTAAAAAATTAGTCGACACCGGCATGTTGGGCTGGCCGCTCAAAGTAACCATCAGCAAGCATACAGGATTTGATTGGAAGTTTTACTGGGTGGGCAATGAAAATCTACCCGAGGAAAAAATTCCAGCAGAATTAGATTACGATATGTGGTTAGGCCCAGCTCCTTATAAACCGTACAGTGCACATCGCGTGCATACCACTTTCCGTGGTTATTGGGATTACGATGGCGGCGGATTGGGAGACATGGGACAACATTATTTGGATCCCGTACAATATTTCTTGGGCAAAGACAACGAAAGTCCGGTCAAGATCGAAGTAGACGCACCGCAGCAGCATTATGATGCCGTGGGAACTTGGCGAAAGATCACCTACACCTACGCTGATGGTTGCCAAATCGTACTGGATGGAGCAGGCTCAGAAGTAGGAAAACCATACATCGAAGGACCAGACGGAAAGCTATTTAAAGGTTTTGTTTCCGACATACCAGACTTGGAACGGAAGCTGTCACAATATCCAGATCCGGCACCACAGGTCGACGATTTCCTAGAATCGTGTCGCTCTAGGCAGAAGTTTGCGCTCAACGAGGAAAATGGATACTACTCGGCCACACTCGTCAACCTTGGGTTGGCTGCTTTGCGACTGAATCGCACCTTACATTATGATTCCGACAAGCAAGAGTTTGTAGGTGATCCGGGTGCCAATCGCCTGATTAATCAACCGATGCGTGGACCTTGGACTATTTAAAAGACGCTCATGAAAAGAATTAGCTATATATTATCATTCCTGTTGCTGCACACCGCCGTGTATGCGCAACTACCAACAGATCGAACCACGACCACAAAGATTGCGGATTTACTCATGCAACAGCCTGCTGAAAAATTCGAGACATTCTCTGCCGCGATGCAGGAGCTCGAGCATTTTACAGCGGCTGAAATAGCGACGTTGGTAAAAGAAATTGAAAAGAAAAACACCGACATTACCCCGATCACCTACGCGCTCAACTCCTATTCGTATTACGTGATGCAGGATGGTAAAGAAAGCCAGCGTAAAGTATTCGTCGAAGGACTGGGCTCGAGCCTTGGCCAATTGCAACAGCAAGAGAAAAAAGCCTTTGTATTGGAGTTATTGAAAAAAGTGGGAAATAATGAAAGCTTGGCTGTGGTTGCTCCTTTCCTATCGGATGACAATTTAGTAGATGATGCGACGCTAGTTTTACATGCCATTGGCACGCCAGAAGCCGTGAATGTTTTGATTGATGGCTTGCAAAATGCGAAAAGTGAGAAACAGGCTATTGCGGTGATTACCGCCTTAGGCGATCTTAAAGCAAAAAAAGCAGAGCCGCTTATCATTGCTAGCCTTGATCAGTATACAGACGCTACTTTCAGTCGCAACGCCTACATAGCACTCAGCAAAATCGCGGGCAGCGCATCCGAAAAACTCTTTCTGGATAAAGCGGCAGAAGTCGGATATGCTTATGAGCCGACCAACGTGGCTTCACTCAGCTTAGATTATGCAGCCAACTGCTTAGCACAAGGAGATAAAAAAGGGTCAGAAAAAATGATCAATACGGTCTTACAACAAACCAACATCAATCAGTCTGCTGTCCTCAAAGGAAGAGCTTTGGCCTTATCTGCGGTCATTAATCCAGCAAAAGCTAAGAAAGAAATCCTGCGCGGAATACAATCGTCCGACGCGACCTATCGTGGTATCGCACTACAACTGTTAGCGGAGCATGGTACGAAAAAAGAAAGTCGTGCCTTGATTGCGATGCTAAAGAATGCCTCGCCAGATGTGCAAGAGAGCTTGTTTGATTTCCTAGGAAAACAAGGCGAAGATCTATATGCTAAACCCATCGAAAACAGCTTAGCTAATAGCAAGGATAGTCGCGCGAAGGTGGCCGCTTTACGTGCCTTAGTACGATTGAATAATGAATCGGCCACGACGCGCATGATACAAGAAATATCGCAGGTGGATCAGGAAGGAAAAGAGGCAATCAAAGATTTACTGCTAAGTACCCCAGATCCTAAGACGGTGCAAGCAGTGCATAGCGCCTTATCTAATTCAGATGCAACAACGCAAGTAATCTTGTTACAATTTCTAGCCACCCGTTCGAACGAAGAATCTCTGCAATCCGTACTACCTTTACTCACATCGACAGACACGATTGTCAGCAAAGAAGCATATAAAACGCTGCCTGCTTTAGCTAGTGCAAAAGATTTGGACACGCTTCTATCATTGTTGAATAATGTTTCAAAGCAAGATTTATCTCAGGTACAGCATGCATTAACTATTTCCTTAAAAGCGCGCTCCGATAAATCAGAGCGCATCCAACAGCTCGCATCAAATATATCTTTAGAGGATGTAGTACATATCGCTTACCTATTTCCGGTATTTGCCAGCGTCGGTGATGATGGTGCATTGCCGCTAGTACAACAAGCGCTTAACAATACTGCGAATCGTGAGATCGCTATAAAAACCTTGGCGAACTGGTCTGAACCAACTGCCCTACCGACCTTGATCACGCTTTCTCGCACGAAAAAAGGTGAATCCTTGAATGTGGTATTAAGTGGATTAGTGAAGCAAGTAAATCGTAGCGCCGCCAAACCTGATCAGAAAACGCTATATCTGAAAGATGCGTTTGCGCAAGCAGAAAGCGTTGCACAAAAGCGAATGATCCTACAAAGTTTGCAGGCAACAGGCACTTTTCAGGCATTGGCCTTTGCTGGCCAATATCTTACTGATCCAGATTTGAAGCGTACTGCGACTGGTACTGTAATGAATATCGCGCTAGATAACCGCACATTTACTGGCAAAATGGTAAAAGATATGCTGACTCAGTGTATAATAAATTTGGCTGGTGAAGAAAGCGCTTACCTCTCTGCCGCGATTGAGCGTCATCTGGCAGAAATGCCAAACAAAGAAAGTTACGTTGCTTTATTTAATGGCAAAGATCTGAGTGGTTGGAAAGGTTTGGTGGAAGATCCGATCAAGCGCAATGCGATGTCTACGCAAGAGTTGACCAAAAAGCAAGCCGCCGCTGATCAGGACATGCGCTCTAATTGGACCGCAGAGAATGGGATGCTAGTTTTTGGCGGAAAAGGCGATAACATCGCGACCGATAAACAATACGGTGATTTTGAGCTATTGGTGGACTGGAAGTTGGATCCGAAAGGTGAAGAACCAGATGCGGGGATTTATCTCCGCGGCACGCCACAAGTGCAGATCTGGGATATTTCGCGCGTGAATGTTGGTGCACAAGTGGGTTCGGGTGGTTTGTACAACAATAAAACGCACGCGAAAGATCCATTAAAAGTTGCTGATAACACATTAGGCGAATGGAATACTTTTAAGATTAAAATGATAGACGACAAGGTATGGGTGTGGTTAAACGGTGAGCAAGTCGTCGATAGTACCACATTAGAAAACTATTGGGATCGCAATCAACCCATCTTCCCGATGGAACAGATCGAATTGCAGGCGCATGGATCAAAAGTGTGGTATCGCGATATTTACCTCAAAGAATTACCGCGTAAGGAAGTTTTCCAAGTTACCGCTGCGGAACAGCAGGAAGGTTTTAAGATGTTATTTGATGGCACGCACTTAGATCATTGGACAGAATCAACGGCTTATGAAATTACGCCAGAAGGCCACTTACGTGCTAATCCAGATGCTAAGTTTGGCAAAAACTTGTACACCAAAGAAGAGTTTGGCGACTTTGTGTACCGTTTTGATTTCAAACTGACACCTGGAGCCAATAATGGCGTAGGCATACGTGCGCCATTGGATGGCGATGCCGCTTATGTGGGCACTGAAATTCAGATTTTGGATAATGATGCCGATATCTATAAAAACCTCAAAAAACATCAGTACCATGGATCGGCCTATGGTATTATTGCCGCTAAACGCGAAGGATTAAAACCCCTTGGTGAATGGAATACGCAGGAAATCTATGTAAAAGGTAACCATATAAAGGTGACGCTGAATGGCATCGTGATATTAGACGGTGATTTGGCCGAAGCCTCTAAAAATGGTACGCTAGATGGTAAAGATCATCCCGGACTGAAAAATAAGAAAGGACATCTTGGCTTCTTAGGCCACGGTTCTGAAGTCTTCTTCCGAAACATCCGGATAAAGCGCTTATAGCTTTTATAGTATTTTACAGGAAGAGGGAGCATCGAATGGTGCTCCTTTCTTTTATAGGAGTCGCGAATTTAACGGTAATAATCTAGTATAATCCTATTTTACTTTTAAGAACTCTTAATCGAAATTCCAACAACTATTAGCTAGAGTGTGACACTATATAAATTTCCCATACATGAGGTCATAAACTTTTTAAATATTTTCAATAAACCTTTGATTTGAGAGATTTATCAATAGATTTGTTACAACCGTTATTAATGAACAGTCTTTAACGCTAAGACAATACGCCCGTGAGTCAGACCAAAATCTCTATTATGAAGGCGCTATGCTTTCGACGCTTGCAATCGGTAAGCGAAATTGCCTCGACCATAGATCGGAGTATTCCCAGCACGACCAAGATATTGCAAGAATTAGCTAATGATGGTATCGTAAACACGGTTGGATTAGCTCCTTCCACTGGTGGCAGACGTGCATTGCAATATCAACTAACGATCAATGATCTTCCTTTGATTCTATCGGTAGCCGTTGATCAATATTACAGCAGTGTGGCACTGTTGAATTTTGATCACAGCTATTTTGGACCGGTCGTGACGATCAAAAACACCTTGATTGATGCCGATGCCTACACAAACCTTGTAGCATTAATAACTAACGTGAAAGCGAGTGCGGGAAAGCGGAAAATATTCGCGATAGGGTTAACATCACCTGGATTCGTTAATGCGGCAGAAGGTATTAATGCTTCTTTTCCCGCAGACAATCCATTTCATAATATTAAGAATCTTCTGGAGAAGGCGTTCGGAATACAAACTTTCTTAGAGAATGATTCAGCAGCTATTGCCATCGCAGAAAAACGATTTGGTCGGCAACGCGCATCAAAAGATATGCTCGTTATCAATCTGAATTGGGGCATCGGTTTAGGGATGATTATCGATGGTAAACTTTTTCGCGGACATAGTGGCTTCGCTGGAGAATTCAGCCATATTCCACTTTCTGACAAAGGCACGCTGTGCTCTTGCGGAAAGCGAGGCTGCCTAGAAGTCGATGCCTCCCTTCTCTCTGCAGTGGGCTACGCACATGATCGCCTGCAAAAAGGAGAACCATCGTTACTAGCGGAAGAATATGAGCAAAGTGGGCATATTACGGGTGAATGTATTATTGATGCTGCAAAGCAGGGCGATCAATTGGCACTATCGGCGGTAGATCACATCGCATACGCCATAGGAAAAGGATTGGCTACGTTGATCCACATCATCAATCCAGAGCATATCATTCTGAGTGGTCGTGGAGCTCGATTAGGAGACATACTTCCAGGTACGATTCAGACTTCTTTGCGGAAATACACTATTGAACGACTACGCATGCAGACCCAATTTTCGATGTCGGAGATTGAATATCCGCAATTATTGGGCGGGGCGTGCTTAGCGATTGAGAATGCTGACTATCAGCGATTGTAATAAGAGAACTTAACTACACCAAATAATAACAACATGAGCAAATTCAACATCATCTGTTGCAATATGCTGCTCGTTATGCTATGGAGCATATCGGCCGCCTTTGCACAGCAGACTGTTACTGGGAGGGTAACAGATGCAAATGGACCAATCGCTGGCGTTACAGTCAGTGTTACTGGGACAAACCGGCAGACTCAAACAGATGCCAATGGTAGCTACAGCATCCAAGCGGCCAATGGTTCTACCATTCGTTTTTCAACGTTAGGCTACACGACGAGAGAAATAATGGTCACCTCGACCACTCATGATGTAGTCCTTACCGAAGGCGCCGGTGATATTGGGGAGGTCGTGGTGACTGCCCTTGGCATCAAGCGAGAGCGTAAATCATTGGCTTATGCAGTGCAGGAGATTAAAGGTTCCGAATTGTTGGAAACCCGCGAAGCCAACTTGGCCAATGCCCTATCTGGGAAAGTGGCAGGTCTTCAAGTCGCGCGTTCTAGTAATGGTGCTGGGGGATCGGCCAAGATTATTCTTCGTGGATTTAGTTCCTTGACGGGTGACAATCAACCGTTAATCGTAGTCGATGGTATTCCAATGAACAACTTTACAGGAACGACAGACAACGGCTATTTCGCGGCAGGCTTAGACCGAGGTAATGGTTTGGGCGACATAAGTTCGGATGATATTGAAAGTATGTCCGTGTTAAAAGGACCTTCTGCTGCAGCTTTATATGGTACACGAGCAGGTAACGGAGTCATCTTGATTACGACCAAATCTGGCCGTGCTAAAGCAGGATTGGGCATCACGGCTTCATCCAACATGGGCGTGGAATCCATTTTTATCCAACCTAAATTTCAAAATACCTTTGCACAAGGAGATGCGGGCGCGTTTGACCCTACTAGCCCTTCCAGTTGGGGACCAAGAATCGAAGGACAAACCGTGACTAAATGGAATGGTCAAGAAGAAGCCTTGTCAGCTCGTGATAATTTGAATTCGTATTTACAAACTGGTGTAAATCAAAACCACAATGTTGCATTCCAGCAACAATATGGCAATACCAGCGTGTACACCGCAATCAATCGGTTAGAAAACCAAAGTATTTTGCCAACCAACCGCTTTACACGTACCAATTTGACTACCCGTATGGGAACTAAATTTGGTGCAGATGACCGTTGGTCTACCGATGTAAAAGTACAATACAATAACACCAAAGGGGTAAATCGTCCGATCAATGGTCGCGATTGGAGCAATATTTATGCGCTACAAATGCTCCCTAGAACACTAAATATTTTGGATTTCCGAGATAACGTCAATGAGTTCGGAGAAATGATCTGGTACCGTGGTGGTGCGGCAACTTTCAATCCATACTGGAAATTAGACAATGAACGTAATGAAGATCAACGCGATCGTTTTTTGCTGAACGGTTCTTTGGGTTATCAATTCAATGATTGGCTAAAAGGTGAATTCAAAGCAGGGTCTGACATGTATACCAACAACTTGCAAAATCGTACACGTGCAGGCGGCCCTCAATCCCGAAATGGTAGCTTTAGCACTGGTAAGGAAACATTTAAAGAAACTAACTATCAAGGTTTATTGATAGCACAGAAAGACAATATCTTTGGCAAATTTGGTGGAAGTGCTACATTGGGTGGTAACTTAATGCATCAGAAATCTGACGGGTTAACGGTTAACGTAGGTCAGCTACAAATTCCTAATCTATTTACGCCGGGTAACTCGGTCGGAGCGCCGAGTGTATTACCGTTCAACTCTGAGCGAAAAATTAACTCTATTTTTGGTGCATTCAGCGTAAACTACGATTCTTTTATTTTCTTGGAGTCAACCATGCGTAACGACTGGACATCAACGCTGAGCCGCGATAATCGTTCTTTCTTTTATCCATCATTCAACTTATCTTATGTGTTGAGCGAACACATTGAAAAAGCTGGAGGCAATTTGCCTTCTTGGATAAGCTATGCGAAATTCCGTGCATCATATGCAGAAGTAGGTAATGATATGGGGCCATATCAATTATATAATGTATACGGTATTGGCAATGATCCTAACGGTAACGTTACTTCGAATACCGGTACCATCAATTTCAACCCTAATGTACGCAGCGAGTTGCTTCGCAATATCGAATTCGGTGGAGAAGCCAGATTCTTCAACAATAAACTTTCTTTAGACTTCTCATGGTACAGATCCAATGCATTTAACCAACTGTTAGATTTAGAGCTTGATCCGGCGAGTGGTTTCGGATTCCGAAAAATAAATGGTGGTGATGTTCAGAACCAAGGCTGGGAATTAATGGCAAGTGCGAACATTATGGATCGAGAAAGCTCTTTCCGTTGGGATGCAAGCCTCAACATCAGCCGCAACGTCAACTCTATAAACGATATTGCCAGCGACTTTCAGGTGGATAGATATCGTATAGGCGGCTTTGATGATTTAGCATTTATCGCGCGTACTGGCGGTATGTATGGTGAAATCTGGGGGCATCGTTACAATCGCGTAACGGACGAATCTAGCCAGTACTATGGGCAGCTGATTTTGAATAATCAAGGTCTTCCTACCAGATCGGGAACTCCAGAATACCTAGGTGAGCAGCAAGCTAACGAGATGGCTAGTTTAATTAACAATATCTCCTACAAAAATTTTGGCCTTACCTTTCAAGTTGATGCTCGCTTTGGAGGTATGATGTACGTAGGTACACACCGTGGTATGCAGAGCGTCGGTACGGCAGCGATTACTGCACCAAATGGTAACCGCGATAATTTCGTAGTAGACGGTGTCGTGGGTTCTAATGGTAACTACACGAAAAATGAAACATCCGTAACTCCACAACAGTATTACACTGCGATTGCTACGGCCAACAATCTCGGTATCAACGAAGAGTATTTACGTGATGCGACCAATATCCGTTTGCGTAATGTGCAGTTAAACTACAGCTTCCCAAGAAAAGTATTGGGTAATTCTGTATTCCAAAGTGCTCGCCTTTTTGCTTCCTGCAATAATGTATGGATGATTCACAGCAAAATGGATGGTATAGATCCGGAATCAACATTTGCCACAGGCTCCAACGCCATTGGATTTGAGAATGGTGCGCCTCCAACAATGCGCTCCTTTATCTTCGGATTTTCACTAGGGTTTTAACGATTAAAGAAATATTGAAATGAAAATTACTATAAAAAAAGGGATGATGGGGATGCTGGCTTCATTGGCACTATTCTCATCGTGCAATGATTTTGAGGCGCTAAATATTGATCCTAATGGTGCCAATGATCAGCAAGTACAAGTAGAGTATCTACTCAATGGCTCCATCATTGGTGCGCAGCAAGATCCACATATTGCCGAGCGTGTGTTTGTTTTGTACTGGAAAACCGCTGGTCGTCAACAGTTGGGCGGCGGTATTGTTAATGGTGCACATAATGATGGTTGGTCATCTGATTATTATAGTCGCGGTTATATGTCTGGATGGTTATCCGGAGTTTATGCAGCAGTTGACCTGGCTAATGAACGTATCGCAGCCGGTACACAAGCACCGTACACAAACAACTTGCTACAGGTGGCTCGGATCTGGCGCGCTTACTTGTTGAGTGAATTAAGTGATACCTTTGGTCCAGTTCCACTAGATGGTTGGCAAGGTGAAAACCCTAGCTATTCTAGCGTGCAGGAAGTCTATTCATACCTATTGACAGAACTTCGCGAAGCTAGCGAAGCACTGGATATGGCAGTAACGGTACCTGCTGACATCCGTCGTTTTGACCCAGCTTATGGGTATGATTTTGCCAAATGGCAAAAGTATGCAAACTCCATGAGAATGCGCCTAGCGATGCGTATGTCGGAAGTAGATGCAGCAAAAGCACGCAGCGAATTTGAAGCAGCAGCAACTAAACCTTACATCACAGCAGCAGATGATATGTTTTCGGTCGCAGAATTAGGCACAGCCTATAGTCCGCTTGCAGGTGTGATGACGCGGACGTGGAATGCGTTTATTTTGAGCTCAACATTAAACAACCTATACCTTGGTTTAGGAGGTATTACCACTCAAACGGCTTTAGGTGCGTCGTATAATGACTACGTGAAACCTGCCGACTATATCGGCATCTACTACCCTAACCACTTCGCTACTGCTACGAATGACCCATCAGCAGGTTATTGGTTGGATGGACTACCGGCGGTAATTGATCCTCGTGCTTATGCATCTTTTGCCATACCGGGTGATTTTAATAACGCGCAATTTAATTTCAATCCTGATCAAACTACTGCACGGAACACCACACGTAACCTGCTGAATGCTGATGGTACGACTACATTTAAAACGATCAATGCCGCTTTTACATGGAATGCTTTCGCACCGGGCGACTGGGCAGCGAAGGGATCTCGCAATCAAGTTAGATCTTGGGCCGGCAGTATGCCTCGCTTGGTCAACAAATTCAGAGACGGAAATAATCGTCGCGTTTTCTTTGCCAATTGGGAATCCAATTTCTTAATTGCAGAAGCAGCCGTGCGTGGCTGGGCTGTTCCGATGTCGGCACAAGCAGCCTACGAAGCTGGTGTTACGGCCAATTTCTCTTATTGGGGATTGTCTGCTCATGCAGCTAATTACTTGACAAGTACTGGATACAATCGTGTAGGTACATCAGTTGCTTGGACACATACCACAGAGCCTGGCAATACACACGCGATGCAGTTTGTGAATGGGGAAACGGGTACGACTGGAACTGTGCAGATTCGCTATCCATCGAATGGTTTATATCGTGACGGAGCCATACGGAATGATCAATTAACAAAAATTATCACGCAAAAATTCATTGCGCAAAATCCGTATTTGCCATTAGAAACTTGGAGTGATCACCGTCGACTTGGCCTGCCATTCTTCGAGAACCCTGCCGTAGAGCAACCTATCGTAACTTTACCGGATTTAACGGCAAGCAACTTTATGACAAGCAGCGTGAAGTTCTTTCCACAACGTGTAAATTATCCATCCACTTTGCGTAATACCAACGAAGCTGGATATAATCAAGCTGTCAGTGCACTGGGCGGACCAGATGCCGTGCTTACTCCACTTTGGTGGGCAAAGCAGCAATAATCGAAATCTATAAAAATAACCAAAGGCCATCTGAAAAGATGGCCTTTGATTGTACTACTCTTAAATTTATACACCTAAATTATGGAAAGATGATATCACCACCGCCCTCTCCAACTCTTTGCGGAATATGACCGCCGTTTAAATTAACCTTGACCCATGCTGGTGGATTCCAATCTCTTATTCCAGATGCCAAAATATTAGTTTGCCACCGCGACTGTGAAAAGATAGGAGTTGGAGGAAAAATTAGTGAACCTCTACTAAATCCTTCTTTAAACAATTGATATCCTTGAAAGCTTGGATTCGAGAAAAAGTGTTGAGGAGAGCCCTGTCGATGTGCTACATAATTAAGTAATTCAGGTATAAACGCACCTTCAATTGTAAAGCTATGTGTGTAGGCCAGGCCACTAACGTCAAAAAATCTCTCTGGATATTGATTTCCAGTAGATATCATGCTAGCATTGGGATAAAATGCCACTGCGCGGCTGTATGGTTCAGGAGACAGTGAATTGCTCCGAATTCCCAACGCAATATAACCGTCAAAATTCACCTGATCCAAAACATATATGGTCACATCCGCAACATCAGGTGAGTTTGCTAACTCATCATAAATACTATTTATCGGCACTCCGTAACGATAAATTGGGTACAGGGGAATCTTCTTTTCTTTTTGATCAAGCATTTGTTGTAATCTTCGTTCAAACTCTTCTGGGCTCCATATAGGGCCTGGATATTTACCTATTGAATCCTCCATGGCTTTTCTAACATTTTCATCCACTTTAATATATTCCTTATTCTGCGCTATTTGAAATGCGTTAATTGGACATTTATATTTGACAACATTAATTGTCCATAAGTCGTAACTTTCTAAGCAATCAGTAAAGGATGATGTTGCGCGTAAATCATCTTTTAGGAACAAAGAAGAATCTTCTTCCTGTATTAAAGTTGATAAGTCATTAAAATCTTTGCACGATACAAACAGACCTGTCAACAATAATAAACAGGTCAGATTAAAAAAACTAAAAATTGATTTTCTCATAATGATATGGTTTATGGTTTATGGTTTATGGTTTAAAAATTATACTGGTTGTTTAGTTCTAATTTGATGTATTGCTTTACCCGTTTCCTAATATGATCCACCTCCTGTGATGGGACTTTGATGGGCATATCTAAAATTTCTTGTGCGACAATAGCAGCATTCTTTTCACTTTTAAGATGATCATAAAGCTTAAAAAGGTGGTACTTAGGCTGAAATTTATTAGGTACCATAAATGATGCTTGTTTGAAATATTGTTCCGCAAGATCATATTGTCCTACAGCTTGGCTTGCTTTAGCGAAATACATAACACCATCTAGAGTAACAAACTGTTCTAGAAGTTTAGCAAACATTTTTTGAGCTTGATTATATTTTCTCAGATTATACAACTCCACACCATAATTATATATAAAAGATGGACGATGATGCAAGCGATCATAAATCTGACTGTAGACGTTCATGGCTAATTCAGGCTGATTCGGTATAAACCGTATAGCTTGTCGCCACTTCAGCGTAGCAACAAACTGATTGAAATTGTTGGAAAGAAGAAACGTACAAAAGGTGAGGAGAGTTAATTTGATAATCAATATAAGCTTAGATTTAATCTTGAGACACCAATTGATATAAATATCAGGCCAAGAATGATCAGCCAGATAAACTAAACATAAAATGGCTACCAGTAATAGGCCAACAGATTGAAATGAAAAATAGACTAAAGCGGATAATAAAATAAGAAAAAATGAAAAACTAAAGCTTGTATTAGAATTGGTTGTCCAAAGAAATTTATATAAGGAAAATAGAGCAAAGCCAAATATAGCAAATCCAACAAAGCCAAAATTCACAAGCAACTTGATATATTCATTAAATGGTGTAGAGATGCTACTAGCTACTGACGTATACATCTCATTAGCGGAGTTGTGTTCAAAGAAAAATGCCTGTTGATTTAAGTATTCCTTTTGAAAACCTCCATAACCCCATCCTAGAAATGGCTTTTTTAAAAATAAATTAAAGGAATTTTGCCAAATGAATATCCGTCCCATGGCAGATGGCAGTTTGATGTAAATGAGTAGTGATACTAATGTAATGAGAGCAATTGCTGATGAGACTATTAACCAAGTTTTGCCCTTAGTTCTATGATAAAAATTGGATAAATAATGGCGCGATAGGTTGGCAAGTACAATCAAATAGAGGCAAATACCAGTTCTGGACTCGGTCATTAACAAAAGAATAAAGATGACCACTAAGATTAGCGTTTTTTTAACTTTAGCTACTTTTTTGATCCTCACTGGCAGATAAGCGACTAAGTATATGGCATACATTCCCGAGTGCCCCAATGTCCCAGTTACAAACAGAGAACTATCTATATTCTTTATCAATGCGAAAGTCAATTGACAAATCCCCAAAACAACCTGAATATCAAAAATTAATGAAAACACCTGTACAACCGAAGAACAGTCTTTCTGGATTAAAGATCTCAATGGAAAATACAAGATGCCAATAGCAGCGTATGTTAATAGATAATCATCAATAGACAAACTATTCGTACAGAATAAATAAATAACATGAACTATTAGAAGTACAAAGAACAGTAAAACTGTTAGATCAATAGGATTTAATCGCATGACCAATCCACTGAAGTAAGAGGGGATTAGTAGGATAGAAAATAGTAGCGATGTAAAAAAGAATAGATAGGTTGTAGGTTTAGCCCCCCAGTCGCTTGTAACAGGATTGTAAACAAAGGCTAACGCAAGAACGATAAATAATAGCACTTGATTTATTCGGATATTAAGGCTAGCGTTCATCTCCATTGTTGAAAACCATTAATACATAAAAATGGACGTTCAAGTTTTGCTGTTGTGCCCTGCTTTACCAACCTGTAGAATGACTCGTTATTAAGGTTAGCATTCATAACAATGCCTTGCTTATTGGTAGTGAAATTTTCTACATGCTTCCACAAACCGCCAGGCATTAGTACCTGTAAGATATAACTTTGATTAGGCTCAAGAGTAGCTAAAGCACCAGAATTGGTCTTCTCAAGTTTCACAACTGTGTTTATAGATTCCTTCGCCGTCAACAGTATTTTCTCTCCTTTGCTATTCAGGAAAAACACATCGTCATAGAATGAAATTCCTCCAGTTTTATCAGGCAATGCTATCCGATAAAGTATATCAGTATTCATTTTCGAGAAAACTAGTTTCCCGTTTTTGCTCTTTGACCAAAAAACCGGAATCCACTGACCATAATTGTACACACATATATACGCGTATGGAATATCATTTAAATTTTGAGGAAGATTGTAAGGTATATCAAAGACAGTAGCATGTTGATCTGTAACATCTATAATGTTATCATTCTTTAAATAAGGAATTAAAAATGGATAGTCGGCACTATATGGACGAATCCCATCAGAAAAATTCCTGTTATTTTCGAAAGTAAGTCGAAAAACTTTTGCCGCACGTTCTAATCCTTTTTTGTGAGAAGTCGCAACATTACTTGTCATTCGCCCTGTCGAATCTAATGATATGTATTCAGCATGTCCAGCATTCTGACTACCCCATACCGGTACAATGTCTACTGCTGCAGGTATTCCCGCAGATCGTAGAACATATGTATATAAACTAGCAATCCTAAAACATTCTCCTTTTGAAGAATACAATAATTCAAATAAATCAGGGAACTGACTATTCAATAAATTTTGACTATCGTAGCTGTAAACTTGCTCCATTTCGCGAACTAAGAATCGCGTAACATCTTGAACTCTTATATCTTTTATTTCGTTCAAAGAGTCTAGTTGTTTACCAAATTTTTCGTCAAAATATTTCTTCCAATTTCTAGGGTATTCTTTTGATATTTTATACGGCAAAACGTAATGTAAAAACAAACTATCAGATATAGTACTCGCCCACTTGTACCGCTGTTTTGTATGAAATGACTCTGAAATAATTGTATCTATTTGATCTGTGGTTAAAATATCTCTGTCTAAAAACTTCTTAGTCTTATAACCTAATGTATGCGTGATTAATATCTGACGCAATTCATCTTCATGTTTAAATGTATCCAACCTGATATCCATCTCGCGCTCAGTTTCTAGATTGTAGAAAACTAGCTTTTCTGAATAAATCTTTGGGATGTTTTGTTGTAAATATTTAATTGAAGCAAGTTTCAAAGAACTACTACGATGTTTCTCCTTCAGGAAAGCCCAGTCGATACGGTCATTAAGATTATAACAGGATGATAATAAAATCATGGGCAATAGCAATACCCAAGAATATCGAAAGTTCTGAATCATTTAAAAGGTAATATTTGGTGGTGGATTAAATATAGAATTTAAATTTCAATTAGTACAGATTTTTTAATAAAAAAATAATTTAAAAAACACATTATTAAAAAGTAAAATTGTAAAAACCAGATGATTGAATCAGCATTAAATAATCGTAAGTATAATAAAATTATAATTGAATCCTAATTGAAGTTTAAAACCAGTAAGGCCTTGAAATTTTCATCCAAATAGTGACAGAATAGAAATACATTTTAACGACTTCTACAATCTTACTTGAAATGTACCATAATTTCTTTAGGTAATTTGCACTTCCTGAAATGAGTAACCAACTTGATATTTTTCTATTGTGGAGCAAAAGAAAAACATCAAGTTATACATGTTATTGTTGGACAATTACAAGCAAATAATCCTTTATCCAATCCATCTAGGCATCCTATAAACGACAATTATATGATTGCACCACACTAAAAACTATCCGAGCTATTTTTAATAGATTTCAAGCACCGTCCTCTCGGCTCGTCACCCTCATGTAGGATAATATCGGAATGCAAAAACTCGGCGGCTTCTGCCGAATCCTTAACTTTTACTGCACTACGTGCCAACATTTCGGCCTCGAACTCGCTCAGCACGCTTTTCCTCAACCCTATGGTCCTCCAAGGAATATGAGGATTACAACCTTTGTAAATCCCTCGCGCTAGATTAAGCGCATCCAACAAAGCTTGATTTGCACCTTGTCCTTTGAATGGACTCATCGGGTGAGCAGCATCTCCGATCAGTGTTACTGAGCCTACACCCGCCATAGATGCTTGCTGAAGTAACTCGCGGTCGTATACAGGATATCCTGAAATTTGAGTTTCCATCGTGGCTGCTAATATCTGAGGAATTGGATTATGCCATTGCGTTCTGCGGCAAGCCTCTTCTTTCAGGGCCGAAGCGCCCGCAGCACTTAAGGTCTTGGCCTCTTCTAATTCCAGTGGAAAACTCAACTGCCACATGATAGAATCCGATGTGTAAGGCATCATATATATGCGCTCATGGCCGTTAGCCGTTTGGAAAACGGTAGCCGAATCTAATAGCTCAGAATCTACATTCTTGATCGCAGCGAGAGGACAGATACCAAGTATGACAATGCATCCTAGATAGCGCAAAGGGCGATGGTCTTCACTAAATACTAGCCTACTAACGGAACTGCGGATACCATCCGCTCCAACCACCAGATCTGCTCTAGATCGCTCGATCCTTCCATCTACCTGAAAACTCAGTTCGAAACTATTATCATCCGATCGCTCAAAATCGACTAGCTGATGACCCCATTGTACATCCGCGTAGTTTCCCAATTGCTTGAGTAGTTCTAAGCGAAGAGATTGCCTGGCAATATGTACATTTGAACGCTTCGGATACGCGATAGAGTCTGTTGGAATCCATCTCCTAACTCCCCATTCTCCAACCACTTTCCCAGCTGTTGTGTGTACCACATGACGTGTCGAAATAACTCCATCTGTTAAAGAGGTGATTCCGAACCCTTCAATAGCTTTACTGGCCTGTTGTAATGTAAGTCCATATCCCTGAGGGCGTGCATTGAAGTCGCTGTCGCGCTCATATAAGGTAAAAGGAATTCCGCGATGCAATAATGCAACCGCTAATGCCATGCCTCCTATTCCACCGCCAATAATAGCTACATGCGGATAGTTTTCATGGTCTGCCATTGGTGGCCGCGCAGCTGGTATCAAGCCAGATCCAGCACACTTAGCACAGGAAAAGCGATGTGCCTTAGGGCGGCTTGGAGCTGTACCATCTTCTTCTGCTTGCTCAAATTGAGCCAATGCCAATTGATGCTGAAGTCTTACTTTTTTGCGAAGTTTACGACTTTTCTTTCCCTCTCCACGACATGCTAAGCAGATAGTCCAGCTGGTCTGTTGATCTTCCAATTTTCTATTTTTTTCTATTCGAAATATACATAGTAACTACAATCTTCCTGTTGGTAAGCTTTGTAGGACTCTCTATATTTTCATCACCTAAAAGTAATAACAAATTATCTTACAACAAGGCTTACACATTTTATAGCTTTAGAATATAAGGATCAATGGGAAACAACTGTAAACAAAAAAAGCGACGTCTGGAGCAACGTCGCCTTTTAAAGTGAGAATAAATCCTCGTACGCCAAAAGGGATTCGAACCCCTGACCGACGGTTTAGAAAACCGTTGCTCTATCCAACTGAGCTATTGGCGCGTTTTTATTGTGGAGCAAAAGTAGCCATTTGCCGCAGAAATGCAAAATTATTTTGTCAATTTCTCCTGTTGATTACAAGTGTCCTACTTCATTTAAACAAGGATAAAGCTATTTTGTTGAAGCACAAAATTATTTACAATTCTAACACAAGACGTATTTAACTGCTATACAGCCCATTATTTCAACCTTACTCTAACAACCTGTTAGACACATCAACTATTTTAAAATTAAATTTTGCGAATCTGTTCAGAATTTCTACTTTTGTCGCGGAGAGTTGGCAGAGTGGTCGAATGCGGCAGTCTTGAAAACTGTTGACTGTCACAGGTCCGGGGGTTCGAATCCCTCACTCTCCGCTTAAAAATCCTTCATCGATAAGATGAAGGATTTTTTGCGTTATAAGGGTTCGAACAGAAGCGTTGGGCGGGGTTCGATTCTAGAAGGCTCAGGGTAGTGCGCGGGATCTAGAGCGGCTGAGCCAATCCGGAACGCTCCGCTTAAAAATCCTTCATCGATAAGATGAAGGATTTTTTGCGTTATAAGGGTTCGAACAGAAGCTTTGGTCGAGGTTCGATTCTAGAAGGCTTAAGGTCATGTGCGGGATGCTGAGCGGCTGAGCCAATCCGGAACGCTCCGCTTAAAAATCCTTCATCGATAAGATGAAGGATTTTTTGCGTTATAAGGGTTCGAACAGAAGCTTTGGGCGGGGTTCGATTCTAGAAGGCTCAGGGTAGTGTGCGGGATCTAGAGCGGCTGAGCCAATCCGCGAAACAATGCCTACTACCTCATTTTTTGTAGAAACCGTAATTTTGGTTGTGGATGCCGTATTTTGGGTATTGATCGACCTCAGCACTCCTCTTACTTTTGTATCATCATGTAGCGTAATTCAATAAAGTCGCTACAGAAATTGTTTAAATATTATATAAAAGTAAAGTGTTATGAAAAAAAATGTATTAAAAATTGGTTTCGCTGCATTGTTGGGTTTGTTTCTATCTAATTCCTTATCAGCTCAGGAACGTGAAAAAGTACGCTTGAGCGTTGGGCCAGAGGTAACCTTACCGGTAGGTAGTTTTTCTGATGCGTTCGACTGGAGCATAGGCGGTTCTATTCAAGCAGACTACGCTATATATAAAAATGATCTTTATGTAACTTTGAATGCTGGATACAACAACTATTTCGCTAAAGATTTCGCGGGTGTCTCTTTCAATGACCTACAGTTGATACCTGTAAAAGCAGGTTTAAAATACTTTGTTGCTAAGAATTTTTATGTGCACGGCGAGGCTGGAGCATCATTCGTAGCAAATAAAAGCGATGTAGGCGCAACCAAATCTACGGCCTTTGTATATGCTCCACAGATCGGATACCTATTCCCAGTTGGCGGTAAAAATTACATCGACGCTGGTGTACGTTTTGAAGGTACTACCAAGTTCACCGATCAAGGTTCATCCAATAATGTTTTGGGATTGCGCGTAGCATATAGTTTCGGTTTGTAAGAACATATTATCTTATTTAATCTTAACGGCTCTCCCCATGATGGGGAGAGTCGCTTTTTTATACACCGATTACCGAACTAAGCAAATGGGAAATTAATCTACTTGCACCAATCATATTATATTTCTGTGACTAACATCTTTTAACATTTGACTAATTTTGTTCATAAGTCAATTATCAGGTTTTAAGTCGGCGTCAAGCTATGCAGAATAATTCATTATTTAGAATACCAAAGTCGGAGAAAAATGACCGTAAAGACGTCATCTCTACTCATCAGGCGAGTTTACTTTCTTCTAGGTCGGGTGTACTTTCAAACGATTCCTTTACAGTAGAGTATCTTCGGGATGGTAAATCTACAATTACTGACGCCCCAGAAATGTACGTGCTGAGCATGGTTGTGCAAGGCGGTGCCCTGATTGATGGTAGTGATCAGTGGCTTGATATCAAAAACGGCAGTCTGCTTTGTTCCCTCGGAGGACTGCAATTGAAAGAGTGGACAGACGATTTTTCCTGTTTTGTCATCCATTTTAAGAAAGATTTTTTGGAAGAACTGTTGGCATTCGCACCTCCGATTGAGCATACGATTGAATCAAACTTTGAGCAACCTTTTGTTTTTTTGATGGCCGATAATGCTAAAAACCAAATTATTAGGCTCTTTGCCGATATCTACGAAGAGTATTATAGTGGAAAATATTTACGAACAAGTATGATAAAAGTGCTGTTGGTAGAGCTTGTACTAAAAATAGTGCGAGCCACCCAAATTGCGCCAGCGCAGATGGAACACGTAAAATCGCGTAAAGAATTGTTGGTTCAGGATTTTCAGCGCCGTGTAGACAAGCACTTTCTGACGATAAGGCGAGTCAATGAGTACGCCTCCATGCTGTTTGTATCGGCAAAGCATCTTAGTGAAAGCGTCAAAGAAGTTTTGGGCGTAACAGCCTTGCAAATCATACATGACCGTATTTCTAAGGAAGCCGAATACTGGCTTTCCAATACTACACTCAGCGTGAAGGAAATCGCCTACAAGTTAAATTTTGACAATAGCTCACACTTCAGCAGATTCTTCAAGCGCTCTGCAGGTATCAATCCTGGCCAATTTCAGCGTCACTTAAATGCAGCAGAATTGTGCTAATTGTATAGATACTTTATACTATCTTATTCATTCATTAATTGAGGCGATGCAGGTTGTTCTTTAATAGATTTGATGTACTAAATCTTACCGATGAATGGATTCGGATTGGGTATACATTCACCTTAGATAGGCGTCTACCTTGTCCGGTCCTAAAATAACTATACACTAAAACAACGTGTATGGCATTAGAAAAAGAAAGAATTAATTCAGTTAGACCGAACAAGCACCTCCCTTTTTAACGCTATAATAAGCTACTTTTCCCATCTCAGTTCCTGAATAGGAGACAAATTTTAGATAGCAAATAGCTTATATACAAGAAAGTACTTCTTTATATACTGGCAGCATATTATAACGCTGAACAATGAGAATTGACCAGATCTTGTTTACCCTCATAAAATGGCTTTTGAACATCGAGATGAGATGATAAATTCCTACTATAGTACACTTCTCAAGAGTTAAAAACCTGTGTTAAAACACGGTTTATTATTTAAAATCTAATAATCAATGCCTTATATTTGTACGATTATCGCATCTACCCAGCGAATTAGTTTAAATTATTAAATGTCTTACACAGAGCAAAAAGAGGAAGTTTATCAGTCCATCCTACGACTTACGCAGGGAGATCAACTAGCTTTCACGGACATTTATAACGTGTACAGCCGCAAGCTTTTTTTGCATATCTTAACTATTACCAAAGACAAAGACACGGCCGAAGGACTGTTGCAGGATGTCTTTATGAAGGTATGGGACAATAGATCTTCAATAGATCCAGATCAATCCTTCCAAGCTTGGCTATACACGATTGCCAGAAATACGGTGTACAGTTATTTTAGACAAGTTGCCAAAGACCAAAAATTGCAACAACAGCTTTACCATCACTTCGACGAACTGTATGAGGTCGAAATGGATGGCAACTTGCAAGACAAGCAAGAAGAGCTACTTGGGCGTGCGCTCGCAACACTATCTGAAAGAAGACGACAGGTATTTCAGCTTTGTAAGATCGAACGCAAAAGCTACGAAGAGGCCGCGGTGTTGCTGGGAATATCTACGTCTACCGTTAGCAATTTAATGGTCAAAGCAAACCAAGAGATTAGAAAATTCATTCAGGAGCACTACGGTGAAATTCTCCTTTTTATCATCGCCTGCCACATCAAATAAAATAATTGTTAAAAAATCTTTAATTTTTTTATTCCTATCGTAGTGTTTCCTCTCCCCTGTTGCGTATTTATTAATATATGTCCAGTAAAATTACCGATATCTATCTGCGTTATCTTGACGAAAAAGCTAGCAGAGCTGAACTAGATACACTATTTCAATACTTCGAAGAAGCGAGTCAAGAAGACTTAGAAGCGCTGATTGAACTTGGGTTCAATAATCAGCCACAAACAGTTCGTGATCTTGAAATCGACGCTAGTTTGAACAGAGTACATACGCGATTATTAGCGTACCAGGGTTCCTCGAAGCCAAGAGTAATGAGATGGAGAACCGTTGGCTTTTCAATTGCCGCGTCGATACTCATCATCTTTGGTATTTTTCATTTTTTGACCAAACCAAAGCTCCAAGACTTAAAAGATGTAAACCCGCCAACGGCAAGCTTATTAATCAAAGATGCAAAAGGAACGACGTACAGCGTAACCGATCAAAAAGATTCGGTCTGGACAACCGAGAACATCATCTATCAGCTGGTAGATAGTCAGACTTTACGTTTATCACTAGCGAAAAATAGCGTAAAGCCTGTTGAGCAAACATTCTATACCGAGCGCTCCGATTTTAAGTTTGTGTTGGAAGATGGTTCCACCATTACGCTTAATGCACACTCATCGCTAAAACTTCCTATTCCATTCGACAGCAAGGAAAGAAAAGTGGAGCTTGTAGGAGAAGGATATTTTGACATCGCTCATGACGCATCTAGACCTTTCAAAGTGTGGGCAAGCAACAATCTGATTGAAGTGCTAGGGACACAATTCAACATTAGAAACTATCCGGAAGACCAAGCCGTAACGACTTCTTTAATAAAAGGAAGTATTGCGCTCAGCGAACATGGAGGCACCGAGCGTATCATTTTATCTCCTGGCCAGAAAGCAATCAGCGATGCCTCGGGCATCAATGTACTTGGAAGCGGCACCAAACAAGCTACCGCTTGGACGACCCGCTATTTCGCCTACGAAGATGGCGAGCTATCAACCATCCTCTCCGATCTGGGTCGTTGGTACAATGTAGATATTGATACCCAAAGTACACCAGCGGAAAAACGTATCTATATGAAAATCAATAAAGACAAGAAACTATCCGAGGTACTGAAACTCTTGGGCGCCACGAGCAACTTGAGTTTTACACTGGTAGACGGTAAGATCCACACCGATACGACCGGACTTGAAAAATATTAAAGAAGAGCAAACCGACAAACATTAATCTACGGAGTACCCATGCTCCACACCCAACTACTTAACACAACTTAATTAACTACACAACATGATTAACCAAACAAAACAAAAAAGCGTCTGTAGTCATCGACGTCGCTATTTTGTTGCATTGATCTTTCTGGCCTGTTTCTTAAAACAGCTGCCAACTTATGCCCAAAAGGTGAACTTACAGTTTAAAAACAAACCTGTAAAAGACGTTATCCAACAGATTTCAGAACAGTACGGTTATGAATTTATTTTCGATGCCGAATTGCTACGCAACAGCAAACCTATCAGCACGAATCTTCAAAAGGTGGATATCAACGATGCTTTATCTGTCTTATTTCAAAATCAACCCTTTGAATATCAGATTGATCAAAAGCGTATCCTGCTTAAGCCTGCTCCCAAAAGTTTGCAACAAGAATATACGGTACACGGTCGCATCATTGATAGTCTGGGTAAAGCTATTCCGGGCGTTACCGTGCACAGGCAAGAACTCGCTTCGCAAACCATATCCAACGAAAACGGCGAGTTTACCATTCGAGCCAACACACGCGATGCCATCCTCTATTTTCACCATGTGTCGTACGATATGCGGAGCATGACAACCAATGAAACCATGGACGAAAGACAGATATCAGTAATTCTATCTTTGAAAAAGTCGATGCTCAATGAAGTCATGATAACGGGTTATCAGAAGATTAGCAAAGAGCGTAGCACAGGTTCGTATACGTATGTAGACAATGAACAGCTCAACAAGAACCTCAACGTCGATCTTCTCTCTGCGTTAGAGGGTCAAGTATCTGGATTAATGTATCGAAAAAATGTAAATGGTGCCGATGCTGACCAACCCATCCTGCGTGGTGTGGCTACCTATTCGCCAAATGTCGGCACTGCCCCATTGATCGTTATTGATGATCTTCCGACTTCCTTTACCCTTTCTGATATCAATCCATATGATGTAGAGTCGATCACCGTATTGAAAGATGCGGCGGCCGCATCCATCTACGGTGCTCGCGCAGCGAACGGTGTTATTGTTGTCACAACAAAACGCGGGAAAGGACAAGGGGTGAGAATCAGTGCCAATGCTGACTTTTTTACCACGCAAAAACCAGACATTTCAAAAATGAATTATGCTAGCACTTCGGAGATGATCGATTTTGAGCAGGATCTTTTCGCACGTGATCTAGCATTAGCCAACGGCAATTTTACAACGCTTTTCAACAAATACGGTAATATCGGAAGCAGCATAAAGTATTTCTCGCCGTTGTACGACCTTAATCGTAATCTCAATCTTGGCAACATTAGTACAGCGGAATACGATCAGACCATCGCTCAATGGAGAAACAACGATTATTATCAGCAATATAGTGATCAAGTATGGCAAAACGAGAGCCGCCAGCGTTACAACACCAGTATTTCGCACGCTTCGAATAGAAGCAACACCTTTGTTTCTTTCAATTATGATCGCTCGAATGCACGTGTAAAAAACAATCAAGACCAGCGCTTCACGCTGAATATGAGATCTTCTTTTAATTTAAACAAATGGCTTACTGCCTCGATCGGTCTAAATGGACTTTATTCTGCAGGTCAACAAACCGAAGGCGAATACAACGAAATGCTTCTTCAGGAAAGATATGCTCGAATAATTGATGAGAATGGCAATAGAATTATCAGCCCTTACGTAGATCTTGCAAGTAGTCTTTCGGGAGGCGGAGTCGTCAATGGCGCTATCGTTGATGCCATTGCAAGCAATCCGAACCTTAAAAGTACGGGATTCAATATCTTGGATGCGCTGGATGAAGGAATTACTAACGGAAACTCACTAGGCCTACGCGCTTTTACTAACTGGAAAGCAGACATCTACAAAGGTCTTTCGTATCAAGTTCAGTTTTCATATGAGCTGAACCAGTCAGAAAGAAATAGTTTTTACGATCAAGATGACTACATGATGCGCATGTCGCACAATAGCTTGGTATCTTTGAATAGTACAACAGGAAACTACACCGCAAACCTACCTGCAGGCAGTCGATTCAGTCAGTTTAGCCAGAAAAATTTCAACTACAACTTTCGACAACAGCTCAATTACGACAGATCTTTTGGCAGCAGAGGCCAACATCAAGTGGTCGGATTAGCGGGCTTCGAAATGCGCCAAACTAAAAAACCTGTAAGTATACAACAGTTACTGTATGGCTATAACAGAACGACATTATCTTCCATAAACATCAACTGGCTAGATGCTATTGAAAATGGTTTCGAAAGCTACCTATATGGTGGCCGAATCAGAATGAGCAATCCAGCTTTTGCTTCACTATCAAGTACCTTGCACCGCTATACATCGGCCTATGCCAACGGTGGATATACGTACGACGGGAGATACAACTTGACGGGAAGTATCCGTGTAGATCAAACCGATCTTTTTGGCGTAGATCCTAAATACAAATACCGCCCACTATGGTCTCTAGGAGCAGGATGGAACGTGAGTAACGAAGCATTCATGAAAGATATCACTTGGGTCGATGCCTTAAAAGCCCGTGCAACCTACGGTATCATGGGCAATGTGGATCAAAACACGACGCCATATTCGACCGCGCGATGGAGATCAGATCGATTATACACCGCTTTGCAATACTTAGAAATTGGAGAATTACCTAATCCGAAATTGCGTTGGGAGAAAACAGCCACATGGAATATGGGTGTGGATTATGCCTTATTTAACAATCGCCTAACCGGCAGTATTGATTATTACAATCGCTACAGTACGGATCTGTTAATCACTACAGCCTTAGATCCTACTGTCGGAGCTACATCACGTATGCTAAATGCGGGTTCACTGCGCAATAAAGGTATAGAGTTCAACATCAGCAGTACTTGGTTTAAAAACGAGAACTGGCGTTTTAACTCAGGATTTGTTTTCGCGCATAACACCAATACCGTAGAAAAAGTAACCACCGCGGCATCAACGGCAGGTTCCTACGTCTCTGCCCCTACCAGCTACTTCTTTGAAGGACAAGCACTCAACTCGTTAATGGCCTACCGTTATGCAGGCATGACCAATGGCTACCCTTCATTCTACGACGAAAAAGGCGAAGTCAACATGACTTTTGATGAAAATGGTATACCAACGAGCGTAAGAGGGATCAACTCGGCAGATGCGCTGGTCAATATGGGTTCTTTGACTCCAAAATACCACGGTTCATTTACTCAACGAATCAGCTACAAATCATTCGATCTTTCTACCATGTTTGTTTTCTCTGGAGGCAACAAATTGAGGTTGGATGTGATCGATATCAACAGTGACGACCTGACCAATGAGAAATTGGTCAATCGTTGGTCCGACGGTACTACGGCAGATTATCCGCGCCTCTTAGTAGACTACCCGCAAGACAAGGTCACGTATTCGAACACCTTAGGCACATTATGGAGAAACGCTGATATACACGTGCGCAGTGCGGACTATATTAAGCTTCGAAATGTAGCACTGAGCTACAACCTGCCACACGCACTGGTAAATCGTGCTGGTTTAGGATCCGCCAAACTGACTGCCCAAATCAATAATCTATGGTATTGGAGTGCAGCAGGTGATGGTATTGATCCAGAAACTTATTCTTTGAATGGAGGTTCGCGTAGTCTCCCTATGCCCAAAACTCTTTTATTCGGCTTTTCTGTAAACTTCTAAACGAACCATCATGACAATCAAACATATAGCATTGGCCGTTGCAGGCTTACTGGGCCTCACGAGCTGCGACAAATACCTTGATATTACGCCAACCGGATCGCAATTGGTAGAAACTACACAAGATTTCTATGAATTGGTCGCTTGGCCCAATAGAGGATATCCGATCAACAACTTCCAATACTTGGTAGATGATCAATGGCTGAAAGAATCCAACGTCATCGGCGTTGCCGCCAATATGAATACGATCAACTTCCTTTTTCAGGACGATGCCGATCGGGTACGTCGTATAGCGAGTTCGTCTATGTACAACCAGACTTACAAGTACATTGGCCAGTGGAACAATATCATTTCGCTCGTCGATGAAAGTACGGGCGACGCAGATTTAAAGCAGCTCGCCAAGGCTGAAGCGAAAGTGTTTCGCGCTTTCGATCATTTTCTCCTAATCAATGTGTATGCAAAAGCATACGATGCTACTACCGCAGCAACCGACGGCGGTATCGCCATCATGGATAAGTATGATTTGGAAGCTGTGCCTACCAAATCTACGGTACAACAAGTTTACGACTTTATCCAAAAGGATATCGACGAAGCCATCCCTTACCTTCAGGAAAAACCGGGTAATGTGTACCATCCTTCCTTAGCCTTTGCTTGGGCTTTCAAAGCTAAAGTCCATCTCTTTAAGCGTGAAATTACACAAGCTAAGGAAGCTGCATTAAAGGCATTGACTTACAATGATAAACTTTTTGATTTAGTTGATCTGGCGAGCAAAGGAGGACCAACTGTGCTCAACGTACCAGCGGCTAACAATCCAGAAGTTTTAAGTTATCAATACATCACAGGATACAACGAAATGAACTTTGGCTACAACTATATCATTAGCCCAGAATTAACTTCAATGTTTAAATCTGCTGATGATAAACGCTTTACTCTATTTTTCAACACGACTAACAATAGCTTACAAGATGCTGCCGCTGGCACTTCCTACTACGTCATGACTTATACCCGATTTTTCTACCCAACGGTTGGGATGAAAACGCCGGAACTATATCTCATGCTGGCCGAATGCTATGCGCGTGAAGACAATTATCAGCAAGCTGTTGACATGTTGAATACACTTCGAAAAACACGGATAGCTGGAAGTGACGCTGTATTGACGGCACCTAACACCAGAAAAGAAACCATGGATTTGGTGATCAACGAGCGACGTAAGGAATTGCCATTCGGATACCATCGTTTTTTTGACTTGAAGCGTCTGAATATTGAGCCAGAATACGCCAAAACAGTCGTCCGCAAATTCCCAATCGTAAGCACTGCAGTACCTCAGGAAACGTACACCTTGGAGCCAAACTCTCGGATGTATATCATCCCATTTCCATTAGATGTAATGGAAAAAAACCCAAATATTAGATTGAACACCAATGAAGTTGTTCCCTTTTAAAATATGATGAAAAACAATACGATGACGATCAAAAAACTGTTTACCATTTTAACCCTCGGATTTTCGATCACCGGCGCTTCGGCATTCAGCCTACGTGCCGATAGCACCGAAAAAACTAAGAACGATTACGAAAAAATCATCAAAAAATCGACCTTACAGCGTGAAGGTGTGCTGAACGTGTATGAATCGGAAAAGAAATGGTATCTTGAAATACCAGACACCTTACTCAATCGCTATTTCTTAACCGTGACCAGACTTATCGCCACACCTTCGGGATTTAGCATGTATGGCGGTGAGAAACTCAATGAACAGACGATTTACTTCGAAAAAGGGAATGCTGGACGCATTTTCTTGCGATCAGTAGATTACCGCCAAGATGCGGCGGAAGATGATGCCATCTTTCAAGCTTTGGAAAAGTCGAGCCAGCACCCTATTATCAGCGCGCTTGATATCAAAGGAAGCAATGAGCAAAAAAACACGTATCTGGTAGATGCGACCGATCTCTTCAAGAAAGACAATCCTGTCCTATCCCTTGCCAATAGCATTAAGACCGAGAATAAGTTGGGATCGTTGGCAGATGATCGATCATTTATAATCGATATGCGCAGCTACCCGATTAACTTAGAGGTACAGACTGCAAAGACCTATTCCACTTCTTCTCCTTCTGTAGCGGTTGGTTCGCAAACGTTCACGATAAACACGTCGATGGTTCTCTTGCCAAAAACTCCTATGCAGAAGCGTTTGTCGGATTCACGCGTGGGCTACTTCGCGAATAAGTTTATCTTATTTGCTGATGCGAAGCAAGGAAGCAAGGCCTATAATTTTATCCAACGCTATCGCCTAGAACCGCAGGAAAAAGATTTAGCACATTACCGTCGCGGAGAATTGGTAGAACCAAAACAGCCGATCGTTTATTACATTGACCCAGCAACACCAAAAAAATGGCGCCCGTATCTTATTGCTGGAGTGAACGACTGGAATAAAGCCTTTGAACAGGCTGGTTTCAAGAATGCTATTGTAGGAAAAGAATGGCCTGAGAGCGATACAACGATGAGCTTAGAGGATGCGCGCTTCTCCGTTATTCGCTACTTTGCATCTGAGAAAGCAAACGCCTATGGACCTAGAATCTCAGATCCGAGAAGTGGCGAAATTATCGAAAGCCACGTAGGCTGGTACCACAATGTGATGAAGCTCTTGCAACAGTGGTTTATGGTGCAGGTGGGCCCGTTGGATAAACGTGCTCAAAAAATGGAATTGGATGATGAGGTGATGGGCGAATTGATTCGCTTTGTCTCTTCTCACGAAGTAGGTCACAGTCTAGGTCTTCGGCACAATATGGGCTCTAGCAGCCAAACTCCTGTAGAAAAATTGCGGGATAAAGCTTGGGTAGAAAAACACGGACATACGGTATCCATTATGGACTATGCACGATTCAACTACGTGGCACAACCCGAAGACAATATAGGTCTTGCCGGAATCTACCCACGCATTGGTATGTACGATACGTGGGCAATCCAATGGGGATATCAATATCTACCCCAATTCGCAGATGCATTCTTGGAGCAGGATTTCCTGATCAAACAGACAACTGATAGTCTTAAAAGCAATCCCAAACTATGGTTTGGTGGCGAAGGAAACGGAATAGATCCACGTAGTCAAAAGGAAGATATTGGCGATGATTCGATGTTGGCAAGCAGCTACGGCCTAAAAAACTTGAAACGAGTTGTAGATAATCTGGTGGAATGGACGGCGACACCTAATGACGATTATACGAACCTTAAAGACATGCACAAGGCGGTTCGCTCACAGTTCAATCGCTACTTGTACCACGTATTGAAAAATATTGGCAGCGTATACGAAACAGAAAAAAATAGAAATGATGCCGGTGCCGTTTATTCAACCGTACCACGTGCTAAAGTCAAATCTGCAGTCGCGTATGTAAATGAAAACGTGTTTACACCACCAATGTGGCTCTATCCGCAGGATATACAACAGTATATTAATAAGGATGCCGATAAGGAAATTTTGGATCAGCAAGAGCAGATGTTAAATATGCTTTTGAGTCCGGGGATGCTGCACAACTTATACCTAAAATCATTGTCAGCAGAAGTTGCGTACCCACTAGAAGAATACTTAGCAGATATCACTTCTGGGGTGTGGACGCCTACCGTGACCGACGCGCGCGTAAATGCCATCAAGCGCAGCCAACAGCGCTATTATATGGAAAAACTAGATCAATTGATCAATCCCAAAGGTAGTAAAGACAATGCCGTCATTGGGCAAGCTGAAAGAAGTGATATACAGCTTTATGCCATGAATCAATTAATCTCATTGCAACGCACCTTACAAAAAAGAGCTACGAGTAGCAAAGCTGCAATTGATAAACAGCATTATGAGAAAATGCTGAACGAAACTAGACGTATCCAACAAAATAAAAATAAGTAATATGAACTTAAGAGAACAAAAACGAGGGCTAATGATATTTGCCGTCTTATCCATGTTTATTTTCTGCCGCTGCGCCACTGCGCAGCCCGCAGATCCAGATTTCGCACAGCGTCAGCAGGTCTTGGCAAGCTATCTCGCCACTAAAGATGCGCTAGCATCGAACGACATTAATAAGCTTCACCAACAAGCAGAAGCTTTCCAAGCAGTCGTAAAGAACATGCGATTGAAAGGCTTACAATTTGAAGATATGGCAAGGCTCAAGAAAGTGCGGGATTCCATTGGGCAGGGAGCGGCGGCATTACAAAGCATTTCCAACATTCCTGATTCTAAAGCAATCGTGTCCGAGATGGGAACTCAGATGTGGTCTTTCGTTGAAAAAATGAAATTTGCAGAAGATCCGATTTACTTGCAGTATTGTCCTATGGAAGAAGCGTATTGGTTGAGTAACGAAAAGCAGGTTTTCAACCCGTTCTCGCCCACTATCATGCCTAAGTGCGGCTCTGTTGTCAAAGGCTTGACCGAAGAGCATTACGTCGTAGAAGATTGCTGTCATTAATCGGGAGTACTAGCTTATCAGAATTACATAAACACAAAAACCTTGGCTAGGCAGCCAAGGTTTTTGTGTAATATCAACGTATCTTCTTAAAAGTTGGCCCGCAAGCCGTTTGATCAAGAAGATGAAAAAGACTTTCTATTTCCCAGGTAGTAAGCCAACAGATGGATTAATCCATCCGTTTAAAAGTACCGTTAGCATCGAAGACTAAATCAAATCCGTTGGTCAATTCCACGTCGAATTCATTTCTGTCTTTTTCAATACTCGCAATTTTTGCATCGGGGTACTTTTCATTGACATAAGATACAATTGGCGCTAAGATAAATGTTTCTGGAATCGCTGTATTGTTGCTTCCGTCAACCTCTGTCCAATCACCGTTTTTATCAAAAACAATCTCCGTTCCGTCGCTCAAGTAAACCGTGTATTCCCGACCGGACAAACCTTCTTTTTCCTTTTTGACATGCGATACTTTTGCTTTCGCAAAATGTGTAGTCAAGAAAGTGTTGGCCGCGACAGGCAAATCTGCCGATTGAATCGTTTCCTCTTTGTCGCAAGATAGGAAAGCCACTGCCATTGTTAACAGAACCAAAGTGTTTAAGACTGCATTTTTCATTTGTGTAGTGTAGAGTTATTGTTGCTTAATTTTTATAAATTCTCCTTTGTTATTAAATTCTAATTGTAATCCGTTAGATATCGCTACGTGATATCTATGTTTATTTCTTTTCATTCTCACCACCTCCGTTCTCGGAAAACTACGCGCAACGTAAGCTCGCACATCGGCTGGTATCAGATTGAATGGAAGAGCAGCTCTTTTGCCATCCACCTCTTTCCAATTCCCCGACTCATCAAATGCGATCCGTTTTCCATCTCTCAATATCACGCGGTACACATTACTTTCAAACCACGATTGTACATCCTCACTCACTGAGGCGACATCTATACGGGCGTAATGCGCATTCAAAAAGTCTTTCGCTTTTTGCGGCAATTTAGCAACGGAGCTATTCTTGTCCTGACCGGATGCTCCGGCGGCACTTAGTACGAGTATCAGAAATCCAAAAAAAGAAATATGACGCCTTCTCATGCTCTGTGCTAAATCTTATTAGGAACAAAGATGAGGGCGTATTTAGGAAAGATTTAGGAATTTGTAAAAGAAATTAAAAAAACATGAAAATTATTTTCAAAATGGTACGTTACCCCACCACCAGGGGTGATCTGCAGGATTGACCATACCAACGAAAGCCCCAATCCGTTGGATTGTATGCTATCGGTACCTTTATAAAAGCGGTTAAATATGTAGTTTTCTGGCAAGGCTCCGAGATTAGTACTATTAGCGATTTGCCAGCTATTTGAATGAATGGCAATACGAATCTTGCCATCAGATTCCGTATAACGTATCGCATTACGAATCAGATTTGACAAGGCCATAGCCAGTAGATCTCGATTGCCCTTTACGTCTAAGGCCGCGTTATAATCTACATTCACTTGAATTCCCTTATGCTCCGCAATATCTTGAAAGTTGCCAAGTAGCTCATCAGTCAAAGCATTTATCGAAATCAGTTCGTTCTGCACAAACTGCCGATTTTCGATACGCGACAAAAACAATAGCGATCGATTGAGATCGATTAACCTTTTTAGCGACGCTTTGGTATCTGCTAACTTGGCCATCACGCCAGATGGCACTTCTTCATCTTCTAATATTAAATCCAGCTTATTAACTGCAATAGCCAACGGTGTTTGCAATTCATGGGAAGCGTTTTCAATGAACAATTTCTGATCGGCAAACACGGCTGCATTTCGCGCTACCATCGATGTGATGTGTTGATGCAGATTTTGGAACTCCAATACATTGGTATCTACTGGTGCGATGGCTGTCGTCTTCCCGACTTGATAATCGTTCAGATCTTTTAGTATTATCTTAAAAGGACGCAAAGCACGCGTGAAGATATATTCTTTGAGCAGATAAATGCTCAAAATCATCACAATATACAATACCAATAAAGCGGTAGAAAGGTCAATAATTAAATCATCTCGCTCCACCGTGGATGCCCGAATTTCCAGTAAGTAGGTGTTCTTATCAGGCCCGTAAAACATTGTCGTTAGTAAGCGATACGGCTCGTCTTCGTCATCATAAGGCATATAAAAGAATTCATTCGAAAACCGATTTTTTTCGTCAAACACCGTATCGGCCAGTGGGGTAATGCGAAACTCATTGACACCATACTCGCGTAATTCCAAGACAGATGGATCTTCGTAAACAGCTCGTAAAATATTGATCTTCTGGTTGCGTAAACCATCGTCTGCATTATCATATACCTCATCTAGTATATACGCATAAAAAAGTAGCGCCCATACGGTCATGACTGCAAAGATGGCAATCATTACATAGCGCATCGTATATTGTTTGATAGAGACTGCCATGATCGTTATACCAATTTATAGCCTACACCATATACAGCTTGAATATCTACTTCGGCATCATAGTCACGCAGTTTTTTACGTAGATTTTTTATTTGCGAATAAATGAAGTTAAGGCTATCAGCCTGGTCTACCGCATCTCCCCAAATCGATTCGGCCAATAGTGCTTTCTGCACCAACTTTTCTGGACGGATGATAAAGTAATATAGCACGTCGAACTCTTTGCGATTCAGCTGTAACACATTACCATCAACCAATACACTGCGATCATCCGGAACCAAAACAACATTTTTATAAGTTACACGATTATCAACATGATTATTGTGCCTTCGCACGGCTGATTTGATACGTGCTAGCAATTCAGCCAAGTGAAAAGGCTTGGGAAGATAGTCATCTGCGCCAAGATTCAATCCCTCTACTTTATCATCAATAGATCCTTTCGCAGAAATAATCACTACCGGTGTACTATCTCCACGCTCTCGTAAAGATTGCAACAATTTCATACCACTACCATCAGGCAGAGTGATATCCAACAAAATGCAAGCGTATTGGTACAAAGACATTTTTTCCAATCCTTCCGAAAAATTGGCGGCCACTTCGAGAAGAAAACCTTCTTTCGATAAGAACTCAACCATTAGTTGTTGCAGTTCGATTTCATCTTCTACGATCAATATCTTCATAATATGTATGCTAAGGCCAATATATTTCTTTTTCTGTACAAAAAAAGGAACGACATTTGTACGAAAGAAATCAACTGCAAAAATTATGCTGCAATTTCAGTTTTAAGATCTGATCGCACTGCGCTGATAATTTTGTGGCACAACTTTAACACTCGGGCAAACATAAGAGCCTACCGGGTGTTTATAAAGTAATATTAACGATATATACGCTCATTTTGAATAGATTTGGAAAAATCGCGCTGAAGACTCTCCTATGGATCATCGGTTCTGTTATCTTCTTAGCTCTACTAATTATTGTATTAATACGGATTCCTTCTGTACAGAATTTTGTTGTTGGTAAAGTCACCAATTATGTGGAAGGCAAAATCGGAACACCGGTACGTATAGGTTACATCAACATTGCTTTTCCCAAGAAGCTTGTTTTAGAGAATATTTACGTCGAAGATCAATCGCAAGACACCTTGCTTTCTGGAGAAAGTATACTAGTAGACATCAATATGTGGCGCTTGCTAGATAACACGGTGGAGCTTCAAGAATTGGAAGTAAAGGGAGTCACGGCAAAGATTAATCGCACACTACCGGATAGCACATTCAATTTCGATTATATTGTCAATGCCTTTGCTTCACCAGAAACACAGCCCAAACAAGAAGAAACCGAATCAACGATGGTGTTTGATTTAGATAAAGTACTTTTTGAGCGTATACGCTTTGTGTATGATGATCAAGTAATAGGCACAAATGCAGACCTCAACCTGCAACATTTTAGTACAAACATTAAGAAATTCGACCTCACAGGTGATATGGCTTTTGCGATGTCAACTATCAATTTAGATGGTGTGCAGGCCAAAGTGCGGCAATGGGCAGTAGCCGATAGTACAGAAGCGCCAAGTGCTACAGACTTCGGTATCGAGACCGCTGACACCACCGCAACGGCAGCGATGCCGGCATTAGATATTAAAACGATTAATCTCAGTAATATTCACATCAAGTACGATGATGAAGCTTCGGGCATGGATACCAAATTTGATCTACGAAAACTCATCGCCAATATAGAGGAAATGGATCTCAATAAGGAGATCGTACGCATCAAAGACGTCACTTTAGAGGAATCCGATTCCTATGTTTTGTTTGGAAAAGTCGACGCGCCAGTTTCTGCTGCTACCGTGCAAGATACGAGTACAGCCGAAGCACAGCCTATGAATTGGGTGGTAAGTTTGGGCAAGTTGAATGTGGAAAAAACAAACTTCTGGTTCAAAGACGAAAATCAACCACGAACAAAAGGTTTGGACTTTTTCAATATGCGGTTATCCAACTTTGAAACCGATTTGCAGGATTTGTACTATTCGGCAGATTCTATTTCTGGATCGCTGAAAAACTTAACAGTAAAAGATCACTCTGGATTCTTCCTAAAGCAAGTAAAAGCAGATTTTGCCTACCACAATACGGGCGCGATGATTGAAAACCTGTATGTTGAAACATCCAAGAGTTTGATTCGCGATTATGTGAAGGTGAGTTATCCATCGCTCGATGCCCTTTCCGAAGATCTAAGTAAAATACAGATCGAAGCCAATATTAAGAAAAGTCATATCGACATGAGCGACCTGCGCTTCTTAGCTCCAGATCTGGAGAAAGAAGAAAGCATGAAGCCACTATTGGCGCAGAAGTTTTATATCGACGGACGCGTGCACGGATTTGTGAATGATTTATATATTCCAAATTTCGAATTCAAAACATTGGATAATACCCACATGCTGGCCAAAGCCCACATTAAAGGTTTGCCAGATGTCGAGAAACTATACGTGGATTTAGATTTACGGAAGTTCACCACTGGCCGAAGAGATATCGAACGATTGGTCGCCAAATCGATGCTGCCGGACAGCATCCAATTGCCGAATGCCATAAGTTTAACCGGAAAATTCAAAGGCGGAATGACAGCCTTTGCCACCAATATGGATCTCATCACCGAGCAGGGTAATGCGAGCGTCAATGGAAACATGAGTATGGCTCGCGATACTACTTATGATCTTCGTGTGGCCATCAATGATTTAAACATTGGCCAAATCTTGGGTCAAGACTCTGTGCTCGGCATTATCGCCGCAGATGCACATATAAAAGGTACCGGATTAGATCCAAAAACCATGCTTGCACAAGTGCGGGGAACGGTAAACCGAGCTGATGCGATGGGCTACTCCTACCGCGATATTACCATGGATCTGGAAGCCAACCGAGGAGATATTCGTGGTAATATCAACAGTCCAGATCCCAACGTACGATTTGATCTAGATTTGGATGCGAATATGCACGATACCTATCCGCGCCTTACAGCAACGCTGATGATTGACAGCGTGAATCTGCAGAATCTTAAATTAATGGACGATGATTTCCGTTATCACGGAAAGGTGGTGGCCGATTTTGAAACATTGGATATCGACTATTTGAATGGTTCACTGAAAGTATTGAATTCGAATATAGCGCACAATGCGGATCGCTATTATTTAGATACGCTTGCCTTAACCGCGTCCACTACTGCTGAAAGAAGCAGAATATTATTCAATTCCGAATTTTTAAATGCTCACTTGGTAGGTAATTACCGATTATCTGAACTAGGGACTTCGATTCAGGATATTGTACGCGTTTATTACAATCCAACCAATGTGGTCGATACCACTTCTTACTCTCCACAGCGATTCGAGTTTAGTGCTCGGGTCAATCATTCTCGCATCATTCGCGAACTCGTGCCAGATCTAGAAGAAATGCGCGACATTACGTTAGATGGAACATTCGACAGCGAAACTAAGACGTTGATTGCCAAATTACTGGCACCAAAGCTCATCTACTCCGGTACAGAAGTAGAAAATGTCGGAGCTGATATCATTACCGTTGACAGCACTTTGTATTATAATGCGTTGATCAACAGAATTAGCGTGAGTAGCATCGAATTGATCAATACCATCATTAGTGGTGATGTAGCAGACAACAATCTCAACTTTGGCTTGTGGATTCGAGACAAAGAAAGCAAACCACAGTATCATCTGGGTGCCAAGATGTCGGCAGGCAATAACAACTACATCCTGAGTATGTTAGAGGATGGCTTAATGCTCAACTATGATACGTGGAATGTACGACCTAACAACCAAATCGCATTTGGTGATGCGGGTGTGTTGGTACGCGACTTTGTATTGAATCATGCTGGACAAGAACTTTCTGTACAATCACAAGATTCAACCTACAACTCGCCAATTGCCTTAAATTTCAATAACTTCCGAATCGAAACTATCAGTAGAATGGTCGATTCAGAATCATTAGATGTAGGCGGTGGTATCAACGGTACTGCTACCGTATCTCGTTTAGAAAGCAACCCAGTTTTTATATCCGACCTCATGATTAATGCATTCAGTTTTGCGAAACAAGAAGTGGGCGATATCAGCATCAAAGTGAATAACGAGACGCAGAATACTTTTGCTGCAGATGTGGCTATCACGGGTAATGGCAATGAAGTACAGTTGTTAGGCACATTTATGTCTCCGCCCGAAGGCGATGCACAGATTAATGCTAGCCTCGAGTTCAAACCGATGATGATGAAAACGCTGGAAGCATTTAGTTTTGGTAATCTGAAAGATACCGAAGGAAATATCTCTGGTAAGATCGACATTGCAGGTACTACGGCAGCACCTCGCATCACGGGCGGTTTGACATTCAATAACAGTAAAATGAATGTCGCGATGTTAAATTCGACGATGTTGATTAACAACCAAACCATTTCATTCAACAACCAAGGGGTACAATTCAAGCAATTTGAAATTCGTGATGCGAAAAATAATGCCGCTCGCATCAATGGTAGCGTTCGCACCACCGACTACAGCGACTTTGCTTTCAATCTTAGTCTAAACATGGACGACTTCGAAGCCATGAATTCGACTATGGAAGACAATGACATGTTTTACGGAAAAATGTATCTAACCACTGCCCTTAAGGTGACGGGCGACATGAACAGCCCGCGCGTAGATGGTAGTATCCGTACGAATGACAAAACAGACTTTTACTTTGTCGTACCCAATGAAAATCCCGGCGTTGCAGAGCGTGATGGTGTAGTGAAATTTGTAGATCGTAGCGATAGCACCAGTAGAAATATCTTTGCAAGACTAGATTCGTTGACGACTGCTCCAACTGCGCTGACAGGTATGAATATCAGTTTGAAGCTGCAAACGGACCCCGAAGCTCGGTTCACCGTAGTATTAGATCCAGGCACCAAAGATGAATTACATATTCAAGGTGTTGCTAACTTAACCGCAGGTATCGATGCCAGCGAAAAGATTACCATGTCTGGAACGTACACCATCGAAAAAGGTGAATACACGGTACCACTTGGACCGCTGTCGCGTCAGTTTACTTTTCAAAAAGGAAGTGTCATTACTTGGGGTGGCGATCCATTGGACGCGAATATGAATATCACTGCGGTATATCGCAATCGATTCCCTACCCTCGAGTTAGTGCAGTCGCAAGTACAGCTACAATCGCAGAATTTATATCGCCAGCGTATACCATTCAATGTATTACTAAAACTATCTGGCGCCTTATTTACGCCAGATCTAGCATTCGATATCCAATTAGATGAAAATACATCTATGGTGCCACAAGATGTGACCAATAATGTGAATATCGCATTGGCCAATATGCGCAACGATCCAGCAGAGTTGAACAAACAAGTTTTCTCTTTGATCGCATTAGGTAGATTCATGGCGGCGAATCCTTTCGAAAGTTTATCTGGTGGTGGCGGTGTAGAAGGAATGGCTCGCAGTACGGTGAGTAATTTCTTGACCGGACAATTGAACAATTTAACTTCTGATTTGATCCGCGGAGTAGATATTGACTTCAACCTACAATCTGAGCAAGATTATTTAACAGGAAGTGCGCAAAACCGTACCGATTTGAATGTCGGTATATCCAGAGCCTTATTTGATGATCGCATCAAAGTGACTGTCGGATCTAACTTTGAAGTGGAGGGAAATAGCCGTCCAGGCGAGAAAGCGTCGAATATCGCAGGTGACGTGTCTATCGAAGGACGCATTTCGCCGGATGGTCGTTACATCGGGCGCGTATTCCGCAAGAATCAGTACCAACCAACACTACAAGGTCAATTTGTAGAGACAGGCATTGGTTTGGTGGCCAACATCACCTACGACAGGTTTAGAGAGATCTTTATGAGCTCACGCGCTATAGACAATTATTACAATAGCGACAGCAAGAATTTCCGTAGACGATTTGATGTGGATCGAATGGATACCGATTCAGTATACCGCGATAGCGTACGCCACGTGATACAAGATAGTTTAGAACGCTCGCAATCTCGAAGAAGACGTGGACAAGATTCTACGGAACGTAGACCCGAAGCTAGACGCGATAGCTTAAGTGTAAATGGCGTGACCAACTTCAATGCAAGACCACGCACCAAACAAGATTCAGTCAAGAGAAAAGAAAATACCGCCATAAGAAATGAGGAAGAAGAAAGGGAGTCTAATGAAAAGTAATCACTTTGTATTTGCTGGTGCACTGCTTTTAATAATAGCAAGCTGCAACACCACGAAGCATATCGCGGATGGAGAGCATCTTTTCGAAGAGGCGACCGTAAATATTAAAAACGATACCTTAGACAAAGACCGCAAGAAGCTTTTTGAAAGTCGATTGCAAAGTTTTGTACGCCCCGAGCCGACTTCCAACTTTAAAGTAGCCTTGTGGAATATGGGCGGCGGACCGGATACCACGGTCGGATTTATCAAACGTTGGATCAAAAAACAGGGTAAGCCGCCTGTCTTGTTAAGTGAAGTGAATCAAGAATATAATGAGAACTTACTACGTAATCGTTTAGAGAACTTCGGCTTTTTTCAAGCCAACGTAACCTCTGATACGATCATCGACGGTAAAAAGGCTACGGTGCAATTCGATGCCGTTGCGGGCCCAGGTTATAAAATCAAGGATGTCGTATTTGATGTAGACACGACCAAAACTTGGGGGCAAGACATCGCAAGCTCGCAAGGAAATACCTTATTACGCCGTGGCAACAATTATAATCTCGACGTCGTCATTAGCGAGCGCGAGCGGATAGATGTCGACATGAAGAACAAAGGATACTATTATTTCAATGCAGATCACTTGCTATTGGATGTAGATAGTACTGTAGGTACGCATCAGGTCGATATGTACATGACGGTAAAGCCAGAAACGCCACAGCGCGCCAAAGAACCACAAAAGATTGGTAAAATCGTCGTTTTCCCGAACTACACACAGTCGGCAGATGGTTATTCACGACGTATTCCTAGAGGAACCGAAGCCTACGAAGGTGAGTATTACATTCATGATCCCGACAATAAGTTCAGAAAGAAAGTACTCGCTAATCACCTATTTTTCCACAAAGGAGAGCTGTATAACCGTGAAGATCATAACATGACGATCAATCACTTGGTCAATATGAATACCTTTCAGTTCGTAAAAAATGATTTTGTCGATAGTAAAGATTCGGCCAACACGATGGACGTATATTATTACCTCACGCCCATGAAACCTCGCACGCTACGTACCGAGTTGATTGCCAAAACAGCGACCGTATACGACGGTATCGAGGGAAATGTAAACTGGAGTCTCAAAAATGCTTTTAAAGGTTTTGAAACGCTTACATTGACTGCATTTGCAGGTTTTGAAACCCAACGCGGCGGTGGAGTTGCACTGAACTCTAATTATATCCGCTATGGTGCCGAAGCATCGATCAGTTGGCCAAGGCTGCTGTCGCCGTACAAATGGGCGCCATCACGCAAATACATTCCGCGCACCTTCGCCAGTGTGCGTTACGAGTTTCTGGATCGCCGTACAGCCTACACGTTAAACTCCATGACGTTTAACTTCGGGTATTCTTGGAAGGAAAACGAACGTAAAGTGCACGATCTTACCGTAGCCGAAATCATCTACGCACAACCAAGAAATGTGACACAAGCTTATCGCGACCAGATAGACCAGTTCCCGACGTTGGGACATATCATTGAGCCGCAATTCTCTTTCGGTCCAAATTACGTATTTACTTTCCAAAACAATATGGAAGATCGTACGCATACTTACTTTGTACGTAGTGCCTTGAATACATCCGGAAATGTTTTGGGCTTAATACAAGGAGCAGATGCCTCGGCAGATAATCCACAATACTTATTTGGTACACGCTATGCGCAATTCGTACGTGGTGAAGCAGATTTCAGACATTATTGGAAATTAGGACCAAATTCTACTTTCGTTACCCGCGCCATGATTGGTGCCAGTCACTCGTATGGTAATACGAGACAATTACCCTACTTAAAGCAATTCTTCTCTGGTGGCCCCAATGGCATGCGTGCCTTCCGCGCGCGTTCTGTAGGACCAGGTTTGACGAATTTGGCTGACTTAAATATTGAAGACTTTTTTGCCGATCAAACGGGTGATTTTAAGTTAGAATTGAATGCGGAATACCGTGGAACTATTTCTGGCATGTTCAAGTGGGCGGCGTTTGTTGATGCCGGGAACGTGTGGTTGCAGCGGGCAGATGCCAGTAGACCTGGCGCAGAAATCACCACCAAATTTTACGAGCAATTAGCTGTCGGTGGTGGTTTAGGTTTGCGCGTGGATATCGACTTTTTAGTGATACGTACCGACTTTGCGATTCCATTTCGCGTGCCCTATGTACAGGAAAGCAATGGTTGGGTATTCAACCAAATCGACTTTGGTAGCCGCGAATGGAGAAGTAAAAACTTGGTATTCAATTTGGCCATTGGTTACCCATTCTAATAGTCGTACTTGTAGGTTATTTTTTGTAACTTTAAATGAATCAATAATCCACGAGACATGAAAGTAACTGTAGTTGGTGCAGGAGCCGTAGGTGCGACTACTGCTGATAATATCATCAGAAGAAACATTGCCGAAGAAGTAATTTTGCTAGACATCAAGAAGGGTTTTGCCGAAGGCAAAGCGCAGGATATGTCGCAGACCGCAGCATTATTAGGCTTCGAATCCAAGATCACCGGTGTCACGAACGATTACAGTGCTACAGCGGGTTCTTCGGTGGCTGTTATTACCTCTGGTATTCCTCGCAAACCGGGCATGACGCGAGAAGAACTGATTGGCACAAATGCCAACATCGTAAAAACCGTCGTAGAAAACTTAGTTAAACATTCTCCAGATATTATCATACTGATTGTGTCCAATCCGATGGATACGATGACTTACTTGGCATTGAAAAGCAGCGGACTACCAAAAAATAGAATTATTGGTATGGGTGGCGCGTTGGATTCTGCCCGTTTCAAATATCAGATTGGACAAAAATTAAACGCTGCCGCAACAGATTTAAACGCGATCGTGATTGGCGGCCATGGCGATACCACCATGATTCCATTGATCCAACATGCGACTTGGAATAGTGTACGCGTAAGCGAGCTTTTGTCTGACGATGAACAGGCCGACATTGTACAAAAAACCATGGTGGGCGGAGCTACATTGACCAGTTTAATTGGTACTTCGGCTTGGTATGCCCCTGGTGCTGCTGCTGCCGCAATGGTAGAAAGCATTGTACGCAATCAAGGAAAGCTGTTCACCGCTTCGGTTTATCTAGAAGGAGAATTCGGACACGAAGATATCGCACTAGGCGTACCAGTCATCATCAACAACAAAGGTTGGGATCGTATCGTGCCGATGTCGCTATCAGAAGATGAAAAAGAGCTATTGAATAAAAGTGCTGATGCAGTTCGTAAGATGAATCAGGTGCTATCCGACGAAGGCATCATTTAACAGCAAATACTCCGGATTCGCTTAATCATCACAATACATGACGAAAATACCATTGGAAATCATCCAACTACAACCGGATGGTTTCCATACCCTAGTTGAGATCCAACTTTTAGACAGAACCTTTAAAATGGTGGTTGACACCGGCGCTTCGAAAACCGTTTTGGACAAAACGACCCTGTTAGAATCTGGAATAGCTGAATCCCAACTCAACCTTACTGATGTACTATCTACTGGGCTAGGAACGAATGCGATGGAAAGCTTTTTTGTACATATTCCAGAAGTAAAAATCGGCGACTGGCAAATCAAAAAGTTTGATTTTGCGGTATTAGATTTGAGCTCTATCAATTACGCATACCGTAAAATGAATTTAGAGCCCGTTATAGGCGTTCTGGGCGGTGATATATTACACACCTATGGTGCTGTGATTAATTACAAAACGGCGAGCTTACAGCTCACCAATCGCAAACGCAAGCTCAACAAATAACCACTACTAAATCCGTTTGAAAAGTCGGCGCTTGATATGCAGACGGAGATATAAATAAAACCCTAAGGAAATCAAGACCGCACAGCTGCCCATCAGATACAGGGTGGATTTGAGCCCAGCCACCTCCGCTATACTTCCGATCAGTAAACTACCAATTGGATAAATACCTTGAAACGCCATTATGTAATATGACATGGCTCGGGCGCGGTAAGCCGGCATAGCGTGCGTTTGGATGTAGGTATTGATAGAAGAGTTTTGCATCATCATACCAAATGCCACACAGGCGGTGAATGCCAATGCCGAGGGTAGATAATGTGCATAAGCCAGCAGTAACAGCGCGACACCCATAATGCCGGCAGAAAACATGACGCGATAACGCAAATTCTCACCAGACTTTAGCCGAGCCATATTCACAGCGCCAATCATAGCGCCAAGCCCAGCCATACTTTCAAACCAAGAGAAAGTAGCTTCATCGCCATGAAAAAGCTCACGCGCTACCGCAGGTAGTAAGGAAGTATACGGTATAACTAATAAACTGGAACAGGTCAAGACAATCACCAACGAGGCGATATGTGGTGATCGCTTGAGGTAGTCAAATCCTTCGACCAATCCACGCCATGTGCTTTCCTTCTTGGTCGTCACCGGCCTCTCAGTTACATTCATCAACATTAGACAGATAATAACCGGAATAAAGCTCAAAAAATTAACACCAAAACACACCAATTCTCCATAAGTACTGAGTAAAATACCTCCAATGGCGGGCCCTACCATACGTGCCGCATTGAATATCGAGGAATTCAAGGCAATGGCATTGGGTAAGTCTTTTTTATCATCCACTAAGGAAACCATGAGCGATTGCCTACCCAATACATCAAATGCATTGATCACACCTTGCATAAAGCCCAAAATCGATAGCAACAATACCGATTCGAGCCCCAAGAAGACTAATAATGTCAATAAGCCTGCCTGCAACATTAAACCAAACTGTGTCTTTCGGACAAGACCATATTTCTTCCTTTTATCGATAAAAGATCCAATAAATGGAGAAAGGAACAGCGAGGGCGACAGTGAGATAAAAGAAACAAACCCCAGCCAGAAAACTGAATTAGTGAGCGAATAAACCATCCAACTGATAGCTACCCGCTGCATCCACGTACCCATCAGCGAAATGGCTTGTCCGATAACGTGTAATCTAAAATTGGGGTATTGCAGCGATCTAAAAATATTCATCGATCAAGATAAGCTTCGAATTTAAGAATAACCATTTACTCTTTGAAGTTTTTATAGTTAACTTTGGAACAACTGACGCGAGTGTTAGTTTTTACCAATAGTATAATACACTAAAAATCAATACATCGAATATGAAGTTTTTTATCGACACGGCAAATCTGGAGCAGATCAAAGAAGCACAGGATTTGGGCGTATTAGATGGGGTAACCACCAACCCGAGCCTGATGGCCAAAGAAGGTATTTCTGGACAGGAAAACATCTTGAATCACTACCGAGCAATTTGCGATATTGTGGATGGAGATGTGAGTGCAGAAGTGATCGCAACGACCTACAACGAGATGATCGAAGAAGGTGAAGCATTAGCAGCATTGAACCCTAAAATCGTCGTCAAAGTACCGATGATCAAAGACGGTGTAAAGGCGATCAAATACTTCTCGAGCAAAGGAATCAAAACCAATTGTACGTTGGTATTTTCAGCTGGTCAAGCACTACTTGCAGCGAAGGCTGGAGCGACGTATGTATCGCCATTTATCGGTCGTCTTGACGACATCTCGGTAGACGGTTTGGCACTGATCGAAGAGATCCGTTTGATCTATGATAACTACGCATTCGAGACTCAGATCTTGGCGGCTTCGGTACGTCATAGTGCGCACATTTTAGGCTGTGCTAAGCTGGGTGCAGACGTCATGACCGGACCACTTTCGGCCATGCTATCTTTGTTGAAACACCCACTTACGGATAGTGGACTAACACAGTTTTTGGCGGACTACAACAAGGCTGCTGGAAAGTAATTTTGAGCCTATTTCAAGGCGCTGTAAAACCGTTGTCATATCCTATGGCGACGGTTTTTTTTTGACTTTATAATACGTACTTTTATACCGTATGAAAGAAGATCAAAAAGGACCGGTAGAGGCGAATGATTTAGTGAGTTTTAAAAACTTGCTTCGCGAAAATAAGCTGAAGGTGACCCAGCCAAGACTGCGTGTTTTGGAAATCATATCTGCGAAAGATAGCGCCATCTCACAACCCGAGTTGGAAAAATTGCTGGGCAAGGAAACTGACAGAGTGACGCTATACCGCATCCTAGCCAGCTTCGAAGAGAAAGGGATTCTGCACAAAGTATTTGACTTACATGGTACCGCAACCTACGCGACATGCTCGCACCATTGCTCGGAACACAAACACGAGGATCAGCATATTCACTTCATTTGCTCTTCGTGCAATAGTGTCATTTGTCTCGAAGAAATCTCCATTCCCAACATCCGAGTACCGAAGAATTTCGCCCTGCAATCAGTAGCGGTCAATGCGGTCGGACTTTGCGATAAGTGTCAGTCATAAATCTTCATTCGCTTTCAAGAGATTAGCTAAAATCAATAAATATGTCATTCGCTAAATATTTATTAAATTCAAAATATAACACTAATATTTAATAGTTTACATACCCAAATATTACGTCATTATTCATATAAATTATTTTAGCAAAGTCATCAAATATTGATGGCTTTCTCTATTAATTAACCACATGCCTCTTAAATGCACTTTGGCTATTCAAATATTTTAGCAAATTCATGTATATACTATTATAATTCAGTATAATAAATAAGCTAAAATAAAACCATTATTCACAATAACCAAATTCAACATCACCCCTACCCCATCACCTTGTATATGCCGCAAAAAAAGGTTACCTTCGAGTAGATACGAATTAGTTTTCTCTTGCAGATTTGCAACTGTAAACTGTTCTAAAAATTCGACACAAACGATGAAGAATAAAACAGACAAAATCTATAAAGACGTTTTCGTAAAACTGATTGTAGAGATTTTTGAAAAAGGAAATAACAAGCCGCTCAACTACAAACAGGTGAGCGCAAAGTTGCGATTGGATGACGAAGAAGCAAAAGAAGCTATACGAGACATTCTGTCAGACAATTCAAAAGACGGGCTATTCGTATCGCACGATCGCGGCAAGTATAAATTGAAATCAATCAAGGTTTATGTGACGGGAAAAGTAGACATGACTGCCGACGGATCGGCATTCATCGTCCCCGAAGATTCAGCAGATGGAGACATCTTTGTCGCCCCTCGTAAACTGCGCCAAGCGCTCCATGGAGACATCGTAAAAGTCCACGTTTTTGAACGCAAAGGCGGCCGCAAAAAAGAGGGCGAAGTAGTCGAAATTATACAACGTGCAAAGACCGATTTTACAGGAACGATCGACATCACGGGAAGCTTCGCTTTCTTCGTAGCCGACGACCGAAAGATGCACCACGACATCTTCATTCCGCTAGACAATTTGAACGGCGCGAAGAACGGCGAAAAGGTACTGGTCTCCATTTTGGAATGGCCACGAAGTGCGAAGAACCCGATCGGGATCGTGAAGAATGTTTTAGGCAAAAAAGGAGAGAATAATACCGAGATGAATGCGATCTTGGCAGACTTCGGATTCCCCCTAAACTTCCCCCATGATGTGGAAGAAGAATCGAAAAATATCTCCACCGAAATCACCGCCGAGGAGATCTCCAAGAGACGTGATTTCAGAGCCACCACGACCTTCACGATTGACCCATTGGACGCCAAAGATTTTGATGATGCCATCTCTTTCCAAAGACTAGAAAATGGCAACTATGAGATTGGTGTTCACATCGCGGATGTGTCGCATTATGTGATCCCAGATTCGCCACTAGACAAGGAAGCCTTTGACCGCGGCACCTCGGTATATCTGGTAGATCGCGTGATCCCAATGTTACCCGAGCGCTTGTCCAACAATCTCTGTTCACTACGACCAAAAGAAGACAAACTTTGTTTCTCTGCCGTCTTTGAATTAAACGATCAAGCGCAGATTCAAAACGAATGGTTTGGGCGCACCGTGATCCATTCCGACCGCCGCTTCACGTACGAAGAAGCACAAGAAGTGATCGAAAATAAATCGGGGGATTTTGCTGACGAAATTTTAAAGCTCAACGAGCTCGCATACATTCTGCGTGAAAAGAAATTCAAAAGTGGCGCCATCAGTTTCGAATCCGAGGAAGTAAAATTCCACCTCGACGAAAACGGCAAGCCAACCGGCGTATATACCAAAGTACGAAAGGATGCACACAAACTCATCGAAGATTTTATGCTATTAGCAAACAGGCGCGTAGCAGAATTCATTGGTAAGCGCGGTAAAGGAAAGAATAAACCAACTTTCGTATATCGCTTCCATGATGTACCAAAACCCGATGCGCTCGCTTCCTTCTCGCAATTCGCTTCTAGATTTGGTCATAAATTGAACACAAAGACGGACAAGGAAACCGCCAAATCGCTGAATGCGTTAATGACAAAGATCGAAGGACAAAAAGAGCAAAACATACTGACTTCGCTGGCGGTACGTTCCATGGCAAAGGCGATCTATACGACCAAGCACACCTCGCATTACGGATTGGCTTTTGATTATTACACACACTTCACTTCGCCTATCCGCCGATATCCCGACGTGATGGTACACCGCCTGCTGCAATTCTATTTAGATGGTGGCGAAAAGGTGAATCCAGAGCATTACGAGAAACTATGTGAGCACAGCTCGCAAATGGAAAAGAAAGCGGCAGAAGCAGAACGCGCATCCATCAAATACAAGCAAGCCGAATTCTTGCAAGATCAGATTGGCGTAGAATATACCGGATTAATCTCCGGTGTAACTGAATGGGGCATGTACGTTGAGATCGAAGAGAACAAGTGTGAGGGAATGATTCGCCTGCGCGACATCAATGATGATTTCTACACCTTGGATGAAAAGAATTATGCCATCATCGGTCAGCGTAAGAAAAAAGTCTACCAACTGGGCGACGAGGTACAGATCAAAGTCAAGAAAGTAGATTTAGAGAAACGTCAAATTGATTTTACGCTAGTAAGCTAAGAAAAACCGCTAAAGCAACATTTAAAAGTAAACACCATGCAAGTAGAACAGATAAATCACGATAATAAAGGTTATTTCAAAGCCACAGAGGATAATAAAGAAGCAGGGCGAATGACTTATTCTTGGGCAGGCGACAGTCGCATCATCATCGACCACACCGAAGTAAACCCTGATTTCAAAGGAAGAGGTGTCGGTAAAACCATATTAATGGAGATTGTAAGTTTCGCGAGAGCAAAAAACATCAAAATCTTACCGCTTTGTCCTTTCGCTAAAAGTGTATTCGACAAGACCGAAGAGATTCGGGATGTTTTGTAGTTTTTTCAGGTTAATAAGGTTAATAGCGTTTATAAGGTTTAGATTACCAAACCTTCGTTCCTCAGGTTCGCAAAGACGTGGCTATTACGGAAAAAAAGCGCCAGAACATCAGTTCTGGCGCTTTGTATTCTTTGTATTTGTACAAATTAACTTAATATTGAAAACTAAGCACGGTAGTTGTAGTATTTGGTAAAATATCTTTGGTTTGCTCCACAATTACCTGACCGCCTTGTTCAATTTTATAAACCAATTTAAAAGGCTGTGCGTAAGCTTTAGCAGAAATCGTTACACTGGCAGCAAGATAGGAAGACGAACTTTCGAACGTTGCCGTTTTTCCGCCAGCAAAATACTCTCTATTTAAATCATAAATAGATTGCCCTGAAGTACCGGCCGCACCGTTAACCTTCCACAACGTAGGACCTTGTCCACTTGAACCAATCACTTGAGCAGACATCGTACTACCTTCTTCGCCAGTATAACCTTCAGCTGTGACAGTGACCTTTAACATTCCTTTGTCAGATGAAGTTTCATCATCTTTAGAACATCCAACAAACGCAAATGTTACCAATGCCAATACAATGGCAGCTACCCACTTATTTTTCATAGTTTTAAAAGTAAATTATTAATGTTTTAAATAGTTATTGTGCATTTGGCAAAATACACGCCATAGCCATGCGAAATTAGCAAAATATTTCTTACATCATTACAACAAAACATAAAATATTTAACCTCAGCGGAAAACTAAGGACGTATTACTAAAATGCTCTTAATTGATAACCGTGGTAGAGCCTAGTAATGAAAAACAAAAAAAACACGTCAACTATTTGCATCTAACTATTTAATATTCAAAAGGGAATAAGTATCTTTGCGGACTTTAAAAATTAATTTTAAACGAATTAAAAAACTAGAACAGGTAAATGCCTACTATTCAACAATTAGTTAGAAAAGGTAGAGTAGCTCTGGTTGACAAGAGTAAGTCACCAGCGTTGGACTCATGTCCACAGCGAAGAGGTGTATGTACACGTGTATATACTACTACCCCTAAAAAACCAAACTCAGCAATGCGTAAAGTTGCACGTGTACGTCTTACAAATGGTAAAGAGGTGAATGCCTACATTCCAGGAGAAGGCCACAACTTGCAAGAGCACTCTATCGTGTTAATCCGCGGTGGTCGTGTGAAAGATTTACCAGGTGTACGTTACCACATCATTCGTGGCGCATTGGATACATCAGGTGTAGCTGGTCGTAACCAACGTCGTTCTAAATACGGAACAAAACGTCCTAAACCAGGACAAGCAGCAGCAGCTCCTGCAAAAGGCAAAAAGAAATAATTAAACGGAGGAAAATAAAATGAGAAAGTCAAAACCAAAAAAGAGAATCATTTTACCTGATCCGAAGTTTAATGACGTTCAGGTAACGCGTTTCGTAAACAACATGATGTTCGATGGTAAAAAATCTATCGCATATTCTATCTTTTACGATGCAGTAGAATTAGTAGAGTCAAAAACTCAAGAGAACGGTCTTGAAGCTTGGAAAAAAGCATTGAACAATGTGATGCCTGCCGTAGAGGTAAAATCACGTCGTGTTGGTGGTGCTAACTTCCAAGTTCCTATGGAAGTTCGTCCAGATCGTAAAATCGCTTTAGGTATGAAATGGTTAATTTCTTATGCTCGCAAACGTGGTGAAAAAACTATGTTTGAAAAATTAGCAGGAGAAATCATTTCAGCTTCTAAAGGTGAAGGTGCAGCTGTGAAGAAGAAAGAAGATACGCACAAAATGGCGGAAGCTAACAAAGCGTTCTCACACTTCAGATTCTAATCGTGAAAACAACCAGAATCTAATAAGGCATACGCCGGCTTTGACATCCCGCAAGGGTTTGACAAAGCCGGTGTACTTATTTAAAAACATTGAACAACTTATACAGGCATTTAAGCCTATCGCTTTAAAATTATTATGGCAAGAGATTTAAGATTAACTAGAAATATCGGTATCGCTGCCCACATCGATGCTGGTAAGACTACAACAACAGAGCGTATCCTTTACTACTCTGGCGTAAACCACAAAATCGGTGAGGTTCACGAAGGTGCATCTACCATGGACTGGATGGAGCAAGAAGCAGAGCGTGGTATCACGATCACTTCAGCAGCTACGACAGTTTTCTGGAACTACCGCGACAAAAAATACCAAGTAAACGTAATTGATACTCCAGGACACGTGGATTTTACCGTAGAGGTAAACCGTTCTTTGCGCGTATTAGACGGGTTGGTATTCTTATTCTCCGCAGTAGACGGAGTAGAGCCACAGTCGGAGACTAACTGGCGTTTGGCAGATAACTACAAAGTGCCACGTATCGGTTTCGTAAACAAAATGGACCGTTCTGGCGCTGACTTCTTGAAAGTAGTTGGCCAAGTAAAATCTATGTTGGGTTCTGAAGCAGTTGCTTTGCAATTGCCAATCGGTGCCGAAGATACATTCAAAGGTGTGGTTGACTTGATCAACAACCGTGGTATCGTATGGAACGAGCATGATAAAGGTATGACCTTTACAGAAGTGCCAATTCCTGACGATATGTTGGACGAGGTGGCTGAATACCGCGAGAAATTATTAGAAGCAGTAGCTGGTTATGATGAGACTTTGATGGAGAAATTCTTCGAAGATCCTAATTCATTGACAGAGCGCGAAATCTTGAACGCTTTACGTGCAGCTGTATTAGATAACTCTATCGTACCTATGGTATGTGGTTCATCTTTCAAAAACAAAGGTGTACAAACTATGCTTGATTTGGTGATGGAATTATTGCCTTCGCCAATGGATTCAGAAGGTGTAAAAGGTACTCACCCTGACACTGGCGCTGAATTATTGCGTAAACCAGATGTAAACGAGCCTTTCGCAGCTTTAGGATTTAAAATCGCAACTGACCCATTCGTAGGTCGTTTGTGTTTCATCCGTGCATACTCTGGTAAATTAGATGCAGGTTCTTACGTATTGAATACTCGTTCTGGTAACAAAGAGCGTATCTCTCGTATCTTCCAAATGCACGCTAACAAGCAAAACCCTATCCCTTTCATCGAAGCTGGTGATATCGGTGCAGTAGTTGGTTTCAAAGACATCAAAACTGGTGACACTCTTTGTGAAGAGAAACACCCTATCGTATTGGAGTCAATGAACTTCCCTGAGCCAGTTATCGGTTTAGCTATCGAGCCTAAAACACAAGCTGACATGGATCGTTTGGGTATTGGTCTTGGTAAATTGGCTGAAGAGGATCCTACATTCGTCGTAAAAACTGACGAAGATACTGGTCAAACTGTCATCTCTGGTATGGGTGAGCTTCACTTAGAGATCTTGATCGACCGTTTGAAACGTGAGTTCAAAGTAGAAGTAAACCAAGGAGCTCCTCAAGTTTCTTACAAAGAATCTATCAACGGTACTACTGAGCACCGTGAGGTATTCAAGAAACAATCAGGTGGTCGTGGTAAATTTGCGGACATTAAAGTGGTTATCTCTCCAGCAGATGAAGATCATGATTTGTCTAAATCTCCACTTCAATTCGTGAACGAAATCGTTGGTGGTAAAATCCCTAAAGAATTTATCCCTTCTGTTCAGAAAGGTTTCGAAACTTCCATGGCAAACGGTGTATTAGCTGGATATCCATTATCTGGTATGAAAGTTCGTTTGATTGATGGTTCATTCCACGCAGTCGATTCAGATTCACTATCTTTCGAGTTAGCTGGTCGTCAAGCATACCGTGAGGCATTACCAAAATGTTCTCCAGTATTGATGGAGCCAATCATGAAAATCGAAGTGTTGACTCCAGAAGAAAACATGGGTGATGTAATGGGTGACTTGAACCGTCGTCGTGGTCAGATGCAAGGTCTTGACTCTCGTAACGGTGCTCAAGTAATCAAAGCATTAGTTCCACTTTCTGAGATGTTTGGTTATGTTACTCAATTGCGTACGATTACTTCTGGACGTGCAACTTCTACTATGGAGTTCGATCACTACGCAGAAGCTCCTCGTAACGTAATGGATGACGTAATCGCGAAAGCAAAAGGTAAACTTAAAGGTACTGAAGAATAATTCAGTCCTCAAAAATAAACCGATCGCCAGTTGTTAATAGCTCTAATTGGCGATCTTTTTAAAACAATTAAACAATAAACAATGAGCCAAAGAATCAGAATCAAATTGAAATCTTACGATTACAACTTGGTTGACAAATCAGCTGAGAAAATCGTAAAAACGGTAAAACCTACAGGTGCAGTAGTTAGCGGACCTATTCCATTGCCTACAGAGAAAAAAATCTATACGGTTTTGCGTTCACCACACGTTAACAAAAAAGCGCGTGAGCAGTTCCAACTAAGTGCTTACAAAAGACTATTGGATATCTACTCTTCTAACTCGAAAACAGTTGACGCGTTGATGAAACTTGAATTGCCTTCAGGCGTTGAAGTAGAAATCAAAGTGTGATCGATTTTCAATCTGAAAAATCTAAAAGCTCCCAGTCCAACTGGGAGCTTTTTTCGTATATAGGATTTTGCGGTTTGTAACAAAAATTATATATATTTATCACTACTTATTATAAACTACCTATGCAGAGCTCCGAACTAACCAACGAGATGCTGCTGTCCATGTTAAAAGAGAGTGACCACCGTGCCTTCGAAGAGATTTATCGGCGTTTCTGGCGATCACTATTCAGACAGCTTTATGCTAAATCCGGTGATATGGAATTAGCCGAAGAGTTAACGCAGAAAATCTTCGTTTCTCTGTGGGAACGTCGTGCCGATTTACAAATTCAGTTCCTGCCCTCCTACCTCGATGCGGCAGCCCGTTTTAGTTTTATCAACCATCTCAAATCTGTCATCAAAGCAGAACGCTTTGCCAACGTAGCCAAATCAGAAGAAGAATCAAAACAGCAGCAAAGCAGCCTCGATGCACTGGCCGCTAAAGAGCTGATGGCACAACTCTATGATGGCTTGGAAAAATTATCACCAAAAACAAGGCAAATATTTGTCATGAGTCGTCTAGAATACCAGCCGATCAAAAAAATTGCGCTAGCACTGCATCTCTCTGAAAAAGCAGTAGAATATCACATTACTAAATCGTTAAAGTCGCTGCGCATCATTCTGCGCGACTACCTTGCTGTGGCAATTCTTGCTATAAGTGTTAGCTTAACACTTGTTTTTTCTTAAACAAAGGAAATAAAAAATAATTTCAATTTCTTTTAGGGATACGTCTTACATGTGCTACTTATAGGGTAGATCGCGAGATTGAAATCTGCTTTCGCTAACCTATACACATTATAAACTGACTTTTCTGATGAGTCGTAAACAATTTCAAGCAATCCTGCAGCGATACCTGCAAAGAACCTGCACGCCCGAAGAAGCGCGCATGATCGAGCAATGGTACGACGGTCTTCCTGAAAAGGAAAAATTATCTTTGTGCGAGGAAGATTATCAAGTCATGGAAGAGCGTTTGTGGCACAAGATTTCGCAAGCCAACTCAACTTCCAAACCTACACTCAAACTATCCCAAACACCGTATGCTTGGATAGCGCTTGCTGCCGCTCTACTATTACCCATTTTAGTATTTACGTTTTGGCAACCGGCAACGGCGCTAGAAATTGTACGCAATGATGGCCACGATACCGTACGTATTGATTTACCTGATGGATCAATCATCCAACTACTACAAGGCGGCAGCTTGAGTTATGCAGCCGATTTTTCGCAGCGGAAAGTCTCGCTGGAAGGAAGCGCTATTTTTGACATTACTAGTGATCCACTACGGCCTTTTCGCGTACTGCATGGTAAAATGACCACACAAGTACTCGGCACACAATTTTTAATACAGGATACCAATAACGAGCAAAGCGAAGTAATTGTATACTCTGGCAAAGTTCATGTGACACAGACCTGCCAAGACTTCTCTTTGGCACAACGTCTATTCGCCAAATCGCGGGTCAACGAGCTCACACTTACCAGCAATCATCGCGCGGTATTCAATAAAAGACGAGAAACACTACAAGCTACCATCGTCGAAAAACCAAAACCTCTCCTGCTAGACACAGCACTTCTTGCCCAAGTACGCTTTCAGGCCATTGATCTACCAAAATTGGCCAACAAGCTTAGCAGAATATATGAGCTTGATATTCGGGTAACCCCGACTCACCATAGTACTACATTTACGGGCGACTTGGATAACCTAACACTCTTCGAGCAACTCGATCTGATCTGTGCTGTAACAGCCACACGGTACGTGATCCAAGATCGTCAAATTTCAATCTTGTAACCACTAACATTTAAACATGCATTTATGATAAAAACAAAAACTCGATTCTTAGCTGGCAACCTTCTGATCTGCCGACAACAACCTGAACGAACAGATGCACATCTGCTCGAAAAAACCAATTGGTAAACACTAAAACCCAGAATTATGAACCTCACAAAATACAGTTCCAAAGTGAACGCCATGAATAGAAAAGCCCTCCGCTGCGGCTTGCTATTCTTAGCGCTGGTGGTCGGGGCAAAATCACAGGCTGCGGAGAGCGAAAACCCAACGCATCAAAAAGTGACCTTGACAGAGAAAAAAATCAGTTTGCAACGCACAATTAATGAGATCGAAAAGCAGACAGAAATCAAATTTGTTTACAGTCCATCAGTCTTGCAAACGACGCGCATGCTCGACCTGAAAACAACCGACTGGGTACTTGGTCAGCTATTGAATCAAATACAAGCAGACCTCCAGGTGCAATACAAATTAGAAAACGAGAAAATTCTACTTCTCCGCACTTCAGCACAAAGTACCATCCGCGGTAAAGTAGTAGATGCGACCAGTAAGCAAGGCATCCAAGGCGTAGGCATCACCGTGAAAGGCACGAATGTAAGTACGCGCACAGAAGAAGATGGCAGCTTTGAGATCACCGCCAAAAGTGGTGATGTGCTTACCTTCGAATACATCGGATACACACAAAAAGATATACCCGTAACATCCGCAACGGATAATTATAACGTGCAATTGAGCGAATCTACCAGTAACCTGGACGAAGTCGTCGTAACGGGATATGCCTTACAACGACGTAAAGACCTGACCAGTGCAGTTTCTGTGGTGAACGTTTCGGAAATGAACCGTCAACCATCGGGTCAGATCAACAACCAATTGCAAGGACAGGCATCTGGTGTTACGGTAATCGGTTCTGGGCAACCCGGTCGTGAGCCACAAGTGCGAATTCGTGGTATTAATACATTTGGCAACAACTCACCGCTATACGTGGTAGATGGAATCCCGATTCAGAATATTGTGGATTTGAACCCGAATGATATCGAGCAGATGCAGGTGTTGAAAGATGCCGGTTCTGCTTCTATCTACGGAGCACGTGCCGCCAATGGGGTAATTATCATCACCACAAAAAAAGGGAAACAAGATGGTGAAGTTCGTGTGAATTACGATATGTTTTACGGCAGTCAACGCCCCATTTCGGGAAATATCTGGGATATCGCCACACCATTAGACAACGCGCGCTTGACTTTCCAAGCACAGCGTAACAGTGGTGTACCTGTCGGAAATGATTTGTATGGCACTGGCGCAGATCCACGCTTACCTGATTATATTGCCCCACAAGGTGCGATGGAAGGTGATCCGCGTGTGAACCCAGCTCTGTATAATGTAAATCCAAACTTTTTCGATAGAAATGCGGGCGATTTTTATCGGATCAATAAGGCTAATCACGCTGGTACAGATTGGGCTGATGAGATTTTTAGCAATGCGCCCATTATGAGCCACAATATTGCGGTAAGCCACGGTAACGAAAAGGGAGCATTCTTATTCTCCGCGAATTATTTCGATCAGCAAGGTGTTTTGAAAAACACGTTTATGAATCGCTACACGGTACGTGCCAACTCCAATTACAAAATTGGAAACCGCATCCGCGTAGGGGAAAACATCACGTATTCCTTGCGTCGCTCGCCTCAAAGTGGTGAAGGATCATTATCTGGTGGAATTGGAAATGATGGTATTGGAGAGTTGGATGAAGGAAATGCCATTGGTATGAGTTTCAGACAAGCACCGATTATTCCAGTATACGATATTATGGGTAACTATGCTGGAACTGCCGGTGGTGCACTCGGTAATGCACGTAACCCTGTAGCGATGCAAGATCGTATGCGCAATAACCGCAGCCAAAACAACCGCGTAATCGGTAATGTATTTGCAGAAGTAGATCTTTGGAAAAACTTCACAGCAAGAACCGTTTTTGGAGGTGAAATCGTTTCAGGAAACACACAACGCTTCGTATTCCCGCAGTATGAAAACTTAGAGAATGAGGTGGCCAATGCGTATACTGAAAATGCGATCAATGCGTGGAACTGGACTTGGACAAACACGATTAACTACAAGCAAAACTTCAACAATATTCATGACATTTCAGTCGTATTAGGAACAGAATCATTCCAAGAAAACTTCCGATTTATGGAAGCCACTACACAAGGATATGTATCTTTTGATCGTGACTTCGTAGATTTAAGTACTGGTTTTGGTGCACAAACTGCACGATCGGCAAGGGATGCTTCTACCCTTTTCTCTTATATCGGTCGAGTAGATTACAACTTTAAGCAGAAATACTTATTGGGATTAACCTTACGTCGCGATGCTTCCTCAAAATTCTTAAACAATCAGTCGGGGTGGTTCCCGGCAGTAAGTGCGGGCTGGCGCGTATCTGACGAGGAATTTATGGCCGGAGCAAAAGACTGGTTGAACGATTTCAAAATTCGAGGTGGATACGGTGTCATGGGTAATCAACTTAACGTGAATTCTCGTAACGCGTACAACACTTTCGTGGGCGTGCGCCGTGGTTCATATTATGATATCACCGGATCGGGTAACAGTACCGCTTTAGGTATTCAACCATTCCGTATCGGTAATCCAGATGCCCGTTGGGAGAAAAACATCAACACCAATATTGGTTTCGATGCCACATTATTTTCTCGCTTGGAGTTGAATGTTGATTACTATAGTAAGGTGGTAGACGACCTTTTGTACAATCCAGAATTGCCTGGAACAGCAGGTCGTGCATTGCAACCATTTACTAACGTAGCGCGCATGAAAAACTCGGGCTTGGATCTTGCAATCACCGGAAACTTTGATCTCGGCCCGGACTTGAAGTTAACTACAACTGGAACATTGACAACCTATAAAAACAATATTGAGAGTATTTCGCAAAACAGCAATTACTTCGACGTAATTGGTACGCAATACCGCTACAATGGTAACTATGTGGTACGCAACTCGGTGGGCAATCCGATGGGATCTTTCTTCGGATACCAAGTTGATGGATTCTGGAACTCACAAGAGGAAGTGAACGCGGCCAATGCTGGTGCTAGACAAGTTTCAGGAAATCCAGAAGCCGTTTACCAAACAGATATTGGCGTAGGTCGATTCCGTTATGCGGACACTAATGGCGATGGCATTATCGATGCGAGTGACCGTACTGTGTTAGGCAACCCCAATCCAACCATGAGTTATGGATTGAACCTTGGGTTGACTTATAAAAACTGGGATTTCACGGCGTTCTTCTACGGGGTAGCCGGCAATGATATTTGGAACAATGTACGTTGGTACACCGATTTCTATTCTTCATTCAACGGTAGTGCAAATAGTAATACCGCAGTATACAATTCCTGGACACCTGAAAACATGAATGCGAAAGCACCAATTCAGGAATTGGATGGATATACCAGTACCAAGAATGTTCCTAACTCGTACTTTGTAGAGCCAGGCGGTTACTTACGCTTACGTAATGCGGCTATTGGTTATACCTTACCAGAGGAATGGTTGACTAGAGCACGCCTCAAACGCGTACGAGTGTATGTACAGGCCGCCAATCTATTTACGATTACCAAATACACCGGTCCAGATCCAGAAATCTCTGGCTCTACTACCGCATTTGGAATTGACCAAGGTACGTACATCACACCACGTCAGATTTTATTTGGTTTGAATGTTGGATTTTAAAAACTAGGCATTATGAAAACGAAACTGCTAACGATTATACAATGGGGATTATGTGGTAGCCTACTTATTTCAGGCTGTAGCAAATCATTCCTAGAACAACCTCCTCTTGGGGAGCTTACCGAAGACCAACTGAGCAACAAAGTCGGTGTGATGTCTTTACTTACTGGTACCTACTCTGCCCTAGCCGCATCGCGAGATGACGATGGCTTAGGTGGTGGTGGCCCTTGGGAATCATCGCCAGACAATTGGATTTATGGCAGTGTAGCCAGTGGCGAAGCACACAAAGGTAGTGATGGTGGTGATCAGCCTGCTATCAATCAGATTGCGCGCCTATCATTCGATGCGAGTAATGGTTTTTTCAACAACAAATGGAAATCATCTTTTGAGGGTATCAGCAGAGCAAATCAGACGCTACGCTTCTTAGGCTTAGCACAAGATCTTACCGATCAAGAACGCTTAGAAATTGCTGCACAAGCCCGTTTTTTACGCGCGCACTTCTACTCTGACCTCAAAAAAATGTTTAATCAAGTGCCTTGGATCGATGAGACGAGCGAAACTTTGTATGCGCCTAATACAGCCGATATTTGGCCTCAAATTCAGGCCGATTTTGAATATGCGTTTGAAAATCTTCCTGCGACGCAAAGCGAAGTGGGTCGTGTAAACAAATGGGCTGCCGGTGCGTATTTGGGAAAAACCTTGCTGTATCAGAAGAAATTCCCAGAAGCTGCTACCGTTTTTACAGATGTGATAAACAATGGTGTGACCAGCAATGGACTGAAGTATGATCTTGTACCATTTAGAAACAACTTTGATGCCGCTACTAAAAACAATGCCGAATCGGTATTTGCCATACAAATGGTGGCCAACGATGGAACGAACTCCATTACGTTTGCCAACTCTGGCGGTCGTTTGAACTTCCCGTATGAAAGTCCATTCCGCTGTTGTGGTTTTTATCAGCCTACGCAGGATCTGGTAAACTCGTACCGTACTTCGCCAACCACCGGATTGCCTTATCTGGATGATTATAACAGTACCGCAATTGCCAGCGATATGAATATTGCTTCTGATGCCGCTTTTACACCTGATGCTACTACGGTAGATCCAAGGTTGGATTGGACCGTAGGAAGACGTGGAATTCCATTCCACGATTGGGGATTGCACCCAGGTCGTCGTTGGATTCGCGAGCAATCGAGCGCCGGACCCTACAGCAACAAAAAGAATATTTATTGGCAAGCTACACAGGATGTGTATTCCGATCAGAGTTCTTGGGCTCCGGGCACAGCGATCAATGTGTTGGTTATTCGCTTTGCAGATGTATTGTTGATGGCTGCCGAAGCACAGGCACAAAACGGCGCGCTGCCAATAGCACAAACGTACGTGAATCGCGTCAGAGCGCGCGCTGCTACACCGTCTGGCTGGCTGTATAGCTATATTAATAATAGTGCGCCAATGGCCGGATTTAATACTACTCCTGCGGCAAACTATTTGATTAATGAATATCCAGCAGGCTATTTTACATCAACTGATCTTGCACTTAAAGCGATTTATTTCGAACGCAAGCTAGAGTTAGCGATGGAAGGTCACCGATTCTTCGATTTATCCCGTTGGGGAATGTTGCAAACATCGATGAATACCTTCTACAATTACGAGGGAGGAATCACCACCGATGTACGCGGCGCTACGGCGATATCGCGCACGAACTATTTCCCTATTCCGCAGAATCAAATTGATTTGAGCGTCATTAATGGTTCGCCAACCTTAACTCAAAATCCGGGATATTAGGATTCTGATTACTAGTATTACATAAAACAAGCCCGGCCAATGGCCGGGCTTGTTGTTTTATAAGCTGTTAAACCTGTATTTTCTTTTGTATACTATCAGAAATACTATAGTTTGAATGTCAAACCGAATCTACTTGTCGAGAAGAAATTACCAAAATTATTGATATTCGCTAAAAAAGAAGAATCTCTTTCTGAGTCAGGTGATTTCTCTTTCTGTGTTTGGTATTGAAGTACATCAGCAAACATAAAATTAATAGCAATTTTTTCCGTTAGGAAAAAATTAGCACCAATACCTGCATTGACATTAAAACCATTAAATCTTGCATCTACATTTTCAAAGCTTTGCGACTCAATACGACTGCGGCTAGTCAAATACTTCGCTCCGAATTCTGTGTAGGTTTTAAATCGAGACCCTACTTCTAAAAAGTAATATCTACCGAAGGCCCCGACACCAAAAGTATTTGACTTATTCGTTTCTTCCACAGGTGAATCTAAATTAGCTTTCCGCGTACTAGATGCAACATTGAGGTCGATACCAACCGCAAATTTATTTGTAACAAAAAATCCTGCCTTGGGGTAGAAACTGAATTCAGTTGTTTTAGTATTGGCATTTTTGTGATCTGCACTAAAAGCACCTAAACTCCCTTCCAAAATTACATCCCCCTTCTTGAATTCAAATTCTTGTGCTGTACCTAACACAGCGAAACCCGCGATTGCAGAAATAGTTAATAATAGTTTTCTCATAATTAGATAAAATTTGCTCGAATATACAAATTTTACCAGATTAATGAATTTAAAAATCCCGTAAATAAAAAAACGCGGTGATTATCACCGCGTTCTTTGTTTATACTACTAAAATTCAGTACTAGCCTGTCACCAGTTGCTGTGAATTAGAAGCACTATTGTACAAAGCATCAATGGTCTTATTCAACGTCGCTGAAGGGCGCATTGCTTGAGCTGCTAATTCGTCTTTCGGGAAGTAGTAGCCACCGATCTCTTGTGCTTTACCTTGCGCATCGATCAACTCTTGATTGATTTGTGATTCTTTTTCTGCTAGCGCTTTTGCTACTGGCGCAAAACTTTCCGCTAACTCAGCATCAGCAGATTGTGCTGCTAACGCCTCAGCCCAGTAACTTGCCAAGTAGAAGTGCGATCCTCTGTTATCTAATTGACCAACCTTACGAGCAGGTGATTTATCATTGGCCAAGAATTTCGCATTTGCTTGATCTAACGCATCTGCTAATACCTGTGCTTTTTTATTATCCTGCGTTTGCGCTACATGCTCAAATGAAGCTTGCAATGCCAGGAATTCACCCAGTGAATCCCAACGTAGGTATCCTTCTGTGACAAATTGCTCTACATGCTTTGGCGCAGAACCACCTGCTCCAGTTTCAAACAATCCACCACCGTTCATCAATGGTACGATAGAAAGCATTTTCGCAGAAGTTCCTAACTCTAGAATTGGGAATAAATCTGTCAAGTAATCACGCAATACATTACCTGTTACGGAAATGGTATCTTCTCCTTTGCGAATGCGCTCTACCGAAAATTTAGTCGCTTCGATTGGTGCTAGGATACGAATGTCCACATCGCTCGTATCGTGATCTTTTAAGTAACGCTCTACTTTCGCGATGATCTCGCGATCGTGCGCGCGATCTTTATCTAACCAGAATACTGCTGGTGTGTCAGACAATCTAGCACGATTTACGGCTAATTTGACCCAGTCTTGTACAGGAGCATCTTTGGTTTGGCTCATACGGAAGATATCACCTTCCCCAACAGCTTGCTCCAATAGCACTGCACCTTCATTATTTACCACACGGATAGTTCCCTCTTCTGTTGCTTGAAAAGTCTTATCGTGCGATCCGTATTCTTCTGCCTTTTGCGCCATCAAACCAACATTTGGAACAGATCCCATCGTGGTCGGATCGTATGCCCCATTGGCTTTACAATCTTCGATAACAGCTTTATAAACTCCAGCGTACGAACGATCTGGGATGATCGCTAATGTATCGCGTTCCGCACCATTTTTGTCCCACATCTTGCCACCAATACGAATCATCGCTGGCATAGATGCATCTACAATCACATCAGAAGGTACGTGTAAGTTGGTAATTCCTTTATCCGAATTCACCATCGCCAAATCAGGTCCTGCTGCGATTGCTGCTTCGATAGCGGCTTTCACCTCATCCTCTTGTGCGTGACCGGCAATTTTACTATACACTTCGCCCAGTCCATTATTGGTATTTACTCCTAACTCTGCGAATAGAGATCCAAATTGATCGAATACATCTTTGAAGTAAACTTCTACAATTGCCGCAAAGATGATCGGGTCAGACACTTTCATCATCGTTGCTTTCAAGTGTGCAGATAACAATACGCCAGAAGCCTTAGCTTCTGCGATTGCAGCTTGTACGAATACTTTCAATTTGGAAACGCTCATCACCGAAGCATCGATGATCTCACCAGCTTTCAGCTTAGCAAAACCTTTTAGTTCTTGCGCAGTACCAGCAGAGTTGACAAATTCGATCTTAAATTCGGTGTCTTTATCGAGTGTCAACGATTTTTCTGAACCATAGAAATCTCCTTCAGACATAGAAGCCACTTCCGTCTTGCTCTCGTTAGACCAAGCGCCCATACGGTGCGGATTGGCTTTTACATAATTCTTTACCGCCTTTGGTGCGCGACGGTCAGAATTACCTTCGCGAAGGACCGGATTTACAGCAGAACCCAATACTTTTGAATAGGTTGCTTTTATATTTTTCTCCTCTTCGTTTTTCGGAGAGTCTGGATAATTTGGAACAGCATAGCCCGCTTTTTGCAATTCAGCGATCGCACTTTTAAGCTGCGGCACTGAAGCAGAAATATTAGGTAGCTTGATGATATTCGCTTCTGGCGTTGTAGCCAACTGCCCCAATTCTGCTAATGCATCAGCCGTTTTTTGATCTTCGGACAAAGAGTCGTTGAAGTGAGCTAAAATTCGACCTGCTAACGAGATGTCTTTTAATTCGACTTCGATATCAGCAGTTTTGGCAAATGCTTGTACAATTGGCAGGAATGAATAAGTGGCCAACAAGGGCGCTTCGTCTGTTTTTGTATAAATAATCTTAGATGACATAGTATCTTTTTTGTAATCAACTCAAAGATAGCAAAATCATTAGACATAGCCCGTTTTACCGGTGAGTTTTCCGATGCGCAAAATAGAAAACGACCGGTAAAATGGTGAACGAAAGAACAAGACATATTAATAAACCTCCTACGATCATAATTGCCAAAGGCTTTTGGATTTCAGATCCCATCCCTGTAGATAACGCGGCAGGAAGTAAACCCATGGAACCCATTAAAGCAATCATCACGACCGGACGAATACGACTACGCACTCCTTGCTGAATGGCTTCGATAAGACTGTATTTACGATTTAAATTATCTCGTATCACACCGATCAACACAATACCATCGATTGTGGCAACGCCAAATAAAATAATAAATCCTATTCCAGCTGAAATTCCAAAGATGGTACCGGTAACCCATAGCGAGATAAAACCACCAATAAATGCAAATGGCAAAGTCAACGCGGCCACCGCAGTATCCGTAAAATTTCCAAAGTTGAAGTACAGTAACAATAAGATAAGCACTAGTGATACAGGCACCACTAATCCCAATTGTTGCGCGGCGCGCTCTTTACTTTCAAACTCACCAGCCCATTCCATATGATTTTCTTTCGGCAATTTCACCTCATTCGCCACAACGCGTTTGGCATCTTCGATGGTGCTACCCAGATCGCGCCCTTCAATGCTAAACCCGACACCGATGTAGCGACTATTGCCTTCTCGGTAAATAAATGCCGGACCAGTATGATAATCTACCGTCGCAATCTCTTGCAGCGGAATACTTTGATCGTTACTGGTCGGAATCAAGATGTTGCGAATTTTTTCTGGTGTATCACGATAGCCTTCTTCAAAACGCAATACCACATCGAACTGCCGATCTCCTTCGTAGAATTTGGTGGCTGCCTGTCCACCAATGGTCATCGCAATCACCGCTTGTACATCATCGGTAAACACACCATATTTGGCCATTTCGGAATCGTGCAGCTGTATACGCAACTCTGGCTGTCCAATGTTTTTGTACACGTTGATATCCGTTATGCCTTGTACCTTTTCGATCGAAGCAGCAACCTGATTGGCATAGCTTTCCAAGTCATTCAGATCATCACCGAAGATTTTGATCACCAACGAACTTTTCACGCCGGCGACATATTCTTCCACATTATCTTGAATCGGTTGGCTAAAGCCAAAATTAATTCCGGGATATCGGTTGAGTTTTTCGCGTAGATCTTGAATGATCTGTTCTTTGGATACGCCTCGGTCCCACTCTCCTTCATCCTTCAGTTGCACGTTGAATTCTATATTGAAGAATCCGGTTGGATCGGTACCATCATTGGGTCTACCCGTTTGCGTCAAGATAAAGTCGATCGCATTACTGCTTTCGCGCATCATCTGTTTCATCTCTTTGGTCAAGCGCGTAGATTCTTTGAGACTAATGCTATTTGGCAGTGTTGCCCGGATATATATCGCACCTTCGTTCAGCTGTGGCAAAAATTCGGATCCGTAATGCATAAACTTCAACACACAAATGCTCAAGATACCAATAAATATAGCAATAGTAGCCCTTTTATAGCGAAATGCTGCGGCATACATGCCATAGATATTTCGTTGGAAAAAGCGCGTAATTGCATTTTCTTTCTCCTCTATATCTTTCGTAAATAATAACTTACACATGGCAGGCACGTAGGTCAAGCTCAATAGCAAAGAACCAAAGAGTGCGTATCCCAATGTAAATGCTAAAGGCGAAAACATCTTGCCTTCTACTTTTTGGAAAGAGAAAATGGGAAGCAAGGCTACGATCAAAATCAGCAAAGCAAAGAAAATATAGGACGCCACGCTACCGGCGCTTTTCTTAATAATTCCCATTTTGCTCATTTTGGCAAATCGTTCTTTGCCCACTTGGTGTGACACCGTTGCCAATGCCACAAATACCGTTTCTACAATCACCAGCGTACCTTCCAGCAAGAGTCCAAAATCCAACGATCCCATCGAAATCAGATTGGCCGGCAATCCTTGGATTTTGAGCATGATGATGGCAAACAAGAACGCCAGAGGAATCACGGAGGCCACAATAAACGTTGATTTCCAATTGTACAAGAAAATAAATACGATCAGTGAAACCAATAAGACGCCTTCAATCAGGTTTCGTGATACCGTATTTACGGTATTATCGACCAGTTTGGTTCGGTCTATGACCGTTTCCAATTTTACGTTTTCTGGCAGGATTCGCGTATTGAGTTCTTCGATCTTGGTTTTCAATCGTTCGATAACTTCATTCGGATTCTCACCACGCAACATAATGACAATACCCTGAACCAAGTCATCTTCGTCATTATAGCCCACTTGTCCTAATCGAGGTTTGTTTGAAATCACGACCTCGGCTACGTTTTTGATTAATACAGGGGTAGATCGATTGAGTTTTATAGTGATATTACCAATATCTTCGATCTTATCTAGAAGTCCAACACCGCGCACCACATAGGCTTGATCGCCTTGCTGGATCACATCACCACCCACATTAATATTAGAGCGTGCTACTGCTTCGTACACATCCAGTGGGGATAGATCAAAGTTTTTTAATTCGGTGGGATTGATCTTGATTTCATAGATCTTCTCTTCACCTCCAAAACTCACAATATCCGCTACACCGGATACGCTTAAAAGCTCTCTTTCAATCACCCAATCTTGGATGGCCGAAACCTCTTTGATCGGTAGATCGCTTTTGATGACATAGCGAAATATCTCGCCGGTGGCACCAGAAGGCGGTTCAATCTCTGCATCTACATCGTCCGGCAGATTGACACCATTGAGCTTATTGGCCACATACTGCTGCGCATAAAAATCATCCACCCCATCTTCAAACTGCACAGTAACGACTGAAAGTCCAAACAAAGAAATCGAGCGAATATGCGATTTTTTGGGAATACTATTCATCTCTTTCGAGATAGGCAAAGTCACCAATTTTTCCATCTCCTCTGCACTTCGGCCAGGCCATTGCGTGATGATGCGCGCACGTGTATTCGTGACGTCGGGAAAAGCTTCTATTGGTGTATGGCGCAATGCGTAGACACCTGCAAAAAGCAGTAGCATCGTGCCAAATAAAACAAGTGTGGTGTTACGCAGTGAAAAGGTAACTATTTGTTGTACGAACTTTTTCATGGGTAACTTTTATTTTAGCTGTTCGAAGATCAATAAGGCATTTGATCCAATTACTTTTTCATCTGGTGCAAATCGCTCCTTCACGTAAGTATATTCTTCATTGCTAGCAATTTGCGTGATCTGCCGCACTTCAAGTTGGCAATCACCTTTGTAAATCACCACGTATTCTTTATTGTTGCTAAAAACCTTGGCGGCATTCGGAATGGCAAACGCTTTTTCGGCTGAACTCTTGCGATCAATGATGATATCAGCACTAAGTCCCGGCATCAGATTTAGGTTTTGATTTTCCAACACGACGCGTGCTTTTAGGACATGTTCTTCATTATCAAACACATGATAAATCTTATCAATTTTGCCTGTATATAATTGATCGGGATATGCTACGGTACGCACTTTTACGGCATCGCCGGTATTGACGAAACGTAGATTGCGCGCGTAAATATTGACCATCACCCATACTTGTTTCAAGTTTGATATGGAAAAAAGTGGTTCATTGTCTTCCGTAATACTTTGTCCCGCACTAATCGCCTTTTGTATGATGTAGCCATCCTTCGGTGCCAGAATCTGAAAAGTCCCAGATCCTTCCGCTCTAAAAAGCTGCAACGATTGTGTTACGCGATCCAACTCAATACGTGCTGTAGCCAATTCGTTTTCCACTTCCAAGACTTCGGGCTTAGAGGCAAGACCATCCTCCAACAGTTCTTGTTTAGTCTGCAACTGATTTTTAAGCAATTGAATCTGACTTTGCAAGGAACGACGCTGCTGCACCAAATCTTGGATATCATTGGATTTGACAGTAGCAAGTACTTGCCCTTTGCGTACAAAATCTCCCAACTCAAACCGTACCTGATCTACCGTTCCGACCAGTAAACTTTGAAAGGCGACCAAGTCATTTTCATTGTACGCTATCTTTCCAGAAAGTGCCAATTGCTCAGTTACCGGGCGCTCTAGCACTTCCAGAATAGCGGTGCTGCCACGCAGTTGTTCGTTGAGGCAATACGACTGCGTCGAATCTGGCATTTGCTCATTTTCTCCATTGGTACTTGTAGTCGATCCACAAGCAGAAAGAGCCATACTGGCCAAAATTAAGTAGTGCGTGATGTGCTTATTCATGGTGCTAAAAGTCATTGCCGACGACAAATTGTAATTCTTCGTATGTGTTTAAATAATTTTTCTGTATCTCCAACATCGATTGGTACGATGCGCGCCAAGCTTGCGTAAAGTCAATAAATTCGAGCAGGGTAATTTGCTTGGAAAGCATGTTTTTATGATAATTTTCTAACATTTTGCTTTCTGCCTCTACATCCATGGCAGACCAGCGATCGAGCGTTTGTCGGTATTGCACCAACTGTGCGGTGAGACTTGTTAGCCGTGTATCCAAAGCGATTTCAATCGCGGAGCGATTGGCACGCTGCTCTTCAATCTGATATTGAGCCACCTTGATATTGCCCTTATTCCGATTGAATATGGGGAGATCCATACTCACACCCAATCCAAAGAAATCTTGCATAATATTTCCACCGCGATCGTAGTTTATCCCAACAGTAAGATCTGGTTTTCTATTAGCTAACTCGAGCTCCAGCTCTTTATCAGCTATTAGAAGTTGATTTTGTTGTTTCTTGATGCCTAAGTTATTTTCAAAGGCCATAGCTCGCGTGTCTAAAGGCACGCTGCGGTTGAGCCGCTGTGGCATATCGGCAAATGAGAGTTGCTGGATGCTCATACCGGGCATACTGGTCAATGCTTGAATCACCCCGATTGCCTCGATCAATTCAGCTTGCAAATCCACTTGCTCTTTTTCCATCGTGACTAGCTCGGACTGCACGCGCAACCAATCTGCTTTCGAAATATTTTGACTGGCTGCCTGCTTTTTAAACGTTTCGCTTAGGTTGGCAAACACGGTCACTGACTCTTGCAGCTTACCGAGATCATGGTTGATTACGTATAACTCATCGTAGGCTTGTCGCAGGTCTTTGCGCAACTCACGCATCACCTCTTCGTATTCAAATACGGCATTATTCTTTTCGAGCGAACGAATCGCTACGCGTTTTTTTCGTTTGCCTGCCGTCTCAATCAATTGCTCCAGATCTATTGCAAATTGTTGCGTGCGGCCGTAATTGCCAAATAGCCGAGCAAACTGCTCACTGGTGCGATTGCTCCAAAGATTGACCTCGCTGATACTTAGTGTGGGATTGTCCCACAGCTTTTCCTGCACGATCTCGGCATCCGCCTGATTGACTTGGAATCGCGAGGCAATCAGCATATAATTGTTCTGCAAAAAAGCAGCCTCCAACTCCTCCAAAGAAAAGGTTTGAGCTCGCCCGACTTGCGAAAAGAGTATGCCGGATAAGAGCATGATGTATAATGTTTTCAAGACCTAATACCAATTTGTAAAGTCTCAAAAGTACGTGGCGAAGATTAAGCTTATTTCTGATTAAGATTAGAATTTGATTAGAAATGCTATGCGGAAGCGTTAATTTTTGGAAAACAGCAAAGTAACTGTCGTGCCGGCCTGTCCAGAAGCAATATTCATCTGTATACCATGCAAAGAAAAGACAATACTCGCCATGGATAATCCTATCCCTTTTCCTTGATAGGCAGCCGTGTTTTGCCCGCGAAAGAAGTTTTGTGTGGCGCGCTCCAAATCCTCTTTTGGAATACCAATACCATGATCTACGATCCGAATACTTAGTTGGCCATTATTTTCATGTAGCGATAAATAAACCGTCTGGTTGTCGGAATATTTAATGGCATTTTCGACGAGGTTATTTATAGCCAGCTCTAGCAATTTGTCATTGCCATTCATCTCCAAAAATCGATTATCCTGCACATCCATGTAGACTTCGATCTGAGCATTGTGATACATCGTGGCATGCTCTACCACTTCCCAGAGCACTTCGTCAATGCGCATAGGCGCAAAGTCAAAATTAGTTTTAGCACCCGTAAGCAACATCATGTGATCTAAGGTAGATTGCAAATCTTGAATGTATTCATCCAGCTGCTTGACCATCGTTTTGTATTCGTCGACAGATCTTTCTTTTTGATTGGTCACCTCCAGTGTGCCCAATAATGCAGCAATCGGTGTACGCAGCTCATGCGATACGTAATCAATGAAGTTTTTTTGAATATTAAAGGTTTGACTAATCCGTTTGATGAAACGGTTATAGCTGTGGATCAATTCGTCGACCTCTTCGTAGCTCCGATCAATCGTTATCGGTACCGTTAGGTTTTGATGATCGCGGGTATTAACCTGTTCGATGATTCGCAAAATAGGTTCGTAAGCAATTTTACCAAGCCATCGCGAAAACAATAAAATAATCAGTAAGCTCGATAAGAAAACCGCGCTAAGGATTCCCAAAAGCACGTACATCAACTCGTTAAAACTTTCCTTGCTACTCCGTGTAAACACCACAAAATCGCCTTGATTATCATGGTAATGAATACCCGCATAAAAGTCGGTTTTTGATTCAAACACATAATAGTCATCTGCTCGAGTCTTGGCCAAAACAGCTGGAGAAAGCAGCACGTCCTGTTCCATCCGCCCGTATGCTTGCTTGTCGGTACTATCATAGACCGCAATGTTGGTCGTAGAAATCAATCGTTGCAACTCATTTTGCACACTAACGTGCTCCGCATGCGTTTGCTCATCTTTCTCTAGATAATATACGGCAGATACTAAGGTCGTATTTTGGAGATTTTTATATTCATTTTGCTGCGCCCATCTATAAAATAAGGTATAAATGATCACCGAGGTAAATACAAATAATACGCTAAAGATAACCAAGGAATAATATGAAAGGCGCGATCTAAGCTTCATACAATCAAAGATTGGAACTTTTGAACATATAGCCGATACCTTTCACCGTGTAGATGTATTTGAGATCGGCTGTTTCCAACTTGTTTCGAAGATAAGATATGTATACGTCTACCACATTGGTCTGATTGTCGAAATGGATGTTCCACACCGCATTTAATATTTGTAAACGACTCAAAGCCATATTCTTGTGATCGACCAAATATTTGAACAGCTTAAATTCGCGAGGCGAAAGCTCAATGGCTACTCCGTTTCTACTTACTTGATATTGATGCAGATCAATCTGCAAATCGGCAATTTCAATTATGTTAGAGCGTGGTGCGAGCTGTTGACCATGGCGCCGGGTCAAGGCGTGAATTCGAGAAAGCAATTCGGCAAAATGAAACGGTTTCGTCATGTAATCATCAGCACCAGAATCCAACGCCGACACTTTGTCGTTCACAGTTTGCAAGGCGCTCAACATCAACACCGGTACAAGGTTCTTTTTGTAGCGAAGCGATTGCACTAATTGAATGCCATCCATCTTGGGCAACATCACGTCTACGATCATCAAATCCCACGACATCTCGATATAATGATCGAGTACTTCCTCCGCATTTTTGGATAGCGTGACCGAATAGCCCACTTCTTCCAATCCCTTTATCAGAAAGCTGCTTATACGATTATCATCTTCTACTAGTAAGATTTGCATAGAAATGGATTGGATTGAATCTCAACGACCGAGAACTGTTGCCTACAAACCCCAACAAATCCTATCGGGCTATGCACGAAGATAATAAAAACGGACTGAAATAATACTTATGCGCAAAAGCAGTATCGTGGATTGACAGCGGAGAGGGATATCAGGCGGATATCATTTATCTTTGTACATCCTATTCAACATTGAATGAACACTTTCATCGAACAAGTAGAACGTTATCAGAAGCTTTCGACAGAAAGTAGCAATGCTTTTCTAGAAATCTGCGTGAATCAGGATATAAAAAAAGGTGCTTTTTTGCAATTGGCGGATGAGCCTGCGAAATACATCTATTTCATCGTGAAAGGTCTGGTAGGATACTATACAACAACCAAAAATGGTGATGTGTGCTATAAAATGTTTTTTGCAGAGAATAGTTTTGTAGCATCTACGGCAGCCATGATCAGTCATTTGCCCAGCCAATTTGCGATTGTGGCTCTCGAGGATTGCAGCGTCATCAGATATCCAGTGGACGGTTTTAAACAACTTTGCAATACCTATCATGACATCGCATTATTTCATATGCATTATCTGGAAATCAATTGGGTATTGAAAAAAGAACCCTTGGAAATCGCGCTACGGCATGAAACTGCGAAAGAGCGGTTTTTAAAATTAAGCACTGATTTGCCTATGTACGCGCGGTTGAAAAAGCACCATATCGCTTCCTATCTTGGGATCACGCCGACACAACTAAGCCGTGTCATCAAAGAGTTGAAAAGTTAAAATCTCAACATTTGTATAGGTTTTTGTAGGCGCTACTTGCCACATTTGTCTTAAAACACAAACGTGATGAATAAGAAAAATAGACACACTATCAACCCGACAGATCTCTTTGATCCGACTCCCTATGGATTTGCGCACAGTATTAAAGTAACAAATCCAACATCGATATGCTTCGTATCTGGACAAAGCGGAGGTGTCGGACTAGATCATAAACTTTCGCCAGATTTTAGAACTCAGGTGCAGGTTGCGCTTCAAAACTTGAGATTGCAATTGGAGATACAATCCATGGAATTGGCCGATGTGGTCAAGATTACCTTATTGATCGTAGATCACAATTTAGACAAACTGGCGATTTGGAGCGAAGAAGCTACTAACGTTTGGAAAGCGACTGCACTACCTACCAGCACACTTATCCCAGTACAACAATTGGCTTTGCCAGGCATGCTATTTGAAATCGATGCCATTGCTCAAAAAGGTAGTGAGTAATCTAAAGTTTGAAAAAATAAATCACCTATAGTATATTTGAAACATGATTAAAGGCATATACGAAACACACGTCCAAGTAAGCAATTTGGAGAATGCCATCGCCTTCTACACGCAGGTATTGAAGTTAACAGTTGGTCATCTGGATGAACAGCGTCGAATTGCTTTTCTATACATGCCCGGGAATGATAAAACCAGTATGTTAGGACTTTGGGAAGAAACCGTAAACTTACAAACACGTCATTTTGCATTCCATTGCGAAAAAGATTTCATACTTAATCAAGCGGTCGATTTTTTACAAGAGAATCAGCTATTGCCTTACAATTTTTTGAAGGATGGATCAGTACAACCCATGGTTTTTTGTTGGATGCCAGCCCTAGCGATTTATTTCAACGATCCTGATGGCAATCAATTGGAATTTTTGTCTTTATTAGAAGGCGATCCTCAGCCAAGCTTAGGCGTGTTGTCTTATGATGACTGGACGGCAAAATCTACAAATTCCGAAAGGTAAACTTCGATTGCACTCAAGCATTACCTATATTTTTTAACACAAATACATACTATGAGATTTACACACTGGCTATTCCTTACTACGCTTGTTTTCGCGCTACTACTAAGCTGTAACCGCCCTTCACCCGACCAATTCTTTCAAACCACGGTTTTAAACACCAATATTCTGAACGAATTTGGTTCCGAACGATTTACCAAATCGCTGATGGATGAAACAATCGAGTTCCCAGATATGCCTAGCAGTAAGAAAAATGGTGATGAGGCACAGCAGGTGGTCCAAGTGAAGATCGCCTATCTCGAACAGACCATTAAAAAAATAGAAGATAGTACGCCTCCTGATGAAGACGGAGAAGGGCTTAAAGAAAAGGCATTAGATCTTTTTAAATTTGTATTACCTGTGTACCAAAAAGAATACTTGGAATTGGCTGCTATGTGTGACAAGAAACAGCCCGAAAGTGAAATCGTTAAGGCTTCAGAAAACATAATACAAGCTTATGCACCTGCATTTGAAGACAAGTATGTTTCACTTATTGAGCTCGGACAACAGTATGCCGAGAAACACGATATCAATGCCTCATTTGGCAATTAGGTAACGTATGTATCCCGACCTAGTAATTTGATTTAAGAATTGCTTGTCGGGATACTTTTTAAATCAGCAAATCACCCATTTGTAATCCCCTCATAACATGACAAATAATCACATAAACTATGTTGAATTCAGGGCTAAAGACTTACAGGCCATCAAAGAGTTTTATACCAAAGCGTTCGAATGGAATTTTACAGATTATGGGCCTAATTATGTGGCTTTTGCAGGAAGTGGCTTAGATGGCGGTTTCGAAAAATCAGACGAAGCAGTAGTCAATGGCGCACTCATCGTACTGTATCACGAAGATCTGACTACGGCAAAGAAAAATGTTCTTGACGCCAATGGGGTTATTACGAAGGACATATTTTCCTTTCCAGGCGGACATCGCTTTCAGTTTACAGATCCATCAGGAAACGAACTAGCCGTATGGTCTGATCAATAAAAAAATGAACCTATTACAGTTGTCCTTCCTACTGCAGCCCTGCTCCTACTCTTTTACTGAATAGTAAATGTGCCACCATGCCCAAAAGACCAAATAGTACACCAACCGCACAAACGCCGTCCCATTGTGCGTATTGCCAAGCAATAGAAGCCAACCATGTGCCTAAAGATCCTCCTATGAAATAAGAAACCATATACACTGTATTAAGCCGATTAACAGCATCTAATTTTAATGCGAAGTAACTGGTTTGATTCATAATATGGCTTGCCTGTACACCTAAATCCACCAATACTACGCCAGCAATAAGCCCCCAATAGGTTGCGCCAGCAAAGTAAGTAAATCCCCAGCTACCGATCAGCACAAGCAAAGAATAGAATATGGTTCGATTTGTGCCCAAATAACTTTGGACTTTTCCTACTTTGGCTGCCGCCAAAGCACCTGCTGCTCCAGCCAGTCCAAAACTACCAACAACAGAAGCGCCAACGTTAAATGGAGGCTGCTCCATATGAAATACTAAGGTGGTAAATAGTGCTGACATAGAACCAAAGGCCATTGCACCCCGAAAAGAGGCTAACTGCAAGACTGGTTGCGTCTTCGCCAATCGAGCTAGGGATAACATGAGTTGCTTGTAACTTCCCGAAAAGTTAGGATGCATTTCGGGTAGCATCTTATAAACAATAATCCAAACAAATACCATCAGGCCTGCTGCGATACCAAACATAGAACGCCAACCCCACAATTCGCCTACGATACCTCCAAAAAAGCGTGACAAAAGAATTCCCAATAATAAGCCAGACATCACTAATCCAATATTAGCCGACTTTTCTTGATCACTGGAAAGCTGTGCAGCGATGGGCACAAACAGCTGCGGAATGACCGAAGTAGCTCCAATTAGCAGACTGGCGGCATAGAGCATCCATAATTCACGTGCAAAAGTCATCCATAATAAGGCGGCAATGACTAAAATTAAATCGATAAGAATAAGTCTTTTTCGTAAGAGCTTGTCACCCAAAGGCACGACTAATAGCAATCCTAATGCATATCCTATCTGAGTAAGTACCGATATTTTTCCGGCCGCACTCTCCGAAACACGTAGCTCGTCAGCAATAAGAGCCAATAATGGCTGATTGTAGTAATTATTTGCTACGACAAGTCCCGAAATAATAGCCATCAGCCAGACTAGCGTACGTGATAAGCTGCTAGTTGTACTTTCAGATTTCAGACTAGATTCATTCATCACTTAAATCAAATATTATTTTAAAAAACAATTATTAAACTTTCAAAGATAGTACTTTCAAGCAGAGGTAAAAAATAAGGCGGACCCGATATAGGTCTGCCTTATTGATATTTAAAATACAGGCAACGTGACAAAACGTTGCGACGGATTTATTTTGCGAATGATACTGATCTAGTTTCTCGAATCACCGTTACTTTGATCTGACCTGGATAGGTCATCTCCGTTTGGATACGGTTAGAAATATCTGCTGCCAAGATCTCGGCATCGGTATCGTTTACTTTTTCACTTTCTACCACTACGCGCAATTCACGACCAGCTTGTATCGCAAATGTTTTTTCTACACCTGGGTAAGAAAGTGCCAGATCTTCCAGTTCTTTTAATCGCTTAATGTAGCTTTCTACTACTTCTCTACGTGCGCCAGGGCGAGCACCAGAAATCGCGTCACAAGCTTGAATAATCGGAGAGATCATGGAAGTCATCTCGATCTCGTCGTGGTGAGCTCCGATCGCATTACATACTTCTGGATGTTCTTTATATTTCTCAGCCAATTGCATACCCAAGATCGCGTGTGGCAGTTCTGGATTATCATCTGGCACTTTACCAATATCATGTAATAGGCCGGCACGTTTAGCATGCTTCACGTTCAAGCCTAATTCTGCCGCCATTGTAGCAGCAAAATTTGCTACCTCGCGCGAGTGTTGCAGCAAGTTTTGTCCATACGATGAGCGGTAGCGCATCCGGCCGACCATACGGATCAATTCTGGATGCAATCCATGAATTCCTAAGTCAATAGCGGTACGTTCGCCAATTTCTACAATTTCATCTTCAATTTGAGATCGCGTTTTTGCCACCACTTCTTCGATACGCGCAGGGTGAATACGACCATCCGTTACCAAACGGTGTAGGGATAAACGCGCAATTTCGCGACGAACTGGATCGAATCCAGAAAGGATAATTGCTTCAGGCGTATCGTCCACAATGATTTCTACTCCTGTTGCTGCTTCCAAAGCACGGATATTACGACCTTCACGGCCAATAATGCGTCCTTTTACCTCGTCATTTTCAATATTGAAAATCGATACGGTATTCTCAATCGCAGATTCGGTAGCCGTACGTTGGATGGTTTGAATCACCACTTTTTTCGCCTCTTTAGATGCCGTTAATTTGGCCTCATCTACGATATCTTTGATTTGTATCATTGCTTGCGAACGCGCTTCTTCGCGCAGTGAGCTCACCAACTGTTCTTTGGCTTCATCGGCAGTCAATCCAGCGATGGTTTCCAACTGTTTGATGTGTTGATTCTTCAACGCTTCTACTTCTTCGCGCTTTTTGTCATTGATCTCGATCATTTGCTCCAGCTTTTTGCCACGGGCTTCGAGCTCTTGCTTATCACGATTAGCATTTTCTAGCTTTTGGTTGAGCGACTGCTCTTTTTGTTTGATGGAGTTCTCTTTCTGAGCAACGGTGTTATTACGTTGGCTTACTTCTTTTTCGTGTTCAGCTTTTAATTGTAAAAACTTTTCTTTCGCTTCTAGCTGACGTTGTTTTTTGACGTGTTCCGCTTGCTTCTCGGCTTCCTTTACAATACTTTCTGCCTTTTCATGGGCAGTCTGCTCTTGCTTCTTGAGCAGCATCTGCAACAGGTATCGTCCGATTACGATGCCTATTACCAGCGATATGATGATGGATATAGTAATAGATATGTACATTTTATATAGAGTAAATAATTAAAAATCAGTCAAAAAAAAACCGCAATTAAAAACCAGGTCTCATGTATTATTAAACTTCGAATTCACATGATTTGAGCGTATGATCATGACCCAGATGGCTTTCGCAAAATGGCCTACATCTTGTTTTGCTCGTGATATTGAAGCGTTAAGTTTAAAATAGTGACAACCCGAATTTAACTGCGGCAAATTCGTTGTTTTAAGCCCGTAAATAAAGAACGTATTTCTATTTATTAAAAAAATCGGTCAACAGTTTGTCCAATTCGTGTACAGATTGTTCAATGCCTTGACCTTGATCCTGCGCATTGCGTTCTGCTTTGATCATCCCGGTAGCGTATTGCAGCACACACATGGAGAGCAAATCTTGTTTATCACGAACTGCATAATTGTCTTGCAATTCTTTTATTTTTTCGTTTATCAATTTCGCAGCGTAACGTATCACCTCTTCTTCTTCCGTCTCTACGCGCAACGGATACACCCGGTCTGCGATATTTATCTTTATGGAAATATCTCCCATTTCTTTGAGCTTAAAAATGTATGCTATCCATGCTGGTTGCCTTTGGCTACTTCAGCAGATTGATACATTTATCTATTTCACGGACAAAATCGTTAATTTTTTGTTTCGTGTCAAGTACTTTTTCACTTATTGCCGCATCTGCCTCAGAATTTTCAAAGGATTTAGCGACCGCCAACGCTTTCACTCTCTCCTCTAATTGTTTCACCTTTTCTGAGCTTGTACCAAGCGCTACTTGAAGAGATTGAACCTCCAACTTCAACAAGTCATTTTCCTCTTGGTATGCTTCACACAATTGAATTAAATTTGTCGCCTTCTCGACGATAAGATCCATTTGCGCAGATAAAGAAGCCATATTTTGCGATTATATCAAATGTTTTTCACTTAGCGCACCTCAGCGCCAACTTCCTTCTCAAAGTTAACAATTAATTTTTGAATTACGCCATCAATTTGTTTATCCGTTAGCGTCTGATTTTCATCCTGAAGGGTGAAACTAAGCGCATAGGATTTCTTTCCGGCAGGCAATTTATCGCCTTTGTATACGTCAAAAATTGCCACCTCTTTCAATAATTTGCGATCGGTTTTTTGCGCGATCAAGCGAAGTTGTTCGAATGAAACCTTCTCGTCCAACAGCAAGGCCAGATCCCGACGTACCGCTGGGAACTTCGAAATCTCCTGAAACTTAATCGTCTGCTTCTTGATCATCTTCAACACCGCATCCCAGTCAAACTGCGCAAAGAAAACCGTCCGTTCTACATCGGCTTTCTTCAAATTTACTTTGGAAACTTCGCCGAATTCCACCAAGGTTTTTTCGCCTTTCTTGTAGCTCAATCCGTAATTGAAATACGAAGAACTACTCTCTTCGACGCGGATACCATCAATACGCAAACGTTTCAAAATACCATCGACGACCGCTTTGATGCCATAGAAATTGACCGGAGCAGCCGAATGATTCCATTGCTCAGCAGCCTGTCTTCCTGTGATCGTAATCGCTAAATGATATTTCTCTTGATATTTCTCCTGTACCAAATGGTAAGATTTTCCGAACTCGAATACTTTCAAGTCCGCGCTTTTTCGCTTCTGGTTGTAAGACACTGCCGTCAAGGCGGAGAACAACAAATTTTGACGCATGGTATCCAAATCCGTACTCAATGGATTCAATAACTTCACCGCCGTATCCACATTCTCAGCATATGCTTCCTTGCTCAACGAGTTAGACAAAATCTCCCGATAACCATTCGCGATCAGAAGATCAGCTACCTGATTCAAGATCACTTCACGATCTGGCTTTTGAACCGTATTTAGAGATGCTTTAATCTGTGTACCTAACTCTATATTGTTGTATCCGTAGATGCGTAGCACTTCTTCGATCACATCCACTTCACGCGTAACATCTACTTTGAATGGCGGAACAGCCACTTCTAAAAACTCTTCTGTCTCCCGCTCAATGCCAATACCTAAGGATTGGATGATTTCTCGGATATCCTCCTTCGGAATTTCTTTTCCGATCAACCGTTGTACACGGCTGTAAGCCACTTCAAAGCGGAAAGCTTCTACTGGCGCTGGATACAAATCTGTAATCACCGAAGAAACCTGTCCACCAGCTACTTCTTGGATCAACGCAGCGGCTTTCTTTAATGCAATTACCGGCATGTTAGGATCGGTACCACGCTCAAAACGAAACGAAGAATCTGTCTTTAAGCCATGGCGTTTAGCCGTTTTGCGCACGGTAACTGGATGAAAATACGCCGATTCTAGGAAAATATCCGATGTAGTTTCGGTCACACCCGATTTGGCTCCGCCGAATACACCAGCAATACACATCGGTTTTTCGGCATCCGCAATTACCAGATCTTCCGAAGACAATTTACGCTCTACCTCATCTAGCGTGATGAATAATTCATCTGCTTTTGCTTTGCGCACCACGATTTTGTTGCCCGCAATCTTGGCTTGATCGAAGGCATGCAAAGGTTGCCCTAGATCGTGTAATATATAATTCGTGACGTCGACCACATTATTGATCGGACGCACACCAATAGTTTGTAATTTTTCTTTCAACCAAGACGGAGATTCCGCCACGCTGATTCCGCTGATATTTACCCCGGCATAGCGCGGTGCATCTTCTGGCGAAAGCACTTCTACGGCGGTACCAGCAGCTTGCGATTCTTTGACCGATTCCGTATTGATTGGCTGCAAATCTTTGCGGAAATAAGCTGCCAAATCACGAGCAACACCTAAATGAGAGGCGGCATCGGCACGATTGGGTGTCAATCCGATTTCAAAACAGAAATCGTCCTCCATCTGGTAGAAATCCTTTACCAACAAACCGGGAACGGTTCCTTCTGGCAATTCGACAATACCGGCGTGAGATTTACCCAAACCAACTTCATCTTCACCACACAGCATCCCTTCGGATACTTCGCCGCGAATTTTTGATTTTGTAATCTTAAATGGCTCACCATTGCTCGGATGGCACACAGCTCCCGGAGGCGCCACGATTACTTTCAATCCAGCACGGCAGTTTGGCGCACCACATACAATTTGCAGTGGCTCTGCGGCTCCAACGTTTACCGTTGTAACTTGCAATTTATCGGCATTTGGATGACGCTCGCAGGTCAATACTTCACCAACTATTAATCCTTCCAATCCGCCTGGAATACTTTGCACCTTGTCTACCGCCTCTACCTCCAGACCAATATCAGTCAATACAAGAGATAGTTCGTCCGGCGTATAAGACGTGATATCGATAAAATTCTTAAGCCAATTATAGGAAATCTTCATGCTGATTCTTTTTTCGTGGTACAAATATAGAATTTTACGCTAAAATATGGAGTCTAGTTGTGTATTGTACGTCGCAAAAATCAAGATTAATCCGTATTTTTGTTCCTTTATTTTTTATGCATAATCAAAGATGAGTATAGCGAAAACATACAGTCCTAAAGAAGCCGAAAACAAATGGTATTCCCATTGGAAAGAGAATGGATTTTTCCGTTCAGTGCCCGATGGTAGAGAACCATACACCATTGTAATGCCACCTCCGAATGTGACTGGCGTGCTTCATATGGGACATATGTTGAACAATACTATTCAAGATGTATTGATTCGTAAAGCACGTATGCAAGGCAAAAATGCTTGTTGGGTACCCGGCACGGATCACGCTTCTATCGCAACAGAAGCAAAAGTTGTCGCGATGTTGAAAGAGAAAGGCATCAATAAAAAAGATATTTCTCGCGAAGAATTTTTGAACTACGCGTGGGAATGGAAAGAGAAATACGGTGGTATCATCCTCAAGCAATTGGAGAAACTGGGGGCATCCTGCGATTGGGAACGCACCAAATTCACGATGGATCCTGACTTATCAGAAGCCGTGTTGGATACGTTTATCAAATGGCACGAGAAAGGTTATATCTACCGTGGCGTGCGCATGGTCAACTGGGATCCGCAAGGAAAAACAGCCCTTTCGGATGAAGAAGTAATCCGCAAGGAAGTCAACCAAAAACTATACTATATCCGCTATCAGATCAAAGATAGTTCGGAATATATCGTCATCGCAACAACCCGCCCGGAAACTATTATGGCGGATTCGGCGATCTGTATCAACCCGAATGATGAGCGTTATGCACATTTGAAAGGAAAAACAGTGCTTGTGCCGATCATCAACCGCGAAATCCCCGTCATCTTCGACGGGTATGTAGAGATGGATTTTGGAACGGGCTGTCTGAAAGTGACGCCAGCACATGATCTCAATGATTATGAATTGGGACAAAAACACAACCTACCGGTGATCGACATCTTGAATGATGATGGCACGCTTAACGAAAAGGCGGAAATCTTCATCGGTGAGGATCGTTTTATCGCCCGTAAAAAGGTTGCAAAGCAACTCGAAGAGATTGGACAATTAGAGAAAGTAGAAGATTACGTTTCTCAAGTTGGTTTTTCCGAGCGTACAGACGCGGCAATCGAGCCAAAACTGTCGATGCAATGGTGGTTGAAGATGGAAAAACTATCGAAGCCCGCTTTAGATTACGTACAAGATGGCACGATCAACTTGATTCCAGATAAGTTCTTTACTTCCTACAAGCATTGGATGGAAAACGTGAAAGATTGGTGTATCTCGCGCCAGCTTTGGTGGGGACAGCGTATTCCAGCTTGGTACAACGATCGCAACGAATGGGTAATCTCTAAAACGGAGGAAGGCGCCAAAGAAGCGTTTGCGAAAGAAGGAAAATCAGCGGAAGGATTGCGCCAGGAAGACGATGTATTAGATACCTGGTTTTCATCTGCCTTGTGGCCGATGTCGGTATTTGACGGCGTTCGCAATCCGGATAATGCGGAGTTCCAATATTATTATCCGACCAATGATTTGGTGACGGCACCGGAGATTTTATTCTTCTGGGTAGCTCGCATGATTATCGCAGGCCATGATTACACGCAAAAACCTCCATTTCGCAATGTTTATTTGACCGGAATTGTACGCGATAAGCAAGGACGTAAAATGTCTAAATCATTAGGCAATTCGCCAGATCCAATCGAGTTGATGGAACAATATGGCACGGACGGCGTTCGTGTCGGTATGTTGTTGTCTTCGCCAGCGGGCAATGACTTAATGTTTGACGTATCGTATTGTGAGCAAGGACGAAATTTTGCCAATAAAGTATGGAATGCCTTCCGCTTGGTAAAAGGTTGGGAAACTACTGATAGCCCAGCGACTGATGCGCAAAAATTAGCCGCTAACTGGTTCGAAAACCGTTTCAATCAGGCTTTGGTAGAGATCGAAGATCACTTCGCACACTATCGCCTTTCTGATGCGTTGATGGCGACCTATAAATTGATTTGGGACGATTTCTGTGCTTGGTACTTAGAATTGGTAAAACCAGCGTATCAAGCACCGATTGAACGCGAAACACTCGATACGGTTAAAAGATTATTTGAACGTGTGTTGACGTTAGCACATCCTTTTATGCCATTCTTGACCGAAGAACTATGGCATGATGAGCTTTTTGGCGAGCGCACAGCAGAAGATTGTATCATCGTCGCTTCATACCCAGAAATGGGTGCAATTGATGAAACGATCATCAAAGAATTTGCTACGGTGCAGCAGATCATTTCAGAAGTGCGTAACATTCGCAATTCTAAAGGAATCTCGCCTAAAATTGGTTTGCCTTTAGCAATCAATGCTACACATATCAACTTCGAACGCTATAGCGAAAGCATTGTGAAGCTAGCAAACATTGAAGAATTGACTTTTGTAAAAGAGAAAATCAGCGGTGCAGTAAGTTTCTTAGCTGGTAAAGATGAGTGCTATGTCGCGTTAGAAAATAATATTGACATAGATGCCGAACGTGAGCGCATTACCAAAGAGATTGCCTATTTACAAGGCTTCCTGATTTCGGTAGATAAGAAATTGGGCAACGAACGCTTCATGCAAAATGCAAAACCAGAAGTGGTGGAGAATGAGCAAAACAAAAAATCGGATGCCATTGCCAAATTGCAAATTTTGGAAGATAGTTTGGCTAGTTTGGGATAAGGAGAGTTGATAAGGTTAAGAGAGTTCATAAAGTTGAGACGATAGATTGCCGTACCTTTATAGCTTCCGTTTGCAATGAAGAGGACAAACAAAAAGCCTCGCTGACAAAATAATCAGCGAGGCTTTTCTATGACAGGTACCAAGGTCAGTTTACGACATTCTTGCTTGACTAAGATGTCAGGTAAGCCAAAAGCGCCACCAGAGCACCACCAATAATGATGATCCATTTATTTACACCACCTCCGTGCGCCCCTTCTTGGCTTCGATACTTATAGTCTCTTTTATATTTATCTAAATCCATATTTACCTCCTTTATTATATGATGCAATACATAGTTTAATTCCACAAAAAATTATTCATGATGATACGGCTCGCCGCGCATTATTGAAAAAGCACGGTACAACTGCTCCACAAAAAACAATCGGATCATCTGGTGCGAAAAAGTCATCTTCGATAACGACAACAATCCGTTGGCTCGCTGATACACTCGATCACTAAATCCGTATGGCCCACCGATCACAACAACCATATGCTGTACATTACTAACCATGTTCTTGTCCAGAAGTTTAGAAAAATCTACTGAACGGTATTGTTGTCCTTTTTCGTCGAGCAGCATCAATGTGTCCGAATTATCCACCTGCTTCAAGATCAAATCCGCCTCTTTCTCCTTTTGCTGATCCTGACTTAGGTTTTTACTGTTTTTAATATCAGGAATCACCGTGATATTAAACTTAACGTAATGAATCAACCGCTTGGTATACTTTGCGATACCTTCCTCAATATATTTCTCGTCCGTTTTCCCTACGCATAGCAGCGTCACCCTCATATCTCTGGTCTAAAAGATTTCTATTTCGTATGGTACGCGTGCCTGTATACCGGTATTTTGCACCACGCGCTTCAAGTCTTTTACATAGCGCACGTGCTCTCCTAACTCATCCTCCAAAAACCACATTTTTACCTTCTCCTTGGAGCTACTGAATATCGATTCAAATGGATCTTTGGTACGCGGGTATTCAGAGATTTTGTATGAATCTAATTTCGCCATTTTTGCTGCACTTTTCACCGCATCATCCAATGTGCCTAATCGATCTACTAAGCCCAATTCGATCGCCTGACTACCCGTCCACACGCGTCCTTGCCCAATGCTATCTACTTGCGCAATGCTCAATCCGCGACCATCTGCAACACGCTGCATAAATTGTTGATAGATACGATTGACACCACCTTGCACAATAGTTCTTTCTTCGGCTGTCAACGGGCGATCTACACTTACATCTGCATATGGGCCAGTTTTGACGACATCGAAATGAAGTCCTAATTTATTATTAAATAAGTTTTGGAGGTTAGGAATCAATCCGAAAACCCCGATCGAACCGGTCAGCGTACCAGCATCTGCAAAAATAGAATCGGCCGCCGCAGAGATGTAATAACCTCCAGAGGCAGCATAATCTCCCATCGAGACGATAACAGGTTTGGCTTTCTTGGCCAAGCTCACCTCACGCCAGATCAGATCTGATGCTAAGGCGGATCCACCTGGAGAGTTAACGCGTAAAACAATCGCTTTGACTTTATCATCTTCGCGTAGCTTGCGCAATTCACGGGAAAGCGACTCACCACCAATTTGTTCATCGCCTGATGTATTGCCATCAACGATATCGCCAAAAGCATACAGTACCGCAATACGACCCGCACCAGAAGTACCACTTACATCCGATGATTTACGGTAATCCAACAGAGAAATGGATGATAGATCTTTCTTCTGATCGATTCCAACTTTTTCTTTCAGCTTTGCTAATAGTTCATCTTTATAAATTAAGCTATCTACAAATTTCTGTTGTACGGCATCTTCAGGAAATTGGATCAGGTATTCATTCGCCACTCGGCGCACCGCTGCTTCATCCAACGAACGCGCCGTTGCAATATCGCTGACAAAGCCATCATATAAACTGTTGAGGTACGCCTCCACTTGCATGCGATTGGCAGCACTCATTTCATTGAGGATAAATGGTTCTACCGCACTTTTATACGTTCCTACTTTCACCACTTGCATCTCCACGCCTAATTTATCTAAGGCATCTTTCATAAACATCACCGAACTCGATAATCCGCGGAAATCCACCGAGCCAACAGGGCTGACATATACTTCATTGGCTACAGATGATAGATAATATGCTTTTTGAGTCATTACATCACTGTATGAAACAATAAATTTGCCCGATTCCTTGAAATCTATTAATGCATTGCGAATAGCACGCACTGTGGCGAAACCTGCATTGACGGTACTGACATTGAGATATATACCTTTGATATTACTATCAGTTTTGGCCGTTTTGATGCGTGCTATGATATCATTCAAGCCCAGTGAGCGAGAATCTGGTGCACCCGGAATATTTATATCTTCAAAAGGAGAAGGAACGGTTTTCTCCGTAATCAGGTGATCTAATGTAATGTGTAATACGGAATTGGCTGATACGGTAGGCTCTGTGCTAGAACCTAACGAAGATACCATCGCGGTTATAAGACCGACAACTACTAAAACCACTAAAATAGATGAAATAAAAACGCCAACTACGGTGGCGAGTACATATTTAAAAAATTGCTTCATATGTATGGCGTGAATGTCTTGTAAATCTAAAAGAAAACCGTAAATAATAAAAGTAAATTTACGCTTCAAGCATGCTAATAAGAAATTATCACATACAATTCCGGTTATCTAACTTAGTTTTAGTACCTTGTATAAGTGAAATTAAATAGCGCATATTTATTGTTAGGAGCAAATCTGGGCAATCCCGCTCAGCAATTACACAGCGCCCTATCAGAGATAGAAATACAAATTGGTAAGATTCAAGAACGATCAAGCGTATACGAGTCCGCTGCTTGGGGCTTGGTGGAGCAACCTGCTTTCCTCAATCAGGTTTTAAGAGTAGATACAACGCTATCTGCCATAGAGTTACTGCGATCCTGCCAGCAAATAGAAAATAAACTTGGCCGCGTTCGCGAAATAAAATGGGGAGCTCGGATCATTGATATAGACATACTGTACTTTAATCGTGATGTGATCGATGAAGTCGATCTAAATATTCCTCACCCCTACATCAGCGAACGCAATTTCACCTTAATTCCTCTCGTAGAGATTGCCCCAAATTACATTCATCCGATCTTGAATCAATCCAATAGTGAACTGCTTGAAACCTGCTCTGACCAATCCTCTGTTTCCCAACCATATGAGTAAGTACCTTTACATACAACCAGATCTAATTAAAAATAACATGTTTGGCGATGATCAAATGATCAAGACTTTCATTGGCATGTATTTGACACATTGTCAAACGGATTTTAACAATCTAAGCCAAGCGGTAGAACAGCAGGATCTCGCTGAAATCAGCTCAAAAGCGCACCACATGAAACCGACAATGGCGTATATCGGCGCCAAAGAATTGCATGTACAATTTCAAGTATTAGAAACTGCTGCGCGGCGTGGAACAGATTTAGCATTAATTCTCCCGCTATTTCATGATCTGAAGAAGCAATTTAATCACGTGATGATGGAGCTTGATCATTTCTACAGCAGCTTATCTTAACGTGTTGCGTTTTGCTCTTCGTTTGAAAAATGAAGAATGGAAAATAAAATATAAGCTAATAGTATAAGCGGTAAAGCGAGGTATTGGAATAGCACAATGAGCAGCACGCTAGACAATAGAAACAAGTATTTGTATCGATTGCTCGCCCAAGATAAGTTACTCACTTTCATAGAAAATAGTTTAATCTCTGAAACCAACAGGTAGGAACTCAATACGATGATGGCGATCAAAAAATAGCTATTCGCAAAAATAGCTGGAAAACGCTGGGCAATAAATGGCAAAGAGATAATCACAAAACTATTCATCGGCGTATTGACGCCGATAAAATCAGTGGATTGCCGAGTATCTACATTGAACTTAGCCAATCTTAGCGCTGAAAAAGCGGTTACGACATATCCTGCATAAGGTAAATAGGTTGAAGAGGTAGTTTCCTGCAACATCATAAAGAGAATCGTGCCAGGCAAGAAACCAAAACTGATCACATCGGCCAAGGAATCTAATTCTTTGCCAATATCGGAGCGAACATGCAGCAGTCGGGCAGCAGTACCATCCAAAAAATCGAATATTCCACAGGCGATCAAGCAATATAATACCCAATCAAATCGTCCTTGAAAGGCAAAGGATATGCCAACACATCCGCTTAACAAGTTGAATAAGGTAATGGTATTGGGGATATGTCGTTTCATGCGTGGTGGTGAAAAATAAAAAAGCCACCTTCTTATCTGGAAGGTGACCTAAAATTATAAATTTCTAATGGGATTAACTATTCATGCTAATCAAAAACTCTTCATTGGACTTGGTGCCACGCATTTGGCTCAGCAAGAATTCCATCGATTCCTGTGGGTTCATGTCTGCTAAGTGGTTGCGCAATACCCAAAGTCTTTGCAATTGCTCGCGATCTACCAATAGATCATCACGGCGTGTGCTAGAAGCAGTCAAATCGATTGCTGGGAAGATACGTTTGTTAGAAAGCTTACGATCAAGCTGCAACTCCATATTTCCTGTACCTTTAAACTCTTCGAAGATTACTTCATCCATTTTCGATCCTGTATCGGTCAACGCTGTAGCAAGAATGGTCAATGAACCACCATCTTCAATATTACGTGCCGCACCGAAGAATCTTTTTGGCTTGTGCAATGCATTAGCATCCACACCACCAGATAATATCTTACCAGATGCTGGAGCAACAGTATTGTAAGCTCGCGCTAAGCGAGTGATAGAATCTAATAAAATCACGACATCATGACCACATTCTACCATGCGTTTTGCTTTCTCTAATACGATGTTGGCAATCTTCACGTGTCGATCTGCAGGCTCGTCGAACGTAGAAGAAATCACTTCTGCACGTACGCTTCTTGCCATATCAGTCACCTCTTCTGGTCGCTCATCAATCAATAAGATGATCAAATAAACTTCTGGGTGATTTTTTGCAATCGCATTGGCCACTTCTTTCAACAAGTTAGTTTTACCTGTTTTTGGTTGTGCCACGATCAATCCACGTTGCCCCTTACCGATCGGCGTAAAAAGATCCATGATCCGTGTGGAGTAGTTGCCTACGCCTAGATCAAGATTCAATTTTTCATCCGGGAACAACGGTGTCAAATAATCGAAAGGAACGCGGTCGCGAATCTCTGCCGGATTTTGTCCGTTGATTGATTCAACACGTACCAATGGGAAATATTTCTCACCTTCTTTAGGTGGACGGATAGATCCACGGATATTATCGCCTGTCTTCAAACCAAAAAGCTTGATTTGAGATTGGGATACGTAAATATCGTCTGGTGAGGTTAAATAATTATAATCAGAAGAACGTAAGAAACCATAACCATCTGGCATAATTTCCAATACACCTTCGTTTACAATAACGTTATCAAAATCTGTGGGTGTTGCAGCAGCTTTAGCAGCAGGCTGTTCTGCTACAGCAGCCGGTGCTTCTGATGATCTTTCTGCTGCTACTGGTCTTTCTCTTTCAGCGACCAAAGTATCATCCGCAGAGCGGCGACCAACAGATACGGGCTCTACTCCACCAGCAGTGCGTGTGCGTTTGCGCATACGTGGTGCAGCATCGTTATCTGCAGCATCTTCCAATTCCTCGACTTGCTCTGGAGCAGCCTCTTTAGAATCTGCAGCAATACCGGAAATACGATCAATCAACTCTTGTTTTCTTAGTTTTTCTGTATCAGGGATCCCCAATACTTTAGCTATCTCGCGCAATTCAGACACGAGCTTAGTATTCAATTCTTTGATCTCCATTAATTTATATGTACAAAATACAGGATTATATTATCGAATTTTATCCCCTTCTTCGTCAATAACACTTTTTAAACTCTTTCTTTTTGCTAGAACGTTGGAAAGGACGAAACTGTTTGAGGCTTCTTTTTCCAGTAAGGATAAATTTAGAACTGCTACAAAGAAAAACATTCGAAACGTTATTTCAAAATTAAAAAAGCGATTTTTCTTTCTGATGTAATTTATTCACTTGCAAAAGTGGTTTTACGACGTTGCTAAATCGAATGTTCTGAATAATATCTGGCATTAACTCAAATTAATGCGTATGTTTATCACCGTCAAAAAAATATTATGAACAACAAACCTATACAAACGAACTACCCTGCGCTGTATACTTTGATAACAGTGTTTTTTTTCTGGGGATTCATTGCCGCGGGCAATAGTATTTTTATCCCTTTTTGTAAGAATTATTTCAGTTTAGATCAGTTTCAGTCACAACTTATTGACTTTGCTTATTACTCCGCTTATTACACGGGCGCTCTATTGCTTTTTATCTTTGGTACACTAACTGGAAAAGATCTGGTTGGAAAATGGGGATACAAACGCAGTATTGTTTACGGCCTATTATTTTCTGCAGTGGGAGCTGCGGCGATGATTGGTGCGGTAGAAATTAATGTGTACACTGCCATGCTAATTGGTCTGTTTATCGTGGCGCTAGGATTCTCCTTGCAACAAACAGCTGCTAATTCTTTTGCCGTAATCTTAGGCGATCCGAAGACGGGCGCATCGCGCGTAAACCTTGGTGGTGGTGTCAACTCCTTAGGAACGACGATTGGTCCATTGGTCATTGGATTTGCACTATTCGGCACATTCGAAACGGTATCTGATGCGGACATTGCTAATCTGCCTTTGAGCAAAGTGGTAATTCTATACAGTGGTGTCGGACTATTATTCTTGTTGGCTGCTGCTTTATTTTACTTTTCGAAGAAAGTTCCAGCCGGATTCAATTTAGAACCTATGGAGCCTGCGAATAAAGCCAGAACGACGCTTATCGTCATGACGGTTTTGTTGTTTTGTGCTTTTGCTCCGGTATTTATGAGCTACAAAAGTGAAGCCGCCCTACAGATTGAAGCGTTGCAAGCGCAGTTAAAGGTGGCGATTGATGCCGCAACACAAACTTCGCTCGCTGCGCAGATTGAAGCTTTGAAACATCCATTGGAGCTCACGCGTATGGCTTGGTTGTCTGCAGCTTTGGTTGTAGTAATCGGCGGACTCTTATTTGCCTATAATCGCGCAAAGAAGAAACCAGATGGATGGGGCGCGATGCAATACCCGCAATTGGTTTTAGGTATGTTGGCGTTATTTCTCTACGTGGGTATTGAGGTAGCTATTGGTAGTAATTTAGGTGAATTATTGACATTAGATGAATTTGGCAACTTGCAATCTTCCGAAATCACACCTTACATTTCCATGTATTGGGGCAGTATGATGATCGGCCGTTGGGCTGGTGCATTGAGTGCATTCAACCTGATGAGTAGCACTAAAAAGATCTTGACCATCATCGTGCCATTGATTGCCTTTGTGCTGATCATTGGGGTTAATAGCTTGGCCGGTTTTGACATGTCGGTTTTGTATTATTATGTAATCTGTGTATTTATCCAAATTGCAGCATTCTTTTTCAGTAAAGATCGTCCGATACGTACGCTATTAATCTTTGGATCCTTTGGGTTAATTGCTATGGTGGTCGGGCTACTGACATCTGGCACATTGGCTATTTATGCCTTCCTGTCAGGCGGTTTAGCTTGTTCGATTATGTGGGGTTCTATTTACAGTCTTTCCATTGTAGGATTGGGCAAATACACAGAACAAGGATCTGCCTTCTTAGTGATGATGATCTTGGGTGGTGGTATCCTGCCTCCTATCCAAGGAAAATTAGCAGATATCATCGGTATCCACAACTCCTATATCGTGCCCGTATTTGCATTCCTATACATCATAATTTTTGCGATTATGGTCAAAGGTTTCTTGAAAAAGCAGGGAATAGATATGGAAAAAATAGAAGTCGAAGCTAGTCACTAAGCTGTCAGCAAATTGTAACTTATACACTAAGTTATCAATTCGATATTTTATATAAAAAAGCGCCTTAAATAATTATTGAAGGCGCTTTTTGCTTACTAAGCTACAGCATGTAATGCGCTTGTTGCATTTATTTACTACAACTGCTATTGTTTTAAAGATTAATAATGTATTTTGCAAAACATTCGCAGAGCGAAAATCTATCGCGGTGAATTTATTAGGAATAAGGTTACTAACACAAATATAAAAAATCAAAACATCTATATAATGATTGTTATTGCTGATGGTGGTTCTACCAAGACAAACTGGTGTTTGTTGGATGATTCAAAAAAGAAAATTTACTTTAACACGGAGGGATACAATCCCTATTTTGTAGACAGTGCTTACATTGTGTCTTCTCTAAAAAAAGGATTACCTAACGATATTCCATTCCAAGAGATCAAAGAGGTATACTATTACGGCGCGGGCGTGCACAATGAGGAAAAAGCGACTATTGTAAAAGATGCGATCCAAGTGGTATTTCCGCAATCCCAAGTAGAAGTAGGACATGATTTATTAGCAGCCGCACGTGCATTGTTAGGATCTGAAGCAGGCTTTGCCGCGATCTTGGGCACGGGTACCAATAGCTGTATTTATGATGGTTCAAAAATCACCCACAATATCGATTCAGCAGCATATATCTTGGGCGATGAAGGTAGCGGAAGCTATATCGGCAAAAAGCTATTGACAGATTTCATCCGTGGCTTAATGCCAAAGGACGTAGCGGAGGTATTCTTTAATACGTACAAGTTGACTCCGGACGAGATCATGGATAATGTATACACGAAGCCACTAGCAAACCGTTTCTGTGCAAGCTTTAGTAAGTTCGTTTATGACAACAATGTCAATATCCAATACACGAGGTCTATCGTAGATGATGCTTTTGAGGCTTTCTTTTCGAATCTTGTGAGCAAATATCCAGATTACCAATCGTATTCATTTAATTGTATCGGATCGGTAGGATACAATTTTAGAAATGTGCTTTCGGACAAAGCAAAACAATATGGTATGAACGTTGGCAAGATCCTACGCTCTCCTATCGATGATTTAGTGGACTATCATATCAACCAAGGATAATAAAGAGTTGATACAGTTGAGATAGTTAATAAGGTCAAGACTGATATCACAAAAAACGGGAAGCATCCATGGATGCTTCCCGTTTTTTGTGATGGATATGATTCTTTTCCGTTATAACAATATTTCTCCGCCAATTAAAGGCAAGTAAAGTTTCTTTCCTGCTGCACTGAATGTGGCTGCTGCTTGCTCTGGATCTATGGATATTGGCGGGAAGGTATTGTAGTGTATGCCAATCACATTTTTGCACTGCACAAAATCGGCTGCGCGCAGTGCATCGTCTACATCCATCGTGTAATGACCACCAATAGGCAAGAATGCCCAATCTAATTCTAAATCTGCCAACAGTTTCATCTCCATCGTCAGCGCAGTATCGCCGGCGAAATATATCTTCTTTTCGCCCACGAAAAAAACAAATCCTGCTGCGACACCAGCATATTGACCATCCGGCGTGCTATTCGTATGCATCGCATACACCATTTTTACTCTTCCAAATGGCAAATCCAGCGTTCCACCAAAATTGAAGTCGATCACTTTATCTTCGGGTACGCCCTGCGACTTCACCCATGCAGCTGTCTCTACAATAGCGGCTACGGTGGCATTGCTTTGCTTTTGAATATGCGCCATATCGGCCACATGATCTCCATGCGCATGACTTAAAAATATATAATCTGGCTTGATGCGATCAATATCAATTCCTTCTGCCAGGGGATTATGTGATATAAATGGATCTAATAGCACTTTGGTGCCATCAAAATCAAATTCTACACAGGATTGCCCGTAATAGGTTACTTTCATCTAATAAAATTTTGTTGTTTTAATATGATCGATCTCTGGTACTTAAGATGGTTTATAATTAGATGAATTATCCTTTTCCGAATAAATCTCCCAAACCGCCCAAATTGCCCAACACATCTTGCGTGGCAGCCTGCATCTCTCCTTGACTAATCTGCTCTGCTTGCACCAAAGCCTTATTAAGGGCCACCACGAGTAATTCTTCTAATTGTTCGCGATCCACATTTTCCATATAAATAGGATCGATGGCGATCTCTTTGATTTCCTTATTGGCTGTTGCCACCACTTTTATCTTGCCGCCTTCTGCTTCTCCATACACCGAGATATTATCTAAGCGTGCTTTGATCTCTTGGGCTTTTTGTTGTGCTTGAAATAATTTGTCAAACATAGCTTTCTGTATTAATTTTTCTACGTCAAAAATATCAAAAATCGCACCAATGATCACTGATTTTATCGCTTTTTAAATTGGCTTCTGTACCTTTGCCAAAATCCGGAATAGAAGCCACTATGCAGAGAGATAGCGAATACCAGAAATTATTACAGACATTAAAAACGACGGACATAGCAGCGTTCGAACATTTGGAGGAAGAAATTGACATTGTATACCACAAGCTAAAATTTATTCCGGCCGAATCACGTCCTCGCGTTACCTTAGTGAGTAATGTTCGGGATCTTTCCCAAGATTTTAATGCGCTAACTCAAGAAGCGTTAGAAATTGCTGGCGGCACCTGGCAGTCTAGCGCAGACATTCATAATGCCGAAAAAATCATCGTAGTACAACAGGACGAACAGCTCTATGCAGATCTTCCGTTGGTACTGCAGGAAGACGGCGTAGCACAGTCGCCGGCTATCGCCAACAACGAAATTTATATTGTGCAGCAGGAAGTGATTGAAAACACGTCTTCAGCAGGTTTTCTGAGACAAGTTGAAGTATTTGCGGAGATCGTACAATCGAAGTACTTCGTCTATGGACACAACGGCCAAGAATGGGTTCAATTTGACCTCCGCTAATACCTTAAAAGCGTTAAGCTCGAGGCTTAAGCAAATTTCTTTTGTAGGATATGGTAGAGCTTTTCTACCGTTTGTGGCTTAGATGCCCAATTATTTTTTAGGGAATAATTGGCTTGCAAAAAAGCATCTGCTTCGGCCATATTATCAAAACGATTCAATAGTTCAATAGCTTCCGTATAGGCCAAACTATACCCATTGAACAGATCTTTGATAAACAATAATTTATCATTTAAACTGACTGCCGTTTTAAGATCCACAATCTGCTCCGTTTTCGTAGCAGGTGTCTTAAATTGATTGGCGTTCGTGAGGCCAGCGCGTCTTTGCTGCTGAATCATTTCATTCAACGTAAGTGGTCGACTGCTTGCTGCCGGAGCTTCTTCACTTTTCTGAGGCTGATTAAGTTCTATCGTTCGGCTCTCTTCTACTACAGAATTAACTACTGCAGCCTCTTCCTTTGCCGGTTCTTCAGCTGTCTTTTCTTCTGCTACATTTCTCCACGCGCTAATCGAAGGCTCAGATTCGGGCTGCCGCTCCGTAGATTGTACTTTTGGCGCTTCTGGCTCTGGTGCGACAGGAGCACGCTCCTCTTCTTTAGCTGGCTCTTCCTCCTTTTCTTCTGCTACTTCCGGCTCTTCCACTTCTGGTTCTTCTTCTTCTGGCTGTGGTTCTTCTATCTCTTCTTCTACAGGCTCCTCTTCTACTGGCTCTGGCTCAGGTTGAGTTTCTGGTGCATTTTCTGCCTTTGGTTCCTCTTGATCGGGTGCGATTTCTGCTACTGTTTGCTGCGAATCTTCCTTTTCATCTGCCTTTGCGGTAGCTGGCGTAAAGATGATTTCTTCTGTAGCTTGCGCTTCTGCACTATCTGATGTTACCTCAGGCTGCTTAACGCTTAACTGAGCTAACAATTCAAAATGTGCTGCCAAGTATTTGGCCTTTGCTGCCAACATGCCTAACTGAACGACCGCGAGCTGCCCTTCTTGCTCCTGCACTGTCGCATATTCTTCGTTGATCTCAACGAGTAAATCTCCCACCTTTGCTAGCACATCGTTCTCTGAATACGACATATATGAAATAATTATAGTAAATGAAAATATATACCTACTTGGTAACAGGTAGAAATGTCAAAAGTTTAGGTAAAAATTAAAAAACTGACACTGACATGCTTGCCCTTTTAAGCCGATTCCTGTTCGTCAAAAATAACATTTAATTTCGATATTAGCACACGGATTTGCCCGCGCAAATAGCACATATACACAAATAAAACACGCTCAATAGATGATGCTTTTCTCTGAACACAATTTCACGCAACATCGTACTTCTCCGATCGGAAGTATTGAGGTCATTACAGGTTCTATGTTTTCGGGCAAGACAGAGGAATTGATCCGCAGACTGCGCAGAGCACAATTTGCGAAATTGCCCGTAGAAATCTTTAAGCCCGAGGTGGATGTACGCTACGATGAGCAATTCATCGTATCACATAATAGCAACAGCATTCCTTCTACTCCAGTAGCGCACTCTTCTGCGATCTTATTACTTAGTGCCGATACGAAAGTAGTTGGCATAGACGAAGCTCAATTTTTTGATGATGAATTGCCACATGTATGTGTACAGCTTGCCAACAAAGGGATTCGCGTAGTAGTCGCAGGCTTGGATATGGATTTTAAAGCGCAACCTTTCGGACCAATACCTGCGTTAATGGCTATCGCCGAACATGTCACTAAGGTGCATGCCGTTTGTGTGCGATGTGGAGCACCAGCAGCGTATTCGTACCGCCTGAACGATCGTGAAGAGCGCGTCATGCTGGGAGAAAAGGAAAGTTATGAGCCGAGATGCCGCTCCTGTTATTTCTCTGGGCAAATAACCTAGAAATTTAAAAAGATCATTACCACGTATTTACAGGTAATATGAACACTTTTATCAAATAAATACACAAAAAGACTTGACAAATATCAATCCGCATCCTATCTTTGTGGCACAATAAAAAAATCCTAACTGCGGAAGTGGCGTAATTGGTAGCCGCACCAGACTTAGGATCTGGCGCCGCAAGGCGTGGGGGTTCGAGTCCCTTCTTCCGCACTCAAAATCCTCCCGACCAATAGACATCGGGAGGATTTTTTTATTAATGCGATTTTAAAATTACGCAACAAACAAAGAGTATGAATATTTCACACCAGAAAATAGACGACATCAACGCCAGCATCAAGGTTGACTTGGCACCTGAAGATTATAATCCTCAAGTAGATAAAGCCATTAAAGATCAGGCGAAAAAAGCAAAATTACCTGGATTTCGTCCAGGAATGGTTCCTGTAGGTCACATCAAACGTACTTACGGTAAATCAATTTTGTTCGACGAAGTCAATCGTTTGGTAAGTGATCAAATTTCTAACTACATCTCAGAGCAAAAATTAGAAGTATTGGGTCAGCCGCTTCCAAAAGAAGATGAGTCTACACAATACAACTGGGATTTCAATGATGCATTCTCTTTTGAGTACGAAATCGGTCTAGCACCAGCTTTCGATGTACCATTTTCTGCTGATACCGAGTTTGTAGCGTATGACATCGAAGCAGATAAAGCTACGTTGGAAGAGCGCGTTAAAAACCTACGCAGAAGCTACGGTAAAATGATCAACCCAGAAGTATCTGAAGAAGGTGATGTATTATACGCTACTTTGAAACAAAACAAAGAAGAAGGTATTGAGAAAACAACTTCTGTACGTACTGATCTAGTAGAAGCTGCTGCCATCAAAAAATCTTTCATCGGATTGAAGAAAGATGATACGGTAAAATTCGATATCAAAAAAGCATTTAAAGTAGCTGACATCGCTCGCTTGCTAGGCATCACAGAAGATGAAGCAACTGCGCTAGATGTAACAGACTTTGAATTGACTGTTAAAAACATCAACCGCTTAGAAGAAGCAGAATTGAACGAAGAATTCTTCAACAAGCTTTTCCCTGCAGGTGAAGTGACAACAGAAGAGCAATTCTTAGCAAAAGTAAAAGAGGAAGTAGAAAACCTATTCAAGCAAAACTCTGATCAAAGATTGCGCAACGATATCTATACTTTCGGTATGGACAAAGTGGAAGCTTCTTTCCCTGAGCCTTTCTTGAAACGTTGGTTGAAAGCGACTAATCCAGAAATTTCTAACGAAGAATTAGAAGAGGGATTTGCCGATTTCTTGAAAAACCTGAAATGGACATTGATTGAGAACCGCATCGTAACAGCCAATAACTTAGAAGTAAAATACGACGAGGTTGTAAGCTTAGCTAAAGAGCGTATCTACTCACAAATCAAGATGTACAACATCAATGAGGAGCCTACAGACGAGCAATTGAACCAGTTCGCTATGCAATTGTTGCAAGATAGAGAGCAAGCTAACCGCTTGTTTGAAGAATCAAAAGCATTGAAAGTATTCGATTACTTGAAAGGTGTAATCAAAATAAAGTCGAAAAAAATTGACTACGATAAATTCGAAAAATTAGATAAATAAGCAGATAACTTTTGTCTATCAGTCATAGAGTGCCGACACCTAATCCATGTCGGCATTTTTTATGGAATATTAATTTAGATTCATCTCGATTATGACAGTGCAGATCCGAAAAGCGACACCTCAGGACGCCTTTGCATTGGCTCCTATCCTACTCTTGGCGATGGAAGACATCGTGTATTATTTGATTGGACAGCAAGACAAGGCCAGAGCGATTGATTTCTTGACATATTGTATTGCTCAAAAAGATAACCAATATTCCTATCAACATATCTGGGTAGCGGAAGCTAATGAAACTATCTTAGGACAAGCTTCTTTGTATAATGGAGCAGATCTAGCAAATTTAAGACAGCCAGTGCTAGACTATATTACGAAGGAATACCAACACACTCCTATCGTATTTGATGAAACGTCGGCCGGCGAAGTATACCTCGACACCATCGCCGTGGCTCCTCAAGCTCAAGGAATGGGCATAGGGCAGCTTTTACTTCGTCATATCATTGACTTTTTTGTACACAACCAGAAAGCAACGATTGGCCTATTAGTAGATCAGGAAAACCCTAAAGCAAAAAGCCTATACTTGCGTACAGGCTTCTCCAAAGTATCTGAAAAATCTATTTTCGGTAAACGATTAGATCATTTGCAAATCAAACCGACTGCGAAGGATTCTTAAAATAAGATACACACCGGTGCAGGCACTTCAATGCGCTTGCCCGTATCTTCTAAATCTCCCGTATATTGATCACGTTTGAATACTACAATTCGGTTCGTATCTTGATTAGCGACCAATACGTATCCGCCATCAGGCGTAATAGCAAAATTTCGGGGATTTGCCCCCTGCACACTGTACTTGTTTTGCCATTCTAACAGACCATTTGGCAATACGGTATAATGCACAATCAAGTTCGCATCGCCTCTGTTTGTCGCATACAAACTTCCGCCATCAGGTGATATTTTCACATCTGCTCCACCCTGCTTTCCTTCAAAGCCATCACCATACAACGTGACAATCTGTTTCAGTAGCCATTCATTATTTTCATTGCGAAAAACGGCAATCTGGCCCGTCAACTCTTGCAGACTATATAAAATCTGCCCATCGGCACTAAATGTCAAATGCCGAGCACCGCCGCCTTTGATGGTATGAATAACGGTCTGCTCATTTAATGTCAATGCGCCATTTCTCAAATCTGTACCATCGTGACTCAAACTATAGGCATGGATTTGATCATTGCCTAAATCAGATACGTAAGCCAAGCCTTCGTTAAAAAATGCAGAATGAATATGGGCTTTTTCTTGGCGATCTGGATTGGGACCGCTCCCCTCATATTCTAACAGATCGTGTAAAATCAACTTGGTACGATTATCGGTCAGACTAAACAGCGCAAGCGATCCGCCCGAATAGTTGGATACCAGCGCCACATTGCCAGCGGCATCAAAAGCTACATGGCAAGGATGATCTCCTAACGTGGTCGATTTATCGATCAGTTTCACATTAGCCGTTTCAATATCAAAAAGCGATAACGTAGCTTGCTCACCTTCTCCTTCATTGACCGCCAAAAGTCGATTTTCATATTTAGCCAAGAAAGATGGATTCGGTGACTCAATGACGGATACTGGTCTCACGTCTCCCGTAGCGGCATCAAAATTAAAACGATAAATCCCCTTACTACCCGTCCCATTGGTGTACGTGCCCACAAACATATCGTAAGATTGAGCATTACTTCGACCTGTACTAAGGGTAATAGATAAAACGAGCATACATAAAAATGCAAATTTATTCATGCTATTCAAGATGGTGATGAATCAATAAATCGGATCGTAGATTAGAACTGGTAGCGAACCGAAAACCCAAAGGTATCTATAATACGAAAACTTGACGATTGTAAGAAATCAAAATAGGGTTTTACATCCAATGAAACCGCAATAGGCGTTGTAGGAATATTATATTCAACACCAGCAATACCATCTACGCTTAAGGCTAATTCTGAAGTACGTGGATGCATATTGATCGTGCCGTCGGGTTGCTGAGATTGAAATGCTTTTCGAGTGTAAGAACCTATACTACCACCATAACCCCAGTACCAACTAAAATCTTCATTAATAGGCTGGTGATACTGATACAAACCTACCAATCGAAAACGACTTGATGTAGAGTTACTTTGTACACTCAAAATTCCCTCAATAGCATTGACGTCATTTAGTGCGTAACGGTAATTAAAGCCGGTTGCGCTACCAAAACGTAGACCTGCGGCATGCTGTGAGCTAAGTTGGGCATAAGCGCCAGCTGAGAACAAAAATGTAAAGGTCAGGAGGAGAAAAAATTTTGTACTTACTTTCATGCGATACTACTAGTGTATTTGTTTTGCGATTATACGAATGTTTATGATACCAAAAAGCAAATTTAACGTTATTTCACTTTTAACTGATATTAAAATAAATTTTTTTAAGCAAAAAACACTAACTTAGTAAACATACTGAAGCCACAAATTGTTATAAACCACAACTTTATCCCCAAAAGACGATGAGCGACTTTAAGAGAATATTTGATATCATACATTATTACCGCGATCACTACGCAAAGCCAATCATGGTGGGCGGCAGAAAAGGAGATTCTTGGAAAACGGTCTCTACGGCTGAGTTCGTAGAAAACATGGACTATACCAGTAAAGGATTATTAGCGAAGGGTATAAAAAAAGGTGATCGAGTTGGTCTCATGTCCGGCAACCGACCGGAATGGAACATGATAGATTTTGCAACCAATCAGATTGGCGCAGCCATCGTTCCATTTTATCCAACACTATCTTCTAAAGACTTAGCTTATATCATTCAAGATTCAGAAGTCAAGCTGCTATTCGTCAGTAATAATGAGCTTTTCAGCAAAATAAATGATGCTATCAGCGAAAACAACTTAGATGTCGATATATATACTATTGATGATGTAGATGGGCAGAATAGCCTAAAAGATCTGATTGCTATTGGTAAAGCGCAAGACATAGACTTAAAGCCCTTTAATGATGCTGTTGATGAGGAGGATTTATTGACACTGATCTATACTTCTGGTACTACAGGTACGCCTAAAGGTGTATATCTTTCGCACAAAAACATTCTAAGTAATGTGCACGGATGTCAGCACCTCGTGCCTGATGGGTGTGAGAAATCGATTAGTTTCCTGCCACTATCTCATATTTTTGAGCGTATGGTGGTATATTTATATTTCTCGCGTGGTATTCAAATATGGTATGCCGAGAGTTTGGACAACATCGTTGTAGATATCAATGAAGTCAAACCGCAATTCTTTACGACCGTGCCACGTGTGCTTGAAAAAGTATATGATAAGATCGTCGCAAAAGGAAAAAGCCTTACTGGCATAAAGAAAGCGCTATTCTTTTGGGCTTTGGATTTGGGACACAAATACCAAGAACCAACCAAAAATTCGGCGTGGTACAATTTTAGGCTCGGTATTGCACGCAAACTGATATTTTCAAAGTGGAGAGATGCTCTTGGTGGCGAAGTACGCTTCATCATATCAGGTGGTGCGGCATTGCAGGAAAGGTTAGCTCGTGTATTTTGGGCAGCTGATATTCGCGTGCTAGAGGGATATGGATTAACAGAAACGTCACCAGTGATCTCTGTAAATTCTACGAAAGATACAGGCGTTAAGTTTGGTTCTGTAGGAAAGGTTTTAGGAAATCTTGACGTTAAGATCGCTGAAGATGGCGAGATCTTAGTGAAAGGCCCTAGTATTTCAAAAGGATACTATAAAAATGATAAAGCCACTGCCGAAGTTTTTGACGAGCATGGTTATTTCCATACCGGAGATATTGGGGAACTAACTGCCGACGGTTTCCTGCGAATTACAGATCGTAAGAAAGAGATGTTTAAGACAGCGGGTGGAAAATATGTAGCTCCTCAAGTTTTGGAAAACAAATTAATGGAATCTCCGTTTATTGGTCAGGTAATGGTTATTGGGGAAAACAGACGCTTTCCAAGTGCATTAATAGTTCCAAATTTTGAAGACCTTGAAAAATGGGCCGAACGTAAGAATATTTCTTTCTCATCGCGAGAAGAATTAATCGCCCAAAAGGAAGTTCTTGAAAAATACGATCAAATCGTAGATAACGCTATGACGAAATTTGGTAAATGGGAAAAAGTAAAGAAATTCGTATTACTCCCAGAAGAGTGGACCATCGACAATGGCGAGCTTACACCGAAATTAAGCTTAAGACGCAAAGTGATCTTGGAGAAATTCCAAAAAGCGGTAGACGAAATCTACGCTGAAGAAGAATAGTTGCTGTATACCTCTATACCGGATACCTTGAATAATATATAAATTCATTTTCAGGTCTATGTTGCAGAAGATTAAAGAATATTTTAGGTTAGTGTATGATGCCGGAATGGGCTTCATGGAGCACGATTGTTTAAAGATGAGTGCCGCTTTATCGTACTATACAGTATTTTCAATTGGCCCACTGGTTATGATCCTCATCTGGACCCTTGGTTTCTTTTATGGAAATCAGATTGGTGGTAACGATGGTGCGCAAAACGAAGTGATGGAAGAACTCACTGCGCTATTTGGCCAGGATATCGCGGTGATGCTCGAATCGGCTATCCAAAAGATATCTTCTGATTCTAAATCCAACATCGGATTTATAATCGGTATCGGAACATTAATCTTTACGTCCACGACGATATTTGTGAACATACAGCAATCGATAAACACGATTTGGAATGTAAAACCAAAACCTAAAAAAGGCTGGTTGAAAATGATCATCAATCGCTTACTATCCTTTTCCATGATTTTAGGATTAGCATTTCTTTTAATGGCCTCGCTAATCCTCAGTAGTATTATTGGATTATTATCGACAGAAATTGGAAATACCTTTTCTTGGATAAATATTGACTTAATCGACTGGGTCAATACCGCAGTAACCTTTGTCGTAATCAGCACCTTATTCGGCTTTATATTTTCGGTGTTACCCGATGCCAAAGTACGCTTTAAAGATATTTTAGGAGGTGCCATTTTCACGGCACTGCTCTTTATGTTAGGGAAATGGGGCATCTCCATGTATCTCTCCAATAATGCGACTGCTAGTGCTTTCGGGGCAGCTGGATCCATTATTATCTTATTAAGTTGGGTGTATTATACCTCTGCTATCATCTTCTTTGGAGCGGAGTTTACCAAAAGATATGCGATCCGATATGGTCATGGCATCCAACCATCTTCCTATGCCGTGGTGATTGAGCAGACGGAATATGAGTACGATCCTAACACTGGAAAAAGAGAAAAGATTGACAAGCAAGATAACGAGTAAACGTAAGAAGGCCTATTAAAAAATAGGCCTTCTTCATTCGAGGTATATATACTATTTTTCTATCTTTCGAACTTCTCCCAGTACTGCATCTACCTCTATAAGGTCGCCATCTTGCAGACCTTCTAATAAACCTTTAACGTTTACGATTGTGGGCACATTCATTTGTCGCGCCAAAACGCAAATTGGATTCCAGACAGATCCTCGCTCTAACAATAAAGCCGAGGCGTTAGCAATTCTTGATTCGATATCTAAATTTGCACATCGGGCTACTATAATTTCCCCATCTTCTATTGCAAAAGATTGCTGACCATTAAAAATACGCGCTACACCTTTTGTCTTACCCGGACAAGAAGTTACACCTTTCCACTTTTCTTGTTGCTCTAAGCTGTTCGAAACCGCAAAAATATCCGTATTCCTGTACGGAACACCATATGTGGCGATCTGTGTCGCCAATTGTGGCATCGCTTGAAACCTCTCGTATTCTTCTTTTCGAAGACCTACTAAGGCATTTAGATCGGCGGTGATACTCTGCCCTTCAATAAATGCGAAAACTTCTTCCTTACTTAAAAAATGAATATCACCTTCAAACTCCAAAATCCCCTCTTCTACGAATCTGCGCCCAATTGCCGCAAATAGACGACGAACAACACCCCACAAACGTTGGTGATCGTACTGAAAATTTTCCTTCATACGAAGCATTTCTCGACTATTGCGCAATATTTTTTGATACCACCATCGTTTGAGTGGACTCCGCTTAAAATTTTGATTCATCAGATCTTCGGCAGAAGCTCTGATCTCAGACTCTACTTGTTTAGCATGATCAAGCTCACTAATATGACGATGTAAGTAACTTTGCAGTACCCCTATAAGTTTGAGAGGCTCATGTTCGATCCGATTTTCGGACGAGTATCGCAAGATTTCACAATGAGCATCATTCTCCAGTATGTAATCGTTTATAATATGGCGCAACACAAGAGTCTCTTCGCGATTATCGTGCTGAATAAAATGCCAAATCTGCTTCTGACCTTCGGATTCGAACAGCTCTTTGAGTAATGTAGAGGCTTGAATTTTTCGCGTAATTTCTATTCGACGCTGTAATGGATGAATAGCATCCAAAGAGGTGGTATCCAATAATAAGTCAGTCGCTAAATAGCTTTTGGCACTATCCTGAAAGGGCAATGTTTGCTTTTTTAACCACTCTAGATGTACGTTAAAAAAGAAATCAGCCTGAAACGGTATATCCCAGTCAGCGAGCAACGTTCGCTCCAGCTGAAGGTACATTTGCATGAGTTCTTGTGGGTTTTTCGTTTGCCAATCTAGATGGTAAAATTTGCGAAGTGCCTTTTCACTGTACTTCCTAAACTCATTTCCCTTTTGATTAAGCGCACGATACCGATTAAACAGCTTGCCTGTCAAAAAAAACATACTCCGCCAAGCTTCATTGGTAGAACCGCGATATACTTCTGTAGTGTCGAATTGGTATGTGGTAAGATTTCTTTGTGGCAGAAAATGCACATCAACTCGATTCTCTGGCAGCATCGCGTCCAACGTTTGTTTTACGCGCAAATTGCTATACAGCCGACCATGAAGTAATCCTAGTGTATTTGAAAAAATATCTCTATAACGTTTCATTAAGGCCTTCGAAGCGCCAAAAAATGCCGCTCGAATCTTTTGATCCGCTTCAGAATAGGTTCTGATGCAAGAATATATCAAAGGGGTAATTACACCTGAATATTCGTCCGCAAAATGGGAGTTATCCCAAAGATTATACTCGCCAGACGTATCTGGCAATTGATCTAATCGCCAAATGGGTTGCGCTTGTATAATCTGTATTTTATCATCTTGTAGTGCAAATTGCAACTGATAGAATTGCTGATTTTGCGTACGCAAATCATCTAATAGCTTGGATATAGTAAGTAGATGCTCATCTGCAACAGCCTGATCATGCTGATGTATCCGTAAAACTTCTTCCGTGACTACTTCACTGTTTTGCCGAACAACTAATTGCTCTCTTTTGCGGGCAATTTGACGATCTATACCTCCTGCACTCATGGTATAGGCATCTGCTTCTACATTTTCAGCAGATCCTCCCAGTCCAAAGATGCCCGAAATAAATTTTTCTTTCCGACTGCCGCGTGTAGGATGTATGGCATAAGCTACACCTGAAGATTTTGCATGCACCACCTCTTGAATAATCACGGCGATTCCCAAATTTGGACTCAAACGATGCGTTGCGCGATATGCTAACACCTCATCTGAAAATATCGATCGCCAAACCGCTTTTATCTTATGCAAGACCTGCGTACGTGGTACAATCATAAAACTGGCGTACTGTTCGTCAAAAGCATCTTCGTGTCCTGGATCTATCCAAGGCGAAGGGCGCACCGCAAGGTGAAGATCATCTGGAAATAACAATCCCAGCTCTGCCTCTACAGATGCTGGAAACACGTACTGATCTATAGCACGGAGAAGATCTCCCGTATTAGCAAGGGAGGTAAGATTTTTAAACGCTTCGGCCATAAAATCGGCAGGAAGCACAACCCATCGGGGTATGTTCACATCAAATTGCCTCAGTTTAAAGAGTTCCTTCGCTTTTTCGCCAATAGCAGGATGCGCTATATATTGTGTTTGATTATCTTGTATGAAGATCATTCGGGTTAACTAAATTGTACGCTACTTTTTTATCATCACGACGCTTACCTGCATGACCAAATAATAAGCCAAAACTTAAAAACACCTGTCGTTTGCCTGTCACGATTATGCTAGAATACCTCGTAGAGGTATTGGGCAAACATTTAAATCGCTGATTTGTTGCATATATATATCACCTAAATTCTAATTCAGATGAAAAGATATTTGCTTAGCTTTTGCCTTATAATTATCTATACGCTAAATACACAGGCGCAAAATAGACAATTGCACGGCGTCTATAAAATGGACACAGACAAAACGCATACACTTTGGCTATTCGTAGATGGCTATAGCTCCATGATCCATTATACCGATAAACAATACTTATCCACGACGGGCGGACCTTTTACATTCAACGGTGACGCGATCAGCGTACAAACCGAATACAATGATATCGACTCCGCTTCCGTTGGTAAGACGATGAACTATCCCTTAAAATGGGAAGGAGAAAATCTAAAAGACAATTCCGGCAACATTTGGGTGAAGCAACCGAATAAACCGAATGCACTAGATGGCCTCTGGCGTATAACTGGAAGGCAGCAGAACGGCGAAATGAGTACGATGCCACGAGGTGATCGAAAAACGATCAAACTACTAGTAGATGGTCACTTTCAATGGATTGCGATCAACCCTGCTCAACACGGATTTTACGGTACCGGTGGTGGTCAATATTCGTTCAAAAACAACAAGTATTCAGAACATCTTCTTTTCTTCTCCCGCGATAATACAAGAGTTGGTTCTTCGCTACAGTTTGATGGGGAAATCAAGGATGGTAAATGGCATCATACGGGAATGAGTTCCAAAGGAGATGATATTCACGAGATCTGGTCCAAAGAAACTGAATAAAAAAGAGCTTAAAGCTCTTTTTTATGATGTAAAAAGATCGGAACTGAGGTAGCGATCACCTCGATCGCAGGCTATAAATACAATTGTACCACGTTCTATCTCTTGGGCAACCTGCAATGCGGCATGAAATGCACCGCCCGTACTCATACCGACAAAGATACCTTCTTGTGCGACCAATTCACGTGTACGCTGTGTAGCATCCACTTGATCAATGTCTATGACGCGGTCGACGCGAGATGCATCGAAAATCTTCGGTAAATATTCTTTTGGCCAACGGCGAATTCCTGGTATGGATGACCCATCCGTAGGTTGGCAACCCACAATTTGAATGTCTGGATTTTTCTCCTTGAAAAATCGTGAACAGCCCATAATAGTACCTGTAGTGCCCATGGCACTTACAAAATGTGTAATCTGCCCGTCCGTATCTTTCCATATCTCAGGCCCTGTAGTTTTGTAGTGGGCTTTATAATTGTCTGGATTTGCAAATTGGTTGAGCAGGAAATACCCATCCTTCTCCGCTTTTTCTTCCGCATAATCGCGGCTAGTTTCCATAGAATCCAGCAAAGTTACTTTCGCCCCAAATGCTTCCATAGTCAAGACACGCTCTCGAGTAGACGTAGAAGGCATGACCAATTCGATAGGTACTTTGTACATACTCGCGATCATGGCGAGGGCAATTCCAGTATTGCCACTGGTCGCCTCTATTAAAGTCGTATTTTCAGAAATATCACCACGCTCCAAAGCGGAACGGATCATATTGAGTGCAGCTCGATCTTTTACCGATCCCGCAGGATTATTGCCCTCCATCTTCGCATAGATGTGCACACGGGGATTGCTGTGAAATGAGGTAATTTCAACAAGGGGTGTGTTGCCGATAGTTTCAATTATAGAACCCATTATACGGTTGGTTTAGAATCAAAAAATTTGGTATTCGGTTGATGATACACCGTGGTGTATGGTTCGATACTACTTGTAAGCCAAACATTTCCGCCAACGACGGAATGATGCCCGATCCGAGTATCTCCACCCAAAATGGTAGCGCCCGCATAGATGATCACGTAATCTTCGATTATCGGATGCCGTTGCTTGCCTGCAAGAACTTTCTCCACACTTAGTGCTCCTAAGGTTACTCCTTGATACAATTTAACGTGATTACCAATGATAGTCGTCTCGCCGATGACCACTCCTGTACCGTGATCAATATGCAAATACTCACCGATAGTAGCGCCAGGATGAATATCAATTCCAGTACGTTCATGTGCATATTCGGTCAATATTCGAGGAATCAAAGGCAAATCGTGCAACCACAATTGATGCGCCATGCGATACATGCACATCGCTAAGAAGCCAGGATAGGTACGCACGACTTCATGTAAACTTTGCGCTGCTGGGTCGCCATCCAAAATAGCTCGAGCATCTGTGAGCATGAGATCATACAAATCGGGTAATCCCTGAAAGAATTTAGAGACGATATTCTGATGATCACAATTTCCGCATTCTTTACTTCCTTGTAAGATGTCGTAAAACTCATTTTCTAACTGCTTGAAGTGCGCTTTAAGCACATCCACAGAATGCATCTTTTTTGGATTTCGCTCGGGAAATAGCAATCGAAACACATCTCGCGCCCATTCCCATATCCGCACATTGCTTGGCATATTCTGCGCTTCTTGCTGTTTTTTAAACAAGTGCTGATAAAATTCCTCTTCCATTGGCTATTTATTAACTACACAAATATACTTTTTAATCTATTATGCTTATAGGATTAATCGATTAAATAATTCTTGTAATGTATATTCTGGATCTGTACACAACCCCGTGTGGACTGGCGCACACTGAATCCACGTACTGCGATTGGCCGTGATCCAGCGAACACGCTCGGCCTGCTCCAGTTTCGCTAATTGTCCGGCATCAGCTTTACCTGCGCAAATCTTTTCTAACGAAGATAGGTGAGCTTTTAAGAGTATCAAATCAGCATTTGCGAAAAGGCATTTACATCTATCCTCATCTACCAACCATCGTAGTGCAGCATATCGTTTCCGTTTGCAATAGAGTAATACGCCTACATTGATAAATTCTTCGCGCTCTACCCTCGGTACATAACGAATTACGGAGTACTCATATTCTACCTTCACGCGCTTTTTCGATTTGATCTATAAATATATCCGAGTGCTGCACACGTTGCGCTAAGAAGGTCACATACACTTGCCTTGCCTCATCTGCCGTTTCTGTCCGTCCGACTTCCTCCAACCACTCATCCGGCACGGCAGATACTATTTTCCACAGATTATCTTCTGTAAAAAGATGGCGGAATTGCTGATCCACCGCACGCACTTGAGTTGCTTTATGAAGCAACACATGATCTTTAATTTGCACGAACGGTTTGGTTACTTGCTCTTCCCAATGCTCCCAATTATGGTGAAAATACAAGGAAGCACCGTGGTCTATCAGCCAAAGCTCATGGTTCCAAATCAGCATATTGGTATTACGCACTGTTCGATCGACATTCATAGTCAATGCATCAAGCCACACAATTTTCGAAGCTTCCTCTTCCGAGATTTGCTCCACGTTAGGATCAAATGTGATGGCACCATTCAGATAATGAACGCCTAAGTTTTTGCCAACGCTAAATTTTAAAAGATCCTGAATTTCTTCGTCAGGCTCGGTTCGGCCGAAAGCTTCATGCAAATCTGCGAACACCATTTCGGGCATCCGTAATCCGAGCCAGCGTGCCATCTCGCCGACAATAAGTTCGGCCACCAACACGCGCTTACCTTGTCCAGCTCCTCGAAATTTAATAACGTAACTAAAATCATCGTCTGCATCAACCAAGGCAGGTAGCGATCCACCTTCCCGAAATGGCATCACATAGCGGATGATTTCTACTTCACGGATCTCCGGCTTTTGTATATTCATGGGTTAAAGTTCGTATTTCTGTAACAAATCTATGCAAGCGCAAAATCCTTTTAAAAATAACAATAGAGAAAAAGTACCACTGCTATATACGAAGATAATTATTTCTAGAAGATTACTCCCTAAGCGCACCGTCGCGTTACCGTTCAAAGTAAAATCCATTTCGCGAGAATAAATACAATTTGTATATTGTTTCCTACTTTTGTAAGACGCTACATCAATAGCGAATATATTATATGGATACAAGCACCGAATACAATCAGATAATAGATCATTGCCGCACCTTATTTATTAAAAAAACAATTGACTATGGCACCTCGTGGCGAGTCATGCGCCCCACCTCTATTACCGATCAGATTTTTATCAAAGCGCAACGTATTCGGACGCTAGAAGAAAAAAAAGTTTCAAAAGTGGGCGAAGGTGTGATAGATGAATACATCGGTATTGTAAATTATTGCGTGATTGCTATGATTCAGCTGGATCTTGGTATCGATGGTAATCTGGATCTCGAAACCAAAGAAACAGAAAATCGTTATGACGAAAAAATTCGAGAAACGCGAGAACTCATGTTGGCCAAAAACCACGATTACGGCGAAGCATGGCGCGATATGCGCATCTCATCCTTGACCGACTTGATCCTCACGAAACTACATCGTGTCAAGCAAATTGAAGATAACAACGGACAAACTTTGGTCTCGGAAGGTCTGCAAGCCAATTATCAAGATATGCTTAACTACGCTGTATTCGCTTTAATTAAATTAGGATTATCTGCTAAACCCCTGTGATCATGAACACCACTTCCACGTACACCACGACAAAACCGCAAAAGAAGCGTCCAAATATCGCATTAATCGCATCTCGCATTCTCGTAGGATGCCTTTTCATCTTTTCTGGACTCATAAAAGCCAACGATCCAAAAGGTTTTGGTTATAAACTGGAGGAATATTTCAAGGTATTTAACTTATCGTTTTTGGATGAATATAGCACTTGGATTGCGGTTGTTATTTGTGGTTTTGAAATCATATTGGGTGCCTTATTATTACTAGGCTTAGCACGCAATAAAGTGAGCTGGGGATTACTGTTGTTGACGATCTTCTTCACTTTCCTCACCTTTTATTCCGCATTTTTCGAGGTCGTGAGTTCATGTGGTTGTTTTGGCGATGCCATCCCACTTACACCTTGGCAGTCCTTTATCAAAGATCTAGTATTGCTAGGATTGATTCTGATCATCGTCCGATTTCGGCATCAGATCAAACCATTAATAAAAAGTAGATTTAGCAACAATTTGCTCACCATACTGATCATTATGCTATCTTTTGGCGCGGGGATTTATACCATGAACTTCTTGCCCATAATCGACTTCTTGCCGTATCGGGAGGGCAACAATCTACCGCAGCAAATGGTGATTCCCGACAATGCTGAACCTGATGTTTATGAGCATATATACACTTTGAAAAACAAAACAACTGGCGAATCTAAAACCGTAAACGATAAGGTGTACATGAGCGAAAAGATCTGGGAAGATGAGAATTGGGAAATCGTTGGAGATCCAAAATCGACCTTGATCAAAAAGGGATTTGAACCGGCTATCGCCGATTTAATCATTAGCGATAGTGAAGGCAATGATGTGACACAAGAGATTCTAACGAACCCCTATTTTAATTTTATTGTCGTAAGCACCGATGTTACTAAACTATCTTCGGTAGACCTACTGGCCTTAGATCGAATTAATACCACCATAAGAGAAATCTCTGAGGATTATCCAATCCGCGCGGTACTACTAACTGCCAGCTCGCCGCAAAATGTAGATTATGTAAACGACCAGTTAAATTTAGTACTAGAAACGTTCAACGCAGATTTAGTGCCTTTGAAAAGCATGGTACGATCAAATCCGGGTGTGATGCTGCTGCAAAATGGCACCGTAATCAAGAAGTGGTCTAAACATACTTTCCCTAGCAAGGAAGAATTAGAAAACAAATTTATCAACAAACAATTTACTCCTTTAGCTGATTAAGCATGTCAAAACCAATTTTCATCGTAGGGTTCATGGGAAGTGGCAAAACGACTTGGGGCAAGAAATTAGCGAAAGCACTTGACCGACCTTTCATAGATCTTGACGAAGTACTTGTTCAACGTGTTGGGATGACAATTCCAGATTTTTTTTCTCTACACGGAGAAGCTGAGTTTAGAAAAATAGAAAGCAGCGTTTTAAAGGCAACTAATATGCCTAATGCGGTGATCTCTACAGGTGGTGGTACTCCTTGCTATTTTGATAATATGGATTGGATTACACAACACGGCACGGCGGTATATTTCGAACATACGCCGAAGTCCTTATGGATGCGTCTAAATGCCTCTGATGTAAATAAAAGACCCGCACTTAAAGGTTTCACAGGTGAAGAGTTACTAGATTTCATCACCGAAAAATTGGCTGATCGAAGCCCATTTTACGAAAAAGCACAGATCATAATAGACCAAATAAACACCCCGATAGCGGAATTAACGGAAAGATTAAAACACGACGTATAACACCTTCAAATTTTCGGTAAATACCTATCATTCTATTTCGGTAAGAGATTATTTATTCTCGTCAGAAAGATTAGATAAGTAGTATGGCATAATAGTTGCATACTTGTGAATCGTAACTAAATTTGTATATTATGAAAAAAGTTTTATTATCTGGATTATTTGCTGTCGCTTTAGCATTCGGCTCTTACGCGCAGCGTATTGAAACTGTTCCTCAGACTTCTGAAAACGTGGGCATGGCGCCAATCCAACAAGGAAACTGGATGGTAGGTGGATCGGTAGGAAGCCTTGGATATAGCTTTGAAGGTAAAAACTTCAACATCCAAGTAAATCCTCGTGCTGGTTATTTCATTTCTGATGGTATTGCTATTGGTGCACAAGCAGCTTTAGGCCTTGATGCTATCAGTGGTGAAGACAATGTATGGAACTATGGTATCGCTCCATTCGTACGTTATTATTTTCCAGAAGGATCTAGCTCTACAGGCCGTTTCTTCGGACACGGTAACGTAGGTATCGGTGGATCATCACGTGGAGATGGCGCTTCTTTCGAAGCAGGTATTGCTGGTGGTTATGCACACTTCATTACTAGAAACGTGGCATTAGAAACTACTTTAGGTTACAATTACAGCAAAGCAAATTTGAACTCTAGCGGTGGCGCTAGTGGATTAGGCGTTTCTGTTGGTTTTCAAATCTATTTGCCAGGCCGCGCTCGTTAATTCGAATACAACAAAATTAATATGGCTGCTGAATGATACTCAGCAGCCATTTTTTATTTATTCAACTTCCTTCTTCTTCATGCTTCCAGATTGCTGAAAGCGCAAATGCCAGCTAAAGGCCTCTTCTAACAAGTGCGGCGTATGTCCTCCGCGCTCACAAGCGCGATCAAAATAAGATTGCAATTCTGGGCGATAATCTGGATGCGCACAGTGATCGATGATTTTCTGCGCACGTTCTCTCGGCGCTAAGCCTCTTAAATCGGCCAATCCTACGTCAGTCACCAAGATATCTACATCGTGTTCCGTATGGTCGGTGTGTGACACCATCGGCAGCACATGCGAAATCAAATTACCTTTGGCAGCGGCCTGCGTAACGAAAATACTGAGATAAGCATTCCGTGCAAAATCTCCGGATCCGCCGATACCATTCATAATCTTCGTACCGCCCAGATGCGTAGAGTTTACGTTGCCATAAATATCAAATTCGATCGCCGTATTAATAGCGATTACACCTAAGCGACGAATCAGACCTGGTGTGTTGGAAATATTCTGCGGCCTCAAAACAAATTTATCACGGTAGCGCTGCAAATTGCCAAAAACGCGATCATAGCATGCTTTGGACACTGTTACCGAAGAAGCAGACGCAAAGCTTAGTGTACCGCTATCGATCAGGTCGAAAGTACTGTCTTGCAATACCTCAGAGAACATGGTTAAATCGTAAAAGTTGCTATCCTTAAAACCCATCAGCACCGCATTTGCAACCTTACCGATACCGGCTTGGATTGGTAATAATCGATCGGTTAAATTACCAATGCGCACTTCTTGTTCAAAGAATTCTAGAATATGCTTAGCAATAGCTGATGTTTTCTCATCAGGTTCTGCAATGTCTGCCGGACTATCTTGGATGTTCGTAAATACAATACCCACCACTTTGGCCGGATCCAATGCAATGGTTTTTCTACCGATTTTGTTCCAAGGTGCTACGATAGGGATTACATTCCGATGCGGATAATTCTCTGCCTGATAAATATCATGGATACCATACACACTTTCCGGCACTGCTGTATTGATTTCTAAAATCACTTTGGAAGCCAATGAGGCAAAAGCCACCGAATTACCCACCGATGTAGTTGGCACGATGCTGCCATCTCGATCAATATAAGCCACTTCAATCACAGCCACATCTGGCCTCAGTTGCTGATGCAAAAGCTCTGCACTCTCACTCAGATGCTGGTCAATAAACAGTACTTCGCCCGAATTGATTTTATTGCGCAAGGTACGATCTACTTGAAACGGCATTCGTTTGCTCAGCACACCGGCCTCCGCCAATTTTCCATCGGTATCATGCCCGAGTGACGCTCCGGTGATTAAGGTGATTTTAAAAGGTTCTCGCTTGGCTTTCTCTGCTAATGCTGGTAACACGGCTTTGCTATCACCCGCTTTGGTAAATCCACTGGCGCCAACGATCATGCCATCTTGTATAAATTCTGCGGCAGATTCGGCACTCATTACTTTGTCTCGAAGGCTTTCTAATCTTATGCGCTCTATCATCGTTTTTATAAAAATTATACTGTTTATAATATCCCCTAATTTCTGATTCGCAAACCAGTGTGGGACTATATAAATTTACACAATTAGTATCTAATTAGCATTGGCTAGCACATGATTAACATCTCACGATAACACTTTGACCTTATCGAATACCATACTACAGCATGAACCTGCTTACATAATGCACGCAACAGCTTCATTTGATATATTCAACTAAAAACGGGATATTTAAGCCTAACAAAACCCACCGTATGACAAACAGCTATGTAAATAAGTACTATATGACAGAAGTAGATGTCAAATCAGATAGTATTTATTGTCATCACGCCGTAATGGGAGAAGAATTTATCAGCGAACACGATCATCAAAAAGGACAATTTCTGTATACAGAAGGTGGTATGGTATTCTTGAAAACAGCTGAAAAATCGTACTTCCTCCCTGCCAGGCATTATATCTGGATTCCAGCTGGTATCAAGCACAGCATACATCCAAGCAGCCCGGAAGTGATTATGCGCAATCTTTACTTCCCGACATTCGATACGGATGATGATTTTTTCACTCACGTGGGTATCTACCCTGTCAATGATTTGTTGATGGAGCTGATTATGTATACCAATCGTTGGAATGGAAACATCTTACCGACTGACACGAAAAATTATACAATCGCAAAATCTTTTAAACTACTGCTGCCAGAGCTTTCGAGCTCCAACTTGTCACTATCATTACCGTATCCAAAAAACACAAAACTACGCGAGATGGTCACTTATTTGGAAGAGCACATCGCTGAGTTGGTTAGCTTCAAGGAATTAGCCAACATGTTTCACTTTAGCGAGCGCACCTTAGCACGGCTATTCCAAAAAGATCTGGGCATGTCCTTTATCCAGTACTATACTATATTACGCATGCTGACTGCGTTAAAATATTTACTAAATGACAAGATGAGCGTACAGCAAGTAGCATCACGTGTGGGCTATAGCAGTTTACCTACCTTTAGCAATACTTTCTACAAGATCGTAGGCGTGCGACCTAGTGAATATGTGAAAAGCAAAGAATCTATTATTTAATCTATTTATATAAAACTACTATTATGAAGCTTAAAATGGGCGCGATGCTCGCTGCTGGAATGGCTGCCTTACTATCTTGTAATACATCAGGAAGCTCCAACACTAAAACTGCGGAACAAGACTCTGTCCCGAATGCGATTCATCTTTTCAACGGAAAAGACATGAATGACTGGACAGCTAAAATTCGCCATTACGAATCTGGCGATAATTATGCGAACACTTTCCGCGTGGAAGACGGGCTTTTGAAAGTACGATATGACGGCGGTTACGACGAGTTTGATCAGCAATATGGACACCTCGCTTACAATACGCCTTTTAGTTATTATTACCTACGCATTGAATACCGCTTTGTAGACGAGCAAACCAAAGGTGGAGAAAGCTGGGCTTGGCGAAATTCGGGTGCTATGCTACACGGGCAAGACCCAAAAACGATGCTGAAAGATCAAGATTTCCCGATTTCTGTCGAAGGCCAATTATTGGGTGGCGATGGCCAAACCGAACGCACTACCTCTAACTTGTGTACACCAGGCACCAATGTGGTGATCGATCAAAAACTTTTCACACCGCACTGCATTAACTCTACTTCGAAAACCTACCACGGTGACCAATGGGTAACGGCCGACTTTTTAGTATTAGGTGATTCACTGATACAGCATATTTTAGAAGATCAAGTGGTCTTATCGTATTCGAAACCTCAAATAGGTGGCGACAATGTGTTATCATACGATGCAAAACAAAAACAAGATGGAAAAGCGCTTACTGGAGGCTACATCTATCTACAAAGCGAAAGCCATCCGGTAGATTTCAGGAAGGTAGATTTGTATGATCTAAGCGAATACAAGGATCGTCCGGCAGATATCGAAAGAATCGTGAAACAGATTCAGCAAAAGAAGCCGTAGAACGGCTTACAAATAGCAAAAGGGTGTATGAAAATACACCCTTTTTTGTATGGTAAAAAAGCTAAAAGTTACGCTAACTTGTTAACGAACTTAGTCAATTTAGACTTGTTGTTAGACGCTTTTTTCTTGTGAATAACGTTTTTCTTTGCCAAACGATCTAACATAGAAATTACACGAGGCAATAACGCTTTTGCTTCTTCCTGAGAAGTAGTAGTACGTAGTTTCTTGATTGCGTTACGCGTAGTTTTTGCTTGGTAACGGTTTCTCAGACGCTTCGCAGCGTTTGCTCTAATTCTTTTGATCGATGATTTATGATTTGCCATCTTATGCTATAGTATTTTTTTATTATTTCTGTACTTAATTTGGAATGCAAAAATAGCATAGATAATCCATTATTCAAAATCTTTTTATCTTTTCATAATACTCCTTACTTTTGGATCATGCAAAAATTATCGCTTGAGCAACTGAACCGAGTAGACGTGGATACTTTTAAGCAACAAGACAAGTTGCCGGTGGTGCTCGTGCTAGACAACGTACGCAGCATGCACAACGTAGGTTCCGCATTTCGTACGGCTGATGCCTTAAATATAGAGCAGATTGTATTATGCGGCATCACAGGCACGCCACCACATCGTGAAATTGAAAAAACAGCTCTAGGTGCGACAAAATCTGTTACATGGTCACATGAAGCGACCACTGTAGAGGCCGTTACTAAATTACGGGATGCTGGTTATACCATTCTATCTGTAGAACAAGCCTCTGGAAGTGTACAGCTGCAAGATTTTGCTCCAGAAAACACCGAGAAGTATGCCTTTGTATTTGGCAATGAAGTGCATGGTGTAGAAGAAGAGGTGATCGCCATGTCGAACGCGTGTTTAGAGATTCCACAATTTGGCACCAAGCATTCTTTCAATGTCTCCGTCACGATGGGCATCGTACTATGGGACTATATCTCCAAGGTAAAATTCATAAAGAAATAACAAAAATGCCAAAAGCAATGTTTTCAGAAGTCCCGACAAAATAGTAGCTTTGCTAGGCAAAATAAAACTGAAAAATGAGCGTATTAGTCAATAAAGATTCTAAAGTTATTGTACAGGGGTTCACTGGTAACGAAGGAACGTACCACGCTACTCAAATGATCGAGTACGGAACCAATTTGGTAGGTGGTGTCACTCCAGGAAAAGGCGGACAAAAACACCTTGATCGTCCCGTATTCAACACTGTGCAAGATGCCGTAGATGAGACTGGAGCAAATGTATCAATCATCTTCGTACCTCCTGCATTTGCAGCAGATGCGATTATGGAAGCTGCAGCTGCTGGTGTTGGCGTTATTGTATGTATTACGGAAGGTATCCCAACCAAAGATATGATTGAAGTAAAATCATACTTAAGTGATAAAAATTCTCGTCTAATCGGACCAAACTGTCCGGGTATCATTACGGCAGAAGAAGCAAAAATCGGCATCATGCCAGGTTTTATCTTCAAAAAAGGTAAAGTAGGTGTAGTATCTAAATCAGGTACTTTGACTTACGAAGCCGTAGATCAAACGGTAAAAGCTGGTTTAGGTATCACAACAGCCATCGGTATCGGTGGTGACCCAATCATTGGTACAACGACCAAAGAAGCGGTAGAATTGTTGATGAACGATCCAGAAACAGAAGGTATCATCATGATCGGTGAAATCGGTGGTGGCATGGAAGCTGAAGCTGCGCGTTGGATTAAAGAGCACGGTACTAAACCAGTTGTTGGTTTTATTGCTGGACAAACTGCGCCTCCGGGACGTCGTATGGGTCACGCTGGAGCAATCGTAGGTGGAGCTGATGATACAGCTGCTGCTAAAATGAAAATCATGGCAGAGTGTGGAATTCGCGTCGTAGAATCTCCTGCTGAAATTGGTAAAGCTATTGCTGAAGAGCTAGCAAAATAATCCTTCTTAGGATTTAATAGTATATTTAGAAAGCCGAGCATATTATGCTCGGCTTTTTTTGATCTCAGAAAAGCGTGACATGGCCAGAAGACTCTTACTCTTTCTACTACTCTTCTTTGTAGTAGATATTTATTTTTATCAAGCAATCATAACCCTTACCGATGATATATACATTCGTGTAGCATATTGGTTAATCGATCTGCTTCTTATTGCAGGAATGATCGTCTTATTCGTAGCAGGTCGAAGACTACAACATTCGCAACGTTGGTTGACTGGTTTGTTTACGGTATTACTATCGCTGGCAATTCCGAAACTATTAACAGCACCTGTACTGTTGTTAGAGGATCTCACACGTCTTTTCAGAGGCTTTCCACCGCGCAATATCTATGTTAGCGAACTCGTATTGTTTCTTGCGATAGCAGTGCTTTTAACTGTCATATTTGGATTGACAAGAGGAAGACATTTTTATAAAGTCCGCAAACTTACACTTCACTTTGCGGACCTACCAGCCGCATTTGACGGCTTTACGATTACGCAGATTTCAGACATCCATGTCGGCAGTTTTACCAACCAGAAAGAGGTACAAAAAGGAATTAACCTGGCCAACGCACAGCAAAGTGATCTTTTATTATTCACGGGAGATCTGGTAAATCACGCGGCTTCAGAAATGGATCGCTGGATTTCGGCCTTCGCTCAGCTACAAGCTCCTTATGGCAAATATTCGGTATTGGGCAATCACGATTACGGAGATTATATACAATGGGAGAGTCAAACAGCCAAGATAGCAAATCTAGAAAGACTAAAAATGGTGCATAAAGAAATGGGATTTCGGCTGTTGTTGAACGAATCGGATCAGATCGAGAAAGAAGGCGAATCTATCGCCTTGGTTGGCGTGGAGAACTGGGGCAAAAATGGTTTTCAGCAATATGGAGATTTGCGCAAAGCGACGGCTTCGCTCCCGACTAATATCTTTAAGGTACTAATGTCGCATGATCCATCGCATTGGGACTTGGTGAGTGAAGATCAGGAACAACATATACACTTAACATTAGCTGGCCATACTCATGGCATGCAGTTTGGCATAGAACTATTTGGATTCAAGTGGAGTCCGATCCAATATTTTTATAAACGATGGGCTGGATTATACCAAAGCGGAAGTAAATATCTTTATGTGAATCGCGGCTTTGGATACCATGGCCTGAAAGGCCGCATCGGTATGTGGCCAGAGATTACAGTTTTGACTTTGAAGCAGAGAAGATAAGATAGAGCTATATATAAAGACAAAAAACTTCGTGTATATTTAGGCGAATAGAAATTCGACGATGAAAATGCATGAATTTTATCACATTGAGCAAGTTTTAGAGGCTGATGAATCTCTTATTCAAAGTCTCGCTAATTTGATATTGGATAGTGTCAAAAATGGTGCGTCCATTGGATTTATGGACGACATGACTGAAGAAGATGCTATTCAATTCTGGACTAAAGTTCTGGATAAGGTAGCTCCACATAAGATAATACTACTAATCGCTCGTGAAACTAGCTCGCAGCACGTAATTGGAACGGTACAACTCCAGATTGATTTACCAAAGAATCAGATACACCGAGCTGACGTAGCGAAAATGATGGTGCACTCGGAGTATAGACGAAAAGGTATTGCTGAGCAACTTTTAGTAGAAATCGAGAAAATCGCTTTAGCTCAAAACAGGCATATCCTGGTGTTAGATACGGTTACGGGCAGTACTGCTCAAAAATTGTATCAAAAATGCGGCTGGATCGAAGCCGGAAATATCCCCGATTACGCCATGTTGCCTAATGGTGAACTATGCAGTACCACATATTTTTATAAAAACCTATTCAAGACAAATGAGAATTAGGATTAATAGTAGCTTAGTTTTTTGAATATAAATACGATAAAATAGAAAATCCTTGCCTGGTCGAAAAATAGAACCAAAGCAAGGATTTCATTTTAGAGTTTTATATCGAATTACAAAATGGTAAATTCTTCTGTAAAATCGATTGTTTGTCCCTCCACAATGATCGTTAAACTCATCTTACCACGTCCGATATTAGATGGTACGTATACCTCCATCGTTTTGCTATCGATTATTTGAGGATTAACATAGTTCCACCCGAATCCGACGTTATTGTTCCAAGCATTTGCACCGAATCCATTACCGCGAATAGTGATCTTTGTGCCCGGAACACCAGACAAAGGAGAAACAGATGTAACCGATGGTCCAATAATTTCCATCTCTCCTGGTACGCTCAATCGACCTGAAGGTGTTTCCACTGAAATTTTCAACTTGCCTAAATCAACACCTGATGGCACTGGAACAGTTAGCTTGGTAGCTGAATTGGAAACAACAGAAGCACTTCTACTACCGAAATAAACCGTGTAGTATTCTCCTGCAATAAAATTTCCCGAGATCTCTACGTTGTTGCCAACGGCAGCGATTGCCGGTTGAAAACTACTGACGCTATATCCAATAACCTTCAATTTTGATGGAGACTGAATTTCGTGCGGACCAACTTTAAAGTAAACGTCATACTCACCCAATGCAGTATTCGCAGGAACTGTAAAAGATACTTCACGATTATACCAAGATACATCTGCATAAGATCCCGATCCAATTTTCACTTGTGGTCTCCCAACTTGACCAGTATTGTTTACAATAGCTGAACTATTAAGCTGCATGGTCACCTGTCTTCCAGCAAAGACTGAATTATTAGTAAATGATACGATTTGCGGTGGAGTCACCACAAATTGACCTGGAAGATCAAAGTTCTTTCCGTTTAACATTACGGTAATAGACGACTTTTCGTCCACATTAAACGGAACAGCAAATCGGTTGTAACTATTATAATTGAGCGGTATATTCACGCCACTCATCAAAATGTTAAATACAGCCACACCGTTATAATAATCAGGTAAGTTATCGCCTGTCAGCGTAATTATGGTACCAACTGGGCCACTTTGAGGTGTGAAACCTGTATACCTCGCTTGTAGCGTAAGGCCTTGATAATAATTAGCAGTTGTAGCGCCTAAATTTATGACGACAGGCAAACTATTACCATGACTCCCCGTAATACCCGACGGAATAATCGCTGTAATAACTGTGTCCGAAGCTGCTAATACCTCAGCAGGACGCTGACCAATCAGCACTTCTGTCCGCAAAATATTTGGTGAAAAGAATTTGCCACTAATACGAATCGTATCACCAGCACTAGCTTGAGAAGGGAAAATCCTTCCAGCACTCGGAACAGGAAGTGCTGCACTCATTGTGGCACCATATACAGTACCGCGCTCGTCTACAATGTAACTACGTACAAAAAGCGTGTTTTGAAAATTGCTAGTACTGTTTTGCACTAGATCATCCACTGTAGTTGAAAACTCACCTAAGTTTACTGCTTCGCCTAAAGAAAGTTTCGTACCTGTAGTCTCATCCAAGTTTTGTGTATACCCATATACAAACCCATGATCTACTACTTTACTTGATCCAAACCCACTAATATTTCCTTTAAAAGTAGCTCCGGTTGTTGACGGAGCAGTGATAGATACCGTCTGAATTTCGGGTGCGGTGGTAATATCTTTCTCACAACTGCTTAATAAGAATGCAATCGCTGATAAAATGAGTAATATGCTGTTTTTCATAATGACTTTCCTTAAAATGTGTAACCGATCCGAATTCCGTTCATAAGAGATGTTTTAAAGCTGGTGACCGAACTGTTGCTAACTAAGTCTACAATACCACCATTCTCTCCGATACTTTCTATGGTTGGTGTTTTATATTTCAGTCGATTATAGCCAACATTAAATTCATAGCCGACAAAGAAGTTTTTGGCCATATAGAAGTCGAAACCAACAATAGCTACCGCTCCAAATCGCGTATAACCGTTTGGAATCAATAGTCCTCTTCCGATTGGTAAGTTGGGATTAAAGGACATATCAAGCAAGCCATTGTCAATCTCAAAAGTTGTTGCATTGGTCGTCACCTTTTGATTAGAGCTTTGCACACCCCAGCTCAAATCTGCGCCAATGTATGGAGATAATCTTTGCGTACCAGGAAAATGCTTCTCAATACCGATAGTAAAGTCAGCCGCACTTTGCTTATTTGCTGTAGAAATAAAGTAACTATCAGCAGAATAAGGTGCCCCACTACTCCAAGTAGAATCGATCACATTGATCCCTACACCTAACCGAAGTGCAAGATCATCTTGAATAAAGTATCGAACTTTCATTTGGTTCAGCGCATTGTTTAAACTCAGATTTGCTTTGAAAGGATTAATGTTGAGCTCCGTAGAAAAATTTCCCTTTCTCGACTTTAAACCACCGTCATCGTGATTCTGCGCAAAACCCCATTGCATAAATAATCCCGCGAATAAAATCGCGATTTTTGTTTTCATAGTAAAATTGATTTGGTGCGCAAATATAGATTTTGTTCTGCTATTTTTCTATAATTACGGAAAATATAATATTCGTAGCCACCTCTTTGCTGAGCTAGAATTTAACCCCCATGTACCAGCAGATAACCGCAGTATTACGACAGTGTAGGAAAAAGATGAGAGAAACTATGTTAAGTTATGACTACGTATATCTTGTATGGCAAATATTGAATTCTCATGCACAGCACATCAATCACTCGGATTTAAACACAAAAAAAGGAACCCTAAGGTTCCTTTTTCATATCTCTAACAAATTGATATCGGGTTTAAAACTCTATTTTACTGCGTCTACAACTGCTTTGAAAGCATCTGGGTGGTTCAATGCTAAGTCAGCCAATACCTTACGGTTCAAGCCGATGTTTTTAGCATTCAATTTACCAATTAGTTGAGAATACGAAACACCGTGTTGACGGGCGCCCGCATTGATACGCTGGATCCATAAAGCTCTGAACTCGCGTTTTTTGGTCTTACGGTCGCGGTAAGCGTACTGTAAACCTTTTTCTACTGTATTTTTAGCAATAGTATAAACTTTGCTACGTGAACCGAAATAGCCTTTGGCTAATTTCATGATTCTTTTTCTTCTTCTTCTCGAAGCTACTGCGTTAACCGAACGTGGCATAATGTTGAAATTTTATTTGGTTAAAGGCGTTGCGTTTCTCAGCAATCTTACAACCTACAACCTGGTTAAAAAATTATTAAAAATGAATTGGACTTATTTACCGATAGCAAGCATGCGTTTCACATTGCCCATATCAGCATCATGAACATAACTAGTTTGTGTCAAGTTACGTTTTTGTTTGGTCGTTTTCTTAGTCAAGATGTGGCTTTTGAAGGCACTTTTTCTTGCAATTTTACCTGTTCCAGTTAGCTTAAAGCGTTTTTTAGCGCTGGAATTGGTTTTTACTTTTGGCATAATATTAAAAATTATATATCAATCTGTTAGATGTTTATTTTTTAGCCGCTACTTTCGGAGCTAAGGTCAAGAACATACGCTTACCTTCTAATTTAGGTAGCAATTCTACTTTACCGTAGTCTTCTAATGCTTGCGCGAAGCGGAGTAATAAGATCTCCCCTTGTTCCTTAAACACAATCGCACGACCTTTGAAGTGTACATAAGCGCGAACTTTCTCGCCACTTTCTAAGAACTTCATCGCATGCTTCAGTTTGAACTCGAAGTCATGGTCGCTGGTGTTAGGTCCAAAACGGATCTCCTTAATGACAGTTTGCTTGGCATTCGCCTTGATCTCCTTTTGTTTTTTCTTTTGCTCGTAAACGAATTTACTGTAGTCAATGATTTTACAAACCGGAGGCGTGGCATTTGGAGAGATCTCCACCAAATCCAACTCCAACTCATCAGCAAGTTCAACCGCTTTACGAGTGGGATAAATCCCAGGCTCAATATTATCACCTACTAGACGTACTTCAGGTACGCGGATGTTTTCATTGATGCGGTGTTCAGGCTCCTTTTTACGGATTGGCCCTCTACCTCTATTACCAAAATTGCTACTTTTTGCCAAATGCTTATATTATTTAAACCGTTATTTCTTTAATTAATAATTCTTTGAATGCTTCTGAGGTCATTGAACCCAGATCGACTGACCCATGCTTACGAACAGATACCGTGCCACTTTCGATCTCTTTATCCCCTATAATCAACATATAAGGCAGTTTTTTCATCTCTGCATCACGGATTTTACGACCTACCTTCTCATCACGCAAGTCAATCAGTCCGCGAATATCGGAATTATTTAGGGAATTTAAAACATTTTGCGCGTATTCCTCGTATTTTTCGGATACCGGCAAGATGATAAATTGCTCAGGAGCAAGCCATAACGGAAACTGACCAGCACAGTGTTCGATGAGTACTGCGACGAAGCGTTCTAGCGAACCAAACGGCGCACGGTGAATCATCACCGGACGGTGTTTTTGGTTATCACTTCCTGTATATTCCAATTCAAAACGCTCCGGCAAATTGTAATCCACTTGGATCGTACCCAACTGCCATTTACGTCCCAAAGCATCTTTGACCATGAAATCCAATTTTGGACCATAGAAAGCTGCTTCTCCGTATTCGATCACTGAATTCAAGCCCTTTTCGGCAGTCGCCTCAATGATAGCTTGCTCTGCCAAAGTCCAGTTTTCTTCAGTACCGATGTATTTCGTTTTATTGTTCGGATCACGAAGCGATACCTGCGCAGTATAATCATCGAAACCTAAAGCACCAAAAACATAAAGCACCAAGTCGATTACTTTTTTGAACTCCTCTTTTACCTGATCTGGGCGACAAAACAAGTGGGCATCATCTTGTGTAAACCCACGTACGCGAGTCAATCCGTGCAATTCACCCGATTGCTCGTAGCGATACACCGTACCAAATTCTGCAAAACGCACCGGCAAATCTTTGTAGGATCGTGGTTTTGTTTTATAGATCTCACAGTGGTGCGGGCAGTTCATCGGTTTTAAGAAAAACTCCTCTCCTTCTACCGGTGTTTTGATCGGCTGAAACGAATCTTCACCATATTTATCATAGTGACCCGAAGTCACATACAATTGTTTGTGCCCAATATGAGGTGTTACCACCGGCTCATAACCAGCTTTCAACTGTGCTTTTTGCAAGAAGTCCATGAGTTTTTGACGCAAGGCAGCACCTTTTGGCAACCACAATGGCAAGCCCATTCCTACCTTTTCAGAGAAAGCAAACAACTCCAGTTCTTTACCCAATTTACGGTGATCGCGTTTCTTCGCCTCTTCGATCATTTTTAGATAATCGGTCAGCTCAGAGGCCTTTGGAAAAGTAACGCCGTAAATACGAGTCAATTGCTTGCGCGACTCATCGCCACGCCAGTAAGCACCTGCTACGTTCGTTAACTTGATCGCTTTGATCACACCCGTTTGTGGAATATGTGGGCCACGGCATAAATCCGTGAATTGCCCTTGCGAGTAAAAAGTGATTTTACCGTCTTCCAGATCCTTGATGAGATCTAGTTTATACTCATCACCTTTTTCTTCGAAATAAGCAATAGCTTCTGCTTTGGAAACCGCGCGACGCTCAAAAACCTCTTTTTGTTTTGCTAATTCCAACATTTTGTCTTCGACTTTCTTGAAGTCGTCGGAGGAAAATTCCTGATCGCCAAAATCTACGTCGTAATAGAATCCCGTCTGGATGGCAGGGCCAATACCAAACTTAATACCCGGATAAAGTGCCTCTAATGCTTCGGCCAATAAGTGGGCGGAAGAATGCCAAAAGGTCGATTTCCCTTGATCATCATTCCAAGTAAGGAGTTTGACATGGGCATCTTGCTCAATAGCGCGAGATGCATCCCATACTTCGCCATCTACTTCGGCAGCCAACACATTTCTAGCCAAACCTTCGGAAATAGACAAAGCGATCTGCATAGCAGTAACGCCAGATTCATACGCACGGACGGAGCCGTCAGGAAGTGTAATGTTAATCATAGTACAACTTATGATTTTAGATTATAAAAAATGTTTGATAATACTCTTGAAGGCACAACATACCACGTTGGCATACTTCAAAAGCGTGTTTCACACTTTGGAAAACCCCATTCCAAAGTGCCACAAATGTCCGAAAAAAAAACAGAAAACCGCGTATCTTTGAGTGATATGGATTTAAAATCAATACCAATATTTCTGCTGGCCGGCCTGTGCGAGATCGGTGGCGGTTATTTGATATGGTTATGGCTTCGAGCCGATAAACCTTGGTGGTTCGCTCTAGTCGGAGCCATTATTCTTGCATTTTACGGTGTCGTAGCCACTTGGCAATCTGCCGATTTCGCCAGAGTTTACGCGACGTATGGTGGCATATTTATCGTATTATCCATCATTTGGGCGATGATTTTCGATGACTTCACGCCTGATCGTTACGATATCCTCGGCGGAATAATTGCCTTAATCGGCGTTTGCATCATCTATTATGCCCCACGGTCATAATAGATGATGCAAACGCCGCGGATGTTAACGATCTGCTTTATACAAAGCTTGTGCATCTTGTGCTAATCGTACAAATTCTGCTCGATAACCTTCTTCATCCTTACCGCGCGATTCTTTTGCTCGCGCAATCAGTTGATCAAAATTAGCCTGCTGCTTATAATCCGAATTGCGAATCAGCATACCCAATTCCGCTACGGCGGTCGCAAAACGTAAATCTTGTGATGTTTGAGCTAAAGGCGTTGCTTTGGTATTCACCACATGAGTAACTAGCTTGCTCACTTCACCGTCCGGCTCTTTATACCGGAATTTCACGGTCGCCAACTCTTTATTATTAATCGTAGATTTCGACTTACTGTTCTCCTGGTATTTCAAATCATCCACCGATCCATCAAAATTACTTTTAACACCTTGTGGAATGATCTCGTACAAAGCCGTGACCGTATGACCAACGCCCATATCACCGCCCAATTTTTCGTCATTATTAAAGTCTTCCGCTTCTAACAGATTGTGCTCATAACCCACCAAACGATACGACTGTACAAAATGCGGATTGAACTCCACCTGAATCTTCACATCCTTGGCCACGGTAAATAAACTTGCACCAAATTCGGTGACGATTGCTTTCCGCGCCTCCGAAATATTATCAATATACGCGTAGTTCCCATGGCCTTTATTGGCCAACATCTCTAGCTTGCTATCTTTATAATTACCCATTCCGTAGCCCAATATCGAAATGTAAATCCCGTCATTACGCTCTTTGGCAATCAGTTTTTCCATTTCTTCATCGCTAGATTCGCCTACATTGAAATCACCATCTGTGGCCATAATGATGCGATTGTTTCCCGCATTTTCAAAGTGCGCTCGCGCTATCTGATATGCTTTGGTCATGCCAGCACCTCCAGCCGTAGAACCCGAAGCCTGCAAAGCATCCAATACATCTTTGATCTTTCTTTTCTCCTTACCAGAAGTACTTTCCAAAGCCACAACAGCAGAACCTGCGTAAGTGACAATTGCTACACGATCTTCATCGCGCAATTGATCTACCAACATTTTATAAGAACTTTTTACTAATGGTAACTTATTGCTGCTGCCCATAGATCCCGACACGTCAATCAGAAACACAAAATTGGCCGCAGGAAGCTTTTCGCTTGGTATATCTTTCGCTTTCAGCGCTACGCGCAACAACTGATGTTGTGTATTCCATGGCGCTTGAGTCAGTTCTGTCACCACGCGAACAGGATCTCCATTGGTCGGTCCAGACAAATCGTACGTAAAATAGTTAATCATCTCTTCTACCCGAACAGCATCTGGATTTGGCATCTGACCTTGATTGAGGAAACGGCGTACGTTGCTGTACGATGCGGCATCTACATCTGCTGCGAACGTCGATAACGGTTCCGTCGTAGTTCGCACAAATTTGTTTTCAGCTATTTTTCTATAGCTTTCTGAGCTACTCATGGTTGCGGAGCGATACATCATTGGCCGAACATGCACGCCACCGCCCACATAAGCTGTTAGCGTTTCTCCTCGTTTGATAGCATATTCTCCTGCATACACCTCATTTCTAATCGGAACCGTATTACGATCAATTTCCACCTGTTCGATTTGCAAAGCGACATCGATCTGTGCTTCTTGTCCAACGATGCGCTCTACCGTTGCAAATCCTCCCAGCGAAAACACCAATACTTGTCCCAACTCTGCATTGACCTGGTAATAACCTTGCTCATCTGTCATCGTTTGCATCGCCTTGCCTTTTACCATCACAGAAACACCGCCAAGTGCTGCACCAGAACTTGCTTCTTTGACATAACCTGTAATACTTTTCGCCATTACCGCTTGTGTGCCTAATAGGATAATAAACATCCACACGCTTTTTAATGTATTTACTTTCATACTCATCATTTTTTTAATGTGCTTTAATACGTATTCATTTCAGTCGAAAACTACTATCTACCGAAGCTGTTCTATTCGGTATTAGCTGCGTTCGCACAAGGGATGCACGTGATGTTGTATTTCCATAACTGAATAAAAAAAATTATTTTGTGAAACAGAATGGAGCTATTCAAATCTTCTAAGAGCGACGGAAAATCGGACGAATTATTGCTTTCGCAATACCATGAAAGCAAAGATTTGGGCTTGTTAGGCGATGTATATCAACGTCATACAGAGATGATCTACTACGTGTGCTTCCGGTATTTTAAGGATAGTGAGCGCAGTAAAGATGCCGTGATGCAAATTTTTGAAGAACTCATCGGCAAAGTAGATCGGCAGGAGATCAAGAATTTTCAGAAGTGGATTTATGTAGTTGCGAAGAATCACTGTTTGATGGCGCTGCGCGCAGATAAAAGCCAAAAGGTAGATTTTTCGGAAAGTTTTGTGGAATTTTCCGTTGCTCCGCATCCGGAAGAAGATTATGCGACAAAGGAAGATCGTCTACAAGCTATGGAACGCTGTATAGAAAAGTTGCCTGAGAAACAGAAAATTGCCATACAGCTCTTTTTCTTGCAGGAAAAGTGTTACAAAGAAATCACGACCCTGACCGGATACAGCATGGACGGCGTAAAGAGCTACATACAAAACGGCAAGCGGAATTTGAAGCAGTGTATAGAAAAGGAACAGGATGTATAATAGGCCAGATATAGCACAGTTACGTCGTTACGTTCGAGGCGAATTATCGCCTCAGCAGATGCATGAAGTCGAAAGGGCTGCCGAGGCGGACGAATCGCTCATGGACGTGCTGCTCGGAATCGAAGCCGAACATGCGCAAGGCTTAACGCATGACGTAATACCTGAATTGCAGCAACGGATTCAGCAACGTAGCCACGTACCAGCACGTCGCACCTCTTCATACTTATACCGTTGGATTGGGTTAGCTGCTTCTTTACTCATCGTATTCGGCATTGGAATCTATGTTTTTATGCAACCAGAAAGTGTACAGCAACAAATCGCGCAACGCATTCCGCCAAGCGAGCCTTCTAACACGATGCGGGACACCACTTCCTCATCATCTGAAGATAATACCATTCTGGATCGTGAGGAAGCTTTACCGACAAAAGACCATGAAACAAAACTAGCTTATAGCAACGTGGAGGCATCCGCTTCCAATCGCCTCAAGAATTCAGATGCAGCACGACAAGCCGCGCTAGATACCATTCCTATTCAAATCATCCCTTCCAACGCGGAGGAATTGGTATCGATGAGCTTACGTGATGATCACAGCACCTTGGCATCGCGCAATAGCGCTCCGCCAATGCAAGATCGAATAAGTATGCTGTCGGCACGGGCAGGACGACCAATGAGGCAATCCAACGAATTACAATCTGTATCGCTACAAGATGTAAAATCGATCACAACAGGAATCATTATAGATCATCAGACGCAAAAACCTATTGCGGGAGCACTGATACGCGATCAGGAAATGAACACCTTGGCCAAGACCGATTCTACTGGAAGGTTTATTGTTGGATCGACTAACGAAAAGCCCGTACTGACTATTCAGTCAAATGGTTTTGAGACGGCCGATCATGTGGCGGAAGGCGCCATGCGAATCGCACTGAAACGTGCGCCCAATGGCGCAGCTACAGAACCTAGAACTGCGCGTGACGTGTCGGCGAAGCGCCTAAAGAGCCGCCCAGCAATAGGGTCACAAGCCTATCAACTGTACGTCAATAATTTAGCTAAAACGAGCGCACTTGGTGCTGGTGAAGTGACGTTGCTATTCGGCATTAATGCACAGGGCAGACCGATTGGTATTACCATAAAAAAGAGTGGTGGCAAAAAGCGTGATAAAGAAGCGATCAAGATCCTTGAAAATGGTCCAAACTGGATAAAGGGAACTGACGATGAGCTGGCCGAGTGGACCGTTCAGTTCTAAACTTTATCCAACTGCCATTCTCGCCAAAGGCGTAATTTCCTGTCCGACAAATTCGCCCTTCAAAAATTTGTGATAGCCAGCAATGGCAATCATGGCCGCGTTATCGGTACAATATTCAAACTTCGGAATAAAAACATCTGCTCGCAGCTGCTCGCCTAGTGCCAACAATTGTGTACGCAACCCCGAATTGGCAGATACGCCACCAGCAATCGCAATCTGTCTGACACCCGTCTGTTTCACTGCTTTTTTGAGCTTATTCAATAAGATGGAAACAATACGATCTTGCACACTGGCGCAAAGATCGGCCATACGTGTATTCAAAAATTGAGGATCTTCGCGCATTTCGCGTTGCACCAGATATAAAATCGCCGTTTTTAGTCCCGAAAAGCTAAAATCCAATCCAGCGATTTGTGGCTCTGGCAATGCGAATGCACGCGGATCACCATCAGCCGCATGTTTATCGATCAAAGGGCCTCCCGGATAAGGTAAGCCTAAGATCTTCGCAGTTTTGTCGAAAGCTTCACCTGCGGCATCGTCCAAGGTTTCGCCGATTAGCTCCATGTCAAAATAATCTTTGACCAATACAATCTGTGTATGCCCGCCAGAAACGGTAAGGCACAAAAAAGGAAACTGCGGCTGCGGATCTTCAATAAAATGTGCTAAGATATGCGCTTGCATATGATTGATATCCAATAGTGGAATATTGCGCGCTAAAGCGAAGGATTTAGCAAATGATGTACCCACCAATAAGGAACCTAATAACCCGGGACCACGTGTAAATGCCACCGCATGGATGTCTTCTTTCGATATATTTGCTTGCTTTATGGCCTCGTCTACCGTTGGGATAATATTTTGCTGATGCGCCCTAGAGGCGGCTTCAGGAATAACCCCACCATACTTCGCGTGCACGAGTTGGTTCGCAATAATATTTGACTTAATTTTGCCATCTATACAGATAGATGCAGAAGTCTCGTCGCAGGAAGATTCTATACCAAGGATGACAGTCATAGCAGGAGTCGCACTTATTATTTTGTAAAATTATCAAAAAAATAATTAAAATAATCGCCTATGTCCTGGTCACTATCGTGGTGAGTGTCGGGATATTTGCCTTATCGCTCCAATTCCCATCTGTACAAACCTACGTAGCCAAGAAAGCGGCTCGGTATCTTTCCAAAGAATTGAATGCCAACGTATCGCTATCGGCCATCTATTTCAAACCTTTTTCGGCACTCATATTACATGATTTTACACTGGATGATCCGGCCGGAAACCGCATTGGCGCTAGCAAGCGGCTTTTTGTAGGTCTTTCTTTATCGGGTCTTGCGCAGAATAAAATAGACATCCAAGACATTCGGCTTACCGAAGCTTACGTCAATTATACCTTATATAAGGACAGCTCCAACTTCGACTTTTTAATTGATTACTTCGCACCGAAGAAAAAAACAGGCAAAAAACCTAAAAAGAATCTGGAGATTACATTGGACCGTATAGAATTGGCTAATTGCCACTTTCAATTCATCGATGCCACCAAAAAGCATCACGAGAAAGGGATTGATTTCTCCAATATGGAACTCACAGAATTTTCAGGTGTTTTCGACAATATCTCTCTCGATACGGCGGCAAGACATGCGGACATTAAACAATTGAGCTTTCGGGAAAAATCGGGTTTTCATCTGCAAGAATTGAGCACTTCTGCTACGTTAGAAGCCCAAGCGATGATCTTCGAAGAGCTAAAGCTCGTAACCAATCGTTCTGTTCTCACGAATTTCTTGCGATTTGATTACGAGAAGCTAGGCGATTTTGAAGATTTTTTGGATAAGGTGAAGATAACCGCAAGCATCGAGAATGCGACGGTCGATTCCAAAGACATTGAATTTTTCGCACCAGATATGCGATTTGTCCAATTTCGCACCGCTATAAAATCGGCATCGCTTGACGGGACAATCGCTGCTATGCAAGCTAGAAATGTTTCCCTAAGTACTAAAAGAAACACTTCGTTACAAGGAGAATTTCGGGTGACTGGCCTACCAGACATCGAACGCACCATCTTTGACTTCTCGAAGATTTTTTTACAATCGCAGGCAGAAGACATTGACGAATTAGTACGCGAATTATCCAACGATCCAAAGTTTGCCCTTCCTGATCAGTTAAACAAGTTAGGCGCACTTGCCTTTCAGGGAAGTTTTAAAGGTTTATACGATGATTTTGCAGTAGATGGAAAGTTCATGACCGATATTGGCGAGGTGCAGACACGCACATCCATTGCCATTGGCCCTGAATTAGTGTATAGCGGACGCGTCACTTCATCTTCTTTTGATATTGGCGCACTCACCAATAGCGATCTATTGGGAAAATCGGGAATGCAGCTCGACTTTAATGGGCGCAACACGGATTTGGCCAAATTGGATATCACCGTGGATGGAAGCCTGCAACAGTTTGAATTGCAAAAATATGCGCTACAAGAAATGCATTTTCGAGCGAGCTTGCAAAACCAACTGTTGCAACTAAATGGACAAGTAGATGATATAGAAGCGGCATTGGATTATGATGCGGCCATTGATTTTTCACAACAAGTACCGAATTACAAACTCACCTCGCACATTGACCGACTCAATCTATCTGCACTTCATCTCCTACAAAAAGACAGTGTGATCGTAGAAAATACCGATATCGAAGCCGACTTTGCGGGTAATGACATCAATAACCTGTCTGGTTATCTTGCTTCGCAAGATATCAATTTGCAAACCTTAGCCGGTGAGTTTGAAATTAAGGATTTCCGATTTGAATCATCGGGCGATCAGCTCAATCGACAGCTTCGTTTGCAATCCAATGTGTTGGATGCAGATATGACCGGCACGATCGATCTGAATACGATTGAAGCCTATTTTCAATCTTTGGCCGTACAATATGCTCCTGCAATAGGTTTGGACAAAAGACCGTTCAACGACCAAAATTTTGATCTGAAAGTAGCCGTAAAATCATTTGAACCGGTATCTGCTTTCTTGGATGTGCCATTGCAATTTGATGAAGGCGCTACCTTGGAAGCCAATTTCTCGTCGGATAATTATATCGGCAACTTTGTATTTGCGAGTCCACACGTATCGTATAATAACTTTAAACTGACCAATCTGCGCATCGAAGAGCGTACCGATGCAAAGAACTTCTCGCTTCGCCTATTAGCAGATCGCTTCTCTATTTCCGATAGCATTTTCGTCAACAAGGTGGCTATTGAAAACATCCTTACCAACGATAGCCTGAACTTTGCGATTCATGCCGCAGAAGATCAGGCACCGGATCGACTAAGACTGCATGGACATATACATTTTGAGCACAACAAGCCCGCTTATATACACTTCAATGAATCGACCATCGTACTCAACAACGAACCTTGGGAGATTCAGTCCGACACAGAAATTCGGGTATCCAAAGGTAAGTTGTACTTCGAAAAATTCCGATTTGCACAAAATAATGAAAATGTAGAATTCAATGGTATTTTGTCTAACGAAGAAGACGATTTACGCATTAGTTTTAATCGCTTCGGGTTGAAATCCCTAGAAGCAATCACCAATCCATTAGGCGTACATCTTCGCGGTGAGCTCAATGGAGAAGTGACCATTACCTCTGTATTACAGTCGCCACGCTTTCGCGCGAGCATCACCACGACACCGATCGTGTACAATACCATCCCGATCGGACAACTAAATTTTGACGCCAACTTCAATCCTAGCACTAAACTGGTTGATGTAAAGATCAATTTGTTAGATGCGCTTCGCCGCGGTTTCCAGTTGGAAGGAACCTATGATTTGGCCGATACTGAAAATGCTTTGCAATTGCGTGGGGAAATCCGCGAGATAGAGTTGGTATTATTTCAACCTTTCTTAAAGGATTTGGTCAGTGATTTGGATGGGAAAAGCAGTGCCGACATACGCATTGGTGGCACATTTGCTGCGCCGAAAATTTCCGGAACAGCAGAGATTCAGCAGGCGAGCTTTACGGTGATGTACCTTAACACACCCTATCACTTGGCGCAACAATCGCTCCTGGTGGAGAACAATGTGGTGCGATTTGATAATCTGCGTTTATTCGATGCGCAGCGCCATGAAGCGGCAGCATCGGGCTATTTGGATCTGAACCAACTGAGTGATCCTGAAATTCAGGTCGAAGCGCGTGCCAACAATTTTCACGTTTTGAACACCACTTACAAGGAAAATAACCTGTATTATGGTACGGCCTATGCGACCGGTACTTTCAAATTTGCAGGCAGAACATCGAATCTCAACATTGACATCACCGCATCATCTAATCCTAACACGGTGATGACTATTCCGCTGGATGCGGCCATGACCATCTCTGACAGCGACTTTATCTACATGGTAGAGGCGGATGACAAAAAGAAAAAAGTACAAAAGAATCAGTACTTCTTTCAGGGTTTGACGATGAATATGGATCTTAAAATCACGCCCGATGCAGAGGTCAATTTGCAAACCGATATTGGCTCACTACGTGGTACGGGCGACGGTGAAGTGCTTCTAAAAATATCGAGCAGAGGTGATTTTGAGATGTTTGGTGATTACAGCGTGAATTCGGGCAAGTTCCACTTTGTGGCACAGGATTTTATCAACAAATATTTTGACATAAAGCAGGGCGGCACGATTCGTTGGACAGGTGATCCGGCGCAAGCACAACTAGATATCACGGCATTGTACCAGCAACGAACTTCTTTAGGTGCATTGTACGACGCTGCCGGACGTGAGCGTAATGAAGAACGTGTATTGGCTCAAGCCGACATGATTATTCGAGGCACGTTGACTAGTCCAGACATCACATTTGACTTGAGCTTTCCGCTTACACCTTATGTAAAGGATGAGTTGCAGGCTTATTTTAGTGATGCCAACAATATCAATCAGCAAGCATTGAGCTTGATTGTGCGGCGCAGCTTTACTGCAACTAGCACAAGTAACGAATTTGGGCGCGAGGTGAACAATACCCTATTATCGGCAGGTACCGAATTTGCATTCAACCAATTGAATGCAATAATCTCTCAATCACTGAACGTGAATTTCCTAGATTTGAATATTCGCTCTTTCAACGATGCTTCTGCTTCGCTACGCTTATTTGATGACCGACTGATATTAACGGGCGGTGTAAGCGATCGAAGAAATCTGCAAACGACCGACTTAGCATTATTTTCGGCTCGAGTAGCCACTGATGCCGAATTAACTTATCGTATCCGGCGTGATGGCAGTTTGATGTTTAGAGCGTACAACCGATTAAATACGCGAAATATCTTATTCACCCCAACGGATGATTATATCAATGCAGTAGGATTGGTGTATCGAAAAGAATTCAACACCTTTCACCAGTTCTTCAAACAGCTATGGACTTTCAAAAAGAAAGAAGATGAGACGATTGATCTCACCGTGCCACGTGACACGACAGCCACACCGGTGACTTCCAACTAATTCTTTTACAAGAAAGAGACGACTAATTCTTCCCATTCTTGCTCCAAAGAACCTACATAAGAAGGTTTCTTGGCACGATTGTACCAATAATCTGCATTCCATTGATCACCTTCTACGCGATGCAAATAAGCATGTACATGCGCAGATTCACGATCGCTAAGCTGATCTACTAGATCATGCGCCGTGCGCCAGTCGCCTTTGCCATCGTACCAAAGTGCTTTTAATGCCGCCGACCAGGCACTTGGTGGCGCACTTTGAACTAAGCTATGTTTGAATTCGGTCAATGTTTTCATCGTTAGATAGATTGTTACTATTTGAATTTACTAGCTAATTGCGCCAGTTTCGTCGCCATATCACCGCCATTTGAATCTCGCTTTTTGTTATTATCTGATCTTTTTTCGCGTTTCTCTGTTTGGCGCTCCGGACGATCTTGTCGCTTACGGGGTTGCGTATCACCACTTTTCATGGATAGACTGATGCGATTGCGCTGTTCGTCTACCTCAATTACGGTCACTTCTACTTTTTGCTGCACCTTCACTACCTCGCGTGGATCTTGCACATAGCGATTTGCTAATTGACTAAGATGCACCATGCCGTCTTGATGTACGCCAATATCTACAAATGCCCCAAAATTGGTAATGTTGGTCACGATTCCCGGAAGTCGCATGCCCACGCGCAGATCCTTCACACTGTTGACACCATCGGTGAATGAAAATTGCTCAAACTGATCGCGCGGATCCAGTCCCGGTTTCGCCAATTCGGCCAAGATATCGTGCAACGTTGGCAATCCCACTTCCTCCGATACATAGCGTTTCGGATCGATTTGCTGCCGCAATTGTTCATCGCGCAACAAATCCTGCACGGTAGCTTTTAAATCTTTTGCCATTGATTCGACGAGTGCATAACGCTCTGGGTGAACGGCCGAAGCATCCAACGGATGTTTTGCATCACGAATCCGTAAAAAGGCGGCCGATTGCTCGTAAGCTTTGGCACCCAATCGCGGTACTTTCTTCAATTCTTTACGAGAAGAAAATGGGCCATTTTCTTGCCGATAGTTCACAATTTGTTGTGCCAATGCGGGCCCTAAGCCAGACACATACGCCAAAATCTGTTTCGAAGCGGTATTCAGTTCAACTCCCACCGCGTTCACACAAGAAACCACCGTATCGTCTAACGCACCTTGCAATTTATTTTGATCTACGTCGTGCTGATATTGTCCTACGCCAATAGATTTTGGATCAATTTTCACCAACTCAGCGAGTGGATCCATTAGCCTGCGGCCAATAGAAACTGCACCGCGCACGGTAATATCCTGATCGGGAAACTCTTCGCGTGCTACTTCGGAGGCCGAATAAATCGATGCGCCACTTTCGTTGACCATCACGATAGGAATCGTAAGCGAAAGCTTGCGAACAAATGTTTCTGTTTCTCGCCCGGCCGTACCGTTGCCAATGGCTATCGCTCCTACATCATATTTAGAAACCAAGTGGTTGATCGTCTTTTGCGCTTCAGCTTCGCCGCCTGCACCATTGTGTGGGAAGATGGCAGTATTTTCTAATAGACTGCCCTGCGCATTGAGCACGACCGTTTTACAACCGGTGCGAAATCCGGGATCGATCGCGAGCAATGAAACCGCTCCCAAAGGAGCAGCCAAAAGCAATTGGCGGACATTCTCCGCAAAAACCTTAATGGCTTCCTCATCTGCTTTTTGCCGAGTCAGTACGCGCATCTCCGTTTCCATGGAAGGTTTCAGCAAACGCTTGTAGCTATCCTGCACGGCCAATTGAAGCTGATCAGCTGCCTCACCAACAGATTTAATATAGCGTTTTTCGATCTGCGGCAACACATCCACATCTTCTACGGTAATATCCAAGCTAAGTAGTTCTTCTTTCTCACCACGACGCATCGCTAAAACACGATGCGAAGGTGCGTCTTTAATGAATTCGGACCATTCAAAATAATCTCTAAATTTCTGCGCACTCGCTTCTTTGCCTGCAACGACGCGACACACAAATTTTCCTTTTTTCTCTAGCACACGACGCACGGTATTGCGTACTTCCGCATCCTCATTGATGATTTCGGCGACGATGTCACGAGCGCCAGCTAATGCTTGTTCTACCGACTCCACTCCTTTCTCGGCATCTACAAAAGCTTCTGCTTTGGGCTGTAGTTGACGAATATCCTGCGCTAATAACAGTTCTGCCAATGGCAACAAACCTTTTTCCCGCGCGATCGAAGCACGTGTTTTGCGTTTGGGTTTGTAGGGCAAGTAAATATCTTCTAAAGCGGACATCGTTGCCGCGGTACGAATCTGCGATTCAAGTTCTGCGGTTAGCTTTCCCTGTTCGGTTACCGACTTTAGTACCGCTTCTTTCCGCTTATCCAGATCACGTAGTTGTTGTATGCGATCGCGGATTGCCGCCACTTGCACCTCGTCTAAACTGCCTGTCATTTCCTTGCGGTATCTGGCTATAAAGGGAATCGTAGCTCCTTCATCCAACAATTGGATGGTGGTTTGCACTTGCTTTGTTTGGATATTCAGCTCTTTCGCTATGCTAATTTCGGAAGACATTGTAATGAGTAGGTATTTTGTTTAGCAAAAAATCCGATTAAGACAGAGCAACGCTCGGCCAGTAACCGGATAATTTCTTTATAATATTGTTTAAAAAGGCGTATTTCTAGGCTTCTTTAGTAGCAGAAGCTTCACTATCATCTGTAGTCGGCGTTGCCAATGGCACATCGGCTATCGTATTATTCGGATTATGCTGATGTGTTCCAGCAGGTGTGGTGAACTGAGGTACGGTTGATGTGGGTTTCGGTTCTTCTGCATGCGCACGCATTTGCTCAGACATCGATGATGCCGTAGGAGCTGCAGTAGCCACTGGACTCTTTTTAGGCTCTTCTACTTCCACATCAAGATCTTTCTCAAAACTATTAATCTGATCGGATAGTTCCCGTTTAATGCCGTCAGACGCATCTTTGAATTCGCGAATTCCTCTTCCCAAACCACGCGCCAATTCTGGCAATTTCTTTCCTCCAAACAGAAAAAGGATAACAATGATGATTAACATCATTTCTTGTGTCCCGATATTTAAAAACGCTAAATTCATGTCTTTGATATCAATTATTAATACTGCTAATGTACATAAAAGTTCAGAATTAAGCAGACAAATCCATGTAAAGATCTTGTAGGGATCGGGTGTGTAAAAGATAATATTTGGATTTCCACACTTCTATTTACCTTTGATCATATTTAATTTAACATGTTTGCTTCCATACGGAGAGATAAAGCTTTCTACATTAGCACGATGGCGCTCGCTGCGCCAATCGTCGTGTCCCAACTAGGACACACCATGGTTCACACGGCCGATACCATTATTGTCGGTCAATTCGCAGGTCGCATACCTTTAGCGGCCGTTTCTCTCGTGCATGCCGTATTCATGGTGGTGCTGGTTATTGGTTTGGGTATTGCGTACGGCATCACACCGCTCATCGCACAGTATAATGGCAAATCAGATTTTAAAGAATGTGCGAAATTGCTCTCCAATAGCATTTGGCTCAATGTGGTCACGGGCATTCTCCTTTTTTGTGCTGTGTATTGGGGATCGATGTATGCCATGCAACACACGGATCAAGATCCGTTGGTGGTCGAAACGGCTAAACCATACCTTTTTATCTTAGGACTTTCCATTTTGCCATTGATGATTTTCAACGCCTTTAAGCAATTTACCGAAGGTTTGGGGTTTACGAAGCAGGCGATGAATATCACGATTTGGGGGAATGTGCTGAATATCCTAATTGCGTTGGTACTCGTGCGCGGGATGTTTGGTTTTCCAGAAATGGGAATTCGTGGGGTAGGTATTGCAACACTGGTAGATCGTATTTTGATGATGTTGGTGATGGCGGCGTATGTATTACGGTCGAAGAATTTCAAACGGTATATGGTCGATTTCTCTATCCGGTTTATAGATCGTACGCGCATCAAAAGTATTTTTAAAATTGGAGCGCCCGTCGCGATGCAATACGTATTTGAAATCGGTGCTTTTGCCACCGCAGCACTGATTGCTGGAAAAATAGGTGCACTAGAACAAGCGGCGCATCAGGTCGCCATTACCTTAGCAGCAATGACGTACATGATGGCTAGTGGATTGGCTTCGGCAGCAACCATCAAGACTGGAAATAGCTTCGGCACGGCAAACTTCCAACGTTTACAGAAGTTTGCAATGGTATCTTACCGCCTAGTGCTCGTCTTTATGATCTTCTGGGCAATCATTTTTGCCCTGTTTAACCAATATTTACCTTATGTGATTACGCAAGATAGGGAAGTCATTACTATTGCTGCGAGTTTACTGATCATTGCAGGCATGTTCCAATTGTTTGATGGTACGCAGGTTGTTGGATTGGGCGTATTGCGTGGAATGGGCGATGTCAACGTGCCAACGGCAATTACTTTTGTAGCATATTGGATCGTTGGCGTACCTAGCGCTTATGTCATGGGATTGGTGTTGGGCTGGGGAATTCAAGGTATTTGGTACGGACTCACCTTGGGCTTATTGACATCTACCGCGCTATTGTACTGGCGATACAAAACGATTATTGCTCGTAAAATAAAAAACACGATACATTTGGAAACGCACCGTGCTTAATATATTCTCATGATTGGGTCGTACTAAACCGTGCGATCCAAATCCCAATTTTCCAAATAATCTGCCACACGCTTAATAAATGTACCTCCCAGCGCACCATCGATTACGCGGTGATCGTACGACATCGTGATGTACATAAAGTGACGAATACCGATCAAATCTCCGGCCGGAGTTTCGATAACGGCTGGTTTCTTTTTGATCGTGCCAACAGCTAAGATCGCCGCCTGCGGTTGATTGATAATGGGCATCCCGAAAATATTGCCAAAAGCACCAATATTAGTAAAAGTAAATGTGCCACCTTGGGTATCATCTGGTTTCAATTTATTATCACGTGATCGTTGCGCCAAGTCATTCACTGCATGACTAATGCCGAGTAGACTCAATTGATCCGCATCTTTGATCACCGGGACAATCAAGTTTCCATTCGGCAAAGCCGTAGCCATCCCAATATTAATATGCTTACGACGGATGATATTATAACCATCTACCGAGACATTGATCATCGGAAAATCCTTTAGCGCTTTAGAAATAGCTTCTATAATAAGTGGCGTAAAAGTGATATTCTGTCCTTCCCGCTTTTTAAATCCGTCTTTGACTTGGTTTCTCCAATTAACTAAGTTGGTTACATCAGCCTCTACCGCCGAGAACACATGGGGCGAAGTATGCACACTGCTCACCATATGATCAGCAATTAGTCGGCGCATACGATCCATCTCCATAATCTCATCACCATCCCCCTTTGCTACTACAACCGGTTTTGTCACTATTTTTGGACGTACTACTTCGGATGATACTCCTGTCTGGGGATCTTGCTCCTTATCACCCTTATGATCATCAGAAACGTCACTGGATTTAACTTGAATCGTTGGATTATCACCTTTCTGTGCGAGATATTTCAACACATCGTCTTTTGTAACGCGGCCTTCCGCACCACTACCATGTACTTGATCAAGCTCGGAAAGTGAAATACCTTCTTCTTGAGCAATGCTACGCACTAGTGGCGAATAAAAACGATCTGAGCTTTCCTCGACATTTGGCTTTGATTCGTCTGTTGGCATCGAAGTATGTTGTGCATCTTCGAGTGACTCTATACTCGTTAATCCCGGTACGTCTTTGATATCAACAGGGATATCATCTTCTTGATTAGCAACGTGGTTATCCGTATTTTGTTCATTTGGTTCATCTTGTGCATCGGTTTCGATGACAGCAATCACATCGCCTACCTGCACCACATCACCATTCTCAAAAAACCGCTCCTTCAGCACTCCTTGTACAGGCGATGGAACATCAGAATCTACCTTATCTGTGGCAACTTCTAATACAGACTCATCTTCCTGAATGAGATCCCCAATTTCTCTCAGCCAGTTGGTTACGGTTGCTTCCGTAACACTTTCACCCATTTTTGGAAGAGTAAGTTTATGCAATGCCATGATATACTTTTTTGAAGTGATTTACGAATATAGTCAATCTCGCTAAAAGGAACAGTAATTCAAAATATAATAATTGTAAATCACCTGAAAACAAAATTTTATTCTTTTCCGATCAAATTACGCAACTGTTGCCACAATAGCAGAAAACATTGTGTGGTCGTGCGTTCAATATTGATGTTGCGATCATTCTGGAAGTGAAACAATCGAGTATGTACTTTCGTTTTGGTAGCCAATGCAATCCAAATAGTTCCTACTGGCGCATCTTCTGTACCGCCATCAGGTCCAGCGAAACCACTGGTAGCTAGGGCAAAATCTACGTCAAATTTCTTCTGTGCACCAGCAGCCATCGCACTTACGACTTGCTCGCTTACAGCGCCATACCTCTCTATATCATGTTCGTTTACGTCGAGCAGTCTACTCTTTATTTCGTTGGTATACGATACAACCGATCCTTTAAATACATTACCGGCTCCTGGTATCGCCGTGATACGACTGGCAATAGTACCGCCAGTACAGCTTTCGGCTGTCGCCAATGTATATCCGTTGGAGTGCATAATTGGCAAAATTGCTCCTTCAAGATCTACATCGCCAAAAGTGACAAAGTGCTCATTCACCCTTTCTTTAATCCGATTGGCGTATCCTTCCATTTCGGAGCGCAGTGCGTCGGCATCTTGGCTACTGCCAGTCAGCCGAAGCCGTACAATTCCCAGCTTTGGCAAATAGGCCATGCGGATATAGTCTGGCATTTCTGCTTCGATATCCTGTATAGATTCCGCTAAGTGTGATTCTCCGATTCCAGCAGTTAGGATATAGACATTCACGATGTTACCTTGGTTTGCGGCCTTAGCAAGCTTAGGTAGCACATGCTGAGACATGATGTGTTTCATTTCGTATGGTACTCCGGGCATAAACGCAAAAGATTTGCCATCATGTATGTGCCACAAACCAGGTGCTGTCCCCAATTCATTGAACAATACTTCACCATTCTCAAAGACATCGGCTTGCATTTCGTTGATCGCTGGCATAGCCCGTTTGCGCTGCGCGAATATGTTCTCCACATGTGCTAATACGTGCTGATCGCGAATTAGGTTTGTACCAAAATAGGTAGCAGCCGTGCGTTTGGTAATATCATCTTTGGTAGGACCCAGACCGCCGGTTACCAAAATATAATCAGCGCGTCGTTTGGCGGCGTCGAATGCCGCTACGATAGCATCTTCGCGATCGGCAATGGTGGTGATATGCACGACAGCCAGGTTTAAGAGCAGCAATTGTTGTGCGATCCAAGCGGAATTGGAGTCCACAATCTGACCTTGTAAAATTTCGTCGCCTATCGTAATGATTTCTATCTTCGTCGGCATAACATGGAAGTTTAACTTTAAAACACGTAATGACTCTGTCGCTTCATGAGCTTCAAGTCTTGCAAGATAGCGGCTTTTGCTCGAATAGTGATATTGTAACTCTGGAATTGCCCAATAGGAACCCAAGCAAAAGACATTTCCCAACAGTGGAGATCTCGATAAATACTAAACTGCGGTATAACCACCTGCATTTGTCCAAAGTCATAGCCACCATTGAACTGCACTTTCCATTTAGGTGTAACATTAAAATCGCCATGCAATTGTACGGTACTGGTAATATTACTACCCATACGCATCTCATCTCTATTAAACACGCTAGCATAGTTAAAACTAAAAGAACCAGAAAGATTCCAAGGAATATTAAAGTCTACAAACGCATTGGGATCGCGACTGACGCGCGCTAAGGCATCGGCTTGCTGCTGGGTCATGCCCGGCATATTATTCCGCATGGAATCGATATTATCATTTCGATTTTTTGACGCGTCCGGATTAAAACTATAGTCAAATGATAAACCAAAATTGGTTAAACGTGCCAAGCTTCCTTCGCGCAGCATAAAGCGATTAATACGTGTACCTGTTACGCGATCATAGGTATATGGATCAAATGAACCATTGAAATTCAGATTGATTTTTTCATTGAACAATGATGTACGACCAGAGAAACTAATCTGGGAGAGTTTCAAGGAGTCGGCTGCCATATTGTAGTTTCCACTAAACGTAAGACCTTGAAGAATTTTGATCTTCTTGATACCCGATCCTGTTGTATCTCGATCGGATCGTACTTTGGCCTCAATATTATTATCTACGGAAAAGCCGATCCCCATGGATCTGCCTTCTGCAGGGCCACCAAATATAGCGTTTTCAAATATGGAATATCGAGCCGCTTGACCTTGTGGGTTAATGTAATCTCGATAATATCCGTAACTCGGATCACCAAAATCAGGTCGATAATTTAAATTTATGGAAGGCGTAACCACATGACGAATAGCTTCAATTTTGCCTATTTTGGGATACTGACCATATATTTTTGTAGAAAGCCCCGTAGACATAGAATAATCATAAGCTCTGCGAAATCCTGATACAGTGTCGCGCATATTCTCATAGCCAAGTTGATCATTATCTCGATAGTTACGAATGCTTTGCAAATACCATCTTTCGGTATAATTAACAGCTGTATTGAACTGAAAATACTTCATCACTTGCAAGGAAAGCGCAATCGGAATGGTGTGCTGCATACCATTGGTGAAATCGCCTAAAGTTTCTTTCCGAAACAATAAGGAATCGGAAGTCTCTAGCTTATTGGTAGCCTGCAAGCTATATCCTACAGTAATTTTTTCATACCATTTTGGTCGCCCCACGCCATCACCAAATTTAAATGGATTAAAGGTTGAAACGTTCAGACTAATTGTCGGTAGTTCTAATTGAATCTGTCCTGTACGAATATCTTGTCTATGGCTAGCTGAGGAAGTAAAATTCACCTTGCCATCCGCAAACACGCGACCATAACTGATGTTAGAGGACATGTTGTTCTGCGTCAATTGCTGAAAATTGTTGGTACCGTTTGCAGCTGTATTTCGAAAATACGAACTAGTACCAAAGTTAACGGATGCCGAAAAGGAAGTTCCTGGATTCGCTTCTTGACGTTGGGTATGATTCCATGTGACATTGAAATCTTGCGCTCTCTGATAACTATCGGTACCTTCTATACCAGTTGGAGTAGAACCGTAACGTAGATTAAAACCACCATTGAATTTGTAATTAACTACGTATTGCGTACGCATAGAAGCTTCGAAAGCACCTTTGGAATATATGTTTGTCCGAAACTCGGTATCCCAATAATCATTGAATGTGAGATACCAACCCAGATCGCGCATGGCAAATCCCCGACTGGCATCTTCACCAAAAGAGGGAAAAAGCATACCAGACGAAGGTTTATCTTGTTTCGGAAAAAAACCAAAAGGAACTGCGATAAATTTCAACGGTATATTCTGCACGACCAGATAGGAAGGCCCAGCAATGATTTGATTTTTAACGATCAAACCTTTTGAAATCTTGATACCAAAGTGTGTATGTGGTTCGGGCAAATCACAGGTACTATACAAACCATCGAACAGCGACATCTCTTCATAAATATTCCGTCTAACCACTCTAGCTTGCACGAAGGCACCATCAACTTCCGTCATGACACCAAAAGTTTTCGGGATCTGTGTCTTATAATTATAGAAAAGTGAATCTACCGCGATAGGTCCTTCTCCTGGCATAATTACGACCGGTCTTCCAGCGTATTTACCATTATGATCGTTGATTCCGGAAGCAAACAGCACATTGGTATTTCTATCCAGCCGGATATAATCTGCTGCCAATTCAAAATCTTGGTATTTCACCTTAGCACCACCATACAAATGCAATATATTGAGACTTACTTCGTTAACGGAGGAGTCGTTTGCCACAATGGTAACGACTGTTTCCAGATCACTTTCTGAGTCTTTCATCACCACCGTATCCTGGCCGGTGACATCCTTAAAATTATTTTGAGTGGTATCCGTTCCGAGGGTATCCACCAAAGAAGTATCTCGTAAGGGAATAGTATCTCGCAGAGGTCTGGCATCCTGTGCTTGGGCAAACAGAACATTCACACACACTAGGATAAGCATACCGAAAAGAGAAGTAAACGCTCTCAAAATAAATTATGAATGTTATGTTTGTATAAAGTTGAAATGTTCTTCGGCAAAAATAGTCAAAAAACCGACATAGTAAATGTTTTTAACATTCTTAACCAGGTATGTAAAATGCGGTTGTAATGTCAGAAAAGCATATTTAGAAAAACAACAACACATATGGATTTGCTAAAAAATGTTAAATTTTCTTTAGGAGTAATTTTCCTATCTTTCATCATCTTCGCAGGAATGTTGTTTGCGCATGCCAATACTTCAAATCTCAAGGCCAAAGAAGCCGAGAGCGAAGCATCGATAAAACCATTCTCCCTCGTAGTTATTGATCCCGGACACGGAGGTGATAAACCCGGTGCAAGAGGTCGTAGCTCAGCGGAAAAAGATGTAGTATTGCAGGTTTCTAAAAAATTAAAAGAGTCTATCGAGAAAGAAATGCCTGGTGTGAAGGTGATGCTCACGCGTGATCGCGATATTGATGTCCCATTTTATGAACGCACCGCTTTGGCTAATAATAATCATGCGGATTTATTTATTTCTATACACTGTAATTCGGCAGATTCTGAGCGTAGAGTAAAAGGGCGTAATGGAAAATATAGCACGCAGCTAACTCGACGTCCACATGTACGAGGTACTGAAACCTTCGTATGTGGATACAATCGCCTTGCCCAGCAAGATGTTGCAATTCGTGAAAATGCCGATATTTTATTAGAAGATAACTACAAGGAAAATTATAACGGCTTTGACCCTAACGATCCATCAACTTACATCGTATTTTCTTTGATGAAACGGAAATACCGTGACCAAAGTATCAAGGTCGCTACCATGATGCAGGAAGAATATGTGCAAGCTGGCCGCGCCAACCGCGGCGTGCAAGAGCTTTCACTTGCAGTGTTAGCAACAGCTGGCATGCCAGCTGTGCTTACCGAAATTGGCTTCATTAGCAGTCCTGACGAAGAGAATTTTATGCTATCTGATGCTGGTCAGACTGAAATAGTTGGTAATTTAACTACTGCGATTAAGCGGTTTAAAGCAAGTGTGGAACGTTAATTGTTATAGGTCACGCAAATTTGTATTATTTAGTAACAATTATTTAATAAGTCATAATATTTTGATGATTCCAAGGAAAGCCACAAACAGAACCCGTAAAAATCTCAAATTAATGTTTTTCACGTTGTTATCTTTTCTCTTGATAACAGTGTTTGGAAGTTTTAGAGAACCAAGTAAAGGTACTCCTCCGCAAAAAATCAAAACTATTGTATTGGATGCCGGGCATGGGGGACATGATTCAGGAGCCGTCGGCGCACAATCGCGCGAAAAAGATGTCGCCTTAGAGATTACACTTAAACTTGGTAAAAAAATTGAACGCGAAATGTCTGGCGTGAAAGTCATTTACACCCGAGCAGACGACAGCTATCCGAAGTTATACGAGCGGCCAGCGCTTGCTAATCAAAACCATGCCGATCTATTTATATCTATCCACTTGAACTCGATAGGTCGATCGTCTAGTCGATCTGCAAAAGGCACAGAAACATTTGTATTGGGTTTCAACAGTATGGCAAATCAAGATGTCGCTATGCGTGAGAATGCATCCATCTTATTAGAAGATAATTACGAAGAGAATTACGATGGATTTGACCCCAATGACCCTTCTACTTACATCGTCTTTAAGTATCTAAAAAAGATGTATCGTGACCAAAGTATTAAGCTAGCAAGTTATATGCAAGCAGAATATGCGCGCTCGGGTCGGGTGAATCGGGGGGTGAAAGAACTACCTTTGGCGGTATTGAAAACGGCAGGCATGCCTGCGGTATTGACCGAAGTTGGATTTATCAGCAATTCCGACGAAGAACGGTACATGTTGTCTTCACAGGGGCAGCAAGAAATTGTGGATAACATCTTTAATGCGATAAATACCTATAGAAAAAATATGGAACGCTAAACTTTTCTTATATTAGAATGTTAAGATACTAAAGTATCAAAATCTTACGCTATCATTTAAAGTTTACATATTTTGAAAATTTCAAACGAAACTAAAGTCGGAGCACTTACTGCCATCGCGATCGCATTGCTATTTATTGGCTATAGTTTTCTAAAGGGCAATGATGTATTCACTTCCGAGAACACCTATTATACAGAGTACAATAACGTAGACGGGCTATCTGCATCAAAACCTGTAATGGTGAATGGTTATCAGATTGGGCGAGTTTCTAGCCTGAAATTGCAGGATAATGGAAAGATTCGAGCAGAGTTTAAAATAAAAAATGACTACGAGATTCCTTCAAATACAGTTGCACGCATTGTTAGTGCTGATTTATTAGGTAGTAAGGCTATCGTGTTTGAACTAGGCAATAGCACTACAATGGCGCGTGATGGAGATCCACTTCTATCCGATATTCAAGCGAACTTGATGGAAAAGGTAGAGCCATTACAACACAAAGTGGAAAATTTGGTGGTAAAACTAGATTCTGTTTTATCTGCCGTGAATACCACATTGGATGACGAATTTCAACGTGATTTCAAACAAAGTTTGCGAAGTATATCTGTATCATTAGGAAACGTAGAAAAAATTACAAACGACGTAGAAGGCTTGGTGGGATCGGAACGTATGCGTCTCGCCAAAATCATGATGAACTTAGAGTCTATTACCAACAACTTTAGAAAATATGATGGGCAAATCAGTTCCATCCTCAATAATCTAGACACAATGTCGAACAATTTGGCACAAGTGCAAGTAAAAGAGACGGTAGATAACGCGAACAAAGCCATGCAGGAAGTGCATGCCATCACGCAGAAGATCCAGAATGGCGATGGTTCTATCGGATTGCTTCTTAACGACGATCAACTGTATAACAATCTGAACAATGCATCGATGAACTTGGATAACTTGATGAAAGATGTCAAAGAAAATCCAGGACGTTATATTCGTTTGAGTATTTTCGGGAAGAAAGACACGAAGTAAACAGCGATTTACTTTCTTATAAAAAGAATAGGCCAGTGCAATGCACTGGCCTATTCTTTTTATAAGTCATTCCGACTGTCCTTACAAAGTTTCGTCCAACCAGCGGAAGAATTCTCGCTGCCACACCTGTGCGTTGTGACCAGAAAGTACCCAGTGGTTTTCTTCCGGTAAGTAAACTAATCGGCTTTTAATACCGCGCAATTGCGCTGCTTGAAAAGCTTCCAAACCTTGTCCGATTGGCACTCTAAAATCTTTGCCACCTTGAATCACCATAATCGGCGCATTCCATTTTTCGACATAAGTGATCGGGTTGAAGTCCGTATATGTCTTTTCATTTGCAGCATCCCAATATGGTCCGCCCAAATCTTGATTTGCGAAAAACAATTCCTCTGTCGTGCCGTACCATGAAGTCATATCAAACAAGCCGCAATGAGAAATAAAGGTTTTGAACCGACCTTCGTGCACTCCAGCTAGCATAAACACAGAATAACCACCATATGAAGCACCAATGGCTCCTAAACGTGCTGTATCGATATAGGATTCTGTACACAAATCATCAATCGCTGATAAATAATCGCGAATAGGTTGACCGCCCCAATCACCAGAAATATCTTCATTCCATTGCACACCCCAGCCCGGCATACCACGGCGATTTGGCGCAATCACAATATAACCTTGCGAAGCGATCAATTGCAGATTCCAACGCAGCGAATAGAACTGTGAAACCGCAGATTGTGGCCCGCCTTGGCAATACAATAAAGTTGGATATTTCTTCGAAGGATCAAAATTTGGCGGATACACTACCCACGAAAATAGATCTTGTCCGTCTGTTGCTTTTGTAAAACGACCTTTTACCTTCGTCTCAGCAATGTGCGCGTATGCTTCCTCATTTTCTGTTGTGATAGGCAGCAGGTAGCGTGTTTTAAAATCATAACGGTAGATTTCGGCAGCTCGAGTAAGACGCGTAGAAGTGACGACAAGACCTCCATCATACTCACCAACAATGCCCGTTACATCAAATTCACCTTCTGTCAATTGATTAATTCTTGGAAGTGATTTGTTCGCTAGATTAGCCGGAACTAGAACCTCAAATAGTTGTATTGTTCCTTTCACCGGTGCGGTGAAATAGATTTTTTTTCCATCCTTGCTCCATGTAAATGCATTGACCGTTTCATCCCAATGTGCTGTCAAATTCAAACGAACTTTACCGTTTTGATCTTGCAGGATGATATCGTTTTTATCCGCTTCAAAGCCATCCTTTTTCATGCTCAACCATGCCAAGCGATTTCCGACCGGACTAAAATCAGGATGCGTATCATAACCATTCATTCCTTCGGTTAAGTTGCTGACTTGTCCACTAGCCAAATCATAACGATAGATATCGGTATTGGTACTTAGCGCATATTCTTTACCCGCCTTTTTCTTGGCAACATATAAAACCGCTTTGCTGTCTGGCGACCAAGCGAAATCTTCGGCTCCGCCGAATGGTGCTTGCGGACTGTAATACGGCTTGCCTTCTAGCAAATCCACCGGTTCACCGAGTTTGCCATCGGCATAGCTGGCTACAAACGGATGTGTATATCTGCCATCATTAAACGAATCCCAATGCCGATAATCTAGATCATCGTATACGTATACGTCACTTTTCGGCAGATCTTTGTATTTGTCTGGACTGTGAAATGGATTCACCAACACCGATTTGCTGTATAGTATGTGTTTTTTGTCCGGAGACAATTTTACGTCGGCCAGCTTCCCTTCGGTTTCAGTGAGTTTCGCCTTTTGGCTGCCATCACTTTGCATCTTCCAAATATCACCTTTGTAGAGATAAATGATCTCGCCTTGCGCCGTGATATCCAAGATTGATTCAGAGCCTTGCTCTGTGGTGAGCTGCTTTGGACTGCCACCTTTCACCGGAATGCTAAAAAGGTTGCGTTCTGCAGAATTAGTTTCAAAATTGTAATGAGCTACGCCATAGATGAGCTCCTTACCATCTGGCGTTACGCGTTCGCCAGAAACACGCGCTAGTTTCCAAAGCTTTTCCGCTGTCAAAGGTTGCCTTTCCGTCGAGATATTCATCACTTCGTTATCTTTGGTTCGTTCAATTTTCAACGGTCCGTCTTTTAAATTTTGTGCATGCCCCACGGTGATACTCATCACCAACAAGGCACCCAACATGTTTTTTGTATATGTCATGTGTTGTTGTTGTTTGTTGCGTTTATTATCCAGCGATCAATTCCTTGGCGTGTTGCAATGCAGCATCTCCAGGATTAGCACCACTTAGCATTTTGGCAATTTCTACAATGCGCTCATCGGACGCCAGCGCTTCGATGCGCGACAGTGTGCGATCGGCTTGATCTTCCTTATACACTTTAAAATGCCGTTTACCTTTAGATGCAATCTGTGGCAAGTGCGTAATAGCAATGACTTGCATATGCGCAGCCAACGTATCCATGACGTCGCCAACTTGCAACGCAACTTCGCCCGAAATACCCGTATCAATCTCATCGAATATAATGGTTGGCAAAGCCGATGATCGTGCCACTAACGATTTCACCGCGAGCATCACTCGCGAAAGTTCACCACCAGAAGCCACTTTGTGAATAGGCTGTGGTGTTTGCCCTTTATTGGCCGAGAATAAGAAGTTGACTTTATCGATTCCTTGTGAATGAAATTGTTCGCTCTGTGTCAATTCAATCTGCAATACGGCATTAGGCATGCCCACCTTTTGCAATGTTTGCTCAATCTCTTCTTTGATCTGAGCTAGCACCGATTTCCGTTTATCCGATACTATTTGAGCAACTTCTCGAGTTGCTTTTTCGTATTGGGCGACGTCTTTGGTCAAGCGGGCAACTTCTTCCTCTTGATCGTTCAACGATTTGATCTTTTCTCTCAAACTGTCTCCAAATACGATCAATTCAGACACATCGGCAACGCGATATTTCTGCACCAAGCTGTATAAAGTAGACAGGCGTTCGGTGACGAATTGCAAGCGCTCTTCGTCCACATTAATGGTTTGTTCTTGCTGTACTAATTCGGCAGCAATATCTTTCATCTCGATGATATTGCTATTCAAGCGAGCCAGCAAATCATCGCCTGCTGGCAAAAAGTTGCTAATGCGTTGCAATTCGTGCTGCGTATCGCGTAAACTTTGCAATACACTCTGCTCAGATTCTTCTAATAGATGAATCGAGGATAATAATCCTCTTTTAATGTCTTCGGCGTTCTCCAATTGAAGCTGTTCTGCTTCCAATTCTTCCACCTCGCCTTCGGTCAACTGAACCGCATCTAATTCATTCACCACAAATTGATTATAATCCAGCTCGGCATTAGACTGTGCAATTTGCTCTTCTAACTTCCGCAATGCCGCTACTGCTGTTTTGTAGCCTTTTAATTGTGTTTTATATTGACTTAAGTTGTCAGCATTATTGGCAACGCTATCGAGCACCAGAAACTGAAAATCTTCGGTATTGATCTGCGTGGTTGCTTGCTGCGAATGAATATCAATGAGTCGCTCACTCAGTGATTTTAGCACTTGTAAGGTGACAGGTGAATCGTTGACAAATGCCCGCGATTTGCCTTCTGCACTAATTTCACGACGAATAATCGTTTCAGCTTCATAATCCAGATCTTGTTCGTCGAACAGATCTTTTAGCGCATAATTCCGAATATCAAAATAGCCTTCGATGATGCATTTACTGCCTTCATTAAAGACATACTTCCCTTCTACTCGATTGCCCAAAATCAATCCGAGCGCACCCATGATGATGGATTTACCCGCGCCCGTTTCCCCGGTAATGATGTTTAGCTTGTCATCAAACTCGATATCCAAAGAATCGATTAAGGCGTAATTTCTAATCAGGAGCTTTCGTAGCATGCGTTGTGCGTTATGATATAACCAAAGATAAAAAGGATTTATTACATACACTGACGGAGGAATACGGATTATGTCGGAAATCCGTATTTTTGTGTGATGCCCGATTTTGTTAAATCACTTTCTAAGTACATGCCCGAAGCGGCGGCACCAATTGTTTCGCAATGGATTGTGGATACCAAATGTCGTTTTCGAGTGGCCAAATCGCGCAGCAGCAAACTCGGAGATTATCGCGCACCATTCCAGGGGCAAACGCATCAAATCTCGGTAAATCACGATCTGAATCCCTATGCTTTCTTGATTACGACGGTGCACGAATTTGCCCATCTAAAAACGTGGACGCAGTACAAAGATCGGGTAAAACCACACGGAAAAGAGTGGAAAAACAATTTCAAAGAGTTGATGACACCTTTCTTCAAGCTACAGGTTTTGCCACATGATGTCACGATGGCCTTGTTGCAATACATGGATAATCCGGCAGCTTCCAGCTGCACGGATCTCAACTTGTATCGCACCTTGAAAAAACATGACGTGGTCGCGAGCGAATTTATTACGGTAGAATCTATCCCTACTGAAAGTGTCTTCTCTTTGAAAAATGGTCGTGTTTTTCAGAAAAAGGAAAAACTACGGAAGCGATTCAAATGTATGGAACTTTCTACTGGAAAATATTACCTCATTCATCCCATTGCGGAAGTAATTCCAGTGCCAACTCCGTAGATCGCTATAATAGCGTAATTTGAGAAGAACCCTTATATTTGAATTATGTATAAAACGCTACCTATTCTCGCAGCTTCACTGCTTGCGTTAGCTTCTTGCAATCAGAAAACCGAACAATACGATGCGTCTAGCCTAGATTCAGCGGCTATGTCGGCCATCTCGGAAGAAAGCTACCGTAATTATGTCGCCGAATTATCCTCGGATGATTTTCTGGGCAGAAAGCCATTCACCAAGGGTGATACCTTGGCAGTGCAATATATTGAAAAACAATTCAAGGCTTTGGGATTAGCACCCGGAAATGGTGATTCCTATTTCCAAGAAGTACCGATGGTACAGATCGACGCAAAACCTACCAATACCACCTGGACATTTAGCGGGCCGAAAGGACAAGTTAATGCGAAGTACCTAGATGATTTTGTAATCTCTACACCGCAGATGAATGAAAAAGTGCAGGTGGCCGATTCGGAATTGGTGTTTGTCGGATTTGGCATTGTAGCACCCGAGTTTGACTGGAACGATTATGCAGGTGTGGACGTGAAAGGGAAAACCGTGGTCGCGATGGTTTCTGACCCCGGCCGATACGATAAAAATCTGTTCAAAGCAGATACCATGACTTACTATGGTCGTTGGAATTATAAATACGAGGAAGCGGCACGACAAGGCGCTGCCGGCGTAATTTTAATTCATGAAACAGCGGCCGCCAGCTACGGCTGGAATGTGGTAAGATCTGGTTGGTCAGGGCCGCAATTGAGTTTGGTTCCGTCAGCTGATGCACAAAATGTACAATTTCAAGGTTGGGTTACGACTCCCGTGGCCAATCAACTATTTGCGATTAGTGACGTCGATGCCAGCATCATGGAAGAAGCGAAGAAACCGGGGTTCAAAGCACGCGCGATGGGCGTCACGACAGGAGTCGATTTACAAAGCAAAATCCGAAAATCTGCTTCGAATAATGTTGTCGCACAACTGAAAGGTACAAAAAGACCTGATGAAGTGGTTATTTATACCGCTCACTGGGATCACTTGGGTGTTGGCGAAGCGGTGGATGCCGATTCGATTTTCAACGGTGCGATTGATAATGCAGCTGGTGTATCGGCGCTTTTTGAAATTGCGAAAGCTTTTCAAGCAGCGAAAGTAAAACCTGAACGTACGATCGTATTTATGGCCGTTACCGCGGAGGAAGAAGGTTTATTAGGTTCGCAGTATTATACTGAACATCCTATTTTCCCGATCAACAAAACAGTTGGAAACTTAAATATGGACGCCTTCAATGCGGTTGGTGCTACCAAGGGCGTTTCCATTGTTGGGCGCGGACAGACAGAATTAGAAGACTATGTAGAACGTTCGGCAGCAAAATTTGATCGGATCATCGTCGATGCTGGAAATCCATCTTCTGGTGGATTTTATCGTTCGGATCACTTCAACTTTGTAAAAATGGGCGTACCGGGGTTGTTTATGGGCAGTGGCGGCGATTATCTGGAAACTGATAGCGTGGCTTTGAATAAACGCAAAGAGGCCTTGGCGGGAACGTATCATACGGTCGCAGATGAATACAATGAAAATTGGGATTTCTCAGGAATCTTGGCTGATATTCGTCTTTTCTTTGATATCGGCTACACGTTGAGTATGGAGAAGGTATTTCCGAATTTCAAAGCGAAGTCAGAATTCAAAGAATTAGGCGACAAACGACTATCAAAGTAGTATATTTGCGCCGAGATAATGTATTGAAGTACTAATTTTTACGATAACTGGAATGAAACATTTACACTCTACACTTGCTGTAGTATTGCTAATCGCGTTGGTAGTATCTATAGTAATTACACTGGTTAATTACTTAAAGTATCGCCCATACAACCGGAAAATTGCGTTGATAGGTTTGATCAGCGGCCATATGCAGATGCTCATAGGAATCATCTATTTCATCACGCTACAATACTACAGCATGTTTTCAGGAGCAGTTATGAAAGATAGCTTGATGCGTTTCAAAGTCATTGAGCACCCACTTGCTATGTTGTTAGGTGTAGTAGCGATTACAATTGGTTATTCAAAAGCGAAGCGAATGACTGAGGATTTTAAAGCCAACCAAACAGTTTTCATTTTCTATATCATCGGTTTGATTCTATTTTTATCACGTATTCCTTGGAAAACTTGGTCTTTGTTCGCCTAAGACAACAAGTCTGTAGAAAGATTATGGAGCGCTCAAACATGGTTTGGGCGCTTTTTTTGTTATATTAAAGTTCGAAACCAGAAATTGCTGAACATGCCTAAAGAATTTATAGACATCATTCTGATAGACCTTTTTATAGTAGCAGTCCCTTTGGTGCTGTATTTTTTTCCGCCAAAAAATATCAATTCTTTTTATGGTTACAGAACAACACGCTCAACAAATAATATTGAGAATTGGCGGTTTGCGCAACGGCATTTTTCAAAACAATGGATGTTTTTAGCCCCTTTAACCATTGTAGTTCAAGTTTTATTGATATGCTTTACTGATCATGACTTGAGGTCAAAGTCTTCTATGATACTTCCCATTTCCATGGCGGTATATTTTATAGGCAGCTTTATTTGTATACTTCGCACGGAGCAAAAGCTAAAAAGGATGATATAAGTAGCTACCGCTAAGTAGGATCGGGAAAAGCACTACACTAAGGAAAACATTAATAAAAAGGATGGTTTTATAATAATGTCAATAGATGCGCATGATTAGTCTACTGTCGATTCCTCGACAATATACACATCTTCATTGGATCTTTTCATTTTGAACTTTTCGCGAGCAATCTTTTGGATAATGTCTGGATTGGATTTAACATCTTTAATCGCCGTGGATATGGTAGAGATTTCGCTTGTGTAGTATTCCTTCTCAGCCTCTAGCTTTCTTCTTTCTTGCTGATAGTTGTACTGTGTAGTCAAGTCATACCGATCGAAGAATGTCATCCAAGCGATAAAAACCGCAACGGCAATCAAATACTTGTTTCGAACTACATTGACAAAGCGTTCCATAGACACAAAGATATTATTATCACATTAAAATGAATGTATTAAACGAAAAATAAATTCTACGCTCACTTTATGGACAGATTACGTCGTCGTTCCTTCTCGTAATGCCGAAGTCGCCGTCCTTGCGAAGCCGAGGCACGAGGCTGCGGCAATCTTAGTTTATGCAATAGATCAAAAATTAAAAAAGGCTATTACAACACCTAAATGTCGTAATAGCCTTTCCCGAAAACAATCCGAAATCGGATTATTTTTTGTTAGCGTATTTGAATGCGCTACCGATGTATTTTGCATTGCTACCCAATTCTTCTTCAATGCGAAGCAATTGGTTGTATTTTGCAATCCTGTCTGATCTAGAGATAGAACCAGTTTTGATTTGTCCACAGTTCAACGCTACTGCTAAGTCAGCAATGGTGTTATCCTCTGTTTCACCAGAACGGTGAGACATGACCGAAGTATAACCGTTGTGCTGAGCCAAAGAAACTGCATTGATCGTTTCCGTCAACGAACCGATTTGGTTTACTTTTACCAAGATAGAGTTTGCAGTATCTGTATCAATACCTTCTTGAAGGCGTTTTGTGTTTGTTACGAATAAATCGTCACCTACTAACTGTACGCGATCGCCGATTTTCTCGGTCAATAATTTCCAGCCAGCCCAGTCATCTTCACCCATACCATCTTCGATAGAGATAATAGGATATTTCTCAGTCAATTCTGCTAAGTAGTTTACTTGTTCTTCTGTAGAACGAACCGCTCCGCTAGCACCTTCGAATTTCGAGTAATCGTATTTACCGTTTTCGAAGAATTCTGTAGAAGCACAATCCAAAGCTAAGAATACGTCTTGACCAGCTTTGTAACCAGCTTGCTCAATCGCTTTCAATACCGTTTCGATTGCATCTTCTGTACCGTCGAATGTTGGTGCAAAACCACCTTCATCACCTACTGCTGTAGATAAGTTACGGTCATGCAAGATTTTTTTCAACGTATGGAAGATTTCAGCTCCCCAACGAAGTGCTTCAGAGAAAGAAGTCGCTCCTACTGGCATAATCATAAACTCTTGGAACGCGATAGGCGCATCAGAGTGAGAACCACCGTTGATGATGTTCATCATCGGAATAGGAAGCGTGTTTGCATTGACACCACCGATATAGCGGTACAATGGTTGACGGCTTTCTTGTGCAGCAGCTTTTGCGACAGCAAGAGATACACCTAAGATTGCGTTAGCACCTAAGTTGCCTTTGTTTTCGCTACCATCCAAATCAATCATGATTTTGTCAATGGCATTTTGCTCGAATACATCCACACCTTGCAAAGCTTCAGAGATTTTCGTGTTTACGTTCTCTACTGCTTTCAACACACCTTTTCCTAAATATTTTGCTTTATCGCCATCACGCAATTCAACCGCTTCGTGGGCTCCTGTAGACGCTCCAGAAGGAACAGCTGCACGACCAACAAAACCATTTTGTGTGGTTACATCAACTTCAATGGTTGGATTTCCGCGCGAATCTAGTATTTGGCGCGCATGTACATCGATTATTAAACTCATTTTTACTGTATATGGTTATCTAAAAAAATCTTTTACACATAGTGTATCAAAAACACTAAGATACAAAACTTTGCCTTAGTTTTCAAAGATAGGAATTATCCATATTGCTGCAAGCATTAACAAAAAGATAACAACATAAAAATGAGGCGCCTATCTTTATCCTTGCACGGCAGCCACAAACTCTTTAATAGACTTTGCTGGATCATCCGTACGCATAAAGTTTTCGCCGATTAGAAACCCCGTGTAACCTACTTTCTGTAGTTCGCGAATCGTTGCAGGATCCGATATACCGCTTTCAGATACTTTAATGTAGCTGTCAGGAATCTGTGCGGCCAACTCATAAGAATGATCTAATGATACGCTGAAATCTTTCAGATTTCTGTTGTTCACGCCAATGGCATCAATCGTATCAAACAAACTACGGCTCAATTCTTCGGCATTGTGCACTTCTAATAGCACACTCAAGCCGAGCGATTGTGCGTATGCTGATAATGATTGAATGGCGTCGGCATCCAAGCAAGCAGCAATTAACAAAATAATATCTGCGCCATACGCTTTTGCTTCGGTGATCTGATACGGATCGATGATAAACTCTTTACGCAACAGCGGAATTTGCAGCACTTCGCGCGCAGCCGTCAAATCAGCCAAACTTCCTTGAAAGAAATCCGCATCCGTGAGAACAGATATGGCAGAAGCGCCCGCGGCCTGATATCCCTGCACCACTTCTTGCACGGTGACATTTCCATTAATCACGCCTTTGGAAGGCGATGCGCGTTTGTATTCGGCAATAATACCGGTATGTTCGCCGTTAGCGATAAAGTCCCGCAAGCGATAGCAGGTTCTGCCAAACAGCGGATAGGCTTCTAGTTCTGCAGCGCCTACTTTTGATTTTGCTGCCGCAACTTCTTCCTTTTTACGGTCTATGATTTTGTCTAATATGGTCATGTTGTAATTTCTATATAAATTCCTAAACTGTTGTATTTAGGAAAGCCAGTTGGCAATTAATTGACGGCCGTTATCCGTCAAGATCGATTCGGGATGGAATTGCATGCCGCGCACATCGTATTCTTTATGAGACAATGCCATAATGACTCCATCTTTGTCAACTGCAGTGATTTTCAAGCAATCGGGCAAACTTTCGCGATCTACCGCCCACGAATGGTAACGACCAATCTGCGAACCTTCGGGAAAATCCCGAAACAGACGTTCCTCCGAATCCAGCACTTGAATACCAGTAGCCACGCCATGCAATGGTTTTTTCATATTGAATAAAGCACCGCCATATACTTCAGCAATCGCTTGCTGCCCCAAGCAAATGCCTAAAATCTGTTTGCTCGCACCATAACGACGGATCACGTCCATCAATAAGCCAGCTTCGCTCGGAATTCCCGGCCCAGGAGATAATAATAAACTGTGGTACGCGTCCACATCTTCGAGAACAAACTTATCATTGCGCACCACATCGTAATCCCGACCAAGCTCTTGAAGCAAATGCACCAAGTTGTAGGTAAACGAATCGTAATTATCGATGACTAGTATCTTATTATTGTGCATGCGGCAACGTGGTTTCTAATGTATGTACTTTTGTTGGTATCTCTTCCGCAAAAGCGGCTGCTTTGGCGATATAGGCATTTCGTAACTCGACTAATTCGGCTATTCTGTCCTAAATGGTTTGCAACGAATCTGCCACATGCTCTTGATGTTCGCAGTATTCTAGTGGTCTAATCATCATAGCGTTTGTGCTAAATCTAATGCGCGACGCAATGCCGCAATTTTGTTATTTACTTCTTGTAATTCACTTTCAGGATCCGAATCCAATACAATTCCGGCACCGGCTTGGTAATGCAATAAATTGCCTTTACTTAGAAAAGAGCGAATCATAATCGCGTGATTAAAATCTCCATTGAACCCCATGTAACCTATTGCGCCAGCATAAAATGAACGCTGCAAACCTTCGTAACGATCGATCAAGGTCAAAGCCATATGCTTTGGCGCGCCAGATAAGGTGCCTGCCGGAAAAGTATCGCCCACCACATCGAATGGATTAGAGCCAGCATGCAGTTTACCTGTCACTTTAGAAACCAAGTGGATAATGTGCGAATAATATTGCGCTTCTTTATAAGACTTCACATGTACATTAGTACAGTGTCTGCTCAAATCATTGCGCGCCAAATCGACCAACATCACGTGCTCAGCAGATTCTTTGGGATCTTGTTTGAGCTGTTCGGCGATCTGCTCATCGCGTTCCATATCTCCCGTGCGTTTGAAAGTTCCTGCGATCGGATAAATGGTGGCTTCGTCTTTACGAATGGTCAATTGCGCCTCCGGCGAAGAACCAAAAATTCGGAAATCGCCATAATCAAAATAGAATAGATATGGCGATGGATTGACCGAACGCAACGCGCGATACACATTGAACTCATCGCCACTAAAGCCGACTGAAAATGCGCGTGAAGGTACAATCTGGAATACATCGCCACGTTGGATATGCGTCTTCATCTTACGCACCAATTCCCGAAACTCTTCATCGGTCATATTCGAACCTTCGTTCTCTTGTTTTTTGAAAGCGTATTCTGGAAAGTTTCGATTTTGGATAATGTATTCCAGCCGATCTAGATCGGATGTTTCATTTTCCAACAAATTCTCGAAAAGATATAATTGATTCCGGAAATGATCGATCGCTATGACATACTTATACACATGGTATTGCATCGGTGGTATATCGCGCTTTGGATCTTTCGGCGTGGTGAGTTGGATATCTTCATAATGCTCGACCGCATCAAACGAGAAATAACCAAACAGACCATTGGAGATGAGATTAACCTCGGGCACGGCTTCCGAGTGGAAGGAATCTCGAAAAGCGGAAACTTCCTGCTTGAGATTAAGACCTTTCATAGGTTTGCTTTCTTTCGGCTTATTCGGATACGAAATATGCAATCCTTCCTGATTCAACACAATCCCAGCGATGGGCTGACAACAGATATAACTGATATTGTTATCGCGGTTCTGATATTCCGAACTTTCCAATAATAGGCTATTAGGAAACACGTCACGCAGGCGTAGATAGATACTTACCGGCGTAGTGGTATCGGCTAAGATCTTCTTGAAGTTCGTTTTAAATGTATAGGACATGAATTCGCATTTTCTGAAGTTATGATTTGCTTATAAACAAAATGAGGCCCGACGTTTGCGTCGGGCCTCATGTAAATAGGATGTATCTTTTATATTATACACACCAATAGTTATGCCTGCCGACGCTTTTTGCACCCGGCCACCACCACAATTGATATGTTGCATTGTTCGACATAGAGAAACAAATATAGTATTATTTGTGGATAATACTAATCGGCCGCAAAATAAAATTAAAAAAAGGTTTCGGGCAAACATTTTAGGCATCATCACGTTATAGATGCAGTGAATTAAATGTAGACTCGGCGCGGAAAATTGCGTTTACGAACCCAGAGAGTCGACAACATTACCGAAACGATAAGAATGAATCCGAAAAACAATAACAAAGTAATCATTGTCTCGAATCGACTGCCTGTAAAGATTGAAAGAAAAGAAGATGGATTGGTAATCAGCCCGAGTGAAGGCGGATTGGCAACTGGTCTGGGATCCATTTATAATGCCGGAAATAATATATGGGTCGGTTGGCCAGGCATCATTCCCCAAGATGAAGCAGAAAAAGCTTTTATAACGGAAGAGTTGCGTGCGCTCAATCTCGTTCCTGTATTCCTCACCGAGGAAGAGATACTGGGTTATTATGAAGGTTTCTCCAACGAGGTGCTTTGGCCAATTTGCCATTATAGTCCAAGTTATGCGGTATATGATACCGATAACTGGAACACCTATGTACAAGTTAATGAGAAATTTGGACAGATCGTTCGTGAATACATAGATAGCGAAGATACGGTGTGGATCCACGATTATCAGCTTATGCTGCTTCCAAACGTGCTTCGTAAGCAATACGAAAAATTGTCGATCGGCTATTTTCAGCATATTCCTTTCCCCCCGGATGAAGTGTTTAGAAGTATTCCTTGGCGGAATGAATTGCTACTCGGCATACTGGGCGCAGATTTAACTGCTTTTCATACCTTCAACGATGCGCAGCATTTCTTGGATGCTTGTACTCACATTTTAAACATTCCGATTCGCAACAATTATCTACAGATTCGTGGACGCAGTGCGTATGTAGAAGTCTATCCAATGGGAATTGATTTCGACAAATTCAATAATTTGTCCAAAGATGCGGGCGTAAAGGAAAGAGCGCTGGAGATCAAATCTTATTTCAAACAACGCAAAATCATCCTTTCTATTGATCGGTTAGATTATAGTAAAGGAATTATACAACGCATCGTGGCGTTTGAGGAGTTACTCAAAAACTATCCAGAACTGCGCGATCAAGTGGTGTTGTATATGCTGGTGGTACCTTCGCGCGATAAAGTGAAACAGTATAAGCGTTTGCGCGATGAGATCGACCGACGAGTGGGCAACATCAATTCGGTGTATGGCTCAACTGATTGGACGCCAATCGCATACTTCTACAACTCCTACCCTGTCGAAGAATTATCCGCATTGTACGTCGCGGCCGATGTCTGCTTGATTACCTCGATCCGTGACGGCATGAACCTCGTTAGTAAAGAATATATTGCGAGCAAAGAAGAAACCTCGGGCGTGCTGGTATTGAGTGAATTGGCTGGTGCTTCCAAGGAATTGATCGATGCCGTGCATGTCAACCCCAACTCGGTTGATCAGATTAGCCACGCCCTGCACTTCGCACTGCACATGTCGGAAGAGGAAAAACTGAACCGCATGAAGGCCAACTTTGATTTGGTCAAGAAGTTTAACATTCACCATTGGGTGGAGATATTTTTTGCGCGAATGAAGGAGATTAAAATCCAGCAGCGCAAAGAATTTGCCCGGAAAATCCAACCCGAAAATAACGACGCTATCTCTGCGGGATACCATAGCGCACAGAAAAGAATCTTCTTTCTGGATTATGATGGCACCTTGATCGGCTTCCACAATGAGGCGGACAAAGCGACACCGACCGAAGAGGTATACGAATTACTCGATACGTTGAAATCCGATCCGAATAATACGGTAGTCATCATCAGCGGGCGACCGCATCAAACTTTGGAAAAATGGTTTGGCGACCGAGGCTATACTTTGGTGGGTGAGCATGGCGTCTGGAAAAAGCTTCCTGGAGAAGAATGGCGCAGTAAATCCAACTTATCGGATCGCTGGAAGCCGTCCGTAAAGCGCATTATGAACAAAATTGCCAATCGCACTGCCGGATCTTCCGTAGAAGAAAAAGAATACTCAATGGCATGGCATTACCGCAAAGTACAATCCGGATTAGGCCGATTACGCGCACAGGAGCTCATGGACAGTTTACGTTATCTGATTCCGCATCACGGCCTACAACTTTTGTATGGCGATAAGGTGATCGAAGTGAAAAATTCGGAGGTGAATAAAGGGAAAGCCGCCAGCGGCCTAGTGGAAAAACTACAACCTGATTTTATCTTCGCGATGGGTGACGACGCGACGGATGAAGATATGTTTCATGAGCTACCGGCAGAAGCTGTCTCTGTCAAGGTCGGCAGTAAAAAATCGGCCGCTAAATATTACGTAGATAGCCAGCAGGATGCTATTCAATTATTGCATTCGATAGCTGGCCTAGTGCAAAAGAAATCTTAATAACTTATATAGATATAGAATAAGCTTTATATGTCGGAAAAACATCGTTACGGCAGCGGTATCATCGGTAACTGCTCCTACATTGCCCATGTGGGCACAGACACCAATGTCAATTGGCTATGTTGGCCTTCTTTTGAAGATTCATTCATATTTGGTTCGCTACTAGACAAACAAAAAGGCGGAGAATTCTCTATCCGCCCAACGGGCGATATTGTAGAAAGTAAACAGTATTACGTTGATAATACGAATGTATTGTGCACTGAAGTGACTGGCGAAGATGGCTCGTATCGAATCACGGATTTTGCGCCACGCTTCGAGCAGTATGAACGCTATTACAAGCCGCTCATGCTGATCCGCAAAGTCGAGCCTTTATCTGGCCATCCGCAAATTCGTGTAACATGTGAACCAACTTATGACTACGGTAAGCAAACCTTTAAAAAGGATCGAGGCAGCAATCATGTACAATTCCATTCGGCAGATACACACATGCGCTTGGCCACCAACATGCCGATCAGTCATTTCTTTGAAAATGAAATGCCATTTCTGCTAAACCAGACGGTATACCTGATTTTGACGTATGGTAGTGCATTTGAAGCACCGATCGAGCGGACAGCCGAAGAATTTCAAAAACGCACACAGCAATATTGGCAAAAGTGGATTAAAAAGGCATCGATTCCTACTTTTTACCAAAAGGAAGTCATTCGCTCCGCGCTAGTGCTAAAATTACACCAGTACGAAGATACAGGCGCGATCATCGCAGCCAGTACCACTAGTTTGCCGGAACATCCGGGATCAGGCCGCAATTGGGATTACCGCTATTGTTGGTTGCGTGATAGCTATTACGTGTTGACGGCACTGAGTCATATTGGACAATTCGAAGAGATGGAAAAATATGCATCGTACATCGCCAATATCACACACATTGATTTAGATCGCCTGCAACCCCTATATGGCATTTTCGGAAAACATAAGCTAACAGAAAGCACGCTAGATTATCTAGATGGCTATCTGGGTGAGCAGCCTGTACGAATTGGCAATCAAGCGCACGAGCACGTACAAAATGATGTATATGGACAAGCATTGATCGCTTTGCTGCCACTATTAACGGACAGCCGCTACAATCACGAATTGAAGATCAATGTACGCGAATGGACTTCTTTTATCTTGAAGAAGATCGGCGCTACAATCGATGAATTGGATGCGGGAATCTGGGAATTTCGAAATTTCGAACAGCGCCATTGCTATTCCAATCTATTTCAGTGGGCTGGTAGTACCGCTGCGTTGAAGATTGCGAGAATATACGGACTAGATGATATTGCCGAAGAAGCGCAACGTCTCAAAAAACGTGCTGCGGAACATATTGAAGGATGTTTTGATCCAGAAGAAGGCGTGTATACGAATGCGATCGACAGCAAAAATCTAGACGCCAGCACGCTGCAGCTCATTATGATGAATTACTTGGATCCAGCTAGTGAAAAAGCCGCGAAGCATTTGGAAGTATTGGAAAAGGAGCTGAAAGCGGAGAATGGTTTGTTTTATCGCTACCTACATAAAGACGATTTTGGCAAGCCAAAATCTACATTCTTGGTGTGTGCCTTTTGGTACGTGGAAGCACTGGCTTGTGTTGGTCGCGTGGACGAAGCGAAGGATATTTTCGAAAAACTGATGCAATACAGTAATCATTTGATGTTGTTTAGTGAGGATGTTAGCGAATTTGATGGCAGCCAATGGGGCAATTTCCCTCAGGCATACAGTCATGTAGGTTTGGTGAATGCGGCCTATCGCATTGCTGTAAAACTGGATCAGCCTACTTTCTTCGAAAAGGAATAATACGAAAATGATGTATCGTCCTCTGGGTCAAGAAGGACGATACATCTAAAAATTGAAAATGATATTTTATAATTCATATTTTTATTTCTACTTTTGTATCCCAGAAAATGAAAGAAAATCTTTACCTATCTGATGCCTTTTTACCGATGAATTTCATTGGTGATATACGAAATTAATTTGCAGCCCGTTTGGGCTTTTTTTATGTATATAGGCCAAGAATAGAGAAGGATAATCTAGATAGTGTTTAACAATCGTTATTTTATACAACAATGACCAACTACAGCAAATTACCCGCGGTATTAGTACTCGAAGATGGCACGGCTTTTCATGGAAAAGCAGCAGGAAAAATCGGAACTACAACTGGCGAGATCTGTTTTAACACGGGTACTACTGGGTACCAAGAGATTTTTACAGACCCTTCTTACTATGCGCAAATCATGGTAACGACGAATGCACATATTGGTAATTATGGAGTAGATGAAGATGATACTGAATCTAAAAAAATCCAGATTGCGGGCTTGGTGTGTAAAAACTATAATGTAAACTACAGCCGCAAAATGGCGGATGGCTCTATCCAAAACTACTTTGAGGAAGAGAACCTTGTCGGTATTTCAGATATCGATACACGCTCACTAGTACGCTACATTCGCGACAAAGGTGCGATGAATGCGATTATCTCTTCGGAGAATCTGGATGTTGATGCGCTTGTAAAACAATTGAAAGATGTGCCATCAATGGCTGGTTTGGAATTGTCATCCCACGTCACTACACAAGAGCCTTACTACTACGGGGATGAAGATGCTTCTACACGTATCGCAGTGTTGGATCTAGGCATTAAGAAAAATATATTGCGCAACTTTGATGCGCGACAAGTATATGCAAAAGTATTCCCTGCAAAAACTTCTTTCCAAGAAATGGAAGCATGGGGTGCTGACGGCTATTTCATCTCGAACGGTCCTGGCGATCCTGCGGCGATGGATTACGCGATCAATACGGTGAAAGAAATTTTAGCAGAAGACAAACCTATGTTTGGAATCTGCTTAGGTCATCAGATTTTGGCATTAGCAAATGATATCCGTACCGAGAAAATGCACAACGGACACCGTGGTATCAATCACCCGGTAAAAAACATTATTGCTGATAAATGTGAGATTACTTCTCAAAATCATGGTTTTGGTGTGGTTCGTGAAGATATCGAAAAATCCGATGCGGTAGAAGTTACGCACATCAACCTGAATGACAATTCGATCGAAGGTATTCGCGTAAAAGGCAAAAAAGCATTCTCGGTGCAATATCACCCAGAATCTTCTCCTGGCCCACACGATTCTCGTTATCTATTTGATGACTTTATTGCGATGGTAAAGGGATAATTATCCAGATTTATATAAAAACACAATGGCCGATGAAGATCATCGGCCATTTTTATTATGTAATTAGAATTAATAACCTGGATTCTGCTGTGCCCGTAAAGTAGGATTGGCCAAAACCTCAGTTTCGGGAATCGGCCAAAGAAATAAGAAATTGGAGTAAGGAATTATCCCAATATTGCGCGCTATAGTTGGAGGATTGATATTATTAAAACTTGCCTGACCTGCTAAAGCAGCAAATTCAATTTTCGCAGGAATGCCACCTGTTCCGTACACCGCATCTAGCGCCAAGCGATGAATATCTGGCCAACGCCTGCCCTCGCCAGCAAACTCAATCCTCCGCTCGTTTAGAATAGCTTGCAATAGATCTGCTGGCGCTGTTGTTCCAAATCTTTCCGCGGCAGGCACCGATCGATCGCGCACAGCATTCAATAAACTTAAGGCCTGCGTATTATTACCGAGTCTAGCATGTGCTTCACTAGCATTGAGCAATACTTCTGCATAGCGCAAAATTGGCGTCCAATCCTCAAATATTAAAAAACTACGGTATTTATTATTGTATACTAATCTATAACTAGGATCGCCCGTGATTTGATTAAAATGAAGCGCTGTGCGCCGAATATCGTTTGTTGACCAAAATGGAGCATTCCAAAGGATAGGACTGATCGACACCTGATTGCGACCTCCACCGGCTGCTGGATTAGGATTAGCAGTGGAAGCGCCAAACATAGAAGCTAACGAATTCAAAACTCCTGGATTAGCAATTCCACTATTGGCAAAAGAAAATATGGATTCTGTGTTGCCACTATTATTTAAGAAAGGTAAATCCGGACTTGCAGTAAGCACGTATCCGCCAACGGTGCTTACAAAACCTCCAGATCCTGAAGCGCCTAACTTGGTAGCTTCCGTCACTACGCCTGTATAATCTTGTTGATGTAGTTTAATTCTCGTTTTTAATGCAATCGCGGCACCTCTAGTAGCTCGCGAAATACTTATTGCGGTAGATTGACGAGATGCCGGCAAATTGGCTTCCGCAAAATCTAAATCGATTAACAAATTCGCGTACGCCTCAGCGACGGTGCCTCGACCCAATGTCAAATTGTTGGCTATATTGGTACTGTTAGTAATCGCAACGTTTCTATAAGGTACTCCTGCTTTGTCGCCATTGTCATCAGCAAAAGGACGTGAAAAATGTAACAATAACTCATGATGAGCCAACGCTCGTAAAAATCTACCTTCTCCTTCATACGCCAACGCTGCCACAGTTGTTATTACGCCATTTTGAGCAGCCCGTCGCACGCCTTCAATCATCACGTTTGCTTGATTAATCATCGCATACAATTGCTCCCAGTGATTTCTGTTATTGGGTGTTACAGTTGAGTAATTGCTCTCATATGTATTGACAAAACTTTGTTGCAAGTTGATCATATCCTCCCCCCGCATCTCCGCTAGTTGAAGAGCCGCTGCGCCAAATGGATAACCTCTATCCACAGCCCCTTCATTCTCTCCAATAGTCGCAATACGATACACGCCATTAACGGATAATTCAATGTTTCCCGGCGTACTAAATGCACTCCCCTCCGACAGATTGTCGAGTGGTTCTAGTTTTGTGAAGTCTTTACAAGCTATTGTTGTTGTTATAAATGCTACTATAGCGAAAGATATGGTTGCTGTTCTAATTTTATTTTGATACGACATAATACTGCGTTTTAAAATCCAATATTTAAACCAAATGTGTACGTCCTAGGAATAGGGCTAGCACTGAAGTCTAGACTAGATTGTACGTTACTGACCTGCACATCATTGGACAGGAAATTGCCTGAGTTGATATTGGATAATTCGGGATCCAACCCCTTATATGCCGTGATAACAAAGGCATTTTGTATTTGCGCAAATACTCTAAAATTACTTACGTGAATTCTCGACAATAAATCCGGTTTTAGCGTATATCCTATTGCTAAATTTTGAGCCCGCAAAAAAGTACCATTTTCTAAGAATCGACTATTCAAATTACCCGATTGAAGCGCGTATGTGTCTGAATTAAAATACAATTTGGGTACATCAGTAATTTGACCAGGTGTTGTCCACCGATCCAAAAGCTCTCTACCTGCGCCAGCGAAGCCTTGTTGATTAAGCGACTCTTGCCGTGTTCTGTTGTACACTTTATTGCCACCAGAAAAAGTAAAAAATATATTAGCATCAAAGCGTTTGTATCGAAAATTATTATTGAAACCACCATACCATGTAGGATTAGAGAGCCCAAGAATTCTTTTGTCGTCTATACTCAGACCAGTGGTGATCTGCGATTCATCCGCCGGGTTTTCGGGATTATAAATACTCCATGTACCATTATTACCAAAAGCACGTTGTACCACAGTACCATCTGCTTTCTCAAACAATGGATTGCCATTAGCTGAATTAACCCCGCGATCGACATAACCATAAAAAGAACCAATCGCTTCACCTTCGCGCACAGTATGATACAGGTAATTTATCGGCTGGCCTTCGACCAATCGCTTAACTCTATTTTTCAGAAAAGTTATATTGAAATTAGTACTCCAACTAAAATCTTCACGGGTAATGTTCATTGTATTGACCCCAAACTCAAAACCTCTATTATACATGGCACCAATATTTCTATTGATTTGGCTCGATGGTACACCTAGAGATGGCGCGGTCGGACTAGCCAATATGAGATTATCAATGTTGTTATTGAAATAATCGGCGACCACTATTACTTTGTTGTCGTACAAACCAATGTCAAGGCCTATATCCAATTTTTGACTGGTTTCAAATCTCAAATCGGGATTAGCTATCTGAAAATAACGAATGGCATTATTTGTTCCATATTGAGTACCCAAAAAGATACCCGCTGATGGATAATTGCCAATCTCAGTGTTTCCAACTTTTGCCCAGCTACCTCTAATTTTTAGATTGCTTATTAAAGAAGAATTGAAAAACTCTTCTTCTGAAATACGCCATCCAATAGATGCTCCAGGTAGTAGTGCCGTTTGATTATTTAATGGTAGAGCAGACAAGCGATCATTTCTTAATGTTGCACTAATCAGGTATCGATTTTTGTAAATATAATGAGCCCTTCCAAAGAAAGATTCAAAAGCATTTTGAGAAGCATTGCCCCCTATAATCTGGTTACTTAGTGTTCCAGTGATAATGTTTTCGTTTTCTCCGAAAAATGGTGAAGACAATCTGGTACCATTTGCTGAGAAAGAGCGATTGTTGGTCATTTGCATTTCTTGACCGACGACTGAGTTGATACTGTGGTCACCCCATTCTTTGGTATAGGTCAATAAATTTTGCCAATTATATCGAAATCTTGGAAAACTATACTGCAAAATACGCCCCCCCACTGGCCTTCCATCACCATGACCAGGATCGAAATACAAATAATCTTCGCCCAACATATAATTGATACCGATCTGTGTTCTAAAACTCAAACCTTTCATGATTTCCAATTCTGCAAAAGCATTCCCGGTAATATTAAGTTGTTGAAACTTGTAGATATTATTGTCGAGTACATAAGCCTGATTGACATTGCCTCTAATTGGTCGGGTATTGGCACCCTGGCCTAACGTAAGCTGATCGTTACTTAAATTATACGATCCGTCCGGCCATCTGGCGGGCACATTGGGAAATGCAAAAATTAAACCTTGCATCGCACTAGAAGTTGCATTGCCACTATTATTAAGTCCGCGATTCGTCGTATGCGATATGGCATTATTAATACCAATCGTTAACCTATCGCTTAACACTTTTTGCTCTACGCGCGTTCGCAACGTATACTGTTTTAAGGAATTTGGATAGGTGATACCATCCATATCGGTGTATCCCAAGGATACAAAATAATTTGTTTTGTCATTTGCACCGCTAACCGATAAGGCGTGGTTTTGCTGAAATGCAGTCCGGAAAATAATACTTTGCCAGTCGGTATCGTAGAATTCATTGTCTCGACCTGGAATGGGCGTTGGGAAAGCTGCATCGTCCAAATTTGCGTTTCGCAATTTTTCATTTGTGATTTCTATAAATTCATTTGCGTTCAACAAATCAAAACGCCTAGAAGGTGTTGCTGCTGCAAGCCAGGTTGAATACTCCAATTTTGAAGCCCCTTGCTGCCCACGTTTAGTCGTAATCAGCACAACACCATTTGCTGCTCTGGAGCCATAAATAGCAGTAGATGCACCATCCTTCAAAATCTCCACACTAGCTATATCACTGGGGTTTATATCCGCTAAAGGGCTAGATTCTGTAAACAGACTCACATTGTCGGATACATACGGTACGCCATCTACGACATAAAGTGGATTGGAACTATTGGAAATAGAATTAGTACCGCGAATACGTACCCTTGCTCCTTCACCCAGCAATCCGCTTGGTGTCGTAGATTGGACTCCGGCTGCTTGACCTTGTAAAAATTTATCAAACGAAGAGATGGCGACATCTTGAAAATTTTCACCTTTAATTTTAGTGACAGAACCCGTCAGGTCCGTCCGTCGCATTGTACCATAACCGACAACAATTACTTCTGAAATTTCAGAATTGATAGCGAACATACTCACGTTAATGATATTATTTCGACCGATAGAAATCTTAACCGTTTCATACCCCAGCAAATTAAATATCAACTCTTTGGCACCGAGTGGCACTGATATCGCGTATTGACCATCTTCACCCGATTTCGCAAGATTATTCGATGAACCGGATAGTACCACTGAGACGCCAACTAAAGGTTTATTATCTTTTGCTGATTTGATTGTCCCTGTAATCAATCTCTGTTGAGCATGGGCCGCTCCTAAATGAATGATAAACAAGACGAATAGCGTAATTATTTTATTCATACATTAAATCGTATTATTACTAAACCTCAATATTTAATTATAAATTATTAATTACAACAAAAATAATATAATTAAGGATTATTCATAAATAAAATTTAATTAATCTAAATAAAATCTAAATTCAAGCTTTAGATATCAGAGAGTTATTCTATTTGAAAATAAAAATATAGACTAACAACCTTTTGATCAACTATTTCTCCATAGCAAAAAAGGGCTGTCGTTTTAAACGACAGCCCTTTATAAATGATGATTTTCTTTGTTTTATTAAAACCTAACGAACGTTGATTTGGACTCCAATACTTTTATGATTTTCGCTTGGCTTGACTACGTCATTCCCCACTATTTCGAAGACCAATACTACATTAGCCGCTCCTGTCGTTTGTGCAGGAAAATCCAAAACTTCTACATCCAAATTCGCAAAGCTCGAATTAGCTGGAAATGTTGCGTTCAAACCATTAGGCAACCGATAATGAACTCCTTCTACCGCAGTCGTACTTTCTCCATTTATACGTAATGCTATTGCTTGATCAGCGCTCAGCTGCTGACCAAGCAGGTTTATACGATACGAAATCAAACCTGAACCTCTAAGTCTAGCTGCTAGCAGAGGATAATTGACGCCTGGCGCATTTGCTGTATTGGTTGCTAAGTCAAATTCAGCTAATGCATTGGTAAAATAAAAATCTTTGTCTGTTTCCTTCATACAGGAATTAAGAAGCATCGGAATGCCTAATGCCAAAATAATAAATTTTATATATCTCATGATAAAGTATCTAAATTAATAACCAGGGTTCTGTACAACTTGTGTATTTGGAGCCGCTTCACGAACAGGAATATTGGCCAAAATTCGGAAATCTGTAAATGCTACATTTCCCGTAGGTTTGATGATGTCTCGCCCAAGACGCTTCAAATCAAAGAAACGATGACCTTCAAAAGCCAATTCTAATCGGCGCTGCATAATAATATCCTCAAATAATGCTGCCCCAGTCGCAGTGGAAGGACCAATACCCGCTCGATTTCTGATTAAGTTAAGTTGAGTACGAGCAGAAGCCTCATTGTATACGGGGCTATTTGCCGTAGCGTAAGCTTCTGCCATATTTAAAATTACTTCTGGCAATCTAATAACAGGCACATTATCCATGTTATTGACACCGCTTCTACTAATGAATTTTGTAATTTCCCACCGCGTTCTATTTGCCGTAGTCAAGCCACGTAATATGATATCGCGACGAACATCATTAGCACCGTACAAAGCGTAGAAAGCGTCATTCAAAACCACATTTCCGTGGTTTGATCCGGACGTAGCAGTTGGAGTGAGGCGCGTGGTATAGGTTGCACGTAGCGATTCATTCACACCAATATTGTCGGCCGTATTGGTAAATGCCACCTCAAAGAAAGATTCTGGATTGTTTACCGTGCGCCACGTTTGCACAAAAGCATTGGTAGGTGCTAAGGTTTTACCTCCGGTAGCTATTGCCGCGGTACCTTCCGATATTACTTTGGTCATATCACCACGATACAATGCTACACGACTAAAAAGTGCATGTGCTGCTGATTTTGAAGCACCGTAGACCGATGTATTGTTAGGTAATTTGGTGATTGCATTTTCCAAATCAGCGTATATGAAATCATAAACTTCGCCAATAGTAGGACGCGTATTGTATGCAATATGATCCAATGTTAGCACACCTTTTGTGATGATGGGCACACTCCCTCTATTTGATTCTTCAATAATAGCTGTTGGATCATAGGCATAGCATTTGGCCAATGTGTGGTAGCTAAGTGCTCTTAGAAAATGTAGCTGACCTGCAATATTTGCCTTGTACTCATCAGTAGCAGAAAGTGCTTCTAGCGCTTCGAATACCAAATTGATTTGATTAATCGCGTAGTAGCTCATCTGCCAAGTTGCTGTTAGCATATGTGCAGCAGGCTGATTATTTGCCTGTGGTACCAGACGGTTGCCGGCACCAGTATTGATAGCATCGTCCGCTAATAATTCGGGAATGGCTAATAAGTCGCGACCGTACAGACCTAATTCTCTAAATCGAGAATAGACGGCATTCACTGCCGCATTTACGGCATTTTCACTGGTTAATGCTGTTTCTGAATCGATCGACTGCTGCGGATCGACATCCAGTAAGCTGTCACATGAGCTATTAAAAAGTAACGTGCCAGCTAACATTATATATAGAATATTTTTCTTCATTTTAGTTTCGTGTTTAGTTAAAAGCCCAATTGTAGACCGAAGATAAAACTCTTCAATGGCGGGATAGCACCTTGAGTTGATCCTTGTACGGTAGTACCGCGCTCAGAATTCGTCCCTGTTGATCCAAATTCTGGATCGTAACCAGTCCATTTCGTCCATGTGAACAAGTTTGTTCCCTGCGCATATACGCGTAATTGTCTAGCGCGAAGGCGAGATGCCAACTCTGTAGGCAAGGTATACGAAAGACTAATATTTTTTAAACGAATGTAGGATGCATCTTCTAAGAAACGGCTACTAGTACCATATCCATTGGCCATACCCACTTCTGCACCGCCATCGATCGGCCTTGGTACTGATGTAATATCGCCTGGTTCTTGCCAGCGTCTTTCAAAAACATCCACCAAACCATTTCTGGAAGTAGCACCGTTACGATACCAAAAAGCATTCTGACTATTATACAGCATACGTCCAAAATCGTATTGGAAAAAAGCAGATAACTCCACTCCCTTGTAGTTGAATGTATTTGTAAAGCCTCCGTAACTATCACTTAAGCTGTTTCCTAGGACAGTATAATCCAAGGGGTTTCTTAGCGAATAGGTAATGTTTCCGGCATTATCATACCACATTGCTTTTCCTGTCGCTGCATTCACACCAGCATATCTTCCGTAAAACTGAGAACCTAAGGAGTAACCCACACGGATTGACTGCTCGCCTGGCAACACCTCTAAGCCATCGTATAATGATAACAATTTGTTATCCATAAAGGTGACATTGAAACTAGTGGTCCAACGGAAATCTCTAGCCTGTACATTGATCGTATTCAGCGTAAGCTCTAGACCACGGTTTTCTACTTCGGCAATATTCGAACTTACATCTGCATAACCTGATGTATAAGGTAGCGGCCGATCAAGCAACAAGTCCGTACTGAGACGACGGAAAACATCAACTTCTGCAGTAATACGACCATCAAAAAATCCAAGATCCAGACCTAAGTTAGTGGTAATATTACGTTCCCATTTCAACTCTGGATTAGAAATACCTGACGGACGAATACCTGGTTGGCCATTGTAAGCTCCCAAACCTTGGTATAATCCTCTCCATCCAAAATTATCAATATTAGAGTTACCGGTATGGCCATAACTGGCTCTTAATTTCAACTGCGATAACCAATTTATATCATTCAAGAAATCTTCTTGATTGATATCCCAGGCAGCAGATACACCTGGGAACCATCCATAACGGTTATCCGCACCGAAACGAGAAGAACCATCATAGCGCAAAACACCGCCGATGAAATATTTCTTTTTGTAATCGTAGTTCACCTTTCCGAAGATACCAGCAGTTTTATAACCAGTATAGTTACCTGTTACACTTACTGGATTCGCAGCAGACTGCATCGTACGGAACTGAAAAGTTGGAAAACCTTCGCCCGACATAAAACGGTAATCGCGATTATCTTGTCTGTACTCAGCTCCTAAAATAGCAGCAACGGTGTGATCGGTATTAAAAGTTTTGTTATAGTTGAACGTCTGGTTAGTCAAGAAGTTAACATTCTCGTAATTATCCAATTGCAACAAACCATTTCTCGAAAAACCATCAATGGTTCGAGGGTCAGTATAATTTTGGGAAGCAATCATACGATAGTCAATACCATAAAACGAACGAAACGTCAAACCATCTATGATTTTCGCTGTAAATGCCGTATTACCAACAACGGCTTTGGTGTTACTCCGGATTGTGTTTACCGAGGCCGCAAAAATTGAATTATGCCCCATATCACCGGGAAGGTTTGTTGTTGGTGCATTAAAAGTACCATCTTCATTGTATATCGGTACATAAGGCAGCATCATCGGCGCTGAGTACTGTGGCGCAGCAAAAGCTCCTGAAGAAGATCCACTTCCTGTAATACCATTTTGTGTTACAGAAGATAACTTAGCGTTGAAATCTACAGTTAGCCAATCCAAGGCTTTGTGGCTAATGTTAGCCAATGCAGTACCGCGGCTAAAATCAATCCCAACTACTGCTCCTTCCTGCTTGTTATACGAACCAGACATAAAAACAGTAGTGCGTTCGCTACCGCCAGAAAACGACAATTCGTAGTTTTGATTTTTACCATTACGGAATGCAGCATCTTGCCAGTCATATGTCGGTAATGCGGCTATTTCGGCATCCGTGGTAGTACGCGGTAAACCTAAAGCATCTAACCAAGCATTTCGATTTGCTTCATCAGTCCTGGTTGGGTTTCTGTTCCAGATGGCTTCACCACGCGCTTGCGCGAATTGTTGAGAATTCATCATCTTCACAGATGGCATGGGTTCGGTCCATCCAAAAAAAGTATTGAAGTTAATCTGACTCTGTCCAGCTTTACCTTTTTTAGTGGTAATTAATACTACGCCATTTGCTGCCTGAGCACCATAAATGGCTGCTGCTGCGCCATCTTTCAGTACGGAAATAGACTCAATATCATTCGTATTCAAAAATGCCAATGGATTTGAGTTGACGAAAGAAGTGGACGTACCTGTGTTCATCTGTACACCATCTACGATGTACAATGGCTCATTACCAGCAGAGATCGATCCCGTACCACGAATACGCATCTGAACCGCTGCGCCTGGTACACCGCTGGAGGCATTGACCTGAACACCCGACGCTTGTCCTTGCAAAGCACGGTCAATCGATTGTACGGGCATGTTTTCAATGTTTTTTGGATTAACCCGCGAAATGGCACCAGCAATATCGCCTCGACGTTGCGTGCCATAGCCTGTAACCACCACCTCATCTAGATACGAAGCCTCAGAAGTCAATTTAACATCCAAAACTGTTTGATTGGTTAGAGAAATGGTTTGTGAAAGATAGCCTACATGAGAAATCGCTACTCTTTTTGCGGATTGTGCAAATGTAATTGTATAACGACCATCACGATCTGTCTGCGTACCGACAGATGTACCTTCAATTAAAATGGATGCACCAATTACTGGCGAGCCATCTTCTTGATCCGTTATCCTACCAGATAAGGTTCGATTTTGTGCTAATGCCATACCAATAGATAGACAGAAAAGCACTACAATGCTAAGTAGTTGTTTTTGCATAGATGTGTGTTAATAATATAATGTAGTTGTTAGTCACTTTAGTTGTAGCAGGTGCTACAACTAAGTCTTGCAAACATAGTAATAATTGCTAAATGACAAAAACAAACGCACCAAAATTGTCAAAACAAAAAAATAAACAAGTTTAAACATGAAAATGCAGTATTTAAAAAAGAAAACTTCTAAAAAAAATACCATGCACGCTAGCATTCCATAATTTCTACCCAAATTCCAATAAAAAAGGGAGCTCGCTTAAGTAGATAAGCGAGCTCCCTAAAATAATTATCGTAAAAACGACTTTTTTAAATCAAAACCACTAATTATAACCTGGGTTGTTAGGTAATAACAATGGATTGGTATTAATAGCTGATTGAGGAATTGGATACAATTCATCATTAGCACTTCTGCCCTTAGCCTCCAAGAAAACGGTTGCCATAGATTTAGTTGGATTTGTTGCCGAAGGCGTACGACGCATATCCATCCATCTTAGGTTCTCAAAAGCAAACTCTACCCGTCTCTCTTTGATTATATCTTGAAGCGTTACTGAAGTTAAAGCGTTAAGACCTCTATTCGTACGTACAATATTAACATTAGTTAATGCTGTTGCTGGAGCAGTTTCTACATCAGCTTCAGCTGCAATTAAGTACATTTCCGCTAAACGCAAAATGTAGTAAGGATGCGCACCATTTCCAGATGGATCTTGATACTTCTTAGAATACCATCCTGGATTAGCTGCAGGCGCTACGATCTCTGTAACAGATGCAGCCTTACGGGTATCCCCAGACTCATAAGCAGCGATCAAACTTTCATCAACTGGCAATTCAGCACGTCCACCTCCTGGCATGTCAGGGTGTTGTAAGAAGAAATCTAAAGCATTTGCTCCCTCAACTGCTGTATTAGCAATTTTGAAGATGTGCTCGTTAGAAGTGAAAGGAGTAGTAAACATATTTGCGTAATTTGACTCAATCGCAAATTTACCTGAGTTAATCACTTCTAAAGCGTAACGTTTAGCAGATGCTTTATCACCTCTAATCAAATAAACACGAGCTAATAAAGCTTTCGCAGCTTCGACTGAGACATAATTACTGTTTGAAAATGGCGCTGGATTTGCAATACTAGCCTCTAGATCACTGATTATCTGCGCATATACTTCATCAACGGAATTACGTGGTAATTCTACAATATCTCTATTAGGCACGATAGGAACTGCACCGAATATAGTAACCAGTCGATAGTATCCATAAGCTCTAAAGAAATAAGCTGTACCTAAAAGTTTGGTTTTACTAGCTTCATCAATCCCAGCAGCATTATTTACAATTTCAATTAAATCGTTCGCACGTTGAATCGCTACGTATGGGAAATTAAAATAGCGGGATACTAAGACATTCTCTAACAAGATAGCATTATTATCCACCTCACCATGTTGGAAAAACGTAGCACGGTATTTTAAGTTATCTGCCGATAAGTCTTCTGTTACATAACTAAGGTATGCGTACCCAGAACCTAAATTACCATTTTGAAATGCGTCATAAATACCATTTAGTAGCTTCTCTCCTTCTGGGCCACCGACCAACTCTGGAGACACAGCGTCTCTCGGAAGTAACTCCAATTTGCTATCACATGATGTCAGGAATGCTACAACACCGACAGCACATATTGTTTTAAATATATTGAATTTCATTATTAAAGTCTTTTATAGTCCTAAATTGATACCTAACATGAATGTTCTGAACTGAGGAATAGAACCTTGATCAACACCTAGATTTGACACGGTTAGCTCCGAACTCACCTCTGGATCAAAACCAGTGTATTTAGTGAATGTCAACAAGTTATAAGCACTAGCATAGATTCTCACGTTAGTGAATCTCGCGTTCTGAATTAAGCTTTTTGGCAGATTATATCCTAATGTCAACGTTTTAAGACGTAAATACGAACCATCTTCTAAGAATCTTGAAGAACGTTGAGAATTGAATGTACCTCTTACACCACCTACTGCTCTTGGTTGTTCTGCATTCGTATTTTCAGGAGTCCATCTGTCCAAATAATAATCACGGAACATGTTTGTTGCTGGAGCAGTACCACTTACCACTGCACCCATACTTCCGTAACCACCAGTACCTTCTGCACCTAGGTTGTAGATATCATTTCCATAGCTATATTGGAAAAACACATCTAAGTCGAAGTTTTTGTAAGAGAAGTTATTCGTGAAGCCACCATGGAACTTAGGTAGTGGATTACCCATAAACTGTCTGTCTGCTGATGTAATTGTACCTGATCCATCAAAATCTTCATACATCATATCACCTGTCTCTGGATCTACACCTAGAGATTTGATTAAGAAGAATGAACCTAAAGGCTGTCCAACGGCATGGCGAACTACGAAACCTTGATCAATTGGTTGATCATTAAATAATTTAGTAACCTCATTACGGTATGTTGAAATATTCAATGAAGTAGACCATGTAAAATCAGCATTTCTGAAATTACGTGAAGTCACTTGAAAATCAAAACCAGAACCTTTAATGTTACCAATATTCTCTAAGATTGTAGAGAATCCTGTTGTGGAAGGAATAGGTCTATTTAACAATAAATCTTTAGTGGTTTTATTGTAGTAATCTGCCGCGATCTCTAATCTGTTATTGAACAAACCTAAGTCAATACCGACATCTACTTGATTAGTAGTTTCCCATTTCAAATTAGGACTACCAATTGCTGAAAGACCAAAACCTGGTAAGTCAAAATAGTTGAATCCACCACCGATTGTACGTCTGAAAGCAAAGTTTCCGATTCCTTCTTGGTTACCAGTAGAACCATAAGAAGCACGTACTTTCAGTAAGCTAATCGCGTCAACATTTTTCAAGAAATTCTCTTCTGACATGACCCAACCAGCAGAAACTGAAGGGAAATAACCGAAACGACCTGACTCAGGGAATTTAGATGACCCATCTCTACGAATAGAAGCAGAGAACAAATATTTGCCGTCCCATCCCAAGTTAACACGAGCTAAAGCAGATGCTAATGAGAATTCTGTAAAGTTAGCTGTACCACCAGTGATAGCCGCAGCAGATGTTAAATAAGGAGTTAAGTCAGATGGAAAATTGTTTCCATCTACACGATTGTTTTCGCGTTGATTTCTTTGGTACTCATATACGGCAATCGCATTCAAATCTAGACGATTGTCATAAAAAGACTTATCGTAAGATAAAGTTTGAGTTGCTAAAAAGTTGCGAGTTTGTGCTGTACCAGAAGCTGCCGAACCATTACTTCCCATTCCAGATAGAGATGTAATAGGATTGTAAATACGTTGATCTAGGAAACTATAATCAATACCAACAGCGGTTTTAAATTTCAATCCTGATACGATATCAAACTGCAAGTAAGAAGAGTTAAACACATTGGCCAAATTCACAAAATTCTGTGATTGGAACATGTGTAAAGGGTTGTTATAACTATTAGTTGCGAATGTACCATCTGCATTGTAGATTGGTTGATCTGGTCTAGCAACTAAAGCACGTGGAAATGGAGAAAAGATACTGTTATCAACTGGCGTCTCATCTCTCATAGATCTTGTAAGTGCTGTATTACTTCCTAAGGTGATAAAGTCGTTGATACGGTGTGTTAGATTAGCTCTTACCGCATAACGCTCAAAACCACCGCGTTGAAGCATACCATCCTGATTGAAGTAGTTGAAAGAGGTATAAAACTGCGTATTTTCATTACCACCTGAAGTTACTGAAACTTGGGCAGAAGTCACATTCGATTCGTCTGCAAGGATTTCATCTAACCAGTTTACATTATTTTCTGGGTTAGCGACTTGATCTTGTGTAAACACTGGAGCTAAACCAGCGTTAGTAGCAGCTTCATTGTACAATGTACGATATTCTGTCGAGTTCAATAAATCACGCTTTTTAGTAAGAGATTGCCATCCAGTGTAAGTAGATGCCGCTATTTGCGATTTGCCCGATTTATTACCACCTTTTGTTGTAATAATAACAACACCATTGGAACCTCTTGATCCATAGATAGATGCTGCTGCAGCATCTTTCAAGACTTCAACAGATACAATATCTTCGGAGTTTAAGTTTGCAAGTGGTGAAATACCAGCTCCAACTGCATTCGGCGTAAAATCATTGTTAGACGCCATAATTACTCCATCAATTACGTAAAGTGGATTGTTACCGGCGTTGATCGAAGAACGACCACGAATTTGTACCGCTAATGGTGCACCAGGGCGACCACCTCCAGATGTAACCATGACACCAGCGGTTTTACCTTGTAATACTTGTTGAATGTTTGGAACTGGAATATCTTTTAATTCAGCAGCGCCGACGGTAGAGATAGAAGTTGTGAGGTTTCTCTTTAATTGAGTACCATAACCCACTACAACTACCTCATCTAGAGATGATTCGTTATCTAACCCGACATTAATCGTTGATTGAGTACCAACAACTACGTTTTTTGAGTTAAAGCCTACATAAGAAAATCTTAATGTAGCATTGGCAGGAACAGAGATTGAGTAATTTCCCAAATCATCTGTTTGCGTACCTGATGATGTACCTACAATCGTTACAGAAACGCCACTTAAAGGCGAACGCTCTGCACTTGCAGTTACATTACCGGTTACTGTGCGATTTTGTGCACTAGCTATCCCAATGGATAGAAGGCAGAGCACAAAAAAACTGAGTAATTGTTTTTTCATAGAGTGTGTGTTTAGTTAATTTTGGCCAATAGTAGCCATTAAAATTAATAATGCAAAAAAATGTTAAAAAGGTTGTACCAGTAATTTTTGGAACGTTTATTGCCAAAGTTTCATAACATTTTTCCAAACAACACGCATAAATCTTTTAAAGAATTATTTTATCTTTTAAAGAACATATAAATACCCTACAATTTATTGTACAGTGTTATATTTTTTTTATTTTTTTATGAAAAAACATAGAATTTGTCACAGTAACTCGTGTTACAACAAATTCATTTTTGAAAAAATACACTTTATCCGCTTTAAAATTCAAGTTTCTTCATAAAATTGTCTCATACAATATCGAATTATCATTTATGAGAGCAGGTGTATTTAACAGTATATTAATATTCCATCTTGTAACTAACACCAAAAAAGAAAAACTCGCACGTAAAATTACAAAACCCTTATAAGCAGTTTCATAGCGAACCACACGAGCTTTGAACACATAAGTTCCTTTCATTCGTATTACGTATAAAGCACTCAAATAGCAGTTAACCGTAAGATATAACTGACTATCCCTGATTGCGCCAATATTTTTAGGTAATATCTTTTAGTCATGTAATTTCATTCAAAATATAAACCTTTCTTTGCGTCGAAAAGAAGTAATTCTGGAAAAACAATCGTACGTTACTTTTAGAGTATATTAGAAAATTCACCTTGTTTCAAAAACTGTGAACCAAAATAGCATCATATTTTATGGATATGATGCTATTGGACAGAATCTACGGGTAGTATTGTAAAATTTGCTCGCAAATTTGGAGCTAGGTTTTCGAACGTATTGCTAAAGATCATTTAATACGTCCATATGAAGAAGACCTTCAAAGGTCAGTCATTTCCTGTTACGCTACTAGAATTAATTACTAGCATATCCTTCATTCTGTACCATTAACGGGTTCGCCTCCATTTCCCAACGAGGTATTGGAAGCACAAATCTAAAATTATTAGCCGGCAATATCCGAGAAGTCGATTGAGGCGCATCAGATTGCAAACGTTCAACAGGTAAACTTTTACGCTTCAAATCCCAAAAACGATGTCCTTCAAGAGCCAACTCTTTGAATCTCTCCAAAAGGATTTCATCGATTGCATGTTGACGAGAATTTAATGAAACAGGATTATAGTTAAGTAATCTCGCAAATCTTAATGCATCAAGATCAGTAGATGCATTCGCTAAATTACCTAATTCTGCATACGATTCGGCACGAATAAGATACATCTCAGCAGTTCGAAAAACTTTTATATTAGCAACATTCTCATTGGTGGTTGCATAACCAGATCCATTAAATTTTTTCAATATTTTAGAATATCGATTAGTTACATTAAGCAGGGGTTCGTTTACAAAGTAAGCATCGAAACGAACGTCATTCAAAGCGTCATACGCATTCCATAATTTATCTGATGGCACCCAAGATATGGTTCCCAAAACTGGTTGTCCAGCAGAAGTTGATGAAACACTTCTAAAGAAATTCCCGAAACGATTTGCGATTGTTCGTGTCAATTGCCAAGAAACTTCATCTGTATTTTGGTCTGTCCAAATTCCAATGAATCTATCTCTTGTAGCCAATGGTAATGCGTCTATATACTCGGTAGAGTACGAAATTGCTTGATCCCAATTCCGTATATATAGTGCCACCCGAGCCTGCAAAGCAGAAACTGTTATTCTATTAGCTCTAGCTTTATCTTTTAGATTATCAACCACCAGACCTTTAGACTCCTCCAAATCATTAATAATTCCCCGAAAGTATTCACCCATATTTACTCTGGCATGTCGTTCCAACGGATTGAATTGAGGTCGATCTAGATAGGGCATTCCCAAACCATTGGGGTCATAGTTCTTGCAGAAATACCGAAACAATTCGAAATGAGAAAATGCTCTCAAGAATAATGCTTCACCACGAATCACTTGGCGCCTAACTTCATCTGCATTACCTTCATCCACAGCTGAAGGTAATGCAGACAGCACCCTGTTGACCCTATCTATAACCCTATAATAAGTGACATTTGGCATAAAATTTCCTCTGAGTCCTACATCATCAAATGCAAAAGTCCATTCATGCATCGTATTTAGACTTGAGAACTCAGCGGTTTTCAATTCATCAGACAAGATACCATTGTAACGAATATTCATCTCATAGTCGGTTACTGTCTCAGGACTGGTGATTGGCAAGGTTCTATCTTGGAGACCTGCATAAGCAGCGATTAATAATCTTTCATTATCTGACACTGTCCGCAAAGCATTATCTCCACCAATATAATCTGTATCCCGAATATCTAATAGATTGGAACAAGATATAGAGAAGGTAGAGGTAACAACTACTGTAGCAAAAAATATTTTTTTTATCAAATTCATGATTAAAACTTTGAATTAAAACCTCAAATCAATACCGAACACCGCCATGCTGGGATTAGGGTATTCTACTAAACTGATGTTATTATTATCTTCCGGATCCACACCATTCCATGGACTCCAAATCGCTATATTTTGAAAATTAGCGTACACGCGTGCGCCCTTAAACACAGAATTTATCTTACCAAGTTTGGTAATCGGTACAGTGTACGCTACGTTCAGATCGCGCCATCGTAAAAATTTAGCATTTTGCAAGTCCGCAGAACTAAAAGCGCGATCATATTCAGGACTTTGATAAAAAGCAACGTCTCCAGGATTCATCCATTGATTGCCAATCAACTCTGTTGATTGATTAACTGCACTTGCATACGACGGTGTACCTCGAGTGATCCAATTCCGTGTATTATTACTTCTTACTACATCAAACTGATAACTAAAAAGGGTAGATAGACTAAAGTCTTTAAAACGAAATGATAAACTAACGCCACCAATATGTTTTGGAATAAAAGTTCCGAATTCAGCAAATGATGGTGCTTGCGCAGCATCCGTAGTTATCCCACCATCTACTGTTCTAAACATTGGTCGACCATCAGATGGCTGAGCACCTAAGTAATCGGTCGTGTAATGAGACCCATAAGGCAATCCCTCTTTAATTAAAAAAGTACCTAAAAAATACTCATCAACTATACCTAGTTTATCAATTCTATTTACATTGATAGAATGTTGCGCTGTCACATTCAGAGAAACATCCTGATTTCGTATAAAATCATAACCCAAACTACCCTCGATACCTCTGTTGGACATTTGACCAGCATTGACATCCATATTAGAAAAGCCAGAAGTAGAACTTAATGGCTGACGCACAAATAAATCTATAGTTCGATTACGATAAATATCAAAGGACATGCTAGCTCTATTATCAAAAGCTGCTGCATCTAAACCGATATTAACTTTCTGTATTCTTTCAATTTTAAGATTTGGATTCCCCGGCGTCAGAGGAACCAGTCCCGTTATCGGTGACCCCGAATAATTAGTTGTCCCAAATGATGCTTCTTGCGAACTACCGAAATTTGGCACACGGTTTTGCGCTAACTCACTAGAACCCTGAACTGTATAATAGTTGATAGGAATACTGGAAATGTTCGGAACAGTACCATAGGATGCGCGAAGATTCAAACTGTTTAATAAGTTTTGGCTTTTCATAAACGACTCATGGTGAATATTCCATATACCACCCACAGACCATGTAGTTATATTATTATTCGCCGAATTTAAAATGCGCGATGTCCCATCCCTTCTAACATTTGCATTTAGCGATATTCGATCCATAAAACTATATTCTGCCAATCCAAAGAAAGATCTTATACCATAACCTGAACGAGCACTAGATGCCCGTTGTGGCATAATCGGATTTCCCTGTGTTGGAAGATCACCCGCACCTTGACTTGTCCATGGCATTCCGGGATTGAGATTATATAATTCAAACCCCATACCCTTGTAATAAGTACGAATAGCCTCAAAAAACCCTCCGACATTTAAGTTATGTATTTCATTAAACTTCTTTTGATAATGAACACTTGAGGTGTTAATTATTTGAGAATAATTTTGCTGGTTCTCTCTAGCCCATCCACTTTGAAATGGTTGGAGGCTACCGCTGAAAGAGCCTGGATCCATGTAGGTCTCTCGTAAAGTACTTGAAAGATCCAGACCAGTTGCATTTCTGATCTTAATATGATCCGTAATATCGTAATTGAGCACTAACGAGGTATTTATTTTCATTTGCCTAAGCGGATCTATTGTACTCATATTTCGTTCAAGCACATTCGCAATTTGCTTAGTTTGCAATGGCGTATGACCAGGCCCCGAGTTTAAACTTCCATCCGCCTTATATGGATTATCATAAGGCATCCCACGATAAATCATTTGAAATGGATTTGTAGCACTATTACCAAATATATCTCCTATAGCTTGACGCATTACTGAATATCCTCCTTGCGTATTCCATTGCACTTGCAATTTTCCAGTTTTATGATTCAAATTTACACGCCCAGTAAAACGCTCTAAACTCGAAGTACGATCTACACCTTCTTGATTAAAATAGTTGACAGATGTAAAAAATTGAGTATTTTCTCCACCTCCATTTGCGCTCACTTCATACATTTGCGAAAGACCGTTTCGAAAGAGAATGTCTCGCAGATTGTTTTGAATATTTCTGACACTATCTAACATAAAATCGTAGCGTTGTAGGGTACTTTCGGGCAATCCACTGTTTCTTGGATTTTGTCTACTCCAAAACCAACCCGGCATCACTGTATTGGTATTCGTGACGAGTCCAATTTGTTCCTGATAGTTCAAAATTTGATCAGTACTCATCATGTTCAACCGTGAGAAATCTGGCGCATAAGTAACACCTGCTTGAGCACGCGCAGTTATTACTGTCTCTCCAGCACGCCCCTTTTTTGTTGTTATCACTATTACCCCCACACCTGCGCGCGCTCCGTACATTGCTGTAGAATTTGCATCTTTAAGAATAGCAAAAGTTTCAAAATCGTTAGGATTTAATGTTTGAAAAGTCGTTTCGTCAATCGGCACTCCGTCAATAATGTATAGAGGTTGCGCACCAGCTCCTTGTATTGATTGTTCTCCCCGAATACGAATCGACGCATTTCTTCCTGGCTGACCTGTACCAGAATTAACTAAAACGCCGGGAGCTCTCCCTTGGAGAAGTTGAGTAAACGACGCAACAGGCCTATTTTCAGTAACATCAGCTGCACTTAGTTGAACTGCTGCACCGGCAAAACGTTCTTTTTTGGTCTCCACGTAGCCCGTAACAACTATCTCACTTATGTCACCTTGACTTGAAACTAATTGAATGTTCACTATTTTTCTCGACCCGACATTGATTTCATGAACAGCAAAGCCCAAATAAGAAAACTTTAAAATTCTACCCTCAGAAATATCAACTACATACTTCCCCTCTTGATCAGTCTGTGTAGCAATACTAGTCCCCACGACGGAAACTGTGACTCCACTTATTGGTTTTCCATCATGCGCTCCAGTTACTATCCCAGTAACGCGGTGCATTTGTGCCTGTGCATTAGCGAGAAAAGCGGTGCAAAGCAACATAAGCAGTAGTAGCCTTTGTCTCATACGCAATTAATTATAAAATATATTTGGTTAAAGTTTGTTAATAATAAGGCAATAATATAAATTATATTATTATAAAAGAAATATATTTAAAATATTAATAAAATTTATAAAAATATTGCGACATAAAAAATTACTTGACTTAAATACACACTTTTTCTATAGCAAAGATTTTGTCTCAATACGGTATCATAAAACCTACCTCCACCTCTCCCGCTACTCACAATTTTGACCTACCTTTGTAACCATGCGTTTTGATATCATTACAGTACTTCCTAATTTATTAGACAGCCCATTCGCGCACTCTATTTTGCAGCGTGCGCAGAAGAAAGGTTTGGCAGAGATTCACGTGCATAATCTGCGCGAGTACTCGAGCAACAAACAGAAATCGGTGGATGATTACCCGTATGGAGGTGGATCGGGGATGGTGATGCAGATTGAGCCTTTTGCCAATTGTATCGAAAAACTAATGGCAGAGCGCGATTACGATGAGATTATCTATATGACTCCTGATGGCAAAACGCTTAATCAGGACATTGCTAATGCCTATTCTGCTAAGAAAAACTTAATGATTCTCTGCGGTCATTATAAAGGAATTGACCAACGAATAAGAGATATATATGTCACCCAAGAAATATCTGTTGGTGATTATGTATTATCCGGTGGAGAACTTCCAGCTGCCATTGTGGTAGATGCTGTGGTACGATTACTTCCGGGCGTGCTTTCAGACGAAACTTCAGCCCTGTCTGATTCGTTCCAAGATGGATTGTTGGATGCACCGATTTACACTAGACCTGCTGAATGGCGCGGGCATCGTGTGCCAGATATTCTTTTAAGTGGAAATGAAGCCAAGATTACCGCCTGGCGCCACGAGCAACAACTCCAGCGCACGACGGAAAGACGACCCGATTTATTAGATGACTAAGACATATAAAAAACTCCCGACCTTCAAGAAGATCGGGAGTTTTACTTTTATACCATACTGCATCAGCCTTTAGACTAAGGCAAATCTGGACTTACTGCGTCAGCTTAAAAATATCATTGCCAAAAACAAAGATCATCAAGGCCACTAATATAAAAAAACCTACCATTTGTGCTTTTTCCAGAAATGCATCACTCAATGGTTTTCCTTGAATCATTTCTACCAATAAGAATACCACATGTCCGCCATCCAAAGCTGGAATTGGTAACAAATTCATAAAAGCCAATGCCATAGAGATTAGTCCGACTAAACTCCAGAAACGAGCCCAATCCACTTCCGTTCCAAACATCGTAGCAATACCAACCGGACCAGAAAGTGCTTTATCGGCTTTCAAATCACCACGGAAAATCTTCCCGAAACCTTTGATATTATCTGTAATTACACCAAAGGCTTTTTGCGAACCCAGCGGTAATGCTTCCCAGAAACCGTAATCGTAACGTACGATCGGCAGAGAACTTCCAGCAACGCTATACAAGACGCCAATAGTCCCTTCTGCTGAAACCTTTCCTGACAGCTCCACCGATTGACCATCTCGAATCACGCCAACCTGCACCGGCTTGTTTGCCTGAGCTGTAAGCGTATTGGTTACTTCATCTTGGAAAAGCACAGGTTTATTATTCAAACTTACGATGCTATCGCCGGCCAATATTCCCATCTTTGCCGCAGGAAGATCTGCAACAACTTCATCAATACGTGCAATTCTTCTACGCGGCTGGATAAATTCATTTGCTTTATGCTCGGCTACCATATTGCCCATATCGGCTGGCATCATCAGATCAATAGATTGACCATTGCGTTCTACTGTAAGGGTTGCACCACCGAAGAGTACATCGGTATTTAAAAGATCTTGAGCAAAATGTTGCGGCACCTGTCCATTTACTTTCAAAATACGATCTCCAGGTTCGATTCCGACAGCTTTACCCACAATGCCGGGAACAACACCGTCAACCAATTTTGTGTTATCAATATCGGTTACGCCATAATGAAAGGTCAACATCCAAAAGACAAATACACCGACAATGACATTCACGATGATACCGCCTAACATCACGATCAAGCGCTGCCAAGCTGGTTTAGAGCGAAATTCCCAAGGTTGCGGATCTTGCTTCAGTTGCTCCGTGTCCATGGACTCATCGACCATACCCGCAATCTTGACATAACCACCCAATAGAAGCCAGCCGATACCATATTCGCAGCCTTTATAATTAAATTTAAATAGTTTAACGCCCCAAGCATCAAAAAATAAGTAGAACTTTTCTACTTTGATACCAAAGGCACGTGCTGCTAGGAAATGTCCTAGCTCGTGCAACACAATTAACAAAGACAGTCCAAGGAGGACCTGCCCAATCATTACTAATACTCCCATTGAAAATTTAAAATCATTTTTTAACCAGCCTTTTAGACCGTAATAATATTAATAACGCATTTTAATCTAAAAAGGTATGAGCTACTCTTCTGGCTTCTTGATCACTCAAAATGTAATCTTCCAGCGTCGTAGGTGCTTGATTACCGATTTTAGACAGCGTTTTCTCGATCACATCACTCATTCCCAAAAATGAGATTCGATCTTGCAGAAATGCCTCCACTACGACCTCATTTGCCGCATTTAATACACAGGGCTGATTACCGCCATTTTCCATCGCGGTAAATGCCAGTTGCAAGTTACGAAACGTTTCCATATCCGGCTTATGAAAATCCAAACAACCATACTTGGCAAAGTCAAATCGTTCAAAATTGTTACCTAAGCGAGCTGGATAGGTCATCGCATATTGAATAGGCAATTTCATATCAGGCAGTCCCAGCTGTGCTTTGATAGACCCATCTTGAAATTGTACCATGGAGTGAATGATGGATTGGGGATGTACGACCACGTCAATTTGATCTGCTGTTAGATCAAATAACCATTTCGCTTCGATCACTTCCAAACCTTTATTCATCAGCGAAGCAGAATCAATCGTGATCTTCGCTCCCATACTCCAATTGGGATGTTTTAGCGCTTGCTCTTTCGTAACCGTCTCTAAGAAAGCACGATCTTTCCCGCGGAATGGACCTCCTGATGCCGTCAAATAAATCTTTTCTATTGGATTCTCCGCTTCCCCCGCCAAACACTGAAAGATCGCAGAATGCTCTGAATCTACCGGCAACATACGCACGCCATGCTCTTTCACTAATCCCATGACGAGTTCGCCGGCTACGACTAAGGTTTCTTTGTTCGCTAACGCAATGTCTTTACCGCTGCAAATAGCTTTACAAGTAGGCTCCAGACCAGCCGATCCTACAATGGCATTTAGCACCAGTTCTATGTCTGGATCTTGGACTACTTCGACCAATCCCGCTTGACCAGAAAGCACGGTGATGTTTAGTCCAGAAAGATTTGTTTTTACTTGCTGCACCGCATCATCATGCGCAACGACCACATACTTGGGTTGGTAACGAATGGCCTGCGCTATCAGTAAATCAATATTACGACCACCCGTCAGTACACTGACTATAAATTGATCGGGGAAAGCATCCACAACTTCCAAAGCCTGTGTACCGATACTCCCCGTTGAGCCTAGAATGGCAATATTTTTCTTCTTCAAATCGTTCAACACTATATTAAATTATCCATCAGCGAAGGATCGTCGCTTCCCGCATAGTTCTTCATCATATCTACATACACGACCGACATGACGATGCTCACCATCGGAATCATGACAAAAGAGTTGATCACACTGAAGATCTTGGCCACCAAAAAGTAATCGAAATAATCCGCACTCACCATCAGCAAATGCGTAAAAGCCACCGCAAAAACAATGACCGCTAAGCGAAATACATTGCCTCGAGTCAGAGCAACACTAAACTTATAGGCTTTAAAAGTTCCAGCCTGTTGCTCAATGATAAAAAACGGATAGAATATGGTACGCATCACCACGAGCAACATGACGATACCGGTCAAGAAAGGATGTATTTCATTCCGTACAGTATCCATTTCAATACCTAAATAAAGCAATGGAAAACATAACACGTACATAAGCAGATAGACAAATCCTGCCAATACAGAATACACAATTAGACCGCCAATATATTGCGAAAACTGCCAAAATGAAGGTAAATATTTCCATAGTCCGATAGAAGGTTCTTCTTTTACCAAATGTACTGCGCGCTTCAACAGCACGAGCTGTAGACTAAAGTATAAGAATACGAATAACAGTAACATGCCCACCTTCACGAGGTTTGCATAACCGTCGAAATAGATGGATAAGAGCGTAGACAGATTAGAAACCAAAAACAAGAGTAAACACAAACCGGCAATCGAGATATAGTGCCGGCTCAATATACCGATACTGCGCGTGATGACGTCATTGGCGCGGAAAGTACTTTCCTTTAAAAATTGTAACATAGACATAACAGGCGTCTAATAATAAGGTGCTATTTCAGTTCTTTTGGAACTGGTTTTTCTAACAAATATTCATAATAAAAACGAACGCGTTCTTTGAAGTCGTACGCTGATTTCCGACGCTCAAACCCATGTCTGCTGCCCGGATAAATCATAAATTCAAAAGGCACATCGCGATCGGTCAGTGCATCTACCAGTTGGATCGAGTTCTGCAAATGCACATTATCATCCAAATCACCATGCATTAAACGAAGACCGCCTTTATACCCATTTACGTGGGTAAGCACCGAGCCTTGTTTGTAACCTTCTGGATTATCTTGTGGTGTATCCATCCAACGCTCGGTATAGTGCGAATCGTACAATTCCCAGCTCGTAACAGGAGCACCTGCGATGCCATAGTCAAAATCAGCAGAACCTTTGGTCAATGCCATTGTCACAACGTATCCTCCGTAGCTATGACCCGTGATCAGTAATTTATCTTTTGCTACCCAAGGTTTTGCCTTCAACCATTGCGCCACCGTTCCATAATCGATCAACTCCCAATATCCCAATTTACGATGCATCAAGGCCACGCCTTGCTTGCCGAAATGACCCGAAGCGCGGTGATCACATTCGATTTGAATAATTCCTTCGTTGGCCCAATATTGCTTCGCCGTGCCTTTCCACGTATTGCGCACGCTACCAGCATCTGGCCCACCGTAAATGCTCATGATTACCGGATATTCCTTCGACTCGTCAAAATCTGTTGGATACGTTACGATAACCGGCAAATCATACTGTCCATCGGCAGATGGGATGGTGAAATATGCTGTTTTCCCCACATTATATTGGTCAAAATCGGCTGATTTACTATCTTCCAGCTCGCGCACTATTTTACCGTTTAGATCGACTAAAGCTACCTTAGTCGGCGTCTCTACGTTTGAGTATTCTGTGATAAAATACTTACCATTGGGCGATACCTTTACTTTGTGCGTATAATTGCCGAAAGTTAAGCGCTTAAAATTCTTACCATCAAAATCAACGCGGTATAGATCCGATGTCGCCGAATTTTCTTTTCGAGCGGTGAAGTAGAAAACTTTATTCTTCTCGTCTATGTGTGCGATGCTACTCACCTGCCAGTCGCCAGCCGTAATGGCGTTCACCAATTTACCGTCCAGATTGTAGAGGTAATAATGTGCCCACCCTGTTTTATCCGATTTTAAGATGTAATGTTTGTTATCGGCCAGATACGTAATACGCTCATCATGATCCAAGTTGATCCAGGTCGGTTGGGTCTCGTCGTATGTGGCGACTTTAGTGCCATCGACAGGATTTACCTGATAGAATTTTAAATTGGTTTGATCGCGATTCATCCACTGCACCATGATCGATTGGCTATTGAAGCTCCAATAAGGTTGACCAAAATACTGATCGTCTTCCTCATTAAAAGTAGCCCACACCACCGGTGATCCTGCTACTTCAACAAATCCAACGCGAACGCTAGGATTTTTGTCACCTGCTTTCGGATAACGTGTTTTCTCTACATAACCATGCTGACCCGGCGAAGCATAGATGGGGAACATCGGCACTTCTGAATCATCGAATCGCATAAATGCCAAACGTTTACTATCAGGCGACCACCAAAACGCTTTATAATTGGTAGATCGGCCTAAGATCTCTTCGTAATATACCCACGATGACCAACCATTGTACACCACATCCGAACCATCGGTGGTGTAGCGTATCTCTTTGCCCGATGCCACTTCAACAGCATACAAATCATTCTCTCTGGTGAATGCGACATATTTCCCGTCTGGCGATAAGGTCGGATTCTTTTCTTCTATCTCTGGCGATTGTGTCAGTTGACGCGACTGTCCGTCGGCAAATGTAATGACGACATCTTTGTTCTTCACAGAAACCCGAGTAGATTCATCTGCGGGGTAGCTATACGGCGTCGCTGCGCCTGTCTTTACGTGCACTTTGTGCAATGCATTATGCTCACCTACAATGTAATGATTGTCATCTGCCCAACCTTTGTATTGCTTCATCGGTTTGGTGAGCGAAGCTTCCTGACCCCAAGATTGTGCAAAATTCAATCTTTTGGTTTGCGCTTCTAATTTACCAATGGAAAGAAAACACAGCATCATCGCTGCTATAGACAACTTATACATAGTAAGATTAATGTTTTGCTACGAAAATAGAAAAAATATGGCACTGCAACAGGCATTGCCGAAAGATAGTACATAAAAAAAGCCACACGCAAATGGTGTGGCTTATCTATCTTTGATAATCATATTTTAGAAGGAGAAATTTTCTTTGGCATCACCGTAAGTGCCAGTTCGTTCGAATACACCTTCTTCAGAGCCACCTTCATATCTTTTCTCGACTACATCTTGGTTATTTTTGATATAACTGACGACATCTTGTAAACCTTCTGCGAATTTCTCAAAATCCTCTTTGTAAAGAAAGATCTTGTGTTTGATAAATTGCCCGTCTTCGAAACGTTTTTTACTTTCTGTGATGGTCACATAGTAATCGTTTGATCGAGTTGCTTTGACATCAAAAAAATAAGTACGTTTCCCCGCTCTCACCTTTTTTGAAAATACCTCTTCGCGTTCTTTGTTTTCAAAATCTCCCATTAGATTAGTCAGATAAATTAAGTTTATGCTTTAATTTCTTCTATAAATATATAATAAATAAAATCATCAGGCCAAATTTCGTCCAAAAAAAAGTAAATTAATTTTTACATATTCGCGTAATTGAAATGACTTTGGTGTGCGATGGGCTTAAAATTTTTCACCGATTGATAGCGCTCGTTCACCGAAAAAAAACCTTAAGATGCCTATTTCAGCTCGCTAAGCTGATTTTTTCGATCTACTTTCGAATCATCAAAGGAACAAAAACACAACGTCATGAGTACACAAAACAAAAATAACGATAGCCGCCCACCAAAGTCGAACAATACGACAAATTTCGCAGGTGCGTTCATCATTCTGTTTGGCCTCGCACTCCTCTTAAAGAATATGCGATTGGACATCTTTCCACGTTGGATTTTCGGATGGGAAATGATCCTGATAGTCATAGGTTTGGTGATCGGCGTAAATTCCAAATTTCAAAAAAAATCTTCTGTCATATTGATCGTGATTGGTTCGATCTTTTTACTAAAAGATTTGATCGGCATGTCTTTCGGGAAGTTTTTTATCCCAGCCATGGTAATCGCAATGGGTATTTATCTGATCAAGCGTAACCGCGTGCTACCATCTGTACCCCCAGAAGACCCAACGCGTCCGCGTCCGGATGATGAGTATGACTGGGACAAACGCGTAGATCCAGATTATGCCAGCGGTGAGATTTATCCGCCGACAGGCCAATACAAAACAGCTGAGCAGCCTGTAGACCCATATTTGTCTACAGGCTCTGCCTCTTATGCGAATTATAGTGCGCAGCACGATAGTTATTTGAAAGTGGATACGTTCTTTAGTGATACGAAAAAATCCTTGCTTACCACTAACTTCCTAGGCGGCACGATCACCAGTGTATTCGGCAGCACTAAAATCAATTTTTTGCAGGCTGATATCAAGCAGGCAGTGGTACTGGATACATTTCAACTGTTCGGCAGTACGAAGATCATTATTCCACCACATTGGCAGGTATCCAGTAATGTCGCTTCCATATTTGGGGAACTGGACGATCGACGACCAATGTTGGATATCACGACCGACAAGAACAAAAAGATTTACATTACCGGAACATCCATTTTCGGCGGATTGACGATTAAAAATAACTGATAAGTATTTTTTATGGCGCAGACGCAATACCCTAAATCGAAAAAATGGCTGATCCACACCTCATCGTGGATTATTTGTGTTTTGTACTTTTTGGTCGTTTATGGACTATTGTGGTGGGTCAAAGTTCCTTATGAGACTATTATTTATGACGGGGCCATCAGCGCATTAGTGATTACGGGCACATCATATCTCATTTATACCTCTTTACAGTTTTATCTTCCGAAGAATAAGCAGTTTTGGAAGCTATTTAGCTTCGCTATCATATTTAGCGCCATCAGTGTTTTCTGTACGCGTTTTTGTCTTTTGCAGGTTTTCTCACCAGAACAGGTGGTTTACCTAACGTTTAGTATGCCTTTTCGTTTTGTGATCAATTTTTTGGTGATTACCTGTATTATGATTATTAATATCTTCTGGAACATTCAGGAAGAATATGAAGAAAATAAAGAACGCAAAGCGCAATCGGAGCGTATGGTGCGCGACGCGGAATTGTATAACCTCCGCCAGCAATTACAACCACATTTCCTATTTAACAGCCTTAACTCGATCATCGCGCTGATCGGCAGCAAGCCACAGGAAGCTAGAAGCATGACCTTTCAGTTATCTGATTTTCTACGTGGCACGTTGCGAAAAGATGAAAAGCAATTTATCCTGTTAGAAGATGAATTGAAACACTTACGATTATATCTAGACATTGAAAAAGTACGTTTTGGCCATCGGCTAAAAACGATCTTTGATTATGATGATGCTATTTTAGAGTCAAAAGTGCCCGTCATGATTATTCAACCTATACTGGAAAATGCCATTAAGTTTGGATTGTATAATGTAACGGGCGATGTATTGATTACCATTGATGCTTATAAGGAAGAAAATATGCTTTTCATTGTAATCACAAATCCCTTTGATGTAGACCAGTTTGAAAACAAGCGCGGCACTGGATTTGGCCTCTCCAGCATACAACGTCGCCTTTATTTACTATTTGGCCGCACCGATTTACTAACTACCAGCACCGATAACAATACCTTTATATCCACTTTAAGAATACCTCAATATGATTAAGACCATTCTGATTGACGACGAACCCTTAGCACGAAGCATTTTGTTAGAATACTTGCAATCGCATCCCGATTTTGAGGTGGTAGCCGAGTGCAACGATGGATTCGAAGGTGTAAAAGCCATACAACAACACAAACCGGACTTGGTATTTTTAGACATTCAAATGCCTAAATTGACTGGTTTCGAAATGTTGGAGTTATTGGACGATCAACCACATATCATCTTCACGACGGCTTTTGATGAATTTGCGATCAAAGCCTTTGAAAAAAATGCGATTGATTATCTATTAAAACCTATCAGTCCGGATCGTTTTGAGAAAAGCTTAGATAAATTTAGAAGTAATTTCACGACTTCGACCGAAACGAAAGCCAAGAAAACTAGCGAACAGCTACAAGAATCTATGGAAGAACAAGGTTTGGAGCGCATTGTGGTAAAAAATGGATCTCAGATCAAAATCATACCTGTGCAGCAGATCAATTTCTTGGAAGCGTACGATGATTATGTGAAAATCCACACCACGGAAGGCATGTTTTTAAAGAATAAAACGATGAGTTCGTTCGAGAAACAATTGGATGCAAAACAATTTGTTAGGATACATCGATCGTTTATGATCAAAGTAGATCAGCTTGCTAAGATTGAACCAATGGAAAAAGACAGCTACATTGCGATTCTGCATTCCGGAGATAAGGTGAATATCAGCAAATCGGGTTACGCACGATTGAAACAGGTAATTGGTATTTAAAGAACAGTGGGGTTATTAAAACCCCACACTCCAAAAATACACATCTTCCTTAAGTACAATTTGCTCTTCATCCAGCAGTTTTCTGAACACCTCGAGTTTCGCTTTCTCAGAGCCCATGCTGATCTGATCAATTAGCTCTTTCAGCGGTAAAGGTTTTTCTAGCAGTAAATTCTTCATTTGCTCCCTAATCTGGGAAGAAATCTTACCTTGATGCGCACGCACCAAGCAGAGATCGCATACGCCGCACGGCTTTGCCGTGTGTTCACCAAAATAGGTCAACAACGCTATACTGCGGCAGTTTTCTGTATCCAGGTAGTGATAAATTGCCTTAGTTTGCTCCTCTTTGATTCGACGCCGTTCTCGAATAAATGCGGTATCGACGTGCAGATTTTTGCGATCAATGCGAGGGCGCAGAAACTGTAGTTGCGGCGCATCCGTTTTGGGCATATACGTGATCAATTCCATCTGTTGCATCGTTTGCATCATACGCACGATTTCTTGATACGGCACAAGCAGCGCTTTGGCAAATTCATATTCATTGATGGGCACGAAAAGATCAAAAGCGCCACCGTAGCTTCTCAAAATCCGTTTGATCAGCGGATCGAATTTCGCAGATTGGACTTGGAATTTGTACAATTCTTGATAGTCTACTTCGAATTTCAACCGCGAAGGGATGAACACCGCCTCGGAAAGACTGAGCCAGCCATCGCGCTCCAAAAATTTCAACGCACTTAAAGTCGGTAGCACACCCAAATTATATTTTTTAGCAAAATCGACTACGTCAAAAGACAACACCGTTCCCACGCCGGCACCATAAGCAATTTGAAAATAGTTAGCGAGCTGATGATAGACTTGCTGAATAAAATCGACTGTAGGAAAGGACGATTCCAGATTCGTCCAAAGGCGATCGCGGTCTTCTTGATTGTATAGAAGCACGGGGAATGCCTTCTTGCCATCGCGCCCTGCCCTGCCGGCTTCTTGATAATATGCTTCAAGCGAATCGGGGATATCCAGATGGATGACAAAGCGCACATCGGCTTTGTCGATTCCCATTCCAAAGGCATTCGTGGCCACAATCACGCGCGTGGCATTACTCGCCCAGCGCTGCTGTTTTTCGGCTCGCGTAGGCATATCCAAACCGGCGTGATAAAAGTCGGCCGAGATTCCTTGATTCATGAGATAACGAGAAACTTCTTGCGTTTCGCGCCGATTGCGCACATAAACGATTCCACTGCCACCGATTTTTTGGATCACGCGCAACATTCGACCCATCTTGTCTTCTTCTGGTAGTACCATGTAACCCAAATTTTCACGCTGAAAACTCTTGGTCAATACATTCGGCTTCGGAAATAATAGCTTCTCCTGAATATCGACAATCACCCGCTCGGTGGCTGTCGCTGTTAGCGCCAAAAAAGGAATTTTGGGATGCAGTTCTCGCAATCTATGCAGTTGCAAGTATGGTGGCCGGAAATCATAACCCCACTCGGATATACAATGCGCTTCATCAATCGCAAAAAGATTGACCTTCATGTGCCGTAGCCGTTCCCATACGATGTCCGAATACAATCGCTCAGGCGATAGATACAAGAATTTGATATTGCCAAAAATGCAATTATCAAGCGTGATGTCCACCTCGCGCTTTGTCATGCCCGAATAAATCGCGACTGCTTGAATATCCTGCTTACGCAATCTTTCAACCTGATCTTTCATCAACGCAATCAAAGGGGAAATCACGATGCAGATCCCTTCTTGCAGCATAGCAGGCACTTGAAAACAGATGGATTTGCCCCCACCGGTTGGCATCAGCGCGAGCGTATCTTGTCCCATCAGCACTTCGTGGATAATCTCCTCTTGAAGTGGTCTGAATTGGTCGTATCCCCAATACTGTTTTAATATAGAAAGGCTGGTCGGATTCATCTATTCTGTCTTCCAAACATAAGCAAAATTATCCTTTAAGGTGTAGTAGTCGGCTCTTTCGTCTTGCAGGGTCACGGCATTTTTCGTGACTGCATCATTACTGTTGCTACCATCCAACACATATAATATCTGCTGCATGATATGATTTGGTGTCAATGTCCGATTGTTTCGAATTAACACCAATGCGGCATCTGCGGGCGGATCATAATGACCTTCATTCCACACATACAATTCCTCGTTACCTAGAGTTAACAAAACATTTTGTTGCGCTGATAGGTGCACGAATTCTATCTGATCTTTTGTTCGATAACATAATAAATCCGGCATCACCGCATACTGAATGCTGGGATGCTCCAAGGAATCCACTGTGGTAAACAGCACCACGCTTCCAGGTTGACACCAGGCGATCGCAACATGCTGCCGCAGCTGATAAACATGCAAACTGCTGTAATTCACCTTTTGGTGCCATTGCCAGAAAGCTATACTCGCCAAAGAAAATGCAGCGATGCCTAGCGCATACAGGGCTTGTTTTGAGCGGTAATTCACCGCGACAAAAATGGAGGCAATTGCGCCAAATAGCAACATCACTTGTGGCATGGTATAAAAAACACCTTGCCACGTCGCTCCGGGTAAATTGCCAATCCATTTTAAGGTGGAAACCATGACGTGGATTGCCACATGTTCTAGCGTGCCGAGTAGCTGTGCTACCATAGGAATGGGCAACAACATCAGCCCCACGCCAAGATACATGATTGCCGTAGCCGGGATTGTGATCAATAGATTGGCCAGCAGAAAATAATTGGGAAATTGTCCAAAGTAATACAATGTCAATGGTGTCGTTACGAGTTGTGCAGCTATCGAGATAAAGCTATAGTCAAACAGTGTTCGCAACCAGCGATTGCGCGGAAGATATAATGACCGCAACAATGGAAAGATCAGAAATATGCCCAGCATGGCCAGATAAGACAATTGAAAGCCCACATCGAAAAGCATCTTCGGATCGTACCACAAAATGCAAAAACCAGAAGCAAACAATGCATTTAAACTATGTTGACGACGGCCAATCCAGTGACTCAACACCAAGAAGCTAATCATGATGCCGGCTCGCAATATAGGTGGCGCCATTCCGGTAAGCACGACGTACAACCAGATAAAGGACAACACCAAGGTAAAGCGGAGCGATTTGCCAGACTTCCATCGATCCAACGGTCGCAACACAAAACTCAACAAGATAAAGACCATACTCACATGCATTCCCGAAACGCTGAGAATATGAATAGTCCCTGTATCTGTAAACGCAGTATAAATTTCAGGATCCATCTCGGCACGATAACCAAACACCAAAGCGGCAGCAACAGAAAACGCAGTTTGATCGCTAATGTTGGATCGAAATTGTGTAACAACTCGCTGTTTTAAAAGTAGCACGTAGGTGTACCAATTGGTTTGCGATTGTAAGATAAAAAGTTGGTCGGCGGATAAGCGTTGCTGATGGTAAATCCCACGATTGGCCAAGTAACTTCTATAATCAAATTCGTTAGGATTGTACGGTGGTGCTACGCGCCGTAAATTTGCGGGGAACTGTATCTGATCTCCATATTTAGGCAATCGTGTGGCAGCACTATCGTGGTAAACGGTAAGTAGCACGCGTCCCGAAACTTGATGTGATTTCCCTAAAGAATCAATCCCAGCCTGCAAATCAATTCGTAATCGAAGGCTGCCTTTCTTTACTAATGGCTCTTCTACCACTTCTCCAATCAATTGACTAAAATTTTGATCAGCCACATAATCTGAGTTGGTTTCGGGCAAAGAACGAGCATAGAGCATCAACCCCAAAGAAATCCAACTTAAATATAAGATGAAAGTTATCGCATTAGGAGGCAAGCTTAGGACTAGGGAAACCAGCAACAACAGTAGCAAGCTAAATAATACGCCAGTTGAAAATAGTACCAAAGCATAATTCCATGAAAGACATTGCGCCATCGCTATTCCCAGCAGATAGCCGATCAAAAGCTTTAAAAACGGCATCGAGCCGGATTCCAATGATATAATCGGACGCGTTACCATCTATATCTAAGTTGCAGTTTCACTTCGCTACGTTGATCACCTTCAATTCGATCTAATTGCGAGCCGATGCTTTCTACACCCGGTAATTTAGTGATGGCATACCGCGCCCAGAGATCTGTCCGCTTCGAGAAACGCCAACGGACATTAGCATACATGCGCCAACCTGTGCCCGAATAAACTGGAAACGAAGCAGCATACAGTACATCTTGCTCATAGGCATAAATACGAGAATCAAAAGATTCCGTATTAAAATAGGACACGCGCATATTCCCCGAGATTTTATTATTGCGACTACTCCACAAAAGATCTTGGAAAAATAACACGCCAAATTCACGGGAGGTGAGTTCTTTAAAATAGTAAGAAACCTCAGCTCTAGATCGTATAGACCAAATCTCATTCAATTTGTATTGAAAATCTATTCGCCCCTGATTCCTAATCATGTCGGCCTGCAAACTTTCGGGCCGGCTGGGATCTGTCACATTTTCTTGCCGCAGACGATGTCGGAATCGGAAGATCAATCGCCCCTGCTTGTACCAGATGTACGACAATTGGGATAGAAAATCTACGCCTGATGATGGCGCATCTGCTCGAAAACGCAACCAAGGAAAGCTAAACGCATCCAGATAATTCACCCATTCAATTTTGCGAGATGGATGATACATCAATCCCGTGTACAGACCGCGCTCATTCCCCAAAGTGGACAACTCGCTAATAGATTGTGCGAAGAACTGATGATAGTTCGCTTCATAATATCGATGATTTACCACCACAGTCAACTTAGGGTGCAGACTGGCCATGAATCCATTATTGGTAGCGTAGCCACTACCCAAGCTGTGCGCCGCTTCTCCATACAGGTATGTATTCCCAAAAGTGTAGTTATAGTAAACGCCTACATTGGTGAGTTGATTGCCTTCAAAAGAAAAACGATTACGCAATTCATTATTGGGTTGGATGTATCCGTCGAATGTAGTAGATAACCAGGTTGCACCAAATTTAATGCGATTTCGTTGATAAGCGATGTTCGTTCCGTAAACATACTGGTTGATCGCTCGCCGGTAGTCTTGCTCTGTCGGCGTACGGCTGTATCCTGAGTAATTGATGGTGCGAATCTCCCGTTGGCCATCCAATTCAACTACATTTCCATTTAATTTATTCCAAGCGACAAAAGGCGTGAAAGACCAATTTCCTTGGCCAATAACTGCTGAAGCACCACGCATAAAATTGCTTTGATTGAGAGATTTGTAAGGTAATAATCCTACACCTTGCCGCGCAACGCTCGCCATCCAAGCGCCCTTGCCAAAGTGCAAACCATTCCACAAGATCAATCCCTGCCCGAGTTGCAAGGCATAATCACCCACCACGATTCTTTTAAATATGCCCACATCTTTGATCAGTACGCTCGCCGAATAGAAATCAAATCCATAACGCTGTTCGTACCGGAAGAAAGGTTCGCCAGCATGTTTAACCATATTAACCGCAACCTCCAGACGCTTCTCATAATTCATGCGTAATCGTACTGCCACGCGATCTGGGGAGCCTAGATAACGCGAACGATTTTCATCGGTGATCTGGTAACCTTGCTGCGTTTCTAAAACACGCCCGTACCGCAACATGACTTCGTAATTACTCTTTTGCATCACGTTGCGCAAAGATTGACGTTGCCACTCGCTTGGCGCATTTACGCGCACAAATCGCTGCAGCAACCGCACCGTTGGAAGATCAAAGCCATCTACGCCTTGCAGTTCCAATATAGAGAGATATTGACCACTTTGCTGGCGATGCAGCAACAGATTATTAATTTGTAATGGAGTCAGGAACACCAAAGCCGCAAAGTCTTGCTCGGTAGCTTTATTGAGATCAATCGGACGGATTAGATATTGCCGAAGTCTTTCCAAGATTTCGCTTACATCCATGTCAGGCGCTAGATCTTCCACCAGCTGCTCCAGTAGTCGCTCTTCCATAAAAGCATCTTCCAATCCTTGCGCTTGCGCTTTAAAAAACAGCAGTAATAACAGACAAACCCAAAATGTATGGCGCTTAGAAAACATAGGACAAACCTAATTGCGGCGAAGCGCCCAACTCGCGATGTATAGAAGCCGCGAGATCTAGATGAATATTTCGATTCGCAACTCCCAAGCCCACATAATACTGCACGGGTTGCGAAGAAATCCCTCCTCGGACACGAAAATATCGATGCAGTTGATAGGTTAAACCTGTGTGTAGTTGAGGGGTTTGATCGCGCTCCCAAAAAATATCTGTCGCAAAATAAAGTTGCTCAGAGAACAAATAGCTCATTCCCACTAACACTTCCAGCGGCTGTCGCGGTAAGAACGCATTATCAGAATTCGAAAGATTAAGCTCCTGAAAATATCCACCAATCACCAAGTTGTTACGTTGATATTGGAGTCCTGCGCTTATACTATTCGTAGCCATTGATGAAATGTCTTCCCAAGCCACGCGACGCTGCTGGAATCCGAATGCCGCACTCCAATTATTGGCGAACGGATAGGCATAGCTCGCTTCCCAAATCGTTTGCTGCAATACATTGGAGCTATTGTATTGGTAGATTTGTATACCAACTGCACCAGTCTTGAAGATCGGCAATACACCGTATGCACCATAGCTATACAAATCTGACAGAGAATAATGCTGTTGGTAAGCGGTGCTAATCGAATAATTTTGCAAACGAGCCATTCCGGCAGGATTGGCCAGAGGACTATGTATGCCTTGGTAAGCGGCAGCCGTACTGCCCATACCCAACAGTGCAGGCGCTTGAAACGACTGCGCTGAAAGGCGCGTGACCGTTAATAAGAAGAAGAGCAAGCGAAACACATTTACTTAGTTAATAACTAAGTAAATATATTTCTTTAAAATTTATTTAGCAGTTTTTATTTGTAAATATCTGCATTTACAATTTGCGGCATCTGTTTATTGTTCCATGCCGCTAAGAGGTTTTTCGCTGCCATTTCGGCCATAGCAGTACGTGTCTCGATCGTTGCGGAACCGATATGTGGTAACACGCATACATTCGACATTTGTAACAAAGGGCTATCTGCGGTCATCGGTTCTGGATCAGTCACGTCCAAGCCTGCACCCCAAATCTGTCCATCACGCAACGCATCTGCCAGATCAGCTTCATGATGGATCGCGCCCCGCGCCGTATTGACGAATATCGCTGATGATTTCATCTTGGCAAACGCGTCTTTATTGAATTTGTGTCTGGTCTCATCGGATAGATTCGTGTGTACCGATAGCACATCACTTTGAGCAAGTAACTCTTCAAAACTCACATATTTGGCATCGAGAGCTTCTTCTGCTTCGGTATTCCGATTTCTGTTGTGATAAATAATATCCATATTATAAGCACCCTTGGCTTTTTTGGCCATCTCGATCCCGATGCGCCCAAGCCCCAAGATGCCCAAAGTTTTACCATTCAATTCTATGCCCAACTCTTCGGTGAATCCGAATCCTTTCCACTTTCCATCCATGACCTCTTTGGATCTGAAAAATGCTTTTCGCGATACCGCAAGCATTAATAAAAAAGCGACATCAGCTGTAGCGCCACTCAGGACATCCGGCGTATTCGAAACTGGAATACCCAACGAGGTCGCAGTTTCTAAATCAACGTGATCAAATCCAACGCTGGCTAACGCAATTCCTTGCAAATGCGAGCTAGCTTCTAAAAAAGACTTTGTAATGGGTAATTGTCCCACGTTCAAAAGTAGATCTGCCTCTTTACAGGCTTCTATTAATTCTGCTTCCGTTAAAGTACTGTCTCCTTGATGCACGACAACTTCTAAACCAGCTTCTTCTAATAATTGGATTCCTTTTGCGGGAATATCTTTTGTCACAAATACTTTTTTTGTCGTCATAGCCTTTTTTTAAATCTTATTTACCCACATCGTGACTAGGTAGCAGTCGAAATGAATAGAAATGCTTACTTTCAGAACAAATTAGCGAAATTATGTTCCCTATGCAATACCCAATTCTACATGCCTCACCGATAGTTACTGACCAAGCAGTGATTCTGGGAATATTAATGCTGATTTTGGGATTCGTTTTTTATACTTCTGCATTAAAAAATAAATACATCATCGGATTTTATCGGATTATCCCTCCGCTACTGCTTTGTTATTTTTTACCGGGTATTTTAAATTCTGCTGCTGTGTTTGATGGTGCGAATTCACCCTTACCGCAGATTGGTAGTCGGTATTTATTACCCTCTTGCCTTATTCTTTTTTTACTGAATCTTGACGTGAAAGAATTGTGGTCTTTACGAAAAAGAGCTGGCATCATGTTTATTACCGGAACGATCGGCATTGTATTGGGCGGTCCGATTGCCGTATGGATCACGGCATTTATTTCTCCAGATACCGTTGGTGGTGCAGGTCCAGATGCCGTTTGGCGTGGATTGGGCACATTAGCCGGCTCGTGGATCGGTGGCAGTGCCAATCAATTAGCGGTGCGAGAAATTGTACAGCCTTCGCCCAAACTTTTCTCGGCTATCATTGCGGTCGATGTATTTGTGGCCTATTCGTGGATGGCCTTGCTCTTGTACGGCGCGTCGCGCTTCCAAAAAGTCGATCGCTGGTTTCGAGCCGACAGCCATGATGTGGTTTTATTAACGAAAAAAATGGAGCAGCGCGAGCTGCAAAATAAGCGCAATCCAGAGGTTAAAGATTTGATATTGATGCTCAGCATTGCCCTTGGCGGTACGGGATTGGCTACTTTTTTGGCGGAGCCAATAGCCGTATATATCCAAACTTATCATCCTGCATTGGCCAATCTATCGCTGACCAATACTTACTTTTGGATTATCCTGTTTGCCACCCTTATTGGTATTGGACTTTCCTTCACGCCAGCGCGACGGCTAGAATTTGCAGGAGCTTCAAAATTAGCCACTGTTTTATTGTATATGCTGATCGTCACGATTGGTATGCAGATGGATATTCTGGCAATTAGTGACAATCCTGGCTTATTTCTGGTCGGTTTTCTGTGGTTATTTTTTCACGCGCTCTTGCTATTGATCGTCGGTAGATATTTTAAAATACCATTCTTCTACTTTGCGTTGGGCAGCATGGCCAACGTAGGTGGTGTAGCTTCGGCTTCTGTTACGGCTTCGGCTTTCCATCCTTCGTTGATCTCTGCGGCAGTCCTTTTATGTGTGTTCAGCTACGCCATAGGCACGTACGCCGGCTGGTTTACGGCCTTATTGATGCAGCTGGTATCTCCTTAATTGTTTTATGTATTCGTGATCAAATATTCTTTGAAGGCGTCGTAATTAGCTGACATAGCTACGGCTTGTTTTTCTCCATGTTCTAAATTATCTGCTCCGGCTGGCAATTGAACTTCCTTAAATAGCGCTGCTGGTATCGCATCTGGAAATTTGCAAGGATGCGCGGTAGAAAGCAACACAGAAGCATACGTTCCTGGATGTTCAGCTCGGTGTGCTTTGGCTGCCAAATACGCGATGGCCGTATGCGGACAAGCAACATATTTGTATTGATCATACATTTCCTGTACACCTGCCAAAGTTTCTTCGTCGTTGTAGGTATAAGTCTGAATCAAGTTTTGCAGGGTCGGCAAATCGTGATCAAACAAATCTTGAATCCGCACCCAATTACTTGGATCACCTACGTCCATGGCATTTGCCAAAGTTTGTACCGATGGTTTTGGTTCGTACTTGCCAGAAGTCAGGAAGCGCGGCACCGTATCATTTGCATTGGTCGCGGCCACGAAGTTCTTCACTGGTAAACCCATTTTATAAGCGAGCAATCCTGCTCCGATATTGCCATAATTACCACTTGGCACCGTAAATACAACTTCCGATATACCTTGTATACGCAATTGCGCATACGCCCAGAAATAATAGAAAGTTTGCGGAATCAAGCGCGAAATATTAATAGAATTGGCGGATGTCAGCCGCAGTTGTTGATTGACCTCCGCATCGTTGAAAGCTCGCTTTACCAAAGCTTGGCAATCGTCGAATGTGCCATCCACTTCTATCGCGCGAATATTCTGTCCGTTGGTGGTCAGTTGCTGTTCCTGCACTTTAGATACTTTTCCTTTTGGATATAGAATCGTAACACGCGTGCCTGGCACACCTAGAAAACCTAATGCCACGGCACCACCGGTATCGCCCGAAGTTGCGACCAATACATCCAACAGCTGATCATCTTCTTGGGAGAAATATCCCATGATACGACTCATAAAACGCGCTCCAAAATCTTTAAATGCATAAGATGGTCCATGAAAAAGCTCAAGAACACCCATTTCGCTGTCCAAAAAGTGGATCGGCGCGTCAAAGTTGATAGCATCGGCTACGATATCTTTTAATGCCGCTGCCGGAATATCATCGCCTACATAGAGTTTGGCAATTTCTAGCGCAATTTCTTGCAAGGAATATTGCGTGATGTTTTTGATAAAAAGTGGATCCAACTTTGGAATCTCTTCGGGCATATACAATCCCTTATCTGCCGGTAGAGAATGAAACACGGCATTTTTAAAATCGGTGCGTAATGCTTTATTATTGGTACTGTAAAATTTCATCTTGTATGGGCGTGTTTAATCTAATAATCTTGGACCTTGGGTATTGACGGCCGAAACGTAGGTATTGCTATCTATCTCTTGCTGATCAAGGTGTTTCTTAATTTCTTGGGTTATAGTTTGAGCTGCTTCTTCGCTTTGCGTAATAGCTACCACGGAAGGACCGGATCCCGAAATACCAAAACTCAATGCGCCGTGCGACAAAGCAATTTCTTTCATCTCGGCAAATTGTGGAATTAAGATGGCACGCACCGGCTCGATGATCACATCTTGCATACTACGGCCGATCAACGCAAAATCATTGCGATACAATCCTGCGATTAAACCGGCTACATTTCCCCACTGTACTACGGCATCTTTGAGCGCAACGCGGTCTTTGATTAACTGCCGAGCATCTCTCGTCGGCACATCCACATGGGGAAACACAATTCCGGCATACATGCCGTCTGGCACAGGCAGCGCCACAATATCTAATGGCTCGTACGAACGCACGAGTGTGATTCCGCCCATCAAAGCAGGCGCTACATTATCGGCATGTCCATGTCCGCAGGCCAGTCTTTCACCCTCGATACAATAAGGCAGCAACTCTTCTTTTGTTAAGGGATTTCCCAATAAGGCATTGATCGCAAAAACGCCAGCCACGGTACTTGCCGAACTTGAACCTAAGCCGCTTCCAATCGGCATGTGCTTTACCAACTCGATCTCAATTCCGAATTCATCAGCAAGCCCTAGGTCTTCCAAAACTTTCATCGCGCAAGCGCTTACGGTATTTTGATCTGGATCGAGCGGAAGTCGACCATCGTCGCCTTTGATTGAGGTAATACGCACGCCTAGCTGTTCCACTTTGGTCATCGTCACCTCGTCGCCTGGTGCATCCACCGCAAACCCTAGAATATCAAATCCACAGATCATATTGGCTACGGTCGCTGGCGCGAATACGCGTACCTGTTCTTGGATATTTTCCATATGTACTCGCTGGTCTATCATGACGTCAGCACTTTTATCATCATTCATATTTTTTCTTCTAGATTACTCGTTCGGTTTTTAATTTTATGCACCAATGTTCACTAAGTCTGAAAATACGCCTGCGGCGGTTACCTCAGCACCAGCACCAGGTCCTTTCACCACTAATGGACGCACTTTGTATCGTTCTGTGGTAAAGGATATAATATTATCACTACCTGATAGGGAGTAAAACGGATGATCAGCACCGACCATTTCCAGCTCGATAAACACTTTACCGTCAGCCAGCTTACCGATGTAACGCAATACCTTATCTTCAGCGGCAGCACGATCGCGTAAATCATTAAAATAAGCGTCTGATTTTTGAAGCTCCGCATAGAAATCGGGCACTGAAGTCGCCGCTAAACAAGATGCGGGCAAGATATTGCCCAAAACCACGTCTTCCGGTTCAATTTCATGTCCGGCATCGCGAGCGAGGATCAGCATTTTGCGCATAAAATCCACACCACCCAAATCATCCCGCGGATCTGGCTCAGTATAGCCCAACTCCTGTGCTTGCTTGACCACATCATAAAAGGAAACGCCTGCTACAAAATTGTTGAAGATGTACGAAATCGTACCCGAGAGAATCGCTTCGATCTTCAACAAGCGGTCGCCGCTCATCATCAGATCTTTGAGCACGCGTACGATTGGCAAGCCCGCTCCCACATTGGTCTCGTAATAGAAATCTACACCAAAACGACGTGCGGTATCGCGTAATAGCTTGTAATTAGCGAAAGAACCAGAGTTCGCAATCTTGTTACAGGTAACGATCGAAATACTGGATTTAAATATCTCCTCGTAGTAAGTAGATGGTAAAGCACTAGCCGTATTATCGATAAATACACAGTTCGGCAGGTTGAACAGCTTCATGCGCTCGACAAAAACAGCTAGATCAGATACTTCGCCTTGCTCCTCTAAGGCGGATTCCCAATCAGCAAGATCAATCCCCGACACATCAAAATGCATTTTTCTAGAATTGGCGATGCCCACTACTTTGATATCAATGTCATTATGCTCTACCAGAAAATCGTGTTGCTCGCGCAATTGTTGGTACAAGGTCGCACCTATATTGCCTGTTCCGAGGCTAAATACATGCAGTGTTTTATTCAATGTGGCAAAAAAGGAATCGTGCACTGCATTCAATGCTTTGCCTAAATTTTCCTTATCGATGATCACGGAAATATTTAACTCGGAAGATCCTTGCGCTATCGCGCGAACATTGATTCCGTTACGCGCCAAGGCCTGAAACAGTTTGCCCGACATGCCCGGCGTGCGCTTCATATTTTCGCCTACGATGGCTAAAACCGACAAACCAGACTCTGGCTCTGGTAAGATCAGTTTTCCAGCTCCTATCTCCAGCTCAAATTCTTGATAGATTAATTGCTGTGCTTTCTGCGTGTCTTGCGGACTCACCGCAAAGGTGATGCTATGCTCCGAAGAAGACTGCGTAATTAAGATCACGTTAATCTGTTCGCGCGCCAATAAGCTAAATAGCCGACCACTAAAACCAGTACGACCAATCATGCCGCTGCCAATCATATTGATCACGGAAATATCGCCAATAGATGAAATACCTTTGATTGGATAGGAAGATTTCTCGCTTTCGAACTGAATAACCGTTCCCGCAAAATCTGGATTGAAGGTATTGCGTATCACGATCGGTATTTTTTTTGTGAACGCCGGCAACATGGTTGGTGGGTAAATTACTTTTGCTCCAAAATAAGAAAGCTCCATCGCTTCCGTGTAGGATAGTGTAGATAAAGGAAAGGCCTTGGATACAATCCGTGGATCTGCTGTTAACATACCATCAACATCAGTCCAGATCTCAATGCGCTCGGCATCTAGCGCTGCACCAAAGATCGCAGCTGTATAATCTGAACCGCCTCTTCCTAACGTGGTGACACGGCCAGCATCATTCGAACCGATAAATCCGGTCACAAAAAGCAGTTTATCGGCATGCGTGTAATTCAACGCCTGAATTAATGGGATCGTGCGCTCTTGATCGACGTTAGCCTGTCCAAAATTTGAATCGGTTTTGATGTAAGAAGAAGCATCTATAAAGGAAACATGGGGGATTTCCTGTTCCATGATCTTGGACACCATATAGCTTGAACAGCGTTCTCCGTAGGATATCAACAAATCCTTACTCTGTAAACTCAACTCCTGCAATACGGCTACACCTTGAAGCAGGGCATCGATTTCATTAAATAAAAGTTTTAGTCGTGTGAATACTGGATTTTGGAATTTGACGGGAATCAAATTTTTCACCACATCAAAATGTCTGGCTTCCATCTCGGCAAGTCCTGCTTCAAACGAATTTCCAGCGGCAGCATCTTCGGCCATGGCTTGTAAGGTATTGGTTATGCCAGACATGGCCGACAATACTACGATAGGTTGCTCTCCACTGTCGTAAGACTTCTTGATAATCGCTAGTACGGATCGGATACTCTCTACCGAACCAACTGATGTGCCACCAAATTTTAAAACTTTCATATAATAATTGCGATAAATAACACCATAAAAAAAGCCTTCCTCGTTTCGGAGGAAGGCTTTGTATAATTAAGTACGTTGAGTCGCTACCATACAAAAACTTCCTCCGGTGAACTAATCCCGGTGGTAATAATTGTAATAATAGTGATCGATGATTGCATGTCAAATAAAATTCTTACAACAAATAAAGGATATTATTTTAAATAATCCAAACATTTTGCCGAAAATTAAACAATTACTTAACGCAGCCTTGAAAGGCTAATTCTTTTTAGCGAGATGACGGGGTAACTACCTGTTTGGAAGAAATATCATATAAATGAAATAATTTCTCTTGCAACTCGCGTATCTATACATTACATTTGTGGTAAATACATAGAGAGCTAGGGGATTTACACCTAGTAATCCATTTATTCATCAGCGAAAACGCGATTTAATGAAAACAAAGAAACTAGTAGCAGCAATGCTTTTCATAGGCTTATGTCTAGTGTCGCAGGCACAAACAACACAAACAAAATCCTCTGACCCTGATAATCTGGCGAAAGAGTACTTTTCACAAATTATGGGCGTTGCTGTTAACGCTACTACCAATACCAAACTTTATCAATTTGTTTACGAGTGGATCGGCACACCTTATCGTTTAGGTGGAGATTCCAAGCGTGGTATTGATTGCTCAAAGTTTTCATTGGCTGTGTATGAAAATGTATTCAACACCACCATTGGTTATAATAGCCGCAATCAGTATGCCAATGTGACGACTGTACAAAAAAATGACCTTCAAGCGGGTGATTTAGTATTCTTCAAAATTCGTAGTAAAAGCATCACCCATGTCGGTGTTTATTTGGGCGATAATCAGTTTGCACACGCATCTTCTAGTAAAGGAGTGATGGTGAGTAATCTGGATGAAGCTTACTGGCGTCGTTATTACTTTAGTGGTGGACGCCCTAAAGTAGATCAAGATCGCGTGATGATGGCCAACATCGGAAGCGACGAAGATGATAACCTGAACTAATCCATTCTCCGTAGGAGTTTTAAAATATTTTAAGTCTGAATGTACATCACATTCAGACTTTTTTATTTGAAAGATTTGCTATTTTTATAGCATTCAACACCATTACACTATGTCGGCAACGAAAACCCTGATTTTAAATAAAGAACAGATTCACCAAAAATCTAAACGTATCGCTTATCAGATCATCGAAGATAATTTTGATGAGACAGATATCGTGTTAGTGGGGATTGCCGATAGAGGTTATGTATTTGCACAACGTTTGCAAAAACTATTGCAAGAGATCGCTCCGCAGATCAATATCGAGCTGATGCGCGTAACCATCGACAAATTGAAACGACAGCTGGATGCCAGCGCCGATCAAGATCTGACCATCGCACAAGATAAAGTGATCGTGTTGGTAGATGATGTATTAAATAGTGGCCGAACTTTGGCTTACGGTTTAGGGCTATTCTTAAACATCCCTTTAAAGAAAATGCGTACTGCGGTATTGATAGACCGCAGCCATCACTCCTTTCCTATTTTCAGTGATTACTACGGCTTAAAGCTTTCCACTATTTTGAAAGAGCATGTGGAGGTAGAATTTGAAGAGCACGATGGTGTCGATTCAGATGCCGCTTACCTCGCGTAATAGCATTATATTCTTCCTTTTACCTGAGCAACTTTGATCTTTTGACCAATAGAAAGGTGGTTATTTTTGATATTGTTATCGGCTTTTAGTTGCGCGATTGTCGCCCCTTTGTAGCGAGATGCAATTCCCGTCAACGTATCTCCCTTTTTCACCGTGTGCACGACATAAGCGGTTTGTTTCACGGGGGCTACCGTTGCTTTTGCTTTACTCACATTAGAAGCTAACTTCGTATCGACACGCTGTGCTTCTTCTTTTTCAATCCATAAAGTTTTGCCAACGCTGACGCTTTTGGAAGAAAGGTCATTCCAGGCTAACAGCTCTGACACACTCACATCATGCTTTTTGGCAATCGCGGCCAATGTTTCGCCCGCCTTCACCGTATAATGTACTCCAGCCAGCTTTTTTTCCACCATTGGATGAGTTTGCTGGTGGAGTGCTACATAAAGCAGTGAATCATTAGCACCTTCTAGCATGGGCACGATGAGTCTTTTAGGTTGTTCTACCGTGCCGTTCACCTGCTTCCGTTTAAAAGCGGGGTTATAAGCTTGCATTACCTCCAAAGAACAATCTACCGCTTGAGCCACTTGATTTAAGTCTACTTGACGATCCACCATTAATACACGATATGGCGATTGTAGATCAGTAGCCTGCGCAGCTAGCTGATGCGATTCCGCGTGCTTCAGGACATATGAAATGGCAATATATTTAGGAATATAATTACGTGTTTCTTGTGGCAAATAAGGAGACAATTCCCAGAAGCTTGGCGCATGCATACCAGAACGTTGTATAGCACGTCTTACACAACCACGCCCACAATTGTACGATGCTAAAGCCAACAACCAATCATTGAATTCATCGTAAGCTTCGGTCAGGTATTTAGAGACGGCGTACGTACTCAAATAAACATCTTTGCGCTCGTCTACATAACTATCCATCGCAAGGTTGTAGCCTTTGGCCGTACCATAGATAAACTGCCAAGGGCCTAAAGCGCCAGAAGAAGATAAGGTGTGCGGATTCAGCGATGACTCTACCACCGATAGATATTTGACTTCGTCGGGCACGTGAGTTTCTTCAAAAATCTGCTCATAAATCGGGAAATAATATTCGCTCAAACCCAGCAATTTCTCCATATAAGGTTTGTAATTTCTAGAAATATATTTATCCAAATAAGCTTTCACAAGATGGTTATATTCTAGTGGAATGGTTTTCTGCATTCGCTGAATGCGTTGCCCAATAAGTACATCGTCATACGAAAAATCAACCTGTGCACCATACGCCTCTTTAATGGAGTCAAGCTGCAGGACAACCGATTCTCGCTCTTGTTCAAATTGCTTTTGTATGGATTGCTGAAGAGGCTTCCGAAGTACGTTTCTTGTTCTTTTTTGTGCTGTGGTCGTTTGGAAGACCATCACAAACATCAATAGTAATAAGCTTATCTTATTTTCCATTACGAATGGGTGTGATTAATTTAAATGGGCGTTAGCTTCTTGTGCTTATTGGCCAGCCCTATAAATATAAAAAGCCAAAAAGTTCTGCTAACGATGGGCTAGCAGAACTTTTTGGCCGTTATCTATTCAAGATCCGATTATCTTGGATCGTTGATCGAGTCATTTCTTCTGGTATGCGTTGCATCAGTATCTTCAGCAGTAGGCTCCTCACGTTGCCCCTCTTTAAATTCCTTTACACCTCTACCCAATCCACGCATCAATTCAGGAATTTTCTTACCTCCAAAAAGAAGTAGAACGATGACGACAATAATGATGATTTCTTGCGTTCCTATAAACGCTAAATGTGCTGTATTCATAATATCTGTTCCTAATTATCCCATAACACTGAACTCAAATGTAGTCACTATCAGGGAATAATACTAATATTTCAATTATTTTGTTACTATTATATTAATTCCTATCGCGCCAACCATCCGGAAGGATCTTGCGGATTTTGACCTTGGTATACACCAAAATTAAGTACTGGGAAGCCACGGTCTGGATCATCATCTACTGTACCGATGGTCTGTCCTCTTGAGATTTTCTCTCCACGACGCACGGAGAGCGATTTCAAATTAGAATACGTGGTAAAGAATTCACCATGTCGGATCACGATCAATCCCGGCAGCGCTTGTGCCACTTCTCCATCGAAAACAGCGCGAACCGATGCATTCGATCCTGTTCGAATACCTACATCCAGATCATCTACTGTAACACCGCGCTCTACAGTCTTGCGCCCAAACGCACTGATGATATTTCCTTGTGCTACTGGCCATGGAAGGCGACCGCGATTCGACTTGAAGTCTGCGGACAGACGGGTGGCTTCAGGTGTACTATTCAACACATTTGAACCTGTTTTCTCAGCAATTTTCTTCTCAGCCTCTACCACTGTGGTACCCGATCGTTTGGCTTCTTCTTCTGCTAATTTGCGTCGACGCTCTTCTTCCAAGCGTTTTGCGGCAGCTACTTCACGCGCAATGGCATTACGGATAGCAGCATCTAGTCGTTTTTTCTCTTGTTGCTTGCTGGTCAACTGGCTCTGGAAACCGCGTTCTTCGCGCACCAATTTGCTCAACTCTTGCTGGTGATTGGCTCTATCTTTAGAGATGACATCGCGCTCCGCGCGTTGCTCTGCCAATAGTTTGGCTTGAGTTTGTTTGTCTACTTCCAATTGGGCAAGTTTCAGTTGTATCTGTTTTTGTGTTTCTTCGATTTCAGCAGCCTTGATCTTTCTAGCATCATTGAACTGCTGCAAGTATTTCACACGCTTGAAACCTTGATTGAAATCTCGCGATGCGAAGATGAACATCATCTTGTTATAGGCATTCTTGTTGCGGAAAGCGAATAAGATCATTTTCTTATAATCTTGGCGCATCTTCTCCAGTTCTGCTTCTAGTGCCGCTACTTCTCGCGTATTTTTCGTGATTTGATTACTGATGATTTGCAACTCTTTATTGATCGTTCCGATCTTATCTTCGCGCAAATTCAACTGCTTGCTCAATGCAGTTACTTCATTTTGGGAAAGCAACTTCTCTTGCAATTTGGCACGTAATCCTTTCTGTATCGTCGCGATTTCAGCATCGATTCTTTCTCTTTGCTTCTTCAGCTCAGCACTACTTTGTCCGAAGGACAAACCCACTGCAAAACACACGAAAGCTATACTGAAGATTATTTTTTTGATCATAAGAGTTACCGGAACTAGCTATCCAATCATTTGTAAAGAGGCAAAATTAACGATATTAATCAGTTAAGCTGACACAGGGATACGTCTTTTTTTGACATTTTACGAAATTTAACAGAACATCCGCATCTGAAAGTCTAAAAAGGCATATCCAACTTTTCATTGAATTGTACACGGTTGTATTGTAAATCTGCTTTAACCTGCAAACCTTCTCCCTGCACATTCAGGATAAATCGCTGTGGAAACACGTGACCATCGAAAGAACCATATTGATCGTACGACGCATCCAAGATTTGACCCAATTGCTTGTCTTCTATTTTGGTAGCATAGGGGCGATTTTTGGGATTCATCCCGTATTGGAATGTCACATTATTCTTCGATCCTACAATGATGACATCCTCGCCACTGCTAGCGACTTGAACTTGAGATGAGCGCAAAAGTTCAGGCGAAAGATTTCCCACCAAAATATCTTGCAATGCCTTAAAGGTTAGCCCGGGATTGACGTAGTTATATACATAAGAGAATGGGCGCGTAATTAACTCCTTTTTCGGATACTTCGTCTGTATCTTGATACTATCTGGCGTGATTAATACACGTGCTACTTCGATATTCAGCAAGGCCGTCACGGAAATCCAAATGGCCTTATCCCGTTCTATTCGAATATGAGTGGTCGCATCGTGGCTATTTTTATCCATCGTCACCTTGGCCTTTGCTCTACCAGAGAAGGTAAAATAGTCTAGATTACTCATCTCAAATGTCTTGATGGAGTTATCCGTAGCGACATCTGCTGTCGGCACCTCTGCTCCCTTTGCAGTCTTCCGGCGAGACGAACAGGACGACGCGAAAACCGCAATAGCAAGCAACGCGCAAAGGTATTTAGTCAATAAACTTTTTCTCACGAATCTTTTCTTTTAATTTATCTACATCTACAGACTTGTCTTCATCGGCTAGGTTTAATGCTTTTTGCCATTGCGCAACCGCATTTTTATTTTTGCCTAGTTTAGCTAAAATATCCCCATGGTGCTCTAGCAAGACAGCAGAAGGCTTTTCGCCTTTCATCGCTTTTTCAATCCAGACCTGTGCTTCTCGGTAATTTCCTTGCTGAAATAATACCCAAGCATAGGTATCCATAAACGTATTGGAGGTTGGCTCTAGCTCGGTGGCTTGCTTAGCATATGCCGCAGCTTGATCCAAATTTTCTTTTCGAATGGACCAGTAATAAGCCAAATTATTTAATGCAGATGCATTCGTGCTATCCAAAGCAATAGCTTCTTGATAAGCGGCATCAGACACCTTTATCATATCTAGTGCGTGGTACAAATCGCCTAGCGAACCGTAGATCATGGATTTAACGTAATCATTCTCATTGGCACTATGATCTAATGCCGCTTCCAGATATTCGCGCGCGGCAGTCGTGTCGTTATTCATGAAATAAGCAATTCCCGTAAAGTAAAACAACACCGAATTATCCGGAAAATGGATCAATGCTTCTTGCCCGTGCATAATACTTTCGCTGAGTTGATTGGCCGCCATCTCCACGTTCATCAATTTCCTCCACGTATCTGCCTGCCGTGGATTGATACCCAACGAGGTCAGATACAATGATTTTGACTCCGCTAAATTTTGACTTTGCCAAAGGATGTCTGCCTTAAAATTGTAGTTCTCTGCTATGCGTGGGTATTTCAACACTAGCATATTTGCCAAATCTTGTTTTTGTGGCAAGGTTAACATATCTGGACTAGCTGCGATCTGTGTCATCACGCGGTGTTTTTCGGGATAAGGAATGTTTTCCGAACGAAAAGCTTCTTGCAGTGCGGCATATGCTCGCTGTGGCTTTTTCTGATTATTATAAATATCCGCTAAGTCAAAATATAGAAAATCATTCTTCGTAAAAGTCAAACCGTCTTCCAACACTTGGATGGCTTGTTTTCCTTGTCCTAGGTTATTGTTCACGAAAGCCAATGTACCATACACCTCGCGTATCGGTGACCGTTCCTGATACCATTTCTGTAATAAGGTTCGTGCTTCTTTCAGCTTACCCATATCAATCAACACTTCTGCCTTTACTACATCTAGCGTATCCGAATCACCGATTGCTTTGATTGCTTCATCATATACCGCCAATGCTTCTTCGGACTTATCGGACGCGTGTAGCATCAACATCTTTTCGCGCAGAATCACCGGATTGTTCGGATAATACTGTAAAAGCTCATTGAGTGTACGCACGATTGCCTCGCCATCTCCCATCGTTTTGTAAAGACCAAGCAGATGGTTATTATAGGTCAGATCTTTCGGCTTAAGACGAATTGCTTGTTGAGCAAATGGCAAACTACCTTCCACATCGCCCATTTGCGCATACAATAATGACTTCGCGTAATATGCTTCCGAGTTATCAGGATATTCCTGAATAAGGTTGTCCAATAATTCAACACCCTCATTTATTTGTCCAGCTTGCAGCAATTGTTGAAATTCGATCAATTTCTGCTGATAGGCAGAGTCTGGCGTTGCTTGCTGTGCCTCTGATTTGGTTAAAATCGTGCATATGAGCAGGACTGATAACAGAAGAATCCGTTGAAAAGAATTTGAAAACATATATGGATTGAACTTATAATATTGGAATCTTATTTATTAAATTATCCTAAAGATAGTTTAAACAAAAGTAAAATAATAAAGTTCTAAACAGCATCTTGTTTTTTGCTTTAGCAAAAAATTAACAAACAGTTCTCTGATTTATTAATCATACTAATTTCAACCCTGAGATATGTCTTCAGAACAAAGCTTACGCGCCATTTATTATTCAACATTTTTATAGCTTTATTTAAGATATTTTGTTTAAATCAAACCATAAAATCTAAGATACAAAGCTTCTGTATAGTGAATAAAGGAGGATTCTTACTCAGTAAACAAATAGCAGACACTCTAAGTTCAAAAATTTTGCGACAACAAAAAAACGATCTCAAAAATTAGGTGAACACGCTATTCTTCTAAAAAATTCAAATCTTTACTAAAACTTTCTTTCAGCTGAGTGACTGCAAAGAGTGAAATAGATGTCAACACGATCATAAGAATAAGAGCAGAGTTTAACATCCCAAAATGAGGTATTAAGAAGTTATAAACAAATGTTATAGGTATTAAACATCCTCGCACAATATTCGGCACAGTGGTCGTTACCGTTGCTCGCAAATTTGTCCCAAATTGTTCGGAGGCTACGGTAACAAAGGTAGCCCAATAACCAACACCTATACCCATAAAAAAGGCTAAATAATTGAATTGAAGCTGTGTAATTCCCACGGTATGAAGATACTTTATAGTTGCGACAAGTGCTACAAGGTACAATACAACTAACGTATATTTCCTAGACTTTGTTAGTTGAGAAAAGAAACCTCCAAAAACTTCACCAATGGTGACACCAATATAATGGTACACCAGTCCTAACCCGGCAATAATTGGCACCTCAGCACCCAGCGCCGCTCCAATTTCAGGACTTTGAGTCATCAGAATACCCATTACGAAATAAGATGTAATACCCAAACAAATACAATAGATATAGCGCAAAACACGCTCTTTGTTACCAAAAAGTAACTTTAAGCTTCCTTTAGAAATATGATTAGATGTCTTACTGTACATCGCAGGCTCGAAGATACCTAATCGTAAAAAAAGCAATAAAATCCCCATTCCACCTCCGACGTAATATGCAATACGCCAGTCAAACAAACTAGAAGCATAAAACGCCGCGACTGTCCCCATCATGCCCACACCTCCGACGATCATTGTTCCATACCCACGCTTATTTTTGGGCATAGTCTCACTCACTAGAGTAATGCCTGCCCCCAATTCTCCCGCCAAACCAACGCCAGTAACAAATCGAATAAGAGCATATGTCGGCACGTCGGTAACCATTCCACTTAATATGTTTCCGACTGAATAAATGATTATAGATCCAAATAAGACTTTTAGTCGTCCAAATTTATCTCCAATAATTCCCCACAAAAAGCCTCCCAGCACCAAGCCAGCTACTTGCATGTTGATAATAAATTCACCTTTTGATCGAATTAATTCGCTAGGCACTCCGAGATCGCTCAGGCTTTGAACCCTAACGATTGAAAAAATAATTAGATCATAGATATCTACGAAATAGCCCAAAGAAGCCACAACGATAATTAGAACAATATTTTTCTGCGATACGGTGGAGTCTGAGGAAACCTTATCCATGTTCATCGTGGTAGTTTTTTTCTGTATACTCATTTGTATTATTACTTGTTATAAAAAGTTTAATGGCAAAATGCCCTGTAAATACGCTGTTTCGCACACAACTTTCGAGTTATATTTATGTAGTCTATTCACTAAAAAATTGATTTGGACTACCTTGCTCATAAAGATGTTCTCATACCCATCGAAACCTTTAGATGATGAAGCACCTTTCATCGATAGAATTTCGTTTCTGACTAATAAAAATTTAGTGACCTAAATAATATCGGTATTACGCCAACAAGGCGTATTGGGCACAAAGTATAACTGCTAAGAAAGCGACCAATCCAGCAAGCTTGCACTTTAGTCTATACTGATATAACTATATTTAAGCGGATTGCTGTACTGAAGTTAACCGCATAAAAAGAAGTATTTAGATTTATTAGAGTTGCAAGTCTTAACAAATGCCTATTTGTTTAATTTTTCCGATCTAGTTGACACCAACCATGTAGCAAAAGAAGTTCACTGACCGAGATATTACCGTCACAATCCCTTCCAAAAAATACTATGATCAAACACAACAAAAAAACCGCAAACAAATCACATTGCACCAGCACCAAAGAAATACGCGATCTAGCATAAAAAGAGAAGTGAGACTGACACAAACTTAGCTTGTTTGATTCGACCATAAAAAATGATCATTTATCATTTTGGTTAGTAAAATCTACATCGCAATAGTCTTGGTCGGTACAGACCTCTACAATACTGTTAAAGTAAGCGCATCACTTAGATATATGCTTCGGATGCGCTTTACTCCATTCATTACAAGCACTATAGATTTCCTCTTCTTTCTTGCTCTTTTTCTAAGGCTTCAAATAATGCTTTGAAATTTCCAGCACCGAAACTCTGTGCTCCCTTCCTCTGAATAATTTCGAAAAACAAAGTCGGACGATCTTGCAATGGCTTGGTAAAAATTTGTAATAAATAACCTTCTTCGTCCTGATCAACCAGAATACCAAGATCTTGCAATAGCTTGATTTCTTCGTCAATATGCCCCACCCTATCTGGGAGCATATCATAATACGCATCAGGCGGAGAAGGAAGAAACTCAACACCATTTTTTTTCAACTGCCTAACTGTCTTAACGATATCATTTGTAGCAAGAGCGGCATGTTGCACGCCTTCTCCCTCATAAAACTCCAGATACTCTTCTACTTGAGAACGTTTTTTACCATCTGCCGGTTCATTGATAGGAAATTTAACATATCCGTTTCCGTTACTCATCACTTTACTCATCAAAGCAGAATATTCGGTATTAATTTGTTTATCATCAAATGTCAATATGTTAACAAATCCCATTACCGTTTCGTACCACTCGACCACGTCATTCATACGATTCCAATCTACATTCCCTACACAATGATCAACATATAACAAGCCAGATTCTTCGGGATTGTAATCAGACTCCCATTTTTCATACCCCGGACGAAAAAGGCCATCGTAGTTTTTACGTTCTACGAAGAGATGGACAGTTTCACCATAAGTATATATCCCTGCAGTTCTGACTTCTCCAAATTCGTCTGTCTCTGTTTGTGGTTCTTGATAAACTTTAGCTCCTCTAGCAACAGTCTCTTTAAAAGAATTATATGCATCGTCGACCCACAAGGCCAAAATTTTAACGCCATCTCCATGCTTTTTTACATGTTCTGATATCGGACTCTCGGATCTAAGTCCTGAAGTCAACACTAATCGTAGTTTATTTTGCTGAATAACATAAGAACACCGATCACGTAGGCCTGTTTCGGGACCAGCGTAAGCTAGGCTCTGAAATCCAAACGCGGTCTTGTAAAAATGAGCCGCTTGCTTCGCATTTCCCACGTAAAGCTCAATGTAATCCGTGCCATTCAACGGTAAGAAATCTTTTGCTTTACCTATTTTCTCGGCAAAACTTATTGATGTTGCTGTAGCCATAATTATCTTTTTTAATGATATTTAATTAGGATTATTAATTCTTCTAAGCCCCCGCTATCCAAGACGTATAGTATTTATCATCTTCAATAGCTAAAGCAGCTTCTGTAAGCATCAACGGACGAAACGGGTCGATCATCACAGCAAGCTCCTCAGTCCGATGCTTGCCTATACTTTTTTCAACAGTGCCCGGATGTGGACCATGAGGGATACCGCCGGGATGCAACGTTATTTGTCCTTGCTCCACATCATGCCTACTCATGAAATCACCGTCCACATAATACAATACTTCATCAGAATCTACATTACTGTGATTGTAAGGAGCGGGGATAGAGTCTGGGTGGTAATCGTATAATCTTGGACAAAAACTGCAAATCACAAAATTTGCATTCTCAAACGTTTGGTGTATGGGAGGCGGCATATGTAAACGTCCAGTAATTGGTTCAAAATCATGGATGGAAAACGCCCAAGGATAGTGATAGCCATCCCACCCTACAAAATCAAATGGGTGTGTACCATAAGTATACGGGTACATTAAGCCATCTTTTTTGATGAGTATTTTGAAATCGCCTTTTTCATCAAACGTTTCTAAATCCGTTGGCCGGCGAATATCGCGCTCGTAAAAGGGCGCGTGCTCCATGAGCTGCCCATATTCATTTCTATAACGTTTTGGCGTACTGACAGGCGTAAACGACTCAACTATAAACAAACGATTATCTTCCGAATCAAAACTTAGCTGGTATATCACACCTCTCGGAACAACTAAATAATCTCCATATTCGAATCTAATTTTTCCATAGCCTGTATGGAGAACACCAGACCCTTTGTGTATAAAAATAACTTCATCTGCCTGACTATTCTTATAAAAACAATCTACCATCGAATGTCGCGGTGCAGCGAGAGAGATGTGCAAATCACTATTCACCAGTACTGGCACCCGACTTTCGAGATAGTCGTCTTTGGCAGGGATACTGAAACCTTTTAAACTTGTATGCTTCAAATGCTTAGCGCGTCCAATTTTTGGACTTACATCATAGGGCTCGCCTATCTTTTTTACTAAGGTGGGTGCATAGTGATGATACACCAAAGAATAAGTGCTCGAAAAACCATGGGTAGAAACTAATTCTTCTGCATAAAGCTCCCCATTAGGTTTTCTAAATACCGTATGTCGCTTTCGCGGAACACTTCCGAGTTTATGATATGTAGACATAATTAATTATTTAAGTTTTCTATTTCACCTCATTTGCTGAATGAGATCCTCGCCATAAACAGCTCTAGATCAAAATCAGTAATTATTTAATTTTGGCCTATCGGAAATTTAAAACCGTAACACCAACTGCCAAGCTGATTGAACATCCCCTGCATCTAATAATGCAGTAATGCGCATAGCAAATGCTGACTCAGACAAATTTGTATCGTGTAATACATCATCATCAAAATCATCATCCCGCTCGGGAATGGATGACACGTTCGCCAGAGCGCCAAAATGATTCCCCGTAAAAACAGGGCATTGAAGTATTTTGGCAGGAAGTTTATCCACTCCGATCCCAAGCTCAGCGACAGGTTTTGGAACTTTATATATTATTTCTGGCTGTACATGCATATACCAGTCCCCCCCTAATCTAGCGACCTGTTTAATTTTCCTAGGATCAATAAGACGATCCTTATCCAATATCTCATCGTCAACATGCATCAGAAGTACTTCTGCGATCACTAAGATGCCGGCACCACCTTGATTACCCAAAGGCTTCACCTCTGTTACCTTGCACTCCATACTGATTTTGCTTTCCAATACTCTCGGCGGTTTAATAGTATTTGACGTAAGCATTCTCAAACCCGCTTTTGTAAACTCATTGATTCCGCTAGGATATTCGCAACTTGATAAACTCATTTGTTGCAGCATATCAAAGTCCACAATATTGATAGCCACTTCAGGTACTTCCAAAATATTTTTGTACGTATCTTTTGTCGTATTATTTCTCGCCCGACGTGAAGGACTAAAAACTACAATTGGCGGATTAGAAGAGAATACATTAAAGAAGCTAAATGGGCTTAGGTTAACCTCTCCTTTCACATTGATAGTACTTGCAAAACATATTGGTCGAGGAGCGATTGCATGCTGCAGGTAATGCTGACTATCTCTTGTAGATATTTTTTGAAAATCAATTAACATCCTCTTTCATTTTTTTAAGTGCCAACAAAGAAAAGTTACTTTTCTCAGCAACGATTGTATTATTAAGTGTTCCTAAACCATCAATTTTCATTTCGATCTGATCACCATCTTTGAGCCACTGTACGGCATAATTTGGATCTTGGAGCAAACCTGTTCCATTGAGCTCGAGTAGACACCCAGTCCCAACTGTACCACTACCAATAACATCGCCCGGAAAAACATAAGCCCCATAAGCACATCGTTCTAAAATTTCACTAAAAGTCCAATCCATATCGGCCATGTTACCAGCACTTAACTCTACTCCATTGACCGAGCAGGTCATATTCAAGTTATAACTAAAGCCAACATGTCCTGGCTTAGCTGGAACTTTGTACTTTTCTAACTCATCTGGAGTCACCAACCATGGACCAATAACTGTACAAAAATCCTTTCCTTTGGCAGGCCCAAGGCTCAACTTCATCTCTTCCATCTGGAGAGTTCTCGCACTCATATCATTCATGATCATATAACCTCCAATATATTTTTCCGCCTCTGCAGCTGTAAAATTCTTTCCTTTTTTACACACTACAATAGCAACTTCAAGCTCAAAATCAAGTTGTTGGAAATGATCCGGCATACACAGCACCTCACCCGGACCCTGTATTCCTTTGTGATTTGTAAAGTAAAAAATTGGGAACTGATCGAATTCATCTATCATAGGTACATGCCGATTACGTCTAGCAGCTTCAACATGTTGCCTAAACGCATATCCATCACGGCAAGAAGCAGGTTCAGGTACTGGCGCCAAAAGTTGGACATTACTTTCCTCAAGACCTTCGTTCGTTGCACGTTCCGCAACAGCTTTCGCTATTGAATACGCTACCTCCCAATTTTCTATGAAGAGAGCCATTGTACTTGGAATTCTAGCATCGGCCTGATTAAGATCTACTATTCTTCCGTTTTTAAAAAGTCCAAGACGCGTTTCTCCGTTATTTAAAAAAGATACTAACTTCATTTCTAATTGTCATTTTTTTTAGAGAGTGAACATCAGTTAAACGTCTATATACAAAACATTTAACACGAATTAGAGCACAAAAATGCGCCATTAATTTTTTAAGAAAAACATTATTAATACGGCTAAGGAACATAACTTGACCACCACATTTACGAAGTACGAGCCCCATATTGCCAAACAGACATATTAAAGAGTTATCGTGATTCGTAGTGGATTTTATTCCACATCCCCCTCTACGTATAAACATTTATAATGGTTTTGATCTCACTACATAAGTTCCAATTCTAGAGACAATTGTTCTGCAAAAAAGAAATCTATGCAACGATATATATCCCAAAATTACAGAGATACAAGTGTAAAAAAAGGTAATTAAAAAGAAATTAATGGTTAAAAAAAAAGCAGCCGTTTCCTATTTATTAATTTTTCTAAACAAGGTAGGTGATACCCGCGCCTGCTTCTTAAAAAATTTGGTGAAATTTGTTGGTTCGTCAAACCCTAATTGGAAACTAATTTCTTTAATGGAATGATCACTATATTTTAATAGTCTTTGGCTCTCGGTCAGTAAGTGTTCAGTGATGAACTCTTTTGGGGTTCTTCCTAAGGCAATGGTGGATATTTTTAACAAGCGCTGTGTCGTAGTATCTAAAATATCCGCATAATCCTTCACAGTATAATGGTTGCGACAATTTTTAGCGACCAGCTTTTTAAAAACCATGATATCATTTAAATCTTGGCTTTGTAGGTTATCAACAGTATGAATAATCTTCCCTCGCTCTACAAACAAAATAAGATTATATAGCATATTAAAAAGTAAATCATGCTGATATTCGTCTGCATCATTTTTAAGCTCCTCCATCAAACTTCGAAACAAGGCTTGCACCTTGATATGGATTTCCTTTGAGTGCATAGTCTTCACCTTACTATTTACATTTTCAAAAATGCGTAACACATTAAAGAAAGCATTCTTAGGCACAAAATCTTCGGTAAACGCTATTAATTCACCCTCAAATTCTTTACTAGTTTTAAAGTGATGAATCTGTCCAGGGGCAATATATATCAAGTGATCCTTTTTTACCTGATAGGGCAAGTGATCAATCTGATAATCTAATATTCCTCGTGTAACCCATATTATTACAAAAAAATCTGTGAGGTGTGGTGTCAATAGGACTTTTGGATCCCGTTTTACATACTCTAATAGATCCACTACAAAAAGATTCTGTTTGGAATTGGATATCGGTTTAAATGGGATTATCGCGATCTGATTCATATATTACTGTCTACTACCAACGCTAAGTATTTCCTAAGCATGCGAAGCAAGAATTTTCACTTTAGAACACTGATAAAAAATGATAGAACAAATTTGGGTCGAAATCACAAGCTTGAGCAATATCTAATCAACAACTAAAATATAAATTTCGATACCATTAGACGAAAACAAAACTACTTAGTTTATATCGAAAATAATTGTATCTTTGCAAACCTTATTGTAGTGAGTACAGGAAGGATAGAATTTATCAATTAATTTATAAAAACAAAAGCAAGTGAATACGTTAAGTTACAAAACTGTCTCTGCTAACAAAAACACCGTAAACAAGGAATGGATCGTTGTTGACGCTGAAGGCGAGATTTTGGGGCGCTTGGCAAGCCAGATTGCGAAAGTAATCCGTGGTAAACACAAGCCTACATTCACCCCACACGTAGACTGTGGAGATAATGTAATCGTTATCAACGCAGACAAGGTTAAGTTGACAGGAAACAAATTGGGCGACAAAGTATATGTACGCTACACAGGCTACCCAGGTGGTCAACGTTTTGTTTCTCCAAAAGAATTAATGGCAAAACACCCAGAGCGCATCATTGAGAAAGCGGTACGTGGTATGTTGCCTAAAAACCGTTTGGGCCGTGAGCTATTTAGAAACCTTTTTGTTTATGCTGGATCTGAGCACAAACATGAGGCACAAAATCCAAAAACTGTTAAATTTTAAGGAGATTCATTATGTCAACAACTAATACTTCAGGTAGAAGAAAGACTGCTGTTGCCCGCATCTACTTAGCTGCAGGTAGCGGTAACATTACCGTGAATGGTAAAGACTACACGGTATATTTTCCAACTTTGCCATTGCAATACATCGCTACTCAATCTTTGAATGTAGCAGAATCATTGGCCAACTTTGATGTTAAAGTAAACGTACAAGGTGGAGGCGTTAAAGGACAAGCAGAAGCTGTGCGTCTGGCAATTGCCAAAGCATTGGTAGAATTAGACCCGGAAGTGAAACCAGCTTTACGTGCTAAAGGTTTGATGACACGCGATGACCGTATGGTTGAGCGTAAGAAACCAGGACGTCGCAAAGCGCGTAGAAGATTCCAATTCAGTAAACGTTAATCAAAGGAGGATCACAAAATGGCAAGAACAACATATCAAGATTTATTGGATGCAGGTGTGCACTTTGGTCACCTTACCCGTAAATGGGATCCGAAAATGTCTAAGTACATTTTCATGGAGCGTAATGGCATCCACATCATTGACTTGAACAAAACACTTACGAAATTGGAAGAAGCTGCTTCAGCTATCAAACAAATCGTAAAATCAGGTCGTAAAGTATTATTCGTAGCAACGAAAAAACAAGCTAAAGAAATCATCGCGCAACAAGCGAAAGATGTTAGCATGCCTTTCGTTACCGAGCGTTGGTTAGGTGGTATGCTTACCAACTTCGCAACCGTACGCAAGTCTATCAAGAAGATGGGTAACATCGACAAGATGCAAAAAGACGGTACTTACGACGTATTATCTAAAAAAGAGAAATTAATGATTCAGCGTGAGCGTATCAAGTTAGAAAACCTTCTTGGAGGTATTGCTGACCTAAACCGCCTACCTGCTGCATTATTCATCGTAGACGTTAAGAAAGAGCACATCGCTGTTGCAGAAGCAATGAAATTAAACATTCCTACTTTTGCGATGGTGGATACCAACTCTGATCCTACTAACATTGATTTCCCAATCCCTGCAAATGATGACGCGACTAAGTCGATCAATCTAATTGCTGAAGTTATTGGTAAAGCAATTCAAGAAGGTCTTGATGAGCGTAAGCGCGATAAAGAAGATGAGGCTGAAAAAGAAGCAGCAGCTTCTAAAGCAGCTATCGATAACGGCGCAGAAGTTGCGGAAGATGCAACTGCCGGAAAACGCACTCGTAAAGCAAAAGACGTAGAATAATCATTCTACCGACTAAAGCCGGACAGACAAGTGCTCGTTTCTGGAAGCTTCTGCTTCTTTAAACTAGCTTGCCTCTCCGGTTTTTTACTTATTTATTATTAGGCTAACAATCAGGTCATATCAGTACCTTATTTTGTTGGTCAGGAAACAGATCTAAACTATAAAATAAACATATCATGTCAGTACAAATTTCTGCATCAGATGTAAACAAATTGCGTCAACAAACCGGCGCAGGTATGATGGATTGTAAAAAAGCTTTAGTAGAGGCTAATGGTGACTTCGAAGCTGCAGTAGATTACCTTCGTAAAAAAGGTGCCAAAGTAGCGGCAAGCCGTCAAGACCGTGACTCTAACGAAGGAGTAATCATTGCTAAATCTACTGCTGATGGTAAATCAGGTATCGTAGTAGAAGTAAACTGTGAGACTGACTTCGTAGCTAAAAATGCTGACTTCGTGGCTTTCGCTGAAAAAATCGCTGACTTAGCTTTAACAAGCCAACCAGCTTCTTTAGAAGAGTTGAAAGGTCTTGAATTGGACGGACGCAAAGTAGCAGAATACTTGATCGAGCAAACTGGTGTAATCGGTGAGAAAATCGACGTTTCTAAATACGAAGTAGTAACTGCTGATAAAGTAGTAGCTTATATCCACGGTAACTATCGTTTGGGCGTATTAGTAGGTCTTTCTGCTGATGCTGCTGGTGTTGAAGAAGCTGGTAGAGATGTAGCAATGCAAATTGCTGCAATGAACCCTGTAGCGATCGACAAAGACGGTGTAGATTCTCAAACTATCGAGCGTGAGTTGGAAATTGCGAAAGATCAAATCCGTGCGGAAGGTAAACCAGAAGAAATGGTAGAAAAAATCGCTGCTGGAAAATTGAACAAATTCTACAAAGACAATACCTTGTTGAACCAAGAATTTGTGAAAGATTCTTCAAAATCTATCGCTCAATTCTTAGATAGCGTAAACAAAGGTTTGACAGTTACTGCTTTCAAACGCGTGCAATTAGGCGCATAATTTTAAAGACAATAACCTTAAAAAAAACCTGTATCGGAATCCCGATACAGGTTTTTTTTGCGTAGAGCAACCTCATGAATACCACCTAACATCAACCAAATGATGGCTGAATTAATTTATTCAGTAGCTCCCCGCACTGAAATACTATCCTTATCGCGCAGACAAATACCCTATTCTCATTTGAAGTACAAATGAGACAGAATGATAAGTATTTGAGACACAAGTGCAATTTTATTTATCTACACTTCATGAAATTTATTTCTTGAAGACCATTGCAATTAATGGTGGTTTTCTAAACTGCTAACCCAGTAAACCATATTTTTTTTCTTGAGGAAATCATTCTCCTTAGAGCGCATCAGTATATAACATCATGAATATCTGACGGTGAATAATCGTCGGTAAAGTTGATTACATACTAATACCAAAATAAACTAAATACTAAACACCACTTATGAAAGCAAAAACCTTTTATCATCTGACGAATGCGGCAGCTGTTGCAAGACAGATTTTGAAGAATGATGCATACAAAAAGGGACGGTCGCGCTCCGGGTAAAAACTATTTTAGACAGCGCTAATCATACTTCACTCTCCAACCTTTGTCGAGAGTCAGTGAAATCGTTAAACAAATTTGTTCATGCTCATGAACAAGTTGTTAATATTAATAACTAACCTAATAGATTATGAATGTAAATGATTTGAATCAAAATCAAAGAGTATGCTGCAAAATGCGTTGTAAGGGAGGCGGCCTCATACTCAAACTATTATCCGTTTTGTTTTTATATTTTCTAATCCCTACCCAAGCAGTACTGGCTTGGCACGAGCGGAGCACCGAATCGAATCTACCTTGGATTCAACGATCACTGAGCGGTGTAGTTACCAACACTCAAAATGCGACTTTAACTGGCGTGACCGTAACCGAAAAAGGAACTAATAATAGTGTAACTACAGATCAAAATGGAGCATATAACATTGTGCTTAGAAATGCGCAAAATGCCATTTTGGTGTTCCAATATATCGGACATCTTTCTATAGAACGCAAGGTAGAAGCTGGCAACAGCACCATTAATGTCGTAATGGAAGAAGATGAGACAGCACTTGAAGAAGTAGTGGTTACGGGCTTCGGAATGACGCAAAAGAAAGAATCGCTAACCGGTTCTATTTCGGTGATCGGATCCAAAGATATCAGCAGATCGCTATCACCTAATGTATCTGGAGCACTTGTTGGAAAAATTCCAGGTCTGAATTTTCGACAAACCGACGGTAGACCCGGAGCTACAACGAATATCCAAATCCGTAATATGGGAAATCCATTATATGTAATTGACGGTGTGCAGAAAGATGCGGCTCAATTCAACAACTTAGACTTCAACGACATTGAGTCTATTTCGGTGTTAAAAGATGCTTCGGCAGCCATTTACGGCGTACGCGCTGCCAATGGTGTTATTGTGGTTACTACCAAACGCGGTGGACTAAACACCAAAAACACCGTCAGTCTAACATCCAATTTTGGTTTACAAAATCTATCCACATTTCCGCGACCTGCAGATGCTGTAACTTACATCGAAAATTACATCCAATCGGAAACGGTACAAGGAGTAAATAATTATCGGTATACCGAAAGCGACTTAGCAAAATGGCGCGTGGGTACAGAAAAAGGCTATGAACCATTTGACTGGTACGACTTCATCTGGAAAACGGCTCCTCAAAACTATATCAATGCCAACGTTTCAGGCGGTTCGGACAAAATCAGCTATTTTTTTAGTGTAGGTAATCTTAATCAGAAAGATGTCATCAAGAATTATGGAGGATTCAACCGGACGAACGTACAAATGAACATCACCTCCAATATAACGGATAAATTTCAGGTACGCGCTACCATGAATGCTAGACATCAGACAAAAGTGAACCCGGGCGTACCTGGTGAAGATGACCTATGGTTACCACGTTTCGCCACATTTAGAAACTTACCAACTATTGGTCCATTTGCCAATGGCAATCCTGCTTATCCGACATTAACATCCAATGATCCAGGCACCAATTTCGGCTGGCTAACCTATGATCTTGCTGGAAAATATAAAGATACTAGACGAGTAATTCAATTAAACTTTGATGCGTCCTATGAAATTTTCGAAGGACTAAAAGCAAGAGGATTGGTCGGGTATTCCTATAACAATCAGCGGATGGAAAACCACGAATTTACGTATCAACTGTATGGCTATGATGAAGTGACAGACACCTACCCTGTGATATTTCAAAACAATAATCCATGGCGCGAGCGTAGAATGGGACACGAGGAAGAAATGATTTCCAATATCCAATTGCAATACGATAAAAATATTAGTGGACACAACCTCTCTATATTGGCCGGCATGGAAAGTATTCTGCGTACGGAGCCTACCAGTTGGCTACACACCATACCGGATGCTAATGCCTTGAATTTGATTTATTTCCATAATATGGATCAGTATTCGGACGTTGGCGACAATCCGCAAGCGCGCCTTGGTTACATCAGTAAGATCAATTATGACTACAAAGGAAAGTATTTGTTGGAGCTCATTGGCCGATTGGACGGTTCTTGGAAATTCCCAACCAACGATCGTTGGGGATTTTTCCCGGGCGTAACGGCTGGTTGGGTTCCCTCCGAAGAAAATTTTTGGAAAAACGGCAGCATTGGAAAGTTCATCAATCACTTTAAATTGAGAGGTTCGTACGGAATCGTGGGACAGGACGATACGCCCGGATATGCACCATTCGATTATTTAGCAGGATACAATTACCGTCAAGGTGGCGCAATCATAGATGGAGAATATGTGCTAGGAACACAACCTCGCGGATTACCAGTGACCACTCTTTCTTGGTTGCGAGCCGAAATGATCAATATCGCTTTTGATGCTGGCATGTTACAAAATCGTTTAACAACTACTTTCGAATTATTTCAAAGACACCTTACCGGCTTGCCTGCCGCTCGCTATGATGTACTACTGCCTATGGAAGTTGGATTTGGCCTACCAAACGAAAATCTAAACTCTGACAAACGCAGAGGATTTGAAGGGGTTGTACGCTGGACAGATCAACTCCATGATTTTACCTATTCCTTGGCGGGTAACATGACCTATTCACGTTTTTATGATTGGGATCGCTATCGTCCTCGTTTTAGTAATTCTTGGGACGAATACCGTAGTTCGCTCGTACATCGATACGGTTATCTCAATTGGGGCTTAGAGTCGGACGGTCAATTTCAAAGTTGGGAAGAGATCGCTAGCTGGTCGGTGGATAATGATCGACAAGGTAACCGCACGCTAAGACCCGGCGATATCAAGTATGTAGATCAGAACGGCGACGGCGTGATCAATGGCTTAGACGAACGTCCTATTGGATACCGTCAAGACTCTACTCCGATTCTCAACTTTGGCCTTAATTTTTCATTTGGGTATAAGGGATTTGATTTGGCTTTGGATTTTTCAGGCGGTGGCCTCAACACCTTTTACAAAGAATGGGAAATGCGGAACCCATTCCATGATGGTGGAAATAATCCACAATATTATTTTGATAACACATGGAAACTATCCGATATCTGGGATGCCAATAGCGAATTGATTCCAGGAGATTATCCTATGCCGCTAATTGGTAATAGTGCCCACAGCAACTACTGGAACAGCGACTTTTGGAAGCAGTCAGTACGCTACATTAAATTAAGAAATTTAGATTTCGGCTATTCGCTCCCACAACGTCTATTAGAACCTCTTTCTATGTCTGGACTTCGCGTTTACTTTTCCGGACAGAACTTATTTACTTGGACAAACCTGGTTGGAATTGATCCAGAAATGGATGCCACCAATGGCTTAGGTTACCCGACATTTCGCATCATGAATCTAGGGGTCAATATCAGATTTTAAGGTGTTGGCATAATTAGTATTAGCATAAAAAGAAATGAATATGAAAACTACATCTATATCAATTTTCAAGATAATATTACTCTTCTGTAGTATGACATATCTGCAAAGTTGCTCAGATTTTCTAGAAAGACAACCCGATCAAATTCTTACGGACGATCAGATCTTTGGTGACAAAGTAATGATACGATCCGTCTTGGCCAATTTTTATGGCCGAGTAACTTGGGGACAGCATATCGGTGATTGGTACTCGTTTACAGTGTTGGACGAAGCGGGAAAATCCGATCAAGGTCCAGACAATATGCAAAACTTCGGCAATGAGCATTGGCGCGTATCCAATTATGAATTGATACGCAACTTCAATCAATTCCTGAAAGGCCTGCGCGAATCAACCGTGTTGAATGATACCGAAAAACAAGAGTACGAAGGTGAGGTGAGATTCCTACGAGCATGGACCTATTTCAATATGTGCCGCGGACTTGGAGGAATGCCTATTGTTGGCGATGAAGTATTTGAATACATCAGCGGTATGGATGTGGGCTCATTACAATATCCGCGCGCTACGGAAGCCGAAATGTACGATTATATTATTGCCGAATGTGAAGCAGCATCGCTCATGCTTCCTGCAAGCACCAATACCAATGCGGCGCGCGCCAATCGCTGGGTAGCATTGATGTTGAAAGCCAGATCAGCTATATATGCCGGCTCGCTAGCGAACTACAACAACAAAATGACAAGCCCAATCCGTACGCCAGGTGGCGAAGTAGGTATAGCTGCAAACTTAGCGAATGCCTATTACGAAAAGGCACTGCAAGCCGCACAAGAAGTTATCAATACGAGTCCTTATAGCTTACAATTGACGAAGCCCGATGATCTAGAGCGTAATTTCTATGAGGCACTTAGTGTCAAAACCAATAATACAGAAGTAATTTGGGCGCGAGATCACGGCTATCCTGGCGAAGGGCAGCAGGTTAATTTTACGACCATGAATATCCCCGGATCTCATGCCGAAGATATTGATCGTGCCGCAGCAGGACCTATCTTAAATCTGGTAGAAGATTTCGAATATGTGGATGATCGTAATGGAGATATCAAAATCAGAGATGATCAAGGAAATTTTATTTTTTACGATGATCCATTGGATGCTTTTGCCAATAAAGATGCGCGTTTAGGCGGTTCGGTAATCTTACCAAATGCCTTATTTCGGGGTACTGCCGTCGAAGTTCAAGCGGGGCACAAAGTCTGGAATAATGGCACTTGGCAAACGGTAACCAGCACACCGGGAGAAAGAGATAATGCTGGCCGAGTCATTACATCTGCCAATGGCCCAAACCGTTCGAACGAACAGTTTATCAATAAAAGCGGATTCTTTTTCCGCAAGTTTTTGGATGAGACGCCTGGCGCTTCCACTCGTGGGCGCAATAGTGATATGTGGTTTCCTAGATTCCGCTTCGCGGAAGCTGTACTAATTGCTGCCGAAGCTGCTATGGAACTAGGCCAGCAAAGTATCGCATTAGGTTATATCAATCAAATTCGCAGTCGTGCAGGAATTCAACCTTTGGCCTCGATAACCGTTGATGACATTATCCAAGAAAGACGTGTTGAATTTGCTTTCGAAAACCATCGTTATTGGGATTTGAAGCGTTTCCGCCGAGCACACATTATCTGGAATGGCGTAGTGAATAGTCCTAACGCTCAGCATTGGGCATTGTTCCCCTACCTTGTAGTCGCGCCGGGCACACCAAATGATGGAAAATTCGTATTTGATCGCCTTACTTTCAGCAATTCGCTACATCCAAGATTTTTCGAATTGCGCAACTACTATAATTTCATTGATTTGGGTTGGCAGAATGCGAATCCAAAAATTGTACTAAACCCTTTTCAGTAGTCTATTAATTTGAATTATGATGAAAAAAATATTATATATACTACCCATCCTTACTGCACTAACAATCGTTAGTTGTGGGTTGGATAATCGCGACGAACCTGAATCAACCATTCGCGGGCGCGTGGTCTATAATGGTGAAGCAGTTGGCGTACGAGGCACAGGCGAAGCTGTACAATTGCAGCTATTTCAGGACGGTTATGAGTTAACAAACCCAGTTCCTGTATACGTTACACAAGACGGAACTTTCGAAATCAAAATATTTGATGGAGAATATAAACTCGTGACGAGAAATAACAATGGCCCCTGGGTGAACGATCGGGATACGACCGTCGTTCGTCTTCAAGGAATGACCGATGTGGATATTAACGTTACACCGTTATTTACCTTGTCCAACGTTTCGCTAGCACTCAATGGAACTAGCTTATCGGCAAGCTTTCAGGCTAACGAAGTAACGCAGGGATGGGATATCGATTATGCCACCATTGTCGTGGGACGAACCTCATTTGTGGACGATGTATCTTACACGGTCCGCCGAGACCTGAGAGATATAGACACGGGCGTTCTTACCACCGAATTAGTAGACTTGACGGAGAATGCCGATTTCAAAAATGGCAGAGCACTATATGCTAGAATTGGACTGCGGGCAGCTGGTAAAGACCAATCTATTTACTCACAAGTTGTAAAACTGCGATAACCTTGCTGCTACCCGCTATGACTAGGGGGTATAGTTTTTTATAGATTATCAATCCACAGGTTAAATTCAAAAGGCTCATCACGATCGATGAGCCTTTTGCTTTCTATTTACTCTATAAACTATCTGCTAAAACAGTTTCAATCCAATTATACCAGCGACAATAAATAACGCCGACAACATGCGGGCTACATTCGCTGAATCTCCAAAGAAAAGAATACCCACGATCAACGTTCCTACAGCACCGATCCCTGTCCATACTGCATAAGCTGTACCGATAGGAATCGTCTTCTGGGCTATAAAGAGTAGTGTGCCACTCACCGCCATAGAGAACACAGCCAAGAAAATCCAAGGATATTTGTTAACTCCGGGATTTTGAGCCATTTTCAAACCGATTGGCCATCCAATCTCGAATAGCCCTGCAAAAACTAATGCTAACCAATTCATAACCTATCTTTTAAATATGTCCACAATAATCGACAATTGTCCTTTGTTGTACTCCTTCAAAATGACTGAAGTGGATAGCTTTCCGGCTGAAGCGTAAGTTCCGAATTATAACGCACTGTAAAATGTTACAATCATCGTGTTAAGTCTGGGGTAGCAGAAACGTTATTTGCAATGGTTATTGCACAGAATCGTAATTTTTTTTACACAGAAGATTAAACCTTTTTGAAAAAATAAATTCATATACACAAGTAAAATACCTTCATTTGCTATGCAAACTGAGGCAGTATTAAATTTTTAAGGTTTCTAATCACACAACATTCGCTGAGCGTACTTCGAAGTACAATTGAAATTATAGGTACTCCAAATTCCATTTTGTCGCATTTGGCTATTGCTAGTAATCAACACGTAAACGATCAGCGACAAAACAAAAAATACCAGCACTGAATCAAAGCAATTTATACAATATTTATAATTATTAGATTATGGGAAAAACAGCGGTTGAGCAAAACTTCCATGACATCATGGAACCCCTTGTAGGCTTTGGTCTTAAAAAATATCAGATCAAATCTTTTGAAACTAGAGGTTTGTTAAGGGAGAGTGCGGCTGGAATTTTATATGCAGGCCAGAGCACAAAAGTAAAAGAACTGCTGTATGCATTTCAAGATGGAGCGCTAAGCTCATGCATTTTAATGTTTAATATGCAAGAGACAAATATTGCATTAGACGTGGCTAAATTCTATGCCGAACGCTATAAACTATCCGGTAAGATTGGTGATATGTACATGTTTGAAGCGCCAGATCAATCATTCTCTGTGGCGGTATCTACTAACCAAGAGATGGGCTTACATGCTATGTATCTTCGGAATCATGGCCAAGAATTATTGAATTAATGTGATTAGTACTGAATTGTACTAGCGTAGTTGATACTAACTAGTCATTATACTCTCCGCTAATTGTTGTTATGATCGTAGACAGTTTCACTATCGCTAGCGCCTTATTGTCAAGAAATTTAAATCTTAATATTTGTGCACTTGTACTTTCATTAGCGTCGCTTGTACTTGTGCTGTAGCAGAAAATAGATCGGTATTCCTGCCAATGCAATCAACAAACCTGGCCAAGTAAAATCAGGCTTATATATGATGAGCAATATACAGAATGCTAATCCCATCAGAATATACAGTGAAGGCAAAATCGGATAGCCGATAGTACGATATGGCCGCGGTAAATTGGGTCTTCGAACGCGTAATACATAAATACCCACAATCGTGATAACGTAAAATAACACAGCGACAAAAGTAATCATGTCTAGTAAGTCCCCATAACCACCGCTCAAGCAAAGAAGTGACGCCATTATAGCCTGATACCACAAGGCATAAGAGGGCACAGCGTACTTATTTAGTTGAGCAGAGGATTTAAAAAACAATTGATCTTGAGCCATTGTGTAATACACTCTTGCGCCCGAAATGATCAGACCGTTATTGCACCCAAATGTAGCAACCATTATCAGTATCGCGATAATACCTGTGCCTAACTCTCCAAAAACATTTTGTGACACGGCAATGGCTACACGATCCTTATCCGCATAAGCGATTCCGCTTAATGGCAGCACAGCTGTAAACATCAAATTCAGCAAGACATAAATAAGTGTCACTATAGATACACCTATTAGCAAGCTTAATACGATATTTTTCTTCGGATTTTGAATTTCTCCAGCTACAAAAGTGACATTGTTCCAAGCTTCATAACTCATGATAGCTCCGACAAGTGCTGCCGCTATTCCTCCGCCAAGGTCGGGTAATGATTGATATAACTCAATCTCACCATCAGGAAGTATTTTTTGAAATTGCCAAATCGACGACCAATTCATTTCCCATAGAGATGATTCGAAAGAAATGAATCCAAAAACAATCAACCCACCGATACTCAATACTTTTGTAATAGTGAATAAAGTCTGAATAGTTTTTCCACTTTTAATACCCTTGGTATTCACATAAGTGAGTATAAAAATCAAACAAACAGCAGCAAGTTGTGCTGCTGAGATCGTAAAGTTGCTCAGCCCAAATAACACCATATTTTCGCCAAATTGCGGTAAAAAATAGGCTAAAAACTTAAAAAAAGAAACACCAACTGCGGCCATGGTACCCGTTTGAATGACCGCGAATAGGCTCCAACCGTATAAAAAGGCAACAAGAGGATTATAAGCTTCCTTCAAATACACATACTGTCCGCCAGCCTTGGGAAACATGGCACCAAGCTCTCCATAGCTCAATGCAGCAATCAATGTAATTACTCCACCTAACACCCACACACCGATAAATCCGCCAGCCGAACCAATCTGTCGCACGATGTCAGCACCGACTATAAAAATACCGGATCCAACCATGCTGCCCACTACAATGGATATCGCGTCTATTAATCGAATTTCTTTCTTTAAAGATGATTCTTGCATACGTTAAGATGTTTTTATAGGCTAATTTCTATTACTGTCAACGATCCTAAGTGAACCTTTTAATCGGAAACAAATCTGTTATGTGATTGCAACCATCAGCAAGATATATTTTATTTAACACGAAATTTTCTATTATCTCGCTAATGGATTGTAGGCGATTTCCCCACTGGGAATAGGCCACACGTAGTTGGCATCTGTAGGTAATATTCTTGGAGCTACACCCGCATTGCCTATTTTGGCAGGGAGCGGCTGCACCGTTCTGAATAGCTCCCAAGAACGAAAGCCTTCACCGAGCAATTCGATCCGTTTTTCCGTGAAAATAAGTTGCACTAATCCTGCTTGGCTTTCTGCTGGCGCTCCGAAGACAAAATTCGGATCTGATCGATGTCTCACCGCCTCCAAAAGTATCTTCGCTCTACTGAGTTGATTCAATTGAGCGGCCGCTTCTGCATAGTTTAATAACACTTCGGCATAACGTATCAATGGTACATAATCCATAAAAGGGGCTATATTATTCGGGAATTTATTGAGCAAACGTTGTCCAGCAGCATTACTGATAACGAGATTTCGACGTGCATCAACCGAATTAGTAGCAAAAACTTCATGTGCTACAATACCAGCGGTATTTAGGTATGTAACAGGTGATAGATAATTGTATGCCAAAGCACTTTGCTGTGAAGGTGCTTCTGTAGTAATGATAAAAGGTATGGAAAAAATCGCCTCTGCACCGCTATAAGAGCCAGAAAAAACGGTTGCTATTGATGGCTCTAAAGAATGAGTCGAATTTAATGCTTGATATTGGAAAGGCGGCGAAGTGGGCACTAACTTTACGGCTTCTTCTATAACCTTATTATAATTAGATTGTGTGAGGTATACGCGCGTTTTTAACGCAATTGCGGTCGCCTTATGCGCTCTTGACACGCTTAATAATGCAGTAGAATAGGTGATTGGCAAATCTTCTTCCGCCGCATCTAGATCCAACAATATTTGATCGTACACCTCGCGAACGGTACTAAACGCCAACTGGTTGTTTCCTCCAGATAAATTAGGAGTTAATCGCAGCGGCAAAGCCAAATAATCCGGATTTTGGTTAAACGGTCGTGCGTAAGTTTGCACCAACCCAAAATAAGCAAACGCTCGAATAAACCGCGCCTCAGCGGCATACGCGTCGCGTAATTCCGCAGGAAGGAAGGTCTGTGCTGCCAGCCGATCTAGCAGTATGTTAGCTGAATTGATCATTTGGTAGGCCGCTTCCCACACAGCATTTACAAAAAAACCTGACGATGTAATACTCTGATTCCACACATTAGCCCCAGTTTCGTTATTTCCATCATTCTGGCTAAACTCATCGCCTCGCTGCTCGTTAAAAAGTATACCTTGGCCACCAAAGTATAGAGGGCTCCCGAGCTGACCATACAATCCATTGACTTGTGCCAGTATTTTTTCGGGAGTATTGTAGGCCTCTGCTTCTGGTATACTGGTTAGCGGAGCTAAGTCAAGTGGCTCACTTTGACAGGCCGTGAATAGTACAATTATCCACATGTGTGATGCTATTCTTGCTAATCTAACTCTATTTCTAGTATGTATACTATTCATAATGCTTGCGTTTATGATTAAAAACCAATGTTAATCCCAGCACTAAAAACTTGTGCATTTGCAGGCACATTCTGATCTTTCCCGGAGTTTATTGAATTACCGTTTATAGATATTTCTGGATCTGAGCCGGTATATCTGGTGACCGTAAAAAGGTTAGTGGCTTGCGCATAAATACGTAAAGACGAGATCTGATGGCGTGCAAAATTTTCTTTCAAGGGTACTTGATAACCAATGGCCACATTTTTTAGCTTGGCGAAACTCCCATCTTCGACGTTGGAAGATATGGAGCTTGAAAAACCGTTGGAAAAACTATCTCCCCAAACCACTTTGGGCACATCAGTAATCTGACCCGGGGCAGTCCATCGATCTAAAATAAACGTCCCATTGTTAAAATAACGTTGATCCGATAACGTAGCTTTAGTACCATTATGCAATTTATTGCCACCCGAAAAAATAATTCCGACCAGGAGGTCAAAGTTTTTATAGTACATATTGCTGTTTATACCTCCATAATAACTTGGCAGAGAATTCCCTACTATGCGACCATCTCCATAATTATCAATTTGCGGAGCAACTGACCCATCTAGGTAACTAAAACTCCGATTCAAGGCATCGTACTGTACCCGTTCATCATTTCTGTTGATGAAAATTCTGTTGCCATTATCTGGATTGACACCATCTGTCTGTACAGCGAAAATAGACCCTACCGAATAGCCTTCACGCGTCATATTTTGAATACCAAATGTGCTTAACGAGGTTGGGTATATATCTCCTCCATCGCCTAATGAAGTTACCCGATTTTTGAGGGTGGACAGGTTCGCATTAGCGGACCATCGAAATACACCTTTTTGCAAAATATTGGCCTGTATCGTAAATTCGAATCCTTGATTATATAGCGACCCCACATTGGCGGTTACTGCATTACCTGGGATTCCAAGCGAGGATGCTTGTGGTGCACTTAAGATAAGATTGTCGACATTATTTCGATAATACTCACCCGTGACAAGTACACGGTTATTTAAAAAACCTAGATCAAATCCGACATTAAATTTTTTACTAGATTCCCATTGCAGATCTGGGTTGCCCGCCTGCGCAAATCGTAAAGTAGGCGAACCGGCATAGGTGCTGGCATCATAAATGGATAGGGCCGCATAATCATTTAAACTGCTATTTCCCACTACCCCATAGCTCGCCCGAACCTTAAGTGCGTTGAGTGATTGAGAAAGTGTGCTTTCTTTAAAAAAACGCTCCTCAGAAATATTCCACCCAAGAGCACCACCACCGAAATTACCCCATTTGTTACCATCTGCTAGGGCAGAAAGACCATCTCTTCGTGCATTTATGCTAATCAAGTATTTGCTTTTGTAGGCATAGTTAATGTTGGTGAAATAAGAGATAATGGCATTCTCCGTCTGAATATTATTTGCTGGAACAATATTCAGCCAACCTCCTTGAAAGCTGGTAAAAGATGGATCTGACATACCCGTCCGAGTCGCTCCCCAACCTGCTATGTCTGTCTTTATATATTCATGTCCTAGCAGTACATTCAAGTGATGATCTGCTTGAAAAGTCTCCGTGAAAATGAGTGTATTGGTCCAGTTAGCGCGTTGATATCTGGTCGCATTATTACTTGCTAAGCCATTGGTTGCAAAGCCATCCCCACTCATAGGGTTACGGAAGTTCGTATTTTCGACCCTAAGATCATTTAATCCGTATAGTGTTCTAAATTTTAGAGATTTAAATATTTCTACCTCTGCATAAATACTCCCAAGCAAAGAGTTACTCGCGGACTTATTTGTATCGTGATCAAGCAAGGTCTGCAAATTATATGCATTAAAGACTCCCAAAGCTGGATCATTTGCCCCATAACCAATGTTTCCATTCGTCTGGTTAATGTTGTAATCACCATTTGGCAAGTAAATCGGTACATTCGGCGGCAATATATAAGTCAATCGAGCGAGTGGCTGATCACCTATATACTGTGCATTTACATCTGTTCCGGAGGATGAAGCAATTGTATTTGGCCCGATGGCTCCTGTATCCGGTCCTTCATTTTGAGATATGGTATATCCTGTACTCAATCCTATATTGACCCGAGAATGCAGCTGATGATCTATATTAAATCGTATCCCTTTTTGTTGAAATTTATTGGTTCGGACGATCCCATTTTGATCCGTAAAATTAGCACTCGCGTAATAGCTCGTACGAGGCGCCGCTCCCGAAAGGTAGAGGTGGTGATTTTGAGATACAGCAGTTTGGTAAGCCACATTGTACCAATCAGTCTGAATAATATTACCTTGCGTATCAGTACCAAGCACAAATCCTGGCGATAATCCAGCATTTAGGCGCGCCTCGTTTTTTAGCTTAATGTAATCGTACACGCCGAGTACGGGAGGCAAATTGAAGGGTCTACTTATACTCAACCAATTATTATATCCGGCCGAAGGTGTTCCCAGCTTACCTTTCTTTGTGGTGATAATCAAAACGCCGTTGGCCGCTCGTGAACCATAAATAGCACTAGCAGACGCATCTTTCAACACGTCCATCGACTCAATATCTTCAGGATTTATATTTGCCAAAGGGTTATTACCCACATCCCCTCCTGCCGAGCCTGTGAATACGGTAACACCATCAACGATTATTAAAGGATAGACAGATGATGTAATAGAATTGATTCCTCGAATTCGGAAAACTGGTGTCGCATTTAATGCTCCACTGGGTTGCACAATATTTACACCAGCAGCTTGTCCACCCAGCAACTGATCAAACGATTGCGCTGGTCGATTTTCCAATGCTTCAGATTTTATTTGAGATGCGGCACCCGTGTAGAGTCGTCTACTTTGAGCGGCATAGCCCGTAACTACCACATCGTCAAATTGATTGAGCAACGGTTGCAATGCGATATCAAAAGGCACGTGGCTTATCACAACAGTCCGTACTTCGTATCCTATTGACTTAATAAACACCGTAGCAGGCAGTTGTTGCCCGGTGACAAATCGAAATGAACCGTCCTTGTCGGTTACGACGGTATGCGTTACTCCTTCTAATTGTATCGAAGCACCTGCAATTGGTACGCTATCTATAGAATCTATTATCCTACCATATATTGTAGCATTTATAATCGGCTTGGTATCGATTTGCCCATACCCTATTAAAGGAATTACTAGGTAAAGTGAGATGATAAATCTAATGGGAAAAGTTGGTGATGGTTGCATGAATTTCTAATTATTTACCCTGACTATTATGACCTAATCAATAAATATAATCCCCTTTAAAAACACCGATTCAGTCGATCAAATACTTGACACTGACCAAATCCGAAAACCATGCGCACAAAACATCGTTGAGATTAACAATATTAATCAAAGATAAATTAAGTAAACTATAAATACTATTTAATCTATAGATTTAACATTTTAAAAGAAATACAACAACTTGAACTTTTAGGAAGCAAATTGAACAAAAAATTCTTTAATCACTTATGCATACTAGATTTATTCCTTATATTAGGAACAACACGATACTGAATTATTATGCTACAACCTTCCTTCAAATTCCTTTGGATTGCACTCCTTACCATACCACTATTCTTTAGCTGCTCAACACACTATCTCGCTACACTGCAAGGCATTGATATGCAAAAAAATGTGACTGATAGCACCTTCTATAGTGGAAATGACACGCTTGGAATTTCTTATGCATTCAACAATGCGGATGGCTCTGTTCGCATTCGTTTCGAAAACTACACGGAGCAATCTATGATAATAGATTTATCAAAATCAGCAGATACAGACGAGAGACAATAATCTAGCAGGAAACGTCTTCAAACGCAAAAAGCTTCAAGTTTCCTTGAAGCTTTTTTTAGTAGCGGGGAGCAGGCTACGAATTAAATAAGCAAAGTACTCATTAGCAATTCAATAAAGTAATGATTAAGCAAACTGCACACAAAATTGCACACACTTCTTACATGCAAAGCTCCGATATAATAATATATACATATATTTGTAAATGACATTTAAAGAATTGATCGAAAAGCATCGGGACAAAATTAATTTGGTCGGTCTTTCATACCATATGTACCCGAATGTAACTCAGAACACCGCCAAGACAAAGCTCTCAAACAAGTTGAAAGAAACTGAATCTGGATCTGGAAAGCAGCGGATATTACCACATGATGAGGATGCCGCTCGTAAGGCTTTAATTTCCTTGAGAGATGACTTGATAAAATTTATCGGGGAATAACTTTAAAGTTATAATTGAAAAATATATAATACAATATTATTATATATTGTTTTTAAATCGTATCTTTGTGTAAAGTAACACACAAAAAAGATATGAATACATACGCTAAATTTTGCCCGAACGTCTTCGTAGCAAAGTGCACCGAACTACACGAAAAAGGCGCAATCATCAATGTGACCACAAAGTACGGGAAAGAGAACGAATGTGAAGTTCACAACCTGGTAATAGAAAAAGATGGTCACTACTACTTCTCGATAACCCGCACCGACGGTTTCAACTCACAACAACGTGCCAAAAACAAAGCCGATCGCCTCATATCGGCTAGTAGCAACGCTACCGGCAAAAGCAACAATTATTACGAAGCATCTCAAGAAGGTAAAGACTTCTTATCACTAGGGGAACCTATTAAAGTTGGCCACCATAGCGAAAAGAGACACCGTGCACTCATTGAACGAAATCATAATCGTATGGCTAACGCTGTAAAATTTGCTGACAAAGCAGAAGAATACGAGCAGCGCGCCGAATACTGGGAAAAGAAAGCTAACGATATCAACTTGTCTATGCCCGAGAGTTTGGATTTTTATGAATTTAAACTTGAGCAAGCGAAGAAGCTTCACGAAGATCTGAAGTCTGGAAAAGTCGAAAGATCACATTCATTTTCCTTGACATACGCGAAGAGGGATGTTAACGAGCTGACGAAAAAACTTCAATTAGCTCAGAAGCTTTGGGCTTAAAAATTACGAACATACATGATAGAGCCTTCAACTGGCTCTATTATTTTTTACCCACATAATAAAACGTGCAACTTATACAGCGCTATAAAATGTGTCACCAATTTATTAACCACTAATTTTATATCATCATGAGTAATTTGACGCTGTCAATCAAGCAAACCTATTTTGATCAAATCAAAGCTGGTGAAAAGAAGTTTGAAGAGAGAGAAATTCGACCTAACAACATTTCGAAGTATTGTGAAGTCGATGACGAAGGCTTTGTTTTAGAAGACGAGAAAGACGAGCCTGTAACCCGAAAGTATGACACCATCACCTTTTTAACAGGTGCATACAAAGGAACCAGAGAAAAAATGATTGTCGAAGTGAAGGAAAGTTACACAGTTATTCTCTTTGATGAAGCTACTGGCGATGAAATTACTTATGAACATGATGGCGAAACGTACACAGCTGCGATTATCCGTTATGAACTAGGCAAAATCATTTGTTAACTAAATTTTATAAAATGAGACGTAGATCAGCATCAACAACAGTCGGCGGCCCTATTGGTAGAGGAGGTCGATTCGTAACAAGAAATCAGAGATACCGTGACATGCGAGCAGCATTCGGTGTAGCGGCTGGCTAATGAATATCATTCAGCATGCAAAACAGGTGATCAGCACGGTTAGCAAACAAACTAATCGTGCTATCCTTTTTTACAGTGCTGGCAAAGACAGCATAGCTCTTCTTGATCTTATGTCGAAAGAGTTTGATGAAGTGGTATGTGTGTTCATGTATTTCGTTAAAGGCTTAGATCACGTCGAAATCTACTTGAAAGATATTGAAGCTAGATATCCTAACGTCCGTATCATTCAGAAACCACATTGGAATCTAACGTATATCCATAAATCAGGAAGCTACTGCATTCCGGACAAAAGTGTTAAGCTCAAAAAGCTAAAGGATATTGATAACGAAGTCAGAGCAGAAACCGGAATTGAATGGTCCTTTTTTGGAATGAAGAAAGCCGATAGCCTCCATCGTCGCGTTATGCTTATGGGTTATGAATTGGAAGGCATCAACGAGAAAACAAAAAAGGCGTATCCACTTAGCCTTTGGAAAAACGGCGAGGTGTTGGCATACATCAAAAGCCGTAACCTTCCCTCCCCGATCATTTACGGAAAGAAGGCTAGCAATGGGATTGGCTTCAATGTAGAATGCTTGCTATTTCTCCGCGAACGCTTTCCCCAGGATTATGCCAAAATCATAGCAGCTTATCCTATGAGCGAAGTAATACTATATCAATACGATCAACAGCATGCAGCTAAGTAAGTACGTATCCTCCGAATCGGTTCAAATTCAACGATCCGAAATATCCTTCGCCGACTATAATCCTCGAAAGATCAGCGAGTCCGCGAAAAAGAAGCTCAAAGCTAATATCAAACGCTTAGGTGTGATGGGCGGCATCGTGTGGAACGAAAAGACTGGAAATATTGTAGGCGGTCACCAAAAGGTTAAGATCCTAGACGAACTCCACAACTATTCAGACGATAACAAAAACGACTACGTGCTAACGGTCGAAAAGGTCAGTCTATCCATAAAAGAAGAGAAAGAGCAAAACCTATTCTTAAACAACAAAAGCGCACAAGGCGAAACGGATAGCGATCTACTTGCACGGATGATCACCGATATAGACTACGATCTTGCAGGATTAGATACATTTGACTTACAGCTAGCCGGTATCGAATTGCCATCTTCTACTGATATCGCCGACGACGTAGATCCATTTGAAACAATGCGCGAGCTTGAAAAGGTCAAGTCCGCAGCCGAGAAGAAGCAGGACATCCAATCGAAAAAAGAGGCTGTCCGAGAAAAGGCAATTGATGATATGGCAGATCGCGAAACGTATGTGACATTATTGTTTAAATCAGCGAAAGCAAAAGAGCAGTTTATGCACCGCTTCAATTTCAATCCCACTGATAACATCATTCAAGGAGAGACGTTGGACGACATGGTAGAAATCGTCTATTAACTGTCTCCACCGTGTGGGCAAAATATAACTAAATATAAATAGATACAGAATATGGCAAAAAAAGGCAGAGATCCTAAACATGATTATACTGACGCCATGTTTCTGCTACAGATTGAGGGATGGGCAAGGGATGGTTATGATGATCGTCAGATAGCAGAATTGCTTGACCTTTCAGCAGAACATTTTTCGAGACTTAAATCCGCTAATCCTCAATTATATCAAGCTCTTAAAAAGGGTCGGCAACCACTGGAAGTGCTAGTTGAGAACTCCCTATTCAAACGGGCAACCGGATTGAAGGTTAAGACAACCGTTCGCAAATGGGTGGTTATGCCTAACGAAGATGGCGAATATCAGAACGTCGAAGTAGTTCAAGAAACCGAAACGGAACTTCCTCCAGATACCGGCGCAGCGATGGCTTGGCTGAAACATAAAAAGCCTGAAATGTGGAACATTGCTACCAAAATGCAAATGGAGCAAGATATAAACATGAATGGAAGTATTTCAATAGATAGTTGGTTAGATGCAAACAACCAGGGCGAAGATTCAGACGATACAGAGATCGAAGAAGATTTCGACGGCGAGTAAACGGCGTGTAGGTCGAACGCGCCCTAAAATAAAAATTGCATCTCCATTTATACCGCTTTATGAGGATAAGAAGAAATTCATCATCCTCATTACCGGTGGCCGTGGTAGCGGAAAGTCGTTCAACGGCTCCCTGTTCCTTGAAAGATTGAGTTTTGAGAAAGGTCACAGCATTCTTTTCTCTCGTTATACGATGGCTTCGGCTGCTGATTCTGTTATTCCGGAATTTCAGGAGAAGATCGATCTGGAAGGTACGACTAAGTTTTTCACGGTCAAGAAAAACAATGTCATCAACAAAAGGTCGGGCGTTCCGATTATGTTCCGCGGTATCAAAACCGGATCCGGAAACCAAACGGCCAAGCTGAAATCAATTCAAGGTCTAACGACTTTCGTTGGAGATGAGATGGAGGAATGGACGGATTTTGAAAGCTACGAAAAGCTTATGCTCTCGATCCGTCAAAAGGGAATCCAAAACAGGATTATCCTGATTATGAACCCGACCGACGATTCCCACTTCGTGTATGAACAGTATATCAAAGACACGCACCGAGTCGAAACAATTGATGGCGTAGATGTTCAAATTTCCACGCATCCAAACGTGCTGCACATCCACACCTCCTACCTAGATAACATCGAAAACCTATCTACCAACTTCCTTGAGCGTATCGAACAGATCAAACAAGAAAGCATAAAGGAGGCTACTGATGCACAGGGCAATTTCGATCGCTCCAAGTACCAGATGACTAAGTATGCCAATGTGGTTATAGGTCGATGGGCAGATATTAAAGAAGGTGTTATTCTTCCGAAACAAGAAGAAGGTGAATTCAACGAGTACCTCCCCTACTGCTATGGTCAAGATTATGGTTTCTCCGTCGATCCGGATACGCTTATGCGCGTTGCTGTCGACACGAAGAAAAAACGCATCTATGTAGATGAGGAATACTATGACACCAAGCAACTCGGCACCGAGGAGATTATCGCGCTCAACAAATCGCGAATACTAAAATCAAACGATCTAATTGTCGGCGATAGCGCGGAGGATCGGCTAATCAAGGATATTGAAAAACTGGGAAAGATCAACATAAAGCCATGTTGGAAAGCGCCTGGTTCTGTTTCCGCTTCGCTATTAAAGATGGCTGATTACACAATCGTCTACACTCCGCGAAGCCGAAACGTGCGAACCGAACTCAAAAACTACATCTGGAATGATAAAAAGGCAGGAATACCGATCGACAAATGGAATCACGCGATAGATGCGATTCGTTATGCTTTCGACTTTTTGACGAAAAACGATCCGAATGCTGCGAAGAAAACTAAACAGGCTATGCAATCAATTAGAACTCCTAAACGAAGGGTAAGACGATGACAACAGAAGAATTAAAAGAATTGGTGGACGGCGACTACAACACGTTGTATGAAGTCGTAAGCAAATTGGAAAAGAAAATCAAACTTGGTACCAAAACAATCTCTATCACTGACGCTATTCGACAATATGATCCGTATCACCACGATGTAAATGATCCATCCGTCAGAGAGAAGCGAAAGCTTGAGATCGAAGGAGAAGAGTATACAGATAGTATCACTCAAGAGACAAAATCATCAGTACAGTATGACGAAGTCGAAGTAAACCGGCTTCAGCTAGCTAGGCAAAAGCAGATCGTTCAATCGGCGGTTTTCTTTGAGTGTGGAGCAAGTATCACATTGGACTTTACCGGAAAAAACGAAAAAGAAAATGAGTTTTTCGAGCTGATCAAAAAGGTTTGGGATGATAACAAGCTTTCATTTAAAACAGAGGATATTGTTGAGCGCCGAATGATCGAAACACATTGCGCGGAGTTGTGGTATGACTATACAAGTGAGGACTATTGGGACGGAACTATGTTGGAGGGGAGTACCAGAAAGCCTGGAATGCTGCTTCTTTGTAAAGAGAACGGCGATGATATCTTCCCTGTGTGGAACGAACATAATGAATTTGTCGGTTTGGGGCGTAAATATGAAAGAACAAATATTATCACTGACCTGAAAACCCTCCATTTCGATTTTTACACCGGAGAAACGATCATTTTTGGTAGACAACAAGATGGGGAGTCTTGGGAATCCGTAGTTAGGGAAGGTTATGGATTTCTAGCATTGATCTATCACTCACAACCACGTCCAGAGTGGTCAGACACTCAACCATTATCGAATCGTGAAGAGACAAACTTTTCAAATATTGCCGATACTAATGATTACTACGGCGATCCGGCTATGGTTGTCGAAGGTGAAGCAGAAAGCCTGCCATCCAAAGGTGAGGTTGCAAAAGTTATTCAGGTTAAAGGAACTTCGGACGGCGGTCGCGGTAGTGTTTCCTTTGCGCAGCCGGACGCGATGGTTGAATCAAAGAAAATGGAGTTTGAGAAGTTGAAGCAAGAACAATTCGATATCACCAACACTCCAGATATTAGTTTCAATACCATGTCGCAGCTAATGAGCAACGGAACGTCCGGCATTGCGCTACGTCTCCTTTTTATGGGGCCGCAATTGAAAGGAAACAAAGCGCAAAAGCGACTGCATGAGATGCTTGTTCGCCGGATCAATGTTATCAAAAAAATGTTGATCAGTTTTTCTACTGCAGAACTTAGCGAAATGAAGAATGTCAACCCAGCAATCAATTTTAAAGATGCTCTACCAGTCAATAAACAAGAGTTGATCGGCAACGTCACATCACTGGTTAACGCTAAGCTACTTTCTCGTAAAACAGCGATCACCATGCTAGGTGAAGTTTCAGATGTCGAAGCAGAACTGAATCAGATTTTAGAGGAAACACGAGCAGAAGCCAAAATCGAATTATAATTCATAATTATCAAAATTATATAATAATATTTGTATATATAATTTATTGTTGCTATCTTTGTTTAACATAAAAGGCAATAAGAACAGATCTTATTTCCCCAATCTTCGAGAAGATTAACGACACGTAGTCGGTTGGGGATAGAATATTAAACAACCGTTACCCGAAAGGGGTGAGTGAATCAAAACGCAATAAGGGATCGCAAATGCTCGATCATGGGTGTGTTACCACGCGTCCTATTAACCTGCGACGGTTGTTACTTTATCTGGGGCGTTTCTGCATCGGGCAGGTGGTGGCGGTTCGAAACCGTTGCGCTCCACTTCATAATTTAGGTTAATTGGTTAGTATGGCCGTGGGACTCTCCCCGTTTCTCACGGCTTTTTTATTGAATGGGGAAACAACTTAGGTATGAATACGGGAACAATAAAGGCAACATTCGCTAATAACTTAAAAAGCTATAGATCCATTAAAGGCTACAGCCAAAAGCAACTAGCTGATATGTTTGGAATCAAACGATCATCACTTGGATCTTACGAAGAATGTCGGGCGCTTCCCAGAGTTGATGACTTCTACCAAATTGCGAATATTTTAAGAGTCAGCATGGAAAGCCTGATCAATGATGAAATCAACTGGAATTCGAAATAATAAAATTCTGCTGCAATGAAAATAGGAAACCGCATAATTCAGAACCGGAACATCGAAGTTAATACTCCCGATCACTTCGAAGCGAAATACAAGGGTCTTCATATCTATGTTTCATCAGATCATGGTCATGGGAAGGCAGCACATGCACATCTCACACGGTACTGGATGGAGGTTTGGAATTGCGAAAATGGAATATGTGACTGCCAAACTTGGGAAGACTGCAGAGATATTAATGAAGCAATTTACAAGGCGATGGAAGGAGCATGTTTGCTGTAATGAAAGAGGTCTGGAAAGATATCCCTAACTACGAAGGATTATACCGGATATCCAGCAAAGGCCAGATCCTTAGAATCCGGAGAGGGAAAGTAAAGCGACCGACGATCACAACGTCTGCTAACGGCTACACTTCACAAGTGGTGTCGCTATCAGCTAACGGAGTACAGTCTAGGCACCATGTGCACATTTTAGTATATGCTACGTTCCGTGGCAAGCCAAACGGCATGATCGATTTTAAGGACGGAGATAAGCAAAACCTGAGCGTCGATAACTTAGACGAAGTTCGAGCGACAAATAGATTTATAAAAGCACATTGTATATGACCATCAAAGAACTAAAAAAGCAATTGAGCATCTGCCTGATCACATGGAAGTTTTAGTGGATGAAAGATCTACTGAGTTTAGATACGGATTAGTGAATTCGGCATTTCTTAAAGAGATATCATTTTCGGAAGATCCGGACGGTAAATAATTGAGTAGCGACAGTGTTTTCATTTTAACAGAATAATAAACACACAAACGGCATTTTAATCATCACCCCTCAAATAGGAAGAGCTAAAATTTGCTATCCGATTTTCAAAGTTTATAAGTTTATTATTAAAGTATTGGAAATAATTGTCGAAGTCACACTGAGCCTCAAATCTTTTCAGATGATCTGATTCAATATTTCCTGTAGAGTCATAAATATCTTTGAAAAAAGCTACCCAAGTTTGGATGTTGTCCAAATAATCATCTTGTTCCCGTATATAAGCTTTGATATCAAAGAAAATATTTTTAAGCGTACTGTTCTTCAAACCGATCACGGCCGGATGAATCTTTTTAACAATATTGTCTAAATCATTTCTATGATTGCCCAAACCATAATCTATATGGTTATAATAATCTATAGCCTCTTTAATAGTCAAATATGCATCGGATAATTCAGCGTATCTAGACGGTAAATACTTAAAATTGTTTGAACCTGAAATGAATGATCTTGTCCTACTTTCCAGAGAATAATCATATATCTTTTTTAGGTAATGCGATAAGTATTCGATATTTGATCCAATCGTAACTTCGTAATCATGAGTCTTCTCTTCCATCCATATTTTTTTTGCTTCATGAGCCACCATGTAAGTATTGAATGCAATTAATAATCCTACTGCGGCAATACATATTGTTATAAAATTTCCAAATAGGGTTATCGTTTGATAGAAGTTTTCAGGATAAAATAATTCCATTTTAGAATAAAAGAAAATAAGCAAAAAGTAATGTCACCATTATTGTAGACCATATACTTAGCAATGAATACAGATTCGTCTTATATAGCAGTCTATTAAACTTCTCCACATCGGTTCCTGGTATTTCGGTAATTTTCGACTGAGTTCTAGCTCGAGCCAACATACGGTAGTCAATATTTAAAAGCATTAATGAATTCGCGATCGGGATCACAAAGATCCAATCTGGAATATCTTTTCGAAATGCAATCAGCGCAAAATAAGCAGCTATTAAAATATTATTTAAACTAAATACTTTATCATGTATTCGGTCAAAATATTTTTGCGTGTCAACAATTCCACTTTCCTCCATCCTTTTGAAGAAATTATGATTTTCTTCAATTTCCTCGTCAGTTGGAAGTCCTAATTCTCTCCAGTCATCGTCTGTCATATGGTTTGTATGTTAGTATAGTCAAATATACAATTCAATCTTTTATCCCAAATACGGGAAACCCTATTTTTATATCTGAGAATGCTGTAGATTAGATCAACTAATTACAACTAAAATTATGTGTGCTAGAGTAAACTATAAGTTCTTCCTAAAATTTGGACAGAGAATACACCTTGAAGAATTTCAAAAAGGTAAAATATATATGAATAGTCTGTCATGGTTTGCAAATCAGCCAGAAGAAAATTTTATAGGCGATCGTTTAGAAGGATTAAGAGGAGTAAAATCTATACCCGAGCCGTCATTTTTCAAATTAAGAGCTAAAGACAAAGAATTTCATTTTAAAAGTGTTGGTCCAAGTCTTCTATACCCAAATAGACGGTACCAGGGCAATATATTTTGTCTTTATGGAGGTAGTGAAGATCTACTTGAAAAGTATTTATTTGGCTTGCGAGGTAAACTACCTATACAAGATAGTTTTGGTAAATCTGAAGCATTTGCCCTAATAAATAAACCTAGGCTATTAATTGAAAAAATTGTAGATTACTGTAAAGATAATGCCTATGAAGTCTCCTATAATCGAGTGGATTATAAAGATTATAGTAAAATAGACACAGCGCTCACACCCTTCTGCAAGCGTCATAAATATAGTCATCAGCATGAATTTAGAATCTACATCAAAAAAAATGAAGATGGTCCATTGATTCTAGACATAGGTGATATATCAGATTTCTGCCACATAGGTTATACAAAGCATCATCAGAATATTGAATTTAGGGTGAAGTAAGTACAATACTACTTCCTGTACTTCCCACAAAATCACGATAAAATACCCGAAACAGCCTGCATAGTAAACCATCCATCGGACCACATGTTGTCCTACCAAACAGATAGTTCAACTTAAACATGTATAGATATGGTAAGGATTAAGAAAAAATAGGATTAGCGATACTTAAAGCGGCGGAATCAGCAATGATTGGTATATCAACTACAATGCAGTTGCTAGGTCAGGATAAAAATACACTGGCCGTCGTAAGGCTAACAGATCCAATTAGATATTAATAGTAGAATAATAGTAATTTTGAGTACAAGCCTCCGTCTAGGAGGCTTATCTCTTTTCTAACAGTTGCAACCAGCCCCCGTTGCAATCCCTAATAACATAGTGAACTATAATCTGCCCAAACCTTTTAAGTGATTAATCAACTGACATAAAGTACGTTAGGATAAAAGCCGAAACAATATTCACACCTATTGATACCACAATACCAACTATATAGAGTGTTATTGCTCCTCGATAATCATTTTCCGTATCAATCTTAAATTTGTACGACTCCTTAGATAATAATAGAAAACTTTTTTTTCTGGACCGAAGCAATGCTATAATCGACGTCATGGAAATTATAATACATAAGCCCATAACTAGGCTGAATACAAATTTATCATTATTAAACTGTGTAGATTTGTAATCTAAAACTGATGAAATAAGATAATTTAATTTGTCGTTCAAACTATCATTACTCTTCAAAAAATCATCAATCTCTGCCTTTCTTTTTTCTAAAATTTTACTTGATCGATCTGACCATAAGTAAGTTGTTATCATTCCCCAAAACATTGTAACAAAAGCGGAGCAAAGTAAAGCATTGCTTCTCATAAATCTTCTGAAGCTGTTTTCCTTTCGGAATAGACCTTGCAAATAATTAGTTAACAGGGTTTCCATGTCTGCACCCCATGTACGAGCAGTATGTTCTATGCGGATATGAATCGATGCAATATTACGGCGAGGGCTCATTAATGCTATCAAATTATCTCTACCTTCATACTCATTGAAATTGCACACAAACAAAATCTCTATCTCCTGTCTCTCAGGAACATCCTTGTCTGGAAATTGTATTAGGTAACTCCAAGTCATTCGAATTGCTATAGAAACAACTTTTTTGACTTCGTTATAAGTTGAAAGCTCCTCAAAACTTGATAAAATAATAGAAGAATCGTCGTTAAAATAAATCTGCGATTTCAACTGAAGGAATTTCCCCCCATTCTGTTGCCTAACTCTTTGATTGATGAGGTAGTGTATATTTTGAAGCTCAGATAGATCAAGATCAAATTCGCCGAAAAGATTCTTTGTGATAGTTTGAGGCGTGCCGAGAAGACCTTTAACAAATTCAGCGAACTGAGATTCATCAAAAGGTAGCGCTAGATATCCCTTTTGCTTGTAATCAGTATTCGTGTTATCAGACTCAGAAACTTCATGGGTAACTTGCAGACTTTTTTTCATAATTGCAGTTTGGTATTCAAATATATATAAATATCATATTAAAAATAATATATGCACATTATATAATGTACCGATATTATATAGCAAAAGATACTTCTCTCATCTAGTCTTTGGAATATTTTAGCGTTTAAAAATTTAAGCGCACAAATGAATATTCAGGAACGAGTTTTAACAGCTCTGAAACCTTTGGTTGCAAGCAAAGGGTTTGGAGAAAAAACAGTCGAAGGGTTGGCAACAAACCTTGCAACAGGACTGACAGAAGAAAGCACGGACGAGGACATCACCGCTGCAATCAATGGTGCTTCAACATACTTCAATCTAATGCAATCGGAGAATACCCGATACATTAACGAGTACAAAAAGAAGAACCCTACCCCAGCGAATCCAGATCCAAACCTAAACCCAGCAAATCCGGCTAATCCCGAAACAACGAGTTACGAGGATAAATTCAAGGAGTTGTCTGACAAATTCGATAAGCTTCTAGCACACAACGATACCCTTTCTTTAAAACAGAAATGGGAGAAGCTTGCAGAAGCGAACGGCATCGTAAACGAAACACTTATCCAAAAGTGGCAGCCATCCAAAGAAGAAGATTTTGACGGAGCGATCGAGGAATTGAAAAACTTCAACACCTCATTTATCAAGCAAACTGCTAACGATAAATCAACCGGCAAACCAAATTCGGGTGATCGTGGCGATGCTGATGACAAAAAGCCTAAAGCATTATCTGCTAAAGGCAAAGAAGCAGTAGAAAGCTTCAAAAAAGCGCAGGAGCGCCTCGCTAAGAGTAAGGCGTAATTTTCAAAATTTACAAACATGAACATTCAAAGAAGTACTTATAATGCTGGTATTCCAGTGTTTCAGCACGACAAGTCTTTGCAGATGCTGACAGGCGGTTTTGTGCTGGATGTTTCAGGATATGCAGCCGGAGCAGTAATCGGCGCAGGTACCGCAATTTTGGTCGACGAGATCAATCGTACGGCCGTCGCAGTTAAGACTGCTACAACTACCAAAGCTATTGCGACTGGTAACACGGAGATTGAAGTGGCTAAAGGTCATTCACTAATTGTTGGCGATCAGTTGAACGGCAAAGCTATTGCAGAGATTGACAAGTCGGACACGTCCTTCGACAAAATCACTTTAGCTGCTGCATATGGAGCAGCTGTAGCAACCAATACGGCTATTGGCACCGGCAACGGAAATGCACTGCTTTACAATCCGATCAAAGTTGTACCGGGCAATACGCATTCGGTAGATGCTGTTGTAGGAGGATTGGTGTACGCACGTCGAATCGGTTATATCTCCGCGCAGACTAAAGCCAATTTGCCGAACGTAATTTTTTCACAAACTAAATAATCTGGCAGATGGAATTTCAAAGATCAGAATTATTAAACTTTCTGGCTAATGAGGGTATCACGCCAGATGTAATGTTGGAAGCAGCCGAAGCGCGCTTTGCTCCCTTATTCTTCCCTCGCTTTTTCCGGACGTTGGATCCAACCGTATCATTAGAATATGAAACTGTCTTGAGTAATGAGACATTGGAAGCAATGGCGACCGTAGGCTCAAGAGATAGCGAATATCCCTTGCACTCAAGAGCTGGGATGGACAAGCTGAAAGGTGAAGTCCCTCCTATCTTTGTTCGTCGTAAATTCAACGCACAAGAGCTCCGAAACCTTGAAATCATTTTAGGATCAAATGCTTTAGGATTGCCAGAGCGTTTGCGCCAGGTAATGGCTCGCGAGGTGGACGATTACGTTTACTCTCGCAATGCTGTATTGCGCCGTTTGGATGCAATGGTAAAACAAGCAGTATTCAATGGTACAATCTCCATCACCTTAGACAACAACCCTAATGGTGTCATTTTCGATGTTCCTTTGATTACTGGAGATAACAGATTAAACGCGTCTGCTGACTGGGACAACGTCGATTCGGATATTGTTAAAGATTTCGAAACTGTTCGCTTGAAGAGCTTACTTACCGGAGTTGGATTCGATCGCGTATTGATCAGCGAATCGAAGTGGTTCAAAATCATCAACAACAAATCTTTGCAAAACCTATTGAAAGGATTTTTCAATCCGGGATCAAATGCGCGTTACGCTTTCACATTGGAGAACATCAACGCTGTCTTGACGGCAAACCGTTTCCCAGTATTCGAGATTATCTCCGATTTAGCGTACGTTCAGGTAGATGGCAAAAAACAGGTGACGACTTCGATCAATGTGGATAATGCTGTGTTTATTCCATCTGGCGATTTGGGTGTAATTCATAATGCACTCGCAGACGAGCAGATCACTCCAGTTGACAATGTCACTTATTTGACATCAGAAAACGTGTTGTTATCTCGTTGGAGAGAGCGCAAGCCATTAGCGGAGATTACCGAAGGTGTTTATAATGCCTTCCCTGGTCTTACTCAGGCTAAGAACATTTTCATTCTAAACACTAAAGGAACGTAAGTAATGACGATCAATGAAGCCTTTCAGCAGTTTTTGGGAATTGACGTAGATGGCCGTGCGATTGATTTAGCATTGTTAAACGCCAACCTTGACGGATCGGGCAAATACGATGCTTCATTACGTGTCGCAGTTGAGCGCAGCACAATCGACCTGTTATTCCAGCAAATTGCTGTTGTATCAGAAACCGAGTCGCAATACTCCACGTCAAAGGATGCAAAAATAATGCGCGAAAGGCTTCTTTATCTTGCTCGTAAGTATGGTAGAAAGGATATCGTAAGCGCGCTAACTGGATCCGTAAAAATTAGCAACATCAGTCGCATAAGATGATCAAACGAAGAATCCACACGCTTAAGGCTGAGATTAAAACGTCTCCATCTGGACCGGTCACCGATGAACTTGGAAACATCACATTTCCTGAATCAGAAACGAAAACCATCGAAAGAAGCTGTAGAGCAGAAAGCAATACGGTTGATGGCCGGAAAGTCGTTGAGGATGGCGTAAATTACGATTACAGTTATCTCGTGTTTACGGATGTAGAAATTGAAAGCTTGCCCGTCAATACGAGCGTAGATATTTTTGACGACTTGAAAGGTGAAGTTTTCGGCAAAGGAGTTGTTGTGAAATTTGAACGAGGGCAAAGAGTAACCAGAATATGGCTAAAGTAACGTTCAAACCGATGTTCAATATGTCGGATATCAAAGAATACATCAACGACTTTCGAGCGCAGATTAATGATCACGTCATTAGTGTTTTGATCGATTTAGCAACAAAGGCAGCAAATGATGCAAGAAGCCATGCCGAATTCATCAACCACACGCATAATCTGAGAAGTTCTATCGGAGCCGTCGTTTTTAAAAATGGGTTGATCGTCCATAGTGATTTCAAACTATCCGGAAACGGTGGCGACGGAATGGCGAAAGGCGAACAGGTAAGCAAGGAAAACTTACCGCCAAAAGGAATTGGGATGATGCTGGTGGCAGGAGAGGATTATGCTTTTTACGTTGAAGCGAAAGACAACAAATGGGTAATCTCTGGCAGTTCCATGCGATTAGAAAAAGTTTTAGAGCGATTAGTATGACATCAACGGAAGCATTAGATCACGTTTTTTCGTTAGTATGGACCAGTAACATCAAAACAGCTATAAGTGGCCAGGTACGTCGCTATTTACGACCGACCAACAGTGTTAAAGAGGACGTAACGATCAATGTGCTAGAAACTGATTTCGATCAATTGCAGGGAGGAATAATGAATGTGAACGCATTTGTTCCTAATCCTGAATATGATCAAAAAGTCGATGGCAAAGTCATGCGTTTGAAGGACATTCCTGATCACGCACGAATTTCAGTAATTGCCGCTTTGCTGCACATTCTTTTCAAATTTAGCTACGACTCTCATAAAGGCATACTCGTTGAGATCGTAAACCAGCACATCATTACTGAAAACGAGCAAACAATTATTAATAACAGATTGAAGTTAACCATTAAAAATATTTAGCAATGGCAGTAGAAAAATCAAGCTTAGGATTAAAATACATTGGCATTTCCAATGTAAGTACTACTCCTTTTTCAGCTACTTACAAAGAGCTGGAGGATGCGCAAATTGATTCGGCTAGTCTGACCGAATCCGAGCCGACAACTGAGGATATTTACATTGAACAAAAAACCAATGTTTATCGAAATATCACAACCCAAATGGGCAGTACCGTATTCACAGTGCAGCTGTATGATGTTTCGGCAGACACACTAAACTTATTGAAGGGCGGTACCGTATCTGCTCCCACAGCGTCAGTAGGTAAGCGTTGGTCAAACAAGAACACAAATTTTGAGGTAACAAAGGCTTTGAAATTGATCACACTTGATGGATTTATCGGTTACATTCCTAATGGAAAAGTAACAGCAAACGTAACTTTCAGCTTAGCTAAATCTGCACTAGCTACCGTAACGTTGACTATTACAGCACAAGACCACGAAGAAGGAAGTGTAATTTGGGAAGAGCCACTAGCGAAATAAGTCCCTACAAAATCAAATTATCTTTTATAAAAGCTTCTACTTAGGTGGAAGCTTTTTATTTAAAGGGAAGCCGTAACTACTTCCAAATATGATTTTCCTATATTTGAAAAAAATCAATTATGAAACTTTTCTTTCCTAAATGTATTATTGTACTCTTAATCGTTTTCGGCTGTACACGGAGTAATGAAGATAAAGCACATACGTTAATTGAAGACTATATAGCAAAACATGCACACGATCCGGAAAGTTACGAGTCAGTGGAGTTTGGAAACCTAGACCCTGTTGATAATTTGGTTTTTGCGGATCAAAAATACCAAGAGCTTCAAAAACAACTTGATATTGAAAGCGATTTAGATATAAAATTACAAATTATAGATGAGCTCAGACAAATGTTAGATTCCAAAGAGTACGGAGAAGGTTTCGCCGTAATACACACATATAGAGCTAAAAATTCGTTTGGTGCGAAAACTCTATCGACAACTAGGTTCTACATAAATAAAGATTTATCCAAAGTTGTCGGTTACGAGAACGAGTAAATAATTTCTAAAAAATTTTAAAAAGAAAATATGAAAAAATTATTGGCATTTACATTTTTAATACTAGTTCTCTTTCCCAGCTGTTCCAAAGACGATAACAGCTCCAATCAGGATTATAGCACTCAAATATTGGGAACTTGGGAAATGACTCACTACGATGGCCGTAAGGTTTCGGATAATCCAGATGTTTTCCCGGACAGAACTACCATCACATTTCAGTCGGGAGGAACATATTCAGGAACCGGTATGTTTGGCGGCGGATCCGGAACTTATACATTAAGCGGAAACACGATCACCACCAAAGTTGACGGTTTGACATTCATAACTTACAGGATAAAATCTATCAACGGAGATACTGCCGATCTAACAATGAACATTGAGCAGACTAGTGCAGACATACGTGCTGCTCGTGTGAGATAGCGTTCCAAATTCAAAGTTTTTTAATCACATAATGTAATGGGAGGGTATTAATATCCTCCCTTTTTTGTGCGCTGAAATCTTATTCTAAATTTTGAAATATAATTGTCGATTATTAAAATTATATGAACGCTTCACGCATAAATGATGCTATTGCTGAGGATAAGTTGGAATTTACATTTCATCTGAAAGTCTCCAACTGGTTTGAAAAGATCTTGGTCAAGTTTAAGCTTCGATCATTAAAAAAAACAGTGCACATCTCCCCTATTACACTTGGCGCGAGATTCCTTTATAGCAAATACGCGCTTCAATTGGATGTTTTGGAAAATGGAAAAGGTCTGTCGGCGGAGCGTACTGGCTTGATCATGTCGAAAATACATACCGATAACCTAGTGATGGCCATCGCTATCGTTATACATAACTCCGAAAGCAAGCCACCTAAATGGATGGTCCGAGAGGTACGAAACCTGAATCAACAACAACTTTTGGAATTAATCGGATTCGTAAAAAAAAGCTTAGACACCGATTCTTTTCTAAATTCTATCATCTCGCTGAACGGGATGAGCCTACAAACGGAGGAGATAATAGCCGCCGAAAACGCAAACCCGGTAAGTACAAAATAAACTATTGGGAAATCGTAGGTAACGCCATCAAATATTGGCGATTCACCTATAAACAAACGCTTTGGGATATCTCCTATCAAAATTTAATGATACTGAATATGAGCATCCCTAGATTCGATAAGGACGGAAATAAGATCGAAGCTCCAACAGAATTAAGCGGTCAAGATCTGGTAAACAGATTCGGTAAACGGAAACAGTGATCATGGAAAAGGAAAGAGAGTATGTTTTGAAACACATGAATAGACTTTATTCATGTGGTTTTGGTATTGATGAAGCTAAATTGGCTCAAAGCATCGAAGATCTTATCGGTATAATGAAAACTCCTAAAGGGGTTGAACATTGCATGAAATTCCAATTCCCTGACACGAACATCTTACTTCAACACGAGCGTCTTTTGATGGAAAATCATGTTTTTGTTGATGGCCATCACACTATTGAAAACCCTCGTTTGGTATTAGCTTTCGGTGGCACGGTTTCCATATTGGTTGATAAATACAGCATTTGTGAAGTGTATGCTACCAACGATGCAGTTGTGAAGTTAATAGCAAAAGATAATGCTTTCGTAACAGTGGAAACTTACCACGATTCGACCGTTATCGAAACACAGAATGACAAATCTAGAATAAGAATATTCAAAAGATAATGGCGATAGAATTAAACGGTAAACCACTCAAATTCACCGCCGAGTTCGATAGTAAACAGGCCGAACAAAGCATTGAGCAATTTTTGGGCAAGCTAAAAAAAATGAGTTCCAAAAACATTGCTACTGATTCTGTGGACAAAGTCGCATCGAAAGCTTCTGAAAAATATGAAAACATTTTGTCTGGCGCGACATCCGCATTCAATGCTTTTTCAGATTCATCAAAAGATTTCTACACAAATATTGCTCAAGGAGAAATGCAACTGCAGAAGATCCGCAATGAGCAAAATGCATTGAACAAGGAACTTCGTCAAGGTCTGGTAACTGATGAAGAATACATCAAGAAAACAGCACAATTAAACAAAGTCCGCGATGAATTCTCTAGAAAAATCAAACAAAACAAAGCTGACTTACAACAATATGCTGCTGCACAAAATGCCAGTAATCCAAAGTTTACACGTCAAGATACATTAAATGAACTTGCAGGTGCACACACTGTCGGCAGCGGTGGCCAACAATTAAACGCTACCGACGCGTTAGCTGCTGTAACACAACAAAGCCTTGATAAGCTAAATGCAGAATTACTAGAACTCGATAAAAACCTAAAAAAAGGCGCTATTACCAATGAAGAGTATGCTAAAAGTGCTGGGGCTATAAATAACAAGATTAAAGAGGTTACTTTAAATCAAGAACATTTTAATCAGAATGCAGGTAAAAACGCACTACCAGCGAAAGAGTTACAACAGCAAAAAGATATTCTGGATGTTATCTCGGAAGAATACAAAGAGATGGTTGAAGATGCTACTAGTGCATTTCAGACTATTAGTACAGATGCTAAATTTTTAAACAATAAACTTGCTGAACTACGCCAAGAAAGTAAGGATTTAAACAGTGCGCAAAAGCAACTTGATTCTGCTTACAAGAATGGCGAAATCACCCAAAAACAATATCTACAAGGCAGTCGTGACTTAGGTGTACAGCAAAATGAAGTTCGAAAACGAATTTCCGAGACTCGAAATGAGATCAACCAACTTGATAATGCCGAACGTAAATCAATAGGATCACTGGCAGAAAAAACGGCTCGGCTTACTCAAATTCAGCAGAAATATAGCCAACTATCACAGGAGCAAAGAGAAAACATCCATGTTGGTGGAAAGCTCCGTGAAGAATACAGGAAAATAAGCGCAGAGGTTCAAAAACTAAACAATGAACTGTCTGGCACTAAATCTCAGGGAATCGGAAATGTCTTTAATTCCATAAGAGGAATTGCTGGTGCGATGGGTATTGCGTTTGGCGCTCAACAACTAATATCATTTGGCAAAGAACTGTTTAGCATCGCTAGAGAAGCCGAAGGTATAGAGTTGAGATTTGCAAAGATTGGAGATACCACTGGTTTGGAGAAGCTTCGCACAGCCACTCGAAATACAGTATCTGATCTGGAATTAATGAAACTGGCCGTCAATGCTGATAACTTCCGTATCCCAATGGATGTGCTGGCAAAAGGTCTTGAATTTGCAACACGAAGAGCATCAGAAACAGGTCAAAGTGTTGATTATCTAGTTAATTCATTCGTTACAGGATTAGGCCGTAAATCAAAGCTTATTCTTGATAACCTTGGTATATCTGCAACAGAACTAAACGAAGAAATTCAAAAGACAGGAGATTTCGCTACAGGTGTTGGGAACATTATCGACAGAGAAATGCGTAAGTCTGGTGAAGCAGTTGATACTCTTTCAGAGAAGACAAATCGGTTATCTACAATATGGCAGAATTTTAAAAAAGATTTGTCCTCTAACTTTAACAAAGTTTTTAATCCTGGTGCACCAGATACAAAAATGGTCGAGAAGCTAACACAATCCTACAAACAAGGCTTTGAGGATATTAGGAAATACTCAACTGACACCAGAAGAGCATTTGTCAAAGACCAAGAAATACAATTAGCATCCATCAATAGCCAGTTATCCAAGCTAGTACTTAACAACCCGGAGTTTGATAAAATATACCAACAAGAACGTAGAGCGGGTCGAGGTCAATCACCACAAAGGATGCTGGATGATATGCGAAAGCCATTAATTGAACAACAGCAAGCGCTTCAAGCATCATTGTCTTATGCCAAAGGTATTACAGCTGAAATGGCTACTCAAGAACGCCAGTCGAAAAACATTTTCTCCCAAAATGAATTAGAGGAAAAGCTAAGTGACGCTCAAAATTTATATAAGAATGCTATCGGAGATAAAGCGCGAGCTGAAGCAAAAAAGGAAGTTGATAAATGGCAAAAGCTTTTAGATGGAATATCTATAAAGTCGCTGTCTTCTGCATCGAAAAAGAGTGAATCGGAAGCAAAAAGACTTGCTAAAGAATTAGCGAAGGACAACGAGGATCGCACTAAATTATTAGACCAATGGGCTAAGACTGATGCAGGTTACTTAAACAAACAATTGTCTCGTGATGAACAGGAGGTTCAAAGTGTCAAAGACAAATACGCTGAAATTAAAAAAGCTATTACAGAGCATAATAGATCCACCAAAGGCGATAAAGTATCTTTAGACGGTTTTGATGAGAGTGTTACCGGTGCCGTCGTATCTGTCAAAAAACGACAAACTAATGATAACAAAATCAAGCAGTATCAAGAAGACTACCAAAACTATGTGAGATATGAGCAGCTAAAGAAAGATGCCGGGCAAGCGTATGCGGAAGAACAGTATGGCAGTTTCAAAAATGTCGTCACCAAAATGCAGCAAGAGATGAATGCTTTGCAAGGAAAGAAGTTTTCACAAGGCCTATCTCCTATCGAAGAATCTTACTTGAAAGATTTAGAGGAACAGCAAAAAGCACACATAGAAAGAGTTAAAGAGGAAAGTATTCGCCAGTACACCGAAGCGCTCCAGCTTTCAATGGGGCATGATGAAAATATGTTGGCAGTCAGAAAGAGATACCAAGATGCATATGCGACACTCGGAGAATCTGCTACGGAATCACAAAAGAATACGCTCAAGGAAGGGTTAAAGGAAGAGCTATCCGCGCTCACCATTGCAAATTTGGAAAAGGAAGCCAATTGGGAGAAAACCTTTGGAACGCTCCAATATCTAAGTAAGAAAGCCTCTTTGCAAGTACTCAAGGATATACAAACTAGGCTTGATGCTGAATTAAAAGCTGGAAAACTGACCCGTCAAGACTATGATAGAGCGAGCAATGAAGTTGCTACAGCTGGGGCAAGTATTAACCTTGAAAAATCTTGGTCAGCATCTACTGGTGCTTTGAACAAGTATCGAGAAGCTATCAAAAAGTATGGAAAGGAATCAGCTGAAGCAAAACAAGCACAGGCTGGTATGTTTACAGCCTTATCGCGTGATTTGCAAATGGCAAGCCAAACGATTGGCGAAGTTGGCGGATTATTAGCTTCGCTAGGTGCTAGTGAAGGAATTCAGGAGACAGCTGCAAAAGTATCTGGATTAGTAGGAAGCATGAGTGATTTGGCGGCAGGAATAGCATCCGGTAATCCTATTGCTATTATTTCAGGATCTATATCTGTACTGACAAAAGTAATCGATCTTTTCAACACGAAAGACAAGAAGATACAAAAGCAAATTGAGGTTTATCAAAAGAGACTGGAAAGTCTTACTAAGACATACTCCAAACTTCAAGATCAAATAAACAATAGTGTAGGTGAAAGTTTCTATAAAGACAGCCAAGACGCTATCAAAAATTTAAAAACCCAACAAAAAATCTTAGAACAAAGCGCTCGGGCAGAAAGCAGCAAAAAGAGAGCCGACCAAAACAAAATCAGAGAATATCGCGATCAAATAGAGGAAAAAGAAAGAGAAATCAAGGAGATTGAGCGGGCAATTACGCAGAACCTAGTTCAAACTACCTTTAAAGACCTAGCAAATGAGTTAACGAATGCTTTGGTGTCCGCATTTGAGGCCGGTGAAGATGCTATAAATAGCATGGATAAAGTGTTCGATCAATTTATTAAAAACGCTCTTGTGAATAGTTTGAAGCTGAAAATGATTGAGCCTATTATCAATGATATGATTGATAAAGTTGCCGATTACATGTCAGAGAACGACAATAGTATTGAAGGATTTGATTTTGAAAAATGGAAAACCAAATTGAGCGATTCCTCTGATAATTTCACTGAAGCATTAGAAAAAGCTTATGAGGGATTAGGTCTCGAAAAAGACATCCAAAGAAGTGATAGTGCTGGCGAATTAAACAAGGGAATTACGACCATAACAGAAAATACAGCAAACCGCTTAGAAGCAGAATTCGGAGGACTACGGATTGCGCAACTGCAACTTTTAGAAATAACGAAACAGCAGCACAGCAGCTTTATGAGTGTCTCCAGCGATCACCTTGCAAAATTAAATGCCATCGAAAATAATACATTTCGAACTGCCAATAACACAGACCGCCTTGGCAACATCGAAACCGCCATCGTTGAACTCAATAAAAAAGTAACCAATGGTGATATGCTAAAGAGAGGAGCAGGATTATAATGGCGAATTTCCTAATTAACAACCAAGATACCGTTTCAGCTTACGGTCTACATTTCCTCAAAGGAACTTACAGTCAGCTAGACGCGATGCCGGAATTAAAAGATAACGGATTATCAATCGACTGGGCAAGCGAAGATGGAACAGAGCGATATCACGGTGAAAAGCGATTCCAAAGCATCACATACAATCTGCCATGTGCAATTTTAGCTACGAGCACGGCAGATTATGAACAGAAGCTTCGCGCATTGCAAAACTTCCTTATCACTGCTGGCGAGTTCACCCTAGACCTTATGGGTCGTTATCGTCGTTTTAAGCTATCCTATCAAAACATGACAGGCTTTAACCGAATCGGTAACAACGCGCAGTTCACGCTAGTCCTTATCAACGATCACCCAACAGAATACTTTACCATACCAGCATAGCATGATATACGAGATTAGAAGAGGTGCAGAGATAATTTGGTCTGGGAAAGCTGAGGGCAAGCAGTCACGTGTGATCATGCAAGCGGATATGGTGGAGGTTACCATCAAATCTCCTGTAGCTATTGCTTTTCAAAAAGGTGATACTATCCAGGTGTATGGCGACACATACAAACTCAATCGACCAGAGAATATTGCCAAGCAAAACACTCAAATTGGCTACACATACACAGTAGAGTTTGAGGCGTTGTACTATGATTTAGGCAAGTGGATTCTATACACGCTTGATGGATCGAATAAGCTAACCCAACCGGATGTATACCTTCAGGGAGAGGCACGTACCATACTTGGATTACTGGTTCAAAACGCGAATCGTGCTTCATCAGGGTGGTCGTTGGGAATTGTCGATGATACAGATGTAATTCAGTGGACTTACAGTTCCGCAAAATTATTGACGGTTCTTCAAGATGTAGCTGATCAGACTAATCTCGAATTCTGGGTTGATGGAAAAACGATCAACCTAACACGCCGCCAAAATGATACAGGTCTTTCACTTTCTTATGGGAAAGGAAAAGGATTATACGAACTAAACCGTTCAAGACGTGAGGATCCGATCGTCACACACCTAACAGTTGCTGGCGGTTCACAAAACATCCCTAATGGTTACGGCCATCGGAACATTCAGCCAACTGGTGGAAACCCGATGGTCAATCCATCATATCAGGACGGTCAAGATAGAGTCGAAAGCGTGATCGTTTTCGAAAATGTCTATCCTCGCTTAAATGCAAAAGTTACCGCGACAAGCGCTATCAACATCATCCGTTCGACAGACTTGGATTTTGATTTAAATGATCATTTACTAGATGATGGAACGAGCGCACAAATCGCATTTACCTCTGGTTTGCTTAATGGATTTACGTTTACCATTGCCAAAGATGGCTATACACATGCCAATAAGCAAATCTTATTCAATGCTATTACAGATGATAATGCGTATCCGCAAGGAATCCCTAATGAGCAATTGAAGCCTTCTGTTGGAGATACCTTTGTTCTTCTCAATATCAATATGCCTCAGTCCTATGTGGATCATAGTGAAGCTCGTGTAAAGGAACTTGGTGATCAATATTTCGCAGAGGAAGGTGTCGAGCAATACGATTGGACAGGCAAGCTAACTCCAAAATTCGTATTGGAGAATGAAGTGGAATTAACACTAGGCGGACTGGTCGAGCTGCAAGCGGAAGATATTGGTTTTAATGGTAGCATCCGCATCGATAGCTATACTCGCGATTTGCAGCAAGAGTACTTGTACGATTTTACGCTTAGCAATATCATCACCATCAATAAGCTGGTTCGCGAACGCAACATGTCGGATCGTTTGGCAAATACCGTTAATAAGGGAATCTCTCAAGATGGTCTGTCGACAAAGGCCACGTTTGCGGAACGTGCCGGATACTCGGCGACCGCTGGGCACGCTAATACTGCCACTACTGCAGCAGCAGCATTGCGAGCTGATCATGCAACGAATGCTGACAATGCTTTACGGGCAGATCTTGCCGATTACGCAAGTGATTCTGATAAATGGGATGGTCGACAATTTGCAGACTTTCTTAACCAACCTGTCAGAACAAACGACAGTGTTTCTTTCGCCGGAGTAACTGCAAATACTGTTTTGCGAATCCCCCAAGTATCTAACGCTGCAACTAATGCTCTATGGAAATCCGGAAGCTATGCGATGCTAGGCTCTGCTAAAGTTTGGGCAGGGCAAGCTGACTTATGGAATGGATATGCGCAGCCGGACTACGTTACCCAGCCAGTACGTGCGCAAGATTCTCCAAGATTTGCTGGTATTAGTTCTGAGCGTTTTGTCTCCGGTTTTGCTGGTGAAGGATATCGCATCTCCAAAGATGCCAATGGCACCGTGATGGCCGAGTTTGATCGCTTGACTGTTCGTAAAGACTTTACAGTTTATGAACTTATTGTGAGTCAAATCCGCGCGACAAACGGATCGCTTTGGATTTCTGATGCAATCAAGCTTGAAAGCGTTGTTAAAAGTGGTAGCAATTACGTATGCAAAATAGATACTGATCAAGGCACAATCTACATCCCATTTGTTGTAAATGATATACTGCGTTGCCAGCGCTTTAATGGTCGCAACATGAAGTATTATGTAGCACGAGTAACCGCTACAAATTACAATGATGGTACGTTCACTTTGGTTATCATCGAGGGTGCAAGCGTTCCTGAAGCTCGAGATGAAGTGGTACGTATGGGGAATACCACAGATCGAAACCGCCAAGGTGCGATCTATGCTACTGCTTCCGACAATGAAGCGCCTTATTTAGACGTGATTGATGGTGTTACTTCTGCATCATTAGCTGGCAAAACGAAGGTTCGCCTAGGTAAGTTGGATGGAATTGTTGATGCAGATTTCAATGCGCTTAGTGGTTATGGCATATATGCCCAAAATGGTTTTTTCAAAGGTAAATTCATGGTACAGGCAGGTAGTAACGTCTATACCAAGGGTGAGGCGAATACCGCAATAAACGCGAGTGTAGACGATTTGCGTACCGAGAACAAAGCCGATTTTAAAGTACTAGATAATAAAATTATACTAAAAGCGGATCGTACTGTTACTGATGGGCTGATTTCAAGACTTCAGAGTGCTGAGCAGATAATTACCCCTGATGCAATTGTTAGCACAGTAACTAAAGTCGTTAGAGTTGCCGGCAGAAATATGCTTAAAAACACACGTAATTTCCAAGGCTTAGAAAACTGGAATAATAACGGTGGTGGTTTAGCTATTTCAGGTGAAAAATACATTGATGGGTCTAACCTACTTGTATCGGACTTTCCATCAGGTATACGGTATGCGCATCCTATTCCTGTAAAAGGTGGTACAGAATACACCTATTCCGCAATGATAAAAGCACAAAATGCTAACTCAGGTGCGGCAGGTGTACCAATGCACGTTTGGGTAGGTTCTTCCCCTAACACTAATGGTGGTTTTATAAGTTCATATGTACAATTTGATCAATCATTAGCGGCTGAAACTTGGAAGAGAGTTTGGGTCACATTTAAAACAGCGGGAGGTACTAACAATACCTATTATGTCAGGCCACATATATATAGCAATTTAGCTACTGGTTGGTTCAGAGTAACTGAAATTATGTTAGCAGAGGGTAACGTACTATCAGATTGGACACCAAATCCTGGTGAATTTGAAGATGAATTCTCTAGAGCATTTACACAGATCAGTCAAAGTAACGATGCTATTAGTCTACGTGCAACTAAGAGTGAACTTAGTACAGCAGTAACGAATGCATCTAGTGATGCTACCAACAAAGCAAATAATGCGCAATCGAATGCTAGAAGCTATACAGATACTCAGATAAATGTTGTCAATAACGCGATTAGTTTAAAGTCTGACCAGACAACTGTCAATGGTATTAACACTCGGTTGCAGTCAGCAGAAGCTTCTATTACACCACAAGCTATTAATCTAACTGTACGTAATCAGGTTCAATCTTCATCATCAGGTCGGTTAATGTTTCGAAATCCAACATTTACATTGTATGCAGGCGATGCTTTTCGAACACAAAATGGTCTAGTTGTTTATGACAATAATCGTACTGGAAGTGTAACCATAAACAGAAACTTTAATATCGGTTCACAACCTACAGGTACACAAGCATTAACTATTACACATAGTGGTGGAAATACAGCTCCACAATGGGGCGGAGTGAGTTGGGGATTCCAACCAGTTCAGAATGGCATTTACAATATTAAGTTTATAGCTCTTATACCTGTAGGAAGATCTATTCATTTTCATACAAATGGTTTAGGGGCAGGTAATACTCATAGGTGGATGACTTCTAATGAAGGTACAGGTGGATGGTCAGAATATGTTTATCGAGTTGAATGTGGTACAGGTAGTGTTAGTACTACAGCATTCTTTTCAATTGCAGGTGGAGCAACACCAACAGCATCTGCACCTTTGTTGTGGCATATCTGTTTTGCCGCTGTCTATGATTTGAGCACAGTGGATGATGTACCAACAAAATCAGAAGTAGAATCAGGTATCAGTATCACTCCAAATCAGATCAGTCTTTTTAGCAAAAACATCTCTCTTACTGGTATGGTGACTGCCGATAGTATCCGTGCCAACTCTATTACAGCAGACAAGATCAGAGTCGATGAACTGCTAGTGCGAAGATTGAAAACATCAGACAATGCAAATAGAACGTCTCTAAATGAAGATGGTGATGGCTTATTTAAAGTCCGTCACGAAAACGGAACTATTGGCATTGAGATGGGATTGATCAATGGCGAGCCAACTATGATATTCTATAATTCGCAAGGTGCAAAACTATGGGAAGCAGGGCAGGCTGGGATTGTCTATGTTAATAGTACACCTGCTACCAGTACACCTGTTAATTTATGGCTGATTACTTCTGCTTCAGCGCTCAATCAAAATGATGCAAGAAGCTTACTACAATCCTCAAGTAATAGTCAAAATGGACAACCTAAAACACCAGTAGGAGCTACAAGATATTTATATCACGCAGGGAATAATCCTGAAAGTAGTCAGTATAAACAATACGAGGGATACCATACGGGGACACCATATAATAGTGCTTGGATACCTAACGGGTGGTATTGTGTAGGTAACGTATTTATGTCTAGGGATATCAATGCAGGGAACAATTATTACACTGTCAGAGTGATGAGAATTTGGGGTGGTAAGGTTACGGACAACGTAACAATCAATGATATATTCATTATGGGTAACACGTAAATCGAAAAGATGAAAAAGCAAAATAGCAGAATCTTAGACCTCAAGGAAGTCGGATTCACAGATTTGGAAGGAAACTTTACAGCAATCAATTTTGATCAGAAAGATCTTGGCAATACACTTTTTAAAAATGCTCAATCTATCGAGATGGATGCATTTGCAAAAGCGATCCATACGGACGGAAAAGCTGAACTGAATGAGGTTGTCGAAGGCGAATTAATCTCAATGGTGCAACACATGTATCAGCACCGCGTATCACAGGCACTAATAGAAACAATCAAAAAAATAAAATAGAAAATGGCAAATCAAAACACAATTAAAAGAGAGGTAGTAGTTACCACAACTCAGGAACAATCAAGAGCAGTATTCAATGAATGGACATTAGATTTCAATGTGCAACGCTCCGATGATCATGTACAGTCTATCTCTGTAAGTGGTTACAAAGATCAATCATCTGTAACTGCTTCAAAAAATGATCAAGGATACGTGAATATTGGTTTTAGTGCAGGTACGCGTGACAGCGTGCTGATGATCGCTATTCTTGATGAGATGGATGTGATCAGCAACATTAGTAACAATGAGAAAGATAAATAGAATAGTCCTGCATACTACTGCAGGTTGGGCGGACGAAACGCCAGAATCTATCCAGCGCATGTGGCGTGTGAATCTCGGATGGAAAAATCCGGGGTACCACATTCTAATTCCTACAGATGGATCCTTGGTTCACTTGGCCGACATCAGCAAGATTACAAATGGTGTTGCTGGCTATAATTCCGACAGCGTGCATGCATCCTATATTGGTGGTCTAGTTGAGATCAAGAACGGGAAGCACATCTATGGAGATACGCGCACACCTGAACAAAAGGATGGTTTCTGGTCGGCCATCGAATACTTCTTTAAAGAAATCGGGAAGCATCAGGAGATAGGCCATATATCCATAGTAGGCCACCGCGATCTTTCACCAGATCTGAATGGGAATGGGATCATCGAGCAGCGTGAGTGGATCAAAGTATGTCCAACATTCAACGCGATGGAAGAGTATGGATGGATAGCCGGCAATAAGGCATTGGAGCGAATGAAGCACCGGAAAACGTATTAAATAAATGAAAACAGAAGAGCAAGGCAAACAGCCAACTTTCATGCAGATTGTCAAGCATCCAGTGACTTATGCGCTAATTACTGTCGTCTCGGTTTTCTGGTCTGTGCTTTACTATGTCACGGATCGCAGCGATACACACACCAAGCAAATGACCGAGATGCAAGATAAGCTGTATAGGCAAATGATCGAGGAAGTCCGCAAACAGGTTACGCCTGCAGTAGACAAGGTGAAAGAAGCAGCTATCAAAGTAGATAGCGCAGCGGTGAAGGTGGATAGTGTTGCTCAACAACAGAAAGGGAAACGCAAATGAAATGGATAATTCTATTTGTGCTTATCGTCGCAGTTGGCGATGAGCCGCAAAGCCGGCCAGTACCAGTGCAACGTATTGCCCAGCCTTTGGATGAGCTCGTGCCGCTGCTGGATTCGCTTTCCTGTAAATTGGAAGGTATGACTATTAAAATTGAGAAGTTATGATACGTGTATTAGTGATAATGCTTGCATTCCTCGCGCTTACTGGCTGTGGAATATTCCGAAAGTCCAAGCGATCGGAAAAGAGCTTGGATAAGGTTGAGTCGACTAAGGACGTCAAAGTAAATACCGATCTGACAGTCAAAGAGACTGGTCGAGTGGAAGAGAATACGCGTGTGGTAAGTTCTAGCGATGGCCAAACAAAAGTATATACAAAGCCCGGCGCGCAAACGACTATTGCTCCAGACGGTACCATCACCACAGAAGCGGACAGTATAGTACAGAATACTAAGCAGCAAACGGATGCAGCTCGGAATATGGTCGGGGAAGTTTCACGTACACTAGACCATAAAAAGGATAGTGTAGAGCAAGAAGGCAAGAAGCAGGAACAGCGTAAAGAGGAGAAGGCAAGTGAAAGCAAGCCGTCATTCTGGTCAATCTGGGGAATGTGGATAGGGATTGGGTGCGCGGTGGTGATTGTGAATGGTTTTTTGTTGTGGTTTAGGATCAGAAAGATCTAGCCGCGCGAAAACTAGAAAATGAATAGTTGAGATTTCGCATTAAATTTCTATCTTTAGAGAATATATTAAAACACACACATATATACCTATTATGAATTTTAAGAAAAATATAAATATGGTCTTCTTTGCCATATTTTTGCTTTCATTTTCTTTGTCTTGTATGAAGGAATCTTACGTAGATTCTGAGATTGTTCCTAAAGAAGACAGTCTCCTTACTATAGCAAAAAGCTGGTTTCAACGCGGAGCACGTAGTGCAACGCCCAAATCAGATATTGAATTCCGAAATTTACAGCCTAACTGGGAAAAATATCAAGTTAGCCGAAACTCATCTGGACAACCTTGGATTTCTGTTCGAATGAAAAAAAGTCCTGCAAGCATTGCGTATCTTGTTGAAATGTCAGTAGTAGTCGATAAATATGGTAAGGCACATGGTATAATCAAGGAATTTGCAAGCAATCCTTATAAGGGCAATTCGCCTCTCACAATTTATACAATTGACGGCAAGGTTTACCTACAGGGAATGTATATACGCGATAAACGAGTCTTAAGGATCAATAGTAGTAATCAGTTAGGATATAGAGTTAGCTCCTTAGTAGTTGGTACTGACAGTAGAGCGGCTATAAAAAGAGCTAACGACCCAATTCGGGATATTGATGAGGTCGTTATTATGCCTCCTGAGCAAGGTGAGGGAGATGCTGATGGTGATGGCGATGATCACAATTGGAATCCAAATCCAGGCGGCGGCGGTGGTGGTAATAACAATGGAAATGTACCAGTAGCACCGCCTGAGGGAGACTCAGAGGATAGCCCAGAGGAAACAGAAATAATAGATCTTTTACATTCTTATCCGTGCGCGTCTTCAGTATTGCAATATATGAAAACATCTAACACTAAAATTTCTGATGCTTTTACCAAAACATTTGGAGGTCCACAAACAAAGATAAATATTACATTTTTGCCAAAAGCATTTCCAGATCCAAATTATGATGGAGGAAAATTAGGCGGTTATTCAATATACGATGCACAAGTTGCATTGTCTACGAATATGTTAGAGAATGCAACTCAAGAGTATATGTTGGTAACAATGTATCACGAATTTTGGCACGCTTATTTAGATGTTGAAAGATATCATTTAGGTAGTGCGGCGTTTGATGCCAAGTATCCTGAGTTGACAACTTATTCGTCTACTGATGGCAATCAATATATTTTGCAACAAAATGCGGATCATAGTCGGTTTAGTGACTTTTTTGAGTTAATGCGCGATGATCTTCAACTTTTCAATCCAAACCTTCCTGCGAATGTTGTGGAAGCACTAATAACTACTGGGATTATTGATGGTAGAAGTAATGATATGATAAATTTGAATAATAATGAAAGGCAAAGTAATGGTAATTCGGCAGGTACTAAATGTTAAGTTGGGAACTATAATATTGGCGATTTTTGCCCATATAGGCTTGTCCTTTTCCCATGAACTTAAGGTTATCCGTATAGATGCAGAAACTTCTAAAAATGATAATTATAGGATTTTTAACTATAGTTTGGATATGAGTAATCTATATAAAAAAAACCTAAAAGTAATCACATACAATATAGTCTTCCCAAAAAATGAAAACAACTATGAACGCATCTTACTAATATCAGTATTACCAGATCACACTTCGGGCGATCAGTGGACGAAGATCGATACTTCTGAAATGGAACTGCAAGACGTTCCTATTATCGATCTGCAATCACTTTTTGTTTCGAACGTTGGTTATACAAATGGTCAAATGAAAAATATAGAACGCAAATACTTTAACAAGTATCAGGTAGTTTTTCAAAATAATGGTGAAACTTATATTAGCAAGAACTGTCTATTGGAGCTTTTCGAAGTTAAGTCAGTTGATCCAATATTCCCATCCCCTTACGGTCAACTTAATTTGATGGAGTCGCCAATCAAAATAAAGGATTATGTAAACCAGTTCAGTAAACATTATTCTTTTTACAGTCCTGCACTTTCAGGATTTGTAGATGACACTAAAAAATTGAATTATCGTGAATGGTGGCGAATCTGGAAAGATTATTTGAGTGATAAAGTGAAATTTAGTGATGCTGTCGGATATAAGTTTTGGACGACAGCCTTCAATAACTCGAATCATAACCTTGACTTTAGCAGAGGTGTTGAGCGATTTATTTACATCCCAGAACGAGGAATCGTAGCCGGATCTTACGACTTTTTTTTCAATCCGTTAATGGAGGATGGAAATAAAAATGGAGAATCGGGCAATGAGATTATGCTAAGAAATGTTTTAGAAGAAAAAGTATCTGTAGCAGATGGTTTAGTTCTTATCGATGAATAAATTAGTCATTCTGGACAATAATCGAGGCGCTTACATATAATGCCTCGATTATAAAATCCTATTCCCAAATCCGATTCGTTGCTTCTCCAGATTCCTTCAACCTCTGCCAGGCAGCACATCTTTTCAAATCGCTCTTATGTATTTTTACCATATCAAACTGAACAATTAAAAATGCTTGAGCATCTATAACTACTGTTGCTGGGTTGATTTTAATATTAACAGGATGCTCTTTATTCATCAGGTCTTCGTAAAGCTGTTCTGGTGTTAGCACCATGCTGTAAATTTAACATTTTGATTTTGCTTTTGCGGAAACAATTGATCTATATTTGCTAATATTATTAGTAAATATCTATGGCTGATAAACCGGAATTAGTACCAGCTTGGCATCGTAAAGGGCCAGAAGTGATTGAAGTGCCTAGTCACATTATAGCTACTTATAAGAATGCATACGTAAATGGCTGTTGGATATACGATGCGAAAGACCGCAAGTTCTATACTCCATTGGAATTCATCGATAATTGGAAGAATATCTATTCGGAATTAGATCATGAGAAGCCTAATCCGAAATTAAAGGTAATGAATCCAATGGCAGCAGTTCGCCAACGCGCTGAATGGGTTAGGAAAGCTAGCGAAGAGTTACAGGCTGTACTTGAGAAGCTAGAAAAGTATAATGCTTCGTTTGAGAGGAAATCTAAGTGATTTTTTATATCGTATATAAATACAACTGTTTATGTAAAGATATTCTTTACCTTCGGATTACCAGATCAGGATATGACAACTACATCAAGTGAATTAATTAGAGATTATTTTGCGCAAAATCTCGCCGTGCAAACATTGGAGATAAAACAATATGACTTGCTACTACGGTTGTTTAATGCATTTTCCTTTGTAGTGAACTCTGATAAAGTAGAAGAGCTGATTCAATATTCGTCAGAAACTATTAATGGTCGTATGACATTTAATAGTGAAATCCCTAAGGTTAGCAAAAAAGCACTTTTCATAATGATCACACGCAATAGAAAATAAATAAAAAGTATATATTTACACCATGCTAGGACTATTCTTCGGAGTAGTACGTAATGTTTAGGCTGCCACCAATGAGTAAGGACATTGGTGGCTTTTTTTGATTTTCATTGTATAGCAAAAATATGCTATATTAGCTAAACATATTCTTCCCTACCTAATCCCAATAGGTACTACTAAGTTCATTTTGAAAACTGTCCCTTATAGTCCACATCTATGAGGGATTTTTTTTTAAAGAACAGCTACAGAGAATATCTCCGATTCACAATTAAGGAAATTAAATAGCATCCTGAATATTCGGGACATTCGTATCCGTACCGCGGATCTTAGTTACCTCGGTAGTACGGTGGCTGGCTAGCTCTCCCTTAAATGGAATAATAAGCTGCTCTATTTCTTGGCGGCCATCGGCAAATAGCCATGCATCGCGGCTTTCTTCAGGAACAATCAGTGGCATGCGTTTACCTACGTTGTGAATGTCGGCCATCTGATCATTGGCTGCTGTAGTAAGAATGGAAAATGTTGGGTATTCTTTACATTCTTCGTTCATCCAAATGTTGTAGGTGATGCCAAGGGTAAAGATCTTCTTTGATGGCATGTAAACGAAAAAGTTCTGATCATTGGTTTTACCATTAGTCGCATGTGGCTCAAAAAATCCATTTACATACAGCAAGCCCCGTTTATCTCCAATCACATTTTTGTACGATGCTTTTTCGAATATTTCTTCGCCTTTTGCATTGAGTGTATTTGCTGCTTTATTCGCATCTGCTTCACTTTTTACCCAATAAGGTATAAGCTTCCATCGTGCCGGAATGATCTCATCTACGTTGCTATTTAGCGTTACTGGAAGGTATGGACGCGTGAAGCCACTAACATGAAATATCTCAGGCTGATCGTAAAGAACGTCTTTACCTTTGATCGCTTTCTGTAATTCCTTTTTTCCGGGAGTAGCTGTATGATAGCACATAAGTAGTATATTTAGATACAAGTTACATCTATCTATGCGCTTTGTCAAATTAACTCATTACGAGCTGCGCAGGTTGCGCGACCAGGGATATAATATCCTTCGATCGACATCGCCATTAAGTAGCGATAATCCATCATGGTATCCGGACACTGTTAATTTGGATGATTTTATGCATTGGGGTAGTAAGGAGATGAGGCGTTTGAGCAGGCCATTTGAAGAAAAGCACCTATTGGTGATTCAAGATGCATTGGAAAATATTAATGAGGAAGATTTGATTGGCGAGGTATGGGTGTAAAAAAGCCCCTAAATGAGAGGGGCTTTGAAACAGTGATAGAAATATATAAAGAACTAATCGTGACCTTCAGTTTTGACTAGTTTGTTGTAAATCCCTAACAGCAAAAAGGGTGCTGCCCATTGACCTACGAATAAGGCGTTTTTATCTTTGCATAAGCATTTTAATGTTGCTGATATAGCCATTGATGCAACTGCTGCGCCCAAAAATACCACAGATGGAACTTTTGATGTCACATTTTCAATTTGTTTTGTAACCTCTCCTTCGTTTCCTGTATTAAATGCCATAGTTGTATATGTTTATGTGAAACAATCAATTTAATATAGAGAACGTTTGCTGGCTCGTATGGTTTGAAAATATTTGGTATTTAGGTATTCATACGTATGCACTATACAATTACGGTTAACAGTTTCTGAGCAATAACATGTTTACGAGAGCGCTTTAATTCCAATATGTCCCGTTTAATCCTAAAATAGCACCGATCCAAATGGATACAGCTAATAATATCGCTCCAAGGCCTATAAGCAGCCACTTTGGAAGCATGTGCTGCAGGTATCTAGTAGATAGATAGTATAACGCCCCACCAACCGCTCCCGATAATGGTATCAATACTAGTGGCTTTATGAACCAAAAAAATCCCCAGTCATCATTATGTGGCGTATTGCCATATATAAAAGGGCTAACTAGAAAAATACCAAGTGCTGCACCAAACATCATTTTGGCTTTTAACTCGTCTGAGCTAATTCGAAAAATCCTTCTACGTGTCATGGTAATTCATAATTTACGCTTTCAATATACGATAAAGTTTGGATCATACTAAATGGATATTTCACAAAATACGCAGTTAAAGAAAAAGTATCTGCTGGGACGAATAGAAGCATTGAAGAATACTTGTGAAGAGAATTTTGTTAGGAAGATGTGGTGTTTTAACAGAAATGTTATGTGTCAACAGCCTATTCAAGAAACCGCGTTTCTATTTATTCTAACTTTGTCATTATGAACAAACGCAATTATTTAAAGCGCTTCCTTACAGAGGAAAAAGTAACGTTAAGCAATCAGTTTCCTAAAACTATTAATATGACTACAGATGAGTTATATAATTTTTTCATCACTGAAATTTCTGCTCTCACAACGACAGGTGATTTGATAATCTCTAATGAATCAACAAAGTTTTGTATCAGTGAACATTTTAGAGGGATCGATATTCCTTTACTAGATGAATTGGGACTACAAAGAGCTCATGAAATTAAACATTGAGATGTACCAACGATGTGGATTAATAATATCAAACTGCTTTATTACGCGCCACCATCACCCCCAAATGAAACATCGTCTTAGCTCCAAACTTGGCGCGTAATGTTGTAAGGTGCTTTTCAACTGAACTTAGGCTGTGAGGTTTGATTCCTTCCGTAAAGAAGTCCTCAGAAATCTCTCTTTGGGTTTTTCCTTCCTTCAATTTTTTGATCAGCAGTTTTTCGAATTTAGTTAGTGTGGGCATGGTGTGAAGGTAGGGAGAAAAGGTGGAAGATGGGAAAGGATATGAATGAATAGGTTCGAGTTTTAGGCATTTTTAAATGTTTTTAAAGGAAAGGCGTACAAGTCCTACATAACGTATCAATAAACTGACGATACAAACTACGATTTATACAATTGGTTACCGCAATTTGTTAAATTTCGCATTAAAGTGTTGCATTAATACAGCACAACATCTTTTTACTGAAATCAATAGTATTTTATCACTATATTTGCGTTGCAACTTTACAGCAAAAATATTCTATGAGTGATTTTAACGTCGATGATATCTTGGATAAAGCACTTGGCAAAACTCGTGTTTCACAAAAATTATCTTTGAAAGAGTTCTTTGAAAATCGGATGAAGGATGCTGGTGTTTCGTTTAGGGGAGCTTGTGACCTTCTAGAGGTTCAGTACCGTACGTTAATTGGTGTCTTAGAAGGTGATCAAAAACGTGCTGATTTTTCTGTTTTATTGAAGTTGGCGACATTCCTCCAGTTATCAAAAGAAGAAGTTGTTTTACTTTATTTAGATAGTATTGAAGCAAAGTATGAAAAGACTTCGATAATTGATATCTCCACTATTGAGTTTATACAATCAAATTTTGACCTGCTCGCTTTTAAGAAAAAGGGGCTAATCAAAAGCATTAATGATTACTCCGAAATAAATGAAAAATTGTGTAGGATATATGGTGTAAATAACATTAGGTCTTTAAAACTAGGAAATATCAAGCCAGCATTCAGTGCTGGTAAAATTGAGCCAAAAAATAGCAAGGAGCGTGATCAGTGGCTTTTGGCTGGTGAAAAAATATTTAGAGACTTATCTAATCCATACGTTTATAACCGTCAGGATCTTATCAACTACATTCCAGAAATTAGGTGGCATTCCACGAAACCGAATGGAGGTCTGCAAAGTGTTATTAAAACTCTGTACAAGCTAGGTGTTTCCGTGATTTATTTGCCTGCCACTTCTGGTCTTCATTTGAGAGGAGCTACAATGTCTTTTAACAAAAAGCCTTGTGTCATTTTGACTGATTATAAAGGATTTTACGCAACGGTTTGGTTTGCATTAATTCATGAGCTATTTCATGTGTTATTTGACTGGGATGAAATTATGGTTTCCAAATACCATATATCCGATAGCTCAGATGACGATTTGGCATTGAGGGAGAAGGAAAAAGAAGCTAATTCATTTGCCAGGAAATATTTGTTTTCTATCGATAAAACTAAAAGTGTCAAGGCTTTTATAAATAACAAATCTGAAATTTCAAGAATAGCAAAAGTCAATGACATACATGAAAATATGATATATGTCTTTGATGCTTTTGATTCAGGTAATAGTAACAAGTATGGATGGGTAAGAGCAAGGAATTCCAACCCCGATAGAGACATATGGCTAGCCAGTCTAAGCTCTAATTGGGATGATATAGATAGCATAGAAGATTATTATCATCGAAATATATTAATTTACAATTAATCAAAACCAAATAATAGCATAAAATGAAAGATAGAACAAAGAAGCATAATCGGAAGTTAAATTCCAACCTAAATGCTAAAACTGATGTAACTAAAGTCGATAGAGAAAACGATCTGCAGCTAATTTTTGAAAGATTAGATTCCAAAATAGAAGATAAGTTTGCTGATCGAGCTTTAGATTTTGAGAAGGAGAAGATTCAGCTTTTAGGTGGCACGGAAACTAGTGAAGCAGAAATAAAACAGCGAAGAATTTATCTACTTAATAATGTAGCTGTTTATGAGAAGATGTTTCCTCAAGAATTTTATGATGAAATTTTTCGTTTAAATAACTGGAAGCTCAATAGTAATAAATCGTTAAGACCTAGTATTGTAGGAACCTATACTAATTTTTGTATTTACTTAAGATTTGATAGGAAAATACTGCCACAATTACAGACTATAAACCCATATGTGGAGTTTGGGATTCGTAAATTTAAACACTTTCAATGGCTAAATTATGAAGGACGGCAAAAACTATTGTTGTTCATACAACAATCGATAGAAGTTATGAAGAAATGCGAAACATGGCAACAGTTCGTTGAGAAGTATGGAAAACTATATAATATACCGACTCAAGTTAGAATCGAATTAAATTAACCAATTCTGCGAGATTAGTAGAGATGCAACTTGATTTTACTAAAAATCGTAAAGTCAAAGGTAAATTACACCTCTTGCCTGGTCATGGCTAATTAGTGCTCTGCAGCTGTTCGTAAATCTTACGAACCTGACCAATGTTACGATCGACAAGCTTTTTGATATCCTCATTGTATTCCGAAGGTTTGTTGTGTAATCCGCGCGATTGGATAATCTGCATTTCTTTCAGTGATAACTCCACAGTTTCAACTGGAATGCCTTTCACTATTGCACTGAAGATTAAAGAATCCTGCTTTTTGAAGTAATCTCCAGTAAATACGCAATGCTTATGGATCTCACTTTCGCTGACAAATTCCTGAACTGATTCCAACACCTTTACGGTGACGTCACCGCTAACGAAGCATAGACCGAAGAATGCCTGCTTGTCTTGCAAGTATTGGGCTTCATCGTCCATTGCTTTAGCGATCTTTCTTGCTTCTGATTGGCGACGATCCATCTCACGCACTTTCTTTACATAGCGATCGTGTTCTTTGGTGAGATTTTTAGGACAAACATATTTAGGACTTCGCAAATCCTTTCCACATCGAGCCAGTAGCCCTAAGTAATCGTAATACATTTGGGCGTCTTTGACCTTGTACTTATTGCGGATGCAGATTTTAATTGAATCCCAGAATCTATAGGCACCGTTGCCCCAACCTGTGATTTCAAAACGAAACATAGAACCTTGACCTGCTTTCAAAAGCGTCTCTGCTCTGTTATCATATTGAATTTTGGTAAAGAAGGAATACGGAGAGACCCAATGGAAGTTCCCTTTAAAGCCTAATTTCTTGAACACCGGCAAAACCTTGGAACCATTGCAAACCTTGTCTACACTATATCGATAGCAATCTGCATCAGCATTTCTTCGCACTTCGAGATCACCGGTAAAGGAGTCTCCGAAGTAATTCCGCTGCCTAGCGACTACATGGTTTTTACCTTCCACATTGAAAAAGTGCTGGTAAAGTTCCATGATGAAATGTCTGACTGGCTCTCCGGCTCTATGATGCCCATAAACTTCAATCGTTCTCGAGATTTGAATACCGTCGACTACGTCTAGGACTACCATTAGTCTGCGCTGGGTAAACTTTCGTTTCCTAGTGATCTCAATAGTAAGCTTTGTATTGCAATTCGGACATGTGCAACGTTTGCGCGTGGTGGTATCTTCGAAGAATTGGCCACAATCCATACATGTAATACCTTTTTTCGATCGATGGCCAACGTGGTCTAGTACCTTGCTATAAGCGAATTCCTGTTGCGTCTTACTAATCGGGGGAAGTTCTTTGCTCAATCCCCAAATTCGGTGTTGTATCTTGGTTCTTGGTTGCATACCTAAAACATGGTTAATTGATTTTTTGAAATAATCGTTTCATCCTTTTTGATCGGCTTTTTGACTTTCATTTGTTGCACAGTCTTTTCCGTAGCTGCAGGCTTTTCAATACTGCGATTGACGACCACTTTACCGTTGATAGGTTTGCCGACGTCGATTTTCTCTTCATCGTAGTAGTGCATGGCCATTCCGAATATCTCATCATCTGCGAAACCCATTTTGCCAGAGGACTTAACAGTATTTAGGATGTAGGTGATGCAATCCTCGATCTTCTTTTCGGGATTGGCGAAGGACTTTGCGAAATTGCTGTCGGTATTGGCTACACCAGTTAGGTGACTTTGGATGATGTCTTTGAATGCGTCTGTTACTTGCATGATTCACCTCCCTTCACGAATTCCAAAGCATCCTCTGATACTTCGACTTCTTCAAGCCAAGAAACGTAGCCCATCTGTAATAAGTGATCATACCCAGCCTGTACAACTTCGCTTGGCTTTTTCAGATGCTTCACTCCACAATTGTCAATCAATACGATCTTATCAAGCCTATGAGTCTTTTCGCCAATCACCGGCATGCGCTCAGCGATTGGTACTTCTATGTATATTTTAGGCATTATTAGAGTCTCCTTTCCCCTTCACCGGCTTAGCCAGATAAGGTGATGTGAATGATTCCACTTCCTCACGCTCTGGTGCTATGTCGTAGATACCTGGTGCCAATTCGATAGCCGGCGCTTCGATCTGATCGAGCGCTGAAATGGTGTCTTGATTTCTCATTAAAGCAGTTTAATTAGGTCAAGTAAATCCTCGCACCTTTTTACGTCTTTTAATAACGTTAGCTTTCCATTTGCTTCAAGCCAAACAGTACTATAAGCTACCACGTGGATCTCAAATGCTGATTCTGTCGAAATTGTGTGGTACGTGTCCATGTCATCCCACAAATGGGATTGCTTTTGAAAACCAATGCTTAACAGAAATTTATGAGGAAAATCGTTCTCATGTTTCGTCAAGTCGGTCACGTTGGTTTTCAGGTGTGTTAATTCTGATGCCATTGTGTTTAATTTAGATGTGTTACTTAATATCAAAGGTAAAAATACTTTTTGATATAATATAATATAATTATATATTTTTTATAATTAATGATTATAAATGAAATTGTATTTGTGCATTAATCTTAGTTCTATAGTCTGCATAAAATCTATAGAAGTGTTTTGCAGATCGCACATAGACGCTAATACCCCATCTGTCTGATCCGATGTGTTCAGATAATTGTTTCCGCTGCACTTTCGAGAAATCCGATTTTACGCCCAATTCCCGAAAAAACGGGCACGTTAGACAGTAGTAGATGAAGGATATATCTCTCTTAATATCATTTGCCTCGCGATCGCATGGTTTGGAGTCGAAAAAATTCAAAGGCTTTCCAATGGTCTTAAGATAATGATTAGAGACTTCGAGGATGCAATAATCTGTTTTCAAACTTGAAATTTCATCAAATACCTCGTCAACATGCTTCTTAAGCTCTTTAGATAAATGCTCAAGTATCCTCAGCTTCATTGTATCCACTACCATAATGCGTATAATTTTAATATTCGGAAATTATCAGCTGCCCATAAATCTATCCACCACGCAGGTGAACTGATCAAATGTCCGGCATACGATAACCTTATGTTTCAATTGTCGCAAAATACCATGCATAGCATCTTGTTTTTCACTGGTAGCACTTTTAGAACTTGTGGTTTTCATTTCTACAAAGAGAATGTCGCCACTTTTAAGTATCTGGAGATCTGGGAAGCCAGCTTTTAAACCCATGCCTTTCAACCTTCCACCAGTTCTTGCGTTTCTCCTACCCTCATTGGGAATAGAAACAATCAAACCCTGTCCTCGATTCTCATATCGAAGCTTGAACCAGTCAACGCATGACTTTTGAAGTTTACTCTCCGACATTTAGTCTGCTTTGTGAAAATCCCAATTCTTTTGCCAACACAGGGTTTAACTCTATCACTTGATGGCAGCTTCTGCAAACGGGCAGAAAATATCTTTCATCAGTCAATAGATTGTTGATCCTCCCCTTCTTGTGGTGAACCTCGGTTGCCGACTTCGTACAACCATCCAAACGAGCTTTACATAATTTATTTTGCTCCATAAAGGTAAGCCTTTTTTTTCTATACAATGTATTTTGTGCTTTTCTTTTGGTAGATACTTTTGGCAAAATGTACTTCGGTTTTCTAGGTGTTTTTTCTGGATTGCATTTTGTCTCACGCCGACTTTTCCAGTAGCAATTATTACAGCGCTTCGCTATCAAAAGCGTCTCACGCTGGCAGTCGATGCAAGCGCCTTTCCTATGTTTGATCATTTGATTGCATTTTGTACTTTCCGTTCTATAAAATCATCAATCATAAGAAATCTTCCTCCGATATCGAGTGTTCGCAATCCAGATCTTGACACGCCAAATTTGCGATACAAATTGTCGAATTGGCGAATGCACCTTTGATAGAATAAATCAGCATCATTTGGCTGTCTTTTCGGCGGATCATTGCTAACGACTTTCTTTTCGCCTACAGCTTTCTTCATTGCTTCGATGACGCTAGGGTGCAGCGCGCTATTCAACTTCTCTTCCCTTCTAATGTTATTGTGAGCGCCATCGTTCAAAAGCTGGTACTCGTTCATTCGATCTTGGTTGTATTGCTCCATCTTCGAAAGCACGATCTGACCATCCATCCGGTCATAAAAGCTTCCATAATGTCCAAGCTTCATTCGTTCAAAAAAAAGCTTCAAATCGCCCAGATTGAAGTGCGGAAAATATTGCTGGATCATTGCGACCGTTTGCGCAATCTGAACGCCACTGAATGTTTTTCCGACATTGATAAACTCGATGAAATCAGCCAACATATCCACAAGTAAAGCTTTGACAACCGTATCTCCGTGAGCAGCCTTGAGTTTACCTACGGATGGGAAGCCGGAAGCGATAGCTTGCGATTGCGTTTTAATCACCGTGCCGGATAATTTCTTTTGCAAGTGATCTAAGGTTTGCAACTTCGTCAACCCGTTGTTGCCTGTTGCCGTTTGATGTATTTCTTGATGTCCCATTAAATTTCTGCTTTTCATTTTTTGACCATGTTGCTAATCTTCGTTTGATATCAAACACCTTCTCCATTTCGAATCTCATTTTTTTGCCGTTCTCATTTTTCTCCGTCCAATAGAAGTAAAATTCATTCAACGTGTCTTTGGAATAAATTCCTGTGAAAGCAGCCAGCTTTTCTGTGAAAGAAATCTTTCGATCATCGAGACTAGAGTTTTCATTTGAAGGAGTGGACGAAAATTTATTTTCGGCACTATCAAACTTTATAGATTCTTCCCTTCTTTCTTTCTTTTCATTCTTTATATTCTTTTCATTCTTGTTTGTGGTTGATTGTTGGTTATTTGTTGGTTGCTGGTTGGTTATTTGTTGGTTACCCGTTGGTTGCTTTGCTGGTTGCTCCGAATCAACGTCTTGGTAAAAATCATAGTTAACGATACTAATAACACTGTTTTTGTTGGTTGTTTTGATGGTTATTTCGTTGGTTGATTTTAGACGATTTAACGCGGTACGAACCTGTTGCTCCGACATGCGTAATTCAGAGGCTAAAACGATCCTTCCAGTGACTATTTCGCCCCTTTTCACAAGCATACCTTTGTATGATTTCTCCTTGTGATTTGCTTTTAAAAGCAAGTGCAGGAATAGCACTTTGGTGTTAATATCATCATACCACTCCCATTCCAATAAACTTCTATGCAACTTTATCCAACCTTGTGAACTAGACATAATCCCTCCCCTATTTCTGCTCTTGTAGCTCTGCTATTTGCTGCTTTATCATTTCGTTTTGCCCCTGTTCCAAGCCGTCCACAATCTTATCCACCAATTCCGCAGGCAATAGGCTCAGAAACGAAACTGCACGATCCATAGCCGCTGACATCTCGTACTCAAGTTCATCTGGATGCTTAAGATTAAACTTCGCGGTCATTTCTCTTTTCATACCCTGAATGCCGCGATATACTTGTGAACTAAAATTCTTAAGGGTTTGATTGCCTAGGTTGACATCGAAAAGGTTATTTCTCCAGCGGTTTTCTATCATCTGGATAACGATTCCCATAAACTGAACGTCACACAATAGAGCGTACTTACGCTCGTCTGTAAGTGGCTGTCTGGCCTTTGGCTTAGGCACTGCATCTCTTATCATTATATCTGATTTAAAGTGTCAAAATTCTATTAGCGCAAGCCTTTGGGCTTCTTTATGTCGACCTTATTATATGTCAATAGATCAGCTTTTTTGAAATACGGCCGTCCTCCTATCTTGATGTACGGAATCTTGCCAGATCGCTTCCAAACATGTATTGCATTGCGCTTCACTCGGCAAAACTCAGCAGCTTCCTCGATGGTAAATAGCTGATCAGGATCTTCCTCATTCAATCGCGGAGCCGTAGCATAACTATCCAGCCTTTTCACTACCTGATCAAATAACGATTTGACACCCTCTAACTCTTTTTTGGTATTAACCAACTCTTGGTAAATAACCCCCACGGCTTCCGGGAGGTTATTGTGTGTTACTTTAATATCGTCCATTATTGTTCTGGTTCCTTCGGTTTGCGCGGAGTTTTAGGCTTTCTAGGTGGTACATCATCTTTGACAAATACACCATTTTCCATCTTACCACTGCGTTTCGATATGATCTCATAAACCGACTGGGTGCAATCCTCGAGTGTCAAGTTATTTTCTTGAGCAACGCGTGAAAGACATTCTTGGGCTCGGATGATATCGATCCCGACATCCTTATTCTTCGAAACTTTACTGAATATTTCAACAATCCAATTGATAACCATAAATACACGAGAGTTCGAAAGCGAACCATCAACTTTGCCGGATTCAGAAAGCCTTTTAAGAATATTGAGCGTTACATTGACATCTCCGATTGCGTCCTTAATCTCGGCATCGTTTTTATCCACGAGTGCGCAAACAAGTTCTGTTACTTCTTCGAAAGTCTTTTTAAGTTGTTTAAGTGGATCAGAATTTTCCAAAATTCCTTTGTCATCTGCCCATTGGATGATTTTTGTTTGTAGTTCTTGCATGATATGATCTGTGTTAATTTTTACTAAAATGGGAGATCATCGTCATAATCCAGGTTCTCCATTGGTGGAGGCATTTCCACTGCTCCTGCACTAGAATGTTTCGATAATTGTTGCACCTGCAAAGGCGTGATTCTCCATGCTACTAGCGTATTGAAGTAAGTAGTCATTCCATCTTTGTTGGTCCAAGGTCTACCTTTGATATTAAACGAGACTTCGATATCTTGTCCAATTGTAAGGTTGTCGAATAGCGACACTCGATCTTGCATAGCTTGAAAGGTGAGATACTCCACGAACTGGGGATTTTCTGCGTAAGCCACTAATAGATCACGCTTTTTAAACGATTCGGTGACCTGTATTGTCGTCCCGATCTCATGTACTTTACCTCTTATTTCCATATTGTTGTTTATAATTTTAATAACCGCTGATTATTTCTTCGCTTAAATCTTCATTCGGATCTGGTATGTAATGCATCAGATAGCTAGCTGCAATACGCTTTATATCTTCCACGAACTCTAGGAACTTTTTGTTGCTCAAATCCGCAGTGCTAGGTATACCTAATAGCGTTTTCCAAAACTTATGCACCAGATCAGGGTGCGCAAATCGCTCGCGTTCCCATCCTGCATAAATCAATGCTTCAGATGATTGCGGTACGACAACCCCCCAGTAGTATTTGTTAAGGAGTAAGCTTCTTTTCTCCATGATCTAATTGCTTTATGAGATATGATAGTTGCCGAACATTCACAAGTAGCGTTATCTTGTCAGCCGAATCACTCAAAAGATTGTCAGTAGCTAGCTTTTCGACTTTCGAAGCGAGATCCATAGCTATGCTGATCGTATTTTTTGCGTTTATGAAATCGGACATAGCTCGTAATAACATTGACGCGTAATAGTCACATCATAAAGAGCATCATGCAATTGTTCGTGTGACAATTCGATGTTTAAGTTCTCCGCAACGGTAGAAAGTTTAAAATCTTTCATTTTAGATCTTGTGGTCATAAAATGTTGTGAAGCTAAAACCATTACATCTAAACTATTTGCCCAAAACCATGATCCGAAATAGTTGTCGCCACATTGAGTGAAAAATGCCCTTAAAAATGGGTCATCAAACCCACGGTTATTAAATCCACATAAGTGGAATTTGTCCGACTTATCAAATTTGCTGACATGCTTGGAAAGTATGCTGACCAAATTGTTATAACCTTGAATCATCCCCGTTCCATAACTCTCAATTTGTTCGCGCGAAACACCAGCGATCTTTAGTGCTTCATCATCTATGACAGCTTTCGGATTTGGCTGCATTTTGATATCAAAGGACTCAACTATTTTTCCATCAATATCAACAATACCGGATAGTTGATGTATTCCATTTTTCCAGTACATCGTACCGGTGGTTTCAATGTCGTAGAATAATATCTTAGCCATTCCCCCAAATTTTAGTATCCGAAATTAGATGAGAATGCTCTTTACAAAACAAGTAGAACATTTCAACGTTGCTTATAAATTCTTCGTGATAAGCTTTTTTGTTTATGTAAGGCTCTAAGTAAACATTTTCAAAATCAGTAATTAGGTAGTCGAAACGTTTGATGTTTGGATCGATTAGACCGAAAGCTTTATGTTGTGAGTAGTTGGTGTACTTGCCCAGCTTGTAATTTGAAGTTGTTTTAAGATCCGTAATTTTAAAAGGCTGCGTATAATCTGCGAAACCTCCGACCTTAAACACGCCATATGAAAAATCTACATCAGCATCAATCCAAACCTGCATACCTGTGTAATCAAATAGCTTACTAACGATCTTATTAACCAATTCAGGATCAAATGAAAACCCATCTAAATCAGACGTCGGATTCCCTGAAAGCGTTAAATTCACACATGATTCAAATGCGACACCTTTCTTTGCACTATCATCTTGAGATGTTTTAACTTTATTAATTCGATTGATAAATTCTTGAAAATCGTCAGGTTGAAAGCCGTTGCTTTGCAAAAAGAGGAAGCTATCAATTAGGGTCGGTGTTATATAGAAATTATGCATCTGCCTTTTGCTTTACGTACGTTAACACTAGATTGACACCCTGTTTTTTCAATGGCGCCTTAATAACTTCACCAGTCTCTTCATCGGTAAACTCTTTAGTAATAGCCTTTAAGAAATCTTCTTTACCTTTCACCAAAGCGTCAATCTCTTTCTTTTGCTCAATAAGCATTTCGTATTCACTATCACCACAACGACTAAAATCATAGGTAGGCTTACCGGCTCTTGTAGATAGGTTTATAAAATGCTTACTGTACCCGTCCCTCAATTTTGTTTCGTCGATACGATCTTTCAAGAATGGAAGTATAGATTCAACGAACTTTTCCATTTTTTTGAAAGCAATGTACAGGTCAATTTCATCCACTTCACCTCGATCTAATAATTCGAAATAGTGCGTGGATACTAATCCGAAATCACACTGCTTGATTGATAGAGCAGACTCTACACCTGTGCATACTTTTTCTAAATACTCATTCATGATTGTGTGTTACTTTTGATGTGTTCTAAAAATCTTTTGTACAACTCTGTATCAAAATAGACTGTCGAATTAAAATCAGACATCCTACCTTGATATGATTTGAAACTACTTCGTAGCTTACGTATTCTAGTAGAAGCGACCTTCATACCTAAATCGTCACGAACTAGTTCACTAAATAACTGGTCACGCATTATGCCGTCGCTTTTTTACTATCCGTCGTTTGCAGATCCTTTTTCTTGCTGGTAATAGCCTTCACAAATTCTGCATCTGCGTGAAGAGATTGATTGTTATCGAATACTTTCGTTACCTCTTCTGTAGTAGTGACAAATTCTAAACGTTTTACTGCAACAGCTTTCAAGAAATCGACATCCTCATGAAGTGCTTTATTATTTCTCCAAATGGTATTAAGTGCTGCCAGACTTTCCGCACCTTCTACAACTTTTTTCAAACCGGTTGCCACAATACTTTTCGGCGCTTGCTCTTTTTTGCTCTCGATGTTAATATCCTGTTTAATATCATCAGAGTGCGTTTTGTCCGTATCATCGATACCGCCAGTCGGCACCAAAAATGTATATAGCAATGCATTTTTTAACGCGTACGTGGTAGCCTTACCGGCCGATTTATCTTGAGAATCGACACCATGACCGTATCCAACAATTTCCATGCTTTCGCCTGTTTCGTGAATAAGTAAATAGCGTGTGTTGACTTGAGTGAAAACCGATTGCCTTGCTTTGACACCCGATTTTTGACCATTGTAGTATGTATCTTCTTGCCAACGTTCAACTTTTGCATCAGCATTCACCTCAATAGGCAGCATAACTAAGCCATGCTTTTGCATTGCCTTACCTATTACTAGCTTTACATCTTTATCACTAACACCGTTGTAGGAGTTTTGACCAGAACCTACAACCATTTTTTTGTCAATATTTTCCACTTCGCCCATTACGGCGATAATCGCTTTTACTAAATTTTTCATCTGTTTTGTGTTAAATGGTTTTTACTTCGATAGAATCAATTTCACTTGATCTATCAGGCTTTTTTGTTGGTGCTCAACAAAAGAATATGTTTCGCATTGCTGTCTAATGTAGGATTGCCATTCGTTAAATGACTGATCAGAACATGATTTATCCCAATCGAGCGGATATAACGACTTCGATACACCCGGTGCAACTTTTCTTTTACTCATTTGTTTGTGTGTTACTTTAAGTATGGTAAATATACGAAATAATAAATTATATACTAATATTGTATTATATATTTTCAATAATTATAAATTATACCTCTACATACTGCACGTCATGCTTTTGCAAAAGAATTTCTTTAGCAGCTTCAAGTGCCTCATTATAGGCAGAATCATAATCAAACGATTCATCGCCTGGATAAACTTTAGTATCTGTGTATTGTGGATATTCCCATCCAGAGACACTTTCTAAAGCTTGATACTGATATTCGACTTCTACCTTAATTAAGTCTTGATCTTCGAAATAGCCGTCCAAATAACTCTCTGAGTTAATAAAGTAGGCGACGATTCCCGATGTATCGCTATCAGCGTCTATAAAAATAAAATCTTGGTTCGCACCGTTGATAATAGTTAAATCTTTCATACCTTTGATTTGTGTTAAAAACCACCTTTTGGATCGCATTCTTTAGGTGTGTTACTTTAAAAATTAGCTCTGCACCTGCAGGGCTTTTTATTTACAATCAAAAATACAACTTAATACAATTAAATACAACTATTGTATAAAATTTTTTTGATCTGTTTTCTCTACACTAACAAATACGCCAAGCATATATATGTCCATTCTCAATTTTAGTGCGGAATTTCATTGAATTATTTTCTTTCTGCACAGCACTTATTCTACCACGCAAATACGGCGCACGAGCCTCTGGAAGCACTAAGCACTGAGTATTCAATTCTAATGCTAATAATAATTCTCTAATGCCAGGTTGTAAAATCTTGTTTATAATAGTCATAAGTTATATATTAGTATAATACACGTATTACAATTGTTATACATAAGTTGTACAAACATAATACTAATAACAACTATATACAACTATTTAGCAAGAATGTTTAAAAATTTACGCGTCGCAATCAGGGAAAAGTATACTGAAGATCAAGCTGCGGCAGAAGCATTAGGAATGGATAAGGGTAACTTCAGCAACTTTTTCAAGAAGACACCCGAACAGATCCAAAAGTTACGTGGGGGAACTATAAAGAAATTTGAGCAGGCATTTCCAGAATATAACATCGATTGGTTATTTGACCGCTCTCCTATTAAGTATAAATCGGAAATTGGCGATTTCCCATTCCAAGAACTTCCCAAATCTTCAAAATCCTCAAACACGAAATCTATAGGATTTTTGTCTGATGACGAACTACAAATGTTTGACGAAGAGGGGAACACAAAATTTTACGAGATTTCTCAGGGAGTATATCGAATGAAAGTTCCACTAATCGCCGAAACTGCCAAAGCAGGATACCTATCTGGATTCGCGGATGCAGAATATTTGGAAGATCAGGAATATATTGTAACAACAGTCAGCAAATTTCATAAGGGCAGCTATCGCGCTTTTAGAGTTGTTGGGGATAGCATGGACGTTGACAAACGAACGACATTCGTTCATGGAGATATTATCATAGGTCGCGAAATTCGAAAGGATCTCTGGAAATCAAGATTCCACACACACAAGTATCCATTTTACGCATTTGTAACTATAAATGATGGTATAATCTTCAAAGAATTGATCGACCACGACGTCGAAAACGGAGTTGTAACATTACACTCACTAAATGAAGATCGAAAAAACTATCCAGATTTTAAGATGCAGCTAGAAGATGTTGCATACATATACAATATTGTTAAAAGAGAAGTTGAAATATAAATGGAAGTGAAGCACGAGCTCAACATCTCTGAGGAGATAATCTCACATTTAAGGAATAAGGAGGTATTCAAAACTGATGATATACATTTCTCATCTGGCAGCAAACAAAGGCCTTCAAAATATAAGTTGATCTTAGCGAACGTATTGTTTGCCATGAAAGATGACATAACTAGCAATGTGAATGGCTACATAAATGTAAACGTTCAAGACAATGATAAGGTTTGGATAGAATACATTAGCGAACTTATAGCACTTTACTTAGATGAAGTTGTGATCGGAGGTTACCAATTTGAATACACAAGCGAACATCTTTTTAAAGTATCAGAAAATCTATATTTTAAAAATTTAAAGTTTAAGTTTGCGTCATTATGAGCGATAAACCATATGTAGTCGATCACAAAGGGGAGGCAGCGAGGCTAGTTAAGTTTCGGGAGAAGTTTGATTTTAGTCAAAATAAATTCGCTAAGGAAATCGGATCTCACCAACCTTTTATCGCCAAAGTCGAGAAGGGGGAAACGACACTTCCAATACACTACCTAAAGTATCTCCGTCAAAAATATAATCTGAACCTTGACTGGTATTTCACAGGCAAAGGCAAAATGATCATAGACGAAGATGAGAAATCCACTTTAATATCTGATCTATCAACAATAAAAAAAGACTACGACGACCTTTGGAAGCAATTCGATGAAATGAGGAAAACGCTACACAAGTTGGTTCGCGATTTTTACGATAAAGGTTAGATTCCCAGCTTATCCATCCAGTCAGCGAGCAATCTGGATTTCTCCTCATTTGTAGCTTTGATGTAACGTAAGAACATTTCTTCTTTTTTATGGCCGGTTGCAGACATTATCAATAAATTTGGCACACCCAGTTTAAACATATTTGTAGCATACGAACGTCGGCCGGTATGGCTGGTGATTTTTGAGCTCCACATGACCTTCTCTCCTAGGTCATTAATTTCGTATACACGATCTAATCCTACAGACTTGAGTGCACAAACCTTCTTAATGGTTCTATTAAAATGCTGATTTGTGCACGGCGGCGGAAAAACACCTCCGTACTTTGCTAAAACAGATTTCATTTCTTTCATGATCGGTATGGAAACCCTATTTTCAGTTTTCTCCTGCTTAATTCTAATAAACCCATCATCAATATCCATGATCTCCAATTTAGAGAAATCACTAAATCGAAGAGCGGAGTAGCATGCAATTAGAAAAAGATCGCGAACATGCTCCCACTCATCCGGAATAATGGCATCCTTTAATTTTTTTATTTCCTCGAGGGATAATGCGATTCCAGTAGATTCATATTTAGGAGCAATAAATCGCTTATTCTTGAACTCTGAATTTGTGTGCACACCCTCATCCAAAGCTTCGTGCATAAAAGCTTTTATGTCCCTAACCCTAGTGGAGAATGTACTAACTTTGTTCTTTTTCTCATTCAGCAAATAATCACGATAAGCATTATAAAATTTTACATTAATCTCATCGAACAAGAAGGTAGTTTTCATTTTGAATTTAGCAAACTCCCTCAATGACGTAATCGTAGTACCAGGATTACGTAGGCTATTTGATTTATAATTCAAACCCTGTCGATTCCCATTCACTATAGACCTCTTACCAATCTTACGCTCGGACTGAACATACTCACAGTACGAAATAAAATCCCCTGCAATAAAATTAGATATTTCTGGCTCCTCGACCTTCGAAGCCTTAAACTCATCACAAAGTCGTGATTTCAATTCTTTGTTGTCGAAGATCCTTTCATTTATCACCAGTGACACCGCATAAAGCTTCATCTCCTCGAACAAACGGTTGTAATTATCGTGAAATGGACATTTTTTATTAATTGGTTTTTTGTTGCCAGACCAATATTGATCGTTATAGTATGAGTTCTTTATTCTAAAGCCAGTATAAAATTCAAGCCTTTTATCACCTCCATACGAGTAATATAAATACAGTTGTCCTTCTTCTTCCGAGCTTCTTCTTTTAAGGTAAATTTTAGGCTTCGACATGACTACTCACAAAATTGCACACACTTTATTAGATCTATAAAGATATATATAAATACTAATAAATTTAGCACGGTAATGCAAAATAAAACCCCTAGCGATATGCTAGGGGTTTTTGAACTTTTCAAGATAGATATGAATATCTATAAAGATTCGGCAATATGTAGCCTGTGTAGCGGGGAGCAGGATCGAACTGCCGACCTCAGGGTTATGAATCCTGCGCTCTAACCATCTGAGCTACCCCGCCGTTTTTCGTGATGCAAATATAGTAATTAGGAATTATTATCAAAGTAAAAATCACAAATTTCATCACTAAATACCATAAGCTATCCCTAACTCTACCTTGATCCTATCTGTGTTAATGTATCAATAAATTCGCAGAGATTATACTTTGTTTAACAGAATATTTGCGTATTATTACGGGCGGACAAAACCAACCGTCGATCAGCAGCGCTGTTCGGTAACCGTCCATTATTACGTTATTAATATTTCATTCCATTGTATGGCAGAGAAAACAAAATTAAACTTAGAATATGTCGTAAATTCTTCCCCTAGAATATTATTCCCCTATCTGTCTGAACCGAATGAGCTCGCGCAATGGTTTGCCGATGATGTAAACTATGCAGAAGGCATTTACGAATTTGTATGGGACGACGAGTCGTTTAAGGCAAAGCTCATCCATTCCAAAGAGAACAAGTGTGTCAAATACAAATGGCTGGAAGACGAGCCTTATTATTTCGAAATCGAGATTGTGTTGGACGAATTGACGAACGATGTAGCCTTAAGCATTACCGACTACGTAAAAGAAGACAACTTGGAAGACCGAAAATTGATCTGGAATAATTCGATAAGCTACCTGCAAAGTGTGATTGGAGCTTAAATTTCTGTACCTTTGTCCTTTACTTTTAGCTACTCGCGTAGTCTATTAAGAATATTAGGCGTTTGGTAGGGATGAAGAAGATACACTTACTCATATTACATGCATTTATAAGGCCATTCCTCGTCACATTTACGATTGTGATGTTTGTCTTATTGATGCTTTTTTTGTTTAAGTACATCGATGACCTCATTGGCAAAGGATTAGAATGGTATACCATTTTAGAATTGTTGGGTTATCAATGTATTGTGCAGCTCACCATGGCTTTACCTCTTTCCATGCTATTGTCGTCTATCATGACATTTGGCAATCTGGGAGAAAGTTATGAGCTCGTGGCTATCAAAGCGGCCGGTGTATCACTACGAAATGCCATGGCACCACTATTTGTTCTAGTAGGTATTTTCGCTGGTGGCGCTTTCATTTTCTCTGATTATACCCTACCGGTTGTCAATCTCAAGATGGGAACGATGCTATTAGATATCAGAAATCAAAAAGCAGATTTCCTGATTAAGCCTGGTGTATTCAATAGCAGTATTCCTGGTTATTCTATCCGAGCGAAGAGCAAAAGCGAGGACGGCACCATACTACACGATTTATTGATCTATAACCATACTACGAGTAGTAAAGCCACCAATATTCTGATCGCTAAAGAAGGTTATATGCACAATTCGGTGGATAACCAATATATGATCTTGCAACTGCGTGATGGCGTTCAATACGAAGATGCTCGCGCTCGGAATGCGACACGGTACGATGAGCGGCAGCAGTTTACTCGTTTTCGTTTTAGGGAATCCACCCAAAAGTTCAGTATGGAGTCTTTCGGCGCACAGAAAACCGATGCTAGTCTTTTCAAATCGCATCATCAGATGCTTAACTTGAAGCAGCTGAAACATTATTCTGACTCCAATCACATGCAATTGGACAGTGTGGGCCACATCATAGCACTAGACACCAAGCGACATATCAATTATTTTACGAGTTATTACAACCAGAAACGCGACTCTCTGAAAACAACATTGGCCGCTTCCGGCGATTATAGTTATCCAGATTTAGACCTGCAAGCCATCAATAATAGCAGTAAGCGTAATATCATAAGCAATGCCAATAGCCAAGTTAATTACGTAAAGGACATTGCTCAAAACCGAGGACAAGAATACAAATTGTATATCGAAAAAGATATTCGTTACGATATTGAGTGGCATCGAAAATTCACCTTAGCAGCCTCCTGTTTATTGCTTTTTGGCATTGGTGCTCCTCTAGGTGCGATCATCCGCAAGGGTGGCTTGGGACTGCCTGTGGTGATGGCGATCGTCTTTTTCTTGATCTATCACGTCATATTTACGATTTCGGAGAAAGCGGCCAAAGATGGCAGTTTAGAACCGATGATTGGCATGTGGATGGCGATCATTGTCTTGACGCCTTTGGCTTTATTTCTGACATACAAATCGACGACCGATTCTGCTTTGTTCGACGTAGATCAATACAAAATCAAAGCTCAAAAGATATTTAATAAACTAAAAGATAAAGTCGAAAAGTTTCAGGATCGCAATAAATCCAAAGCGGATACACCTATAGCTCGCTAAAGATTATGACAGCATCCTTATAGAATATCTTCGAAATACCACTAACTTTGTACATATGGCAAGCATGATAGTGTCCTAATGCACGACCTGCCATTTTTTTAAGCAACAACATGAAAGTACAATTAAACACCATCGAGGAAGCCATTGCTGATATTCAAGCTGGAAAGGTTATCATCGTTGTAGACGATGAAGACAGAGAGAATGAAGGTGATTTTGTGACCGCGGCACGAAATGCTACTCCAGAGATGATCAATTTTATGGCCACGCATGGCCGTGGACTGATCTGCGCTCCGTTAACCGAAAAGCGTTGCAAAGAACTGGATTTGAACCTCATGGTCAATAACAACACAGCGGTGTATGAAACTAACTTTACCGTATCGGTCGATTTGCAGGGTTATGGCTGTACCACAGGAATTTCTTCTTCAGATCGCTCTAAAACAATACTCGCATTAATAAATCCGGATATTAAAAATGAAGAATTAGGCCGACCAGGGCACATCTTCCCATTGATCGCCAAAGATGGTGGCGTATTACGACGCACCGGACATACTGAAGCAGCCGTGGATTTAGCGCGCTTAGCGGGTTTCGAGCCTGCAGGTGTGTTGGTAGAGATATTGAAAGATGATGGCGAAATGGCGCGCCTTCCAGATTTACTAGAAGTGGCCAAGCGATTCGATCTAAAAATCATCAGCATCGAAGATCTAATCGAATATCGACTGAAAAATGATTCGATGATCGAAGAAGTGGTACAGGTGCATATGCCGACCCATTGGGGCGATTTTCAACTGCAAGCCTATCGCCAAAAAAACACTGGCGAAGAACATTTGGCATTGATCAAAGGAACATGGGAACCCGATGAAGCAGTCTTGGTGCGCGTACATAGCTCCTGCATCACCGGCGATATTTTCGGATCTTGTCGCTGCGATTGTGGCCCGCAATTGCATAAATCCATGGAGCTCATCGAGCAGGAAGGAAAAGGTGTAATCGTATATATGAACCAAGAAGGACGCGGAATCGGCTTGATCAACAAATTGCAGGCTTACAAATTGCAAGAACAAGGCATTGATACCGTAGATGCCAATATTCAGCTTGGCTTCAAACCAGACCTTCGCGATTATGGTGTAGGAGCTCAAATTTTACGCGCTTTGGGCATTACTAAAATGCGCTTGCTATCCAATAACCCAACCAAACGGGCTGGTTTAACAGGATATGGACTAGAAGTAGTCGAAAATGTACCGATAGAGATTGCGCCTAATGCGCATAATGAGTTTTACCTTAAAACAAAACGTGATCGAATGGGTCATAGCTTAAAAAATATATAACGAAAACAAAAAGGACGCTAGCGTCCTTTTTTACTTTATGAAGATTATATCTGGTCGAAGACAGATCTGTACGATTTAGGCTACAGACCAGCAAAACGGAGGATCATAATGGATAATACTTGGATTATAGAGAAAGCATATATACAAGGTGAATTTGTAGATGCGAAAGACAAATTTGACGTACTCAATCCTGCTACCAATCAGCGCGTAGGAAAAGTACCCGAGATAGCATTAAACCAAATAGAAAAAGCGATCACATACGCCGAAAAATCGTGGCAATCTTGGAAAACCACTACTGTCGGAGAGCGAAGTCAATTGTTACAGAAGTTGTATCAACTTACGTTGAAACATCGCGAACAGTTAGCCGAAGTGATGACCTTAGAAAGCGGCAAGCCATTACAAGAATCATTGGCAGAAGTAGATTATGCGGCGTCTTTTATCATATGGTTTGCCGAAGAAGCTAAGCGAGCGTACGGAGATACCATTCCCGCGGTGAGCAGTGGAAACAAGCTATTCACTATTAAACAAAGCGTGGGCGTGGTAGCGGCGATCACACCTTGGAATTTCCCACTCGCAATGCTGACGCGCAAAGTCGCCCCAGCATTAGCTGCTGGATGTACCGTCATTTTGAAACCTGCTTCCCAAACGCCATTTACAGCATTGACTTTTGCCAAATTAGCGCAAGAAGCGGGCATTCCGGGAGGTGCATTTCAAGTCGTTACATCGACCAATAGTAAAGCCGTTGGCCAATTGCTAGCTACTAGCGAACTAATCCGTAAAATTTCGTTTACCGGATCGACTGGAGTGGGTAGAACGTTGATGGAACAAGCTGCCAGCACGATAAAACGCACATCGATGGAATTAGGTGGAAACGCGCCTTTTATTGTGTTTGACGATGCCGATATACAAGCCGCTGTAAAAGGCGCTGTAGCCGCCAAATTTAGAAATGCGGGGCAAACCTGTGTTTCGGTGAATCGTTTTTACGTGCACGATGCTGTTTATGATGAGTTTGCTGCTTCATTAACAGCAGAAGTGAGCAAACTCAAAGTCGGAAATGGCCTGGATGAAGGTGTAAAAGTTGGTCCATTGATCAACGAGAAGGCAGTAGAGAAAGTACAAAAACATGTGCAAGATGCGCTAGATCGTGGCGCAAAAGCGGAAACTGGTGGCAAACACCTAAAGGGCAACTTTTATGCTCCGACGGTACTGACAAACGTGCACGCAGAAAGCCTTATTGCTAGTGAAGAAACCTTTGGCCCGATTTGCGCATTATTCCGCTTTTCCACCGAGGAAGAAGCCATAAAAGCGGCAAATAACACCCCATTCGGACTAGCCGCCTATTTTTACAGTGAGAATGTCCGGCGCTGTCATCGCGTCAGCGAACAATTAGAATCGGGAATGGTCGGTGTGAATACCGGAGTAATCTCTGATGCATCGGCTCCTTTTGGCGGCGTGAAGCAATCCGGCGTCGGTAGAGAAGGTTCGCATCACGGATTGGATGAATATTTGGAAATAAAATACATTAGCTACGGCCAATAAACGAGAAAAGCACCTTAAAGGTGCTTTTCTCGTTTACCAAATATGGTAGCGTAAACCGACCATGACGAAGTGTGGCCTATCATCTTTTAGTCGCACTTCAGACTTAACTTTATAACCAGCATATAGCGACAGCGCTACATCCGGCACGTAATAACTCACACCTACTTGCGCATTTAACGTCGTGCGTTGATTATAATCTTCGTTACGTATATTGTTTTCATCAAAACTCAAAATACGATCGTATTCACTCGCGGCTCCACCACCCGCAAATACATTCCAATTATTGGTCGTACGATCCAAAAAAGTATAGATATAATCTGCTCCAAAGGCTGCGAAATCCTTCTGGCCATGCACCAATACTTGCACACCATGGTGCAATGCAAAATCGTACTTTCCTTGAATACCAAACGTTCCTCTACCCCGCTCTCCAAATTCTGGCGCTTGCAGGTTCATATCCCCGTAGAATCCAAATGCCCAATCGTGTTCCTGTGCCTGAACAGTAAAGAATCCCGCCATAGCGACCAATAATAGTAGTAGTTTTTTCATGTTATTTAGTTTTGATCTTGCGCCTTGCGCGCCAAATATCTTTTGTATGTTTTTATACCGATCATGAGCAGAATGGCTAAGCCTACCAATCCACCTACGCCATACATCCACTGAAATGCAGATTTGAGCACTACGATGAATACGATGGCAAAAAGAAATATGGTGGATACTTCATTCCACAAGCGCAATTGAGCCGATGTCCATGTTAGCTTTTCATGGGCCAAAGCAAACATCATGCGCTGACACATGAAATGATATATCGCCAAGCCAGCCACAAACGCTAATTTTAATTGCATCCAGCCAAGTGACAATAAAGCTGGATTTACCCATAGCATGGTCAATGCAGATGCAAACACCAGATACATCGCTGGCGTTGTGATTACCCACCACAATCGGCGTTCCATGATTTGAAATTGCTGATGCAATACACGATAGACTTCTGGCGATTTTGCTTTTGCTTCTGTATGATAGATAAACAGACGCGGCATATAAAATAAGCCCGCCATCCAGCAAACCACAAAGATGATATGTATCGACTTAGCGTAAAGATAGATCATGACCGTATTTCAAAGTGCAACGTGGGGTGCTTGTGTTTACTAATCGGTCTATCACACAAGCACCCCACGTTGGTATAACAATAATTATTAAAAGTCGTTTGTACGCTTCGCTTAATATCTGAATTCTTTTACAACTTCGATCGCGTATTTCACATTATCGAATGGAATATCTGGCATAATGCCATGTCCCAAATTGAAGATAAAGCCATCAACACCGCGCATGCGCTCAAACAATTGCAAGATCTTCTCGCGAATAACCTTCTTATCTGCATACAATACGAATGGATCTAAGTTACCTTGTACCGCGATATTCGCTGGCAATGCTTGCTTGATGTTTAGCAAATCCGCATTCCAATCGACCGAAATCACATCCGGTTTGGCTTCGGCCATTACCGGCGCAAATACCGAACTTCCTTTACAGAAAGAGATCACCGGGATATCCTGTCTGTTCAATTTGGAGATAATGTATTTGTTGTAATGGTGTGAGAACTCATGATAATCATTCCACGAAAGTGCCAAAGCCCAGCTATCAAAAAGTTGAATCGCGTTGACACCAGCGGCGATCTGCATATTCAAATATTCCACCGTAACATCGGCCACCTTCTGCAAAATAGCATGCGCCAGCTCAGGCTCATTATTTAGCATGAGCTTCGTTCTCTTGAAATCTTTGGAAGAAGCACCTTCGACCAAATAGCTCAGAATAGTAAATGGAGCACCTGCAAAACCAATTAATGGAATACTTTTATCCAAGCGCTGCTGAATCACTTTGATCGCATCGGCCACATATTGCAAACGATCGATACAATCTACCGACAAACGTTCCATATCGGCCACTGTGCGCACTGGATTTGCAAAACGCGGACCAACACCTTGCTCGAATGATAAATCTCCGCCCATTGCTTCTGCGGTCACGAGGATATCAGAAAATAGAATGGCGCCATCAATACCCAATAAATCTACTGGCAACATGGTAACGTCAGCCGCAATTTCCGGGGTTTTGCACATTTCTAAGAACGAATACTTATTCTTGATTTCCCAGTATTCTTTCATAAATCGCCCAGCTTGGCGCATCATCCACACGGGTGGACGTTCAGTTTGCTGCGACCAAGCAGCGCGGAGTAGTAAATCGTTTTGTAAGGTGTCTTTCACTTATATATGTTTATTAACTTCTGTTCTTATTTTTTCTACAATGCTTTGTTGGCGTGCGGTGAGTTTTAATTTTTCGGCTACGTCCAAATAACCCACTACGCGTTCATAGTCTTTTTTGCGCAAATTGATATTGGCTAAATTGACCAATACCATTCCTTTTTCATAATCCTTGCGCCATGGCAAACGTGAAGCCAACTGAAAATGATATTCAGCTTCGTCAAACCGTTCTTCCTTTAGCGCAATATTTCCCATCATAAATTCGTAGAAATTACGACGACCTTTGCGCAAGCGATCCGGATTATCAATCTCAGCAAGTAACTTTTTGGTGTATTCGTAATCCTGACGGTGGAAAGCTTGCGTAGCCAGATACACCGTACCTTCGCGCAGATGACTCCACAGCAAATACGCTAATGCACCTGCTAGGTAAACAATAATGTTATACTGCTGTACCATAATCGCGTACACGATAAACACAAAGATAATCCCTGCCGCAACTAATCTCCCTCTGGTATTCATAGACGATGTGGTAGCTTATTGATCCATGAACTTGTACCCTACGCCACGGATGGAGTGAAAATAGGTCGGGCGCTTCTGATCTGGTTCAAAATATTTACGGAACGTCAAGATAAAATTATCAATCGTACGAGTAGACGGATATACATCGTAGTTCCACACCGTTTCCAGAATCTGCTCGCGCGATACCGCTTCGTTGCGACGCTCGATCAACAGCTTGAGCAACATCGTTTCTTTTTTGGTCAACGATGTGATCGTGCCATCGGCATGATGTAATTCGTAGGAGTTGAAATAAATCGTCTTATCGCCGATCACATAAGAATTAAGTTCTTTCAAATCATCGCCTTTCATGACCCGACGGATAAGATTGCCCACACGAAGAATCAATTCCTCCAGATTAAATGGTTTCACCAAATAATCGTCAGCTCCCTTTTTAAGTCCGGTTACGCGGTCTTCACTGCTATTTTTTGCAGTCAAGAACATGATGGGTACCACGGTGTTTTGCAAGCGGATGGTTTCCGCCACCTGAAAACCGTCGATCTCTGGAATCATCACATCGAGAATGATCAGGTTGAACCGCTCTTCCTTGAATATTTTTAATGCCTTTTTACCATCGGTAGCAGTGGTTACTCGGTAACCTTCCATCTCTAGGTTTAGCTTGATGGCCTCTAACAAATGCTCTTCGTCTTCGACTAATAATATACGTTGCTTAGCTTGCATAATTTCCAAAATTTACTTCAAAAACACTTCCATTTGGCGTATTGTCTTTCACACGGATTGCCGCTTCATGCTTTTGCAATACGGATTTTACTATATATAAACCCAATCCCGTTCCTTTAGTTTTGCGCGTAGCTTCGCTACCCACACGATAGAACTTATTGAATATCAACCTTTTTTCTACATCAGAAATACCTTCTCCAAAATCGGCCACTTCTAGGACTATACCTTCTTCGCGCTGTTCTAAAATCACATTGATATGTGCACAAGGCGGAGAGTACTTAATCGCATTCTCAACCAGATTACTCACTACATTGATGATCGCAAACTTATCGGCATGAATCATCAGACCGGGTTGTATGTTGGCCACGATAGCTTGTTGCGATTTGCAGGCATTCTTCTGCAAGCGATCAACCACATTGTGCACTATCTCACTCAACTCAAAGTTTTCTTTCGGAAAAGAAAACGTCCGGCTCTCCAGCTTGGTGGCCAATAATACGTTCTCTACCAAGTAATCCAGCCTTTCAATATCTTTTAACGAATTGCCCAAAAACACTTGCTGTTGTTCTCTATCTAAATCTCGCTTTAAGATGGTCTGCAAATACAACTTCACGGAAGCCAAAGGCGATTTCAATTCATGCGTGACAGACAAGAGAAAGTTTTGCTGTTGCTGTTGGTAATTGCGTTCGCGCTGTAGATGATTCTTAAGACGGATGACGGCCATAATAAAGATAGCCAAAAAAATCATTCCTTCACCGATAATCATCCCCATACGCTCGGGTACATATTTAATGAAAATATACCCCCAGCTAATCAGCTGACACAATGCATAAAAAGCTAATACATACAACCAAAAAAGAGCTCTCTTCATCTTAATAATTGAATTGTGACAAAAATACTTAAATAAGCGATCATAAGAAAATTAGCCACGCTTTATGACAGAAAGAACAGATAGTCAGTAGGGCATGTCCTGCGACTGGCGTATCTTTGCACCATGTTTACTCACAAAGAACACATCTTTTTTGATCTTGATCATACGATCTGGGATTTTGACCGCAACGCCAAGGAGACTTTACAGGATTTGTATGTAAAATACAAATTTGAAGATTTGTGCGGCGACGCTGACCCTCATCATTTTATTACCGCCTATACGAGCAACAACCACCGACTTTGGGGCTTGTATCACCATAATCAAATCGACAAACCAACGCTTCGCCGATTACGGTTTGAAGACACTTTTACGGAGTTGGGAATTGATCCTAACTTATTTCCATGGAATTTTGAGGAGGAATATTTGGCGGTTTGCCCGAACAAAACCAACTTATTCCCGAATGCGCATGAGACGCTTACGTATTTGAAAGAACGCTATACATTGCATTTGATTTCGAATGGTTTTCAGGAAGCTTGCGAACGCAAGTTGGCCGGCAGTCAATTGGCTGATTATTTCGAAACGATCACGATCTCGGAGATAGTAGGCATTAATAAACCCGATGCGAGGATATTCCAGCATGCATTGCAAGTAGGAAAAGCCAATCTAGATACGTCGATCATGATTGGCGATAATCTGGACGCGGATGTACGTGGCGCACAAAACTTCGGCATGGATGCCATTTATTTCAATCCGCTTTTGGCAGAAGTGCCTAGTGACGTCCCGCATAGCATCACAGATTTAAAAGAGCTACAGCGGTTGTTTTAATAATAGAGAACCGATACCGATCCCATAAAAAAAAGCTCCTTCACATGATGTGAAGGAGCTTTTCTGTTTTATAACCTGTGGAAATTACAACACTTTTACGGTGATGTTTCTCATCCACACTTTATCGCCGTGATCTTGAAAACCGATCACACCAGATTTAGATTTGCCACCTACATTATTCAATAAGTGGAATGCCAAAGGCCATTTAGCTTCGCTAAATTTACTTGCTTGTAGCATTTGAGTCCACTCTGGAGTCCATAATGAATACTCTACCACTTTCTCGTCGTTTTGGTAATGCGTTACTTTGCCTTTGTTGACCACGATTTTTGCTCTGTTCCATTGCTCAAATGGAAAGCCGTTTTGTGGTTTAGCCGGAATCATATCGTATAATGATCCTGATTTTCTGTTGCCATCTACACCCATTTTAGCATCTGGATGATTCTCGTTGTCCAATAATTGGTATTCTGGAGAAGAGATATAGATTGGCTGTCCTTTTACTTCTTTCGCTAAGAAAAAAGCACCAGAATTACCTGATTTTGCTACTTTCCACTCAAACTCAAATTCAAAGTTTTTCAAGTCTGATGCAAAGATAATATCACCACCTTCTGGGTTTTGTACGCCATCAGGTTTTGGATTGAAGTGTAACGTACCGTTATCAATAGTCCATTTGCTAGGTACGTGATCTTTTGCATAACCACGCCATCCTTCTAGTGATGTGCCATCAAAAATTACATGCGCTCCAGCGGAGTTTTTCTTGAATGATTTAACATTTACCATCGGCAAATCAAGTATCTCATATTCTGGCACATTTGCCTCGTTGGTCATACCTTTTTTGGATGAACATGCCGAATGTACCATCATCATAACTACGGCTCCCATTACACCGAAAATTTTGCTCTTATTCATAGATTTATAAAATTTTATTTAAAGTAAGTAAAGCATTCCACAATAGGAAATTAAACTTAAAACTCTCCGCCTCCCATTTCCTCTGGTCCGCCACCATTCTTATTGTCGTCGCGCTTGAAAAGATCCTGAACACCAAAACGATATGTGAATGTCAGTGTTAGCATACGACGATTCCAGCGGTTGGCCGAGGCGATGGAACGATCCGGCAGAAAACTTTCCATCTCAAATCTTCTGGAATTGAATACATCACGCACATTGAACAAAATACTGCCTTTGTTGCGCAACACATCTTTCTTCAAGGCCATATCTACGCCCCACATAGCGTTCATACGACCTTGTGGGCGCTCGCGTCCACTGCGGTAATCGCCACGCATTTGCAATGAAAATGTCGGCATAAACTTCACATTGGTCATCAAATTACCGTCCCAGTTGATGGTATTTACCCGATTCAAACCGACGCCTTCAATATCTGGCCTGATGCGATTATTAAAAATATTGGCGTTAGCGGTGACATCCCACCATGGCGCAAGATCTACTTTGGAGATTAACTCCAAACCCGCATCGTCCGATTGTCCAACGTTTTCCCACACAAAATAAGAAGCGTTCTGAAATTCCTGCGGAAGATCTATTTCCGAAGGATCACGTTGCAAAGGGTTAATCATATCGTTGGTACGACGGTAAAACAAGGTGCTGACAAAATTCCAACGATTGTATGATTTAGAATAAGCCACTTCGGCCGCATGTATATCTTCTGGTCTTAGATTCGGATTACCTTGGCGCAGATTAGATTCGTCCGATGCACTGATGAAAGGATTGACCTGCCAACCATTTGGACGGCGAATACGGCGCGAATAACTCAGCTGGATTTTATCGCCTTGATTCCCGACTTCGTAGGTCAGATACGCACTTGGGAAAAGTCGAAAGAAATCAAATCCGCCATTAGTAGCTGGTCCTGTTCTCGGTTCTGCCGATTCCGATTCTACTTCATAATAGGTAGAGGTTAATCTCATCTGTTCACCACGAAGACCAAATTGTGCTCCCAATTTAGACGTCAGCATACGCTGATAATTGGCATACACAGCATGTACTTCATTTTTCAAATCAAACTCATTACTAAATAGGCCGTCTAGATTTAAGTTGCCTGAATTAGTCCGATCTACGAATGAATATTGTGAATCTTCCGAAGTACGAATAATAGAACGATATCCTGCTTCAAACTTATGGTTTTCGGCAATAGGCAACACATAATCTATTTGCGCATTATAGTTTTTGCCCATCTCCGTGGTCAAGTTCTGGCGAACAATATCTAAACGCGAGCCGGCGAAGATTTCGTTGAAATCGTTCGTGCCATCTTCGGTACTATAGCCATACGAAGCATTGGCTGTGATTTCTTCACCTGGACGACCTAATACTTGGCGAAAATCAAATTGTAAATCTAGGCCCAAATCGTCTTCATATTGTTGAGACACGCGACTACCTGTCGGGCCGTTTTCCGGAATATTATTGTATTCGTACATCAGTTCTTGTCGGCGATTGTTGTCACGCAGACTCAGATTTCCAGCCAGACTGAAGGTAGTTTTATCCGTCATAAAATAATCGCTTCCTAATCTCAAGGTGTGGTTAAGACCTGTACGACGGGAATCATTCTCGGAATAGATGCGACGCGGCGCTTCCAACTCTCCCGTGTTATCTCGGTAGATGATATTCTCATTAAAACCATCGCCACGGTTAACACGACGATTGAAGTTGTAACTACCAAAATGATTGAACTTACTATCGCGATAATTTAAGGTAGCGCTACCCATAGCATTACCAAAAGATCCCCCAGTCGCATTCAGCGATCCGTTGAAACCGATACGTGCGTTTTTCTTCAACACAATATTGATAATACCTGATTGACCTTCGGCATCGTATTTTGAAGATGGGTTCGTCATGATCTCCACTTTGTCAATCACTTCTGCTGGTAGACTTTGCAATAATGCCGCAATATCTGATCCTGCCATCGCCGACTCCTTGCCATCGATGAGAATACGCACATTGGAAGAACCGCGTAAGCTTACCGTACCATCTTGATCTACCTGCAAAGTCGGAACATTAGCTAATAACTCACTAGCTGTACCACCTGCGCTGACTAAAGATTGAGAGACATCAAAAATCTTGCGATCGATTCCGATTTTCATATCTGGCGTGCGGCCTTGCACCGTGACTTCGGAGATGACTTTGCTCTCCGTATGTAAAAAAACAGTATCTATTTTGAGTTGTTGACCGGCGGTCAATGAAACATTATCTTGCAAATAATCGTCGTAACCTACATTGGCAACGCGCAAGGCGAAAGTAGAAGCATCTAAATTGTCAATGGAAAATTGGCCATTTTGCTGACTTTGAGCGCCACGTAGATAAGCTTTAGTCGTTTGCGTCAAGATATTGATGCTGGCGCCAGCAATAGGTGCTTTCGTCTCTGCATCGACAACGACACCGCGGATTTGAGCTTTTTGTTGCGCTTGTGATAATACCGGTAGAAGTAATAAAACGGCGCTAAGATTTCGGATTAAGAGCATGTTCATAAGTTTCGTATAGCAAAAATGGGTATTTGCTATCGTAACTACGAGCACGTAACCGCATTATTACCTTACGACAAATCCTTATTCGACGCTGACGGTAAGTCCTTCGGATTTTAAGATCTTACGATAAATTTCCATTTCGGTGTAGGAACCTTCTAAAACAGCACATTTTCCCTCATTGTGCACTTTGAAAGCGATGCGGGCAGCTTCTCCTTCGGAGTATTGGAGATGATGCATCATGCAGTGGATCACATGATCGAAGGTGTTAAAATCATCATTCCATAAGATCAAACGATGTCCATCCTTTGCTGCTGCCAGAATCTCTTCCAGCGTAAATGTCTCTGTAGTGGTCTCCGTACCCATATCTGCAAAATTAAGGTATTTTTAGAAATTTCTCTACTTTTGTCAGGATTTCATTGTTAGCGGAAAAAATAGAGAATGTTTCAGTCAAAGATAGCCGGCATAGGACATTACGTGCCAAAAAATGTATATACAAACAGCGATTTAACTCGTTTTATGGATACCAGCGACGCTTGGATACAAGAGCGCACGGGGATTCAGGAACGTCGCTATGCCGACCGCATCGGCGAGACGACCACATCCATGGGAGTTGAAGCGAGTAAAATTGCGTTAGAACGTGCCGGCATAACCGCAGCCGAAGTGGACTTTATTATTTTTGCGACACTTTCTCCAGATTATTACTTCCCGGGCTGTGGTGTACTTTTGCAGCGCGAGATGGGCATGGGCGAGATTGGTGCATTGGATATTCGCAATCAATGCTCAGGTTTTGTGTATGCGCTTTCGATTGCTGATCAGTTTATCAAAACGGGCATGTACAAGAATGTGCTGGTTGTTGGCTCAGAAAAACAATCTTTTGCCATGGATTTTGATACGCGAAGCCGACACGTATCCGTGATCTTTGGTGATGGAGCTGGTGCAGTCGTGATGCAGCCTACAACCGAGGCTGGAAAAGGCGTATTGAGCACGCACTTGCATTCGGATGGCGCCGAAGCAGAAAAATTAGCGATGTATTATCCAGGCGCTGCTGCTGGCTTCGGGTTAGAAAATCCGCCTCAATGGCCCGATCAAGAATTGGGCGGTATGCTAATGACGCCGCAAATGTTGGAAGACGGTACAGCATACCCAACTATGGATGGCCAAGCAGTATTTAAAAAAGCGGTGGTGAAATTCCCTGAGGTAATTCACGAAGCTTTAGCAAAGAACAATTTGTCGCCGTCTGACATTGACCTACTAATACCACATCAGGCAAACCTTCGCATCTCGCAATATGTGCAAAAGATACTCGGTTTGCCTGATGAGAAAATCTACAGCAACATCCAACGTTATGGCAATACAACGGCCGCCTCTATACCGATTGCGCTATCTGAAGCGTGGCAAGAAGGATTGATCAAAGAGGGCGATCTGGTATGCTTTGCAGCTTTTGGTGCTGGGTTTACCTGGGGATCAGCATTGATCCGTTGGTAGTAGATGTAATGGTATTTTAGTGTTATTTTTTACTATCGGATTTTTTAGCGGCGGCTTTGGTGGTTAATTCAATAACCCCGTTTGCTCCGGCTTTTCCGTATTTTTCTGTAGCGTTCGCATCTTTCCATACTTGCATAGATTCTATCGTATTGGGATCAAGCGTTTTGATATCAAATCCCTCTTTTTGAATAACTCCGTCAATTAAAACTACAGGTTTTTTATCTGATGCGGTTTTGCTCTTTACAGCTTGCGCTACTTGATCAGATGGTTTCGTATCGTTTTTTTCATCAGCTTTTACTCCACGGTTAAAACTCTTGGTAGAGATTAAGACCGCACCGTTTTTGGCTTGTTCACCATAGATAGCTGTCGCACTATTATCTTTAAGAACACTAATACTTTCGATATTATTAGGATCTACACCGTTCATATCAGATTCCTTAATTATAACACCATCTAGCACGTACAAGGGCTTTGGTTCATTTCCACTCGATACCTTAACTATTTTAGTAATCGTGCTGTCTCTTTGAAATGTACCGCTACCTGTTACTTCTTTAGTTGTAGTAGGACCATCTTTTGTAGTTATTAATAAAACACCATTCTTTCCTTTTTCTCCGTATGCTGCGGTACCTGAACCTTCTTTCAAAACCTCAATTCTTTCGATATTATTTGGGTTGACGTTTTTAAAATCCTTTGGTAACATTACGACCCCATCCACGACATACAATGGATCGTCGCCAGTTTTTTTGATGGTCAAACCACTTTGAACACCTTCTGATTCATCTAATCGAGCCTCATTTTGCTGAGGTACCGTATCGACTGGATTGATAGCATTTTCGTTTTCCGATTCTGCGTGCAACAATTTCTCGTTGAAAACACTAGCCTGTCCCATTTCTACCGCATCGTGGATATTGGCCTCCACTCGGTTTACTGTGAATGCAGCTGACGCTAGTACCAGAACGGGAATGAGCATCGCATATTTACTCAACTCCAATTTGGAGGAGCGCTTTTTGTTCATCATCATAATTCTTTGTTTTAACATTTTAAAATTGAACTTATTTGTGATCGGGGTAGCTAATCCCGTTCTGTTAACATGCAATAGATTGTATTGATACGTCTGGCGGTCGATTCCCAGATCAAGCACCTGCTGATCCGTGAGGAATTCTAAATTCTGATGAATGGCTTTGCGCATTAGAAAAACCAATGGATTGTACCAACAGCAGGTATACACTAACTCTGTCAAGAGCACATCCAAGGAATGTAGTCCATTGGTATGCACCAGTTCGTGTTTAAAAATATGAGTTAGCTCCTGCTCATCGTGCTGCTTGCGATACAGGTAGATTTGCCGAAGAAAAGAAAACGGTGCCACCGGAAAACGCACATTCCGATAGGAAAAGGTATGCCACAAGGCCGAAGATGAATTCCAATGTACACGCAATACACTGGCCGACTGAATCAGCAGACGCAAGAAGAAGAAAGTAGCTCCTGCCGCCACGACAACAAGCAATATATTATTAATACTGTACAGATTGTCTGGTGCTGGCGTCGACAAAAAATTCGGCATAAAATCCACCAACTCACCGATGGGTTCTACATGGCTCGTAAACCAACTTTTGACATCTAAAAATGGATAGATAAAACTAAACAACATGCCCACCAGAAAATAACCGCGATTAAGGTTGTAAAAAGTGAGCCCTTTGAGCAATAATACATAACCAAGATATACGATGCTCAACAATACATTGACCTGCAATATATAGATTAATAGATTTTCCATGTTATGAGGATTTATTGTTTTTGATCATATCTAGGATTTCTTCTAACTCTGCCGATGATAAGCGCTCTTCTTTGATGAAAAAAGACACCATATCTTTATATGAATTATGGAAATAGTTGCCGACAAAACCATTCATAAACTTCCCTTTATACTCTTTTGCAGAGATCAGCGGCTCGTAGCGTTTCGCATTCCCAGCCTTTACCGCTTGCACATAGCCTTTCTTTTCGAGGTTGCGAACGGTCGATGCCAAGGTGGTATAAGGCATTTCTTCCGTAGATTGTAGATTTGCTAGGATGTCTCGAATGAATCCGCCTTCGGTTTCCCAGATTGCACGCATTGCTTCTTCTTCTTGTATCGTTAGTTTTTCCATATCTGTATCAGTAGATTACACAATGTTACGAAAAGTTCGTAGAAACAAAAAGCTTTTTAAAAACTTTTTACGAAAAAAATCGTAGATAGGCGTTTTACTATCTTTCACGAACTTTGTGTACCTCATCATATATGACGATTTCATGTTAATTTAATGCTTATCGACAGCCGAACTGTTTTTGATTTTTTATACATTTGTAGAAATCGAGTCAGAAAATTATGTCAGATAATAAAGCTTCAATAAACTTAAATGGGCAATCCTACGATCTTCCCGTAATCGTTGGAACCGAAAATGAGAAAGCAATAGATATCTCCAAACTGCGAGATCAATCCGAATTCATCACATTAGACCCAGGCTACAAAAACACGGGTGCTACCAAAAGTGCGATCACGTATTTAGATGGAGAGAATGGTATATTACATTATCGTGGTTATCCTATTGAGCAGCTTGCAGAGAAATGCTTATTCTTAGAAGTTGCTTATTTATTAATATATGGTGAGCTACCAACGAAACAAGAATTAGAAAGCTTCCGCGCGGAGATCAAAGAACAAACCTTGATCCACGAAGACATGAAGAACTTCTTCGCAGGCTTCCCTTCGCAATCTCATCCAATGGGACAGTTATCTTGTCTAGTAGGCGCTTTATCTGCTTTTTACCCAGAATCTTTAAATCCAAACGCGACTAAAGAGGAAGATAACAAAACCATGATCAACCTATTGGCCAAAATGCCAACGATTGTTTCTTGGATCCACAAAAAATCAATTGGACATCCAATTGTATACCCTAAGAAAGACTTGAATTATGTAGAGAATTTCATGAATATGCTATTCTCCGACGTTACTGCAGAGAGTTCTTTCGATCCTGCGATCATCAGTGCGATGCAAAAGCTATTGATTCTGCACGCAGATCACGAGCAAAACTGTTCGACCTCTACGGTTCGTATGGTAGGCTCTTCGAATGCCAACTTGTACGCTTCTATCGCTTCTGGCATTAATGCGCTTTGGGGCCCACTACACGGTGGTGCTAACCAAGCCGTAATAGAGATGTTGGAAGCGATCAAAGAAGATGGTGGTGATGCGGATAAATATTTGGCGAAAGCCAAAGACAAAAACGATCCTTTCCGTTTGATGGGCTTTGGTCACCGTGTTTATAAAAACTTTGATCCACGTGCCAAAATCATCAAGAAAGCTTGTGACGATATTTTAGAAAAACTAGGTATTGATGATCCTGTTTTGGATATCGCCATTCGCTTGGAAGAAGCCGCTCTGAACGATCAATACTTCATCGATCGTAAATTGTATCCAAACGTAGATTTCTATTCGGGTATCATTTACCGTGCCTTGAACTTCAAGCCAGAGATGTTTACGGTATTGTTTGCATTAGGTCGCCTACCGGGATGGATCGCACAATGGAAAGAGATGCGCGAGAACAAAGAGCCAATCGGCCGCCCAAGACAAGTATATACCGGCGAAACGAAAAGAGACGTCGTAGATATTGAAAAACGATAAATCGATATAAATAAGAAGAAAAGCACCTCGATAGGTGCTTTTCTTTTAACTAACAAACTATGCTAAGACTATCTAACCTACTGCTCCGAAAATATAGCATGATAGCAGCAATTGCTACAGCCTTTATCTGCACATCATTAACTGCCCAAGCACAATATGGAGGCTATCCCTATGAACGCAATATGCGCCTTGGCTTAGTTTTTAATCCAAATATTAGCTGGTTTAATTTTGACAACGCGTCGTACAGCGGTGCTTCGAGTTACCGCTTTGGATACGGACTGTTAGCAGATTTTGGATTTTCCAGAAACTATTATTTTTCTACAGGATTGATCTTAAATGATCTTAGAGCGGAAGAAGTACGCGACATGGTGAGTGGTGATATTGTTTCTCCTGTAAACAACACGATACGTATCAAATACGCGGAAGTGCCACTAACCATCAAGCTTAAGACAGAAGAACGAGATTACGGCCGTATCTACGGACAGTTTGGGGTGACTGCCGGCCTTCGCGTATCGGCTAGACAGAGGACAGATTTGCCCGGTGCGGAGCATCAATCGCTTTCTGGCACTGATTTAGTACGATTGGGATTACAGATCGGGACTGGAGTAGAATGGAATCTAGGTGGCAATCTCGGATTGTTAACCGGAGCAGCATATAACAATGGTTTTACTCGCGCGATGCGCAACGGTGGCGAGCCAAAAATTTCCTACGTAGCACTCCAAGTCGGTCTATTATTTTAACATACTACTCATGAAAATTGCTTTAGCTCAACTCAATTATCGTATTGGAGATTTTGAAACGGATACCGCACAGATTATAGAAACCATAAACAAAGCTAAAAAGCAAGGAAACGAACTAATCATCTTTGCTGAGCTAGCTATAGGTGGATATCCGGCTAAAGATTTGTTGCGCAATCCCGCCTATCTGAATGCCTGCGAGAAAGCTTTGCACGAAATTGCAAGTGCCTGTTGTGACATTGCTTGTATCATTGGTGCTCCAATCCGAAACAATCACTCCGAAGGAAAACATTTGTTTAATGCGGCACTCGTGATTGAGCAAGGTGAGGTAAAGCATACGGTCAAGAAAACATACTTACCGGATTATGATGTGTTTGATGAATACCGTTATTTTGAGCCCAACAAAGACGTTCATTGTGTGACGATTGGTAACACAAAAATTGCCTTGACGATCTGTGAGGATTTGTGGGACAATGGGGTGGATAACACCTATATGGGTGACATCATTCAAGATCTAGCGGTAGAAAAACCTGACTTGATCGTGAACATTGCCGCCTCTCCTTTTTCATACACACATCACCAAACGCGCTTGGATATCATGCGCCGCGCGGTGTTGCGCACACAGGCACCATTGATCTATCTGAATCAAGTGGGAGCACATACCGATATTATTTTCGACGGGCGATCTTTCGTATTGGATAGCAATGGCGATGTGGTTACTGTTTTATCAGCTTTTGAAGCTGACTTTGCAGAACTGAGTTTAGAGAAAGGTGAATTCCAGCTAAAAGAACATCGAGAAGTATACCTGCCGGGATCGGAGATTTCTCAAATCCACGCAGCGCTCGTCTTCGGTCTAAAAGAGTATTTTACTAAATCAGGTTTCAAGAAAGCGGTTTTAGGATTATCTGGCGGACTCGACTCGGCGATTGTCGCGGCTTTGGCTTGCGAAGCCTTGGGTGCAGATAATGTGCTGGCAATTTTACTACCTTCCAAATATTCCTCGGATCACTCGCTTAAAGACGCTTTGGATTTAGTGTCTAACACCGGTTGCAATCATCACATTGTCCCTATTCACAGCATGGTAGAAGCTTACGACGACACATTGAGCGATCTTTTTAGTGGCTTGCAACCTGATATTACCGAAGAAAATATACAAGCACGTATTCGCGCAACCATTTTGATGGCTACCGCCAATAAATTTGGTCACATTTTGCTCAACACATCCAATAAAAGTGAAGCATCAGTAGGTTATGGCACCTTGTATGGTGATATGGCTGGTGCCATCTCTGTGATCGGCGATGTCTACAAATCACAGGCGTACCAACTGGCCGAATACATCAATCGCCATCACGAAATCATTCCGACAAATACAATCGTAAAACCGCCTTCGGCGGAATTAAGACCGGATCAAAAGGACTCGGACTCCCTACCCGATTATGAGCTATTGGACAGCATTCTCTACCAATTGATCGAGCAGGAGAAATCCGGTCAAGAAATCGTCCCGTTAGGTTTCGACGAAGAAATGGTATTGCGCGTACAAAATATGCTCAATAGAGCAGAGTTCAAGCGCTTCCAAGCACCACCTATCCTTCGAATAAGCCCTAAAGCATTTGGCCCAGGTCGTGTCATTCCTTTGGTCGCTAAATATCCAAGTTAATCGAGCGTCATTTCAACAGATTAACCAACTGTTATTTAGGAAAAATTTTATCTTTGAATTACGTTTGCTTTTTGTGTAAGCCGGATTAGGTTTCTGCGCACAAGATGAAAAAACATTTTTATCCTCATCAAAAAACAGAATTTAGTTTATGGAATCATACGATTTTGGTATAGTAGGACTTGGCGTAATGGGTAGAAACCTATTATTGAACATGGCCGACCATTCCTTCGCAGTAGCTGGATTAGACCTTGACACTGAAAAAGCAGCTTCACTACAAGCAGAGGCAGCAGAAAATCATAAAATCAAAGCGACTACTGAAGTAGCTACTTTTGTAGAAGCTATTCGCAAGCCGCGCGCGATTATGCTATTGGTTCCTGCTGGGAAGCCAGTAGATAGCGCCATCGAAAGTTTGCTTCCACATCTGGAAGAAGGCGACATCTTAGTCGACGGCGGAAACTCGTATTTTCCAGATACCGAAAGACGCTATACCTACCTTTCCGACAAGAATATTCACTTTTTTGGAATGGGAATCTCTGGCGGAGAAAAAGGCGCTCGATTTGGCCCAAGCATGATGCCAGGTGGCGACGAAGTTGCCTATGAGCGCTTGCGCCCAATTTTTGAAGCCATCTCTGCCAAAGTAAATGGCGATCCTTGCGTAGCTTATCTGGGCAGTGGATCTGCGGGTAACTATGTTAAAATGGTACACAACGGCATCGAATACGGTATTATGCAACTGTTAGCAGAGGTGTACGACTTGATGAAACGTGGCGCAGGCATTGCAGATGAAAAGATTCAAGAGACATTCGCGCAATGGAACGAAACTGAATTGCAATCTTTCTTGGTAGAAATAACTGGCGAGATCCTAAAACAAAAAGATGATGATGGTACACCATTAATCCACGCGATCTCCGACTGGGCCAAATCCAAAGGAACAGGGAAATGGACTTCACAAAATGCGATGGATTTGCAAGTACCGGTACCAGTAATCGATGCCGCTGTGAATATGCGCGACATCTCCAAATACAAACCAGAGCGTATTGAAGCGGCAAAACAACTGACTTGGGAAGCCACTTCCTCGTCTGACGTGGCAGAAGATCAACTGTTGAGACAGCTAAAAGATGCATTTCACGCGGCCATGCTCCTCACCTACGCACAAGGATTAGCACAGCTTACCGTTGCATCCGATACTTATAAATACGGATTAGAATTAGAAACGGTGACCAAAATCTGGCGCGGTGGATGTATCATTCGCGCAGCGGCATTAGAAGATTTCAGACAAGCTTATCAGCGTAATCCAGAATTGCGCAACATCCTATTGGATGCGCAAATCGGACAACAACTATTGGGCTTACAAGAGAATTTCCGCGCGGTGATTAGCTTCGCGGTAGCGAAAGGTATTCCAGTTGCAGGGCTAATGAATGCGTTAGCATATTTTGATGCTTACCGTTCGGCTAATTTGCCAACGAACTTGATACAAGCACAACGGGATTATTTTGGAGCACATACTTACGAGCGTATTGATCGCGAAGGTATCTTCCACACACAATGGGGCTAACGCCTAGTGTATTATCTGTCTACACATGAAAACAAGTAAAAAAGCGAGACCAGCGATTATCGTCATCTTCGGAGGAACAGGCGATCTGGCAAAGCGGAAACTAATTCCCGCCTTTTATAATCTTTTTCTGGACGATTGGATGCCTGAAAAATTTGCCATCATCGGGCTGGGAAGAACTGCGCTTGATAATGATGCCTATCGCGAACATTTGAAAGAAGGTTTGACCGAGTTTTCGCGTACGGGAGCGCCCGAAGCGGATAAATGGGCAGTCTTCAATCCGCAGGTGAGCTACTTCCAATCGAACATTGAAACGCCAGAATCCTATCAAGAGTTGGCGGCTCAATTGGATGCCCTAGATGCCGAATGGGGCGAGCGGGCAAATCGTTTGTTTTACCTGTCGGTCGCACCACGTTTTATTGGAGCTGCCACCTTAAATATCAATGCATCCGGCTTAGCCAGCATACCAGCGCAAGATCGTATTGTGATTGAAAAGCCTTTTGGCTACAACAAGAAAACAGCGGTAGAACTAAATCAACTACTTACACAGACTTTCCAAGAGCATCAAATCTACCGGATTGATCATTATCTGGGCAAAGAAACGGTACAGAATATTCTAGCATTTCGCTTCGGCAATGCTTTATTTGAACCTTTGTGGAACCGCAACTACATCGATTCGGTACAGATCACGGTAGCCGAACAGGTTGGCGTCGAAAATCGAGGTGAATATTACGAAGGTGCAGGTGCATTACGTGATATGATTCAGAATCACCTGTTGCAAATTCTGTGTATGGTGGCGATGGAAGCTCCTGCATCGTTCAAAGCCGAAGAAATTCGTAATCGCAAAGTAGACGTTTTACGTTCGATCCGACGTATCAAACCCGAAGAAGTTAGTCGCTATGCGGTGCGTGGTCAATACCACGAAGGTTGGCTGCAGGGCAAAAAAGTGCCCGGCTACCGCGAGGAACAGGGTGTAAATCCAAAATCGAATACAGAAACCTACGCTGCCATCAAGTTTTATTTGGACAATTGGCGCTGGCAAGGCGTGCCGTTTTACTTGCGTACCGGTAAGCGCATGCAAGAGAAACATTCGTCTATCACGATCCAATTCAAGCCCGTACCACATTCTACCTTTTCAAACGGCGAAGCGGCAGAAAATCTGATGCCAAATCGCTTAACGATCAATATCCAACCACAGATGGATATCCGTCTTCGCTTTATGACCAAGAAACCAGGCTTAAGTATGAGTTTGAATCCTTCGGAAATGATTTTCGATTATGATACTTGCTCTACACAATCTCCAGAAGCGTATGAGACCTTGTTGTTGGATGCCTTAAATGGTGATGCAACCTTGTTTATGCGTTCGGATCAGGTGGATGAAGCTTGGGATGTGATTACACCAATTCAGGAAGCTTGGGAAAGCCGCGATTCTTTGGATTTCCCAAATTACGCCTCGGGAACTTGGGGACCGGAAACGGCAGAAGTGCTGGTGGCACAACAAGGGCATGTATGGGCCGTAAATGCTTTACATAAAACAAAATCAAAAGACGAAAACTGTGATTAAAATATACGCACAACCAGCCGATATTCATCCTGCTGCAGCAGATCTTTTTGTAGCAGCAGGCCAAAAGGCTATCGCAGAAAAAGGAAACTTTACTGTAGCGCTGACTGGCGGATCTTCGCCTGTAGAATTATACAAGCTATTGGCTACACCGGCTTACCTAGATCAGCTTGATTGGACTAAAGTATTTGTATTTTGGGGCGATGAGCGCTGGGTTCCATTATCGGATTCGTTAAGCAATGCTAAGATGGCATTCGAAACCTTGCTGCAGCAAGTGCCTTTACCGGAAGATCAGATTTTTCCGATGTTCGATACGGATCGGTCGCCAGAGGAATTTGCGGCTATCTATGAGCAACAGCTAAAAGAGGTATTGGGCGCAGAAGGACAATTCGATTTGATTCTATTGGGTATGGGCGACGACGGACATACTGCATCGCTGTTTCCACATACGGAAGTACTGCACGAAAAGACAAAATGGGTAGATGCGTATTATCTCACGCCGCAGCAGATGCACCGCATCACGCTGACGGCTCCATTGATTAACAAAGCAAAACAAATTGTGGTCATCACCTTCGGTGAAAAGAAAGCACCCGCTTTGTATGAAGTATTGGAAGGCGCACGCAACTCAGAAGAATATCCTTCTCAATTGCTCAATCCGACCTCGGGAGAATTGCTATTTTTGGTTGATCAGGCAGCAGCTTCAAAGCTATCCGATTCCAAAATAACTGCATAGCTATTTTATTAACGTTAATAATCTAAAAAGCTTAACAAACTATTTATCAGATAGACTGTTAGGCTTTTTAGTTGATTCCATAGCAGGACAGCACTACATGCTTTTGAGAAAGAGATTACACGAAGTAAAATATTGGCTTTGAACAATCAATTTTTTAAAACATCATGATTAAACTTTTTATACTTTAATTCGTCAAATAAGATAGATAAACACTTGTTAGCATCTAAAAGTCATGAAAAAATACATACTACACTTTAGCCTTTTGTTGGCTGTCACGCTTTTATTTTCGGCGTGTCGCACCAACAAGTTCAACACTACCAAAGTGATGAACAAAGATTTCACCCAATATCGTACGTACGGCTGGTTGACACCGATCGACTCCTTATCCAAAGATTATTTTTCAAACGACATCGCTCGGGAGAACATTATGATCGCGGCAAATACCGAAGTAGAGAAATTGGGTCTTACTTATTCGAAAGAAAACCCAGACATTTTGTTTCGTTATATCGCCATCGTCAACAACAAAAGTCGCTTAATCTGGTCTAATGGAGGCTGGGGTTGGGGAATGGGACCTTGGGGCTGGGGTGGCGGCTGGGGCTGGGGAATGGGCTGGGGCGGCGGTTGGTCTCAACCAGTTGGCCGCGAAGGCTATCGCTATGCTCATATCATCGTCGAAGCAGTTGATCGTAAAGAAGATGCCGTAGTTTGGCAAGCACGTGGATCGCGCGAAGTGCGCAACCCAGAACGCGCTATCAACAAGTTACCAGGAATCATTCAGGGAATCTTTAAACAATATCCTGTACGTAAATAATATAGACTGACAGTTTTGTCTTTCATGTGATCGGCAAGCTTGGTCTTGAATATTCACAAAAAAGGGGTAAGTGTTTCGCACTTACCCCTTTTTTGTGGGAAAAATTCTCGCAAAATATGTGTATTTTCGTTTATCATGATATGACTTTTTTTGTCCATATCAGAAAATAGAACCTAAATAGTACAGATAGAAAAAAACGAATTCCCGATCCGACTATGAAGACATTGACAAAAGACCAAAAGGAAGAACTAGTTGAAAAATTAGAAAAACGGTTTAGTGAAAATGCAGGAAGACACCCCAATTTGACATGGCATGATGTATTTGCTACATTAGAGCGCGCCGACGATGCAGCCTTAAATGCGCTACATGCTATGGAAGATAGTCAAGGTGAACCGGATGTGATTGGTACGGATGCGGATACAGGTAAGTTGATCTTCTGCGACTGCGCCCCAGAAAGTCCAACAGGACGACGCAGTTTATGTTATGATCAGGAAGCATTAGACTCCCGAAAACAAAATAAACCAGTGGATAGCGCCGTAGAAGTAGCCCGAAGCATGGGCATAGAATTGTTGGACGAGGAGGCATACAAAAGACTACAAGAAGTCGGCAAATTTGACACGAAAACTTCCAGCTGGTTGCGCACGCCTGAAGAGTTCCGGAAGCTAGGAGGCGCGCTATTTGGCGATTACCGCTTTGGCCGTGTTTTTATCTATCACAATGGCGCAGAATCTTATTACGCAGCACGCGGATTTCGGGGTATGCTGCATATATAACAAAGGAGAAAATCGAACGCTTTTCTCCTTTGTTCATTTATTAAATGTGCTCAAAAACCGAGCATTTCGCTGATCTATTGAACGAATGCCCTTTTTATTCAATCAACTTTCCTTTGGTACTATTGCGCACTTGCTCAAGCGTGACCCCTTCGTGCAGTTCGACAATCTTGAAACCACCTTCGGGTACGATATCAAATACACCTAACTCAGTCACGATCTTCTTGACGCAACGCAAGCCCGTTAGTGGCAGCGCACAAGATGGCAGTAATTTGGATTCGCCTTGGCGATTCACGTGCTGCATGGCCACGATGATATTTTGAGCACTGGCTACCAAATCCATGGCGCCGCCCATTCCTTTCACCATTTTGCCTGGAATCTTCCAGTTGGCGATATCGCCATTTTCAGATACTTCCATCGCTCCTAAAATGGTCAAATCGACTTTTCGTGAGCGAATCATGCCAAAGCTCATGGCCGAGTCAAAAAAAGCCGAACCTGGCAACGTGGTGATGGTTTGCTTTCCGGCATTGATGTAATCTGCATCCTCCTCTCCTTCCAACGGGAAAGGGCCCATACCAAGTAATCCATTCTCGCTTTGCAACACGACGTTGATGTTGTCCGGGATATAATTAGCTACTAAGGTCGGTATGCCAATCCCTAAATTCACGTAATAGCCATCTTTGACTTCTTGCGCAATGCGTTTAGCAATTCCATATTTATCCAGCATATCATTCGTATTTTTTGATGATCATTGCACTTGCACCGCCGCCGCCATTGCATATGGCAGCTAAGCCATACGTGCCACCTTCTTGTTTTAATACGCTACTCAAAGTCACGAGTATGCGTGCACCACTACAACCGAGCGGATGCCCTAGCGCAACAGCGCCACCATATACATTAATTTTTTCGGTAGCTAATCCCAAGATTTTGGCATTGGCTAACGCCACTACGGAGAACGCTTCATTGAACTCAAAGTAATCAATATCCTCTTTCGTCAATCCGGCTTTTTTAAGCACCTTCTCCGTAGCAATACTCGGGGTCGTGGTAAACCATTCTGGATCTTGCTCGGCATCTGCATAAGCAATCACCTCTGCGATGGGTTTTAACCCAAGTTCTTTCACCTTTTCTTCGCTAGCCAAGATCAAAGCTGCCGCACCATCACTCAACGTAGATGCATTGGCCGCTGTAATCGTTCCTTCTTTACTAAAAGATGGTCGTAGTTGTGGAATTTTGGCGATGTTGACTTGTCGGAATTCTTCATCTTCGGTAACTACCGTATCTCCTTTACGGCCGGCAACAGTTACTTCGACTACCTCGGCAGCAAACTTCCCACTATCCCAGGCCTGTTTACTACGTTCGTAGGATGAAATGGCATATTCATCCTGCTGTTCTCTTGTAAATTCATATTTCGCCGCACAGGATTCGCCGCAATTGCCCATCGCTTTCTCAGAATAGACATCCGTCAACCCATCTCTTTGCAGGCCATCGATGAGTTGCTGATGACCATATTTGGCACCCCAACGTGCCGAAGCATCGTAGAATGGGACTTGGCTCATACTTTCCATTCCACCAGCCACAACGATATCGGCATCACCTAGTAAGATTTGCTGTACGCCAATAGAAACTGCTTTCATACCGCTGGCACACACTTTATTAATCGTTGTTGCTGGTATATTATCGGGAAGTCCAGCCTTGCGAGAAGCCTGTCTTGCTGGTGCTTGACCGATATTTGCTGACAATACATTTCCCATCAAAATCTCATCCACTTGATCTGCCGCCACACCGCTTTGCTGTAGTGCTGCATCAATTGCTTTTGCGCCCAACTCGGTTGCAACAATTGAGGCTAATCCGCCGCCAAAACCGCCGATTGGGGTACGTTTGGCGGCAACGATAAATACTTTTTTTGTTGTGTTTTGCATGTTGTTAACTTTCTTTTGTACTGTATGTGCGTTGTTCTATTCGCTTTTCGTACCGTTCGCCTTGAAAAATACGACTCACGTAAATACCTGGCGTATGAATATAGTTAGGATCTAATTCGCCCGGCTCGACCAATTCTTCCACCTCGGCTATCGTGACTTTACCACACATCGCCATGGCATGGTTAAAATTATTTGCCGTACCGCGGAAAACAAGGTTGCCCATCCGATCTCCTTTCCACGCCTTCACCAAAGCAAAATCAGGTTCGAAAGCATGTTCCATCAAATAGTCCTTTTCTACTCCGTGAAAGGTAAACTTGCGAACTTCCTTACCTTCGGCTACTTCGGTACCTACGCCTGTCGGCGTGTAAATGACCGGCATTCCATATCCGCCCGCCATCAGCCGTGTCGCCAATGTCCCTTGAGGTACTAACTCTACCTCCAGTTCACCACTCAACATCTGCCGTTCGAACTCCGCGTTTTCGCCAACGTATGACGCAATCATCTTTTTAATCTGTCGACGCTGTAGTAATAAGCCTAAACCAAAGTCGTCCACACCCGCATTATTACTAATGCACGTCAAATCTTTTATTTGCTGATCTATTAACGCTTGAATTAAATTCTCTGGGATTCCGCAAAGACCAAAACCTCCGACGGCGATGGTCATACCCGACTGCACATCACGTATTGCCTCAAGAGCATTAGACACCGTTTTATCTATCATAAAGTTTATAATTCTGGGGTTAAAAACTTTAACAAAGTTAAGAAATCGCGATCTCTTTCTGAATAGAAATCTTGTTTATGTTCATAATTATGACTAAAATTGAGTCAATCATCATATAAACATCAAAAAGTTTTATCGAATTATGTTCAAAGCATTTCTTACTACAGCTCTTCTTTTTTGCATCTCTTTCTCATTTGGACAGAATAGGCCTATGCTGCCTTACGCATTAAAAGGTGCTATTGATTCTCAGTTTTACTTTATCAACACGCTATCACGTAGTCAGGATGCCGACACGAAACTGATTCGAAAAACCAACCTGGAGATTCTTCGCAAAAATACCGCCGACACCATCAAGCATTTGAAAGGTGAAATAGCAAAAATAACGGAAGCCAGCTCATCATCAATAGCAACAGCAAAGAGTTTGCGTGATTCGGTAAGTACATTAGAGGGCGAACTGCGAGTAGAGCGTGACCGCACCGATAGCATCTCCTTTCTGGGCATCGATTTTCAGAAAAGCACGTATCATACCATCGTTTGGGTCTTGATTTGTGTTTTTGCGATTGCTTTTATTGCCAGTTTCTTTGCTTTCAAAAAATCGAAAATCGATACCGTAGAGCATCAGAAGACTGTACATGAGTTGCAAGACGAATTGCAATCGTTCAAAAAGAAATCGATGGAAAAAGAACAATTGCTAAAACGACAACTACTCGATGAACAATTGAAACGAAATTCTTAACCTGCTACCAGGCAGATCAAAAAAAGATTATGTGGCGTACCATGCTACTTATCGGAATAGGCGGAGGTGCAGGTAGCATCCTCCGCTTTCTTATTTCCAATGGCATCAGCCGCTATCTTTCGACTCCTTTTCCTTGGGGAACATTTGCAGTCAACGTGATTGGTTCCTTTTTGGCGGGACTCATCTTATCACTATTCAATCAGCATACAGTTCATGCTCCAGAGTGGCGTCTATTTTTGATGACCGGTTTTTGCGGTGGATTTACGACTTTTTCCGCTTTTACGGCAGAAAATCTGGCTTTGCTGCAGTCGGGACAGATACTTACCGCGATTATTTATGTGCTCAGCAGCGTGTTGATCAGTCTTCTGGCCATATGGGCTGGCTTTGCATGCACATCCTAGCATAACAGCCACTGTATTAGCGATTTTTAGCATACTAGTCGTTCTATACTATTTTCTTTTTTTATGTTTTGGTTTTCAACGGATAAAAGCTATTTTTGCAAACCAAAATACACCACAACAGAAGTGGCTGTATATGAATGAATAATTATATTTAGTCCTATTAATATGCCCAATATTGGTAAAATAGCGCAGATTATCGGCCCCGTTGTTGACGTCAACTTCGCCGACAATGACAATCTTCCGAAAATTTTTGACGCTCTGTACATTGAGAAAGAAAATGGCCAGCGTGTAGTTTTGGAAGTTCAAAAACACTTAGGTGAAGAACGTGTTCGTACTATCGCGATGGATGCTACGGAAGGTTTGGTTCGTGGTATGCAAGTAGTAGATACTGGAGCGCCAATCAAAATGCCTATTGGAGAAAGTATTAAAGGCCGCGTATTCAATGTCGTTGGAGATGCTATCGATGGTATCCAAAATGTTGACAAAGAAAACGGTCGCAGTATCCACAATGTACCTCCACGTTTCGAAGATCTTTCGACAGAAACGGAAGTATTATTTACAGGTATTAAAGTAATTGACTTACTAGAGCCTTACGCGAAAGGTGGTAAAATTGGATTGTTCGGTGGTGCCGGTGTTGGTAAAACCGTATTGATCCAAGAATTGATCAACAATATCGCTAAAGGACACGGTGGTCTATCTGTATTTGCGGGTGTAGGTGAGCGTACACGTGAAGGAAATGACTTATTGCGTGAGATGCTTGAATCAGGCATCATCAAATATGGCGATCACTTCATGGAAGGCATGGAAAAAGGCCAGTGGCCTTTGGATCAAGTCGATCACGAATTGATGAAAGATTCTAAATGTACTTTCGTATTCGGACAAATGAATGAGCCTCCAGGTGCGCGTGCACGTGTAGCCCTTTCAGGTCTTACGATTGCAGAATATTTCCGCGATGGTGAAGGCGAAGGTCAAGGTCGTGACGTTCTTTTCTTTATCGACAACATCTTCCGTTTTACACAAGCCGGTTCTGAAGTATCTGCCCTATTAGGCCGTATGCCTTCAGCGGTAGGTTACCAACCAACGTTGGCAACAGAGATGGGATTGATGCAAGAGCGTATTACCTCTACTAAAAACGGATCTATTACTTCGGTACAAGCGGTTTACGTTCCTGCCGATGACTTAACTGACCCTGCGCCGGCAACTACATTTGCCCACTTAGATGCTACTACCGTATTGTCTCGTAAGATTGCTGAGTTAGGTATCTATCCTGCGGTAGATCCATTAGATTCTACTTCAAGAATCTTATCTCCAGCAGTATTAGGTGATGAGCACTACAATACCGCACAACGCGTAAAAGAGATTTTGCAACGTTACAAAGAACTACAAGATATCATTGCCATCTTAGGTATGGATGAGTTGTCTGACGAAGATAAATTGACAGTAACTCGCGCTCGTCGTGTACAACGTTTCTTGTCACAGCCTTTCCACGTAGCGGAACAATTTACAGGTCTTAAAGGTGTATTGGTAGATATCAAAGACACGATCAAAGGTTTCAACATGATCATTGATGGTGAAGTAGATGAGTATCCAGAAGCATCTTTCAACTTGGTAGGTACCATTGAAGAGGCTATTGAAAAAGGTAAAAAACTAATAGCTGAAGCTGTTTAATATGAAATTAACAATCATAACTCCCGATAAGTTAGCATACGAAGGCGATGTAACAGCCGTTACCGTACCTGGTAGTGCTGGTTCTTTTCAGATTTTGAAAGATCACGCTGCTATCGTATCTACATTGGAAGATGGTAAAGTAATCATTAATACGGGTACGTCGGAAGAAGTATTCCAAATCAAAGGTGGCGTCGTAGAAGCCAAAGACAATGTTATTACGGTCTTGGCCGAAGGAATACGTTAGTATACTTCTACAAAATCCCTAAAGAGATAAGCCTCTTAAAACAATATGTTTTAAGAGGCTTTTTTTATAACCTAGATCGTCAAATCTCTCATTTTAGGCAGAAAATTGGCAGTCTAGCAAAATATTTGAATTCCGCAAGGGTAGACTCATTTTAATATTAGTCTACCTTAATCCAAATTATAATTTAAAAAATTAGCCATATCGCAGAATAAAAAAACTTTTAATCCTGAAATTCAGAATAAAAAACTTTTTTAAAATTTAAATACGCGCTATTGCTTTAAAAACGGATTCGCTTTATCTTACAGAAACAAAAAGAGAAGACCTGTCTCTCCGTTGTGATGATACCAGACAGAGGAAAACAAAATCGGGAAAGCTATGCAGTATTATAATCAAGACACGTACATTTTTCTAGATGGCGAATTTGTAAAGGCCAACGAAGCAGGCACTGACTTCTTCGGGCAAGCCTTGCACTATGGTTATGGTGCTTTCGAAGGACTGCGTGCGTACAGCACACACAATGGTGTTCGTCTATTTAAAGCGGAAGCTCACTTTGATCGCCTACGCACCTCTTGCGAAGCGATTAATTTACCTTTTCCTTGGTCTACACGCGAACTGATTGAGCAGACGTATGAGTTGTTGGCAAAAAACAACATGCGTGCTGCATACATTCGTCCTTTGGTCTTTTCGGGATCAAATATGCATCTGACATCTGCAGCCAACTCCAGCATTGTGATTGCCGCTTGGGAATGGGGTCCATTCTTAGGTCAGAATTTGCTCAAAGTTTGTCTTTCCGATATTCGTAGACCGCATCCAAAATCTTTCCAGATCGATGCTAAGATTTCGGGTCAGTATATCAATGCGATTCGTGCTACGAGTGATGCCATTCGCAAAGGCTTTGACGAAGCGCTAATGCTCGATCAAGATGGCTTTGTAGCTCAGGCATCCAGCGAAAACCTCTTTATAGAAAAAGATTACAAATTATATACCCCGCCGATGGAAAACGTATTTCCGGGGATTACGCGGCAGACGGTGATGGACATCTGCAAAGGTCTAAACTTTGAGGTGGTCGAAAAACGACTGACTGTCGAAGATGTGTATACCGCAGATAGCGCCTTCTTATGTGGCACCGCAGCAGGTATTATTGGGATTAAACAAATTGACGAAACGACCTATCCTGAAGATTGGGAACACACGATAGGTTCGTCCATACAACGTACGTACAAAAAATTAGTATTAGAGCAAGAGAATTATGAAGTCATCATCTGACAACGAAAACACGTTAAACAGATATAGCCGCATCTTTACACAAGACGCCACACAACCAGCCGCTAAAGCCATGCTTTATGGGATTGGATTGACCGATCAGGATATGGCGAAGGCACAAGTCGGTATTGCCAGCATGGGATATGATGGCAACACCTGTAACATGCACTTGAACGACCTTGCGAAAGAGGTTAAGAAAGGCGTTTGGTCCGAAGATTTAGTTGGATTAATATTCAATACGATTGGTGTCAGCGATGGTATGAGTAACGGAACTGACGGCATGCGCTACTCTTTAGTAAGCCGTGATGTGATCGCAGACAGTATTGAAACCATTTGTGGTGGACAATATTATGATGGTGTGATTGCTATTCCAGGTTGTGATAAAAACATGCCCGGCGCTATTATGGCGATGGCAAGACTGGATCGTCCTTCATTGATGGTGTATGGTGGCACGATTGCTCCCGGCCATTATAAAGGTGAGGAACTGAATATTGTATCTGCATTTGAAGCCTTAGGTCAGAAAATCTGCGGCAACATTTCGGACGAAGATTACGAAGGCGTTATCAAACACACCTGTCCAGGCGCTGGCGCTTGCGGTGGTATGTATACCGCCAATACGATGGCTTCTGCTATTGAGGCATTGGGAATGAGCCTTCCCTACTCTGCTTCCAACCCTGCAGTGAGTGAAGAGAAAAAACAAGAATGTCTGGAAGCTGGAAAATACATCCGTATTCTACTAGAAAAAGACATTAAGCCTTCCGATATCATGACGCGCAAAGCATTTGAAAATGCCATACGTAGCATCATCATATTGGGTGGTAGTACCAATGCGGTATTGCACTTCATTGCGATCGGTAAAGCCATCGGTGTCGATATTACGCAAGATGACTTCCAACGCATGAGTAATGAAACACCTGTGTTGGCAGATTTCAAACCGAGTGGGAAATATTTGATGCAAGATTTGCATCAATATGGCGGTACGCCAGCCGTGATGCGTTACTTATTGGACGAAGGATTAATCCATGGTGATTGCCTTACCGTAACTGGTAAAACGGTAGCGGAAAACTTAGCCGATGTGAAGTCGATCATCGATTACAACCAACCGATTATCCGCCCATTATCTGATCCAATCAAGGCAACGGGTCACTTACAAATCTTGTACGGAAATATTGCCGAAAAAGGCTCCGTAGCCAAAATATCGGGTAAAGAAGGCGAACGCTTTGAAGGACCAGCACGCGTTTTCGATGGCGAGCAAAACCTAATTCAAGGTATCTCTTCTGGCCGCGTGAAACCAGGTGATGTAGTCGTGATTACCAATGCAGGACCAAAAGGAGCACCAGGCATGCCAGAAATGTTGAAGCCTACTTCTGCCATTATTGGTGCAGGTTTGGGTAAATCAGTGGCTTTGATTACAGATGGTCGCTTCTCTGGCGGTACACACGGTTTTGTGGTGGGACACATTACACCAGAATCCTATGCCGGTGGATTGATCGGTTTGATCGAAGACAATGACCACATTGTAATTGATGCTGTCAATAACACCATCAATGTATCCTTATCGGACGAGGAAATAGCTGCTCGTCGTGCCAGATGGCAACAGCCAGCATTAAAAGTATCCAAGGGAGTATTATATAAATATGCAAAGACGGTGGCCGACGCTTCCGAAGGCTGTGTAACAGATCTTTAAGCACGTCGAATCACCCTTTACGCGGAATATATCATGAGCACATTAGAAAAAACGCAGTTAGAAAAAGAAACGGTAACGACGACCCAACTGAGTGGTTCGCAAGCTGTCTTAGAAGCTTTGCTTCAAGAAGGCGTAGATACCATTTTCGGTTATCCGGGTGGCGCGATTATGCCGATCTACGATGCCTTGTATGATTACAATGAGAAATTAAAACATATTCTCGTCCGCCATGAACAAGGTGGCATACATGCAGCACAAGGTTATGCACGTACTTCTGGGAAAGTGGGCGTGGCATTCGCAACCAGCGGACCGGGTGCGACCAATCTGGTCACAGGCTTGGCAGATGCCATGATCGATAGCAATCCAATTGTCTGTGTGACTGGACAAGTCTTTGCGGCGTTATTAGGCACCGACGCTTTTCAAGAAACAGATGTGATCAACATTACGACACCGGTAACGAAATGGAATTACCAAGTAACCGATGCGAATGAGATTCCAGAAGTCATGGCCAAAGCATTTTATATTGCCAGAACAGGCCGTCCAGGACCAGTCTTGGTCGATATCACCAAGAATGCGCAACTTCAGTTGTTTGACTTTTTGGGTTATAGTAAATGTAATCATATTCGTAGCTATCGACCAAAGCCAGTAGTTCGTAATGAATACATCACACAAGCTGCCGAGGTTATCAACCAAGCGAAAAAACCATTTGTACTGTTTGGACAAGGTGTTATTTTAGGTAAAGCGGAAGCGGAATTCAAAGCCTTCATCGAAAAAGGTGGTTTCCCAGCCGCTTGGACTGTGATGGGATTAAGCGCATTGGAAACCGAACATCCGCTTAATGTGGGCATGTTGGGTATGCATGGTAATTATGCGCCCAATGTCATGACGAACGAATGCGATGTGCTGATTGCAATTGGTATGCGTTTCGATGACCGCGTAACTGGCCGATTAGACAAATACGCGAAGCAAGCGAAGATCGTACACTTGGACATTGACCCAGCCGAGATTGATAAAAACGTCAAAACAGCAGTACCTGTATGGGGAGATTGCAAAGAAACGCTTCCTGCACTTACCGCTTTGCTACAACAAAATGATCATAGCGCTTGGGTAGCCGAATTCCGCGAACTGGAAAAGGAAGAAATCAAAGAGGTAATCCAAGATGAGCTGAACCCAACGACAGACATCATGACGATGGGAGAAGTACTCAAAACCTTAAATGAGTTGACCAATGGTGACGCAATCATCGTAACCGATGTTGGCCAGCATCAAATGGTGACTTGCCGTTATGCCAAGTTTAACTCGAGCAGATCCAATGTCACTTCGGGGGGATTAGGCACGATGGGCTTTGGTTTACCAGCTGCTATTGGTGCCTGGTATGGAGCACCACATCGCGATGTAGTTGCGATTATCGGCGACGGCGGTATTCAGATGACGATTCAGGAATTAGGCACCATCATGCAATTTGGCGCAAAAGTGAAGATCTTGATCCTGAACAATGAGTTTCTGGGTATGGTACGCCAATGGCAGCAACTTTTCCATCAGAAACGCTACTCTTTCGTAGACATTACCAGCCCAGATTTTGTAGCGGTAGCCAAAGGATACTATATCGATGGTAATAAGATTTCAGAACGTAAAGATCTTAAAACAGCACTGAAAACGATGTTGGATCACGATGGCGCTTACTTACTAGAAGTCATGGTGGGCAAAGAGAACAATGTGTTCCCAATGGTTGCTCAAGGAACTTCAGTTTCAGAAATAAGGTTGAAATAGTAGAATTGCGAAGCGCGATGTGAGAGATGAGATCCACTTTCTTACTTCTAACTTCTCCCTTCTTAAATAACACAAAATGGAAAAGCAAGAATATACCATCACCCTGTACACCGAGAATTCCATTGGAATGATCGGGCGTATATCCACGATCTTCTCTCGACGCAAGATCAATATCGAAAGTCTGAACACCTCTCCTTCCGAAGTAGAAGGCATACACCGTTTTACGATCGTTATTAGCGAAAGCGAAGAGGTCGTACGCAAATTATGTCGGCAGATCGAGAAGCAGGTCGAAGTATTAAAAGCTTATTACAACACCAATGATGAGTTGGTGTGGCAAGAGCAAGCTTTGTATAAAGTACCGGCTGACGTGATCGCTGAGAAGGCATACGTTGAGCGCTTGTTGCGCCAGTACGGTGCTAGTGCAGTCGTGATTCGTAATGACTATATCGTCTTCGAGACGGCTGGTCATCGCGAAGAAATCGACCGCTTGACAGCCGAACTCACCAAATACAATTTGATTGAGTTTGTGCGTGGTGCTCGCATTGCGATTATCAAAGAAAGCGCTGGTTTCCATCAGAAACTGAAAGAGTTTGAACAACAAGAACCATCCCCTGATGTCGTGGAAAATGAATTCCTAGATCAGCAGGACGAGGTTTTCACGATGTAATCATACCGCAGACATGAAGGAAGTATTCCAATTTATCCGTGATACACGACGGGCATTTATAGAACTGTTAGATACGCTGACGCTGGAGCAACTCAATGAAATTCCGGCAGGATTTAACAACAATATTATCTGGAATTTTGGTCATATCGTGGTCTCTACCCAAGGTTTGTGCTACGCCCGTTCAGGCGTTCGCCCAGACACGAGTCAGATCCAATATTTGTCCGCTTATGCCAAAGGAACCAAACCGACATATTTTGTAGAACAGGCCGAAGTCGATGCTTTGAAGAAACTAGCCGTAGATACGATAAATGCGATCCATTTGGATTACGAAACCGATATTTTTGTCGGTTTTCAACCCTTTGAGACCAGCACCTACAAATCCACGCTACACAAGATCGAAGAAGTCATCATGACCACGGCAGGGCATGACAACCTGCATTTTGGCTACGCCACCGCACAGAAAAGATTAATTAAATAACCTCAATAGATATCAAAAAAAATATAAATACATAACAATGGCAAATTACTTTAATACCCTATCGCTCAGAGAGCAGTTAACCCAATTAGGACAAGCAGAATTTTTAGATGCTAGCGCTTTCACCGATGGCGTTGAAGCATTAAAAGGTAAAAAAATCGTCATTGTGGGTGCAGGTGCACAAGGTTTGAATCAAGGTTTGAATCTTCGTGATAGTGGTTTAGATGTTTCTTACGCCCTGCGTAAGGAGGCCATCGAGCAAAAAAGAGATTCTTGGAAAAACGCAACAGACAACAACTTTACGGTAGGTACGTATGAGGAATTGATCCCTTCGGCAGATCTTGTAATCAACCTTACTCCAGATAAACAACATACTAACGTAGTTAATGCCGTACAGCCTTTGATGAAAGAAGGTGCTACTTTATCTTATTCGCACGGTTTCAACATAGTAGAAGAAGGATTGCAAGTGCGTAAAGATCTTACTGTAATCATGGTAGCTCCTAAATCTCCAGGCTCGGAAGTACGTGCCGAGTTCTTACGCGGTTTTGGTGTTCCTACGCTCATTGCGGTTCACCCAGAAAATGATCCACAAGGAAAAGGATGGGCAGAAGCAAAAGCATACTGTGTGGGTACTGGCGGACACAAAGCAGGTGTGTTGAAATCTTCTTTCGTAGCTGAAGTAAAATCGGATTTGATGGGCGAGCAAACTATCCTATGTGGATTGCTACAAACAGGATCTATCCTATCTTTCGACAAAATGGTGGAGAAAGGAATCGATGCTGGATATGCTTCCAAATTGGTTCAATATGGTGTAGAAGTAATTACTGAAGCCTTGAAACACGGTGGTGTAAGCGGTATGTTGGATCGCTTGAGCAACCCAGCAAAGGTAAAAGCATTCGAACTATCCGAAGAGCTAAAAGATATTATGCGTCCATTGTTCGAAAAACACCAAGACGATATCATGTCGGGCGAATTCAGCAAAACCATGATGGAAGACTGGGCTAATGACGACGTCAACTTGTTGAAATGGCGTGCAGAAACGGGCGAAACAGCTTTCGAAAAAACACCAGCTGGTGATGTACAGATCAATGAGCAAGAATACTTTGACAACTACACCTTGATGGTCGCGTTTGTACGCGCTGGAGTAGAGTTGGCGTTCGAAGTAATGGTAGAAGCAGGTATCAAACCAGAAAGTGCTTATTACGAATCATTGCACGAAACACCATTGATCGCTAACACGATTGCTCGTAAGAAATTGTTCGAAATGAACCGCGTTATTTCTGATACCGCAGAATACGGATGTTACCTATTCGATCAAGCTTGTAAACCCTTATTGACTGACTTCATGAGAACAGTAGAAACCGATGTTGTTGGAAAGAACTTCAACGATGGCAAGGACGGCGCAGTAGACAATTCTAAGTTGGTATCAATCAACGAAAAATTGCGTAACCACCCGGTGGAAGTCGTTGGACGTGAACTACGTAAAGCAATGAAGGCGATGAAAACGATCAAGACAGCGTAATAGCAAAAACAGGATAATCCATTAAAATTTTCGTAATTTTGATAGACATATCACGGGTCAAATTGACGATATGTCAATTTGACCCGTATCCATAATACCACAATTTGAGAGAGAGCATAATGGGAAAGACATTAGTAGAAAAAATTTGGGACGCGCATGTTGTGAAACGGCAAGAAGGTTTTCCAGACATCCTGTATATCGATACGCACCTCATTCATGAGGTAACTTCGCCGCAGGCTTTCGACGGATTACGCAAGCGCAATTTACCGGTGTTCAGACCGAATCAGACGGTGGCTACCGCCGATCACAATGTACCGACAATCGATCAGCACCTGCCGATCAAAGAAGAATTATCCAGATATCAGGTAGATATGTTGAGCAAAAACACCAGCGAATTTGGTGTGGAGCTTTACGGATTGGGACACCCTTATCAGGGAATCGTACACGTGATCGGTCCGGAGTTGGGTATCACCTTACCAGGAAAAACAATGGTATGTGGCGATAGCCATACGTCTACGCATGGTGCTTTTGGCGCGATTGCTTTCGGAATTGGGACATCCCAAGTAGAGCAAGTCTTTGCTACGCAGTGCTTGTTGCAGCAAGCACCAAAAACCATGAAAATTGAGATCAACGGCACATTGGAAAAAGGTGTTGGCGCCAAAGACATTGTACTATATGTCATCTCGAAAACTACCGCAGCAGGAGGCACAGGTTATTTTGTAGAATTTGCAGGATCAGCTATTCGCGCACTTTCGATGGAAGGCCGCATGACCGTGTGCAACATGAGTATCGAGATGGGAGCTCGTGGTGGATTGATCGCGCCCGACCAAACGACATTTGATTATGTTGAAGGAAGAGAGTTTGCACCAAAAGGCGAAAAATGGGAAGAATCTTTGGCTTATTGGAAAACCTTGTATTCCGATGAAGATGCAGAATTCGACGCCGTATTAGAATTCGATGCAGCAGATATACAACCGATGATTACGTATGGAACAAATCCAGGTATGGGTATCGGTATCGCACAAAACATACCAGCTACAGAAAGCCAAGTGGAGTCTGAACGTCCTTCGTACAAAAAAGCATTGAACTACATGGGATTTGCGGACAGCGAATCGTTGATTGGCAAGCGGGTAGATTATGTATTTATCGGAAGCTGTACCAACTCGCGTATCGAAGATTTGCGCGAAGTGGCCAATTTCGTACAAGGAAAGCAAAAAGCACCACAAGTGGAAGTCTGGATTGTACCGGGCTCTAAACAAGTAGAAGCGCAAGCCAAAGCTGAAGGTATTGACAACGTGTTGGAAGCCGCTGGTTTTATTCTACGCGAGCCAGGCTGTTCAGCTTGTTTAGGCATGAATGAAGATAAGATTCCTGCTGGAAAATATTGTGTATCCACTTCGAATAGAAACTTTGAAGGAAGACAAGGCCCTAATGCGCGTACTTTGCTAGCGAGCCCGTTGACAGCAGCTGCCGCAGCCATTACTGGCAAGATTACCGATGTGCGCGAATTGTTAGGAGCAGAAGCTGTCGTATAGATTCACTAAGTTATTAGATGAAATGAAAAAATTTGAAACATTAAACTCTTCGGTAGTACCATTGCCGATAGAAAATATTGACACCGACCAAATCATTCCGGCTCGTTTCTTAAAAGCGACCACCCGCGATGGCTTTGGCGACAACCTCTTCCGAGACTGGCGCTTTGATGGCGACAATCAACCCAAACCAGATTTCGTGATGAATGATGCTACCTACGCTGGTAAAATCTTGGTAGCAGGTAAGAACTTTGGTTGTGGTTCATCCCGTGAGCACGCCGCTTGGGCCATTCAAGATTATGGTTTTGATGTGGTAATCAGCTCTTTTTTCGCTGATATCTTTAAAGGTAACGCTCTTAATAATGGCGTATTACCGATTCAAGTGACCGAAGAGTTCTTGGAAAAGATCTTTGCATCGACATTTAAAAATCCCGAATCCAAACTAGTCGTCGACCTAGAAGCGCAGACCGTAACCATCCAAGACACCAACGAATCATTCACCTTCGAGATCAACCCGTACAAGAAATCTTGCTTGATCAATGGCTATGATGACATTGATTATATCTTGAGTCATCGTGCGGAAATCGAAGAATTCGAAAAAACACGTCCATATAGCTATGTCTAAACCGTTGGTTCACATACAAGATCTTTGCGTACGATACGGTGCTAAAACTGTGTTGCAGGACTTGGCGTGGACTTATGAGCGTGGCACACATTGGGCGATCGGTGGCGAAAGTGGTTCTGGAAAGACAACCTTAGCACGTGCTTTGGCCAATCAAATCCCATATCAGGGCTCGATTGAGTTGAATTTATCAAGCGACAAATCTCCGAGCGTGCTCTATGTACCTAACTGGTATCAGTTTACCAACTTAGAGGGCGATCGCAACTTTTACTATCAGCAACGCTACAATACCCATCAAGGGCGAGATACCAGAACGGTAGCTGGCGAATTGGCGCATTTTGCAGAACAGGAAAACCAAGCTTTAGCAGAAGCGCTTCCCCTCGTGCAGGCGTTGGGATTTGAGCAGCAAATGGATTCGCAACTGATCGAGCTTTCTAGTGGTGAGCATAAAAAGTTGCAATTAGTCAAAGCACTATGGAGCAATCCGCAGCTGCTCATCATCGATGAGCCATACACGGGCTTAGATAAAGCATCGAGAAAATCATTAAACGATTGTATTGATAGTCTTGCTGAACAAGGTACACAGGTGATTTTATTGACGAATGACACCAACTTACCGCAGTGCATCAATGCATTCGCGATGGTGCAGGCTGGCCAATTACAAGAAGTCGCTAGTCCGGATGATTTTATCGTGGCTAAGCCACGGCAATCACGTGCTTTACCCGAATTTTTGAAAGCAGCGCCGGAAGCAACTAGCGAGCAAATCATTCAGCTCACCAACATACACGTTCGCTATGGCGACAAAACCGTATTGGAAGACATCTCATGGACCGTCAATCGCGGCGATAAATGGGTTATCCAAGGTGCCAACGGATCCGGAAAATCCACCTTGTTGAGCCTCATTAACGGCGACCATCCGCAAGCGTACGGCTTAGATATTCGCTTATTTGGCAATCAACGTGGCTCTGGCGAAAGCATCTGGGACATTAAGCAAAAGATCGGATTGATCTCGCCCGAAATGCACTGGTATTTTGACCAAACTGCTACCGTATGGCACACCGTCACGTCAGGTTTTTTCGATAGCATCGGTTTGTATACAGAGGCCTCTTTTCAGCAGAAGAAACAAGTGGATGAGCTGTTGCATTTTTTTGATCTGTATACCGTCAAAAGTGAACTGCTGAGCACCTTGCCTTTGGGCAAACAACGTTTGGCATTATTGGCCAGAACAGTGATCAAAAATCCACCACTATTGGTATTGGATGAGCCCTGCCAAGGTTTGGATCAAACACAAACACAGTATTTCAACGACGTAGTAGATGAATTATGCCAGCACGGCAAAACATTGCTTTACGTCGGGCATTACGAAAGTCAATTACCGAAATCCATCGACCACCGTTTGGTATTGGAAAAGGGAAAAATAGTTAAACCACAACAAAAACACATACTAGAAGAACGAGTGTAAAAACTCGTCAAGTAACGACATAACATGAAGAAGAATATATTAATCATCCCGGGTGATGGTATCGGACAAGAGGTCACAGAATGGGGTAAGCAGGTACTAGAAGTCATCGCTTCCAAATTCGGACATGAGTTTGCATTTGATAACGCCATTATGGGGCATACCGCGATCGAAGCCACTGGCAATCCTTTGCCTGATGAAACTTTGGAAAAAGCCAAAGCTTCTGATGCAATCTTATTCGGCGCGATTGGTCATGCCAAATACGACAATGATCCTTCGGCCAAAGTACGCCCAGAGCAAGGTTTGCTAAAAATCCGTAAGGAACTGGGTCTATATGCTAACCTACGTCCTATCTTATTGTTCGATGAGCTGTTGGATGCTTCTAGTTTGAAGCCAGAGATCCTTCGCGGGACTGATATTTTATTCTTCCGTGAGTTGACCGGTGATGTGTATTTCGGAGAGAAAACGCGTAATGAAGATAACACCTTCGCTTCCGACTTGATGAATTACCACCGCTACGAAGTAGAGCGTATTGCACGCAAAGCTTTTGAAGCGGCGCAGACTCGTGGCAAACGTCTTTGCTCAGTAGACAAAGCCAACGTATTAGAAACCTCTCGTCTTTGGAGAGAAGTAGTACAAGGATTGGCTGCTGAATATCCAGATGTAGAAACCGAGCACATGTTTATCGACAATGCGGCCATGCAATTGGTGAAAAATCCAAAGAAATTTGATGTGGTATTGACCGCGAATCTATTTGGTGATATCCTGACCGACGAAGCATCGCAGATCGCTGGATCAATGGGTATGTTGGCCTCCGCTTCTATTGGCGATGGCACTGGATTTTTCGAACCAATTCACGGATCTGCACACGACATTGCTGGCCAAGACAAAGCCAATCCATTAGCCTCTATCCTATCAGCAGCATTGATGTTAGATATTGCTTTTGGATTGCAAGAAGAAGCGAAAGCCGTTACCGAAGCCGTAGATCAAGCATTGAAAGCAGGATGGAGAACATCTGATATTGCCGTGAACGACACGCCTGCGGATCGCATCTTAGGCACCGTAGCCATGGGCCAAAAGGTCATTGAATTATTGAAGTCAAGATAACCGATATATAAACATACTGTAAAGTACTAAATTTCGAACCTATGTTACACGATCCGAATCATTTGTATATCTTCGACACCACCCTTAGAGATGGTGAACAAGTACCCGGTTGCCAGCTAACGACACCGGAAAAAATCGAAATAGCCAGAGATCTGGAAACACTAGGCGTGGATATTATTGAAGCGGGTTTTCCCGTATCCAGTCCCGGAGATTTTCAGTCTGTCGTCGAGCTCTCTAAAGCGGTAGACAACGTCATTATCTGTGCCCTTACGCGCGCCAATGAAAACGACATTACCGTGGCCGCCGAAGCTTTAAAATACGCTAAACGTCCACGTATCCACACCGGTATCGGCTCGTCGGATATGCACATCAAATACAAATTCAACAGCACACGTGAGGAAATCCTGAACCGTGCCGTGGCTGCTGTGAAGCACGCTAAAAGTTTTGTGGAAGATGTAGAATTCTATGCAGAAGATGCTGGCCGTGCCGATCTTCCGTATCTAGCGCAGATGGTAGAAGCCGTTATTGCTGCCGGAGCGACGGTCGTCAATGTTCCAGATACCAATGGTTATTGTCTGCCGGATCAATATGGTTCGAAGATCAAATACTTGACAGAACATGTCAAGAACATCGATCAGGCGATCATTTCAGCACATTGCCATAATGATTTGGGCTTGGCGACAGCCAATTCCATCGCCGCGATTCAAAATGGTGCCCGTCAGGTAGAATGTACCATCAACGGTATCGGCGAGCGTGCCGGAAACACTTCGCTAGAAGAAGTGGCCATGATCTTAAAAGTACATGCAGCACACTTCCCAGGTTTGACGTCAAATATCAACAGCAAGCTCTTCACCGCCATTTCACAAAAGGTGAGTTCGATGATGCGCATGCCGGTACAACCAAACAAAGCTATCGTGGGCAAAAACGCTTTTGCACATAGCTCCGGTATTCACCAAGACGGTTTCTTAAAGCACCGCGAGAATTACGAAATCATCCGTCCGGAAGATGTAGGTTTGAATGAAGCTGGCATTATCTTAACTGCACGCTCTGGCCGCCACGCTTTGAAGCACCATTTAGAGCGCTTGGGATACACCATGGACAAAGACGCATTAGCAGCTACCTACGAGCGTTTTCTCGTATTGGCAGATGCCAAAAAAGACATTGTGGACGAGGATCTTTTGACCTTAGTCAAATAACCTTTTCCTGCATACATAATATACGCAATACATGAATTTATCCACGTTGGAAATCAACTCTTTGGCTGCTAAAGAACGCATCCAAAATGTTGTTTTCCGCACGCCATTACAATATAATCATCACCTGTCGGAAAAGTACGGCGCAGAGATTTATCTAAAACGCGAGGATCTGCAAGTCGTACGTTCGTACAAATTGCGTGGCGCATTCAATAAAATTAGTAGCCTGTCGGCGGATGATTTACAGCGCGGCGTAGTCTGCGCTAGCGCGGGCAATCACGCGCAAGGCGTGGCACTATCGTGCAAAAAGCTAGACATTAAAGGCGTCATCTTTATGCCCGGCCCAACGCCGCGCCAAAAGATTACGCAAACAGAGATGTGGGGCAATGGCAATATAGAAATCGTCTTGACCGGAGACACCTTTGATGACTGCCAAAAGGCCGCTTTAGAATACGCTGCTGAACATGCGATGGTTTTCATCCCACCTTTTGATGATATCAAGATCATTGAAGGACAAGGTACCGTAGCGGTAGAGATTTTAGAAGATTTACCGGATGTCGAGGCGGTAATTGTACCGATCGGTGGCGGCGGATTGTCTTCGGGATTGAGTCTTTACATGAAGCAACATGCACCAGCAGCCAAACTATACGGAGTAGAGCCCGAAGGAGCAGCGTCTATGCAAGCCGCCATGAAGCATGGCGCACCGATTGAGTTAGAAAGCATCAACAAATTTGTCGATGGTGCCGCTGTAAAGAAAATTGGTGCACTTCCTTTCGCTATATCCAGCCAATTGTTGGATAGCGTACGCTCTGTTCCAGAAGGTAAGATATGTACAACTATTTTGGAGTTGTATAACAAAGATGCCATTGTTGCTGAACCGGCAGGCGCTTTGTCTATTGCAGCCCTAGACTTTCATCAAGAAGAGATTCGCGGCAAGAAAGTCGTGTGTATCGTATCAGGTGGCAACAACGATATCGATCGTATGGGCGAGATCAAAGAGATGTCGCTCTTGTACGAAGGTATCAAGCACTATTTCATCGTGCGATTCCCACAGCGCCCCGGTGCATTGAGATTATTGGTAACCGAAGTATTGGGACCAAAAGATGATATCACGCGCTTTGAGTACATCAAAAAAACGGAGCGCGAACGCGGACCGGCATTGATCGGTGTGGAGCTAGGCACGGCCAAAGATTACACCAGCTTGATCGAGCGCCTAAAAGCGTATAAATTTGACTTTATTGAGATCAATAAAGATCAAACTCTCTTTGAATATTTGGTGTAACACCAAATATTTTATCTATTCCGCCGGGTAAATCTCCAATTGATCCGGCGGAATTGAATAAATTCGTATCTTTAAGAAGAATTTATACAAACCATTATTTTAGCCACTAGTGCTATACCAATATTTCCTTTTCATGCGTAAGTCCATCACAATCACGCTCCTATTGTTGAGCGTATGCTTTCAAGTAACACAAGCTCAGACAAAAAAATCTGCCGATTGGTCTACTATCGATTCTTTACTCGAAAAAGTGCGGGCAGACTATCAAGTAGCAGGGTTTTCGGTAGCTGTTGTGCATAAGGATAGCTTGCTATACAGCAAAGGTTATGGTTATCGCAATGATGAAGAGAAGTTGCCTGCTACACCGCAGACTTTGTACGCTATTGGTTCATCAACCAAAGCCTTTACGGCGGGATTAGTCGGTAAGTTATTTGGCGACAGCCTGTCTTTAGACGATAAAATCACTCAGCATTTGCCGGAATTGCGTTTTCAAGATGGACGCGAAAGCCAGGTGACTGTACGCGATCTGATGGCGCATCGCACTGGGCTTTCCCGATATGATCTTTCGTGGTATCTCTTCAACACCGATGCTCGCGACAGCTTATTGGCACGTGTGCAATACATGAAACCTACTGCTGATCTTCGCAGTACTTGGCTGTACAACAACTTCATGTACCTAGCGCAAGGTATGATTGCCGAGAAGCGTACCGGAAAATCTTGGGAAGATAATATTCGCACCCATTTTCTAAAGCCCCTCGACATGACGCAAACCAATTTGGGTATTGCTGATATGTCGAATAATAAGAATGCTTCTCGTGGCTACACCGTAGACGATGATAAAAAGATCGAGTATATGCCCTATTATAATATCAATGGCATGGGCCCGGCCGGTAGCATCAATAGTAGCGTGGTAGAGATGGCAAACTGGCTGAAAGTGTGGTTGAACGAAGGAAAGTACAACAACACACAGATTTTGCCAGCAAAATACGTTCAGGAAGCCATGAGTTCGCAAATGGTCATCGCAGCGGCCTTACCTTCTACCAAACAAACAGATGTACACCTCAAAAACTATGGTTTGGGCTGGATGATTGGTTCGTATCGCGGTCATTACCAAGTAGAGCACGGCGGCAATATCGATGGATTCTCCGCATCTATCAGTTTCTTTCCGAGTGACTCGTTGGGCATTGTGGTATTGACGAATCAAAATGGATCCGAAGTACCAAGCGTTGTTCGCAATTTGATTTCTGATCAATTATTGGGATTAGCTTACGTCAATTGGAATAGGCGTGGTGTACAACAAGACAGCGCAGAAATGGCAATAAAACCGCTGGAAGATGATTTAAAACAAGTGAAAGGTACTAAGCCATCCCATCTGTTAGCGGATTATGTAGGACAATATCATCATCCAGCATACGGACAATTCGAGATACGCTTCGAAAATGGTGTTTTAAAAACACATTTAGCCACAAAAGAACACCACTTGGAGCATTATCATTATGACACGTTCGCGCTTAGAGAGCTAAGTACCAATAAAGAGAAAAAGCAAGATGACGACGAGGCGCAAAAAATCACTTTTCACACTGGTTTTGATGGCGACATTAAAAGCGCCCAACTAGATCTTCCAGAATCGTTCGAATTCACACGCAAAGTCAGCGCCAAGGAGGTAAGCCCAAAAGATTTAGAAGCTTACTTAGGTCAATATGCTGTGGGTAATATGAAGATCACGATAACAGTAAAGGATAATGTAATCTATATGGATGTACCTGGCCAAAAAAATTATGAAACGATAGCGCAAGGCAATCACAATTTTAAGATCAAGGACCTTGCTGGTTTTGCGATTCGGTTTGAGCTAGATGAAAGCACCGGAAAAGCAAGCACGCTCTATGCAATTCAACCCAATGGTACATTCGCCGCCAAAAGAATTAACTAGTAGTATTTTCAGAAGTTTCATTTTTCTTTACAAGCAAGAGACCAATTTCCTATCTTAATCAGATATTAATACGAGAATAAGTCGCATTACGTATTCAATTCAAAAGGCTTGATTTTAAAATCAAGCCTTTTTTTATGTCCGAAACAGTTAACATAAAGAATTAACCCTCAGTCTCAATATGTTATTTTTAGAAATAATTTTCCCAAAAATTATTATTGAATTGCTATTTTATATACTTTTGAATTAAATAGTTTAAAAGAAAGAAAAATAAAGCATCCAATCAAGAAGTTATAATAACGAGCGATCCTCTTCAAACTCGCCCAAAAATGCCAATTTTCAAACTTACAAATACTAAATATGACACCAAAACTACCTTTCCAAGGTATTCACCTACTGTTGTCCGCACTTGTGCTTTTCCTACTACATGGAAACACTGCTTTTGCACAAAATGCCAACTTAAATGGCAAAGTTACCAGTGATGGACAACCCATATCAGGAGCCACGCTCACCTTGCTAGAATTACAACGAATAACCAGCACAGATGGCAATGGGTCATTTAGTTTCAGTGGTATTGCCGCTGGAAGCTATACGCTGACTGTCTCTTTCTTAGGCTTCGAAACCTATCGCGAAACCATTCGCATTAGCGCGGATATGTCTCCATTGAATATTAATTTACACGCTTCTTCCAGGGAAGATATTGGGGAGGTCAATGTCGTGGGTTATGCTTCTGTACGTCGGAAAGATCTCACCGGCGCGGTAACGCGAGTCAGCGAGAAGGACTTTAATCAAGGACCATTTACGGCACCAGATCAGTTGATTCAAGGTAAGGCGCCTGGTGTGCAGATGATCAATAATAGCGGGCAACCGGGCGGCGAAACAACGGTTCGTATCCGTGGTAATTCGGCCGTCACTGGCTCCGGCCAACCTTTATATGTTATAGACGGCATCGCGTTAGACGGACGCTCTCCGCGGCCTCAACGTAGTGCTGCCGTAGGATCAAGTCCAGGAGGAAATCCCTTGGTTTTCCTTAACCCTTCGGATATCGAAAGCATGGAGATCCTAAAAGATGCTTCCGCTACCGCTATTTACGGCGCACGTGCAGCATATGGTGTAGTATTGATTACTACTAAACGTGGAAAGGCAGGTGATTTAAGAGTAGATGTCAATGCCTCCACAGGTATAGCCTCCTTGATGCGACGTATTGATATCTTAGATGCCAATCAATTTCGAAATGCGTTAAGTAGTTATGAACTCATTGGTGGAGATTTGGGTAATAACGTAGATGCCATAGGAGCAATCACGCGCAATGCGATCATCCAAAATTATGCGGTATCGATGAGTGGTGGTACTGACGACGCTAAATTCCGCGCTTCGATCGGTTACCAAGATCAGGAAGGTATTCTCCTAAAAAGTGGTTTCAAAAAGGTGGCTGCTTCGGTCAATGGCAACTTCCGCATGCTAGAAAGCAAAAAATTAGGCCTAGATTTGGGATTAATCGGCACGCAAACCAATGAGCAACTGGCAGCAGTAACGACCGATGCCGGTTTCATGGGCAGTTTGGTTGGGCAAGCACTCAACTGGAATCCAACCGAACCGTTGTATAATAACGATGGATCACTCAATATTAAATACGGCACCTCTATTATTAACCCGTTGGGAATGGCGGAATCTAATAATGATCTTGCACGTGTTTCTACCGTAATTGGTAGTGTGTCGCCCTATTACAAATTCAATGATTGGCTAGAATACCGTGTTTTAGGAGCGGTCAATTATAGCACTGGTATTCGTCGTGCATCAACCAGAAGTTGGATCAACATTCCCGGGATTGTAGCTGATCCAAATGGAGGCGCACTAGGCGGTGAAGCTTCTTACGCCAACAATGAATTAACCACTCAGCAATTAACACACACCTTAACATTCAATCGCGAGATTGCTAATAAACTAAACTTAAATGCGATTATCGGTTATGAATACATGAATTTCATGTACAAAGGCATGGACTTCCGCGGCATTAACTATGGCGATATCGACATTGATTATACAGATGCTTTACAAGCAGGATCCAGCGGAAACCGGATTGTCAACTCATTTAATGATCCGACAACCGAATTACAATCTTATTTCTTAAGGGCCATTTTAAATTACGACTCTCGTTATTTATTAACTGCTACTATGCGGAGAGATGGATCTACCAAGTTCGGCGATAATAACAGATACGGAAACTTCCCTTCTTTCTCTGCGGCATGGAATATCCGCAACGAAAGCTTTATGCAAGATGTGGCTTGGTTAAACGAACTGCGATTGCGTGCCGGCTGGGGACGTACAGGGAATCAGGAATTTCCGGCTGGATCAGCTATCAACCGATACGGCTTCATTAATGATAACGCTGTTAGGCCGATTAATAACGGCAACCCGAATTTACGTTGGCAAAGTGATGAACAAATTAACATTGGTTTCGATTTTGGGATCTTTGGAAACAAGTTGTCCGGTTCGATTGATGCTTTTGATAAGAAAACCACCGATCTTCTCTATCCTACCATCCCACTGTATCCAAATGCACCAGACGCACCTATTATCTGGAGTAATCTGGATGGACGCATTCGTAACCGAGGGATCGAATTTGCTTTGCATGCTAATATTATGCAAAAAGAGCACTTGACATGGAATATGGGTGCAAACCTGACTTTGTTGAAAAATGAAGTAAGCAATATGAATAATGTGATACTTACGGGAGCATTAAGTGGGCAGGGTGTATCAGGAGCCACTGTACAGGTTATTCAATCTGGTCTACCGATGTTTGCGATGATGACAAGGGAATATCTTGGTTTAGATCCAGATGGATTTTCTAATTACACGGATGATGGTTTTAGTATGCTGTATGTTGGCAACCCAAATCCTACAGCATTAATTGGTTTCAGTACTGATGTGGCATATAAGAAATTTACATTCTCAGCAAACTTTAACGGGGCACTTGGACAAGATATTTATAATAATACCGCCAACACCGTATTACCAATCACAAATTTGGGTGGCTTCAGAAATATTACAGCAGATTTATTAAAGTCCCCAATTCAGGAATCATTGACGAATTCTGCGGCACCATCATCCCGTTTTATCGAGAACGGGAGTTACATCAAATTAGCCAATGCAACAATCGCTTACCAAGTAGGCAATATTGGCGCTTCCATGAAAAATCTAAACATCTTCTTCAATGGCACCAATTTATTATTATTCACCAAGTACTCAGGATTTGACCCAGAAGTCAATACCCCTAAAGGATTAGGTAATACAGGTTCTGCAGGAATCGATTATATTGGTTACCCACCAGCGAGAACCTTCAATTTAGGCGTCAATTTCACTCTCTAATCTTCGTTAACATGAAAAATAAACTATACTTATTAATAGTAGCAAGTACTATCACATTTAGCGGATGTACGAAGCTTGATGAAAAACTCAACGGACAGATTTCGGATACCGAACCAGGAGCAGTAAATGCAACAGCCTTGCTGCAAGGAGCATATATTTCCATGCGAACACCTTATCAGGGAAACTATAATTGGTCTGCATTACAACAAATCACAACAGACGAAGCAATAGCACCTACTCGGGGCGGCGACTGGGACGATAATGGTGCTTGGCGCGCCTTATTTTTGCATCAATGGCAAGCTGATCACGTCAGAATCCACAATGTATTTCGGGATCTCAATGCGGTGAGTTACGCAGCAACAGACTTACTACGTTACAATCCGACACCGCAACAAGCGGCAGAAGCACGTTTTATTCGAGCATTTTCACAGTTTTCTATTTTAGATGGCTGGGGCCAAACTCCTTATCGCGAACCTGGAGAAGAGATTTTGAAGATGCCGCGTGTTCGCAATGCTGAAGAACAGATTGAATATTTAATTAGAGAATTGAACGAGATAATACCTGACCTGCCCACTGGTAATCCCCAGATCGCCAATCAAGATGCCGCTCGTATGCTGCTCATGAAGGTATACCTCAATAAAGGTGCTTTTCTCAATAGGCGTAATCCAGTTTTTGACAATATAGATATGCAAATGATCGTCACATTGGCTGACCAAATCATTGGCCGCTACACTTTGGCAAACAATTATTTCGATAATTTTGCACTAAATAATAACCAATCTACAGAAAACATCTTTTTAAGCGCTAACACCGGCGGCAGCAATTCGGGAGACATCTACTCCATGTTTAGGTCAACCATGCATTACAATATGAATCCGAGTGGTTCAAACGGTTTTGCCACTTTATCTAACTTCTATGACAAATTTGAACAAGATGATCAACGCAGGAGTTCTCCTTACCCTGGGGTGACCAATGTTGCTGGCTTACGTATGGGGTTCCTTATTGGGCAACAATTTAATGCTGCTGGTATAGCCTTGCAAGATCGGCGCGGTAATCCCCTTAGTTTTACACCAGAAGTAAGCATCATAGAGCGCGGGAATAACCTGGAAGTAACCGGCATTCGCGTCATCAAATATGTGCCCGATTATATTAATCTTGGTTCCAATAATGCGCAGAATGATTGGGTTTTTTACCGTTATTCGGATGTCCTGTTGATGAAAGCCGAAGCATTGCTTCGCATGAATCAGATCGCTGCCGCACTGCCGTTGGTAAACGAAGTAAGAACACAGCGAAATGCTTCCGCTTTAGTGAGCCTCAGTCTCGATAATTTGCTGGATGAGCTTGGCCGAGAATTCTTTTGGGAAGCACATCGTCGTACGGATCTTATACGTTTTAGTAAGTACTTAGATGCTTGGCAAGAAAAACCGGCATCTAACCCACGAGCCTTATTATTTCCGATCCCATTGAATCAAGCAGGAAATACGAATTTGATTCAAAACCCTGGTTACGAGTAACAGCAGCAGCTTATCTGCAAATTGATAAAACGATATATTCTAAGCTTCTTAAACCGTGTTAATTCTCAATACAGAGACAAATAATAACGGTTCTAACACCAACACTTTGCCTCTTATCACGGAAATAGAAGGTCTTACATATTTGGCGATCAAAATCGAATGGATCCAACCAAAAGATTCGCGTTTGTAAAAACACATATTTTCTAAAACAGAATAAAAAAATGGGATTTGTGCTTAACGAGTCCCATTTTTTATTACATTTGGTTACTATACCTATTAAAAATATAAACTTAGAAAATGCACACCATGGAGTAGTCTAATCACACTACCCCTGCTAAACGGTGTAAAAACTACTATTTAATAAACTTAAAACACACTACACATGAAATCAAAATTACCTGCTCAAGGTATTCGTTTGCTTGTGTCTGCGCTAGTTCTTTTCCTATTACACGGAAACATGGCGTTTGCACAAAATGCTACCTTAAATGGCAAAGTGACCGGCGACGGACAAGCTATTTCGGGAGCTACACTCACATTAGTAGAATTGGATCGAAAAGCTGGCACCGATGCTACTGGTTCGTTCAGTTTTAGCGGCGTAGCCGCGGGAAGCTACACGCTTATTGTTTCTTTCCTAGGCTACGAAACCTATCGGGAAACCATTCGCGTTAGCGAAAACATGTCGCCATTAAGTATCAACTTGCAAGCTTCGTCTAGCGAAGATATTGGTGAAATCACCGTTGTCGGTTATGCTTCCGTACAGCGAAAAGACCTAACCGGTGCAGTCACCAAGGTGAGTGAAAAAGACTTTAACCAAGGACCATTCACTGCGCCAGATCAATTGATTCAGGGTAAAGCGCCTGGCGTACAAATGATTAATAATAGCGGCCAGCCGGGTGGAGAAACCACCGTGCGGATCCGTGGTAACTCAGCTGTTACAGGAAATGGCCAACCACTATATGTCGTGGATGGAATTGCTTTAGATGGCCGTTCACCGCGTCCATCACGTAGCGCGGCAGTTGGCGCTACGCCGGGTGGAAATCCATTGGTATTTCTCAACACTTCAGATATAGAAAGCATGGAAATCCTCAAAGATGCTTCCGCCACTGCGATTTACGGTGCGCGTGCAGCATACGGGGTGGTTTTGATCAATACCAAGCGCGGTAAAGCGGGCGATCTGCAGGTCAATGTCAATGCATCTACCGGTGTGTCGTCTTTGATGCGACGCTTAGATATCTTAGATGCTAATCAGTTCCGTGGCGCTTTAAATAGTTATGGAATTACGGGCGGTGATTTGGGATCTGATGTGGATGCTATGGGTGCAATTACACGCAACGCGATTATTCAAGATTATGCGGTATCCATGAGCGGTGGTACGGAAGACGCCAAATTTCGTGCTTCCATCGGTTACCAAGATCAAGAAGGTATCTTGATTAAAAGTGGCTTTAAAAAGGTAGCGGCTTCCGTAAACGGTAACTTCCGCATGTTAGAAAGCAAAAAATTAGGTCTTGATTTGGGACTGATTGGTACGCAAACCAACGAACAATTGGCAGCGGTAACAACCGATGCCGGTTTTGAAGGCAGCTTAGTCGGTCAAGCGCTTAACTGGAATCCAACCGAACGGCTATATAATGAAGATGGTTCGCTCAATATTAAGTACGGCACATCGATCATCAATCCATTAGGGATGGCTGAAGCCAACAATGATCATGCGCGAGTCACGACCGTAATTGGTAGCGTTTCCCCTTATTACAAATTCAATGATTGGTTAGAATACCGTGTTTTAGGAGCGGTAAATTATAGCTCAGGTATTCGTCGTGCTTCGACCAGAAGTTGGATCAACATCCCCGGCATTGTAGCCGATCAAGATGGTGGCACACTAGGCGGCGAAGCTTCGTATGCCAATAACGAACTATTGACGAGCCAATTGACACACACATTGACCTTCAATAGAGAGATTGCCGACAAACTAAATTTGAATGCCGTAATTGGTTATGAATATATGAATTTCATTTACAAGGGCATGGATTTCCGTGGCATTAATTATGGTGATATCGACATTGATTATACGGATGCTTTACAAGCGGGATCCAGCGGAAACCGTACCGTTAATTCGTTCAATGATCCAACCACGGAGCTACAATCATACTTCTTCCGCGCGATTTTCAACTATGACTCGCGTTATTTATTGACCGCTACCATACGTCGTGACGGTTCTACTAAATTCGGAGCAAATAATAAATACGGAAACTTCCCTTCTTTCTCTGCCGCTTGGAACATTCGCAATGAAAGCTTTATGCAAGATGTAGAATGGTTAAGTGAATTGCGCTTGCGTGCCGGTTGGGGACGTACCGGTAACCAAGAATTTCCAGCCGGATCAGCTATCAACCGATACGGCTTTATTAATGATAATGCTGTAAGACCGATTAATAACGGTAATCAAGATCTACGTTGGCAAAGCGACGAACAATTGAATATCGGTTTAGACTTTGGACTATTTGGCACCAAGTTGACGGGTTCGATTGATGTTTTTGATAAGAAAACCACCGATCTTCTCTATCCGACCATTCCGTTGTATCCTAATGCACCGGATGCACCCATTATTTGGAGCAATCTGGACGGAGAGATCCGTAACCGCGGGGTAGAATTTGGTTTGCATTCCAACGTAATTCAAAAAGAAAACTTGACTTGGAATGTTGGTGCTAACCTGACTTTATTGAAAAATGAAGTGAACAATATGAATAATGTAATCCTCACCGGTGCACTAAGTGGTCAAGGTGTATCAGGCGCTACAGTGCAGGTCATTCAAGCAGGCTTGCCGATGTTTGCTATCATGACACGTGAATATACCGGCTTAAGCCCAGAAGGATTTTCCACCTACACCGACGATGGATTTACGATGCTGTATATGGGCAATCCAAATCCTAGTGCCTTGATTGGCTTTAGCACCGATGTGGCTTATAAAAGATTTACTTTCTCTGCGAACTTCAACGGTATGTTGGGGCAGGATATTTATAATAATACCGCCAACACGGTATTACCGATTACCAATTTGGGTGGATTCAGAAATATTGCAGCGGGTTTGTTAGACTCCCCTATTCAGGAATCATTGACCAACTCGGCCGCGCCGTCTTCCCGTTTTATCGAGAATGGAAGTTACCTCAAATTAGCGAATGCGACGATTGGTTACCGTGTAGGTAATATTGGCGCTTCGTTGAAGAACCTCAATATCTTCTTCAACGGTACCAACTTATTGCTATTCACCAAATATTCTGGGTTTGATCCAGAAGTAAACACCGCCAAAGGCGTAGGCAACACGGGCTCCGCGGGTATTGATTACATTGGCTATCCGCCAGTACGGACTTTTAATCTAGGTGTAAACTTCTCTCTCTAATCTTGGAAAACATGAAAAAAAACATATATAGTATGATATTAGCGGGCTGCATCGCCTTTGGCGGATGTACGAAGCTAGATGAACAACTCAACGGACAAATTTCGGATACCGAGCCAGGAGCTGTGAATGCCGCAGCCTTACTGCAAGGAGCTTACATTTCCATGCGTTCACCCTATCAAGGAAATGGTGGCTGGTGGGCATTACAACAAACCACATCAGACGAAACCATTCCACCAACACGCGGTGGCGACTGGGACGATAATGGCGCTTGGCGAGCTCTATTTTTGCATCAATGGCAGGCAGATCACGTCCGCATTCATGATGTATTTCGCAACTTAAATGCTGTGAGTTATGCCGGAACAGATTTGTTGCGCTATAATCCTACACCAAGGCAAGCGGCTGAGGCACGCTTTATTCGCGCATTTGCACAGTTTTCTATTTTAGATGGCTGGGGGCAGGTTCCGTACCGCGAACCGGGCGAAGATATTTTGGGTATGCCACGCGTTCGCGGCGCTGAAGAGCAAATGGAATATTTGATCTCCGAATTAAACGAGATTATGCCCGATTTGCCCACAGGAAATCCACAGGTAGCCAATCAAGATGCCGCACGCATGATGCTCATGAAGGTATATCTGAATAGAGGTGCATTCTTGAATAGAGAAACGCCAACATTCGACAATGCTGATATGCAAATGGTAGTAACACTGGCCGACCAAATTATTGGCCGCTATGCATTGGCTAGTAATTATTTCGACAATTTTGCACTCAACAATAACGAGTCGCCCGAAAATATCTTTGTCGGCGCGAATATTGGCGGTAGTAATTCTGGAGACATCTATTCTCTCCTGCGAACCACCTTACATTATAATATGAATCCGAGTGGTTGGAATGGCTTTGCCACATTGTCGGATTTTTACGATAAGTTTGAAGCAGGCGATCAACGCAGAAGCTCTGCCTACGCAGGTGTAACTAATATCTCTGGTATGAATATGGGATTCTTGATTGGTCCACAGGTCAATGCTCAAGGAGAAGCGCGGGAAGATCGTCGCGGCAATCCGCTAAGCTTCACACCCGAGGTAAGCATCATTGAGCGGGGAAATAACCTGGAAGTAACCGGCATACGCGTTGTCAAATATGTCCCGGATTATGCCAACATTGGCGCAGGACATGCCGAGAATGACTGGGTTTTCCTCCGTTATGCCGATGTGCTATTGATGAAGGCCGAAGCCTTGCTTCGCATGAATCAAGCCGCCTTGGCGCTGCCTTTAGTGAACGAAGTTCGGGCCCAGCGAAACGCCACAGCGTTGACCACATTGACGATAGACGATATGTTGGATGAGCTTGGGCGCGAATTCTTCTGGGAATCGCATCGTCGTACGGACCTGATCCGCTTTGGCAAATATCTCGATGCTTGGCAAGAGAAAGCAGCATCTGATCCTCGAGCGCTGTTATTTCCGATTCCTCTGAATCAATTAGGCAATACCAATCTCACGCAAAACCCAGGCTACTAAGCAGCAGAATTCTGAAACTGAATTCTTTAACTACGAAAATTCCTCCGGCAAATAAAACCGGAGGAATTTGTCTTTTTGGAAAGTAAAGCCGCGAAGTCATTCGCCTAATCTACTGTACAAAATTTATTCAACAAAGTCAATAGAATTCCATCCATTTTCTTGCTATTTTTCAGTCAAAATTATCGTAGATTTAACCCGATTTGCCAGGAAAATATTTGCTACTTTTCAAAGTTATCCACATACTTTTAATCCTGTAAATCAGAATATTACCAAACCACACATTCGAGAAGCGAGCTTTAACTGCCATCCGGCGGGAGCATGTGGAAAAGTCCAGTTAACTTACCCATCAAAAAATAGTTGATCTTTGTTTAACACTAAGGAATTATTACAATTCCGACTCAATAGAATATTTATTTATGGCAAACATAAGCTGAACCCTATAGTCAGCTTAAAGTTACCCCCAAAAGATTTTAAATAGACATGGCAAGAATCATTAAATTTGAAAAGAATGACTGTGCACCGTGCGCACAGGTATCTTCCTACTTGGACAACAAGGGTGTATCTTACGAAACAATCAACCCGTTTGATGAGCCAGAACTGGCTGTAAAATTCAAAGTACGCACGGTACCTACGGTATTAGTGTTGGAAGAAGATGAAATCAAACACAGAATCATTGGTTTCAAACCAGAGGAATTAGACCATATCGCGTTGTAAACCGTATAGTAAACCCTCTAAATACGAACCATGATTCATATTTACTACGATTCAAAAACAGGAAATGTAGATCGCTTTATTCATAAAGTGATCCAGATAACTGGGTGGCAAGCTACCCGTATCGAAGAGGATACCATACCATCGACGATGGGTCATCTAGTGACCTATACAATTAACTTTGGCAAAGTGCCTGAAAAGACACAAGCCTTCATCGAAAAATACAACCACATGATTCACTCGGTGAGTTCAAGTGGTAACCGCAACTGGGGAAGAAACTTCGCCGTTGCAGCAGATAAACTCTCAGAAAACTTCGACCTCCCTATTGGTTTAAAATTCGAACTTTCGGGGACTCTGGTAGATATTAATGAGTTTATTGACATTATAAAAAATCAATATTATGATAGCAAACGACGTAGCGAAAAACTGGATATTGCTTAACAACGAAATCATGATCAAACATGATGACGAGTTTAGCTTACATAAAGACAAAGAAGCGGTAAGAGCTTATTTCCTAGAATATGTAAATAAGAACACCGTGTTCTTTTACAATCTAAAAGAAAAAGTAGATTACCTGATAGAGAACAACTATTACATTGATTTCTATCAGTGGTTTACCTTCGAAGAGATTCAACAAGTATACGATTATGTATATGCGAAGAAATTTCGTTTCCAATCTTTCATGGCAGCTTTCAAGTTTTTTCAAAGCTACGCGTTGCGCGATGACTCTGGCGAAAAATTCTTAGAGCGCTACGAAGACCGCGTCATGGCAGTTGCTTTGTTTTTGGCGCGTGAAGAAGGCGTACAAAAAGCCTTTGAATACGCAGAAATCATGATTAGCCAAGAATATCAGCCCGCTACGCCGACATTCCTGAACGCTGGAAAGAAAAGATCTGGCGAGTTGGTTTCTTGTTTCTTAGATGAGGTTGGCGACAACCTAAACGGAATTGGCTATGCGATTGATTCGGCGATGAAGTTATCTTCTATCGGTGGTGGTGTATCTTTTAATATCTCCAAAATCCGCGCCCGTGGCGAAGCGATTAAAGGCGTAGATGGTCGCGCTGGAGGTGTATTGCCAATCATGAAAATCATGGAAGATACCTTCTCTTACGCCAACCAGTTGGGGCAACGCCCAGGTGCAGGTGCGGTATATTTAAACATTTTCCACTCGGATATTGAAGAGTTTTTGGATTGTAAGAAGATCAATGCCGATGAGAAAGTGCGTATCAAATCACTATCTATCGGTATCATCGTGCCCGACAAATTCATGGAATTGGCGGAGAAAGATGAAGCTTGCTATCTGATCTACCCACACACCGTGATGCAGGAGTATGGCAAATACCTAGACGAGTTGGATATGGATGCCATGTACGACGAGTTGATCACCAATCCAAATATCAAAAAGAAGAAAATCAATGCGCGCCACCTATTGGTGAAAATCGCACAGACTCAAAAAGAATCGGGATATCCATATATCTTCTACAAAGAAAATGCGAATAGAGCGCATGCTCTTAACGGTATCGGAAATGTGAAATTCTCGAATCTTTGTACCGAGATTATGCAAGTATCTGAAGTATCAGATATCAATATCTATGGAAAGGAAGACACCATTCGCTACGGTATTTCTTGTAATCTAGGCTCACTCAACGTGGCTACCGTAATGGATAATAAACGCATCAAAGAAGCGGTAAAAACGGCGATGCGTGCGCTTACCGTCGTAACCGACGTGACAGATATCGAAATGGTACCAACTATTGCGAAAGCAAACCGCGAGTTGCATTCGGTAGGCTTAGGGGCTATGAACCTACACGGTTTCCTAGCCAAAAGCTTTATCATGTATGAATCGACAGAAGCATTAGATTTTGCCAATACGTTTTTCATGATGATGAATTACTACTCGTTGGAAGCTTCTATGGAGATTGCAAAAGAGCGCGGACGTACTTTCGTAGGTTTTGAAAAATCTGCCTATGCAGATGGTACTTACTTCGACAAATACCTAAACCGCGATTATCTTCCTAAAACAGATAAGGTCCAAGAGTTATTTGAAGGTGTACATATCCCTACTATTGCGGATTGGGAAAATCTCAAAGCACAGGTAAAAGAACATGGTATCTACCACGCTTACCGCTTAGCGATCGCTCCAAACCAGTCTACTTCGTACATCATGAATGCAACCGCATCGGTGATGCCAATTGTAGATATCATCGAGGTGCGCGAATATGGTGATAGTACGACATACTACCCAATGCCTTACTTGACGAATGATAATTACTTCTACTTCAAATCGGCATACGATATGGATCAGATGAAAGTGTTGAAAATGATCTCGGTCATCCAACGCCACATCGATCAAGGTGTATCTACTATATTGCACACCAATTCGAAAGACAGTACCCGCGACTTAGCGAAGTACTATATTTATGCGCACAAATTAGGGCTGAAATCATTGTATTACACCCGTACGCGTAAATCGACCATCGAGGAATGTATCTCGTGTTCGGCATAAACATTTTATTATAGTATAATTCAATCCCAATCGGAACTGAATCGGAATACCTTGGTATACCGGTTCAGTTTCTTTAAGTTATAAAGCAAACCATGAGCAAACAATATACCGCAGTAAACTGGAACACACCCGATAATGATTATGCATTGATGTTCTGGGAACAGAATATCAAGCAATTTTGGATCGATACCGAATACATTCCTTCTAAGGATATTGATAGCTGGAAAGGCTTGAGCTGGGACATGAAAGAGTGCTATAAAAAAGCATTGGGCGGCTTGACTTTGTTAGATACGTTGCAAAGCCACACTGGTATGCCAAAGATTATCGATCATATCAACTCTTTGCAAAATAAAGCAGTGCTATCGTACATGTGTATGATGGAAGCGATCCACGCGAAATCCTACTCTACGATCTTCACCACGGTATCAACTACCAATGAGATCAACGATGTATTTGGCTGGGTGTCGGAAAATAAATTTTTGCAATACAAAGCTTCGACAATCGATCAATATTACCGTGCGATCGACAAAGAAACAGTGACCGATGAAGAGCTTTTCATGGCCTTAGGTGCTTCGGTATTGTTGGAGTCATTCTTATTCTATTCTGGCTTCTTCTTGCCATTATGGTTATGTGGCCAAGGGCAAATGGTGGCTTCAGCAGACATTATCAAAAAGATCATCGCAGACGAATCGATTCATGGTGTTTTCGTAGGATTGATGGCACAAGAAGTGTTTAACAGACTACCGAACAAAGAAGAAGTCAAAGCACGTTTCTTAACGCTTCTAAATGACTTGTATGAGAATGAATTGAAGTATACAGAAGAATTGTATACCGTAGTAGGATTAACTGCAGAGGTAAAAGAATATGTGCGTTACAATGGAAACAAGGCACTTATGAATTTGGCCTTTGAGCCGATCTTCGAAGTGAAGCAAGTAAACCCGATTGTAATGAACGGGTTGAGTACTGAAACCACGCAACACGATTTCTTTTCGAAGAAATCAACCAACTACGAGAAAGCGACGGAAATTGTGCATTTGATGCACGAAGACTTTGCTATGGATGCTACGGTAGATATTTAAATTATACGCTATAAATGCGCTTCTAGCAAGTGTCAAAAAACAAACACGCCCTGTAAAGATTAATCTTTACAGGGCGTGTTTGTTTACGGCTAGCCAAATCTAGCGGTAATGGAAAACAAAAATCTTTTCTATAGCATCATGTAAGCTCAGCACAACCGGACAATTGTAGGCAGCATGTGCTAATATATCCTTTTGTTCTTGCGACAAACCACTGTTATCTATATAGATATTGATTTCAATCTTGTCAATAGTTTTTGGATTATTTCGCATCGTTCTACTGGCCAGAGCTTCAGCTCGTCCTATCGAAAAATGATATTGTTGCGCTGTTGCCTCCATAACAGTAAGTATGCAGGCAGCTACTGTACCGACAAATAATTCATTAGAAGAAAACGAGTTTTTCACTTTTCGGGCGTCCGCATCAGTGGTTACATAGCTTCCTGATTGCACGTGTTCAATTTTGGTCTGTAAATCCCCTATATAGGTAGTTTTTATTACACTCATGATTCTTGATGTTTGATGGCTAAAATCGATATGAACGAAACAATAAGGAATGCACCTCCAATGTAAAATAGCGGATAATAATTATCATTCTTTATTAAAAAAGCCATGGAAAATCCGCCGATTGCTTGAAAAAAGGAAAAGCCTAAGGTCAGGTTACTCCAAGCTAACTTATACTTTAAATCGCCAAATATACGCAAGGCGTAAGAAGATATCAGCGTAATCATACCTGGTGTGAAAAACCCAACAATAAAGGAGGAAGCATAAAAAGCAATATCACTTTGAATAAAGACTGGCATAAATACAGCCAATATATATACAAAGTAACTTAATAAAATGGCGTTTTTTAATCCGATGAGATCGGATAGTTTGCCTAATAAAACGGGTCCCAAAAGTGCACCAATACCAAAAAATGTCCACCCCATAGCACCAAATGCAAAACTCCTATGCATCTGCCGCACTAGAAAATCTACATAAAACAGCGTATGCGGTATATAACCTACCGCATTGCAGCAATAGGCTGTTAGGAGCAATAAAAAGTTTTTGTTGCGGTAATCAAATCGTACGCTAGAATGATCGCCCAGCTGCTGGCTTTCTGACACAACAGGTACACGATCCCAGGTGCTCCACGTAAACCAAGTGAAAAGCAGGCACACCAGACCAAGAGCGATGAAAACTTCGGACAAACCAATGCGCTCATACAAATACGGAATCAACAAACCGGAAACGCAGACACCAATACCGATACCGGAAAAAACGACACCAGAAAGCAAACCTCTATTCTTTGATTTTTTGTAATACGGCAAGATCAATGTCGGAGATAATACCATCAGCAAAGCGCCCCCAAAGCCAGCTAAGAACCGCCACACATACATCCAGTAAAAACCCAAATCATGCCACGCAACGAAAATATAACCAAGCGCACATAATATTAACGCTACCTTGATCATTGTCGCTGTCCGGAATCTATTTTGCGTCATATTGACGAATATGGGGCCTGCCAAATAGCCCACCAGTGCCGCAGCTCCCAATTGAGCTGCTTCAAAAGCGGAACTCCAACCATCTTGAATGAGTAACGGAATCAATGCAGTAAAGGCAAACCTTCCAATACCCAATCCAATTAGTGTACTTAACAGGCCCGCTAGCCAATATGGGCTCTTATCTCTAAAGCGCATCATGCTCTTTAATCTTATATAGCATAATCATCACAATTGATACCATGGTGTAAAACAAATTTAAAATTTCAATCCTTCAAATGTAGCCCATTATTAGTTAACATGTTTTATATAAAAACAATAAAATGTTCACAAAATAAAAAAGCTACAGCATTTCTGCTGTAGCTTTGATAAAGAGTATATCAGAATATTAATTTGTTTGATACTCTGGGTTCTGCTCTAAGTTAGGGTTACGTTGTAGCTCATCCATCGAAATCGGGTAAACTAAATCCGACTGTTTGAAGGTAGCTCCTGAACCATTCGCTGCTCCGACTAGCGGTTGGAAAGTAACTTGACCTCTATTAGTTGCGGAGATATTAGGGAACATACCTGTACGAAGACAGTCATCCCACATTTTGAATTCTAACGGCAATTCGCGCAAACGCTCTTTCCATACTTCTTGTACGAATTGATCAACTGACAAACCTTGTAACTGAGCAGTGATTTCCGCTACTGTCTCGCCAGTTGTACTTGCACGGGCTCTCACTTCTGCTAAATGACCTGCTGCTGTAGCAACTCCCGTTGCTCTTGCTTTTACTTCTGCCGCGATTAATAGCGCTTCTGCATAGCGGTAAATGTTACGATCTTTCACGGAGCGGCCTGTATTTAACAACGCATCTTCTTCTACGAATGCCCATACACCCGCAACTGTACCACCATTCCATGTTCTATCATTTAATGGGTTGGTATAGCTCCAATGGTAATACTGATTAGGTTTAATCCGTAAATCGTCATCTTCGTATACGTTCAAGAAGCGATTAGTAGGACCATAAACACGTTCGAAGATGGTATACTTATCGAAGATAGCGTTTGCTGAAGCAGTGAAACCATACGTTGGCCATGAACCTCCAGGGTTAATTACGGCATCAAACTCCATCGCATAAATTGTTTCGTCCAAAAGATCCGACGTACGCAATTTATTGTAAGCACTATTTGCGGCAAGGTCGGTATTGGTTGCTAACGTATGACCTGACTGAAGCACGATATCAATGTAAGGCACGGCTTCTGCATATTTATTTTGTTGTAAATACACATTAGCCAAAGCTATTGCCGCCACATTTCTATTGACACGACGGCCACTACTATTAAAAATGCCATCAGGCAAAGATTCTACCGCAGCAATCAAGTCTTCTTCGATTACTTTATACACTTCTGCCGGTGCACTTCGTGGTAAAAAGAAATCCTGATCCAAGCTCGCATATTGGTCGGTTGATAAAGGTAAACCACCAAACATTTTTACCATGAAAAAGTAGTTAAAAGCACGGAAGAATTTCGCTTCTCCTGTTAATCTCGCTTTCACATCATCAGGCATCGTGATGTTAGGAATGTTTTTGATTGCACCATTAGCAATATTAATAGCTTGAAAAGCCGTACGCCAAATCTCGTTTATCCTGTTGGATACAATCCGTGTATTTTGCTGTCTTGTCAGCAACCGGGAATATTGGTTGATTTGCTCCTGTCCTTCGTAACTATTTTCGAAATAACCCGTCAACATTACTGGAATGGAAGCAAAAGGTCCTTGATAAGCCCCATTGGCATTGCCATAAAAAGTAGGCGCACCTAAGCGATACAATGTATTAACATTCTCTTGCGCTTGCGCCTGCGTGGTATAATAGTCGCCTTCACCCACGTCAGTTCTTGGATTTTCATCCAAAAAGTCTTTACAAGAACTCATGCTCAACATAGCTGATGCACCAAGTCCTAATATGATATATTTAAAATTCATCTGTCTTAAGTATTAAATGGTTAATTACAACGTTAGGTTCAAACCAAATGTGAAGGTTTTTGCTCTTGGATAAGAGAAGAACGTTACATTCTGACCAAACTTATTTCCATCTCCTGTTGAAGTACTTTCAGGATCATATCCTTTAAAGTCTTTGGAAGTGATAACCCAAGGATTGTTAGCACTAGCATACACACGCAAACCAGAGATGCCCAAACGTTGCGCCCATGATGCATCAAACGAATAACCTACTTGAATCAAATTAAAACGTAGAAACGAACCGTCCACAATCCAAGAAGAATCGATACGTGTATCCTGACCAGCATGGCCACCATTAGTCAAGAAAATAGCTTGCTGCATCGTGTTTGGATTAGAAGGACTGTAAGCATCTGTCAAAATTTCACTCAAACCATTGGTGATACCGAAACGATCGTAAGTAGAGTGATAGAATTGTTGCAAGGTCTCAACACCGTAGACAATCTGCATATCTACCGTCATATCAAAATTCTTGTAGTTGAATGTATTGATAAAACTTCCTGACCAATCTGGAATACCTTTACCTAAGATTTCTTGGTTAGCCGAACGATTTGGTCTACCAATTTGTTCTCTCGTAATTAGACCATTTTCAAAATCCTCTACTGTAAAGATGCCATTACGACGGTATCCATAGAAGCTGTTTAGGTTTTCACCGACACGGATTACGCTGTTTGGACCAGATACAAAGCTATTTTGAAGAATATCCGCATTGTTGTTTGCTAATTGAACCACCTTGTTTTTGTTGTAGTTCATGTTGATAGTAGAAGTCCACTGGAAGTTATCATTACGAACAGGCGCACCGCTAATCATAATATCAAAACCTCTGTTGTTTACCGCACCGATATTTTGGGTTACGAACTCAAATCCAGATGCGTTTGGAAGTGGTGCTTGCAAAAGCAAATCGGTTGTTCTACGGTTATAATAGGAGATATCAAAGTTCAAACGATTTTGGAATAAACCTAATTCAAAACCTCCATCGATCGTAGCTGTTTTCTCCCACTTCAAGTCGTCATTACGTAAATTACCTAAGTAAGAGGTGGATACACGTGTGCCATTCAATAGTTGCGTATTGTTAATCGCTCTACCGATCGACTGATAAGGGGCAATTTCGGAGTTACCCGTGATACCAAAACTACTACGTAATTTCAAGTTATTCAACCAAGATACATCTTGCAAGAAAGATTCATTAGATGCTACCCAAGCCAAACCCATAGATGGGAAGAAACCGAATTTGTTATTCGCACCAAAACGCGAAGAACCATCATAACGACCGGTAACCGTAGCCGAGTACTTATCGTTTAATGTGTAGGCTGCACGCATAAAGTATGAGTTCATACCCCAACGTTCATAAGCAGATTGCGGCGCTTGCGGTAAAGAACCTGCTGCCATGTTATTCCACTTGAAGAAGTCATTAGTAAAACCTTCGGTACGATTCATACTGAAGTTACGCTCACGTCCTTGCCACGACAAACCAGCTACCGCATTAATACGGTGATTATTAAACTGTTTGTTGTAGCTTAAGTAAGTTTCTTGTTGCCAGTAGAAGATATCTTCATTTTCAATCTGTGCCCAACCATTTGGACGAGAGATATTGTGTAGCAATACAGAAGAATAGCCATTGTACTGTCTTCTTTGCTTATCCACACCATATTGAGTTTTCAAATCCAAACCATCAGCTAGGTGAAAAGTCAAGGCCGCGTTACCAAAGATTTGTGTATTCGCACGACGTCTTTCTTGTAGATCTAAGATCGACACGGGATTAGACATACCTTCAAAACCTAATAAACCATTGACGGTAGAGGATCCTGAAAAGGAGTACTGCCCATCAGGCTGATAAATTGGCAACCAAGGCAACATCTCAATCATGGTACGACGCGCTTCCTGACCGCCACCATCTTCTGGTGTAAATCGACCGAAAGTATGATTTGCCGTCAAATTGATGCTTGTAGAAAGCCAATCTTTTACTTTGGAATCGTATGCTAACTTACCGTTAACACGTTTGTTGTAGGTATTATTAACAACTCCCTGCTGATCAGTATAGTTAATAAAAGCTCCCATAGAAGAGTTTTCATCACCTTGTTGAATATTCAACTGATGGTTTTGCGAAAGTGCGGTACGCGTTGCTTCTCGCTGCCAATCGGTATCATACAAAGGATTACCATTTGCATCAAAGTAGTTTGGATCATTGAACCAGTCTTTACGATCTAAAGACCAGTTATATTTATCAGGCATGTAGGTATTTTCATTCTCCAAACCAATCATAAACGCCTGTACCCACTCTTCTGCATTCAAAACATCCATAAAACGCTGTGGAGAACTTACACTAGCAGACCCTTGGTAACTGATGGTTTTACGCCCATCTTTAGAACCTCTCTTGGTCGTCACGATGATTACGCCGTTTGCTCCACGCGCACCGTAAATCGCTGCAGAAGAAGCGTCTTTCAATACTTCCATGCGCTCAATATCATTCGGATTCACCAAGTGAAAGTTTTCCATCACCACACCATCCACTACATAAAGTGGGCTGGAAGAAGAGTTGATCGAAGCGGTACCACGGATTACCACGCGGTTAGCATACGCACCTGGCTGGCTAGAGTTAGAATATACATTCACACCGGCAGCCTGACCACGTAAGTTGTCTAACGCACTAAAGTTTTGGTTTTTAATCATATCCGAACCTTTAGCGATGGAGATCGATCCGGTTACGTCTGATTTACGCATCGTACCGTAACCGACTACGACCACTTCTTCCAGATCTTCACCTTCGGTATCTAAGGAGAAGTTCACTGTAGTAGAGCTAACACGCATTTCAGCTTTTTTGTAGCCTAAGAAGGTAGCAACGAGTGTTTGTCCATTGCTAGCATCAATGGTAAACTGCCCGTTTTCGTCCGTTTGCGTACTTACATTGGTACCACGCACGGTAATCGTAACGCCGCTAATAGGCTCATTGGTACTAGCGTCGTTCACGCGACCCATCACCTTTTCTTGGCGCTGTGTAATCTGTGTCCGCTCACCAGCGCGGGGAGAATTTGGAACCGCTTGCAAACTGTTGAAGCTGAGCGCAGCAACAGCCAATAGCGCAGTCCATAGACGCCCATCAGGATTGTACATGTTTTTCATACATCATTAAATTTAAAATTGTGCTAAATCGTTTTATCGTTGGCCAATAAAAAAATGCTTACAAATGAAGAATAAGCGTTGACCCCGATGTTTATAATTGTTATGTTCTTCAGCAGCAATTAACAAAACTTTAACGGAATGCCGAAATATTTTTCATAAATATTTTCTGCATTCCGTCAATGATGTAATCCATTTGTATTGGAATCGTTACAGATTGCCTTTTTTGAGTTCATTCACAGCGTAGTCAACTGACCTCGCCGAAAAAGCCATATAAGTAAGAGAAGGATTTTGGGTAGAAGTGGAAGTCATGGCAGCTCCATCTGTAACAAACACATTGGGAACATCATGCATCTGATTCCATTTGTTGAGCACAGAAGTCTTAGGATCATGTCCCATTCGGGCACCGCCCATTTCGTGAATATCCAATCCGGGAGCTTGTGAATTCTCGTCTCTACGAATGTTGGTAAAACCAGCTTCGGTAAACATTTCCTCCATCGTATCGAGGTAATCCTTTTTCATCTTGGCATCATTATCATCATAATCTACCGAGATGTGTAGCAATGGGATACCCCAATCATCTTGTTGAGATTTATCTAGCGCGACATAGCTGGCTTCTTTTGGAATAGTCTCTCCCATCATGTGCGAACCTACGCCCCAATTGCCCCATTCTGGATTTAGCAAGGAGTTTTTCAGTTCTTCTCCCCAACCACTACGATCTGAGTTTTTAGAACGCCAAGCTCCAAATCCGGCTGCATATCCGCGTAAATAATCTGTTTCTTGTTTATGCAAGTTTCGGAATCGCGGAATATAACCCCCACCTGCAGGATTACGACCGGCCGTCGTGAAATCAGAAAGGCCTTCGTATTCCGCATAAATGCGTGCACTATAATTATGAAATGCCACATATTTACCTAAAGTTCCACTGTCATTGCCCAAACCATTTGGAAAACGTTCGGACTTAGAGTTTAATAAGATAAGATTGGTATTGATCGCAGCCGCGTTTACAAAGATCACTTTCGCATAGAAATCAATCTCCTCTTTGGTATTCCGATCGATTACGCGGACACCGATTGCTTTACCTTTATCTTTATCATACAATATCGAGTGTACTACTGCATCTGGGCGTAAGGTCATGTTACCCGTTTTTGCCGCCCATGGCAAGGTGGAAGCATTAGAGCTAAAGTAACCGCCAAACGGACATCCTCGCTGACATAACGTACGATTTTGACATTGCGTACGGCCTTGCTCGATATGTATAGGCTGTGGTTTGGAAATATGCGCACAACGTGCAGAGATAACCTTTCTCTCTGGGTATTTCTTCTCTATGCTTTGCTTGAAATATTTCTCTACTACATTGAGTGGATATCCCGGCAAGAATTCGCCATCAGGCAATTCTGGCAATCCATCTTTATCACCAGCGATGCCGGCAAAGCGTTCCACATAATCATACCAAGATTTGAGATCCTGATAACGGATCGGCCAATCGACGGCAAAACCATCACGTTGTGGTCCTTCAAAGTCAAAGTCCGACCAACGTTGTGTTTGTCGCGCCCAAAGCAAGGATTTACCGCCCACTTGATATCCGCGAATCCAGTCAAATGGTTTATCTTGTACGTAAGGGTGTTCCTTATCTTTCACAAAGAAATGTGCTGCATCTTCATGAAAAGCGTAGCAACGGCTCGCAATCGGATTTTCTTGCTTGTCCGCAAAAGTCATCTCATTGCGATGTTCAAACTCCCAAGGATTCATATTTGTCGTCGGATAATCTTTGATGTGTTTCACATCGCGACCGCGTTCCAATACTAGCGTTTTTAATCCCTTCTCACACAATTCCTTTGCCGACCATCCACCACTGATTCCAGATCCGATCACAATCGCATCATAGGTTCTGTCTTTGACGGAGTCAATATTTAAATTTGCCATAATTAGTTTACGCGTTTATCTTCACAGCACCATCATATCTTCCTGGTACTAATTCATAGATCAATTTATTAGTCATCACGTACTCCGAGTTGAGGTAACCTTGTAATGTCCGTGCTTTTAGGATGGTTGCAAACTGATCATCTTCTGGTAAACCTTTTAGATAAGCTAACAATTTGGTATCATCGTTACTCGCTTCTTTGTGGCATTTTTTGAGTCCGACTAGGAAAGCTTCTTGTTGTTCGGGCGATGCGCAATCGTCCAGCATTTTCATCACGAATAAATGCAAGTTCAGACTTTTACCGCCTGGTGAATCGCTCTCCGGAATGATAACATTCACTAGACGACCTAAAAGCTCTTCATCATCTGCTGAAAAATCGATATTTTGGAGGGCGATAGATGCTTTCTTCCCACTGAAATCGCAAGAACTAGCTATCAATAGACCACCCGCCATCACAAACATTTGTTTGATGACCTCTCTTCTCTTCATGTTGTGTGTTTGTAGATAATTGATCCGGCCAATTTACAAATAATATTGAATGTTGAATGACGCTAAATCGAATATTTGACACATCATATCCGTTACAATATATCTAAAAACATGAAAAAGGATTATGAGAGTAATCCTTTTTCATGTTTAATAATTAAAATTAAGATAATCTAATCTTCTACATCCCACCACACTCGTGTGGTTAGCGCATCAGCTCCCTGTTGTGCAATAGCATCTCGGTAACTTTGCGTATTTCGACCGGCCTCTTCCGTCGTATAAGCTTGTCTTCTTGGCAAGCTGCCGTTGGTATTCTGCGGTGCAGGCCCGGGATCTAAACGAGGGAAACCAGTACGTCTCCAATCTGTCCAAGATTCATAACCATTGGCCATATAGTTGGCCAACCATTTTTGAGTAATAATCTGTTCTAGACCTGAGGTTGGATTATAAGCTACCGTCGGTTGCGCTACATACTCAGCATAGGACTCTTCTAAATCTTCTACTTCATATTGCATAAATGAAGCGCGTATTCCATTGAGATAATGTGTCTGCGCATCTGGAATCCATCCAAGAAAAGCAGCTTCAGCCAACATAAATTCGACTTGAGCATAGGTGTTAAGCGGAAGTTCAGAATTTTGTGCCGTGAAACGATCTCCAATTAAGGAAACATTTTCCCGATTGTACGCACCAGTCTGTCCTTGTATTAGGCCAAAAGGCATCCCTACATACGTGCCTGTACTTAATGCTGGAAGTGCAAAAATCGACAATCTAGGATCGTTATGCAGTTCGAGTTGTTCGATCATGTATTCACTTACTGCGTAATCAACACGGCCGGTCACTTCGTAATTATTGAATAACGGGCTTTGGTTATTGGCGTCATTTAAGTAGCGAAATACCGCATTATCCCCTATGGCTGACATGGCACCTGCTTCATATGCTGCTAGAAATTCAGTTCTAGCCTTTTCTGGATTTACTTTACGAATGTGCAAAGCGGCAGCCATACGTAAAGTATTTGCCCATTTTACCCATTGGCTGACATTGCCGTTAAAAACAATATCCCCATTGACAGATCCTCCACCTTTTAATTGCTCTTGTGCTTCGGTCAGCTCTACAAATAGAGCGTTATATACAGATTCTTGCGAATCATAGCTTGGTGTCAAATTGGCTCTACCTTGCAGCGCTTCGCTGTATGGTATCATACCCCAACGATCGGTCATGTGCATAAAGTAGAATGCTTTCAGCACTCTGGCGACACCAATTTGACTTTCACTATCTCCACCATCAGTCACATAAGCCTGTGTAGAGGCTACAGGATCCATATTTAGGGCAATGATAGTCTGCAGATCCTGCAATGGTGCATTGTATATAGGATAGAAGTTGTAGATCGTGTTTTGAAAGCGAGATTCACTTGTATATTGAATTTCGGCCATATATTGTGGATACAAATCCTTGGCCCAGCCGGCAACACCTTCTGTCTGACTACCCAAAGAGCGTAATGCATTGGACAACAATAAAGTTGTATTAGGATTTAGTGCATCGTTTGGACTTGTATTGATGGATTCAAAGTTCTTGGTACAGCTGCTCAGTACAGCGGCAACTACCATACAAGTACTTAATTGTTTTATATATCTTTTCATTGTTATTGAGCTTATTAATGAATACTTGATTTACCTTCTCTTATAAACCTAAACGAAGACTGAAACCCCAAGAACGTGTACTTGGTAATTGCCCACCTTCAAACCAAGATGTTTCTAAGATGGACGGATCCACATTTCGATTTTTAGCATAAATCAACCAAGGATTCGTAGCTATTAATGAGAAACTAGCCGATTTAAATGGTGTGTTTTGGAATAATCGAGTTGGCAGATCATATCCAATATTTACCTCTCTCAACTTGATAAAACTACGGTCATATACCCATTCTTCCCATAAAGAGAACATATCATTTTCATACAAATTTTGGGTGTCTACAAAGATATCATTGACTTCTCCATTTTCCTTCACACCAGGTAAGAGAGTACCACCCATATTTTCAACTGGATCACGACGAGGTACACCGTTTTCATTTAAACCTGCAGTTTCGGCCAGTACACCGGTATAATTTCCGAACATAGAAGAGATAGACATGTATTTACCACCTTTTTGAAAGTCAAGGGAGAAACCAGCACGGAAATTTTTGTAAGAGAAAGATGACGTAAGACCACCCGTAAAATCTGGAATAATGCTTCCCAAATTCATATTGTCTTCTCGTAGATAATACCCATCTTCACCCACCACTCGGTTACCATTATCGTCTTTCACAATCCCCATTCCGATCAATTGACCATATGGCTGGCCTTCATACGCATTCAAAGTAATCAATGGAGAACCTACGAATCCGAAAGAGGAAGGTGTATCGTCTAATTCGATTTGTAGATTGCTTACTTGTTCATCTAGACGAACTACTTTATTTCTATTGATACCGATATTGGCATTTAGATCCCACTTGAAATTACTGTTGCGAATAGGTGTACCACCTAGGGTAAATTCGTAACCATGATTATCAATCCGACCTGCATTAATCAAACTTTGAGCAAAACCCGTAGTACCTGAAATCGGCAAGTTTAGGATCTGATTCGTAGCGCTACGCGTGTAATAGTTAAAATCAAACAATAAACGGCTATTGAAGAAGCGCAACTCGGTACCAATCTCGTATGAAGTAGATAGGGTCGGTAATAGATTTGCATTTGGAATAACATCAGGTACCGTTAATAAAGGATTACTACCGTATGCGTTGCGAATGCTGTATGTTTGCAAGATCTGATATGGATCGGTATCTGTACCTACTTTAGCGAATGAGGCTCTCAATTTACCGAAAGAGAAGAACTCATTTGGCTGAATAAAATGACTGAAGATAAACGAAGTAGACAATCCTCCATACAAGAATGAATTATTGTCCCTTGGCAAGGTCGAAGACCAGTCATTACGGATATTTCCTTCTAAATATAGAAAATCTTTATAACCAACTGCCGCATAACCATAGAGCGAATTGACTCGTTGATCAAAATATCGGGTTTGAACCGTTGGTCTATCAATAGAAGCTTCCAAAGTATACAAACCTGGTACTGCTAATCCGCCAGCAGTTGCTGCATCGGTAAAACGACGTTGATTGCGACGATATTCTCCAAATGCGGCTGCATCTACGGTGAAATCTCCATATTGTTCCTTAAATGCCAATGTACCAACATAGTTTACCTCATCCTGATTATTCAAGTATTGAGAATAACTAGCTTGCTGTAATGTACCACTGGCAATACGTTCGGTCTCTTCCATGTTCAGGAAGTTCCCTCGCGCAATCACGGAAGCACTCAAGGCATTCGTCAATTGATAACTTGCGGTAATATTACCATAGATCCGCTGATAGGTGTCAAATTGTGTATTTTCGTACACTTCCGTATATGGGTTATCCCAATATGCGGGATTAGGATTTGTCGGACTCACAATATTCCAACTTCTAAAGGTACCATCTGGACGTTTATAGTCACGCAATGTGCTCATATCCAACTGACGCTGAAACCACTGATTAAAAGACCCTGTAGTTTGAGAACTGTAACCATCTTTTGGTCGATTATTATACACCTCATGTTGGAAGTTCACATTAGCAGATACGGTTAGTTTATCTGTCAGATTTAAGGAAGAGTTTGTAGAAAGCCAATTTCTACCCAACTTACTATTGGGCACTATACCGGTGCGAGAAACATTCGTAAAAGAGAATCGAGTTTGATAATTATCTCCTGCTTTATCAAAAGCTATGTTAGTATTTGCACTTACACCTGTGTTGTAAAAATCACGAACATTGTTTGGTTGAGGCACTAAGGCTGTTAGTTGACCAAATTGAGGGTGAGATGGATCCCATCCATAGAATGGCATATACATCGTACCATCCATACGCGGACCCCAGCTTTCATCAGCTCCATAATTTAAGATATTCACACCATCATATGGTGCCAAATAGTCCGGTGCAATATTAGGATTGTGGTTATACGTACTCCACTCTTGCGAGTATCCACCAGCATATTCATTTTGATATTTCGGCAATAAGTAAACGCTTTCAAAAGATGTTGCTTGGTTGAAGTTTACACCAACGCCATCTCGTGTACGTCCGCCTAATGTCTTGATAACTACCGCACCTTCTGAACCGCGCTGACCGTATAATGCTGTCGCTGCTGGCCCTTTTAAAACCGTAAGATCGGCTACATCATCCATATTAACGGCTTCTGGCTCGGTAATCATTCCATCCACCACATAAATCGGATTTCCTCCAGATAGCGAGTTGATACCGCGAATACGGATCGTAGAAGTACCGAAAGCAGCACCAGATGTGGATTGTACTTGTACACCAGCAATCTTACCTGCTAATGCTGTATTCAAATCTGGCTGACGTACCATAGATAAATCTTCTCCTTTAATAGCTTGAACGCTATATCCTAGTGAGTTTCGCGTTCGTTGTACGCCAAGCGCTGTAACGATAACTTCACCAACGCTCTGATCTTCATCATCCAATTGAATGTTAATTGTGTTATCGCTGCCCAAGGGAAATATTTGCTGTTGCATACCAACGAAATTAACTGTAAGTGTGCTTGTATTTCCTGATAAATCGATCGTAAACTTACCCTGTGCATTAGTTTGTACGGCGATATCCGTACCTGTCGCGCGTACTGTAGCTCCCGCTAAAGGCTGACCTGTGCGAGACGATACAACATTACCGGAGATTGTCCGCGTCTGAGCATGCGCTATTCCCATTAGAAGTAGCCACGCCAAAATAAAACTGAATAGTTTTCTTTCCATAGTAAAAATATGTAGTTAGTGTGTGTGTATTATTTTATCCGCAAATACGGAAGTTAGTCTTGTTGTAAAAACTAAGAATTCAGAGGAAATCATTAGTTTTTTCAGTAGTGATTAGACAATTATAGTCACTTTTTAGCAGTTGATGGGTCATCATTTCTACAAAACACTATAAAAAGTATCGTATTTAACAAAAACACGTATTTATAATAACAATATAATTTAGTAACTCCCTTCTTGAATAAGTAAATAATCATTTCACGCCATCTAAGCAATCTCCCATCTCTTCCTTGTCTCGGCTCGCGATTTGCTTATATTTGTTATGCTGAGATGATTTACTGCTAACAAGCACATCAGCACATTACATTTAACTCAATAAATCCATGAAGATAGTCGCCATAGGCCGCAATTATATCAACCACGCAAAAGAGCTAAACAATCCTGTACCGGATGAACCAGTGATCTTCCTGAAGCCTGACACGGCCGTATTACGAGACGACAAAGACTTTTATTACCCTGAATTCTCCAAGGATATCCACTACGAAGTAGAAGTAGTGTTGCGTATTTGCAATGAGGGCAAACATGTCGCCGAAAAGTTTGCGCACAAGTACTATGATGCTATCGGATTAGGGATTGATTTTACCGCAAGAGATATTCAGCAAAAACATAAGGAGAAAGGTTTGCCTTGGGAATTGGCTAAAGCTTTCGACCAATCCGCCGTGATCAGTCCACTGATTCCGAAAGAAGAACTGGGTGACTTATCTAACCTATCCTTCTCGCTACAGAAAAATGGAGAAACTGTGCAATCAGGGAATACTAAGGATGTGATATTCCATTTCGATCAGTTAATTGCATACATTTCTCAGCGGATCACCTTACGCAAAGGCGACCTGATCTATACAGGAACACCGGAAGGCGTTGGCCCGGTACAGATTGGTGATCTGCTAGAAGGTTACTTGGGAGAGCGAAAAATGTTTAGTTGCCAAATTAAATAAAGCATGCAAAGATTATTTTCCAGTCTGCTGGTCGGCCTTTTTGGAGCGTTGGCTGTGCAGGCTCAACAAAACAATATTATTACGACGCGGGATTATCCGGTCAATTACTTCCGTTCGCCCTTGAATATTACGCCCGATGCTTCCGGCACTTTTGGCGAACTGCGTTCTACGCACTTTCATGCTGGAGATGATTACCGTACGCAGCAACGCACTGGCTTGCCGGTTTATGCAGTGGCGGACGGACAAGTTTCCCGCGTTCGTGTACAAATTGGAGGCGGAGGCAATTCCGTTTACATTGATCATCCCAATGGATACACTTCGGTGTACCTACATCTCGAAAACTTCAATGATGCATTGACCACTATTGTTCGCGCAGAACAATACAAGCAAAAACGTTTTGATGTGGATGTGATGGTAGACAAAGGCACTTTAAGCTTCCAAAAAGGGGACGTTATTGCCAACTCAGGGAATACGGGCGCATCTGGTGGACCGCATTTACATTTTGAAATCCGAGATACCAAGAGCCAACATCCGTTGAACACCCAGCTGTTTGGTTTGCAATTTGCAGATCGCTTTGCACCAACTATTCAAGGGCTAATGGTGTATGATTTGGGCGAAAGCATGTTCAACGAAAACACTTTCCGTCGCCCAGTAGCAGTGCGCGCGGTGAGCGGCACGGATTACAGACTGAGTAATAATGCCGCCATACAAGTCAATGGAAAATTTGGGCTCGGCATCAACACCATTGATCGCCATCGCGCTGGTGGATTTCAAAATGGGGTGTACTCAATCGAACTGTTTATTGACGGCAAGCCGATGTCTACCGTCCTTTTTGAGGAATTGGATTTCAATACCTCACGCGGTATACATTCGTATATTGATTACGCACAATGGAAACGTTCGAAAGCAAAATACCAAAAGAGCTTTAAAGATCCCGGCAACCCGATTGAGATCTTCCATCACCTGCCGAACGATGGCATCTTGGAGTTAAAAGACAATCAGGTGCACGATGTGAAATACGTGGTGAAGGATGTGAAAGGCAATTGTTCGGAGCTTAACTTTCAGATTCAGAACTCCGCAAATTATCAGCCGAAGGCAAATACAGTAAAAGGGCAATTAATGCCATACAATAAGACCAATCAATTTGCAAAGGATAATATTCAATTGGACATTCCAAAAGGTGTGCTGTATACTGATCTGGATTTTCTGTATAGCAGCAGCGCAAAACCGGCTGGTGGTTTTTCGGAAATCCATCACGTACACAATCCGCTGACACCGCTCTTCAGCACCTATCAACTAAAAATAAAGCCAACAAGCTTACCCGAAAGATTACGCGACAAAGCCTTGATCGCCTCTACACAATCCGGTTCGGAAGGCGGTAAATATGAGGATGGCTGGGTCGTTGTGAATACGCGCAATCTCGGTTCGTTTTATGTAGCAGTCGATACCGTAGCACCTAGCATCACACCGCGCAATCTTAGCCAAGGCAAGAATGTGTCGCAACAATCAAAGATCGATTTTACGATCTCTGATAATTTCTCGGGCATTCAATCATTTGATGGTTACATCGATGGCGAATGGGTATTGATCGAGTACGACCCCAAAAATAGACACCTTTGGCACACATTTCAATCTTCCTTAAGCAAAGGAAAACACCAGTTTCGATTGGTGGTCAAAGATTGGAAAGACAATGAACGTATCTATCAAGCAGAATTTACACGATAAACAAGATTTCATATGAGCACATTAGCAATTGGCGATCAAGCTCCGGCCATCACCGCCAAAAATCAGGAAGGAAATACCATTCAACTATCAGATTTTAAGGGCAAACGCGTCATCTTATATTTCTATCCGAAGGATAATACACCAGGATGTACCACAGAGGCTTGCAATTTTAGAGATAATTATCAAAGCTTATTGAAAGATGGGTTCGAGGTATTAGGCGTTAGTATTGACAGCGAACAATCGCACCAGAAATTCATTGCGAAGCACGAGCTGCCATTTAATTTATTAGCCGATGAAGATCAGAAAATAGTAAATGATTATGGCGTGTGGGTAGAAAAGAATATGTACGGCAAAAAATACATGGGCACAGCACGCACGACATTTGTGATCGATGAGCAAGGAAAGATCGCACATATCATCAAAAAAGTTGATAATAAAAATGCTTCTGAACAGATTAGAGCATTGTATCAATAAACCATTAACAAAGCAAAATGCATGCGCTTTTGCATGCCTTAAATAATTATATTTGCTACTTATGAGCAAACAGATAGACGATTTTTTTAAAAATATCATTTCGCATGCCAAGGAGTATGGTTTCGTATTCCCATCAAGCGAAATCTACGATGGCCTAAGTGCTGTCTACGACTATGGTCAACTAGGTTCTGAGTTGAAAAACAACTTGAAAACCTATTGGTGGAAATCTATGGTGCAATTGAATGATAACATTGTCGGGATCGACGCGGCGATCTTCATGCATCCGACTACTTGGAAAGCTTCAGGCCACGTCGATGGCTTTAGCGACCCGATGATTGACAACAAAGATTCGAAAAAGAGATATAGAGCTGATCAATTGATCGAAGACAAAATCGATCGATACGAACAAGACGGCAAAAGTGATAAAGCAGCCGAGTTGCAGACGGCATTAGATGCTGCTTTGAATGCAGATGATTTAGCGAAACTAAAAACACTTATCGAAGAGCATAATATCGTTTGTCCGATGTCGGGAACTAAGAACTGGACCGATGTGCGTCAGTTTAACCTGATGTTTGCGACGCAAATGGGTGCGATGGCAGATGGTGCAGAGCAAGTGTACCTTCGCCCAGAAACGGCTCAAGGTATTTTTGTAAACTTCCTGAACGTGCAGAAAACTGGCCGTATGAAAGTTCCCTTTGGAATTGCACAAATCGGAAAAGCTTTCCGTAATGAGGTGATTGCCCGTCAGTTCATCATTCGCATGCGTGAATTTGAACAAATGGAAATGCAATTCTTCGTACGACCAGGCACCGAGATGGAGTGGTACGATAAGTGGAAAGCACTACGCTTAAAATGGCACTTGGCGCTAGGACCTGATGCGGCAAAATACCGCTACCATGATCACGCTAAATTGGCTCATTATGCCAATGCCGCTGTAGATATTGAGTACGATTTCCCATTTGGCTTTAAAGAGGTAGAAGGTATTCACTCGCGTACAGATTTCGACTTGAGTCAACACCAGAAGTTTTCTGGCAAGAAAATGCAATACTTTGATCCAGAGGTAAATCAAAATTATGTGCCGTACGTGATCGAAACATCAATCGGTTTGGATCGCTTGTTCTTGACGGTTTTCGCTAATTCTTTGGTACATGAAGATTTATCAACAGATGAGAAGCAAGATTCACGCGTAGTATTAAAGTTTCACCCTGCAATCGCTCCTGTGAAAGCAGCGGTATTGCCTTTGACTAAGAAAGATGGCTTGCCAGACAAAGCAAAAGAAATACTTGCTAGATTGAAGCTGGATTTCAATACGCAGTATGATGAAAAAGATGCGATAGGCAAGCGTTACCGCCGTCAGGATGCGATCGGAACGCCATACTGTATCACAGTGGATTACCAAACATTGGAAGATAATACGGTTACCATTCGTCATCGTGATAGCATGGAGCAAGAGCGTGTAAGCATAGATCAGCTTCAGCAAATCATCCAAGATAATGTTGGTTGGACCAATCTATTGAAGCAGTTGATGTAGTTCATCAAACATATTCATCATTTATAGCGCGAGGCACTTCTTATGTGCCTCGCGCTATTAGTTTACACGCAATCCTAACATACCTATTGTAAAACCAATTTATAAATGATAGAAAAGTCCAAGCAGCTCTATTACTCTCGCAACCCTATTAACTACAAAAGCCCTTCTGCGAATTGCAAAAGGGCTTTCCTATATTTTGTAAAATCTTCTATTCTTTTTCTACTTGCATGTAGTTCAGTTCCAATGGCGTCTTACGACCAAAGACTTTCACCATCACAATAAGTTTCTTTTTATCTTCATGTACCTCTTCAATCTCGCCGGTAAAGCCATTGAATGGACCATCATTTACTTTCACGGTCTCACCTACGTAATAAGGAACATTGATGCTCTCACCTTGCTCGGCCATTTCATCTACCTTACCTAAGATACGATTAACTTCTGAAGGACGAAGTGGAATAGCATTACCCGCTTTATCACCTAAGAAACCGATTACGCTATTCACGTTTTTGATGGCGTGTTCAATCTCTCCATCTAAGGCAGCTTCGATCAAGACATATCCAGGGTAGTAGTTACGCTCTTTGGCTACTTTCTTGCCATCACGCATTTGATAATACTTCTCCATGGGAATGAGCACTTGGGTTACCAAATGTTGAATGCCGAGCCTATTGATCTCCGCCTCTACATATTGTTTAACCTTTTTCTCTTTACCACTTACAGCACGAACTACGTACCACTTCAGACTTTGATCCGCCATACCTTATAATTCCTGTAAATTAAGAGTTAATTCCGTATAAAAGCTCTAGTACGTTACTCGACACCTTATCCATGGCGAAGATCACCAAAGCAATAATGATAGAAGCAACAAGCACAATGACCGCATGATTTTGCAATTGTGCCCATGTAGGCCAAGTTACCTTTTCGGTAACTTCGACGTACGAGTCTTTAAAAAAATCAAGTACTTTTGCCATTTGTTAGTTTACTTGTATTAAGAGTTTCTTAGCACGGGCACTAGGATTCGAACCCAGATCAAAGGTTTTGGAGACCTCTATTCTACCATTGAACTATGCCCGTAGAATTTGTTTTTGAATGCTGCAAATATAGGTTTTAACTACCATTACAGCAAATCTTATTTACTTTTTTTGTCTTTTAGAACCCAACATTACCACCAAAACAAGGTAGCTATATGAAGGTGAAAGACTTGCGTCCCATTGGCATTGAAAAAATAAGCTAACCAGCAGAACTGGTTAGCTTATTTCATATGCTCTAAGATAATCTAATATAGATTACTTAAGGATTTCAGTTACCTGACCAGCACCTACAGTTCTACCACCTTCACGGATAGCGAAACGTAGACCTTTTTCCATTGCGATAGGGTTGATCAATTTTACAGTGATCGTAACGTTATCACCAGGCATAACCATTTCAGTTCCTTCTTCTAGAGAGATCTCACCAGTTACGTCTGTTGTACGGAAATAGAATTGAGGACGGTATTTGTTGAAGAAAGGCGTGTGACGGCCACCTTCAGCTTTAGACAATACGTAAACCTCTGCTTTGAAATCAGAGTGAGGAGTTACTGAACCTGGTTTCACGATAACCATACCACGACGGATATCAGTTTTCTCAATACCACGTAACAATAAACCTACGTTATCACCTGCTTCACCGTAATCCAAGATTTTACGGAACATCTCAACACCAGTTACTGTAGATTTCAAATCTTCAGCACCCATACCTAAGATCTCAACTGGATCTCCGGAGTTGATTACACCTCTTTCGATACGACCAGTAGCAACTGTACCACGACCAGTGATCGAGAATACGTCCTCTACAGGCATCAAGAAAGGAAGATCTGTCAAACGTGGAGGAATTGGAATGTGGTTATCTACCGCGTCCATCAACTCCATGATTGAATCAACCCATTGCTCTTCACCGTTCAAAGCACCTAATGCAGAACCTTTGATAACTGGAAGATCATCACCTGGGAATTCGTAGAAAGATAATAGTTCACGAACTTCCATTTCAACTAGATCTAACAATTCAGCATCGTCTACTAAGTCAACTTTGTTCAAGAAAACTACTAACGCAGGAACACCTACCTGACGAGCCAAAAGGATGTGCTCGCGAGTTTGTGGCATAGGACCATCAGTCGCAGCAACTACGATGATAGCTCCGTCCATTTGTGCAGCTCCAGTAACCATGTTTTTCACATAGTCAGCGTGACCTGGACAGTCAACGTGCGCATAGTGACGGTTTTGTGTTTGGTATTCTACGTGTGCTGTATTGATTGTGATACCACGCTCTTTCTCTTCAGGAGCAGAGTCAATTGAATCAAATGAACGAGCTTCCGAAAAACCTTTGTCAGCCAAAACTTTAGTAATAGCTGCAGTAGTTGTTGTTTTACCGTGGTCAACGTGACCGATTGTACCAATGTTTAAGTGTGGTTTACTCCGGTCAAATTTCTCTTTTGCCATGTTTATGCGAATTAGTAATTATAAATTATTCCTTAATTAAATTGTATTTACAAAAGTAACAAACTTATTTAAATGAGCCAAAGATGGGATTTGAACCCACGACCTCTTCCTTACCAAGGAAGTGCTCTACCCCTGAGCTACTTCGGCTTTCAATCCTAAAAGCTTATTTACAGATATATGCCCCTACCCCTTTTAGATTAAAACACTAAACAAAGACAGAGACATTACATTGTTCTATAAATGGAGCGGAAGACGAGGTTCGAACTCGCGACCTATAGCTTGGAAGGCTATCGCTCTACCAACTGAGCTACTTCCGCTTGAAAGCCTGTATAAGGTAATTTACATCACTTTATACAGACCCAATTATGGTGGAGGGAGAAGGATTCGAACCTTCGAAGCCGAAGCAACGGATTTACAGTCCGTCCCATTTGACCGCTCTGGAACCCCTCCAGACCTGCAACGTATTGTCGCATTTGAGCCTCCTATCGGAATCGAACCAATGACCTACTGATTACAAGTCAGTTGCTCTACCAGCTGAGCTAAGGAGGCTTATTTAGACAACTATCTTTCCGATAGCGTGTGCAAAAATCTTACTTTAAATTGACTTCTGCAAATTTTATTTCACTTTTCTTTTAAAGAACTTTTGAAGCGACAATTACTTGTGTTTTTCAATGGTGCAAAGATAGCGACTCCAACCATATATCAAAAAATATTTTGTCTTTTCTCCCACACAAATATGCATTTGCCTGATTCGCAACCACATAATTTTAACACCAAAATCAGCCTTAATCGAATACTTGATTCTTTCCCTATATTTGGGCACATTTAAAGAAGTATGAAATGTAATCTTCAGCAAGTTTTTTTGCTCACTATATTTAGTATAACCCCCTTTTTGAGTCAAGCTCAAGTAGAAGATGTAGGTCTTATTAAGCGCACCTTCAATAAATTCTTCTCTCCACAGTTGACCGACACGACCCGCGCATCTAGTTTTTTCGTATTACCTGCTTTAGGTTATGCACAAGAAACGGGGCTTGAATTCGGCCTCGCTAGTTCGTATAATTTTTATATGGATCGATCGGATCGCAACAGCCGTACCTCTACAATAACGCTGATGGGAACCGCTACGACAGAAAAGCAGAAGAATATCAAACTGAATACCGATATCTGGACACGCAATAACGATTATCATATCTTATCCGAAATTCGATACCGAGATTGGCCATTTAATTTTTACGGTATTGGAAATACGACCCAACATGCCAATGAAGAATTCTTGGGACACCGCCTTTTCCGAGCAAGAATTGATGTGGAACGAAAAATCCTTCCATCAATCTACGCGGGCTTGAACGTCAACTTTGAAAACTTTCAGTTTGAAAGTACTGATCCCACTGGGATCTTTCAAAGAGAGCAATTCAGTGGGAAAGCTGGCGGTAAGCATCTAATCCTTGGCACATCGGCATTGTATGATTCCCGAGATTATACGACATATACAACACGTGGCTGGTACGGACGTGTTAAGTATGGTTATGCACCAAATTTTTTTAGCGGTGAAAATTTCAATGGCCATCAATTAGAAACCGATTTCCGGCATTACCAACCGATCAACAACAAACTGACCATTGCAGCTCAATTGGATTATCGTGGAACGTATGGATCGGATGTCCCATTTTATGTGCTTAATGAGTTGGGCGGTGATAACATGATGCGTGGGTATTATTTAGGTCGATACCGCGACAAAAATTTTGTAGCAGCACAAGTCGAAGCACGCTACCGGTTTCATCCTCGCTTAGGTATTACCGCATTTGCTGGTTCAGGAAGTACATTTTCTAATCAGCAAAACATCCGGATGATTCCTAGCTATGGCGCTGGACTTCGGTACTTCTTCAACCTAGAGCACCGCACCACCATTCGCTTTGATTATGCCATTGGCGAAAAACGACCGGGTGAACAACGTCAAAAAGGATTTTACTTAAGTTTGTCGGAAGCGTTTTAATGATACCTGCTGTTTACTTGCAGTACTCAAAACATATCGTTTTCTATAACACAACTTACTGAAAAAAATACGACATTTTTATCTTATCCAAAACGGATAGCGCAAAGTAAAATCTTCCTTAACCTGCCCCGGACGTGCAATCAATAATCCAAAATGAAATAGATCAATACTTACTGTAACTTGATCCTCTCGTTGTGCACATTGCCACGCATATCTAGCCCGCTTACTAGTATAAATACCATCTACTACGACTAAAGCTTGATCGTTCAGGTGTTGGCAAATGATATTTTTCGATAATTCTTCCGCCTTCACAATCAACACATCACCCCGATCTTTCTGCAAATCGTACACTTTTTCTTTATTCCAATACTGGAGCACGCGTGACAAAACCGCACGATAGTGTGTGGGGATCGTTTCCCAACCTTCTAATTCATTGCCCGCAAAAATCGCTGATTTATACAGTGCCTGATCGGCTAGTGCATACACAAAGGGGGAATGCGTGCCGTGTCGGCTGTTTGATCTAAAAAAATGGCTTATATGTTGAAAAAAAGTAAACATTGAAGCAAAGATACAAGATAATGAACAACGCTTAGAAGAAATACCTGCGTACTTGTAGCTATTGAGCCACTAACAAAGTATAAAGAATGCAACCTATGGAATTATAAGGGGGAATCCCCCCTAAAGAGCATAACCTATTTCGATATATAATTTTCTAAAAAAGAAAAAAAACAAACTATTTAAATAAAATCTACTATATTAGTAGACTATATAATTCTATTCACTTAGCCATTATCTATATGAGCAAGAAAATTAGCTTTAATGCATTTGAAATGAATTGCATTACCCATCAATCTCCAGGCTTATGGCGGCATCCAAAGGATCGCTCTACAGAATACAAAGATCTGGAGTACTGGACAGATCTCGCTAAAATCTTAGAAAAAGGTTTTTTTGACGGGATATTCATTGCTGATGTATTAGGTATTTATGACGTTTATCAGCAGAATAGCAAACATGCGTTGAGCGGCGCGGTACAGGTACCTATAAACGATCCTTTACAAATTATTCCTGCGATGGCCACCGTCACACAACATCTCGGTTTTGGTGTCACGACCTCCATATCATTTGAACATCCCTACCCATTCGCTCGCCGTATGAGCACGTTGGATCACTTAACTAAAGGCCGTATAGGTTGGAATATCGTCACGTCTTATCTAGAAAGTGGTTTTAAGAATATCGGTCTGAAAAAGCAATTAAATCATGATGAACGTTATGAGCTCGCAGATGAATACCTAGAAGTCCTGTACAAACTATGGGAAGGTTCATGGGAAGATGAGGCTATTCTGAGGGACAAAGAAAAAGGAATTTTTGCAGACCACTTAAAAGTCCATCCAATCTCGCATGAAGGAGCGTACTTCAGTGTACCCGGGATTCACTTATCTGAACCGTCACCACAGCGTACACCCGTTTTATATCAAGCTGGAGCTTCGGCTAGAGGACAAAAATTTGCAAGCGAAAATGCAGAATGCATCTTTATCGCAGAACCCTCAAAAAGTTCAACAAAAACAGTCGTATCCAGTATTCGGCAAAAATTAATAGAAGTCGGAAGAGATCCATATTCTGTCAAAATCTACAATCTATTATCTATTGTTACCGACGAAACAGATGCTAAAGCACAAAAGAAATTCAAGGAATATCAATCATATGGAAGTTATGATGGCGCATTGACACTAGCATCTGGTTGGTCTGGCATCGATTTCTCTCAATATCAAGCCAAAGATCAAGTAGCGCACATTCAAACTAACGCGATACAATCCATACTAGATTCTTATCGAAATGCTGATCCAAACCGAGTCTGGACGATTGAAGAAGTGGCCAAGTGGACGAGCGTAGGTGGAAATGGACCTGTATTGGTCGGTTCGCCACAAACGGTCGCAGATAAATTGCAAAGCTGGATCGAAGACACCGATATTGACGGCTTCAACTTGGCCTACATCTTGGCTCATCAAACGTTTGAAGATATCGTCGAATATATCGTTCCTGAGTTGCAAAAACGCGGTGTATACCAGACGCAGTATCAATTGGGGACATTACGCGAAAAGCTTTTTGGCCAAGGCGCACGCCTCTCCGACAAGCACCGCGGAGCACAATTTCGAACCATAGCAAAGGATCAAATCCCAGCAATCACGTCCTAAGTATTCGCTAACCAAAAGAAATCTCATATGAGCCACATAAATAAAAATGACTCCGTGTCGAACAGCGATATCTCCAAAGATTTTTTTGAAATCAATACGGTCGCCCATATCATTCGGACAGATGATGAAGCCATTGCAATCGCCCAGAAATTAGCAGTCCAATTTGCCAAAGAAGCCTCTCGAAGAGATATTGAACGCAGATTGCCCTTAGAAGAAATCAAATTGTATTCTCAAAGTGGCCTTTGGGGAATCAATATTCCAAAAGAATATGGCGGTGCGGAGGTCAAGTACCGAACGCTGGGAGAAGTGGTAAAAATAATATCCAGCGTAGATCCCTCCTTAGGACAAATCGCTCAAAACCATTGGGTATTTCTAGAGCATATTCGTTTGGATGCATCGGAAGAGCAAAAGAAGTTTTTCTTCGGCAACGTATTACGGGGAGAGCGACTAGGAAATGCTTTTTCAGAAAAAGGCAGTAAAACAGTGGCAGATTTGCAGACTAAAATCACTAAATCCAAAGATGGATATGAGGTGAATGGACAAAAGTTCTTCGCCACCGGAGCCCTGTTAGCGCACTGGATTCCCGTAGTTGCTCTAGATAAGCAAGGTAATCCTTATGGTGCTATTGTCCCGCGCCATTCGAAAGGAGTTAGCGTGGTAAATGATTGGTCAAGTTTTGGACAAAAAACAACTTTTAGCGGAACAGTACTACTAAAACAAGTTAAAGTAGATCCCAAAAATCTAATCCCTATTTATAAAGCCTTTGAAAGGCCGACCGCTGCAGGTGCCATTTCTCAATTTATCCAAGCCGCGGTAGACGCTGGCATTGCCCGTGGAGCTATCGACGAGACGATTAAATACGTGCGCCAATACGCACGACCTTGGATAGACTCTGGCTTAGAAAAAGCAACCGACGATCCGTATACGATTTCAAACATTGGCGAATTGAAAATTAAATTACGCGCTGCAGAAGCCGTATTAGATTTAGCTGGAGACCAGATAGACGCGGCTATCAGAAACACCACTGAAGCAAACGTATCAGAAGCTACGCTATTGGTTGCTGAAGCCAAGGTATTGACAACAGAAATCGCTTTGCTCTCTTCCAATAAGTTATTTGAGCTATCGGGAACAAGATCAACACTATCCGAATTAAATTTGGATAGACATTGGCGCAACGCACGCACACACACCTTACATGATCCCGTACGATGGAAGTTTCACATCGTAGGCAACTACTATTTGAACAACGTACTGCCACCTAGACATCCTTGGAGCTAATAAAAAACATTAAAATTCAACAAAAATGAGTCAAATTAATCTTAACAATCCCATAGAAGAAGAATTATCCAATGATGCTGATTATGCAAAAGTAGCTGATAGATTTCGTCCAATTTTCGACAAAATAGCGATAGGTACGTTAGATCGAGAGAAAGGACGTAGATTGCCGTATGAAGAGATCGGATGGCTGAAAGTAGCTGGATTTGGCGCACTACGAATTCCTGCCAAATTTGGCGGAGATGGTTTTTCCTTACCGCAGCTATTTCGACTACTCATAGAGCTCGCAAAGGCAGACTCTAATATTGTCCAAGCACTGCGTGGTCATTTTGCTTTTGTAGAAGATCGTCTGAATGCGCAAAGATTTACTTCTCAAGATGTTTGGTTTGATCGATTCGTAAAAGGAGATTTGTTTGGAAACGGATGGACAGAAATTGGCTCTGCTAAAGTAGGCGAACTGGACACGCGGGTAACCAAACGCGGAGATAGCTTATTGGTAAACGGACAAAAGTATTATTCTACAGGCAGTATTTTCGCAGATTGGGTAGACCTCTTGGCCCATGATGAGACAACGCAACAAGATGTGATCGTAGCACTTCCTAGGCATGCCGAAGGCGTTGAAATTCTGGATGATTGGGATGGTTTTGGTCAGAAGACGACAGGAAGCGGAACGCTAAAAATAAAGAACGTTGAAATTCCAGCAGATCATATCATACCATTTGAGCATAGATTTAAATATCAAACGGCATTCTATCAAACGTTTCACCTCGCTACATTGACGGGTATTGCACAATCCGCTGTCAGCACTTTCACAGAAGAGGTTCAAAAGCGAAATCGCACCTTTAGTCATGGAAATGCCGATTTAGTACGCCACGACCCGCAAATATTACAAGTGATCGGAAAGGCTTCCGCACAATCATATGCCGCCCAATCCATTACCATTCAAGTGGCAAACACTTTACAACAAGCTTACCTAGCGCCTCTTAGCGATTCAGAAATCGTGGACATAGAAGCGAATAATGAAGCCGAGTTGGCTTCTTCACAGGGACAAGTCGTGATCGCAGATCTTGTTTTGGAATTAACGAGCACGTTGTTTAATGCACTTAGTGCATCCGCCAGCACGACGAACAAACAATTGGATCGATTCTGGCGAAATGCGCGTGTGGTATCTTCTCATAATCCATTGGTCTATAAAGAAAAAGTGATTGGAGACTGGGAAGTGAACCGCACACCATTACCATTTTCATGGCAGATTGGGGCAAGCAAAAACTGATGGGCTTTACTTTTGGAAAAGGAATTGATTTTTATCGTTTAAAGATGCGGCAATAATATGAACTGCTAAAACTGCAAAGTAAACGTACTCCCCTTTTGTGGGGTGCTGTGGACAAAAATATTCCCATTATGTACAAGCATGATTTGCTTACTCAAGGTCAATCCTATTCCGCTACCCGTTTTTTTCGTGGTAAAGAAAGGCGTAAAGATCTGTTCTTGAATATCTGCTTCCATGCCTTCGCCGTTATCTGAGATCTTGAGCTGCACGCGACCATTTTCTTCTAGTGCCGACATGCTGATATACGGATTTTCAGCATCTTTTACTGCCTCCATGGCATTCAACATCAAGTTGATGATCACTTGCTCGATCAGGTGCAAATCAGCTTGGATGGTGGCACGCGTATTTTTCAGAATAATATCCACATCCACCCCTTTTTGGATAAAGGAAGGTTCTAATAAATTGTAGATATTTTCAAATAACTGTACAACGGGTATTTCTGTAAACTGCGGTTTATCTACTTTATTAATGAGTCGATAGCTTTTCGCGAATTTCAATAATCCTTCGCTACGCTTTTTGATGGTGTGTACGCCTACTTTCACATCTTCCAGCTCGTCGCTGTAGGCTGTTTGTTCGAGTCGGCCGTGCAATGTTTCGGCGATGGATGATATGGGTGCGATGGAGTTCATGATTTCGTGCGTTAGCACACGTAATAATTTATGCCAAGCGCGATTCTCCGTCTCATCCATCGCATCATTCACATTTTGATACATCACAATGCGGTACAAGCCATTTTCAGTCTCAAATTCCGACACCTGAATGAGCAATTTGATCCGCCCCTTGCTTGAATGTGCCGTTTCTATGTGTTGTTGACCAATCTTGAGTTGCATGGTTTTGTCATACAATTCTTCGCGACGTTTCTTCAGCCCCTTGATATTGCCCAAGTGTGGCGTTTCAAACATTTCTTTGAAAGCATCATTCACCCACTCCACCTTACCGCTATCGGCGTGGTAAAAGATCAGCGCTGAATCCAACATATTGATCACCTTCGTCAGGTACTGATGCTGAATCTCCCGTTTGGCACTCACATCTTTGAATGCGTCATTGATGCGATTGAAGGAAGCGTAAAGCTGGTTTTCTATATTACGCGTTTTCTTCACGGCATAACGGCGTGTGAAATCTCGGTATTTCACCGCTTCGGAAAATTCATCAATTTGTTTGTGCAACCAAAGATGCCGGTTGAACCATTGGAAAACCAATATTAACGCCAGTATAGCTGCCGCAATGGCATAAGCTAATGATTGCGCGAAGAATAAATAGCCAGCTGCAGCACATAATGCCATAAGAAGCAGTGCGCGAACAAATTCCTTGAGTTGCAGGTTTCCCATATCGAATTGTCTCTAGCGTTAGATACCGTATTTCTCCATACGCCGATACAAGGCTGCGCGTGTTAAACCTAATTCGCGCGCGGCTTTGCTGATGTTGCCGCTGTAGCGATCCATCGCTTGCTGAATGGCTTTGCGTTCTAATTCTTCGAGATTACGCGGTTGATCGGCCATTGGATTTTCTACTGGCGGTGTAGATTCGATCGGAGAAAACAAGAGATCCGCAGCGCGCAACCCACTATGCTCCGACATGATTACGGCACGCTCAATACTATATTGCAACTCTCGCACATTGCCCGGGAAATGATACTGTCGTAATTTCTGTATGGCATCCGACTCAAATCCTTCGATTGTCTTATGGTATTTGGTAATGTAATGCGCCAGAAAATATTCGCCTAGCAGAATCACATCATCTCCCCTTTCGCGCAACGGAGGTACTTGGATCTCTACCGTATTGATACGATAAATCAAATCCTTGCGAAAGCGGGCCTCATCCGCAAGCGAACGAATGGGCACATTCGTAGCAGATAACAAGCGAATATCCACCGGAACAGGTTGCGATGAGCCCAAAGGCAATACTTGCCGATTTTGTAAGACACTAAGCAATTTGGCTTGCTGATGCAAACTAATATTTCCGATCTCATCTAAGAAAAGCGTCCCACCATTAGCATGTTCGAATCGGCCTTTACGATCTTCACGTGCATCCGTAAAAGCACCTTTTTTGTAGCCAAAAAGCTCACTTTCGAATAAGGTTTCCGTGAGCGAGCCCACATCCACTTTTATGTACGGCATGGCTTGTCGCAGCGAATGCTTGTGCAGCACTTGCGCAATCACATCTTTCCCTGTACCATTCTCACCCATGATTAGGATATTGGCATCCGTCGGCGCGACTTTACTGATCTTGTATTGCAAGTCCTCCATGACAGCAGAATTGCCAATAAGCAAATTATCTTCCGTACCTTTTTTATCAGCCGATTTAGTTTTACGTAAAGCAGGTTTTACTTCAGATAAGGCACTTTGAAGCGTTTCCAGCAGTTGTTCATTATGCCAAGGTTTTACGATGAAATCAGAAGCGCCAAGCTTCAGCGCCTTCACCGCCAAATCCACTGCACCGTAAGCCGTAATCATGACCACACGAACTTGCGGATATTTTTCTTTGATGGCCGAAAGCCAATACAAGCCTTCATTACCCGTATGAATCGTGCTTTTGAAGTTCATATCCAATAGCACCAAATCTACTTGTTCTCTGGCCAGAATATGTAAGAGTTGCTCCGGATTGGATTCTATAAATACCTGATGTACTTTGGGGCGTAAGAGAATGCGTACCGCCGTCAGCAGATCCTGATCATCATCAACAACCAGTATGGAAGCCTTTTTCATATTGTCTATTTGGTAGCTTCCTACAAGATCTTGAGAAGCTATACGATGTATTGGTAATTAGCGCTGTTGCAATATCGTGTGCAACACAGGATAAAGATAGCTATAAATCTAACGAGCCAGAATAGAAATCATTGATATATTTTTGCAAAAGCCATTCATAGCGCTTAATCACCAATTGATTTTGGGCATTTTCCAATTTATTCTTAGCCGTTAGATAAATAACCGAGTTGGTAGCGCCCAAATCAAATTGCAGTTGTGCTACTCGAAAAGCCTCGGCATAGCTCTGCTCCTGCTGCTGTAAATTATCTACATTTTTGCGCGCAATATCCAAGTTGAACACGGCCTTTGCGGTATTCTCTCTCAAGGTATTTAAGGCAATTTGTTCCTCATATTTCACCCTTTCTAAATCTACCTTTGCTAGATCTACACGGTTACGCACGGTAAACTGATTGAAAATCGGGATATTCAATCCCACCGAGACAAATCGACCTAAGAAATCTCTTGCCTGCGTGGTATATGGACTAGAATTCAGACTGGAATACCTAGTAGTGAGCCCTGCATCGAACCGTAAAGAAGGGAAGAAACCAGATCGCTCACTTTTAATCGCGCTTTCTGCTTCCTTTTTACGCCATTCCCACGCCTGAAACTGGGGTAAATTCATTCTAGCCAATTCATACAACCGTTCGTTGTCTACTACCTGCATTTGTGCTGGAATATCGATACGTCTTAAGGAAGCGATGTATTGTACAGGTACACTCAACAAAGTAGCCAATTCTGTACGCGTATTGTTTAATATTTGTCGATTTTGCTCGATCGTATTGAGATTGGCACTATACTCGCCTTTAATGTCATAGTAATCGCCCGGAGCCATGGCGCCTTCGCGATGCATCACTTCCGCATTGCGCAAGCGTTCTTTCGTGACTTCAAACTGCTGTACAGTCTGTGTCACTAGATCTTCTGCGGTCAACACCTGAATATAAGCGGTAATGACATCCAGCTTCAACACATTGATCTGACCATCAAACTCCAGCTTTCCGGCCTCGCGCGCTGAAGAGCGTCCGCGGATATCATGCAGAATACGAAAACCATTGAGCAAAGAGAGGCCAGAATTTAAGTTCACATTCCCAGAATTCACCGTTTCCTCTACGAAGAGGTTGGTCGTTGGATCCACATTTCGACCCGTACTGATACCATGACTAATTCCACCATTCAAGGTGGGAATCAGAATTTGTTTTGCCTGTTTGTATTGTATATCATTGGTTCTCAGATCCAAGGCAGACTGTCGTAAGGTTGGATTATTCGCCACCGCCAATTCCAAACAATCGGATAAGCTACGAACGCTATCTACTTGAGCAAATGCCTGCGTGATGTACGTAATAAGCGTGACGATAAGAAGTATAAGTTTGTACCACATTATTGTAATAGTTTGCATCGATCAATTCACAGCAAGTGCCAAAGTCACAAAACACTGATTATCAACATCAACACATCCACCACTAATCACCTAGTGTTCATTTTCGAACAATGTTTGTTCGCTACTGAACAACAGCCGGATTGTCCATCTTCGCACAATAAGTGTACGATATCGAACATGAACAGTATCACAATTCGACATAATTAACATAAAATCAATAGATTACGTTTTTGGCACATCATTATATATAGAATGGATGGCGATCAATACGTCACAATCTTATTATACATTAAATATTTGCTGTACCAATGGACAGAGCAATTGAGAAAAAAAAGTGGGGAACTAAACGAATACTAACGATTGTAGGCGTATTAGCTTTGGTCGGATTAATAGGCGCGAGCTACTATTACACCAGTGGCAATAGTCGACTCAATGTAGATAGCGAGCGTATTAGCATTTTCGAGGTCAAAGAAGGAACATTTCAGGAGTTTATCCCAATCAATGGAACCGTTCTTCCGATCAGCAGTATTTATTTAGATGCTTCTGTAGGCGGACGCGTGGAGGAGAAATATGTAGAAGATGGCGCACATCTGAAAAAAGGCGATCCGATTATGCGCCTATCTAATACAGACTTAGAACTGAACTTGGTCAATCAAGAAACGCAGGTACTCAACCTATTGACACAAGCGCAAATTGCGCAGACGAATGCACAGCAGGTGACCATATCCAATCGAAATCAAATGGCGGATGTGGAATTGGCGGTCAAAGAAGCCGAACGCCTATATACGCTCAACAAAAAACTGTACGAGGAGAAAGCCATTGGTTCGCAAGAATACCAGAAATCGGTCAACGATTATAACTATCAAAAGCAACGTATTGAGCTGACGCGCCAAATCTTGAAACAAGATGAGGTATCGAATAATCAGAAAGCCGGCCAAGATCGTAAAACCTACGAACGTACGCAAAGTGCATTGGAGCTGATGCGCCAGAAAGTAGGTGATTTGATCGTAAGATCGCCCGTGGATGGACAATTGACCTCATTTGATGCAGAAATTGGTCAGAACAAAAACTCCGGTGAACGACTAGGTCAATTGGATGTACTTTCGGGCTTTAAAGTACGCGCTGATATTGATGAGCATTATATCAACCGCATTTTCCCAGGTTTAGCGGGTCAATTCACGATCAGTGGCAAACCGTACAAATTGGAAATCAAGAAAGTCTACACGCAAGTAAAAGACGGTCGTTTTCAAGTCGATATGGAATTTGTGGGTGAAGTGCCTTCTGGCATTCGTCGTGGCCAAACACTACAGACGCGTTTAGCGCTAAGCGATGAAACCAAAGGTATTTTATTAGCCAAAGGCGGTTTCTACCAACAAACCGGTGGCAACTGGATCTTCAAGCTAGATAAAGATGGAAGTACAGCGTATCGGATGGATATCCAATTGGGTCGCCAAAACCCAGAGTATTACGAAGTGATTGGCGGCTTGAAACCAGGCGACAAAGTCGTGGTATCCAGCTACGAAACGTATGATAAAGTACAGGAACTAAATATCAAGAAGTAAGAAGTCAAAAGTGAGAAATGAGAAGTGAGAAATGAGAACTGAGAAGTCAAAAGTGAGAAGTAAGAAGTGAGAAGTGAGAAGTGAGAAGTGAGAATATCTCAATACGCACATCTAACTACTCCTATCTAAATACTAACATCTAACTACTCACATCTAAATACTAACATCTAAATACTCACATCTAAATACTAAATACTAAAAAAAATGATTCGCAGTTATATCAAATCAGCCTTTCGCAATCTTTGGAAAACCAAAGGATACAGCTTTCTGAATATTTTCGGACTAGCGGTAGGTATTACCGCAGCAGCATTAATATTCCTGTGGGTTGAGGATCAAGTGACAAAGAACGATCACTTCGCCAACAAGAAAGACATCTACGTCGTTAAATCCAAGCAAAAGTATGATGGTGCTACTTATGTTTTCGAATCTACGCCAGGTCCTTTTGCCACAGCGATTGCCGAAGATATTGCAGGCATCAAACACGCAGCTAGATTGGACTGGGGAAATAACTACCTCTTATCCTTAGGAGACAAAGCCATCAACCAGCGCGGTAATTATGCGGATCCCGCTTTGTTGGATATTCTATCTGTCGAGTTTTTACAAGGAGATCGTCGCTCCGCCTTCTCAGAACTGAACAACATAGTGCTGAACGAATCGACTGCACAACGTCTTTTTGGAGACGAATCGGCGATAGGCAAGACTATTCGTGTGAACAATGATGAAAGCTACATGGTAAGCGGTGTGGTGAAGGAGTTTCCTATCAACAGCAGTTTTAAATTTGATTGGATCATCGACTTTAAGAAATACGAATTGGCTAATCCGTGGCTAGAAAACTGGGGCTCAAATGGTCTGATGACGGTAGTGCAGTTAGATCAAACGGCCAATTTGTCGACCGTAAATGCTACTTTGTTAGATTTTGCCAAAGCAAAAACGAATGGCGAAACCACTTTCTATCAAAACTTCCTCTATCCGATGAACCGCTGGAATTTGTACAATGTATTTGATAGTGATGGTTTTGAGCAAGAAGGTGTGCTAAAACATATCCGCTTATTTAGCATTATCGCTTGGGTCGTTTTATTGATTGCTTGCATCAATTTTATGAACTTAGCCACGGCCCGTTCCGAAAAACGCGCCAAAGAAGTAGGCATGCGCAAGGTCGTAGGTGCAAAGCGTTATACACTGATTCTGCAATTTTTGAGTGAGGCATTGATTAGTGCTGCGTTTGCAGTTATGCTGGCTGTTGGACTTATTTATCTATCTATTGGTTCTTTCAATAGTTTGCTCAACACGAACTTGACCGTAGATCTATTAGAGCCCGCACATCTGTATTTCCTCGGTGGAATTCTATTAACCTGCGGTTTGCTGGCAGGTAGCTATCCTGCTTTTTATCTTTCCTCTTTCAATCCTTTGAAAACCTTAAAAGGCGCTAAACAGAAAGCTGGAACAGCCGGGTTTATCCGTCGTGGTTTGGTGGTGTTACAATATACTGCTTCGGTTTTGTTAGTAATTTGTACCGTCATCATCTATCAGCAAATCCAACACACTAAAAATCGAGATTTAGGGTTTGAACGCAGTCAAGTGATCAACACTTCTCTTCAGGGAAATATGGCCAAGCACCTTGACGTCATTAAAGACCAGCTCAAAGCAACAGGCCATATCGAGGATGTTGGGGTAAGTGATAATAACCTCATGGACATTGGCTCCAACGCCAGTGGATTTGATTGGGAAGGTAAAGATCCGAAAAGTCATATTCTCATTAGTATTTTGAAAGCCGACGATGATTTTATCCCTAGCTTGAGTATGACGTTGCACGATGGCAGAAATTTCAAACCGCATTTCACAGGCGATAGCACTTCCGTGATTGTGAATGCAACATTAGCCAAAATGATGCAAGCGGATGGCATGGTGGCTGGACAGACCTTGCATTGGAACAACGAATTGCACACCATCATCGGTGTAGTCAATGATTTCATGTTCAACAGCGTTTTTTCTGTTAATCCCGAACCACTCGTTATTTTTCCGACTAATTATGAATATGGAACGCTCTATATCAAAACAAAGGCAGGAGTTGATCTGCCCGAAACGCTATCGCAAATCGAGCGCATTATCAAAGCCAACAATCCAGAATATCCGTTTGAATACCGCTTTTTGGATGAAACTTTTAATAGTAAATTCAGCTCTGTGATGCTTGTACAAAACTTGGCTTCCATATTTGCGGTGCTTTCCATTTTCATTTCCTGCCTTGGCTTATTTGGATTGGCATCCTATTCCGCAGAGCAACGCGCTAAGGAAATCAGCATCCGCAAAATTTTAGGCGCTTCTATTGGTCGCCTCGTAGGTATGTTAAATAAAGAATTTATCCTGCTGGTCAGTATTTCTTGCTTGATCGCTTTTCCTCTTGGATGGTGGTTTATGCACGATTGGTTAGACAGCTATAAATACCGCATCGACATCAGTTGGACCGTATTTCTGTTGGCAGCTTGCCTAGCCATTCTGATCGCAGTACTCACGGTGAGTTCGCATGCTTGGCGTGCAGCAACGGCCAATCCAACAAAAACTTTAAAAGAACAATAGAAAGGAAAAAGTAATAAGTGGGAAATAAAAAGTAAGAAGTGAGAAGTGAGAATATCTCAATACGCACATCTAACTACTCATATCTAAATACTAGGTACTCATATCTAAATACTAAAATCGAATAAAAATGATCAAAATAACTAACCTCCAAAAATTTTACCGTACCGAAGAGGTAGAAACGGTAGCCTTGAATGACCTGAATATTCACGTGCAAGAAGGCGAATTTGTCGCCGTCATGGGACCTTCAGGTTGTGGAAAATCAACCTTGTTGAATATCATCGGACTATTGGATGATCTGGACGAAGGCAGTTATGTATTTAATAATGTAGAGGTAGCCAAGTTCAATGAGCGCAAACGTTCGGACTTGCGCAAGCACAATATTGGTTTCGTATTTCAAAGCTTTAACCTGATCGATGAATTGACGGTTTTTGAAAACGTGGAGTTACCCTTGATCTATACCAATGTACCAGCGGCCGAACGCAAGAAGCGTGTCGAAGAAGTATTAGAAAAAGTGCAAATTATGCACCGCCGTAATCACTTCCCGCAACAGCTTTCTGGTGGTCAGCAACAGCGTGTGGCGGTAGCACGTGCCGTAGTCAACAATCCGAAACTGATCTTGGCCGATGAGCCGACAGGTAACTTGGATTCGTCGAATGGTAATGAAGTCATGAACTTACTAACCGAATTGAATGAAGCTGGCACCACCATCGTGATGGTAACGCACAGTGAGCACGATGCGAAATTCTCCGACCGCGTAATCCGCATGCTGGACGGACAAGTCATTATGGAAACCACCACCGTTTAATCTACCTCAGCATGACCCAAACTTATTTTAAAACCGCCTGGCGAGCCATTCGCAAAAATCAAGGCTTTACCTTTCTCAATATTTTTGGGTTGGCCATGGGGATTACCTGCTTCATGCTGCTGTGTGCATACCTGGTACATGAGTGGAATTACGATCGATTTTATCCGAATATCGATCGTTTGGCTTGGGTTTCCTACGGCTATAAAGGAGATTCGGAGAACGAATACCAATACGTACCAACGACGCCTACCGCTGCCGCACCCACTTTGAAAAATGAATTCGCCGAGGTGGAAGAAGCGATTCGCTTAGCTGAATATTCTGGAGAAGGCGTTGTAAAAACGGCCACGCAAACGGTGGTAGAAACACAGTTAATGCTTGCCGATGAAGGATTTTTTCAGGTATTGAATTATCCTTTTGTTCAAGGTGCGCTTAGTACTGAATTGCTTTCCGAGCCTTACCAAATTGTCATCACGCAGGATCTAGCTAAAAAGTACTTTCGTGATCAGTCTGCTTTAGGACAAACCTTGGTGATCGACAATCAACCTTGGAAAGTTACTGGCGTGGTCGAGAATCCGCCGACCAACACGCGTTTCAACTTTCACGCAGTATTATCTAATAAACATCTAAAGCGATTTCAAGAACAGGTATGGCACTCGGCAAATGATGTCACCTTACTACTCTTGAAAAACGCCGATAGCTTTGATCCTTTACAAAAACAGGTTACGGCATTCATTGACCAAAGATTCAGAACTTCACCGGACAAGGCCGCTTCCGTACAGGTTAATATCGAAAAGCTGTCGGATGTACATTTGTTTTCCAAAGCGGGTCGCGGTAATCTCATGTATATCTACATTTTTGCGGCGCTAGCGGTAGCGATTATTGTATTGGCCAGCGTCAACTTTACCAATCTTATTTTAGCGCGCTCGTCTGAACGCGCGAAAGAAGTCGGTGTCAAAAAGGTATTGGGCGCAGCCCGCTATGCTATTTTCTACCAATTTTTATTGGAATGCGCGTTGATGATCAGCATCGCAACTTTGATCGGCTTGTTTTTTACTTGGCTGTTACTTCCCGCATTTAGTCAATACATCGGCGTCGAGATGCAATTGCAGCTATGGCGCGAACCACTATTTTATCTTGCTCTAATCTTATTTACGGTATTCATGTCACTGCTCGGTGGCGGATGGCCAGCTTGGATGATTTCGTGTTTACGTCCGTTACGAATCCTAAAAGGAAAAGGGGCTACCGCCAAAGAGGGATTCGGTTCGGCAAAAGCATTAGTAGTATTACAGTTTTGTATTTCACTGCTATTTATTACCTGTACCTTATTTGCCACACGCCAACTACAATTTCTACAACAAACCAACACGGGCCTCAATCGCGAACAGGTCATCGTACTGAATGGTAGCGTGTTGAAAGATGCCGATCGTACGGCGTTGAAAAACGATTTGCTTCGGCTTAATGCCGTAAAAGGCGTCACCGCTTCTTACGATTCACCGGTTTCTGTACAAGGTGGTTACACCGCATCTGACATCGAAGGTAAAGGCAATGATGTAGCCATCAGCGTGACCGCAATTCCGGTAGAAAAGGATTTCTTGACTGTTTTCGAGATTCCTATAGTAGCTGGCGAAAACCTAACCGAAGCCGATATATTACGCGCTCGCGATACCAGTACCGCGCAGGAATATAGTTTCATGATCAATAAACTAGCTGCGCAAGCGATGGGCTTTTCACAAGATGAAGCGATTGGCAAGCGCATGAACTTAAATGGTCGCATTGGACGGATCAAGACAGTGGTAGATAATTTCAACTTTGCTTCGCTCAAAGAGGAGGTGCAGCCGATTGTGATCTTTCCAGAGTACGATTACTTTGGCAATATCTTCGTCAAGGTGGATCAACATGCCGATATGGCGGCTACTTTAGGGGCAATCGGTGCTAGTTGGAAACGCATCAAACCAGATATTCCTTTTGAGTCTCATTTCTTGGATGATGATTATGCCGCGCTGTACAAACACGAGCGCCAAACAGCAAAAATCATGGGCCTATTCTCCGGCATCACGATTAGCATTGCCTGTTTGGGGTTGTTCGCATTATCAGCTTACGCAGCGCAACAGCGCATTAAAGAAATCGGCATTCGAAAAGTATTGGGCGCTTCCGTTGCTCGGATCGTGACCTTGTTGACCATTGACTTCGTGACTTTGGTGATCATCGCATTGTGCATCAGCATACCGATCACTTGGTGGATTATGCATCGTTGGTTGGAGGAATTTACGTATCACATCAACATAGAATGGTGGATATTTCTCATTGCTGGTGTGGCTACTATTGCTATCGCATTTCTAACGGTAAGTTTTCAAGCCATTCGCGCAGCACTCGCCAACCCGATCAATAGCCTTCGAGACGAATAATTAGCAGAAATAATAGCTTCAACAACCTATAAAACTGACTTATGATGAATACGGAAAATATCAAAACCGCTTGGCGGAGACTCAAGAACAATAAATTCTATACAGCAGTAAATGTATTGGGTCTTACTGTAAGTTTGGCGACGGCTATACTGATCATCCTCTGGGTGCAGGATGAACGTAGTTTTGATCAGTTTCATCATGATCATGAGCAGATTTATAAGGTTAGTGCGCACATGCAAACCAGTGAATCCACCGCCGTATGGGATGGTGTGCCCGGACCGATAGCGATATTAGCGAAAGATATTCCAGCAGTAGAATCGGCAACGCGAGTGGCTTATAATTGGTCGGCCATCTTGGTGGATAATGCTACCAAAAATCAAACAGAAGGAAAGAAGATCGCTTATGTGGATGATTCTTTCTTCTCCATTTTCCATTTCCCTTTACTTCAAGGATCGGTATCTACCTTTCTTCAGAATAAGCAAAACATTTTATTAACTCCCGAAACTGCCATAGCGGTATTTGGTGATGAAAATGTAGTGGGAAAAACGGTGTATTGGCAAGAAGCACCATTTACAGTGACAGGTCTCATCGATCAAGCGCCTCAAAATTCTAGCATCACTTTCGATGCGATTGTTCCCCTATCTTACTACGCGGCTAAATTCACCGAAGGCGGCGGCAATATGCATTGGAAAACAATTGATGAAGATTTAGGGAACTACGCCTTCAACACCTACCTAAAAATACAAACCAACAGTAGTTCACCCGAGATTGGAACGCAACTTTCTAATGGCTACAAAAAACTACGCAATGGGGAATCTTCGACATTATTCTCCGCAGACCTGATGTCAGATCTCCATCTGATTAGTGCCGATGGCAACAAATCTGCGCTACGCTTAGTGCAAGTCTTCACGATTGTATCGTTACTCCTGCTGGCAATCGGTGCGGTGAATTACATCAATCTTTCTACTGCACGTTCATTAGAACGCGCCAAAGCAGTCGGTATTCGAAAAGTAATCGGAGCCAGTCGAACGCATCTTTTCTTAAGTTTTGCTACAGAAACAATCATCATTTTTGCTATTGCGCTGCTACTCGCTATCGTATCTGTTTGGGCGTTGGTTCCGGGTTACAATGCTATTGCTGGGAAATCGCTGGTCTTTTCATTGAGCAATACGACGGTATGGGTATATCTTGGTGTCGCCATTCTCGTCACCTTGCTTTTAGCAAGTATCTATCCTGCATTACAACTCACCTCTTTCCATGTCTTGAAATCGCTGAAAGGACAATCGACCAAAAACAGCACTTCCGCAATGCTACGTAAAGGTTTGGTGGTGTTTCAGTTTAGCATATCGATCATCTTGATTATTGCTACGCTAGTGATCAAACAGCAACTCAGTTATATCCGCGATAAAAACCTCGGTTATGATAAAGAACAGCTTTTTACGGTTAACTTAGATTGGGATGCCGTACAAAGTTATGATGCCATAAGGGCAGAGTTAGCCAATTCACCCGCTATTGAAAACACAGCCCTCACGGGCATCTACAATATCGCTAACCACGGGGAGGCTACTGGAGATTTGGAATGGCCAGGCAAAGACAAAAATCAATCGATTATCGTAACACAAGCGAGTATTGATAAAAATTTTATTCCCTTATTAAACATAGAAATGCTGGAAGGCAGCAATTTTACGGGACTGCAGAGCGATTCCTCTTCTTTCATAATCAATGAAGCATTAGCACAACAAATCGGATTGAAATCGCCATACGTTGGGCAAAAGCTTACTTTCCATGATATGGAAGGTACAATTCTGGGTGTGGTAAAAGATTTTCACTACAAATCTTTGAAAGAAAAAATCGGCCCGATGATTATGTGGACGCATTGGTATCGTGGTGCGCTTTATGTGAAGGCGAAACCCAATATGGCGCAACAAGCTATAGCGGCAGTAGAAGCGCAATACAAGAAATACCCGACTGAGTTTCCTTTTAAATACAGTTTTCTAGATAGTCAATTTGATGATTTGTACAAATCTGATAATCGGACTGGATTGCTGTTCAACATCTTTTCGGGCATTGCTATTTTCATATCTGTACTAGGTCTATTTGCGCTCACGACCTATGAGGCTCAGATTCGAATTAAAGAAATTGGGATCCGGAAAGTACTCGGTGCAGATGTATTGGGCATTATACATTTGTTGAGCAAAGACTTCATTCTATTGGTGCTGATTGCTATCGTGATTGCTTGTCCGGTTGCTTGGTACCTGATGAACGAATGGCTAAGTAGCTTCTCGTATCGCACATCGATTAACATTTCCTTATTCGTGATTGGCGGAATAATGGCGGTTGCTCTAGCCTATATCACGATTGGACTCCGCGCGATGCAAGCCGCATTAGCTAACCCAGTGAAAAGTTTAAGAGATGAATAGGAGGAAAACAGAAGGAAGAAGTGGGAAGTAAAAATTAAAAAAAATGCAATGGTCTAGATACTAATATCTCAATACTCACTTCTCAATACTAGTATCTAAATACTCAATACTAATATCTCAATACTCAATACTAATATCTCAATACTCAATACTATGATCAAGAACTATATAAAAATCGCTTGGAGAAATCTCCTCAAGAACAAGGGGTACTCATCTATTAACATTCTTGGTCTAGCTATTGGCTTGGCATGTTGTTTACTGGTCGTGTTGTATATTCAAGACGAGCTTTCATTCGACCATTACCACGCAAAAAAAGAACGTATCTATCGTGTCGTGCATGATTGGAAAGAGAAAAATGGCGAAGAAACACACCAAATATGGGGCAATGCTCCTGTTGGTGATGCGCTGCAAGCCGATTTTCCAGAAATAGAAAAAGTCGTACAATTCTCTGGTCAGATCTCCATTTTATTAAAACATGGAGATAAAGCATTTCAAGAAGAAAATGTTTTCTGCATGGACTCCACCGCATTCGACGTATTCAGTTGGCAATTCATTGCTGGTGATCCGAAAACTGCTTTAATAGCACCATATTCTATCGTACTTACGGAAAAGCTCGCGAAGAAATACTTTGGCCATAGTAATCCGATTGGCCAAACCATAGAAGGTGGCGTGACGGGTGGTCGGGCGGCGCCGGGCATTTATACCGTCACCGGTGTCATCGAAGATGTTCCGTCGAATTCGCATTTTACTTTCGACGCTTTACTTTCCATGAGTTCATTTCGTCAGTCTTGGTCAGAAGTATTTGAAGCGTGGGGCTATGTAGATTTCTACACTTATCTGCTCCTACCTGAAAACTACGACATCGGAAAGTTAGAAAAGCAGGTCCCCGATTTCGTTGCACGGCATGACGCTTCTCAGGAAGGGAAATACAGTATTCACTTTGAGCCTATGTTGGGCGCCTATCTAAACTCCAAAGCAGATCGCCAACCCGGACCGGTTGGCAACATGCAGAATATCTACATTTTCGCAGTCATCGGTGTTTTTATTCTGTGTATTGCTTGTGTCAATTTTATGAACCTCGCTACCTCCCGATCTATGGAGCGGGCAAAGGAAGTCGGCGTTCGCAAAGTAGTAGGTGCGAGTAGAAAAGATCTCATCGTTCAATTTATGAGCGAGTCGATATTATTGGTTCTTTGCGCTAGTGTATTAGCCGTGGTATTTGTGCTATGCTTATTCCCTTTTATGGAGATATTCGCAGGCAAGCAGTTCAATATATCCAGTTTATTCAATAGCACGATTTTATTGCTTTTTGTGGGCATTGTGTTGACCACAGCGCTTGTCGCAGCTAGTTATCCAGCCTTTGTGTTGGCAAATTTCAAACCCGTTAAAGTTTTCAAGGGATCTTCTAACTCATCTTCCGCTGGAGGCGTTTGGTTAAGAAAAGGGTTAGTCGTATTCCAATTCTCCTTGTCAATCGCGCTCATCGCTGGCACGTATATCGTCTTTTCGCAATTAGGTCACTTACAGAAAAAGGACCTCGGCTTTGAGAAAACACAGATGTTAGTCGTAGATTTCAATTATGACAATCAAGTTTTACAGAATCTAGAAACTATCAAGCACATTTTTGCCCAGCAGAAAGACGTTCTATCAGTTTCCTCTTCGCGAAGTATTCCAGGATCGTATTTCCCGAATGCAGGCACAGGTATCGAACTGCCAGACGGAGAAATGAAAGTATTAAATCAGGCCATTTTTGAGGTAGACTTGGATTTTATCCCCAACTATGAAATCAAGATGGCTGCCGGCCGGGCCTATTCTAGAGACTTCCCAGTGGATACTATACATTCATTGGTCGTTAATGAAGCCGCAGCAAAACTTTGGGGTTACTCCGATCCAGAACAAATTATTGGCAAACGCTTTGCGCAATGGGGACGTGAAGGACAGGTGATAGGTGTGGTAAAAGATTTCAATTACCTATCGCTACACCAAAAGATAGAACCACTGACGCTACGTTTGGAACCTCGCAGCAGTAAATTCATTACGCTGAAAATTAAAAATGCCGGCAATCCAGAAACGCTTGCGACATTATCTGATATCTGGACTAGCGTAGCACCTCATCGTCCGTTTCTCTATACCTTCTTAGACGACAGTTTCAACCGTCAATATGAGGCCGACTATCGTTTCAGACGATTGTTCTCCGCCTTCTCTGGCTTAGCGTTATTCATTGCTTCTCTCGGATTACTCGGATTAGCTACTTATACAGCTCAGCAACGCACCAAAGAAATCGGTGTACGTAAGGTGCTCGGTGCCTCGACCTTTAATATCGTGCGTTTACTCTCTGTCGATTTCTTGCAGTTGGTGACCATTTCCATTTTCATTGCTGGTCCTTTTGCTTGGTGGGCGATGAACAAGTGGCTCGAAGATTTTGCCTACCGCATTGAGATTCAATGGTGGATGTTTGCTTTCGCTGGTTTGGCCGCCTTAATCATAGCTTTACTCACAGTAAGTGGTCAAGCGATCCGCGCAGCATTAGCCAATCCCGTAAAAAGCTTGAGAAACGAATAGGAGGAAAACAGAAGGACGAAGTGGGAAGTAAAAATTAAAAAAATGGCAATGGTCTAGATACTAATATCTCAATACTAATATCTTAACACTCACATCTCAATACTACCATCTCAAAAACCAAAAAATCATGACAAAACACGACATAAAAAGTACTTTCCGATATCTTTGGCGCAATCGCTTATTTACGGCGCTAAACATCGTCGGTCTATCTATTGGTATTAGCGCCTGCTGGTTGGTATTTAGTATCGTGCATTACGAGTTTTCTTTTGATAAGAAAACACCCGACTTGCAGGATATTTACCAAATAGTCACCGAGATCAAATATGAAGGCGAAGATCATCAGTCCGCAGGAGTAAACCTAGGCTTAGCGCCACTCATGGAAGAGCAAGCGCTGGATGACGCATTGGTAGTTCCCGTATACCAACAATATTTTGAACGTTTTATTGTAGCACAAAATGATGGTGAAAAACCAGTGGTTGTGGAAGAGCAAGACAACGTGATTGGCATCCGAACAAGTTACTTCCAGCTTTTGCCTTACGAATGGATTAGCGGAAACGCGCAAACGGCATTTCAGCATCCAAAAAGTATGGTACTCACCGAAAGCAAAGCCAAAATGCTGTTCCCGAAAGATGATATTAGCTCCATCTTAGGGCGTGTAGTTATGGCAGATACAGCGCAATATGTGGTGTCGGGCGTGGTCAAAAACCTTTCTTTTCCCAGCAGCTTTCAAGCACAGGTTTTCATGCCTGTTCGAGATGCGGAATGGAAACCCGAGTGGAATTCGAGAAATTCTGCACATCTACTGTTCGTAAAAACAAAAAATGCAGCTTCGTTGCAATTTCTATTAGATGCTGGACAAAAACGTCATCAAGAAATAGCTGGCGAGGCTGCTGCAAAATTTGGCTATACCTCCAAATTTGCTTCGATGCCTTTGGTCGAGAAACATTTCAATACGAAATACAATATAGATGGTCTAGTCGCAGAGAAAAAAGTTATTTATGGATTGATTGCCATTGGAGGTTTCTTACTGACTCTAGCATGCATTAATTACATCAACTTGAGTACCGCCCAAGTACCTCAGCGGGCAAAGGAAATTGGCATCCGCAAAACATTAGGTGCTAGGCCACTTTCGCTAACATTCGACTTTTTGTTAGAAACATGCTGTATATGCTTATTATCCTTGTTTTTGTCATGGCCGATCGTAGTACTGTTTCGTAATCTATATCCAGAATTTTTACCTGCCGGAATGGAAGCATACAGTAACCCTTGGATCATTGCGGCATTTCTCTTAATACTCACGCTCGTTATCACGGTGTTTGCTGGATTATATCCTTCTTATTTAATCAACAAATTGCGCGTTATAGAAACCTTGAAAGGAAAGGTAGAAACACGGATTCAAGGCACGAAGTTGACTTTACGTAAAGGATTAATTGTCTTTCAATTCATTATAGCGCAATTCTTTATCGTGGGGGCGCTCATTATGGCCTATCAACTCAATTTCACCCTCACAAAAGATATGGGATTCTCACACGATGCCGTAGTAACTGTACGCATGCCTTATAAATCGTATCAAAACTCGGATGTTGACCCAGCATTATACAAACAGGCGCTGCAAAAATATCCAGAAATAGTAAAAATTGCACAAGGACATGAACCACAGAACCAAAACCATTGGGGAAACATATACGATTTTGCGGCAGATACCGGCCGTGTGCAGTTCAACACCCCATTAAAATACATTGATAAAGACTTTATCGATTTGTATGAAATCGAATTACTAGCCGGACGTAATCTGAAGCAAACCGACACTATACACGATGTATTGATTAATGAGGCAGGCATCAAAGCTTTAGGATTGCAATCGGCCAACGATGCAATAGGTAAATACTTGCTGCAGGGCGAGCATAAAGCATTACCAATTGTAGGTGTATTCAAGGACTTTCATCAAAAATCTTTAAGGACGCAAATCGAACCGCTCATATTAGTTTCCTCCAATAATTCTGGTCAATTGCAGACCTTCCATATCAAACTGCCAACAGACAGCAAGTTATGGCAAAAAACATTTGCCATCATGGAACGAGAATGGAAAACATTTTATCCAGAAGCTCCTTTTGAATACCAATTTGCCGATGAAAAGATTAAAAACCTCTACGAAACAGAGCATCGTACGGCCAAGCTGATTGACTTAGCCACCGCCGTCACCATATTTATCAGTTGCTTAGGCTTATTTGGCTTAGCGACATTGACGGCTTTTCAGCGCACCAAGGAAATTGGTATTCGCAAAGTATTAGGCGCTTCTGTTACTGGCATTGTGGGTTTACTGTCGAAGGATTTTGTAAAAGTTGTATTGATCGCCATCCTTATTGCCTCACCGATTGCTTGGTGGGCGATGAATAAATGGCTCGAAGATTTTGCCTACCGTATTGAAATACAATGGTGGATGTTTGCGATCGCCGGCGCAATGGCAATAGTTACAGCGCTGATTACAGTGAGCTATCAAGCAATTCGAGCTGCAATGGTCAATCCAGTAAATAGCTTGAGAGATGAGTAACTAACCCTATAAATGACGGAAATATGAATGTAAATTATCTGAAGACTGCTTGGCGGAATTTTAAGAAAAATATCTTCTCTTCGGGATTGAATATAGTTGGGCTATCTATTGGTTTTGCCGGTTTTATCTTATCATATCAGTACATCAATCGGGAAACAAGCTATGATACGTGGAATCCAAACATAGATAATATTTATCTCGTTGGCCTGACGTACAATGGAGAATACACCGATCAGACACCGCCTTCCTTTGCGCCAGCGATCATGCAAGAATTTCCAGAGATTGTATTAGCAGGGCGGTCCATCCCGTATATGTATGGATCGTACCCGATATTTGGAAAGGAAACAGCATTGGTCAAAAATGCACTCATGGTAGATTCAGCAGCATCGACTATCTTTCAGATGAAAACCACTGATGGTAAACTATTTACCGAATTAAACAAACTAGAAGGCACCATTGCAAATAGAGAGATTTCGGCATTGCTTTTTGCCAAAGATTCGCTTCCTACGGCGGATGCCCCGATAGAATGGAAGGCGCTGTCGCTTCAGCACAGTTTTTACGAGACTTTTTATGGCGTTACTGAAGAAAGAAAACCATCCGTCCTAGAATACGACATGTTGCTCGTCAAGCCGATTTATGATGAAGTGGAACACGGAAATCCATATACCTTCCAAACTTACATTCAGGTCAAACCAAACACTGATATAGCCGCATTAACCGCCAAGATAAGTCGCTATTACGAACAAAACACGTCTCAGCATCATCTGGTAAAATCATCGGCTTTTGCTAATGGAAGTGTCTATCTAGATCCGTTGAGCAAGCTACATCTGCAACCAAAACATGGCTCCAATATGCCCTACATTACCATCTGGGTACTGGGCGGATTATCGCTTACCATATTGATTCTGTCAGCCATCAATTTCACCAATTTGGTGATCGCACAATCTGAAAATCGCGGTAAAGAGATCGGCATCAAGAAGCTATTTGGTGTACAAAGACGCACCTTGATTCTCCAGTTTATGCTCGAAGTATTCATCCAATGTTTACTAGCTGCTGGTATAGCTTGGTTTGCATTGATCATCTCTAGCAATGCCTTACAGAAGTGGTTTAATGATGATCTATCTGAATATTTATATCATACCAACACACTGCTTCAGTTGGGCATCGCCATTTTACTTACGACAGCTATAGCTGGCATTTATCCGGCCGTCTTCTTATCAGGATTTAAGCCGTTCGAAATGTTGCGCGGTAATATGCAGACGGCGCATACACGTATTGGTTTCCGTACCATACTGCTTACCTTCCAATTTACGATTGCCAGCATTTTTATTTCAGGCATCATTATCATCGATAATCAACTCGATTTTATGCGTTCTTCTGAACGTGGCTTCGAAACCGAACAAGTGATCAGTTTTAAAGGCATGTCACTGGTCTATGAAATAGGCAATGGTTGGAAAAACGATTTTCGAAATCGATTAGTGAATAGTGGCGCTATCACGCACGTAGCAACAACGTCTAATAGTCCGGCCGAAGGACAAACTCCCGTAAAAAAACAATTTAAAAGCTCAAGGAAAACATCCGAAGTCGATTTGGTGGGTGTCGACTTAGATTATTTTGATTTGTTGTCTATTCCGCTCGTTGCTGGTAGAAATAAACTGACCGATGTAGAATTTGAACAAGATACCGTGAACCATTTTGCCGTGATCAATGAAAGTATGGCAAAGGCGATGGAGGTTGACCAACCTTTGGGGCAGACAATAAGCGGTTGCGAAACGGATTTCACGATTATCGGCGTGGTAAAAGATTATAAAGCCTATGGTTTCGAAAGCAAAGTACCGCCAGCCGTATATAGCTTTAAGGATGAATGTGGCACAAGCTCGTATAAGCTAGATGTGTTGATCCGATCAGAGAAAGGCAAAACTAAAGAGGCTCTGGCAGCGATGGATGTAGAATGGAAGAAGAATCCTAATTCCGAACGACTACCGCTTGATTACACCTTTATGGATAGCAACTATGCGAAGCTGCAAGCTAAGGAAGAGCAGTTGAAAAATGTATCGAGTGCATTTGGCACCATCGCCATTGTCATCGCGGCTTTAGGTTTATTTAATCTGGCAGCCTACCACGTAACCTCAAAGCGGAAAGAAGTCAGCATTCGTAAAGTATTGGGAGCAAGCGTACCGCAATTATTCCTTTTATTGAACAAACCATTCTTAAAAGTTTTCATCGTGGCCAATTTGGTAGCCGTACCCATTGGATACTTTTTGCTAAAAAGTTGGTTAGAGAATTTTGCGTATCAGATCAACTTAAGTCCGTGGCCATTTATGTTCTCGGCGGGAAGCCTGATAATCGTGATGTTGATTACCATCAGCATTCAATCCGCAAAAGCCGCATCCACCAATCCAGTAGATAGTTTGAGAGACGAATAGTCGTGCACTAGTTTTCTTGGCGATGTATCGCCAAGAAAACTAGTGCTGTATTGAAAATTACCGCCGACTTCGGTTATGCTGATAATCCTTGGATCGGTCTAAGATTGCTCTACGAAATGCAGCATCGGTTTCCCAGTTTTCTCCTGGTCCCCATTCGAATAATTCGTTATTCACAAAGTATGTCCATATCGGACGCGCCTCCACTTGTTCTGTCAAAGAATTGGTCTCACTTCGCACGTATTCCAGTACTTCAATAAGATCGCCATTTTCCTCCGTGTAGGCAGAGACGACCATGCTTGGCCTTCCTAATATTTCCACCACTTGTTCCCTAGTCATACCCAAGCGCACATCGAACATATTTAAAGCTAACTGTTGCCTATATGTTGCGCAGCCGGATAATAGAAAGATACCTAGCAATACGATAACGCTCAAATATATTTTTTTCATAGATGTGTTGATTAGTTTGTTGTTGGACTGCTAAAGTATGGTAAAGTATTAAGGAAAATCTGTCAAAATTTCTGTAGTCAGTGAAATGGTTGTCTATTATCACTATGGTACATTGTCGTATTGAACCTCATTAAATACGTTAACCGTCTGAGTACAAACCCCCAAATTGAAATTTGGGGGTAACATTTCTCACTGATTCCTGTTCTCTATACAAACAAAAGGAGGAATGTTATGAAGAAATCCTATTTAGCGGCGATAGCAGCATCAGGTATGTTTGGTATCCTATCTTGTGCAGATCCAGCAGCACACCAAGGCGATAATCTGGAGAATACACCCGACGAAGTAAATCCTATGCCGATGACAGATACGAGCGCGAGAGACACTTTATCAGAAGATTCTTTAAATCCGATGATGGAGACTCCGACAAATCCATAATATCTCCTCAATAATATGAGATAAGCATTTCAGCTTATCTACAATGTAAAGGAGTTTCATCAAATAATTACACTATAATACAAATATATCATGGGAAAATTAACAGAGAAAAAGATAGCCATATTGACAGAGGATGGATTTGAGGAAATTGAGTTAACGAGCCCAAAAGAAGCTTTAGAAGAAGCTGGTGCTACAGTGCACATCGTATCACCAAAAAATGATGTAGTACGTGCTAAATCTGGTGATGAGTGGAAAGGTGATTATAAGGTAGATCAACCGCTCGATGGCGCTTCTGCTGATGATTATGATGGATTATTGATTCCAGGCGGTGTCATTAATCCTGATAAACTGCGCGTCAATGAAACAGCATTATCATTTGTAAAAGCATTCTTCGACGCAGGCAAACCAGTGTCTGCTATTTGCCACGGTCCTCAAGTACTCATCGATGCAGAAGTCGTTGAAGGTAGAAAGATCACATCTGTGGGCGCTATTAAGAAAGATCTGATCAATGCAGGTGCGCATTGGGAAGATAGTGAAGTGGTGACCGATCAAGGTTTGGTAACGAGCCGTACACCAGATGACCTTCCAGCATTTAACAAAAAAATTGTGGAAGAATATGCCGAAGGAAAACATAAAGGACAGCATGCGTAATCGCTGCTAGATGTATATATATCATAGTAAGAGGATGGTTCTTGACAGAATCATCCTCTTTTTTATATCTTAAGGTCTGTTGCGAACACATCCCCAGACCTAATTCAATTATACATAAAAACATTATGACAATATGATGTATATTTTAAACGCAATTATATTGCATTTAAAAACTTTTCAAAATACTTTTACAGCTTAGTATAAAAGAATCAGAATCTATGAAACACGAGGAGATATTTGACACGATTATTTTAGGAGGAAGCTATGCGGGCTTATCTGCGGCAATGGCTCTGGGTAGGTCTTTACGTAAAGTTTTGGTGATTGATAATGGCCAACCTTGCAATCGTCAAACACCGCATTCTCACAATTTTTTGACACAAGATGGCAAAACCCCAGCAGAAATCGCAGCGGTGGCTAGAGAACAGGTTGCTCAGTACGATACGGTGCAGTTTCTCTCGGATTCCGTGGTTACAGCTTCGTCCTCGGATGATATTTTTACAGTCACAACGAGCACACAAAATCAGTATCAAGCAAAGAAAATTATCATTGGTACAGGCATCCGTGATATCATGCCCGAAATCCCAGGTTTTGCAGCATGTTGGGGAATATCGGTGATCCACTGCCCATACTGTCACGGTTACGAGTTTCGTGGAAAACGCAATGGGATCTTAGTGCCCGAAGATCCAGCTGCTGCGCTACATCTATCTGGATTAGTGCAAAATCTAAGCGATGATGTTACCCTATTTACCAATGGTAGAAGTCCATTTGACGATGAGCAATTACTGAATTTTAAGAATCGTAGTATCCAGATCAACAGCGACAAAATCACGGAAATCACACATCAAAACGGTAATATCGAGCACTTAGCATTTGATAATGGGAAAACCACGGCACTAGATGCCTTGTATGCGCGTGTGCCTTTCGATCTGCACCACGATATAGCAGAACAACTTGGTTGCTCCAAAACAGAGATGGGACTGTTGCAAGTAGATGCATTTCAGAAAACAACCGTTCCGGGTGTATACGCCTGTGGCGATATTTGCAATCCAATGCGATCGGTCGCTACCGCTGTATATACCGGAAACCTCGCAGGCGCTATGGTGAACATGGCACTCTGCGAAGCCCATTCCTAATTAACTATCTTATACATTATTGTGCATTGCGAGACGCTTCCAAAATAGGAATATTGGCCTCAGTAGGCACATAGATTATTTGGTTGATTCTGCCTGCTTTAAGCGCCTCACCAAATGCACCGATAAATTCCTGTTTACGATACTCGGGGTAGCGCTGTGCTGCCTCGCCCATGATTTTGATGGCTTCTGCTTGCAGGATTGCTGCATCCTTTTCTGCCCTGGCTTGCTCAATCAATATTTGACGTGATTGTGTCGCTTCGGCCAGTCGCGCTCGACCTGCCATCTCCTGTTGCCAAACATTGTAACGTGGCAATCCAAACATTAATCCTAAGATGATTCCAATAGCTACTAATGCAATCAATGATAAGCTGAGTATTTTCATATATTCTTTTAGGTGTTGACTTTAAGATACGCAATTATCGTAAGAGATCAAATAGCTGTTCGAAATTGAACGAATAATTGTCCGTTTCCGAACACTTAACATGCAAACGGAAAAACACAAAAAATTGAAAAACAACAACTTATCCATTAGGCGTCAAATTTGGTATGCCCTTACTGACAAAGCAAAGTACAATAGTACGCTTACCATTTAACATAACGTTGGATACTACTAGCATGACATCGCAGATCAAAACAGCTTGGCGCAATATCATCAACAATAAACTGTTTAGTGTATTGAATATTGTGGGCTTGGCCACCTCTTTCGCAGTGACGATATTACTTCTTTCTTTTGTGCGGAAAGAGACCAGCTTCGATACTTTCCATCGTAATTTTAGCAATATCTACCGTGTTAACACCGAATTCGACGCCGAATACGAAAATCTAAAGACGCCACAATTACCAAACTCCGTGGCGCCTGCTATGTTGGCCGAAGTAAGTGGTGTAGAAAACACCGCACGTTTGGTAAAACACGACTTTGGTACGATTGCATCAATCAGAGTGGGTGATCAGAATTTCCCCGAGTCTGCACTCTATTTGTCCGACTCTAGCCTGTTCCAGATTTTTGATTTCCAATTTATCGAAGGTAGTGCACAGCACGTTTTTGATCAGCCTAACAGTATTGTTATATCAGCTTCTACAAGAGATAAAATCTTTGGAGACCGATTGGTGATCGATGAGATACTGACCATCAACAACCAGGATACGATGCGCGTGGCAGGGGTTTTTCAAGATTTGCCAGAAAACAGCACCTTGGACTGCAACATGATCTACAGCATGATGGATAGTTGGATGGGGAAAAACGTATACTGGTCCAACTCTAGCTATGAAACCTACGCTTTGTTGAATCCTGCAGCAGACCCAAAGCTGGTAGAAAAGCAAACCGATGCCTTATTGGATAAATACATGGCCGACAATCGCTTTCTAAAGCGACTTTTTTTACAGCCGCTCGCTGATGTACATTTATACTCGACAGATTTACATGAAAGCAATAATGCCCGCGCTGGAAATCATGTCACCATTAAGCTAGCAATTCTGCTGGCGGCAATCACACTTCTTATCGCCTGCATTAATTACATGAATTTGGCTACGGCGCGCTCTTCCAAGAATGCAAAAGATGTCGGCGTCGCAAAGGTGTTGGGCGCCACAGGCAAACAAGTCATTTTAAGATTTTATACCGAAGCGGCTTTAGTGACTTTGATAGCCATTGCATTGGGGTATGGAGTCGCCATTCTATTAGCTCCAATTTTCGAACAAATAACGCAAACTACGTGGAGCTATCACTCCTTGTGGAATCAGCAGTTGATAGGTATTACATTTTTACTATGGATTGGTATTACCTTATTAGCTGGTAGCTATCCAGCTTATTACATGAACAAGATTAGCCCACTTATATTGATGAATAAGAGTGCGCTAAAAAACACATTTGCCAATCGTATGCGCCGTATTCTGGTCGTGTGTCAATTCACAGCTTCCATTATTCTATTATCATCCATTATGATTATCGCGCAGCAAATGCGCTATGTACAGCAAAAAGACTTAGGCTACGAACCATCTGGTGTCATGGCTATTTCTATCAATTCGTTGTCTTCCAAAGCACAATTTCAAGCGTTGAATGATGGTTTACGCAACCTCGCGTCCACCACTAGTTCGGTAGCAGCACAAAGCATGATGGGTATGCGCGAAAGTGGCAAGCAGGTTCGAAAATTAGTAACGGACAGCAAAGGTTTGCCTGTATCTACTAATAGCGTGAGTGGGCCAATTGCAGAAACTCTGAAGCTTCAGCTTTTAGCGGGTAATGATTTACCAGAAAACTTGTCTACTACCGACACGACCTGTTATGTTTTAATTAATGAAACGGTGTTGAAATATTTAGGCTACGCCACTCCAGAAGCAGCTATTGGCAAGCCAATCGTCACCGAAATGCGCCCGACCAATTCAGTTATATCTGGTGTGTTGAGCGATTTTCATTATACCTCACTCAAAGAATCCGTTGGCGGCTATTTGTATTACCGTATGAACCGCCCGTCAGAATCACAAGCGCAGTTGTTCATCCGTTTCCAATCCGCACAAGTGAGTACTTATTTGGATCAGGTAGCTGAAGTATTCAAGCAACATGTGCCAGATGGTGCGTTCGTCTACGAATTTACGGATGAGCACGTAGCGCGCATGTACCAAGAAGAAACTCGGACAGCAAATATTACGGGTTTATTTTCTGGCTTAGCGATCCTGATCTCTTGCTTGGGCTTGTTTGGACTGGCAAGTTCTATGGCCGAACAGCGTATCAAAGAAATTGGTATTCGCAAGGTTTTGGGTTCCAGCGTCAACAGCATACTACTCTTATTATCAAAAGATTTCATTAAATTGGTGTGTTTATCAATTGTCATCGCCACACCTATTGCATGGTGGGCGATGCACAGTTGGTTAGCCGATTTTTCATATCGAATTGAATTAGAGTGGTGGGTATTCGGCGTAGCCGGCCTCATCGCTTTACTCATAGCATTATTAACCATTAGCGGGCAAGCACTTCGTGCTGCGCTGGCGAACCCAATACAAAGCTTACGCAATGAGTAGCAAAATGTTGCATATTATTATCACGAATCAACCATATTTTATTCACAAAAACACCACCAATTATGCGTTACATTATTTTAACTACATTGTTTCTGGCCTGTATTTTCGGTCTGCAAGCGCAACAGAAAAAAATATCTTACACCACCAAAACTTTTAAGGCATCTACTGTCAAATCCCTTAATGCCAATACAATCGGAGGCTCTATCAACGTAGAAGGTACCAGTGGCGATGCCAGTGTAGAAATTGTATTAGCTCCAAATGGAAAGCTAAAATATTCCCGAATCGAAGAACTTAAAGACATATTTGAAAAAGAATACGATCTAAACTTAACTGTAAAAGATGGCACTCTTCTCGTGAAAGTGAAACGGAAATCTGGCTTTAGTGCTAACCATCCTTTGTCGGTGTCTTACGTAATCCATGTACCTACTAAAATTTCTTCTCAAGTGAGAACATCTGGCGGAAGTATTTCTATTAGTAATCTTATCGGCAACCAAACCTTCGCTACATCAGGTGGCAGTCTGACGGTTAATAATCTAGATGGCAATATAGATGGTAAAACTTCTGGGGGTAGCATCACGGCAAAATCTTCTAAAGGTAATATTCAAATCTCTACCTCTGGCGGATCGATCACCATGGAACAATTGAATGGCACGATCGTAGCAAAAACTTCTGGCGGATCCATCACCGCGAAACGAGTAGTTGGCAAGTTGAATGCAGCCACTTCTGGCGGATCAATCAATCTCGACGGTATTGAAGGAGATGTCCAAGCAGCAACATCGGGCGGTAGCGTGAATGCAACGATCGCAAAAATCACGAATCCATTGAATTTGAGTACCAGCGGCGGTAGCATTAACTTAAAAATACCAAAAGGTGGATACAACCTTGATTTGAGCGGAACCAAGGTCAATGTCGATAACTTGGATAATTTCTCTGGAAGCACTAAAAGAGATCGAGTAACGGGTAATGTAGGTGGTGGCGGCCATGCAATCACCGCAAAAACTTCTGCTGGCACCGTGAACCTAAGCTGGTTATAAAAAAAGAATACCAACATGCAAAATTACCTCAAAACAGCCTGGCGAAACATTAAACGCCAAAAAAGTTTTACTGCGATCCATGTCTTAGGCATGGGCGTGGCCATTGGCGTGGCGACCTTATTGTTTCTCACGGCTATGTTTGAGTTGTCTTTCGACGATCAGCACGAAGATCGGGATCACATTGGCTTACTTTATTTTCAGTCCAATCCAGTGAACGGACTCACCCACGCCAGCGCCATGCCAACTCCACTTGCGCCAACCTTGAAAGCAGAAATAGAAGGTTTGGAAGGTGTATCTCGTTATTACAATGGTACACTTCTTTTCCGCAATGGCGATAAGCAGATCAGTTCTGACGCAAAATTTGTGGATCCCGACTTTCTATCCATCTTCGATTTTAGGTTAGAAGAAGGATCGAACAATGCGCTGAAAGATTTAGATCATATTGCCATGACGAAAAAAATGGCGACATCACTTTTTGGTGCAAGTCATGTCGTCGGTCAATCCGTTGAGGTATACCTCAACGGATCTTGGACCTCGAAGATCATCTCTGCTATTCTTGAAGATCTTCCAAAGAATTCTAGCCTAGAGTTTACATCATTAATTCGCTTTGAGCACAAGCCCAACTATCAGGGCAATGTAGATCAATGGAATCATAATGATCATATCATATTTGTAAAAACGATCTTACCCATAAGTGAAAAAACCGCTTTCAATACTAAAACTCGACAGGTAATCGCTAATCATTTCAGACCGCAAACCGAGGAACTGAAAAGAGATGGCGCCACCGCCGATGCCAATGGCGATTATATCACATTACGCACCCTTCCTTTTTCGGATTATCATCTGAACGAATTAGGCTTGGGTGATGCAGGGTCGACTACCTTTCCTTGGATGCTGATCGGCATTGCCGGGTTGATGGTATTTATTGCCTGTTCGAATTTTATCAATCTCTCGTTAGCCAATTCCATAACGCGTAAACGCGAAGTCGGTACGCGCAAAACCTTGGGCAGTACCAACAGACAATTGATCGCGCAATTCTGGACAGAATCGCTGTTAATTACTTGCTCGGCCCTAATTTTTGGCTTAGCACTAGCTTGGTTGTTGCTGCCGCAATACAATGCAAACATGGGTTATAATCTCAAAATTGGAGAACTATTTAGCCCCATCAACCTCTCATTGTTCACAGTAACGTTTCTTCTAATTACATTGATCGCTGGCGGTTATCCTGCTTGGCAAAATGCACAGTCGAATGTCATTGAAGCATTGAAAGGCACTACCTCGGGCAATACAAAACATCGCCTACGCAACACATTAACTGTTGTACAATTTGCGATCGCCACCTTTATGATCATCGGCACGATCGTAATCAGCACACAACTCACCTATCTTTCTAATCGTTCGCTGGGTTACAATAAGACAGAAGTAATTAGCATACCAATTGGCAGTGGTATCGACCATCAACAAGCATTAGAAAGAATGCGAGCCGACTTAGCGAAACTGCCATTCGTGACGCATGTGAGCGGCACCGATATCAATATGGGGCGTGGTAGAGATGGCAGCACCTCCAATTCGAAAATTGGATTTGATCACGAAGGTCGTGGAATTAGCACGCATTTTCTGCGCGTGGATTACGATTATTTGGATGCATTAGATATTGAACTGCTAGCCGGACGCGATTTCTCTCGTGGATACGGCACCGACACAAGCGCCATTATCATCAACGAACAAATGGCGATAGCACTCGGTGGTACTGATGCCATTCTGGGAAAGAAAATTGATATGGGCATGACGCCGACTGTAATTGGTGTAGTCAAAGATTTTAATTTTAAAGATCTCAGACAAGAAGTCGAGCCATTAACCATGCACATCAATCCAAACATCGGTTTTGATATAGAATACATATTTGTGCGTGTTCAAACCGACAATCTGGCCACAGCCTTAAAGCAAGTGGAAGATGTATGGAAAAACATCAATCCAAAAGCGGCTAGCGAGGCATCCTATCTGGATGAAAACACCGAAAATATGTACAAAAAGGATCGACGATTTGCGCATATTATCGTCGGTGGTGCGGTCATCGCTATTGTCATATCTTGTATGGGATTATTTGCGATAGCACTTTTAAGCATCAATCAGCGAGTCAAAGAAATCGGCATCCGCAAAGTGCTTGGCTCTAGCGTATCCGATCTTGTTTTGCTCTTATCCAAAGATTTCGTCTTACTCGTTTTATTAGCCTTAGTGATCGCTTCGCCGTTAGCGTGGTGGGGCATGCAACGCTGGTTGGATGGTTTTGCGTATCGTATAGACATCTCGTGGTGGATCTTTGTATTAGCAGGGGTCATCGCACTAAGCATTGCCCTCCTAACAGTAAGCGGACAAGCGATTCGTGCAGGTTTGCGCAACCCTGTCAATAGTTTACGTAACGACTAAATCTAAAATGCTTTGATGAATCCAACTCGTAGCCTGCGGGATGATTAGAAGGTTGTTGCCATACCCTTTTTACACATTGTCTTCACTACGCATACTTTTTAGCAATAAGAAATGTGATAAAAATACAGTAGGTACGATTAGAGAAGGCAGTAAGACATAAGGAAAATAGAGCAAAGCTGTGTTCGGTTGTTCAAAGGCAAATTGCTGAATGGGTATGGGTGATGATAAGATCGCGATGATGACCACGGAGGCTAAGGACAATATGCCGACTACCGACCAAATCTTTAATATTCCGGTGATTTTAGAAAACCTTATAAAGAATAATAATACAGCTAATACTAAAGCCGACAATCCTATTAGTATATCAAAATTCCATCCTTTGTAGGTCATCAAGATGGGGATGCTTCCTGATAAGTAGAGTTGAAAAAGAACAAATTCTACTGGAATTCTCACGATATGGATCGTTAATAAAACACATTTATTAACCGGCTTTAATTTCAATCTCTTATAAACAAATAAGCCAATCCTTATGGTAATTAGTACGACAATGGCTAATAAGAGTGGAAAATTGGCAAATAAAGACCTACTTGCCAGAAATGAGACAATGCTTGCCCATACGAATAATATAGCTCCATCTTTTATCGATTGGGTTGCGTGGGTAAATAGCAGGACAGTGAGAAGGCTAAGCAATAAAAATATAAGATCCATAATCTTGTTTTAGGTACTTAAATGTAAATATTTGATCCTCATCAATACTTGTCTTAGGACAATAATTTTTGATCAATCATTATCCTAAGCAGATGCTATCCCAATTGTTACTATCACCGCAGTGCGATCCCGCAACCAATCCAAAAAAAAGCATTATATTAGAAGGTAATTACCTATATGATATAAACGCTAAATCGAAAAAGCATGAACAAATTTACTTCCCTCGTGGCTACTGCTGTGCTAAGTTGCAGCTCATTTGCGCTAGCACAACAAAATCCCGTTTTCCCAGGAAATTATGCCGATCCGGAAGGGATTGTATATAACAATACGTATTGGATCTTCCCAACTTACTCCGCACCCTATGAGGAACAAATATTCTTTGATGCTTTTTCTTCTAAAGATTTAGTGAAATGGGAAAAACACGAGCGTATATTAGATAATAAAGAAGTAAAATGGGCGAATAAAGCCATTTGGGCGCCTGCTGTCCTAGAAAAAGATGGTAAATATTACATCTTCTTTGGTGCCAATGACGTGCACCCGGGCGAAGTTGGTGGTATCGGCGTAGCCGTTGCCGACAAACCGGAAGGACCTTACAAAGACCTAATTGGCAAGCCATTGATTCAAGAAAATGTCAATGGAGCACAGCCGATTGATCAATTCGTGTTTAAAGATAAAGACGGTACCTACTACATGTACTACGGCGGTTGGAAACACTGTAACATGGTGAAGTTAAAACCAGATTTCACTGGAATATTGCCTTTCGAGGATGGCACGTTTTACAAAGAAGTTACGCCCGAAAATTACGTAGAAGGGCCATTTATGTTTATTAAAGATGGCAAGTATTATTTCATGTGGTCTGAAGGTGGCTGGACAGGACCAGATTACAAAGTAGCTTATGCGATTGCGGATTCGCCATTTGGCCCATTCAAACGAGTAAACACGATCTTGGAGCAAGATCCCGAAATTGCCACTGGTGCAGGCCACCACTCGGTGATTAAAGTACCTAACGAAGAAAAGTACTTTATCGTATATCACCGTCGCCCGTTAGGAAAGACTAGTGCGCACGACCGCGTAACCTGTATTGAAGAATTGCATTTCGACGAGCAAGGCCTGATCAAGCCCGTGAAGATGACCTTCGAAGGCGTCAGTCATCCATGAAATAAAGCTCAACTAGTGCACGTTGAGCTGTTCGGAACTGAACAACAAACTGTTCAGTTCCGAACATTAACCTAGACAAAACCACAACATAACAACTGAATAACAGCAAGTTATCACTCTGGCATAACCTTAGACAGAGGTTCTAACATAAAGCCATTGCATACATGATCGAATTAAAGCATATTTTCAAGTGGTATAACGTTGGGGGCACGAAGACATTTGTGCTCAAAGACATTAACCTACGCATCGAACAGGGAGAATTTATCTCCATTATGGGACCATCGGGATCTGGAAAATCAACGCTCCTACATATATTAGGAAACTTGGATACACCCGATGAAGGCACGTATCATTTTTTGGAAGAAGATGTATATGCACTGAAAAGCCGTAAAAGAGCAGAGCTGTTTCAGTCGCGTGTTGGCTTTGTTTTCCAATCCTATCATCTCATTGATGAACTTACGGTATACGAAAACATCGAAACGCCCTTGATCTATAAAAACATTTCCGGTTCGGAGCGAAGAGCCATTGTGGGAGACATGTTGGATCGCTTTGGTATTGTCGGTAAGAAAGACTTGTTTCCGAATCAACTATCGGGTGGCCAACAGCAGATTGTAGGCATCGCACGCGCTTTGGCGGGATCTCCTAACCTGATTTTGGCAGATGAACCAACGGGGAATCTCAATTCTCAGCAAGGTGAAGATGTCATGAAGCTATTTAAGCAATTGAATGAAGAAGGTGTAACGATCGTTCAGGTTACTCACTCAGAAAAGAATGCTGAATACGGCAACCGCATCATCAATTTATTAGACGGACAGCTCAAGAAAGATTAGCACCGTCTTTATTTTACTGGTAATTAGCACAAAAAAGCGCTATGAAGACTGATCTTCATAGCGCTTTTATCACTTGTATCAGTTAATATGACTAAAAACCAGCGATCTTTAAATTACTAATGAATGCCTTGGCATTGTTTCGGTACGTCTCGGTAGACAGATAGAAATGCTTCGGCGCATTCACATCTATAATCGCAGCATCCAACACTTTTTGCTGATCGATATAAACCTGCAAACGTTCACCATCAACCGACATGGATACATGCATCACTGCATTGGCATAATTACTCAAAGGGAAAGGCAATCGGCTACTATGAGTCCCCGCATTTGTGGAAATATTATCGTAATAATATTGCAGCGCTTGGTAAATGCTCACTTCTTTGGAGACACCATAAATAAACTTCTGTGTATTGTTGTTCTTCGAAAAGCCAAATTCTATTTTGCGCAAATCTTTCGCCTCGCTTGCACGCGTGAGAAGATCAAACTCCAAAGTAAATTTAGACGGAAGCTGTAATAAAGTATCTAATTGATATGAAGCCTGCGGAGCGAGATTTAGCCATTTGCCGGCTGCGCCACTAATCTCTACCACGGAACCGGTACTATTGGTTTGCCAATATCTCGGCATACTTCCAACAGCCTCATTTCTTAAATCGTCTGAAAAGATCAACTGTGTTCCTCCCAGAAAGGGTTCGCTAGTAGTTAAGATATCGATAGCACCCGAAGTATTTACCGACCCCGAACTAGTCTCGGATTTAGGCTGCTTTTTGTCTAACACGTTATCAACCGTTTTCTCGGCTTTATCTTCCAACTTTCGCTGGATCTTCTTTAAAACCTGCGCTTGTGAGGTGTACGAAAAACCAATAAGGGCTGCTAGGAAAAGTATCTTTTTCATCTTTATGGGTATCTATATTTTAAGGTCAAGCGAGAGTAGTCTTCGGCTAACTATTTACACCTCCAAGATAAAATTTCTAAACAGAAATACCTTGCATTATCGTCTACTGGAAAACCAGTATTTTTTACCTGATTTTTAAGAAAAACGGCATGAAACTTAGATTTCATGCCGTCTTCCTTACGTATTGTTTCGATCAAGTAGTACTTTACGCTTTTTTATTGGGCTTCGCGCCCATTTTAAATTGCAACTTACCACCATTCACGATGTCGGCATGTTTCAAGATATAGCCTTTCAACGGCTGGCCGTTTAGACGTACTTCTTGTACATAGACATTTTTATCACTTTGGTTGATGGCTTCTACTTCGAATGTCTTTCCATTCTCCAGTCGAACAGAGGCCGATTCTACTAATGGACTACCCAACCAATAATCGGTTGAACCTGGTGCCACCGGATAGAAGCCCAAGCTAGAAAACAAATACCAAGCACTCATCTGTCCGCAATCATCGTTGCCACCTAAGCCATCTGCTCCATTATGATATTGATCTTTCAAGATCTTACGAATCCATTCTTGGGATTTCCAACCTTCGCCAACCAACTGATATAGATAAACCACGTGGTGCGCCGGTTCATTACCATGTACATAATTTCCGATAATACCTTCACGCGTGATATCCTCTGTATGTTCGAAGAATTTGTCGGGAAGGTGCATAGTAAATAAGGAATCTAAGTAAGTTGACAGCTTCTTTTTGCCACCGATCAACTCCATTAATCCTTGCGGATTATGTGGCACATACAAGCTATAATTCCAGGTATTGCCTTCTATAAAACCTTGTCCGTGTGTTTCCAACACATCAAATTGCTCACGGAACTTGCCTTGCGCATCTTTCGGACGCATAAAGCCGATCGATGGATCAAACATATTACGCCAGTTTTCAGCTCTTTTGGCAAAAGTCTGGTAATCAGACTCTCTGTTCAAGTGCTTTGCCAATTGCGCGATACACCAATCGTCGTAAGCATATTCCAACGTGTTAGATACCGAAGTACCATTTTTCTCATCAGGAATATAACCCAGATCAATGTATTCACCAATGCCTTCATAGCGGCGATAATTTGCGGTTGCAATACAGGCATCCAACGCTTTGTTAGCATCGCCCTTGTACACACCTTTCAAGATCGCATCTGCAATCACAGAAACACTGTGATAACCACTCATGCACCAGTTGTCATTACCATAATGCGACCAGATCGGCAACATTTTCAGCGTACTCTGATCGTAGTGCGCCATCATCGAAGCCACCATATCGGCGTTGCGCGAAGGGTTGACTAAGTTCATGTACGGATGAAAAGCGCGGAAAGTATCCCACAAAGAGAAAGAAGAATAATTGACAAAACCATCCGCTTGATGCACCTGATGATCCAAGCCACGGTATTGTCCATTTACATCCATGTATTCCGTTGGCATCAACGCTGCATGGTACATCGCCGTGTAGAAATTGACATAATCTTCCTTAGTAGGCAACTTCGCTTGAATACGACCTAATTCTTTCTCCCACAGATCCTGTCCTTCGCGTTTGGTACGATCGAAGTCCCAATGCGGCACTTCTGCCTCCATATTCGCCAAGGCATTGTCCATACTTACGGGAGAGATCGCCAGCTTCACCTGAATTTCTTCGTTAGCTGCTACATCAAAGTCAAAGTGCATCCGGATCTTCGTGCCAGCGATGTCTGGGAAGTTGTCGGTTTGGTCAAACTTGCGCCAGAAACCTTTGTACACTTGCTGTTTTTCGAAATCCTTCGTACCATAATTTTTAAATGGCTTGGAAAACTTCATCGCAAAATGCACGACGCGAGTTCTTGCCCAACCATGCGTTTGGCGATATCCTACAATGGTATGGTCATCTAGCACACGCGCTACTGTCCACACATTTTTATCATCGTAATTATAGATACCGTGCATCAGATCGAACACGATATGGCTCTCTCCTGCTTGGCTAAAAGTATATTTATGATGACCCACACGTGCACTGGTTGTCAGCTCTGCGGTGATGTTGTGCGCATCTAATTTTACTTTGTAATAATTTGCCGCAGCTGTTTCATTGTCATGGCTGAATGCCGAACGGTAACCGCTACCCGGTTGATCTGCCGTACCAGGATTAAGTTTCAATGCACCACTGGTGGGCATTAGTAAGAAATCACCTAAATCCGAATGACCTGTACCACTGAAATGTGTATGACTAAAGCCAACGATGGTGGGATCACTATATTGATAGCCAGCACAATATTTGTACACATCGCCATTGTACTTGCCGTTCATGGCGTACGGGATCGTATCGGTATCCGGACTGAGCTGCACCGATCCAAATGGCACAGTTGGTCCAGGATAAGTATGTCCCATTTTGGCCGTACCGATCATCGGATCTACATAATCTACGAGTCTTTTTTCTTGCGCTTGCGAAGCAACAGCCAGATGTAGCAAACTCACGACACCAAAAGTGCGCAGGCATTCCTGCCAGCGCACTTTATTAGCTAAACCTAAGTTTATCATTATTTATATTTTCCTTCCACTTCTAAACTCAACGAATACGGGAAATCTTTTGCAGATGTTCCGCGTTGTGTATTAGGCTGCGCTCCCATCGAGAAGTCAATTTTAGTACCTTTTTGCAATTGCTCATGTGTGATGAAATTCTTCGCATGCGCTTTGCCATCTACATTCAACTGCTGTACATAACGATTCTCGGCGCTGTTGTTTCCAGCTTGTATCGATACCGTTTTGCCGTTGGCTAAGGTAATTTCTGCTTTATCAAACAATGGTGAGCCCAAGATATATTCATTCGTAGCGGGACAAACAGGATAGAATCCTAATGCCGAGAATACATACCAAGCCGACGTTTGTCCATTATCTTCATCACCACAATATCCATCAGGATACGGCGTGTACATACGGTCCATCGTTTCACGTGCCCAGTACTGTGTTTTCCAAGGCTCGCCTGCATAGTTGTACAGGTAAATCATGTGCTGAATCGGCTGATTACCATGGGCATATTGACCCATATTGGCCACTTGCATTTCACGAATCTCGTGAATCACGCCGCCATAATAACTTTCATCATAAACTGGAGGCAAAGAGAATACCGAGTCTAATTTGGTGGTGAATGCTTTATGACCACCCATCAAACGCGCCAAACCTTCCACATCGTGGAATACCGACCACGTGTAATGCCAGCTATTTCCTTCGGTAAATGCATCGCCCCAAGTGAATGGGTTAAATGGTGATTGGAATGATCCATCTTTATTTTTACCGCGCATCAATCCAGTTGCTGGATCAAATAGATGCTTGTAGTTCATACTACGTGTACGGTACAATTCGATTTCTTTCTTTGGTTTCTTTAATGCTTTTGCCAATTGATAAATCGCAAAATCATCGTACGCGTACTCCAACGTTCTAGCGGCATTCTCGTTGATTCCTACATCGTAAGGCACATAACCAAGATCCAAATAATAAGGAGCGCCTGCACGGCCTACTGCCGTCATTGGCCCTTCATTATTTGCACCATTTAGCAACGCTTCGTACAAGGTTTCGATATCATAACCGCGCAATCCTTTGATGTGCGCATCCGATACCACAGACGCCGAGTTATTACCCACCATGATATTGGCATAACCTGGGCTGCTCCACTCCGGCAACCAACCGCCTTCTTTGTACGCGTTGGCCAATCCTTCTTGCATCTCCACATTGATCTCTGGATAAACCAAATTCAAGAATGGATATAACGCACGGAACGTATCCCAAAAACCTGTACCGGCAAACATACGACCTGGAAGGATCTTGCCATTGTATGGGCTCCAGTGTACCGGCTCGTTGTTTGCATCGATTTCATACAGTTTATTTGGAAACAACACGGTTCTGTATAAACAAGAGTAAAATGTCTTCAACTGATCGTGTGTACCACCGCCTACTTTTACGCGGCTCAACGTCTGATGCCAAGCTTCTTTAGCCTCGTCATGCACGTTCGCAAACGATTTAGCACCGACTTCGCGAGAAAGATTTAGTTCTGCTTGTTCGTAACTAATGAAAGAAGATGCTACGCGCATATTGACCTGCTCGCCACGTTTGGTTTTGAAACCTACAATGGCACCGGTATGATTTCCTGCAGCTGCTTGCTCGCTGGCTGCTTGATATACGCTGTCTTTCCAGATTTTGGTAAAGGTCACGTCTTTGTCGAAGTAGATGACAAAGTAGTTTTTGAAGTTCTCGTATTTACCACGGCTGTAGCGGCTAGAGTAACCCACTATTTTATTCTCCGACGGAATGAATTTTACTTCAGACCCTCTATCAAAGGCATCGATAGCCACGAACGAGCTATCACTTTCTGGAAACGTAAAACGGAATACCGCAGCACGTTCGGTTGGTGTAATCTCTGTTGTTACATCAGCATCTGCTAAATACACACTATAATAGTATGGCTTAGCCGTTTCGGATTTGTGCGAAAACCAGCTAGCTCTCTTGTTTTGATCTATCTCAGGTGTACCACTTCCCGGCATAATGGAGAACTGACCGTAATCATTCATCCAAGGAGAAGGTTGATGTGTTTGTTTGAAACCGCGAAGCTTGTCCGATGCATAAGTATACATCCAGCCATCGCCCATTTTTCCGGTTTGCGGACTCCAGAAATTCATCCCCCATGGCACAGCAATAGCTGGATAAGTATTTCCATTAGACATAGATACTTTGGAGTCGGTTCCCATTAGGGTATTTACCCATTCTTCAGGTCTTTCTACCTGATCAATTTGTTGGGCAGAAAGTGCCCCTATCGAAAACAAAAAGGATAGGGAATAAATTAAATAACGTAGGTTCATAATTCGAATATACTAAAAAAATGTTCTATGCTTTGTTAGCTGCCACGTATGCATCCCAAAGCGCATCCAGTTCCATTCCGGTTAAGTTTACCCAGATTTCTGGTGTATAAGTTTTCTCGCGCATAGCTGCATCTAATTGCTTCACAGCTCCTTTCTTTTTATTATTTTCTATCCAATCCAAGAAGCGAGCAGATATGCGATAGCTTTTGGTATAGTGATGATCATCCTTCAATTCGGGCAAAGACCAATTGGCGGCTTTATTATTTACACCGTATTTGTAACGTACGTAATCGGCAATACCTTCCACCAACCATCCTGATCCACTGCGCGGTGGATACGCCTGTACGATGTGCATTACTTCGTGCGTCACGACGTCGATATCTTCTGGCATTTTTTCCATCCAAGCTTGTGCAATCACGATTTTACCATTATGAGCATAAGCCACGCCGTCATAAGCCGTATCAATGGTAATAGTCACTTCTTTCAAAGAATTTTTATTAAAGTCTTTCACCAGCTTAGGATAGTTGGTAAAAAACACATTTTGAAGACGTTTTTGCTGAACGGCATCAAAATCTGGGTTTTGTGCATGAAAATGCAGCGTGTAACCCTTCTTTGTAATGGTTTGAGGTTGTTGCGCATATAGCGCAATAGGCAACAATAGCGCAAATAGCGACCCAAAATTTAGGATGCGTAGCGCAGATTGGCGAGTGAAATAATTTAACATGGGTGTAGATGTAGGTGTCTAATAAGACATCGTTCTATGCGATATCTGAAAATAAAAGTAGTTGGAATTACGACATCTCGCTGTTAACAAAACCCCAACAAATTGTTAACAAAAACTAAAGACCTTAACTGTAGCCACTGATTTTATGTATATTCAGCCTGCTTAAGAACATTACTTTCAGCCAATAATTGCGCTACGCGAACATGAAACTTACCTCCATATCTCTGGTTTATAAGATCGCAGCTGTATTCAGTTTTATCACATTGATCAGCCTGCTCGTTTACCTTACCTATAATACCTTTATCCTGAATGACCAGCAGTATCAGAATACCGAAAAACTCCTAATCAAAGAGTTTTATTATAATGCGATCCGCAATGATAAACTGTACCCAGGCGGGCAGAATATTTTCGACGCACACATCAACCCCAAACTAGCATTATTGGATAGTTTGGATAAGAATAATAAACAGGAACTTGATGATACGGTAAGTGCTCTGCTGCATGATTTGGATCAGGATCTCAAAACCAACAACACAATGGACAGTGTTTTTGAACAGATCAAAACAAATTTCCAACTGGGAGATGACTGGGAATACGCTCTACTACTAAATCGTGTCCGCGTTAATCTGACAGATGATCGCAAAGTGGAGATTTATAGCCCGCCTGCTATTAAAGCAGGTGATCAAAGTACCATACAAGGAATGCTCGGACTGCGCATGGGCGGAAATCTGGAAAAGCTCCGAAAGCAAAATTTGGTTTCCGAACTCAATGTGAGCAGCACAGAAGATTTCAGCTATCAGGTTTCATTTGCGATTTTTGCCGACCGCAAGCACCGTACTATAGCCTTACTTAAGCTAATCGCGCCAGTATTTCTACTTGGCATATTTGCCATCGTGACCATTATTATAATCTATCTGGCGACGTATCGAAATTGGATTAGACAAAAGAGATTAGCAGACATGAAATCGGACTTTGTCAATAGCATTACGCATGAGTTCAACACGCCTATCGCGACCATACAAGTAGCTAATAAAACTCTGAAATCGCAACAGTTGGTACAAGAGAACAAGCCTCTGGAAGCATTGACGGACGTGATCCAGCGTCAGTCAAGTCGTTTACAGCGTCTATTTGCTCAAGTATTAGACATCACTTCGATGAGTGGCTATGCCATACAAAAAGAGCCGAGTAACATCGTGAACCTTCTGCAAGAGATGGTAGACGATTACCGTCTCAAAACGAGTGACAGTGCGGTTCAAATTGACTACCATAATTTTGCTGATCAAGATGCGACGGTAATGATGAATCCATTCTTCTTTACGACCATGATTTCTAATCTGATGGAGAATGCCGTAAAGCACAATCATAAATCCGAGAAATTGATAAAAGTAGAGCTAAGCGAGCACGGTAATAATTGGCAGATTCGCCTATCTGATAACGGTGAAGGTATTGCTGACAAGGAACTAAAACTTGTGTTTCAAAAATTTTACCGTTCTGCTTCAAATGTGCAAAGTAGTCTTGGACTTGGCTTGTATTATGTAAGACAATGTGTTATCGCACATGGTTGGACAATAGAGGTTGAAAGTGTTCTCGAACTAGGCAGTACATTTATCATCGATATCCCCAAAAATTCGTAATATAGAGGCATGAAAACACGCATTTTGTATGTGGAGGATGAATCGGATCTCGGAAATGTCACCAAGCAATACCTAGAGATGATGGGCTTCGACGTGTATTGGGCACTCGATGGCACTTCTGCATTAAAGGCGTATGGACAAGAGCAGTATGATATCAGCATTATCGATATACAATTGCCCGATACAGATGGATTTGCGTTAGCAAAGCAAATTGGACAAATCAACGAGCAAGCGCAATTTCTCTTTCTCACGGCTCGCAATATGAAAGAGGATAAGATCCAAGGACTTCAATTAGGCGCTTTCGATTATGTTACCAAGCCGTTTGATGTAGATGAGCTGGTGCTACGAATTCGTAATTTTGTGAATAGACAAATGCGTTTTGCCAACTCAGCGCGAGAGCACACTAAAAACGAAATTTTCATCGACGATGTAAAATTGGACTTAAAATTGCTGTCGTTATCTATAGGAGACAGTTTTACGACCACACTAACACTGCGAGAGCTAGAATTGCTAACGTTCTTGTACAAGCAACGTAATCAGATAGTGAAACGAGAAGAGATTCTACTACATATCTGGGGCGACAATGACTATTTCCTCGGTCGTAGTTTAGATGTTTTTATCTCTAGATTGCGAAAGGTATTGTCTAAATCTAATAGTGTCAAAATAGAAAACGTGTATGGGGTGGGGTTTAAACTAGTTTCTCCTAGATAATCTAAAAAAACGATGCAACGTATGACCAACAACGAATTCACCGCCTTAGTGTCCTTGTTGGACGACCCCGATTACGCTATTTTCCAACAGATTGAGCACAAACTTATTACCTGCGGACCGGACGTGATTCCCGTTTTAGAACAAACATGGGAAGAGTCTTTTGATCCGCTCGCGCAATCGCGTATCGAAAATATTATACACAAAATTCAGTTTGACGAAGTCAAAAATGAATTACAAATCTGGCAATTGAACAATGCAGACGATTTGTTGGATGGGTTAATGATTATCAATCGGTATCAGTACCCTAACATGAATGAAGATCAGGTCTATTATCAATTAGCAGAGCTTCGTAGTGCAGCCTGGACAGGTATGATGTATGATATTATGAGTCCCGTAGAGAAAGTGAGATTGTTGAATAACATTATCTTCCGTGAGTTTGGTCTTTCTGGCAACACGAGCAATTACCACGATCCGCAAAACTCTTTTATCAATCAAGTATTAGAAACCAAGAAGGGCAATCCGATTTCTTTAGCATGTATTTATGCCTTGGTAGCACAGAAATTAGATTTACCCATTTACGGGGTCAATTTGCCAAAACATTTTGTGCTGGCTTATATGGATGAATCTGAGCCGAGCAAGACGCTCTTCTATATCAATGTTTTTAATCGTGGGCAGATCATGCAAGAGGAAGACATTCAGGCTTTCTTAAGACAGCTCAATCTTCCAATATCGCCAGAGTATACACATCCTTGCGACAATCCAGCCATTATCAAGCGCATACTGCGCAATCTAATTTCGGCGTACGAACATGTGGATAATATGACCAAAAGAAATGATATCGCTCTTCTATTGGAACTTATTCAATAATAGTAAATCAAACAAATTCTATACTTCGCATTAACGACGTATTCTGGCCGAAGCTCCATTGCCATTAGTTGTAGAATCTGCAGGAATTGTTCCACGTGCGTCAAGCGATATGCTTACTGGTGTACGATTTGGAATCCGCAACTCGTTTTGGGGCGCCACATCTCCTTCATCGCTAATCAGGAATCGAAAAACCGCTCCAGAAGTACCACCTTCCGTTGCTGCTGCAACCTGAGAATCAGCCACATATAGATATTTTGCCCCTTCCCTGGTATCAATGGCCGCACTCACGGGATTTACTAAAAGTGTTCTTGCACCAGTAATAATTCGGCTCGGCGTAATACTTGCATTACTAGTGTGCGTAGAGAAATTTTCGAAAAATAAAATACGCCCTTGACCAGCCACGGTTGTACCAGTTAGATCCGCAGCTTCTGTAGCCACCATTAAATCTAGCTGAGGAGAATACGTCATGCTATTCAAACTGCGAGACGAGGGAATATTTAGAATATAATCGGGGCTAATATTAGGTAAGGAATCCAACGGATTACTAATTAAACGATTTGGAAGTTCATTATAGACTAATATTTCTCCCTGTGCCGCTGTGGTAGATATATAAGTTTTGTTACGGAGATCATTTTGTTGTATGCTGATATCGTGTATAAACACGGCACGAATGGTCTTGTCCTGAAACGGAAGTCGGTAATTAGGTAGAGCCGGATTACTTCTTGACCTTGGCCGACTGTATACAAATAAATCGGATTGAGTAGGCCCTGCGTCAGTAACTAATTTCGATCCTTGTAAAGCAGGTGGTATTACTGTCGCAGCAGCTCGAGCATTAGCAAGCAACAACACATCGGTACTAGGATGATAAGCGATGCCACGTACTGCTGTAATCAGCTCGCTATTCACCGTTCCTTGCGTAGAAAGACTTCCTCGAAGGGTATCAATATTCATGACTTGCACAGAATTGTCGGGTCTCGATATATTCTGCGCAGATTGAAAAAGTAATCTAGCTTCAGGACTATAAAGTATGGCGGATCCGCCTACAGCAAAGGTCCGATAGTTTAGGTTAGCTCTATCAAAACTACTACCATCTGCCGGATCAACAACGTACACATTTTGCACGACTTCCACTTCTGGGTTAAGACTGAATTGAGAAGTCGATATATACAATCTGCTGATCGGGCGAGTGGGGCGAATAGGCTCGTCATCATCACGTAGACAACCTGCCAAAGTGCCTAATATTATTCCCAAAACAAGCAACCGACTCCAACTCATCATGTTTACGATATATTTAAACTACTACAAATGTAAAAAATAAAGTATTACGAAATACAAACCATTACATTTCTTAACATATATCTATAAGCGTTGGGTTACACGTACAAATCTCATTAAACCATTGGAAATGAATACCACATTTATGTACATTTGCGAACTATGCATAAAGACGATTCCAAAATCATACGCAATCAGGTCCCTCGTTCGGATAAGAGAGAGCACTCTGCACCTTTGTATTTAACGTCCAGCTTTATCTTTGATAGCGCAGAGCAAGGGCGTGCCATCTTCGCAGAAGAGGAAGAAGGAATGGTATACTCAAGGTATTCGAACCCAAATACCGACGAGTTTATCCAGAAGGTTTGTATTATGGAAGGCGCCGAAGCCGGCTTATCTTTTTCGTCGGGTATGGCGGCAGTATTTGCCTCTTTTGCAGCTTTTATTCATAGCGGCGACCACATTGTGTCGAGCCGAGCCATCTTTGGATCCACGCATCAATTGTTTACGCAACTTTTCCCGCGCTGGGGCGTTACCACGACCTATGTCGACGGTGTAGACAAAGCGCAATGGGAAAATGCGATTCAAGAAAACACGAAAATTATCTTTTTAGAATCACCTTCTAATCCCGGTTTAGAATTAGTAGACTTAGAGTGGTTGGGAAGTTTCAAAGAGAAATATCCGCATATATTGCTGATCATCGACAACTGCTTTGCCACGCCATATTTACAAAAACCATTGCAGTATGGCTTTGATTTGTCGATCCACTCGGCTACCAAGTATATGGACGGACAAGGTCGCGTATTGGGCGGCGTAACGGTTGGTAAAAAAGAGCTGATTGATACGATGATGTTCTTCATTCGCCACACCGGTCCATCCATGTCTCCGTTCAATGCTTGGCTGATTTCTAAAAGTTTAGACACCTTAGGTCTACGTATGGATCGCCATTGTTCCAATGCATTAGCGCTGGCAGAAGCTTTGGAAAACAATGCAGAGATCGAAGATGTCAAATACCCATTTCTACCCTCTCATCCCCAATACGAATTGGCGAAGAAACAAATGAAAGCCGGTGGTGGTATTGTCACTTTCGTGGTGAAAGGAGGATTCGAACGTGCGAAAAACTTCATCGATCATTTGGAAATGATTCTCTGCACGTCGAATTTGGGGGATAACCGTTCGATTGTCACTCATCCGGCTTCTACCACCCACTCTAAATTGTCGGAAGAAGAAAGATTGAACCTAGGCATAAAGCCTGGATCTATCCGCTTATCTGTTGGCTTAGAAGACAAAGAAGACATCATTGCCGATGTCACCAACGCGTTGGATCAAACAAAATAGACATCAACTTGCTTACGCATAATTTGTGTATCTGCTTTATATTTTTGACATTTGTAATCGATGATTAGAATTTTGTCCATATTCCTATTGTTAGTATACTCGCTCACCAGCACGGGGGCGACGGTATATTATCATACTTGCGGACAAAACTCTCAAATCTCCATTTTTGAGAAGCAAAATAACTCCAGCGCTTGTGCATTTTGCACGGGAGATAAAGGCTCTTGCAGTCTAGAACAACAAGAGCAGGATCACGCGGGCACGTCTTGTGAACAGGATCACACCTGCTGTACGGATGTACAAGTAGAACTAAACAATGGTGACGATCAAGCCATCACCAATTTATTACAGGATTTTAATACGCTTTCGCCAGCGGAGTTTATCATTCCGTGGATCATAGTATTTCACCAGACGCTATTTGACGCTCCTGCACCAAATAAAACCACTCTGGCTTCTCTAGTGCCCTTAGGCACTTTCCCAAATACCTATCTCGTCAATTGCAATTTCCGTATTTGATTTTAGTGTAGTCTCATTATTCTGCCGAGTGATTGGCAGCAAACAAGTACTCTACATTAAAATACATCTATGAAAAATATACATTATTTATGTATAGCCTTATTTTTCGCGGCTATACAATGGGCATACGCGCAAGAACCTAACAAAGGTACATTTGATGTGGCGGGTAATTGCGGTATGTGTAAACAAAGAATCGAGAAAGCCGGTAAAGATGCCGGTGCGTCCCAAATTGTATGGGATCCTAACACGGGCAAAGCCGAAGTTACCTTCAATAGCAAAAAAACTAGCGTTTCGAAGATAAAAAAAGCTATTGCGGCAGCGGGACATGACACTGACGAATTCAAAGCGCCTGACGAAGTATACAATGCACTCCACACCTGCTGTCTGTATGAGCGCATGGGCGAAGATGGTGCTACGACAGGGAATAAAATGCAAAACAATCCGGATGATCCAGCGCACCACGATCATGATCATGAAGTACGTGGCGTAGTGGTAAACGAAAGTGAAAATGGCACTCTAAAACCTATTCAAGGCGCTACGGTATACTGGCTAGAAAACCCAGAAAAGAAAGTACAATCGGATAAAGACGGGATTTTCAAGATCATGCACGAACATGATTATAAGCGCCTAGTCGTGTCTCACACAGCCATGCAGGCGGATACGCTAGAAGTCACCAATATGCATGAAGTGTTGGTCGTACAGTCCAAAAACAATGTGTTGAAGGAAGTGGTGGTTTCACGCCAACAGAAGTCCAACTACATCTCTCGTATGAACGCGACTCGGGTAGAAACGTTGACCGCAAGAGAACTTTTCAAAGCCGCTTGTTGTGATCTGAGCGAAAGTTTTGAGACCAATGCATCCGTGGATGTGGTGAGCAGTGATGCCGTCACCGGCAGCAAGCAAATCCAGATGTTGGGACTCAGCGGCATCTATACGCAACTGACCGTTGAAGGATTACCAGGACCGCGAGGTTTTGCCATTCCTTTGGGACTAAACAGTATTTCTGGCAGCTGGATTGAGGCGATTAACATCAGCAAAGGTATTGGTTCGGTGGTCAATGGTTTCGAGAACATGGCCGGACAAATCAACGTAGAGCTCAAAAAACCGCATAATACAGATCGTCTGTATTTCAATGCCTACGGCAATAATATGGGACGTACGGATGTCAATCTAAATGTGTCACAGCGACTTAGCGACAATTGGTCTGTAGGTCTCTTATTGCATGACAATTTCATGTACAACCGCCACATGAACTTTAGTAATAATGGCTTTCGCGACATCCCGGTTGGGAATTTATTTAGCGGTGTCAACCGTTGGCACTATCAGAATGATCACGGCGTAATTGTACAATTTGGCATCAAATACTTGCACGATAATCGTGTCGGCGGTGAGATTGATTTTGACAAAGACAACGATCAATTTACCACTAATCGATATGGATTAGGATTTATTAATAAGCGAGTGGAAGGTTTTGCGAAAGTAGGCTATGTATTCCCGACGAATCTGCACCGCAGTATCGGATTACAATTATCTGCTAGCAACTATGATCAGGAAAGCTTCTTTGGACTGACCGGATACAATAATAATCATTCATCTGGCTACGCCAATTTGATTTTCCAAGATGTAATCGGCAGCGAAGCGCACAAATACAAAGTGGGTGCGTCCTTGCAATATGACAAGTACAAGGAAGATCTTTTTTATACTTCCCCAGGCATCAACTACCAAATGGGGCGGCAAGAACGCGTTGCAGGCGTATTTGGAGAATACACTTATAGCCCGGTTGAAAAACTAGATGTCGTATTGGGCTTGCGCCAAGATCACAACAATTTGTACGGTTGGTTCACCACGCCTCGGGGTGTGATTCGTTATCAGCCAGCCAGCAATACGACCTTGCGTTTGAGCTCTGGCCGCGGACAGCGGACGGCTAATATCTTTGCAGAAAATTTAGGGATTTTTGCTTCGAGCAGAAGCATTGCTAATCTAGACGGTATCGTGAATGGTGCTGGCGCATATGGCCTTCGACCAGAAGTGTCTTGGAACACTGGATTCAGTGCAGATCAAAACTTTCAATTATTTGGTCGCGAGGCTGGCGTATCCATAGAACTTTTTCACAACAATTTTCAAAATCAAGTCGTGATCGATTGGGAAAATCCACGTGAAGTCGGCTTCTATAATTTAGAAGGAAAATCCTTCTCCAACAGTCTGCAGACAGAATTTCGTTTTATGCCGATCCAGCACTTAGAAGCGCGGTTTGCTTACCGCTATTTGGATGTGCAGACCGATTATCAAACTGGTCGTTTGCAAAAACCATTAATTGCAAAACACCGGGGTTTTATGAATCTAGGCTATAATACACATGGCGGATGGTCGTTTGATTATACGCTAAATGTGGTGGGGCAAAAACGCATTCCACCAACCGCTGGAAATCCTGCACCGTATCAATTAGCAGATCGTTCGCAAGCATACGTCACCATGAATGCGCAAGTATCCAAGACATTTGGCAAGAATAAAAACTTCGATGTATATGTTGGTGGGGAGAACTTGAGCAACTTCTTCCAACAAGATCCTATCTTAGCTTTTGATCAGCCATTTGGCAGTAATTTCGATACCAATATGCTTTGGGGTCCACTCACCGGACGCATGTTTTACACCGGAATTCGCTATCACATCAAATAATCTCAATCCGATACACCACAAAAAAATCCCTGATTAACAGAAGCTGTTAATCAGGGATTTTTTTTAATGACAATATCAGCTCTTATCGATCCTCTGCCATAAACTGTTTCAATTCACGATACAAACGCGCTGTTGGCAATCCCATCACATTTTCATACGCGCCATCGATACGTTCTACCGCTACGCGGCCGATCCATTCTTGAATACCGTACGAACCAGCTTTATCCATCGGATTATAATTGGCAACATAATAATCAATCTCTTCCTCTTCCAATTCTACAAACCAAACTGCCGTGCGCTCCACAAACTGGTGTACCCGGCCGCGCAAGGCCAAAGTCACGCCTGTATAAACGGCATGTTCACGACCGGATAATTGAGCAAGTACAGATTTCGCTTCGGCCACATCGGCTGGCTTGCCCAACATTGTACCATGTTCGTCAGCCACTAAGGTATCGGCCACAATCACCAAACGATCATGATAAGATTCGTCCGAGAAAGCGGTTAGTTTTGCTGCCGCAATGGCAGAGACGATTTTTTCTGGCGTGAGTGTAGTATCAATATGTTCTTCCACTTCTGGAATCTCTACCGTAAAATCTAAATCCAACTTGCGAAGTAGCTCCTGCCTTCTGGGAGACTGCGACCCCAATATAATCGGCGTATCTTTTAATTTTTCAATAAATATCATGTTGTTAATTACTTTTAGGAATGGTCGACGTCGGCCATTTTCCTTGCGTTTTCAATACTTTTTCTAATATATCTCGCACAGCACCTTGGCCACCAGCAAAGGGAGATTGGTAGCGACTGATTGCTTTGATCTCTTCCGCAGCGTCCTTCGGACAGGCTGGCAAACCGATGATAGACATGGCTTCCAAGTCGGGCATATCATCCCCCATATAAAGTGTGCATTTGAGATCAATCGAAAACTGTTCACAAAGTTGTAACAGCAATGTTTTCTTGTCGGCAACGCCCAAATGGATATGCGCTACACCTAGTCCGCGTAAGCGTTTTTCAACGCCAGCAGAGCGACCGCCACTAATCACCAAAAGAAGTATGCCTGCTTGCACGGCTGCTTGGATGGCAAATCCATCGCGTACATGAAAAGTACGGAGCTGATGGCCTTCTTCGGTAACGAGAATAGTTCCATCGGTCAATACGCCATCTACATCCAGCACGACGGTCTGAATGTGTTGAAAATCTCTCAATATCATATCGCTTCAAAAGTAGGGATAAATTCCGGATGCCGAATCAAAGCGCTGCTCATTCAGCAACAAAAAAGGCTTCCCGTTGGGAAGCCTAAAATTTTGCACATCGTACGTTTATTTTTTGTTCGATTCTCCTGGTTTGGAGATCGATGTCCGCATATCCGTATCTGCCTGTATATTTTGCATTTTATAATAATCCATAATCCCGAGATTACCACTGCGAAACGCTTCAGCCATGGCCATAGGCACTTGAGCTTCTGCTTCGATCACCTTAGCTCTTGCTTCCTGTGCTTTAGCACGCATTTCTTGCTCGTTGGCTACAGCCATCGCACGGCGCTCTTCTGCACGCGCATTCGCTACCTTCAAATCAGCTTCTGCTTGATCTGTCTGTAGTTTTGCACCGACGTTTTCGCCAATATCAATATCGGCGATATCAATCGATAAGATTTCAAATGCCGTACCGGAGTCCAATCCTTTAGACAGCACCGTTTTCGAAATACGATCTGGATTTTCCAACACATGCTTATGATCGATAGATGAACCAATGGTAGTCACGATGCCCTCTCCTACGCGCGCGAGGATGGTTTCTTCACCAGCACCACCCACGAGTTGATTAATATTTGCACGAACAGTTACGCGTGCTTTGGCGATAAGCTGTATACCATCTTTCGCAACAGCTGCTACGGGCGGTGTGTTGATCACGTTAGGATTTACCGACAACTGCACGGCATCAAACACATCTCTACCTGCCAAATCGATAGCTGTAGCTAATTTAAAATCAAGCGGGATATTGGCTTTATCTGCAGAAATTAACGCTTTAATTACTTTATTGACATTTCCCCCTGCGAGATAATGCGTTTCAATTTCATTGGTAGTAATTCTTAAACCTGCTTTCGTCGAAATAATCATTGCATTAGAAATTAATGCTGGCGGTACCTTACGTAGTCGCATCAGCACAAGATTTAATAAGCTGATTTTTACGTTAGATAATTGCGCAGTAAACCACAGATTGACAGGCAAGAGGTAAAGTAATAAAAATAGGGCAACGACTGCACCCACGATAATTAAAACAATTTGTATTTCAGATCCCATAGTTCAGATTAATTGTATATCTCCTAAAGATATAAAAAAGTATCGACTTCTGCATGCAAGTGTAGGCCTGTAATAGCATTATAATATATGATTCCGTAAAATTATTTCACCATCCGACGCATTTTATCCATATTTGAATCATCGTTTAGCAATTACCACCAAATAGCTTATGAAAAGGCACCACATATTGAAAATCCAATTTATCATAGGGGTTATCGCTGCCTACGCTATTCTGATTTATGCGTTCGTATATTATTTAAATAGACAGAATGACTATGCGAAGACGACGTTACAATACGGTGAGACATTTAGGCAGAAGGCTGATGTATTAAGTAATTTTGAGAACCAATTGTTGAATATCAATCGCGTAAAAGCTGATTTTATCACGCGAGGATCTGACAATACAATATTACAGCTTAATCATTATATCCAGAAAGCCACAGGTCATCTCATAGAATTTGAGCAAGCGAATGATCTGTACAGCGGAGACCTACCTGAATTTAGAAAGTTGCGCAATCTACTGCATCGGGTCAGTAAACTCGATTCGATACAGCTAGCCTTGAAGAGTAAATCGCTGGATGAAAAAGCTGTTGCTCTCGCCATCGAAGAACAAGAGATTCACAACACCTGTGACCTAGTGATCGCTGCTGTATTTGAGATTAATAAAGCAAAAATCAGACAGGAAACCTTAAAGCTTAAAGATGCCATGTATGTGGTATTGCCCCTTAACATAGTTGCTTTGCTGGCTATACTTTACGTCTTATATGCCACCTACATGATGAGCGACAAGCTACGCGTATCTACTTTGAAAGAGAAGCAGATTAAGTCAGAACTCACCGAGGCAAATAAACGTTTTGAAAGCACCAATTGGATTCTGGATCGCACCAATAGGATATACGATGAACTTATTGGTATTGACAAGCTATCGGATATTGCCGAGATCTCGCTTCGTAAAATTATGCGATCGATGGAGCAAGTATTTTATGCTGGTGCAATTTACATAAAAGAGGATCATAGCGAAACTTTTGAGCGAATCGCGATGATGGGCTTTGAAGACAAACAAGCGGTATCTAATTTTAAATCTGGACAAGGAATTTTAGGTATGGCGGTGCAGCATCATAAACAAAAAATATATGATGCCACAGAAACACAGCACATTAAGCTCTTTTCTACTTTTATAGATCGGATAAATCCCCAAATTATATTAGCACCGATCATTCATGATTCGGAAGTTGTTGGTCTGCTAGAATTGGCTATTAAAACAGACATTGAAAGTCTCGACCGCACTAGTGAATACCTTGGTCGTGCCACACGTATTATTGCGGCAGCCATCAAATCAGGACAGAATCATGCTGTCGTTCAAAAATTGTTGCTCACCACGCAAAAGCAAACAGAAGAGCTGAGTGCACAACAAGAGGAGTTGCGCATGACGAATGACGAATTGGTATACCAAACCAATCTTTTAGAATCAAGCGAAGAAGAATTACGCGTACAACAGGAAGAACTTTCTCAAACAAATACCGAGCTGAACGCAAAAGCAAAGGAGTTGGAAAGCCGTAATCAAGACTTGAAAGATGCCCAGAAAGTAGTCGAGTCGAAAATTGCCGAGGTCGAGCAGGCTAGCCTATATAAATCAGAATTCATGGCCAATATGAGCCACGAGTTGAGAACGCCATTAAATAGCATCTTGATTCTGGCCAAATTGCTGGAAGAAAACAAGCAGCAAAATCTGACAGAAGATCAACGCAAACATGCGTCTGTAATCTACAGTGCCGGATCTGATCTATTAGAATTGATCAATCAATTATTAGACCTCGCAAAAATTGAATCTGGCAAAGTTGAAGTACTTTCGGAGGCAATCAATACGGAGATGCTGATTCAAAACCTTGAAAATCTATTTAAACAAACTGCTACACAAAAAAACATACAATTCAAGGTAGAGGTTAACGATTTTCCTGAAACATTTGTTTCAGACGAATATCGACTACAACAAGTATTAAAAAACTTTTTGTCCAACGCCTTTAAATTTACCGACACCAGTGGCCACATTTCCCTAAAATTGATTAGGGAGCAAGACCAATTGCTATTTTCTGTAGAGGATACGGGTAAAGGAATCCCTCTTGAAAAAAGACAATTGATCTTTGAAGCGTTCCGACAGGAAGACGGCTCTACTAGTAGAAAATATGGTGGCACCGGACTCGGACTCTCTATTAGTCTGGAAATTGCTGCTATGCTTAACGGAAATATTCAGCTTGAAAGCGAATTGGATAAAGGCAGCATTTTTACCTTATCCATACCTTTTAAGACATCTGTGGATGATGCAGCAACAGTCGCTCCAGCACCAACAGTATCGTTGTCTAGCTCACTTGGATTGGAAGAAATCATACCTGACGTAGAGAAATTAAAAACGGCGAGAAGTATACTGATCGTGGAAGACGATATCAACTTCGCTTATATTCTTAAAGATTTTGCCGAACAATATGCCTTTGATGTAATCCTTGCGCATGATGGTCCGCAAGGAATAGAAATGGCTAAAAATCATTTACCAGACGCAATCATTTTAGATGTAATGCTACCTATTGCCGATGGTTGGAACGTGCTACGAACATTAAAATCAGACCCACAAACACAAGGTATACCAATACACATGATGTCGGCGGCTAACATCAAACAAAAAGATACACTAGAACAAGGTGCAATCGGCTTTCTATCTAAACCGGTAACAGAGCAAAATATTAAGAAAGCATTTTCAAATATAATTCTCAACATTGACCAAGAGGTCAAAAAAGTACTGCTGGTTGAAGATCAAGAAGTAATGAGCGAATTCATTAAAAATTCTTTTGCCGAACAAAAAATCAATATCATACAGGCCTTCACAAAAAAATCAGCTTTAGAGAAACTTAGAACGGAAGAAAATATTGATTGCATTATTCTAGATATCACGCTCCCGGATAGTAGCGGACTGGGCTTGCTTGAGCAGATCAAAAAAGACGACACATTTAAAGATATTCCGGTAATCATAAATACCGCTGAAGAATTGACGGCTGAACAAACCGATCGAATCGCGCGATACACCAAATCGATGATCCATAAAGATGGAAAATCTACCGATAGACTGATAGATGAGGTCAATTTATTTCTGAACAAGATTAATAATGTAGATTATGAACCGATCCGCAACAGCAAAAGGCTCGACAAAGCAATCTATACAGAAGCAAATAGCCTGCGCGGAAAGCGCGTATTAGTTGTAGATGATGATATGCGAAATGTGTTTGCGTTGACTACAGCACTGAAAGAGCATGATCTTCACATTGAAATCGCGAACAATGGAAGAGAAGCTTTGGATATAATTCAAAATCAAGAACAACCCTTCAACATAGTCCTTATGGACGTCATGATGCCCGAAATGGATGGTTACAACGCCATCGAACATATCAGGGAAGAGCCAAAATACGCTAGATTACCAATCATTGCGGTAACGGCCAAAGCCATGCATGGAGATCATGAAAAATTGATACAACTTGGCGCAAACGATTATATCAGCAAGCCAATAGATATGGATAAATTAATCGCTTTGATGCAAGTATGGTTAAGTTAAAAGGAGAACCCGCATACTTATCATTTGAAGAATTAGAGGAGATTATCGGATTACTCAGGCAAACATCAGGCTTTGATTTATCTGGATATAGCCGATCATCCCTTAAAAGAAGAATTCAGCGCGTGATGGATCTCGATCGAATGGATTTTGTAGATCTCAAAAATGCGTTAGTGAATGCGCCGGGCTTCCAGACCTATCTCATGTACGAGATTACCGTTAATGTGACGGAAATGTTCAGAGACCCGGATTTTTTCCAAGCGCTACATGCACTTGTAATCCCTTATCTACGCACATTTCCACGTGTCAAGATATGGAGTGCAGGTTGCGCTAGTGGCGAAGAAGTATATTCTTTGGCCATTTTATTGTTACAAAATAAATTGTACGAGCGTTCTTTTATTTACGGAACAGACGTTAACTCTCACATTATTGAAGTTGCCAAAAAAGGTATTTATCCACTTCAAAAAATAAAGACATACACCGAGAATTTTAATCACTATACGACCGAAGAGTCCTTTTCTAAATACTATACTGTAAAGTACGATATGGCTATCATATCCAATCACTTACGCAGCAACACCCTTTTCTCCACTCACAATCTTGTTTCAGATTCTGTATTTAACGAATTTCAGTTGATCACGTGCAGAAATGTGATGATATATTTTGACCATAATTTGCAGAGTCAAGTACTAGAATTGCTCTACAACTCGCTCTCTCCCTTTGGTTTTCTATGTCTTGGTGCCAAGGAGAATTTAACGAACCATTCTATTATCGATAAGTTTAGGATCATTAGTCGTAAACACAACATCTACCAAAAAATAAAATAGTAAAAGACAAGGCTCACAAGACCCTGGCTAACAACTTAATAGCCACTGCTTAACATCTTTCGTAAAATAATTGACTACTTTTGCAGGGTCAACCAGTGAAGAGCATGAAAAAGATTAATTTACTTATACTAGATGATCGCGAAGAAAACATCATCAGTTTGCGTGCTTTACTAGAGGAACTGGATGATTTACACATCATAGCGCATACCGACCCTAATGAAGCGCTTAAGGTATGTTGGCATGAAGATATTACCATTGCGATGGTGGATGTGCAGATGCCGAAGATGAATGGTTTTGAGTTTGTATCTCTACTCAAATCAAATCAAAAGACCAATCACATCATGGTGATCATGGTGACGGCCATTTCTAAAGAAGAACGGTATTTACTAGAAGGCTTACGAAGTGGCGCAATCGACTATCTATATAAGCCCCTTAATCCCGAAATTACACGCGCTAAAGTAAGATCTTTTATACACCAAGTCCGTTTACAAGAAGAGATAAAACAAAAAAATATAGCCCTAGAAGTATCTGGCAAAGAGCTTTTGCTGGCGAAGGAAGAGGCAGAACATGCTCGAAAGTCCAAAGAAATCTTTCTAGCCAACATGAGCCACGAAATACGCACACCGATAAACGGTATCATGAGCGTGATACATGTATTAAAAACTTCGCCGCTTAGCCACGAACAATTAGAGTGGTTAGGCATACTAGATAATGCGTCGCAATCACTTTTAGTGATCATCAATGATATATTGGATCTATCCCGAATTGACTCGGGAAAGTTCAAAATCGAGATGGAAGATTTCTCGCTTACTAAGTTCATTGACAATATGGATCGCATGTTCAAAGTTAAAGCGGACCATAAAGACCTGCATTTTATAGTAGAGAAAGAAGGAGATTTGCCAGATAACGTGGTTTTTGATGCCTTACGTCTCCAACAGATCGTCACTAATTTCATTTCTAATAGTCTTAAATTTACAGAGCAAGGTAGCATCACTTTCAATGTTAAACTATTAGACATTGGTCCGAAAGGATACCTGATTCGTTTTACAGTGACAGATACCGGGATTGGCATACTTACCGATCATCTGCCTAAAATATTCCAACCTTTTGAACAAGGAGACGGCGCCATTACAAAGCGATATGGTGGCACTGGCCTCGGATTGGCTATTGTGAAACAATTGGCTGAATTATTGGAGGGAGAGGTAGGATCACAGAGCGATGTGGGAGTAGGTTCTAGCTTTTACTTTGAAGCTTGGTTTCAAAAAAGTAAGACCGAACAAGCTCAAAAACCAAATGAGCCCTATATTAATTTCCCAAAATTAGATGATGTACAAATTTTGGTGGCAGAAGACAATGATCTAAATGCCTTTATGTTGGCACATATGCTAAAAACCTGGAATTGCGTGGTAGATATCGTAAAAGATGGACAGCAGGCTTTAGATGCTGTATTGCAGAAAACCTACGATCTCGTTTTGATGGATACGCATATGCCTGTCATGAGTGGATTTGACGCTATTAAAGCCATTAAAGCACTAGATGATACTCAAAAAAATAGTATGCCTATTATCACCATATCGGCCTCTGTTTTGGCTCACGAACAAGCAGCAGCTTATGAAGTGGGCGCTCAATATGTTATCGTAAAGCCCTTCGACCCAGTAGATTTGTATAGTAAAATAACGAGCGTCGTAGGGGCAAACAAGACAGTGAAGTGACGCTTAAAAATTCTCATTTAGCTGCTTTCTAATGAATAATCCTTAAATTCGTAAAGTAATACATACAAATATAGACTATGAAAAAAATATTTATTGCTCCTATCGCGGCTTTAGCAATTGGCTTAGCATCTTGTGGCGGCAACACCGATTCAGACAAAAAAGAAAATACACCTTCTGAAGAAGCAGCACCTGTCGCTCCTGCCGCAACAGTACCTGGAATCGAAAATGTAGAGCTTTCGAACAATTGGACTGTACAAGGTAATGATCAAATGAAATTCGACGTTAATTTGATCCGTGTAAAAGCAGGCGAGCCAGTAGAGATTACCTTCAAAAATGCTGGAGAATTGCCAATCGAATCTATGGGGCATAACCTTGTCGTATTGAAACCAACAGTAGATATTCCTACTTTCGGTGGCGAAGCAGCTGGTGCACCAGACAACGAGTACATTCCAAAATCATCTTTAAGCTCTATCATAGCGCACACAAAATTATTGGGTCCAGGCCAAGAAGATAAAATTACCTTCACTTTAGAAGCTGGTGTTTATCCATATATCTGTAGTTTCCCAGGTCACTTCGGGATCATGCAAGGAAAAATCGTTGCCGAGTAAAATCGAAATCAACGTTTTAAAAAACGACAATCTGTACAGATTGTCGTTTTTTTTTAACAATAACGTAAATTTACCTATATCCGGTTCGATCATTCTTAATTTAATCGTATTTTTGATCAGAGAAAAAACACGACTATATGCAATATGACGTAATTGTAATCGGAAGTGGGCCAGGCGGCTATGTAGCTGCTATTCGTTGCGCTCAACTTGGCCTGAAAACCGCTGTTATTGAAAAGTACAGCACCTTTGGTGGAACTTGTCTAAACGTAGGCTGTATTCCTTCCAAAGCACTATTGGACACATCAGAGCACTATCATAATGCTGCACACAATTTTGCAGATCACGGCATCAGTCTAGACAGCTTGAAGATCGATGTTAAGAAAATGATCGATCGCAAGAATGATGTTATCTCACAAAACACCGCCGGCATTACTTTCCTATTCAAGAAAAACAAGATTGATAGCTTTGAAGGTTTGGGTTCTTTTGTGGATAAAAACACTATTAAAATTGAGAAAGAAGGTGCGGATGCACAAGAGATAAAAGGAAAGAACATCATCATCGCGACAGGTTCAAAACCTACCGCTTTGCCGTTCTTACCGATCGACAAAAAGAGAATTATTACTTCTACCGAAGCCTTGCAATTGCAAGAAATTCCGAAAAGCCTAATCGTGATTGGCGGTGGCGTGATCGGATTGGAATTAGGCTCAGTATATGCACGCCTAGGATCAAAAGTTTCTGTAGTAGAATACGCTAAATCTATTATTCCTACGATGGATGCCTCTTTAGGCAAAGAACTACAACGTGTTTTGAAAAAACAATTGGGTTTTGAATTCTTCTTGGGACACAAAGTAACGGGTGCTACGACCAAAGGTAAAGAGGTAACCGTAACAGCAGAAGATGCCAAAGGCAACGAAGTATCTTTCCAAGGCGATTACTGCATCGTAGCGGTAGGTCGTACAGCTTACACGGAAGGCTTAGGCTTAGATAAAATTGGCATTGAAACTGAAGAACGCGGCAACAAGATTCCAGTAAATGAGCATTTGGAAACATCGGTAGAAGGCGTTTATGCAATCGGTGATGTGATCAAAGGCGCGATGTTAGCGCACAAAGCAGAAGATGAAGGTATCTTTGTGGCAGAGCGTATTGCTGGACAAAAACCTCACATTGACTACAATGCGATCCCTGGAGTTGTATATACTTGGCCAGAAGTAGCTGCTGTTGGACAAACAGAAGAGCAACTGAAGGAAGCGGGCAAAAAGTACAAAACAGGCAGTTTCTCATTCAAAGCATCTGGCCGTGCAAAAGCATCTGGCGACACCGATGGATTTGTGAAAGTATTAGCGGATGCCGAGACCGATGAGGTATTAGGTGTACACATGATTGGACCACGTGCAGCAGATATGATTGCTGAAGCAGTAATGGCATTGGAATACCGTGCATCTGCGGAAGATATTGGTCGTATCTGTCATGCTCACCCAACTTATACGGAAGCGTTTAAGGAAGCTGCGTTGGCCGCTACAGACAATCGAGCAATACACGCTTAGTTTTGAAACTATACAGAAAGGGAAACAATAAGCTTGTTTCCCTTTTTTAATGACCATATTACACGATTATTAAACGACAAGTTTACACCTATGAATTTTTACACCCGCAAATGGATCAAACCTGAAGATCTAAATCCTAATGGTAGTCTATTCGGAGGAACACTGCTACGTTGGATCGACGAGGAAGCCGTTATTTACGCTATTGTACAATTGGAAAACCCCAACATCGTTACCAAATATATCTCGGAAATCAACTTTGTGAGCTCAGCACGCACTGGCGATATCATTGAGATGGGGATCGAGGCAATTGATTTCGGTAGAACATCACTCACCATGCGTTGTGAGGTGCGTAATAAGATTACTCGTAAAACGATCTTGTCTATTGACAAGTTGGTGTTCGTTAACTTGAACGAAGAAGGTACACCTACGCCACATGGCAAAACAGAGATTCACTACAATTATTTGGGAATCGAACCGGATAAAAGAGATTAGTTTTTAATAGAGCGTCATTGCGAACCCGAAGTATGAGGGTGCTGCGATCTAAAAAGCTTTTAACCCTTTCAACTTTCTAAGCTCTATTAACCTTATCAACTCTTTCAACTCCCTTTCAACATAAACACAAAAAAGCCTTTCGGAAATCCGAAAGGCTTTTTGCATGATTACGGAAGTTAAAACCTTAACCGCCTAATACTTCAGATACTAAATCTGCCGCTTCTTTCAATGCGATTGCAGAGTATACTTTCAAACCAGATCCGTCGATTAGTTTTTTAGCTTCTTCTGCATTCGTACCTTGAAGACGAACGATGATTGGCACTGGAATATTTCCAATTTCTTGGTAAGCATCAATCACACCTTGAGCAACACGGTCACAACGAACGATACCACCAAAAATGTTGATTAAAATCGCTTTTACATTTGGGTCTTGCAAGATGATATTGAATCCAGCTTTTACAGTTTCTGCATTTGCAGTACCACCAACATCCAAAAAGTTAGCTGGCTCACCACCTGCTAATTTAATGATATCCATAGTAGCCATCGCCAAACCAGCACCATTTACCATACAACCTACGTTACCATCTAATTTCACGTAGTTCAGGTTTGATTTACCAGCTTCTACTTCGGTTGGATCTTCTTCTGAAAGATCGCGCAAAGCAGCGATGTCAGCATGACGGTATAGGGCGTTTTCATCCAAATTTACTTTGGCATCTACCGCTAATATTTTGTCATCAGATGTTTTTAGTACAGGATTGATTTCGAACATAGATGCATCGATAGCATCATATGCTTTGTACAATGCTGCTACGAATTTGATCATGTCTTTTTGCGCAGCACCCGATAAGCCTAAATTGAAAGCAATTTTGCGAGCTTGAAATCCTTGCAAGCCTACTTTAGGATCAATTTCTTCTTTGAAGATTAGGTGTGGTGTTTTTTCAGCCACTTCTTCAATATCCATTCCACCTTCGGTAGAGTACATGATCATATTGCGACCAGAAGCACGATCCAAAAGCACGGACATATAGAACTCTTTAGTTTCACTTTCTCCGGGGTAGTACACATCTTGTGCAACAAGCACTTTGTTTACTTTTTTACCTTCTGGGCCTGTTTGAGGAGTTACTAACTGCATACCGATGATATCCGTAGCACGTTGCACGACCTCATCGTGGTTTTTAGCCAATTTCACACCACCACCTTTTCCGCGGCCACCGGCATGAATTTGGGCTTTGACAACCACCCAGTCCGAATTATACTCTTCTTTCAATCTCTTTGCAGCATCTAAGGCTTGCTCAGGGGTTTCGGCTACAATACCTTCTTGTATGCGTACTCCGAAACTTTTAAGTATTTCTTTTCCTTGATATTCGTGAATATTCATTGATTCAATATTTCCAGTAAAAGTAGTTTTTTTATTTGTAAGGGGCAAGTTATTGTTATGTAAACGACAATTTTGACAAGCTAAATACCGAATCATAATCTAGCTATTTTGTGTAACTTCGCTCTATGATACTACAGGCCAAAGACATTTTTAAGACGTATGGCGAGCTCCAAATATTGAAAGGTGTAAGCCTTGAAGTCGACAAGGGAGAAGTCGTATCAATTGTGGGCGCTTCTGGAGCCGGTAAAAGCACACTGTTGCATATTATTGGAACGCTAGACAGGCCAGATAAAGGCAGGCTCTCCCTCAATGGGCAAGAGCTCGACAAACTAAATGAGAAAAAACTAAGCGATTTCCGCAACCGCAACATCGGATTTGTATTTCAGTTTCACCATCTCCTTCCAGAATTTACGGCATTAGAAAATGTGTCAATTCCGGGATATATTGCGGGAGCTCCGCAAAAAATGGTGGAGAAACGGGCAATGGAACTACTCGAACGACTCGGTGTAGCCGATCGTGCCGGACACAAACCGGGCGCATTGTCTGGAGGTGAGCAACAGCGTATATCGGTAGCGAGAGCGTTGATTAATAACCCAGCCATCATATTAGCCGATGAGCCGTCGGGTAATCTCGATTCCGAAAATGCAGCCTCTTTGCACCGTCTTTTCTTTGATCTTCGCGATAGCATGCAGCAAACCTTTATCATCGTGACGCACAACGAAGAATTGGCCAGTATTTCCGACCGCACGATCCACATGCGCGATGGATTGATCTACGAATAAAAAACAGTTATGTCTACCATTTTACTCACCTACGGCACAAGACCCATTGCACAGCGCATTGCCAAATTATTAAGCACGCAACATCAACTGATTCTGGCGACTAATGAAGAAGTTCCGTCGGTTTTAGCCAACACGTACAAATCCATACCTAACCCCGCCAACCCCGTTTTTGCACACGAGATGCTCAAACTGTGTTTGGATCAAGGAATTGACACTGTTCTTCCGCTGGGAGAAGCTGAAATCGAAGTTTTAAGTAGATCGACCATTCTGTTTGAAGAATATGGTATTAGCGTCCTTTTTCCTTTGCTGACTCCGCAACAAGAAGTCGCGAAGCAAGTTACATCCGACATATCCTTGCAAATTATACATCATAGCAAATCGTTGTTAGACGAAAGTCAATCACCTGATGCTATAGAAAATGGGGTGTATGCTATCGTAGGTAATAATTGGCTTCCAGTCATCATCTAACTCGTATCTATGAAAATCATAACTCCTGCAGCAGATAAGCAGCTCTATTTATTTGAGGTGGATGATGTCTTGTATCCCAAGCGTGATTACGTATTACAAATCTATTATCTATTCGGTCAGTTTGTAGAATTTACCGAATCTAAACCCATTGCGGCAGCCATCACGCAATTTATGAAGGAGCGTTTCGAAGCCGATAACACCACCGGACTGCTACAGGCAACGCAAAAGGAATTTGGCTTGTTAGACAATTACGTTGAAAATTTTGAACGCTTGCAAGCCAACGCACACCTACCGTTAAAACTCTTATTATTCGAGGAAACCAAAGAAAGTTTTCGTGCATTAACAGATTCTGGAAAACAGTTTGCCATTTTGACAGCGGGAAACCCTGTGTTACAATTAAACAAACTAAAGCACATAGATTGGGCTGGCTGGGATCAGAAAATAAAAATTTACTTCACAGATGAATTGGTTTTCAGAAAAATAGACCCTTTTTCTTATATTGCAAATGAGTTTGGTCTGGATGCAGCAGCGATACAGTATATCCGATAGCGTGAATCCTACCTTGCCGCTTACGCCTAATATATACAGATATTGTGATGAAAATCGCCTTACACCAAATCGCGGCACCTGTCTTCTCAAGATTGTCTATTATATCTTGCAAGAAAGAAAAGATGTACTCAGGTGTTGAAACAAAGGTTCTGAAAAGTACCAAACAGCTTGTGTATCTCAAATACACATCCGTGATAAGACCATGTCGCCACATCTTCTGCACACTAATTTTTGCGTTGTTTTTAGGATCACTAGTTTCGTGCAAGAAACAGATTGATCCTGTAAGTCCTATTGAACCTAGCGCCAATCGCTCTATTGAACAGCTGGTTGCAGATAGTGTATATTATTATTACAAAGAGCAATCGTATTGGAGCAGTGCTATAACGACCTATAATCCTATTAGCACGTTTACCGACCAAAATATCCCAAAAAGTGTCGATTTCATGAGTAATGCAAGACTTGCTCTTAGCCTTTTGAAGAATCAAACACCTGTATACGCGGGCTATAATAATACATCTATTGATCGGTTCTCTTTTGTAGCAACATCTTCTCTTAGTAGCAGTAGTTTGCGCGCAGATAAATCTGACGGATACGGCATATTTGAAACGGTAGCGCGCATCAACAATGACACCATCGGATATATTTATATCAGCATGGTAGAAGGTGGCTCTCCTGCATCTCGAGCAGGAATAAGACGGGGAGATAAGATTGTTGGCATCAATGAAAATCGTAATCTGAATGTTCCGATATCGGACGATAACATCATCCTTGACCAACGAGCAATAACTTTGGTCGAACAGGCACTTCTAAGTCCTGCTTTTAACATAGAGATAGAGCGAGCGGGCGTATCACTGAAATATGATTTGCAGTACGGCAATTATGATATTGATCCATTAGCGGTTGACACCATATATACCTTACAAGGAAAGAAAATCGGATACTTTGCCCTTACTTCATTCGAGCAAACTAATGGAACATCTGGAGCGGTCTTCAAGTCTAAGTTAGATGGAGTTTTTGCAAACTTCCAGCGAGAGCAAGTAGAGGATATCATTGTAGATCTTCGATACAACACAGGTGGCTATGTCCATGCAGCAGAATATTTAGCCAATCACCTCATCAATAACGAGGGTAATCAAAAATTGATGTATAAATCTGATACAAATCCGAATCTGCGTATGGGCCGATATGCCGGAGAGTTTGACGATGTTAGTTTCATAAAAAGTACTACCCTTAATCCACGAAAACTCTATATACTGATCGGCCACAATACCGCTTCGGCCAGCGAGTTGGTTATCAGCGCACTTATGGCGTACTACAATCCAAAAGGAAATAATGATATGGCTTCACGTAGGATGGAGATCATTGGAACTCTGCAAGCCGTCAAATCAGGCGCCACCATCCCAAGTACTTATGGTAAGCCTATGGGTTTTTTCCCTCAAAAAATCATGAATAGAGTAGATCTTTGGGCAGCCTCATTTAAAATTATAAACGCGCTTAATTACACGGATTATTGGGATGGCATACCGGCAACTAACCCAAACCCTGTTCAAGATAATGTGTTGTACAACTTTGGAGATCCAAGAGAATCTATGATCGCAACAGCTCTCTATCACATTGTGAATAATAGATATCCAACGCAGGCAAATACGCAAGCCCGTGGCGTCCGTAATAAGACTACCGATAATATGACGCAGACTCAGATAATACGAAACCTACATGAACGGACACCTCGTGAACTAATAAAAGGCAGGTAAATCTTTTTAACTAAGAGCAAATGCAAACAGACAAACCTGCAACAATTAAGGAGATAGCACGTAAACTGAAGATTTCGACCTCGACCGTATCTAGAGCTTTAAATAATCATCCGAGTATCGGTTTGATCACCACCGAACGCGTAAAGCAAATGGCTAAAGAGCTTCAATATGAACCGAACCAAACAGCCATCTTTTTTAAACAGCGAAAAACCTTTACGATCGGTGTTATAGTACCCTATTTAGCAGAACCTTTCTTTGCAGATGCGATTGGATCGATAGAACAGTATGCTAACGAAAAAGATTACACCGTAATTTTAAGTCAATCATTTGATGATGAAATGCGAGAACTAAAAATCATTCAGACTTTTAAAAGACATCGAGTTGATGGCGTACTAATTTCTTTGAGTAAAAGCACCACAGATTTTACTTTTATAGACACATTACGTCAAGCGAAGATTCCGGTAGTTTTCTTTGATCGTGTACCTAAGCGTACTGATGTGCATCGGGTTTTTAGCGATCTTTCTACTGGGATGAGAGAAGCTATCGAAGCATTTGTAAATCGAGGACATCAGAATATAGCCTTGATAAACGGACCTGACACAATGATTGCTTCACAAGAGAGACTGAGCAGCTTTCAAGATGCTATGAAGCAACATAATCTACCGCTGAATAAGAACTACATCGTAAGTACCGATCTTTTTGCCGACAGTAATGAGCAAGCGATGGAAACACTGATTAATCTTCCAGATAGACCTTCGGCAGTAATTGCTTTTAATGATATGGTGACGCTGGATGTTATGCGCTATTTGAGAACCAAAGGCCTAGTTTTAAATCAGGATTTCTTTTTCATCAGTTTTGCAAACTATCCTGGATGGGAATACATTGACAATCCCCCCATGGGGAGCATCGAGCAATATCCTAGAAAACAAGGATTAAGGGCGGCCGAAATTTTATTTGAGGCTATAGAGCAGAAGGAAGTTTTAGCGGCTCAAACTGTCGTATTTCCATCTAAGTTGGCGCTTACCTAATAAAGAAACGTAGAATAGCGATTTTTATTGACCGCGCAGAAACGCCACTAATTTCTCCACTGCTACCGCACGATGACTAATTTTATTCTTCTGCTCCGCGGTCATCTCTGCAAAAGTCTGTTCATATCCTTGCGGTATAAAGATTGGATCATAGCCGAAGCCCGCTCCACCGCGCTCATTCGCAATGATATGTCCTTCCACCGATCCATCAAAGAAATGCTGTTCACCGCCTATACTAAGTGAGATGACCGTCCGAAAACGAGCCGTACGATCAGGATTGTCACCTAGCTTTTGTAGTACCAAAGCAATATTTGTATCCATATCGCGCGTACCGCTATAATGCGCAGAATACACGCCGGGTTCGCCGTCCAGCGCATCAATTTCTAAACCCGAATCATCCGCAAAGCAGTCCATCTGGAAATGGTTCACCACATAATCGCTTTTTTGCTGCGCATTGTGTTCAAAGGTATCACCCGTTTCCGGTATGTCTGCCGTGCAACCAATGTCTGCCAAGGATAGCAAATCAAACTCTGCGCCCAACATCGCTTTTACTTCTTCCAACTTGTGAGCATTGTTGGTCGCAAATACCAGTTTAATCATTTGTAATAAATTTTTTGAACTCAAGCCAGAAGGCTTTCTTCTTCTCTACATTAGCAAACATCTCCTCAAAACTATACGTATTGAATACGGTAGCCACCTTGCCTCTCATATATTCGTTGTGCGGAATTGGCGGCAACACTAAAGAAGCCGGCTCTACACCGAGCAACGTAATACGAGTCGGCTGGAAGAATTGCATAATTCGCTTAAAATCGTTGGGATTATGCGTATTGGCTAAGTTGACCACCGCCACATCAGCTACCGTAAGGCCAACTGCCGCTAGGATTTTCTCGAAAGCATCCAATGCACCTGGAGAGAAATAATCAAAGTCTGGATAACGTAGGATAAATAGAATTCGTTTCTCTATCGACCCTTGGTAGATAAACTCCTCCGGACTGCGCGCCGTGGTGACGTCATTGTCCGGAGGAGTAATCAATGATTGTGCTTGCGCCTGCTGAAAACTATTCGAAGGTTGGTCATCAACGGTAAAATCCGCAGAGAACAGCGTTTCGTTCATCAGCGCGTTGAGCGCAATGGGGTGATTTGTCAGCAGGTTGGACATCGTATTTTATTGACCTAAGATCCAAGCAAAGATTAACGGTGCTACAATTGTAGCATCCGACTCTACAATGAATTTTGGCGTGTTGATATCTAGTTTACCCCAAGTAATTTTTTCGTTGGGAACAGCACCAGAATACGATCCATAAGAAGTCGTAGAATCTGAAATCTGGCAGAAGTAAGACCAGAAAGGCACATCATGCCATTCCAAATCTTGGTACATCATTGGCACCACACAGATCGGGAAATCACCCGCAATACCACCACCAATCTGGAAGAAACCAACTCCTTTGCCGCCAGAATTCTCGCGATACCATTCGGTCAAGTAGACCATGTATTCAATACCTGATTTCACGGTTGATGCTTGTAATTGTCCCTTGATCACGTAAGAAGCGAAGATATTACCTGTGGTAGAATCTTCCCAACCTGGTACCACAATAGGAATATTTTTTTCCGCAGCAGCCAAGATCCACGAGTTTTTAGGATCAATCTCGTAATACTGTTCGAGCTCACCAGAGCGAACTACTTGATACAAAAACTCGTGTGGGAAATAGCGCTCGCCAGCGGCTTCGGCTTTCTTCCAAGCAGCCTCTAAATGTGATTGCAAACGACGGAAAGCTTCTTCCTCTGGGATACAAGTATCTGTTACACGGTTATAGTGATTCTCCAACAAATCCCACTCATCTTGCGGAGTAAGATCGCGGTAGTTAGGCACACGCTTATAGTGCGAATGTGCCACTAAATTCATTACATCCTCTTCTAGGTTAGCACCTGTACATGAAATAATGGCAACTTTATCTTGGCGAATCATCTCCGCCAGAGAAATACCCAACTCTGCTGTACTCATCGCGCCAGCCAATGAAACCAACATCTTTCCACCTTCGTCCAAATGCGTTTCGTAGCCTTTTGCTGCATCTACTAACGCTGCAGCATTGAAGTGAAGGTAGTTTTTCTCAATAAATTGAGAAATAGGACCTCTGTTTTTCGTCATGATCTATTAAAAATTTAGATGGTAAATCCTTTCTAACAAAGGTAGCCTTTTTTGACGAAAAGCTAATCGCTACTTAAAATCTCCCTGATCTACTTTGTTTGGCTCGAATATGGCTCGTATTATGAGGAGGAGAATAAGATTTGTCAACATTTCAATATTGACAACAAATCAAGCATAAAATACAAATAATACGATATAATCAGCTCAAGTTTAAATTTGTATCAAAATAATAAGCTAAAAAATGAAAATTAATTAAAACCGTATTGTATTTATTATTATATTAGCAAACTAAATAATAGAGGAAGTATGATGTACGATAGTTTGCAGGCAGCCGGATTATACAATCCGGAGTTTGAACATGATGCCTGTGGTGTAGGATTTGTTGCACATATAAAAGGGGTAAAATCACATAATCAAGTGGCTGATGCATTGACCATGTTAGAAAACATGGAGCATCGCGGTGCCTGTGGTTGTGATCCAGAGAGTGGTGATGGTGCAGGGATTATGATTCAATTGCCACATGAGTTTTTGTGGGAAGAATGTATTAATCTGGGCATACAACTGCAAGAACCGGGCTACTATGGCACCGGTATGGTATTCTTGCCAAAAGAACAAGAATTGAACGCACTTTGCCGATCACTTATCGAAGAAGCAACGAAAGATCGCGGCATGGATTTCCTAGGATTTCGTGATGTGCCTGTCAATCGCGAAGGCATTGGCCCAACCGCATTAAGTGCAGAGCCAGAGATTGTACAATTTTTCGTTTCTCGCCCCGAAGGCATCAAAAACACAGAAGATTTCGAAAGAAAACTATACGTTCTTCGTCGCCTGATCGTACAGAAAGTAAAAGAACACCAAGAATATCCCCTACCCTTATATTTTGCATCTTTGTCTTGTAAAACCATCATTTACAAAGGACAGTTGACCACCTATCAAGTAGGCACGTACTACAACGATTTACGCGATTCGCGCGTGACCTCTGCTTTCGGCTTAGTTCACTCTCGTTTCTCTACGAATACCTTCCCATCTTGGGCATTGGCGCAGCCGTTCCGCATGATGGCTCACAATGGAGAGATCAATACCTTAACAGGTAACTTGAACTGGTTTTACGCGGGTGCAAGAGCATTATCTTCTCCGTATTTCACCAAAGAAGAGATGGACATTCTTCTTCCAGTAGTAGATAAAGGCCAATCAGATTCTGCATGTTTGGACAATGTGGTGGAGTTACTGCTACATTCAGGCCGTAGTCTGCCACATGTGATGTTGATGCTCGTCCCAGAAGCTTGGGATGGTAACACGCAGATGGATCCGTTGAAACGCGCATTTTATGAATATCACGCGACCTTAATGGAGCCTTGGGATGGCCCAGCAGCACTTTGTTTCACGGACGGAAAAATCATTGGTGCAACCTTAGACCGCAACGGACTGCGTCCATTGCGCTATGCAATCACTTCAGATGATCGTGTGGTTGCTTCTTCAGAAGCAGGTGCTTTACCAATTCCAGAAGAATTGATTATCGAAAAAGGCAGACAACAGCCTGGAAAGATCTTCGTGGTGGATATGGAAGCAGGCCGTGTACGCACAGACGAAGAAGTAAAAGGAGAATTAATCCGCCAACAACCCTATGGAGAATGGTTGGACAACTATAAAATCAAGTTGAAGGAATTGGCTGAACCGCGCGTTACCTTCACTTATCTATCAAAAGAATCGGTATTTAAATACCAACAATCGTTTGGATACACCCGCGAGGACCTAGAAACCATCATCGCACCGATGGCGCTGACCGGCTATGAGCCGATTGGTTCTATGGGTACCGATGTACCTTTGGCAGTACTATCCGATCAACCACAACATTTATCGAGTTATTTCAAGCAATTCTTTGCGCAAGTAACCAATCCACCTATCGATCCTATTCGCGAGCGTTTGGTGATGAGTCTGGCTACATTTATCGGTAATGCAGGAAACATTTTGATCGAAGACAAAAAATTCTGTCACTGTGTCGTATTAGAGCACCCGATCATCACATCGAGCGAATTAGAAAAATTACGCTCTATCGATACTGGCGTATTCCAGGCGAAAACCTTGCAAACGTATTTCAAAGCCGATGGACAACCTGGTTCTTTGGAAGCAGGTATTGAACGCTTGTGTCGCTACGCAGATGATGCCGTAAAAGATGGTTTTGAAGTCATCATTTTATCCGATCGTGCGATTGATTCGCAGCACGCTGCTATTCCATCTATCTTGGCCGTTTCTGCTGTACATCATCACCTGATCAAAACAGGTAATCGTGGTGCGGTTGGCTTGGTAGTCGAAGCGGGTGATGCATGGGAAGTTCACCATTTTGCCTGTTTGTTGGCGTTTGGAGCTACGGCGATCAATCCGTACATGGCCTTGGCCAGCATCCGTACGATGAAAGAAGAAAAGCAATTGGACACCGATCTTTCATGGGATGAGTTACGGAAAAACTACGTGAAGGCAGTATGTGCTGGCTTATTGAAGATCTTTTCTAAAATGGGAATCTCGACGCTACAATCCTATCATGGAGCGCAGATCTTTGAGATCTTGGGAATAGACAAGCAAGTGGTAGATACATATTTCTGCGGTTCGGTATCACGCATCGGCGGATTGACATTAGACGATATTGCACGCGAAGCGTTAGCCAAACATGCCAAGAGCTTTGAGACCGGTCGCGTACCAAAAGAAATCTTGCCAGAAGGCGGAATCTACCAATGGAAACGTCGTGGCGAAGGCCACTTGTGGAACCCACAAACCGTTCACTTATTGCAGCAAGCTTGTCGCAACAACGACTATCAATCGTACAAAAAATATGCTTCACTGATCAATAATCAGCAAGAGCGTATGTTTACGCTGCGTGGTTTGCTCGACTTCGCCAAACACCGTACGCCAGTGCCATTGGAGGAAGTAGAACCAGCTAGCGAGATCTTAAAAAGGTTTGCTACAGGTGCGATGTCTTTCGGCTCGATTTCGCACGAAGCACACAGCACCTTAGCGATCGCCATGAACCGCGTTGGCGGCAAATCGAACACCGGTGAAGGTGGAGAAGACGAAATTCGTTACACACCTTTGGAGAATGGTGATTCGATGCGCTCCGCGATCAAACAAGTGGCTTCAGCTCGCTTTGGGGTTACTTCCAACTACTTGACGCAAGCAGATGAAATTCAGATCAAAATGGCCCAAGGTGCGAAACCCGGAGAAGGTGGACAGCTACCAGGCCATAAAGTAGATGATTGGATTGCTAAAACGCGTCACTCAACACCTGGCGTTGGACTGATCTCTCCGCCTCCACACCATGACATTTACTCAATCGAAGATTTAGCGCAGCTAATATTTGACTTGAAAAATGCCAACCGTGCCGCTAGAATCAACGTAAAATTGGTTTCTAAAGCGGGTGTAGGTACGATTGCAGCGGGTGTAGCTAAAGCACACGCCGATGTGATCTTGATCGCCGGATACGATGGTGGTACGGGTGCCTCACCGCTAAGCTCGGTAAAACATGCTGGTTTGCCTTGGGAATTGGGATTAGCCGAAGCACACCAAACGCTCGTACAAAACAGACTACGCAGTCGAATCGTTTTGCAGGCTGACGGACAAATGAAAACAGGTCGTGATTTGGTCATTGCTACCTTGTTAGGTGCCGAAGAATGGGGCGTTGCGACGGCGGCATTGATCGCAGGTGGTTGTATCATGATGCGTAAATGTCATTTGAACACCTGTCCGGTAGGCGTGGCAACGCAAGATCCAGAATTACGCAAATTATTCTCTGGTAAACCAGAAGATGTGGTTCATCTATTCCACTTCTTGGCAGAAGAAATGCGCGAAACCATGGCTGAATTAGGCTTCCGCACCATTAATGAAATGGTTGGTAAAGCACAATTCTTGAAAAAACGCGAAGATATTCCACACTGGAAAGCACAAAAAGTAGATTTCTCTGGCATTCTACACGTAGCCAGAAATTTCGCCGAAGATTCTTTATATAACACCGAAGAGCAAGATCATGGCATGAGTATGATCTTAGATTGGGCATTGCTGAAACAAGCGGAGCGCGCTATTGAATTCAAAGATCCGGTATTTGGCACCTTCAAGGTCAAAAATACCGATCGTACTATTGGCACGTTGTTGTCCAACGAGATCTCGAAAGTATATGGTTCTAAAGGCTTGCCAGAGGATACCATCAACTTCAAATTCGAAGGTTCAGCCGGGCAGTCATTCGGAGCATTTGCGACCAAAGGATTGTCCTTTGAGTTAGAAGGCGAAGCCAATGATTATGTCGGAAAAGGTTTATCTGGTGCGCAGTTGGCCATTTATCCAGCTAAGGAAAGCACTTTAGTACCAGAAAACAATATTATTATTGGCAACGTAGCATTGTATGGCGCTACTAGCGGACATCTCTATATCAATGGATTAGCGGGTGAACGTTTCGCCGTAAGAAATTCTGGCGCTACAGCAGTGGTTGAAGGCATCGGTGATCACGGTTGCGAATACATGACTGGCGGCCGAGCGTTGATCTTGGGCGCTACGGGAAGAAACTTTGCTGCAGGTATGAGTGGCGGTATCGCATGGATTTACGATATCAACGAGACATTCCGCGACAATTGTAATCAAGAGATGGTAGATCTAGATCCGTTGGATACCGAAGATGAAAACGAGATTATCATCTTATTAAAGAAACATATCCATCTGACCAATAGCGCAAGAGCAGCTTATATCTTGCAACATTGGGCAAATGAGAAATACAAGTTCATCAAAGTATTCCCAAGAGAATACAAGAATGTGTTAAATAAAAAATTAGTGGTCGCTTAGCGGAGGAAAGTTATGGGAAAACCAACAGGATTTTTAGAATATGATAGAGTTGCGCCTCAAAAGGATAAAGCAGACAGTCGCGTAAAAAATTATGAAGAGTTTGTTCAACCTTATTCCGACACGCAACTAAACGAACAAGCGGCGCGATGCATGAATTGTGGTATTCCATTTTGCCATTCGGGTTGTCCGCTTGGAAATGTGATCCCAGAGTTCAATGATGCCGTATACGATGGCAAGTGGGAAGAAGCCTACCAAATATTGGTATCCACGAATAACTTCCCCGAATTCACGGGAAGAATATGTCCGGCACCTTGCGAGGCGGCCTGTGTATTGGGCATCAACAAGCCACCGGTATCTATTGAAGAAATTGAGAAACACATCATCGAGATCGCTTTCAAAAAAGGCTACGTGAAGCCAAACAAAAGCTTTTTGAAAACAGGCAAAAAAGTAGCGGTTGTAGGTGGTGGACCAGCAGGATTGGCTGCTGCTGCGCAACTCAATAAAGCTGGGCATGATGTAGTAGTCTATGAGCGTGATGATAAAGTCGGCGGCTTGTTACGCTACGGTATTCCAGATTTTAAATTGGATAAATCGGTCATCGATCGCCGAGTAGAGATCATGCAGCAATCAGGCATCGAATTCCGCACGAATGCGGAGGTCGGCAAAAATGTGCCAACTTCGGAATTGGACGCGTACGATGCGGTGGTATTATCTGGAGGCTCAACTATTCCTCGTAACCTCAATATCAAAGGAAGAGAATTGAAAGGCGTGCACTACGCGATGGAATTTTTGAAACAACAAAATAAGCGCGTGGGTAACTCTCCGATTGACGTGGAAGAAATCACCGCTACGGGCAAAAATGTATTAGTCATTGGTGGTGGTGATACGGGATCGGATTGTGTGGGCACATCCAACCGTCATGGCGCAAAAAGTGTCACACAATTCGAGCTAATGCCACAACCGCCGAAAGAGCGCACTGCAGCGATGCCATGGCCATCTTACCCGATGTTGTTGAAGACAACAACGTCGCACGAAGAAGGATGTGAGCGCCACTGGAGCGTAAGCACTAAAGAATTCTTAGGTGACGAACAAGGTAATCTACGCGCTGCATTAGTCGTAGATCTGGCATGGGAAACCGATGCACTTGGTCGACCTACAAAATTCACGGAAGTAGAAGGCTCTGAGCGTGAAATTCCTTGTGAATTAGTCACACTAGCGATGGGATTCTTACATCCACAGCATGATGGCTTGTTGGACGAAGCGGGTATTAACTATGATGAGCGCGGTAATGTCAACGCCAAAGAGGGTGAATACCAAACTTCGAAAGCTAAATATTTCGCCGCAGGTGATATGCGCAGAGGACAATCTTTAGTCGTTTGGGCTATATCAGAAGGTCGCGAATGCGCACGCAAAGTCGATGAATACCTGATGGGATATTCGGAATTGGAATCAAAAGATGCTATTTATTCCTACGCGTAACCTGCGTCAGTAAGTAGCTAGATTAAGCGCATAAAATTATTGATTGAAAGCAAAGCCTGTTCTTATTTGAACAGGCTTTCTTTATATTCGTATAGTCATAGCTACTCCAACGCGCTAAACTTATGAAAGAGCTTATTTTGTCACAAGTCTATCAACATCCTTTGATCTCAGCGGATGATCTTCGCCGCATTATAGACGCACATCATCCGCGCTCCTTCAAAAAAGGTGAGGTGATTTACAAGCGAGACAAAGTGCTCAACGAATACTTGGTGCTCGAAAGCGGACTGATTCGTTCGTACACACACAATTATAACGGCGACGAGATTACGACAGATTTCTTTGGGCAATACGAGGTAGTCATCGAAGTACTTTCGCTATTTCAGCGAACTCCGCTTCAAGAAGACCTGCAAGCACTTACCGACGGCTGCGGATGGACAATCCCGTATGACATCTTTCAGGAATTATTTCATACGATTCCGGGATTCAGCGAATGGGGAAGGCTCTGGATGACCAACAAATTGTTTCAATTCAAACAAAAATCCATCGACATCATTACTCAATCGGCCAAAGAGCGCTATTTGGACATTTTAACGAACAAGCCACAGATTATCCGTCACGCACCGTTGAAACAAATTGCCAGTTTTTTAGGCATCACCGACACTTCCCTGAGCCGCATTCGTAAAGACATTGGCTAACGGCCAATTACTTGCCATAAGGCAAGAGCGACCAGGAGTTTATCTGTTAGATTTGTTTATACTTCGGCATCACTAATTGTCGTTTTCACTTTATAAACAACTATACTATGATTGCAAATCCTTATCTCAATTTTGAGGGCAAGACGGAAGAAGCTTTTCGTTTTTACCAATCCATCTTTGGTGGCGAACTCAACATACAATACATGCACCAAGTGCCCGACTTTGATGTACCCGAAGAGGAAAAGAATTATGTGATGCATGCCTCCATTCCCTTAGGCAAAAATCAACTTCTGATGGCCTCCGACTGCTTAAAAAGCGCTGGACAAACCGTGACACCAGGCAACAATAATTACATCTGCCTCATCGTAGATAGCCGTGATGAAGCAGATCGACTCTTCCATGAATTATCGGTTGAAGGTGAGGTCGAAATGCCGATGGAGGATATGTTTTGGGGTGACTATTTTGGTTCGTTAAACGATCAATTTGGTGTCCGTTGGATGATTTGTTTTGAAAACCCTAAAGAAGAATAAGAGATGAAAAAACTCCAATATAACATCGACATTATAGCCCCTAAGGAACTAGTTGCTGATCAGATGATCGGCAAGGAAACCTATCCGAAATGGACCACGCCATTTAGCCCGACGTCAGACTTTGAAGGCGGCTGGAATAAAGGCAACAAAATTAAGTTCACTTCGCTGGATGAGCATGGCAAAAAACATGGTGTGTTAGCAGAAATTGTGGAGCATATCCCCCATCAATTTATCACCATGCATCATTACGGCTATTTGCATGGTGATCAGGAAATTACAGAAGGGCCAGAACTTGCTGGATGGGAAAATTCTTTTGAAAACTACTATTTCGAAGAAAAAGAGGGCGTCACCACCGTTCGTGTAGAGGTGACTGACGACGGCGAGCATAGCGAACACATGAATGAAATCTGGCCAAAGGCGCTGGAGAAATTAAAAGCCATGTGCGAAGGATAAGATTAGCGCAGCGAATATTTCCCCAACCGTCGCCAATATTTATAATTGGCATGAGTTTAGGCATGATATTCGATTAAGGTGTTTTACAAAGGTTAAGCGTTTTGCCATGGAAAAAAAAGACTGGGTAGATGTAGATAGCTACATCGCGTCATTCCCAAAGGAAGTACAACAAAAATTGCAAGATATTCGAGCAATCATTGTACGCATAGCTCCAGATGCAAAAGAACAGATTTCTTATGGTATGCCTGCGTACAAACTGCATGGCAAGCCATTAGTATATTTTGCGGCTTTGAAGAATCACATCGGTTTTTACGCCACACCTACTGGTCACGAAGCCTTCGCTAAAGAGTTGTCGGCGTACAAACAGGGAAAGGGCTCGGTGCAATTTCCTTTAGCAGACCACTTGCCTTTAAATCTTATCGAACGAATCGTTCTTTTTAGAAAAGAAGAACAGGATGCTAAACACAAAAAATCATGAACATAACCCCGACTACCATTTCAACAACTATCGACACCACGCTCGAAGCAGCATGGAAATTTTATACGGAAGCAGAACATATCGTACAATGGAATTTTGCTTCCGATGACTGGGCTTGTCCCAGTGCATCCGTCGATCTGCAGCCTGGCGGCGAATACAAAACACGCATGGAATCAAAAGATGGCACGATGGGCTTTGATTTTGAAGCCGTTTATTCGGATGTATCCGCACCCGAACAGTTGAGCTATATCTTGACAGATGGGCGCAAGGTAAACACGCATTTTTCAGAAACTTCGGACGGGATATTGGTGACCACCATTTTCGACCCAGAAGATAGCAACGATCACGAAATGCAACGCGCAGGCTGGCAAGCGATTCTCGACAACTTTAAAAAGTACGCAGAACTACAAATGGAAACACCTCCGGATTTTGAATAATCTGAAGTCTCGTGGAAAACACGACAATGTACTTGATACGCTTGCTCGATAGCTTTCAGCAACTGAAACAATAGAGTAGCAACGCAAAGTTAATGATGGCTGATTTTACAATAAAATCAGCCATTCTCGTTAAACAACCCATCGTTTAAGGCAAGAAAACGGGCTTTTTTTAGTAATTTTATCCACAACCATCACAATTTAGGTCGGATACATGCTATTAACGGTAATTCTAGGATTATTCAGCGCATTGCTGATGTTGCCTTTTGGCAACAAAATTAAGACAAGATGGAGCGTTTTACTGACGTTCGTACCTGCTATCATATTCATTTATTATCTGCAATATGTCCCTGCAGTGTCGACGGGAACGATTTATACGCAAATTCTTCCTTGGGTACCATCCATGGATATCAATTTTGCATTTCGATTGGATGGTCTATCGCTTCTCTTTGCGTTGTTGATATCAGGAATTGGTACCGCCATATTTCTATACGCGATCAAATACCTCAAAGGACATCCGTACTTTGATCGCTTTTTTGGTTATCTATGTCTGTTTATGGCAGCCATGCTCGGCGTGGTACTGTCCGACAATATTTTTTCATTATTTATCTTCTGGGAATTAACGAGTATAAGCTCCTTCTTTCTGATTGGTTTTAATAACGACAGTGATGAGTCTCGCAAAAGCGCTCTGCGGGCGCTGACCGTCACCGGAATGGGCGGATTCTTTCTTTTGGCAGGCTTAACGCTATTGGGAAATATTGCCGGCACATACCAAATATCAGATTTGGTAGCAGCACGAGATCTCATCATTGGGCACAAATTGTATCCGCTAATCCTGGCACTTATTTGCTTGGGCGCATTTACTAAATCCGCTCAATTCCCGTTTCATTTTTGGCTTCCGGGAGCGATGAAAGCGCCGACACCCGTTTCCGCTTATCTGCACTCGGCGACCATGGTAAAGGCTGGTATTTACCTCTTAGCTCGCTTCAATCCTGTGCTAGGCCAGACCGAATTATGGAGCTATACTTTGATGATTGTTGGCGGATTTACCATGATTTTCGCAGCATTTCATGCACTTTTCCGATTGGATTTGAAAGGTATATTAGCGTATTCTACGATATCTGCTCTTGGTGTACTAACTTTTTTGATTGGACTGGGGACCAAGGAAGCTATCATTGCGGTGGTGGTTTTCATCTTGGTGCACGCTTTGTACAAGGCCACGCTCTTCATGGTGACGGGTATTATCGATCACGAAACGGGCACGAGAGACATTAGCAAACTCGCTGGATTACGAAAAATAATGCCTTGGGTAGCTGTAGCCGGCGGTTTGGCCGCTTTATCCAGTGCTGGCTTACCACTTACATTTGGTTTTATTGGCAAGGATTTAATTTATGCGGCCACACTCGAAGGCGGCGGCACAATTTCTGTGATCTTAACCAGTTTGGCTGTGGCCACCAATATCGCTTTGGTTGCTGCCGGTTTTATGGCTGGACTGAAACCTTTTTTTGGTGCGCTACCAGACTCTTTGAAAGATACGCACCGACCATACGCAGCGCTTTGGATTCCGCCACTTATTTTGGGTGCACTAGGTTTAATTGCCGGCATTCTCCCGGGCATTACCGGAAGCTACTTTTCGCTGCAAGCTGCAGACGCCGTTTTTGGCGGCAATACAGATCTTCATTTAGCGCTTTGGCATGGCGTCAACACCGTTTTGATATTAAGTTTGGCTACGCTAGGAACGGGCACCTTGGTATATCTTGCCAACAAACCAAATCCTAAAAAACTAAAAGCACTAGAACGCTTGAATGTGATCTCGCCTCAATATTTCTTTGACCTGATCGGACAAGGATTGCTAAAGCTGTCGCAAGGCTATACGAATGTAGTGCACAATGGATACCTGCGCTCCTACCATTTAAAAATCATTCTATTTGCCGAGGCTTTATTGGCCTACAAGCTTTGGCTTAGCGGCCCTATTCAGTTAGATTGGTCAAGTTTGACAGCGCTCTCCATTTACGAAGTAGCGGTTGTACTCATACTGATCGGTGCTGTGGGCATTGTATTATCCACACCTTATCTTCTTACGGCCGTTGTGGCTATGACAGTAGTAGGTTATTGTATCTGTTTGATGTTTGTATTCTATAGCGCACCAGATTTGGCGATGACGCAGTTCACGATTGACACGTTGACTACCGTACTGTTTGTATTAGTGCTTTACAAATTACCACCGTTCTTGAAGCTAGAAAGTTCCACACGCCGCTACCGAGATATTGCAGTAGCGATGAGTTTTGGCGTCATTCTTTCGCTTATTGCGCTCAAAGTAATGAATGAACCGATTGATAAAAGCATCAGTCAGTTTTATGGCGAGAATGCGTACCTATTAGCCAAAGGCAAGAATGTGGTCAACGTGATTCTTGTTGACTTTCGGGGAATAGATACCATGTTTGAAACCGTGGTGTTAAGTATTGCAGCCATCGGTGTGTATAGCTTACTGAAATTGCGTTTAAAATCTTCTGAAAAAGAATAATCTGATATGAGAAGTACGATCTTACAAACCGCTACGCGGTATTTGCTCCCTATACTGCTCCTGTTTTCGGTGTTCTTGCTATTACGCGGTCACTACTTCCCAGGAGGAGGATTTGTCGGTGGATTAGTCGCATCGATTGCCTTTGTGCTACATAGCTTCGCTAATGGTGCAGAAGCGTCTATGAAAATCATGCGCCGCAAGCCGCTTTCTCTAATCCCGATTGGGTTAGGATTGGCCGTTTTGAGTGTAATTATTCCGACTTTCTTTGGCTATCCGCCGATGACAGGATTATGGTTGGAGGAGAAGTTTCCAGTAATCGGTTCGGTCGGCACGGCCTTGTTTTTCGATATCGGCGTGTATCTCGTTGTATTAGGCGTAGTGCTCACCATTCTATTCACTATATCGCTCACCCAAGACTAAGCACATGGAATTATTACTAATATTGCTTCTTGGCATCATGTATGCCGCTGGTGTATACCTGATTCTTCGTCGCAGTATGATAAAGTTGCTGTTAGGCATTATGATGATGGGGAATGGTACCAACATTTTAATCTTCGTCATGGGCTCGATTACCAAAGGAAAGCCTCCCGTTATCAATACCAATCACAATATCTTTCAAGACATTTATGCCGATCCGATTCCGCAAGCCTTGATCTTGACGGCCATCGTCATCAGCTTTGCCTTATCGGCATTCGCTATTGTATTGCTCAAGCGAGCATACGCGCTGTTGCAAAAAGATGATTTGGATGACCTTAATACCCCCGAAGAAGAAGATATATGATAGACAACCATATTTTAGCCGCTATTTTCGTTCACCTCATTACTGCGATCCTGCAGTTAATTGCGTGGCGCAAGACCATTACGCAGCGATATTTATCGGTGGGCGGCACTTTCTTGGCATTAATCGTAGCTATTCGACTATTTGAAAAAGTCTATACAGATGGTACACTAACACTGAATGCATCCAACTGGGAAGCGCCTTTCGGGATTGTTTTTGTTGCCGATTTATTGGCCGTCACTTTGGTTCTTTTAACCTCCATCGCTGGCTTTGCCGTATCCATATTCTCCACCACCGGTCTCAGTCGGCAACGAATGATGTACGGCTATTTCCCCATTTTTCATTTTCTATTAATGGGGTTAATTGGCGCATTCCTTACGGGGGACATTTTTAATTTGTACGTATGGTTTGAGGTGATTATTATCTCCTCCTTTGTACTCATGACCTTGGGCGGGCGAAAGGCACAGTTAGAAGGTGCTATCAAATACATGGCGCTCAATATCTTGGCCTCCATGTTTTTCCTGACCGGAATAGGAATTTTGTACGGCATTACCGGATCACTGAATATGGCCGATTTGGCGTTCAAGATTCAAGCCGTAAAGAACCAGACCCTCATCGGCATTACCTCTATCTTTTTCATTTTAGGATTTGGTATCAAATCGGCCGTGTTCCCTTTATATTACTGGCTACCATCTTCGTATCACACACCACCATCAGCCGTGGCGGCTACCTTTGGCGGCTTGCTAACGAAAGTGGGAATCTATGCGATGCTACGTGTCTTTAGTTTGATCTTTATCCCCGATGATTTCACGAAGCAATTGCTTTTAGTCATTGCCGTGCTCACCATTCTTACTGGTGCATTGGGTGCATTAGTAAAAACCAATGTACGCCGACTTTTTTCTTACCTTATTGTGTGTCATATCGGTTTTATGGTAGGTGGATTGGCTATGTTTACCAAGATCGCGCTGATGGGAACGATATTTTATTTGATTCATGATATCATGGTCAAAACGAATATGTTTTTAATTGCCGGCGTCATTCGACAATTACGCGGCTCGATGGATTTAGCGAAGCTCGGTGGTATTTATGGTGAATATCCTAAGATATCACTCCTTATTGCTATCGTATTGTTTTCACTGGTTGGTATTCCGCCATTATCTGGTTTTTGGCCAAAAATATTTTTATTCCAAGAAGCATTCGGGCAAGGGCAATACATATATGTTGCCGCATTGATTGTAGGAAGCTTGGTCACTTTATATGTGATCGCTCAAATGTGGTCGGAGGTATTTTGGAAGAATGCGCCTGACCCATCCGTGCTAGAGAACAAGTTTGAGCCTATGCCGTTGTTTAAAAAGATCCTGTTGATTTTACCCGTAGCCATATTGGCCGGAGCTTCTCTATACATTGGATTGTATGCAGAAGGTGTCGTACAAGTGGCAGACCGAATATCTAATGAATTAATAGACACTACCCCTTATATCGAAGCGGTATTAGGGCCTAAAAGATAATTTGATATGATTAAGTATTTCTTGATGAATCTATTGCTATCCTTCATCTGGGTAGCATTGACGGGTTCGCTTTCTTACTCTAATTTCATCTTTGGTCTGCTCTTAGGCTTTTTCGTACTATGGATCATGAGCCGCAATGAGTACGATCAACGTTATTTCTACCGCGTACCTAAGATTATTAGCTTTCTGTTGTATTTCATCTGGGAGATGATCAAAGCTAATTTGCAGGTAGCATACGATGTGATGACACCGAAGTACTTTTTCCGTCCAGGTGTGGTGTTATTTCCACTGAGTGCTAAAACAGATTTAGAGATCAATGTATTATCGACCTTTATCTCGTTGACACCGGGGACTTTAATTTTGGACGTGAGCGAGGATAAAAAAGCGTTGTACATACATGTCATGTATTTGAATGATCCCGAAACTTTTGTAAATAGTCTTAAAATGGGTGTAGAACGCAGATTGATGGAGGTATTACGATGACATTAGGCACCTACTTTGATTATGTGATTTTACCGATCCTTACTTTGTCGGTATTATTGGTTTTCATCCGCATCGCGAAAGGCCCATCTGTAGTAGATCGTGTGGTCGCGTTGGATGTTATGATTACCATCGGTATAGGTATTATTACGATTTATAGTATTCGGCAGAATCAGGAGGTATTGCTCGACGTGGCAATTATCTTGGCACTGATCGCCTTTCTAGGTACTATTGCCTTTTCGTATTACATAGAAAAACAAAAAGATGATTAATATTATATTAGGTATCCTGAGCACTATCGGTGCACTATCGATCTTATTTGCATCTATTGGTTTGATTCGTATGCCAGATTTTTACCTGCGCCTATCTGTTACCGTAAAGGCGTCGACTCTTGGTGTCGGACTCTTTTTGATCTGTGCTGCCATTATGTTTCCTGATGATATTTCGGTCACGACAAAAGCGATTGCGATTCTCTTCTTTCTGATTATAACTGCACCGGTGGCAGCACACATGATTGCCCGTACGGCGTATATTACAGGAACACCTTTGTGGAGAGAAACGGTAATTGATGAATTGCACGGTATGTATAATCAAGAAACACACGAGTTAAAAAGTGATCCGGAAGAAGCCGCAGAGGAGAATGAGCAAGATCCTAACATGCCAAACGGACAAATAGCAGACAGCGACGAGAAAACGGAATAGAATTTCACAACGTTAAAAAGGGTTAAAGCAGCAGTGGCACCTCAAAAAACAGCTACCTTTGCACACGGTATTTAGTGTAAATAATTCCATACCTTTGTATCTCAGAAGGATGAATATCTTTGGATGAATAAATCAACAAGAAAAATGAAGAAGTACGCGATTTTATTTATTGTATTTGCATTCTCAGTAGTGCAACTCGCGCAAGCGCAAGATAAATTAATCGATAGGGTGGTTGCGACAGTGGGGTCAAACATCATTTTACAATCAGATGTCGATATGGAATACACCAAGTACCTAGCGAACGGTGGAACCGCGAATCCTAATTTCAAATGCCAGGCTTTGCAACAGCTTATCATGACCAAGTTATTGGCTCAGCAAGCCGTGATTGACTCGGTAGAAGTCTCTGAAGCCGAGGTGGATGATCGCATCAATCAAAACATGCGACATATGATTCGCCAAGCAGGAAATCAGGAGCGCTTGGAAGGCTTTTTGAAGAGATCGGTATTACAGTATAAAGAAGAAATTCGTCCGACGATGTCGGAACAAATGCGCGCCGAGCGTCTGCAAGGCAATATCGTTCAAAAAATCAGTGTTACGCCACAAGAAGTAAACCGCTACTTTGACGGACTGAATAAAGATAGTTTACCTTATTTCAATACAGAAATTGAAACCGGTGAGATCGTGATTGAGCCGGTATTGACCAAATCCGAAAAAGAACAATACAAAACCAAGGCTGAGGGATATCGTCAACAAATATTAGCGGGATCGGACTTTGGAACGATCGCTCGTTTTTACTCCGAATGTCCATCTGCACCTAACGGCGGTGATTTAGGTTTTGCAACACGTGATAATTACGTCAAGGAGTTTTCGGCTGTAGCCTTCAAATTAAAACCAGGTGAAGTGTCAGAAGTATTCGAGACTCCTTTTGGGTTTCACTTTTTACAAGTGCTAGAAAGACGTGGCGAAGAGGTGAATGTACGCCACTTGTTGATCACCATGAAGCCTACACAAGCCAGCTTGGATCGTGCAAAATCGAAGATCGACAGTGTATACAATCTAGTCGCTACTGGCAAGATGAGCTTCCACACAGCAGCGTCCATGTATTCCGATGCTAAAGAAACTAAATTTAACGGGGGTATGGTGTTCGATCAAAACTCATACACACGGAGTACCGTGATTTCAGTAGACGGTTTAGATAAAGATCTTTTTGCAGCAATCGACACATTGAAGCCCGGACAATATTCAAAACCTTACCTATTTTCACATGTGACGGATGCGCACCGTGATGGTATAAAAGCATACAAGTTTAATTACTTGAAAACTCGTGTAGCACCTCACCAAGCAAATATGGCGCAAGACTTTGCGAAGATACAGGAAGCTGCACAGCAAGATAAGGTAAATCGCTTTTTAAGTGAATGGTTTGAAAAACGCACCGCAGCGACGTATATTCATGTCAACGATGATTTCTCGACTTGTGATGATCTAGAACTTTGGCTGAAAAAACCAAAGGAAGACGAAAAGGTAGCGCAAGCCAATTGATATTATAAAAAATTAACACGTTAAAAAGGGGCTTCAACCATGTTGAAGCCCCTTTTTTATATATTCGTGCTATTGCACAAAAAATTAAATCGATGCCAAAGCCGCTTTGTAGTTAGGTTCTTCTGTTACTTCTGCGACCTGCTCCGTGTATTTCACTTTTCCATCTGGACTGATTACTACCACAGCACGGCTTAACAAACCTTCCAACGGACCATCTGAAAACTTCACTCCGTATGCTTCCGAGAAGCTAGCGTCTTTATATTCGGACAAGGACAATACTTGCTCCAATCCCTCTGCAGCACAGAAGCGACCTTGCGCAAATGGCAAATCTCTAGAGATACACAAAACAACGGTATCTTGTAACTCCGAAAGCTCTTGGTTGAACCTCCGTACAGAAGCGGCGCAAGTCCCTGTGTCTACACTTGGAAATATATTCAACACGACGTGCTTTCCGCTGAAGTCTGCCAATGTTTTTTGTGACAAATCACTTCCTGTAAGAGAAAAATCAGGAGCGCTATCTCCCACCTGTGGTAATGTTCCTTGTGTGTGTACTTCGTTACCTTTAAATGTTATTGTAGCCATAAATCGTTTTTTTTGTGACAGCAAGATAGGAAATTATCGAGAGCTAAGCGAAACATTATCACATCTTGTCGGTTATCTATTTAAATTTATCAGAAATAAATTATAGTTTTCTCGGATTAAAATATTATGTTAGCATATTAAATCTAAAGATTGTTACCTAACCCAGTTAGGTAATTCTAACCAAGTATAAATAAAAGTGTATGAAAAGATTACTACTCGGCCTTTTATTGGCATCCCCCGTACTGGTGTTTGCGCAAGGATCTGTCGTTAATACCCAAAATCAAAAGATTGTCGGTATGGCTGGTGCAGGTAGCGCATTGTTCATCGATGAGGCCTCCATGGTGTACAGCCCTGGAGCCCTAGCCAAAATGGATCACAATGCCGTGCAAGTTGGCGGTAATGCCATTATGTTTCGGTCGGCATTCCAAGAAGTGGGATCGATGGATACCTACAGAACCAGATCACAAGCGTCTACCCCTTTTGCGGCCTACGCTACTTATGCGCCCGATGGGGCATTTTGGAGAGCCGGCCTCGCCGTATATACGCCTTTTGGTGGCGGAGTAGATTGGGGAAACAATTGGCCAGGACGATATGAACTCAATGAATTATCACTTCGCGCTATTTTTATACAACCCACCGTTAGTTTCAAAATTACAGATCAATTCTCTGTGGGCGGTGGTTTTATCTACAATGTGGGTACAGTCGAACTAGGACGAGTTTTACCGGCTTTTAATGCCGATGGCAGCCCTTCTACCGCTCGATTGACCGGGACAGGAACTGGAACGGGATACACCTTAGGAGCTCATTATCACTTGGAAAATGAATTTGCTTTTTCCGTCACCTATCGATCAAAGGTAGTCACCTCCTTGAATGATGGCGATGCAGAATTCCGTGTTCCGCAATCCATAGCGGGCAACTTCCCTAACACGAAATTTTCTTCTGAATTGCCACTACCATCTTCTTTAAGTGTAGGCATCGCCTTTCCTGTCGCAGAAAAGATCAAGATGGCAGTTGATGGATCTATTATTAATTATAATATCTATGAGCAGTTGGCCTTTGAATATGAATCAGATCGGATACCCAATACAGTTTCGGAGAAGAACTATCAAAAATCGTATACTGCTCGCGTAGGTGTAAATTATCAAGCAAAAGAGAAGCTAGCGCTTCGTGCCGGTGTAGGTTATATTCGCACACCAGTGCGAGAAAATTTTGTTAGTCCGGAAACACCGGACAACAACCGCTACGTCCTATCAGCTGGTGTAACGTACGATATTACACCAAAATGGGAGCTGAATGCGGCGTACGCTTTCCAACATATCTTACCGCGTACCACGACCAATACGGCTATCAACCTGCAAGGACGATATGAAACGTACGTCCATGCACCAGGTGTTTCAGTAAGCTATAAATGGTAAACCAAACTATTATGAAAAAGATCTTTAACATATATACCTCTGCCTTTTTTGGCTTGTTTTTCGTAGCGTCCTGTTCTCCAAGCTTGGATGAATTCGAAGTACGGAATACTTCCACCGCAGACTTCAATAAATACATTGCTATTGGTAACTCGCTTACTGCAGGTTTTGCAGATGGCGGGCTGTACTTATCCGGACAACAAGTGGCTTTCCCGAATCTAATCGCTGCACAAATGCAATCTGTAGGTGGTGGTACATTTACCTCGCCATTCTTCAACGCGAATCAAGCGAATGGTTCTGGTTATCTGCGCTTGGACTCCCTCGTGAATGGACGACCGGTAACTGCACCTGTAACCGATAATCTGGCAATAAGAGGATTGAACCCAAACAATCAACCCTTATACACCAAATATGAAGGACCAGAAATCAATAACTATGGTGTACCGGGCATGCGTTTGGATTTGGCATTCGCACCTGGCGTAGGGTCTCCATTAGGAAATCCCTATTTTGAGCGCCTGCTTGGAGATAATGATGTGCAGACTACCTATTTTGGATATACAATAGTTAGACAACACACATTCTTCTCTTTTTGGCTCGGAAATAATGATGTGCTAGGCTATGCGATGAACGGTGCTGTTGGCGGAACTGCGACAACGACCTTGACCGATGCAGCTGTATTCTCAGCTTTGTACAACAGATATATTGATTCACTCACGACAAATGATCGTAAGGGTGTCATTGCAACTATACCTGATGTAACCAGCATTCCGTTTTTTACGACGGTAACACAGCCACAGTTGGCCGCGGCTGTCACAGAAGGTACACGTGGTACGCCTTTAGAAACAGACAATGTTCTCATCCAAACCAAGACCGGAATTAGACTAGCTACGCCAGAAGACTTGTTTTTTTTAACGTTTCCTCGTGAAAGAATAGAGAAAGAAGGACTCGGGATAGATCCTCGAAATCCAATTCCAGATAATATGGTGCTCGATCGCGATGAAGTTGCGGAAGTCCTAGCCCGTGTACAGCAGTATAATAACGTAATCAGACAAGTAGCAGAAAGACGAGATTTGGCACTTGTAGATGTGCATGCATTTTTAGCTCAGGCTAGAACTGGCTTTATCTACAATGGTATACCATTTAGCTCCTCGTTCATCACTGGTAACGCATTTTCCTTAGATGGTATTCACCTTACACCGATCGGAAATGCCGTTATCGCCAACTTATTTATTGATGAAATCAATAGAAAATACAATGCGACGATTCCACGAGTAGATGTCACACGTTATCGCGGTGTACAATTACCTAATCACAATTAATAGGCTGATTCGTCCGCAAACTAATTTAAAATAGCGTAAAGCGTTGATTTTCTCAGGAATCAACGCTTTTTTGCTATTTCGTTAATGATTATATTTGTAATACGATGAAAGTAACCTTACAAAGAGAAAACGATGCGATGCACTTTGCAGGAAGCAGTGCCTCTAGTGATGTAAAAGTACATATTGATGGTTCTCCTGAAATCGGAGGCGAAGGCTTGGGCGTTCGCCCGATGGAATTAGTGCTATTTGCCTTGGGTTCTTGTAGTGTATTTGATCTATCTGTTATTTTAAAGAAACAACGCCAACAGATCGACGATATTCAAGTCGAGGTAGAAGGAAAACGCAGAGATGAAATACCGACTATCTTTACCAATATCCACATTGCCTTTACGTTGAAAGGTGAGATTGATGCCGACAAAGCCGCAAAGGCTGCTGAATTGGCCGTCAAAAAGTATTGCTCTGTGCACGATATGTTGGCCGCAGGTGGTGTAGACATTACCTACAGCATCAAGATTAATTAGTTTAGTTGATAGAGTTAAGAAAGTTGATATCGTTGAGAAAGCTAGATTGCCGCAGCCTCGTGCCTCGGCTTCGCAAAGACGTGTATTCGATCACATTAACAGAAGCAGACCTAAAGATATTCAATACGAAAAGAGCGACCCGAAGTAGGTCGCTCTTTTCGTATGGTAACAACTACTTTCCGCAGCAGTACAATCCTTACTCTTGCATTTATCTACTTCCCCTTCTCTGGAATAACTGCCCAAATCACATTAGCTGCATCATCTGCTACTAACATATAATTCTTTGTAAACGCTACGCCAACCGGTCGGCCATGAACTTCTTTTTTCTCCTTATTAGCTACAAATCCCGTCAAGAAATCTTGCGTTTTGCCACTCGGTTTGCCATTTACGAACGGTACAAACGCCACTTTGTAGCCTACAAATTCCGAACGATTCCATGAGCCATGTTGTCCAATAAAAGCACCTGTCTCAAAGCCGGGCGCTTTGTTAAAAGCAAAGCCTAGCGACGCAGTATGCGCGCCTACTGCGTAGTCTGGTTTTAAGGATTTTGGCAAATCGGTAGGCATACGATCTTTCCATCTTGGATCAACTTGCATGCCCCAATAATAATATGGCCAACCATAAAATTTCTCCGCTTGTACGGAGGTAATATAATCTGGCACTAATTCGTCACCCAACTCATCTCTTTCATTGACGGCCGTCCAAAGCATATTAGTTTGCGGTTCGATATCCATCCCGACCGGATTACGCAATCCAGATCCAAAAATACGCTCGCCTGAGCCATTCGGATTTACTTCTAAAATGACTGCACGGCGCACCTCATGCTCCATGCCATTTTCCCCGACATTACTTCCTGACCCTACGGAAATATAAATCTTATTCCCATCTTTATTCGCAATGATATTGCGTGTCCAGTGATTATTGTAACCACCAGCCGGCAAGCTAACCAGCTTTTCACCGGCAGTAGCATCCACTTTTCCATTTGCACTATTGTACGGGTAGCGCACAAGCGCATCGGTATTGGCCACATAAAAGTGATTTCCCAGAATCAGCATACCATAAGGCTGCGTTTGATCCTCAAGGAACACCGTTTTTTCATCTGCCACACCGTCGCCATTAGCATCCTTGAATAGTAAAACCTCATTGGGACTTGCGCTACGAAAGATATTCCGAGCATCTATCTTCTCATCCTTTTCACCTTCCTTTTGAGTCCGGGATTGTGCTACAAAAATATCGCCATTTGGTGCGACGTAAATATTGCGAGGGCTATTCAGATTTTCGGCAAACTTGACGACTTTATAGCCCTTCGGCGCTTTGGGCATTGCGCCATCTTTCCAACCTACGATAGTAGCGTACTTATTGGTGGGCTCGGTTGCCATCGGCTCCTGTAATGCGAGCGAGTCACCGTATTCCCGATCCACTACGGTGGAATCATGATCCGCATCCCCCTCTTTAGACTGATTACTGGAGTTACAACTATAGAAAAATAGGGTCGCGAACAACCCGGAAAAAAGCGATATTTTGATCAACGTATTCATAACAATTTCTTGAGTGACAAATATGCTGTTACAACAACATTCGCTATGAATAGTTTACAGAAAGTCTATTCTTCAAAGATCACCGGATCTGGCGGACGTATTTCTTTGCCGCCCTCCTGCTCTTCTTTATCCACTTCTTCTTTGGTATCAGGGACTGTGTTGTCACGTTTCCGATTCATCATATCTTCGACGGACAATGGTCGGTCTTGCGGACGCCAAATAAAGCCGGGCAGAATCTCGTTCTCTTGATTGACCAACTTCAACGGATACACTTGTTGATTGGGCTTGAAAGTGTTATAGATGTTGACTTTCTTATCCTTGAAAATGATTTTAATCCGAGCTCCGCGATCATGAAACATATCGCGAATGATACGCGTAGGTTCGTCTACATTGAATACAAGATTTTCAGCATTACCATCCACAAATAGCCTTTCGATGTAATTTTGATCAAAAAACACCGTGATCTTTCGACCTTTGAGTTGGTTGAATTTGATAGAGTCTAGCACGGCATTGACCATGAAAGCATTGTCTTTCAACAGCGCATTATCCAACTTTCGATTGATCATCTGCATGAATATCGTATCTGCCGAGATCTGAGAACCATCCGACCAGATCATGGGTTTGCCCATGAAACGAAACATAGAATCTTGCATGCCATAATACACCGAATCGGCTACCGCTTGCAAATCGGACTTGAACATGCGCACATTCTTATACGCTTTGACAATACGCGTTCGTGCTGTATCTGCAATTGCTTTTAAGGAATCTGGCGCAGACAATGAATCTGGCCTCATCACGGTTTCCATCGCTTCATCAATGCGTGTGCCGGCCTCATTTCCTGTCGGAATGACTACTTGATCACGTAAGGTACTATCCGCTTTCAGCGTATTGGCAATCGTGAGTGAATCGGTTTTTTTGGTGATATCTGGTGGCTTCCGGTCGGTTCGCGAAGGCAACTTTTTCTGAATGGTATCTATTGCCGCTGTTGTTAAATTGGCAACGCTAACACTATCAAGCTCTGAAATTGTAGATGGATCTGTAAGTTTTTCCAATTCACCGGATTCCTCGCCACCGATCAAGTCATCGTCATCGCCATAATCCACATCTTCATCCACAAGCAGCTGACCGCCATCCCGACTCAACCCGAGATCCAAGGCCACATATTCTGCTCGCGGAATTGTTCTGGAAAATATGGTATCGGCCGTCATATAAACAGTGTCGACCTTACTTTTTGGTGTAGTGGCAACATGCACGGTATCCAAAAGTACATTCTCTTTAGATATTGAATCGACCGAAAGTTGGAGTTCTTGCTGTGCTAGTTCTTCTTGCTGTTGTTGTTCTTCTAGATCGCGTTCACGTTGCTTGCGCTCGCGCCGCGACAATTTCTCCGCTTCTGGCTCGATGGTCTTCACACTATCCACAGGTGCTTTCGACGTAGTATCATTATCGACCACCATCTTCACTAACGGCTTGTCGGCCATGGTGATGGATTCTTCGCCACCACGATACTTTCCATACCCGCCATTAGCATAAAATTTCTCTAATGTATCTACAAATACCACATTCCGAAATGCTTCTCCATCTCCTATAGATCGATCATAATACAAGCTATCGCCTTTCAGAAATTTGGAACCTTCGGTATAAAGGTTGTTTAGGTTGAATTTGGCAATGCCCGTTCCTGTATTATAAACTCCGCGCTCGGTATACAAGTTCTCTCCTGCTCGACCTTTAATATTGGTTGGCCCGAAAAAGAAATTATCGCGCGTGATCGAATTATAACGCATCGTATCGGTATAAATCACCACATCGGGCGAACGCACAATGACCTTTTCTCTGAAATACGAATCTTTGGTGCGCTCGAAGTAATAAGCATTGCGCGAAGTAATCGTATCCGTTCCGCTGACAATGCGGCCACCGCCAGTATATGTACCGCGTTGATCTCGAAAACTGTAGGTCAAATAATTCGTAGTCAATACCGATTTATTGTCCACCACACGGACATTGTTAGTAAGCACAGCATGCTGTGTGGCCGCTTCATAATGCAATCGATCACCATAAATCACCGTACCCGAAGGTTGTGTAATCACCACATTACCATACGCCTCAAAAAACTCTCTTCCAATATCATCTCGCCAAAAATCGCCACTATCCGCCATCAAGGTATTGCTCTTGTGCTCGTATACCGGATTGTAATGACGCATGACACGCTGCTCAATAATCACACCACGCGTAGAAGAAACCAAACGCATAGCGTCCGCCGCTCCTTGCTGGGCATGTAAAGCCGCAATGGACAACAGATAGATGAAAAGGGTAAATACTGGTTTCACAAGCGCAAAAATAGACATTTAATCCCCAAAAAAATGTTAAATAAGAGGTGTACATCATGTAATAAATTGCTTCCTTCGATTTTGGATCGAAAACTATCTGATTTATTATCTGAAAATTCGTTTTACGCTCATTAACTTTGACCATGGAGATCTTAGATCGGCTTTCTGAGTATATTCGTTGTGAGCAATTATGCGATCCTCAAGATCGTCTCTTGTTGGGCGTGAGTGGCGGAAAAGATTCTATGTTAATGGCTTTCTTGCTGTGGAAATTAGGCTATCAAATCGCGATCGCACATTGCAATTTTCAGTTGCGCGATGCTGAATCGGATTTGGATGAGCAACTGGTTCGCCAGTTTGCCGAAGAACGTGGCATTCCATTCTATCACATTTCGTTCGAAACGCAACGATACGCCGAAGAACAACAGCTTTCTATACAAATGAGTGCCCGTGCATTGCGCTACCAATGGTTCGAAGAGCTTCGAACAGCACATGATTTCGCAGCCATTGCGGTAGCGCATCACCAACAGGATCATATCGAGACGGTTTTCATCAATTTGGCGCGCGGAACGGGTTTGCGTGGTCTACGGGGCATTGCTCCGAAGCGCGATCGGATCATTCGACCGATTTTGTGGATGTCTCATGAAGAGATTGTGCAAACAGTCGCGCAGTATCATGTTCCTTACCGAGATGATCAAAGCAACTTTTCTAACAAATATACACGCAACAAAGTCCGTTTGGATATTTTGCCTCAATTTCGAGCATTACAACCGCAGTTCGATCAGGTGATGTTAGAAAATATTGAACGCTTTACAGACAGCTATAACTTGCTTCAACGATTGACGGACACGATTCGTCAGCAACTATTCATTGCGGCAGTAAATCGTACGGAAATCGATAAAAATTCGCTGCTAACCTATGTGAAAGATATTCCGCTGCTGTATGAACTATTTAGACCTTACCACTTTGAAAAAAATATCTTAGCAGATCTAGCCAATACGGACCTGAGCCATATTGGATCGCGATTCGAATCGGACAGCCACGTAATCGTAGTAGATCGAACACAGGTATTCTTATACGACAAAAACCTAGTACCGTTGGAAACGTATGAGTTGCAGCAAGATGATACAAAGGTGCATATCGCTGCGCGCACTTTATCACTGTCGATTAGCATAGATACCTCGTTAAATCTCGCGCGCAACGTGGCAAAAGTGGATTTCGCAAATTTAGTTTTTCCGCTCACCGTTCGAAGCTGGTCACAGGGAGATCGTTTTATGCCTTTGGGCATGAATGCTAGCAAAAAAATAAGCGATTTTTTCATCCAAAAGAAGATCCCTTTACTCGAAAAAGACCAAATCCCCCTATTAGTGAATGGCAATGGAGAAATCATCTGGGTAGTGGGATACCAACTAGATAATAGGTACAGAATAAAGGAAAATACAAAGAAAGTAGCTACATTCGTGTATAGTTAACAGACGGTATGGGAGAGCAATTTGCATTTGAAGAAAAGCAGTATTTAGGTCGTGATATGACTTGGGTGAGCGTGCGTCTTATTCTGGCATTATTCTGTTTTGTGGCCTATTATCTCAATATAGATCACATTGTTTCTAGTCAGTTGTTTTTCATTACGGGAGTAGGTATTCTATTTGTCTCGATCCTCATGTTGTATATGATCAGCTACCGTACTTTGGTACAGGATCATAAATTGACCCTAAGCGGCTTGTGGACAACGAGTTTGGTAAAGATCGATCTACGATCGATCGCGAAGGTAGAAGTGAAACCCTACAATACTTTTATATTCAATAATCCGGTGTATAACCTGCACAAAAATGGCAAGATTCGTTTTTATTCTGGCGGAAAAAATGCCGTCTGGCTTACGGATTTGGATGGATTGATCTATGTGATCGGCTCGCAGCGACCCAACGAATTGGCGACAGCTATTCAAGCTGCTAAAAGCTAAATTTTGTTAAGTGATCCTGATCTGACATTTTCGTCGGGCATTCTTGAGGAGTTTTGTTAAATTTGAACAAAGCGGTTTACCATGGAATTTTTAAAAGTCGTCGTTATCCTTGTTGCATGTTATTATGCGTTTAAGCTGAGTATTCGGTTTTTGCTGCCTTTCGCCATGAAAAAAATGGCCGAAAAAATCATGAAGAAAGCCCAGCAGGGTAATTTTAATGGGCAAAGCGGACCTTTTCAATATCAAGGATTTGGACAGCAACAAGATACAAGACAAGATCATAACGGCAACGGAAAAGTAAAAGTGGCGTACGTGCCACCCAAAGAAGATACGCGCAGCGGACAAGCAACTGCTGGAGAATTCGTAGATTTTGAAGAAGTCAAATAAATAGCCGTACTTCGCATCTGATATGTGGCTAAAACAGCTTTCCTTATTACATTTTAAGAATTATACAGAATCTACGCTAGAGTTTTCTCCTGCTACCAATGCATTCACAGGATTTAATGGTGCTGGCAAAACCAACTTGTTGGATGCTATTCACTATTTATCCCTTTGTAAATCATACTTCAACCCAATCGATTCGCAGCATATTAAGAAGGGCGAGGATTGGTTTATGGTGCAAGGTCTTTTTGAAAAGACATCCGATACAGCTGATAGCATCTCCTGCAGCCTTAAGAAAAATCAGAAGAAACAGTTTAGAAAAAACAAAAAAGATTACCCAAGATTAGCAGATCATATTGGCCAGTATCCATTGGTGATGATTACGCCTAATGATGTGGGCATCATCCTTGATGGCAGTGAAGAACGTCGTAAATTTATCGATAATGTTATCTCACAGACCGACAATCGTTATTTGGATACGCTAATCCAATACAACCGCATCATCCAACAACGCAATCAATTGCTCAAGATGGCTGCAGCAAGTAGACAGCTCGATTTAGGTTTGCTGGAAGTGATGAATAGCCAATTGATCGAAGTCGGAGATCACATATTTGCTAGACGCCAAGCTTTTATGCAGGAGTTTGCTCCTTTCTTTGAGCAGCATTACAATTATATTTCGGACGAAGCTGAAATGGTAGAGCTTCACTACGAATCGCCGTTGCTACATGACACTTTTGCTAGTCTGCTAGCGACGAACCAAGATAGAGATCGCGCACTGGAGCGCACTAGCCAAGGCATCCACAAAGATGATTTACTTTTTAGTATTCATGACGGAATGCCGCTCAAAAAATTTGGGTCACAAGGTCAGCAAAAATCCTTTCTTATTGCGCTGAAATTAGCTCAGTATTCCTTTTTCAAAGAGAAGAAAGGTTTTTCTCCTTTACTGTTGCTAGACGACATCTTTGATAAGCTCGACGATAAGCGCACCAAAAAGATCATGCAAATGGTTTCTGATGATGCTTTCGGCCAGATTTTCGTAACGGACACTAATGCCGATCGAATTCGACAGATTTTTCAAGAAATCGGAAAGCCTATTCGTATCTTTGATGTCAAAGAAGGTGCGGCAAATGAGAAAATATAGAGGCGAAGATGTCCGAAGAAGTGACGATATATCCATCAAACAAGCGGTAGAAAAAATGTTGGAAGTCTACAGACTTCGGCAGAAGTTTGATGAAACCTCCATCGTAAATGCCTGGCCAGAAATCATTGGTAAAGCAATCGCCAATAGAACGGAAAGAATCTATATCAGAGACAAAAAGTTATTTGTATCGGTAGAATCTGCCGTGATCAAAAATGAATTAGCCATGATGCGCCGGCAAATAGTAGGCCGCATCAATGAGCATGTGGGCTATGTGATGGTGGAGGAATTTGTGATTCTGTAATTAATCCGACGTTTTTACTCTTATTTCGGTGAATCTTAAATATTATATCTCGGCACTTACCGGTTTTGCCATTTGGGGATTATTTAGTTTGGTACTTCGTCCTTTGCACGAATATGCTGCACTGGAAATCCTCCTGTACCGTGTACTATTTGCTACAGCTACTATCTGGCTTGTCAATGTGCTTTTTCGGCGTAAGCAGACCAAAAGTGCTATGCAAGAAATTGCCCAATTAGATAGCAGCGAAAAACGTAAAATCTTCACCAACTTCATTGTAAGTGCGCTGATGCTGTCGCTCAACTGGTTTGTCTTTATCTATGTGATGAATGCGGTGAGTGTCAATGCCACCTCACTCGCTTACCTGTTATGCCCGATTCTCACCACGGTTTTGGCCGCTTCATTTTTAGGCGAGCGATTGAAAGTTGGACAATGGTTGGCTGTTGGTGTTAGTGCACTCAGTTGTGTATTATTGTCTCTCGGCCATTTTATGGACATGTTCTACAGTTTGATGATCGCATTAACCTATGCGATTTATCTAATTTTGCAGAAAAGCAACACGCGAGTCGATAAACTATTTTCGCTGTCTATTCATTTTGCACTAAGCAGCGTCATCTTATTGCCGCTATTTGGTGTGGTAGGATTAGGAGGTAATAAATCAGCCTTATTTTATGAGTTGGTTTTATTGATTGCAGTTGTTTTTACGATCATTCCATTATTCTTAAATGCGTATGCTTTAAAGGGATTGAACTCCTCATTGGTGGGCATTCTTTTATACATCAATCCACTACTCGCTTTTACCTTAGCGGTGACGTATTTTAAAGAGCCGATCACGGGCGTGCAAATGGTGGCGTACGGCATGATCTTCTTCGCGGTGCTCTGGTTCAATTTCTTGTACTTTCAGAAACCCAAAAAAGTCATTCCGCCAGAGGAAGAAATGCCGATTATACCGTAGTAAGAGATTCGGAATTATAAATAAGCCGACAAATCGCCCTTGCCGTCACGGATTACTTCAAAGTCGCCGTTGGTGAGGTCAACGACAGTGGATGCGACGTTGTCACCATATCCGCCATCGATTACCATATCGACCTTTTCACCATATTTCTCATAAATAAGCTCTGGATCGGTGGAATACTCGATGATTTCATCATCATCGTGAATGGAGGTCGTAACGATGGGATTTCCCAATTCTCTCACGATCTCGCGCACGATATTATTGTCTGGAACGCGAATACCGACCGTTTTCTTTTTCGAACTTAACAGTTTTGGTACTTGACCACTAGCATTGAAGATAAACGTAAATGGCCCAGGAAGTGCTTTTTTCAACAAGCGAAATACCGAGGTATCAAAAGGCTTGGTGTATTGGGAAATATCTGTCAAATCATAGCATATGAAAGAAAGATTCGCCTTCTGCGTCTGCAAACCTCGGATTTGACATACGCGCTCAATCGCCTTCTGATTGGTAATATCGCAGCCAATACCGTACACCGTATCGGTCGGATAAATGATGACGCCGCCACTTTTTAATATATCTACCGCCTGCTCTATAGCTTTCGGGTTCGGATTTTCTTCGTAAATTCTGACTAACATACTTTAGAAACAGTCGGTATTGGAATAAGTTTAGGTTTTTTGCGGAGCCATAACTCCCGATTCATGCAAGAATTGCTTTATTTTTTCTAGATCCGTAGGAGCAAACCAATGGGTATTTCCATATTTTTTGAACCAGGTGATCTGTCGCTTGGCGTAACGGCGGGAGTTTTGCTGTATCTTTTCTACCGCTTCTTGCAATGTTCCATTTCCGTCTAGGAAATCAAATATTTCGGTGTAGCCAACGGTGCGCAAAGCAGGATGTTCTCTATAGGATGCCAGAGATTGCACCTCTTCCAACAATCCGTTTTCCATCATCTGCTCAACTCGCCTATTGATGCGATTATACAGCGCTTCTCGCTCATCGTTCAAGCCAACGGTGATGACATCAAAGGCACGTGCTACTTGCTTTTGTTGTTGATAATCGGCAATAGATTTACCGGTTGTTTCGTACACTTCCAGCGCACGTACCACGCGCTGCGGATTTTGGAAGTCCATTTGTGCGTAATGCACGGGGTCGATTGCTTTTAAACGTTGTTGCAAAGACGGCAAACCATCTGACTGCAAGGATTCATTCAATCGCTGTCGGATATGCTCTGGTGCTTGCGGTAAATCGTCCAAACCTTCGGTCAAAGCGCGTACAAATAATCCCGAGCCACCAACCAATACCACCACATCATGCGTTTGGAAAAGCGTATAGAGCAAAGCCAGCGCATCTCTTTCAAAATCACCAGCAGAATACACCGTATCTACCGCATGCGAATTAATAAAATGATGCGTGGCAGCGGCCAATTCCTGCGCGTCAGGTTTTGCCGTACCAACGGTCATTTCCCGATAAAACTGTCTGGAATCGGCCGACACAATTTCCGTCTGGAAATACTGCGCTAGCTGAATAGCTAAAGCAGTTTTGCCCACAGCGGTAGGACCGACAACGGATACCAGCGTTTTTTTCATAGGACTTATGCCGCTGTAGGCACTATTTGTTTTTTAATAATCGTCTCTGTAGCCCGAAGAACTCTTTTCGCCATCTTCTCCGCCTTCCGACTTTTCGTCTTCGTCATCAAATGTATCGAAGTCATCTTCTTCGTCTACACCATATTCTTCCGCACCTTCGTGAATGAAGTCTTCTTCCTCCTCATCTGTATCATCCGTGATAGGGAAATCCGCAGCAGCGGCATTTTTAGGCGCTTGACCAATCGATTTGAAAACAGCAGGATAAACCTTGCCGTCTTCCTCTTTCAGGATCTTCACCAGCTCCACATGGAAATCGTACGGTCTATCGAAGTTATAGACGTAGTAAAATTTTTGATGCGGATCATCGATAAACTTACTAAGTTTTACATCTGCCATGAGCAGCACCTCACTCTTTTTCTTGCGGTCATTAGGAAGGTGCGCTATTTCTGTCCCTTTCTTCCACTGATCATTGCTCACGAAGAAAGAAGACGAACGCTCTACTTCATAGCTAGTGGTACTGTGAATAACTTCATGTAATTCGAGGAAAGTACTTTTGGATTGCATATCGACTTCGCGATAGATATCTTCATAATCTTCAAAAGTGACCTTAAATCTATAAATTGCCATGGTGTACTACGCTTTATTATATTAACCGATTTATAATTTACTTCTCTTCGTTTTCTGATGGAACAGGTAGACCTAATGCTTTACCTTGCGCTTTCATATAGTTGATGGCTTCTTCTCGCGAATTCGGAATTTCTCCTTCCAATATGGCTTCGCGAATCGCATTTTTGATCTTGCCCACCATTCTACCGGGTTCTACCCCAAACATCATCATAATATCTTCACCTGTAACAGGCGGTTGCCAATTACGAATATGATCGCGCTCCTCCACATCTTTCAGCTTTTGTTTGACCAGCTCAAAGTTATCGCGATAACGCTTTTTCTTATACTCGTTTTTGGTGGTGACGTCCGCATAGCAAAGCATCATGAGGGCGTCGATATCATCTCCCGCTTCAAACAGCAATCTTCGTACCGCAGAATCCGTCACAATATCTTTTACCAACACAATAGGCCTCAAGTGCAATTGAACAAGTTTCTGCACAAACTTCATTTTCTCATTTTGCGGGAGCTTCAACTCGGCAAATAACTTGGGCACCATCCGAGCGCCCCGATCTTCATGCCCATGAAATGTCCAGCCGATCTTTGGATCAAAGCGCTTAGTTGGCGGCTTCGCAATATCGTGCATAATAGCTGCCCAGCGCAACCACAGATCATCCGATAATTCGGCTACGTTGTCGAGCACTTCGAGCGTGTGGTAAAAGTTGTCTTTATGGCCTTTGCCATCAATATATTCTACGCCATGTAATTGGCACATGACGGGAAATATTTCCTGTAACAATCCGGTATCAAATAGATATTTGAAACCGATGGACGGTTTGGATGCCAACACAATTTTGTTGAGCTCATCAATAATACGTTCTTTCGAAATGATACGAATACGAGCCACGTTGCGCACAATGGCATCCTTGGAAGCAGCATCTATGGTAAAACCCAATTGAGTCGCAAAGCGAATGGCGCGCATCATGCGAAGCGGATCATCCGAAAAGGTAATATCTGGATCCAGCGGCGTGCGGATTAGTTTGGATTCCACATCGGCCAAGCCATCAAATGGATCGACTAACTCGCCGTAATTCGCTTTATTCAACGAAAATGCCATGGCGTTGATCGTAAAATCCCGGCGATTTTGATCGTCTTCCAACGTACCATCTTCCACGATTGGTTTGCGAGAATCGCCGCGGTAGGACTCTTTACGTGCACCGACAAACTCCACTTGTAAATCTTCGTGCATCAGCATCGCTGTACCAAAAGATTTGAAAATAGTCACTTTTGCACCTAGTTTTTGGCCGACTTTGGTCGCGAAATCTATTCCGCTACCCAAAACCACGATATCCACATCATTTTTAAACGCCCTACCCATAATGCGATCACGCACATAGCCACCAATCACGTAGCAGGAGAGCTTTTCCTGATCAGCTAATTCTCCAATGATATGAAATACAGGGTGTTGTAAATTATCGTCCATAGTTGCAAGGCGCAAAAATACGATTTTTTCTCCAAGTGCAATCACACTTAGAGAAGATCGAAAATGTGGTATAGTCTATTAATCGCGGTCTCTCGAAAGTCGTCTAAACGTCAATGGGTTAGCAGAAAGCTCCTTTTGCTCCCGACGACGCTCTACAATATGCACCGCAGAAAAAAGTGCTTCCATAAAAGAATCTGCCGAAGCTACATTTTTGCCTGCAATATCATAGCCTGTACCATGATCCGGCGACGTGCGCACGAAAGGCAATCCGGCCGTAAAGTTGACACCAGCGCGCGACGCAATATGCTTAAACGGGATCAGTCCTTGATCGTGATACATCGCTAATACCGCATCAAATTTGGTATACGTGTCGCTGGCAAAAAAACCATCTCCAGGATATGGACCAAAGCATAAAATACCTTCTGCTTTCGCTTTTTCGATCGCTGGCGCAATGATTTCGCCATCTTCCTGTCCAATCAAACCGTTATCTCCCGCGTGCGGATTCAGCCCTAATACGGCGATCTTCGGTTTCTGAATCCAGAAATCAGTTTTCAAGCTAGCATGCATCATGCGCAATTTATGCAAAATGGCCTCCTCGCTTAGCGCGCTCGCGACATCTTTGACCGGAATATGTCCAGTCACGACTCCTACTTTAAGATCGTCGCTCACCATAAACATCAGCACATCCTTGGCATCCGATTTTGCTTGTAAATATTCGGTATGTCCCGGAAATTCAAAACCTTCTTGTTGTATATTATGCTTATTAATGGGCGCGGTGACCAAAGCGTCGATATGGCCGGCTAACAAATCGTCGCAAGCTTTTTCTAAGGATAAAAAGGCATATTTACCGCCAGTTTCATTCTCTTCGCCCAAAGTAATCTTGACATCCTCTTGCCAGCAATTGATCATATTAGCCTTTTTGGGAATAGCTTCTTCTGCCGAAGAAATGACCTGAAAATTGAAGTCATTCGCATGAATGGCTTTGCGATGAAAGGAGGCCACCTTCGTATTACCATATACAATCGGCGTAAAATACTCCAATACACGACTGTCTTGCAGCGACTTGATGATCACTTCCAAGCCTATCCCATTAATGTCTCCTACGGTAATACCAATTTTTAGCTTATCCTTCATTCTATACTGCTTATAACGCTGATTGCTCAAAAGTAAACAGTAAAAGGGGAAATGGCAACTATTTAAAATCGGTCTCCCCGAGTTTTTTGCGTACTTTTGATACATCAAACAAGCACTATGAGTACAGTACGCGCGAAAAAACACCTTGGCCAACATTTCCTGAACGACAAATCTGCAGCCTTGCGTATTGTCGATGCTTTGCAACCCGAATTGGGATTTAAGCAAGTGTTGGAAGTAGGTCCGGGCATGGGAGTCTTATCAGATTTCTTGCTAACGCGCGAAGAAAACTACCAAACTTGGCTCATTGATGTGGATGAGGAATCGGTGGGTTACCTCGCCAACCAATATCCGAACTTAGGGGATCGATTAATTCATGGCGACTTTTTGGCGTTAGATTTCAGCCAGCATTTCCCGGATAGCTTAGCGATCATCGGCAACTTCCCATACAACATCTCTTCGCAGATTTTATTCAAGATCTTAGACGAACGCCAGAAAGTGGTGCAGATGGTTGGTATGTTTCAAAAAGAAGTAGCCGAGCGCTGTGTCGCCAAACCGGGCAGCAAAGAATATGGTATTTTGAGTGTTTTTCTGCAAGCATACTACGAGGTCGAATATCTTTTCACGGTCAAAGCAGGTGCTTTTACGCCACCACCAAAAGTACTTTCGGGCGTGATGCGCATGACGCGCAATGAAAGAGTTACGCTAGATTGCGATGAGAAACTTTTCTGGCGCGTGGTGAAAGCAGGCTTCAACCAACGTCGTAAAACGCTCCGCAATGCGTTGTCGGCCGTAATTCCAAAAGACCGCATGACGGACAATCCTTTGTACGAACTACGCGCAGAGCGTTTAACAGTTTCGGATTTCGAAAACCTCACCAACGAGATTGCCGCCGCACTATGAAAAGCCTAGACTGTGAATTTGCCATCATCGGCGGCGGAGTAGCAGGATTGAGTATGGGCATTTCCCTAAATGCCTTGGGCAAAGATTTTCTAATTTTCGAACAAGCATCTGTACTTCGCGGCATTGGAGCTGGATTTGGCCTCGCGGCCAATGCGATGCGCGCTTTTGACTACCTCGGATTACGAGAGGAAGCAGAGCAAATCGGTTTTTATACTGAAACCTACAATATTCTCGACGATGAAGGCCGTGTGCTGATTGCGCCTGATACCGCGCGTTTAGGTACGCAGTACCAGCAAAAAAACCTCACCGTACATCGGGCGGATTTGCACACTTTTCTGCAATCAAAAATAAATGCCGACCAAATCTTGCTCGGCAAACGAATCCTGCGCTACGAACGGCAGCAAGAAAGTATACAACTCTTTTTTGCCGATGGCAGCACTTATCGCTGTCGCTATCTGATCGTCGCCGACGGTGTGAAATCGCCAATCCGCCAACAATTGTTGCCAAATGCTAAGCCGCGCTACGCGGGTTATACCTGTTGGCGCGCTACGATCGCTAATGCGCATATTGGACTGAAACATGGTTCTGAAACTTGGGGAACCCAAGGCCGATTTGGCATGACGCCGCTCGTACGCGATCGTGTATATTGGTACGCCTGTCTGAATGCCAAGGCGCAAGACGAAAAGTATAAAAACTACACACCGCACGATCTACTTCAACACTTTGGCAATTACCACGCTCCTATTCCCGCGATCTTAACGCATACCGCGCAAGAAGATCTATTGTGGAATGATATTGTGGACATCAAGCCGCTATCGCAATTCGCTTTTGGCAACATTCTCTTAATTGGCGATGCAGCACATGCGACAACGCCCAATATGGGACAAGGCGCTTGTCAAGCGTTGGAAGATGTGGCGGTATTGACTGATGAATTAAAAAAGAACCAAACGCAGGAACAAGCGTTTGTAAATTTTCAGCGTAGAAGATTGGCGCGCACACGCTATATCACGGACACTTCTTGGCGAATCGGCCAGATCGCACAATGGTCCAATCCGATTCTGGTGCCGATCCGCAATGCCTTGATGCGGGCGATGCCGGCCAAATGGAGCGAAGCCTCGCTCAACAAATTATTAAAGCAAGATTTTTTGACTATCAATCCATCCTGATGACAACACGCATTCTTATTGTAGACGATATACATCCGATATTCCTCGAAAAACTTCAACAAGCAAATGTTGAGTTGATCTATCAACCTGATATTTCTCGCCAAGAAGCGGAAGAACTGGTAAAAGATGCCGAAGGATTGATTATTCGTTCTAAGTTTTTTGTGGATGAAGCTTTTCTGCTTCACGCACCCAAACTACGTTTTATCGGCCGAGCTGGTGCAGGTATGGATAATATTGATGAAGTGGCAGCGCAGCAACGCGGCATTCAGCTCTTCCCAGCCAACGAAGGCAATCGCGATGCTGTAGGCGAGCACATGATCGGCATGTTGCTTAGCTTGATGAACAATTTGCGTCGCGCCCATCAACAGATTACTGATCAACAATGGCTGCGCGAAGAGAACCGTGGACTCGAACTCAAAGGATCTACTGTGGCATTAATTGGCTATGGGCACAATGGACAAGCCATGGCCAAAAAATTGTCGGGTTTTGAGGTGGAGGTAATTGCTTACGACAAATACAAAACTGGTTTCTCCGATCAGTACGCGCGCGAAGTATCGATGGAAGAAATCGTAAAGCGCGCAGATGTGCTCAGCTTCCATATTCCATTGACTAGAGAAACGAAAGGCTTGGTAGACGAGGAATACTTACGTCATTTTCGCAAACCTATCTTCTTTCTGATGGGAGCGCGTGGCGCTATTGTCAATGTAGCTGCCGTGCTGAAAGGATTGGATGAAGGAAAAATCCGTGGCGCGGCATTCGATGTATTGCCAGTAGAAAAATTTCCAGCATTGGCCGAGCAATTTTGGTTTGCGGATCTAACAAGTCGAGATAATGTATTATTAAGTCCGCATGTGGCTGGCTGGACGGTAGAAAGTTACTACAAACTATCAGATGTATTAGCAGACAAAATTTTACAGCATATAGGATAAAATCAGCGCTTTTATTGTTTAGAATCATTTTAAATAGTATGTTTGTGTAAAGAAACACACTATTTAAAATCATCGACAATGAAATTTAGCAAACAACTTGTTCTTTTAGCTTGCGGACTTACCCTTAGCGCAGCGACATCGTTCGCACATAGTGAAGATCACGGCAAGACTCCAGCAAATGAAACCACATTGACTTCGGATAAAAAAGCGAAAGATGTGGGTACTTTTACTGCCGAAGGCAAAACACACAGCACAAAATTTGTTCGCGTATTATATGCCGCAGAAGGTTCGGAGATCGAAGGACAAAGCAATGATATTACGCCGTTGGTTTATGAAAGCGTTGATCCTAAAGGGAATGCCGTTAAAGTACGTCGTTTCCAGATTACGGCAAAAAACACCGGTTACGATGAGGTACAGACCGATCAAACGGAAGATTACAAACTAAAGTCTGTGAAAGAGGGCATCAAATTATACATCGAAGTCCCTGTTGCTGCTGATGGCACCATGGATCTGAAGAAAGCGTATGTTGGGAATGCGGCATACAACTTTGGTACTCGGGAAACGCGCCATGCATTAACTCCAGAAACGAGCTCAGATTACAAAATCAAAATCAAACGCTTGGATTTGCCTCAATTCGACGCTAGTAACAAGCCGGGCGACAAAGGATTGATTTATAACCAAGGTTTTATTGAGTTATCTTTCAAAGCGAAGGCGAAGCAATTGGCATCTGACCAGATTAGCGATTTCACGGTAGATATCAAAGGACCGATCTCTGTGACGCATATGCGTGGTAAAGAACGCGAAAAAGCAGCGGTGGTCATCAACCCAGAATTGGTTAAGAAAAATTTGTAGTTTTTCTTAACGGAATAACATCAAAAAAGCCGTCTGATCTAGATCAGACGGCTTTTTTGATTAAATATTGCGTCATTGCGGCGCCGAGGCACGAGGTTGTGGCAATCTAATGCGGCATCTTTATCAACCTTCTTTACGCTATCAACTCTATTATTTCTTCTGCTCTTTCGCTCCGGCAACGATTTTCTCTACGATTGATGGATCGAGCAATGTCGACGTATCACCAAAATTATCGGTATCGCCTTCAGCGATTTTGCGCAATATTCTACGCATGATTTTGCCGGATCGTGTTTTCGGCAGATCATCGACGAACTGAATCACATCAGGTTTCGCGATTGCACCAATTAATCGCGTTACCGTCTGCAAGATATTCTGCTTCGTCTCGTCTTCATTACCATGATGATTAGCGATTACATAAGCATAAATTCCTTGTCCTTTTACCGAGTGCGGATAGCCCACGATAGCCGATTCGACCACGTCGGAGTGCATATTGATCGCGTTTTCTACCTCTGCTGTACCGATACGATGTCCGGAAACATTCAAGACATCATCTACGCGTCCAGTAATACGATAATAACCATCTTTGTTACGGTAGCAACCATCGCCTGTGAAGTACATATCTTCATACGTGGAGAAATAGGTTTTCTTGCAACGCTCATGATCGCCCCAGGTGGTGCGCAGCATACCAGGCCAAGGAAACTTGATACACAAATTTCCGGTGACATCATTTTCTACAATCTCTTTTCCATTTTCGTCCATCAAACAAGGTTGCACACCAGGAAGCGGCAACATGGCATAACCTGGAATTGTTGGCGACACACCTGCTAATGGCGCGATTAAGATTCCACCATTTTCTGTTTGCCACCACGTATCGGTGATTGGAGCTTCACCCCCACCGATCTTTTCGCTGAACCAATTCCAAGCTTCTTCGTTGATTGGCTCACCCACAGAACCTAATTTACGAATACTGCTTAAATCTTTATTTTCCAAGTATTCATCGCCAAATGCCATTAAAGATCGGATGGCGGTAGGAGCTGTATACAGAATATTCACTTTATGTTTTGCTACGATATCCCAAAAACGGCCTGCATCTGGAAAGGTTGGTATTCCTTCGAACATCACCGAAGTGGCGCCTTGAGAAAGTGGTCCATAAACGATGTAGGAATGACCAGTGATCCAACCAATATCGGCCGTACAGAAGTAAACCTCATCGGGTTGATATTGAAATACATTAGAGAAAGTATAACCGGTATATACCATATATCCAGCCGTGCTGTGAACCACACCTTTCGGCGTACCGGTAGAACCAGAAGTATATAAAATGAATAAAGGATCTTCGGAATCCATCTCTTCTGCTGGGCAGGCAAGATTTCCTTGCGTTTCTACTTTCGAAATTTCATCTTCCCACCAGACATCGCGCCCTTTTATCATCGACACAGGCGTGCGTGATCGTGTCAATACGATAACACGCTCGACGGATTTGCATTGCACCAACGCATCGTCGACAATGTTTTTCAGTTCCAACACTTTATTGCCTCTAAATCCACCGTCTGAGGTTATGACCAGTTTACATTCGGCATCGTTGATACGATCGGCAATAGATGTCGCGGAGAAACCACCAAATACGACCGAATGAATCGCACCGATTCGCGCACAGGCTAAAGTAGCAATCGCTAACTCGGGAACCATCGGTAAGTAAATGCATACGCGATCGCCCTTCTTCACGTTGTTGTTTTTGAGCACATGTGCAAATTGCTCTACTTTAGCTAATAATTGCTTGTACGTAAGTACGCGATGTGCCTCTTGCGGATCATTGGGTTCCCAGATAATTGCGGGCTTGTCACCATTCTGATAAATATGCCTATCTAGACAGTTTTCGGTGATATTTAACTTCGCGCCTTCGAACCAACGAATATCTGGTTCCTTAAAATTCCAGTTAAGCACATTGGTCCATTTTCTCTTCCAGAAAAAGTGTTCAGCAATTTCTCCCCAGAAAGCTTCGGGATCAGAAACGCTTTTGTCATAAGCCGCTTGATAGGCTTCAAAGGTATTAATTTGGAAACTCATCTCTCTCAAGTATTGTGTTAGGTTTATAGATTACGAGATATTTATTATTTCCAGCCAAATCGTTATTTGATTGACCTAAAGACCCGTAACTTTAACTAATTTAGCTTTTATATTAAAAAAACCCAAGTTTTAGAAGAATGTTTAAACAAGTTTTTGGTCAAGTGCAGATATGAAGCTTCTGGTTCACGCCTTTCGGATATTAGTCTTTTCTAATGGCATCATTGCGCTAGCGAGTGTGGCGCAGAGCGCACTGACTTACTTAATTCTTGATCTGCCAACAAACCCCTTTATACTACTCATCGAAGGCTGCTCCACGGTTGCTCTGTATAATATGAGCTTGTTTTACGCAAAACCTGCAAAGCCTGCTGACTCTCCCTTTGCACGAACCCGATGGTTTTTTGGTCATCAGCAAGCGATGGTAAGCGTTACTGTTCTTGCGGGATTGTTGTTAGCGTATAGCGTATGGCACATCCACTGGTACACCATGCTGTATCTGGGATTTATCGGTGTATTGAGTTTACTGTACAACATTCCTTTTCTTCGGTTGGGAAAAAACACCGGCGGCTTACGTCAGATTCCAGGACTAAAGTTGTTTCATATTGCCGTGCTTTGGTCGCTGAGTACGGTAGGATTGCCTGTCGTGGAAGCGTGGATGGATGGTCATGCGATCAATTGGATCGCTGCCAACTTTTTGGGTATCGTTAAAATCTTTTTTCTCTTGGTATGTACGCTTCCGTTTGATGTGCGAGATATCAAACAAGATTCTTACTACAATTTGAAAACGGTGCCAACCATGATTGGCGAGCAAAAGGCAATACAATTAAATTATGTGTTGATTGCCTTCCATACGTTGCTGATTGCATTTGCTCCTTTTACTTTACCCATCCAAGTGGGATTGTGGATCACCAATCTCTTTATATTCATTTTGTTGCGCCAGTTTATTTTTGTAGCGCAGCAAAAGCATTATCATGCCGTGTATTTATTGGATCTTGCACTGATTGTGCAATTCGTATTGGTGTTGCTCACGACATCTGTATGAGGCCAGCTTACAAGAAAAATGTCTGGTCAATCATGTAAAATGCTTGGTTGATCTCGTCATAAAACTTGTATGCAATACCATTTCTACAAAGAATATTTAAGGTATTGTACACGGTAGTGATACTAATCTTTTTCGTCTTATAGATTTTTAACCAAAGTTGTTCCGCCGTAGTACGTTCTTCTTGAGAAATTAGCCCTTCAATCACGATCTTCCGTTGTTTATTGACGATAAAATTATGATTTATCAGCTTTTCATACACCTGCGAAGTCAACGCTTCTTGCGACGCTTCTCCGATCGATTTTTGCTTTGGATCTGCTTCGTTCTTCTTCATCAAGCCCTCCTTTGTTTAGCCCTCTTACTGTCCTACAAATAACGGAGGAATTATCGAAACGGCATAATGCCGATTCAATTTAAGAGAAGAATCACGAAGGGATTTAACGCTGTCGCAATAGCGCGATGTAATAGATGCGCTCGACCAGATCTCCTACCTTACTACGTACTTGCTCTGTCCGCCTTTGCAGATCTGCCATCGTCCAAGCGCTATCGCGCAACAAATCTTCCAAATCTTCTGGTTCGTACAATGTAAATCCATACTGCGTGAATGGAAGAGTTTGCATAAAAGACTTGCTAGCAAAGGTGATGGCTAACATCGCATCAGGCTTAGCCACGCGCGCCAGCTCTCGCAACATCGCTGTTGGATCTGTCCAGAAATAGACCGTATTCACGGTGAAAATTTTATGAAAAGACTGATCCGAATAAGGAAGCAGCGATCCGTCATAACAGTCGAAGCAGATCGCATGTTGCGTCATCAGTGCCGCATTGAGCTGCTGCGCTTCAGTCTGCATCGTTTGCGAGATATCGACACCCACATAGTTTAAATCTTTAGCGCAATCTATCAATTGGGTAAGATGACCGCCATTGCCATAACCTAACTCCAGCACCTGATCACCATCAGCTAACTGCAGCGCAGCTAGCGTCTGCAAGGTCATATCGATATTGGTCTCATTCATATTATCGCCAACCTGTACACCATGTTGGCCATCAGGGCAGCGCAGCTGTGCTGCAATGCCCTGTAATTCTTCTTCCGTTGCCATACGATTCTTATTTACTTTCGTCACGACGCTCCTCAGCCGATTTATCTTCGGCCGTACCTGCTTTCCAATACGAAAATGCGTAGAACGATTTATTGTCCCAACCCAATGTGCTCTTGAAATGCTCGCGGATCTGTTTTACACTTTGATATTCACAGGCTACATAGCCGAAACATTCTTTTCCTGCCGGAATGATGGTATCCACCACTTTTTGATGTAGCGTACTTCCGGCTGCTGGGTTCGTATTAAAAACCCAATCAATGGTAAATCCCGGATGATTAAGGTCGGCTTGCACATCTTCCTGTCCGTGCACTTCTACGATACAATGACCTGTTGCACTCGCCGGCAATGATTCTAAAATAACACGCAAAACCGGAATAGCTGTTGCGTCGCCAACCAATAAATACCAATCAGCTTCCGGATATAAAGTGCTTTTTCGGATTTTCATCGCCACACCCAATTCATCGCCTTTTTCGGCGCGACGCGCCCACGAAGAGGCTGGTCCCGTATCACCATGATCCACAAACTCGATCACAATCCGATTATTCTCAACATCAATTGCCCGATGCGTATACGTACGAATAAGAGGCCTTTCGTGCTCTGCTGGCAAGATCCACTCACTATTGGCTTCATCCCACACTGCTAACTTCACTTCTTTCTGACCCGCCGGCGGAATCATTATTTTATTGTTCGCGCCCAAACTACAGGCCGCAAATTCCTTGGCGCCCTCTCCTTCCAGCGTGATTCGGATGTAATGTGGAGTTTTGTATTCTTTTTCCCAAACCCGAAATACGTGTTTGGCAATCACAGGTCGTTCCATCGCTATCCTTTTTTCAGCACGTTCAGCGCCTCGTCTATCATCATATTGGTCGAAGTAATGCCTCCGCCCGATAAATACCACACTTGTGGATTCAGGTAAACGATATGTCCTTGTTTATAGGCTTTCGTTTGCTGAATCAGTTTATTTTCGATTTCGCTTTTATCCGCGCCTTTTCCTTTTACTGCTTCGTTGCGGTCAACGATAAATAGGTAATCTGGATCAGTTTCTACAATAAACTCGTTTGACACCTTTTGTCCATGTGTCGCTTCTTCTAATTGATCTACGGCTGGTTTTACGCCCAATTCAGCATGGATAAAACCAAAACGAGAACCGGCACCATACACGCTAAAACGACCATTGTTGTGCATGGCAATCAAGGCATTCTCGGTATTGCTTTTCAATTGTTCCTGCGCTTGTTTCAACTTCTCTTTGGTAGCGGCAATTTTTTCTTTCACGACTTCTTCCTGTCCGACCAACTTGCCTAACATCAAGGAATTTTCTTCAAAAGATTTCATGTAGTTGCTATTGTCGATATCGACAAATACAGTCGGTGCAATCTTGACAAACTCATCGTAGAAACGCTCTTGTCTTGGCGAAATAATAATTAGATCTGGTGCTAGACTATTGATCTTTTCAAAGTTGGGTTCCATCAGTCCACCAGCATCTGCTACTTGCGCGTCGTCTTTTAGCGCAGCTAAATGATCCGGCGTATAGTTTTTAGGAATACCTACGGGCTTAATGCCCAACTCATTTAAGGTTTCTAGCGATCCGAAATCGAATACCACAATTTTTGTGGGCTGGCCATAAATGGTAGTATTGCCCAGTTTGTGACTAATCACTGTCGAATCCGAAGCGGTGTTTTCGTTTTCAGAACTGCTATTATTGCAGCTTACTATCGTGAACAAAAGGCAAGCGATGCTCGCTAATTTTAAAAGATTTTTCATGTTTCTATATTGAAATAATTACAAATATTTTTCCCGTTTTTAGTAATGATATCGAAGTCTATGCCGAATACTTCTTTTAAGGTGTGCGCTTGCACGACCTGATCTGTCTCGTCATTATATACGATCTTGCCATCCTTCATAGCAATAATATAATCAGAGTATTGCGCCGCAAAATTAATCTCATGAATTACGATAACCACCGTTTTCCCGAGTTCATCGACTAGGCGTCGCAGCGTTTTCATCACGAGAACAGCATGCTTCATATCCAAATTGTTCAGCGGTTCGTCCAGCAAAATGTAATCGGTATCCTGCGCAATAATCATCGCGATAAAGGCGCGTTGCCGTTGACCGCCACTCAGTTCGTCGATGTAGCTATGAGCCATATCTTCGAGCTGTGCGAAATGAATCGCTTTATCGATCTGCACCTGATCATCGGCCGTCAATCGACCTTTGGAATACGGAAATCGGCCGAAGGCCACCAAATCTCGCACGGTAAGCCGAAGATCAATATGATTGGACTGCCGTAAAATCGACAAACGCTTGGCCAAATCTCCACTTTTATAATCGCTGATACATATATCGTCTAAGTAAATCTTACCTTGATCGGCATCTAGCAGCCGACTAATGATAGAAAGCAAGGTACTTTTCCCTGCTCCATTCGGCCCGATCAACGAGGTAATTTTTCCTTTGGGCAAGCTGCAAGAGATATTATCCAGCACGAGGCGCTTACCGTATGTCTTGGTGATTTTTTCGAAACAGATCATATTGCTTTCCTTGTTTTAAGCATCAAATACATAAAATAGAGTCCTCCCACAAAATTAACGACAATACTGACTGTCGTCGAAAAGTTGAAAATATGCTCCACCAAAAATTGCCCTAATAACAAGGCTACACAAGCTATGCCACTACAGAGCCACACCATGTAACGGTGTTTGCGCGTTTGAAATAATTCGTAGGTAAGATTAGTTACTAAAATGCCCAAGAAGGTAACCGGACCGACCAATGCGGTAGATACCGACACCAAGAGCGAGATCAGTAGCATGTAAATCTTGACCAATTTATTATAATTCAATCCCAAATTCACCGCGTGCTCACGCCCAAGGGCGATGACATCCAGATATTTGAGATAACGCTGACCAAAGAGCAATGCACCCAGCAGCGTTACGCCAGCAATCAGCAACAAATCCGTGTTTATCTTATTAAATGAAACAAACATGAATCCTTGAATGACCGAAAATTCGTTGGGATCGATTACGATCTGCAAAAACTGACCAAATGTCTGAAACAAAGCACCTAGCACCAAGCCCAATAGCAGCAAGTGATAGATATTCTGCTTGCTTTTGCCAAAAATCAGCACGTACATCAGAAAGGAAAACGCCATCATCAGCAAGACGGCATAGAAAAAATTATCCTGATGCGTAATCACCTGAAAGGTCTTATCTCCATATATAAAGACGATCACCGTCTGGAACAATATAAACACCGATTCGTAGCCCATAATAGCAGGCGTCAGAATCTTATTGTTCGTAATCGTCTGAAAAATCAACGAAGAATAGGCTACGCTAATGCCCACCAATAAGATGGTCGCGAGACGTATTGCACGACGCGGAATCACATAATCCAAATTCGGACCTGTGTTGTACAGCATGAACAGAGCGATGATGGTCACCATCATCAATATCATTGCGATTATCTTATTGCGCTGCTTCATCGGTTTCGTCTTAGTATTAAAAATAAAAAGATGATTCCGCCAATAACGCCCACCATCAAACCGATCGGTATTTCGTATGGAAAGATGATGGTACGGCCTAAAATATCGCAGAACAGCAGAAAGATCGAACCAGCCAGCGCCGTCATCGGCAACGTGCGGCGGAGATTATCTCCCATCATCATACTCACCATATTGGGCACAATCAGACCAAGAAATGGAATGGCTCCTGCCGTTACCACGCTCACACTTACAGTAAGCGAAACGGCAAACAGACCCAGATTGACAATGGTACTGTACGAAATTCCCAAATTCTTGGCAAAGCTAGCTCCCATGCCCACAATGGTAAACTGATCAGCATAAATGTAAGCCAGCACCACGGCAGGCAAGATCAGATAAATCGATTCATACTGTCCCTGTAACACCGAAGAAAAGTCACCAATCATCCATTCTTGTACATTTTGCACAATGCCGTGCTTGAATGCAAAGAAAGTAGATACGGCTGCTAAGATATTGCCAAACATAATCCCGACCAAGGGGATGAATACCGAACTACGGAAACGCACCCGACGCACCATGAGCATAAACAATAGATTGGCCGCCAGCGTAAATAGCAACGCAGCAACCGATTTCATGCCTATGGAAGCTTGTGGGATCAACAAAATACTGAAGAGAATCCCCATCTTCGCCGCTTCCAATGATCCGGCAGTCGTGGGCGACACGAACTTATTTTGCGAAAGCTGCTGCATAATGAAGCCCGCTACGCTCAGTCCGGCGCCCGTAAGCACCAACGCGATTGCTCTTGGTATGCGCGCAATGGTAAAAACCAATAGCTGATCTGAATTCATCGCGAAAACATCACGCATGGCGATGTCTTTGACGCCCGTAAATAGCGAAACCCAGATCAATACGAGCAGGCTCACGATGGAGCCTGCGTATATCATTGGAATAGAAATTTTCTTTGTGGTCTCCAATAGGCTATGCTATGCTGTCCGAAACTGCAAATATCGTTTTTTATTTGATTTTCGTTAGCGTATCGCCGTTTGTGTCTGCCGCTGGAGCGGGTTGTCCTTCCACAGGGCGGCCACCTTTTGTTTTATTGACCACAAATGCAATACCCGTTTTAGGGTTGACACGCACGTGGTTTGGATGTGAGCCAGTCGGCAGATCCGCCAATACTTCGTAAGACTTCGCATCGATTACCGTCGTTGTGCCTGTTTGTCTGTTAGCAGAATAAACGCGATTAGTTTTCTTGTCATACGTGATACCGATCGCACCTGCTCCTGTAGGAATACTTTTCAAAACCGCACCCGTTTTCGCATCTAATACGGTAACCGTTCCAGATTTTTGATTAGCCACAAATAGACGATCGTCAGCAGCCACTAAGTTCACTGGTGATTCACCGCCAGACGGATAGCTTTTCTCTACTTGACCACTTTTGATATCGATCACAGCAATTTCATTTGTACCCATGTTCGTAGCGAAGAATTTGTCTTTCTTCTTATTGAATGCCAATGCGGTGGTTGTTTTACCCGTATTAGGAATGGTACGAACTACTTTGTTGGTTTTACCATCAATTACCCAAATATCGCTTGGATCGCCTACATTAGTCACATAAGCCATATTGTTGTCTTCGTCTACCAGTACTTCACGCGTATGCGATTTATCGCCTCCAGCGTTGAACGTAGCCAATACTTTTTTAGTCTTTAGATCTACGGCACTCACCGAGTTGGTTCTGGTGTTGGTGGTATACACCACTTGCGTTTTGTTGTTGATGCCCAACCCAAAAGGAGGATTATCTTTCATGGAAATGCTATCGACAATCGCTAAGGTTTCTGGATCAATTTTGTACAAAGCGCCACCTGGATTTGATCTCGAGCCAGCACTAGATACATAAATATGTCCATCGGCCTGATTGATGACCGCTTCATAAATACCTGTTCCAGCTGGAGCAGATTTTTCTACTTGTTGTGCCGAAGCACCGTGAGCAGCACCCAATAATCCTAAAGCCATCACCAAGCGTGCGGCATTTCTCTGATGTTTGTTGATATGTAGATTCATGTTTTGAAAAAAATTAATAAAATACTTATTTAAGATTGATTGTCATTTTGGGAAAACTGTGACGTCCACCAGCTGTAGAAATAAGGAAAGGCTTTTTGCCAGTACCACGCACCATGTCGGCCATCTGGTTCGATAGAGACTTGTATCTTTTCTCGTCCGCTATTTTGCATCATTTGAATGATGCGCTCGATATCGTCATGCATGCGTACGCGACTGCCATCCGGCTTTATGCGATTCTCATTGCCGCCACCGTAGAAGTAAAAATCAGGAGTTAAGGATGCATCTTTCACAGGAATTTGGGCAATGGCTTGGTCAATATTGCCTTCATCCAACCAAATCGAAGGCGAAAGTACACCAACTGTTCCAAATGTTTCTGGATGCAACAAGCTCGCATAAAAAGTGAGCAAACCGCCTACGGAACTTCCCGCCATCGCCGTATGTGCACGATCTGACTTAGTACGGTAATGCTGATCGACATATGGTTTCAATACCGATACAATATCTTGGAGGTACGCTTCGCCTAATGGTTGCGGAAATGATGTAGTCGGGCGCACGAAATATTCATTTTGCCGCCGCTGAATATCTTCCGCATGGGCAATAGCTACTACAATGGCTTTGTCTTTCGCTTCATCAATCGCCTCATCTACACGCCATTCTAGCGGACCAATTCTCCCCTTAGAAGTAGCTTCATCAAATAGATCTTGTCCATCGTGCATGTAAATCACGGGATAGCTTTCTTTAGATTGTGCATATCCTTCTGGCAAGTAAATCCATACGCGGCGCTGTACATCTAGTTTGGGAAAATAAAATGCAGAGTCTAAAATGTGAACTTGCGGACTGGCTGTTGAGGCTGGAAAATCATCGCGCCAACCGTCTATCGTGGCCGTCACAGCGGTATCTCCAGTCACGATTAGCTTGATCGGCCCTTCCAGATTTCCCTTGGCGGTTGAAGCTAACGTTTCCCAATTGCCACGGGTAAACTTGTATTCAAAAAGTCCTTTGGGAACTGAAGGAATAGTGACCTGAATGGTTTCGCCATATTTGGGTATGGCGCCAACTAGTACCGCGGCCGGCTTCCAACCATTAAAGGCTCCTGTTATAAAGAATTGTTCACCAATGTGTGACGATTGATCCCGATTTTGTATCGTTATGTTTACATCATACAGCTCCTGCGCCATTCCCCACTTTGCTATTAAGATTGTTGTGAGGCATGCTAGCCAAACCCTCGTTTTCATATTATTATTGGTATCAATTTCTGTATTTTGTAGCAACAGATCGCTAATTTAGACATATTCTAAACAAATACCAATTCTTATACGCTCTAATCATCGGGCACAGCTGTAATGCTTTGATTTTATTAAGATTTAATCTAATTTAGCGAAAAATATTATTTCCACCGCCACATGAGCACAAAATCAAGCTTCTTTTTGTTCATCACTTTTTGCTGGATATGCACTTCTTACGCCCAGCAACACTCGGATATACACGGTCGTGTGAAAAATTGGCAAGCTAATCCTTTGGCAGGCATTACGGTAATTTTAGGTGATCAGCGTGCCAGTACCGATTCACTGGGAGGCTTTGTCTTTCGCGATGTCGCAACCGGCATTCAAAGACTTAGTCTATCCGGCATCGGATACCGCTTACGTACAGAGATCGTAAATAAAGTTGCCAACAAACCACTTTATATAGAAATTACACTTTCTGCAGAAGACAACCAGATTGCCGAAGTGCAAGTCGTGGGACAATCCGATACCGAGCGTGCGGGCAAACAAGCGATTCGTGCCGTAGTCGTGGATACGCGTGCGGTGGCAGAGCAACCCGTCACACTAGCCGAGTTGATTAATCGCTCGCCAGGCGTGCGCATTCGCCAAAGCGGCGGCTTGGGCAATGCGGTGGATGTTTCTGTCAATGGTTTTCAAGGGCGCGCAGTGCGTTATTTCAAAGATGGCATTCCTCTAAATTACTTGGCTGGCGGATACGGCATTCACAATATCCCTGTCAATTCATTAGAGCGAGTAGAAGTTTTTAAAGGCGTGTTGCCCATTTCATTGGGAGCAGATGCTTTGGGTGGCGCGGTCAATTTGGTGACCAAAAATTTACCCATTGGCGACCAATTAGATGCCAGTTATGAAATCGCGTCCTTCAATACACATCGTATAGCTGTCAACGCATCCACCCGTAAAAAGAATGGCTTTTATACTGGTTTAGAAGCTTTTTATAATTACTCCGATAATAATTACAACGCTTTTGTGATGGTGCCTGATCCCAGCACGGGCAATCCGAGCGAGCAATCCGTCGAGCTATTTCACAATGCGTATCGCGGCGTGTATGGTGAAGCATTTGTCGGTGTTAAGGATAAGCCCTGGGCCAAAGATTTACGATTCAGCCTTGCCTATTTTGATGTAGAGCGACAACAACAACACTCGGTGCTGATGACTTCACCTTACGGCGCAGCCTTAGCGAAGCAATCTTCAGTCATTCCAACCTTACGCTATGTCGGCAGCTTCTTCGACGATCGGTTGACGATTGAACAATTTGTGGTGGCCAATACCTTGAAATTTAACACAGTCGATACGATACAAGGTCGCTACGATTGGTTTGGCAACTTCACCCCGACGCCGGGCAGTGTTGGCGAAAGTGGCCGCCCGTCCTTATCCGACATTCGCATACAACAAATCACTTCTCGCACAACGGCCAGCTGGAGATGGAATGCGAACAATATCCTGTCTGCCAATTATACCATGACAAGTAGCAAACGAACAGGTGAAGATCCATTTGGCCCACGCTTTGCCGACTCCGATGTAGACGTGCTTTCGGCACGTACACGATTTGACAAACAAGTATTGGGATTGGACTGGTCGGGGAAAGTAAGCGATCGCTGGTCTTATTCCCTTATGGGTAAATGGTATCATTACCGTTCATTAGGCACGGAAGCCTGGGCTAATCGCCCGATTTCGGAGAATGAAGAATCCTCCGTTTCCAAAAGCTACTTCGGTGCTGGCGGATCGTTAAAATATGAATGGGATGCGGATAGAAACGTGCGCTTCTCGACAGAATATGCGTATCGTATTCCAGAGATCGACGAATTATTTGGTGACGCCGTCTGGACTGTTCCGAATTTCGATCTAAACCCAGAACGCAGTCTCAACTTTAATTTGGGAACACGCAACCGATTCCGCAATCTGAGCTACGAAGTGAACACCTTCTACCGACGTACTAAGGGATTAATCCTGTTAGTACCGGTATTAGCGCCGTATGCACAGTTCCAAAACATCAACAACGTAGAAGGTTATGGCGTAGAACTAGACTTGGCACATCCGATCAATTCCTTTTTGGATGTGAGAGGAAATGCTACTTGGCAGAGCCTTCGGCTGATGGGCTTTGACTTACCTAGTGACCAGTGGCGCAATGGGACGCGCTTGCAAAATACACCGTATTTCTTTGCGAATGTTGGATTGAATGCACATATCAATGGTGTCGGAAAGCCCGACAATCGATTGGATGTGTATTTGAATTATAATTTTGTGCGCGAGTTTTATTTAGAAACTATTCCTCGCCAAGCCGAGCCCGGAGGTTTCCTCGGATTATCAGGCAGTGCGAGCGTAGCATCCGACCTCATCATTCCCAACCAAAACCTACTTAGCGGCGGCTTGAGCTACCGCATGAAACAAGATAAATACCGCATCAGCATGGAAGTTAAAAACATGCTGGATGCCCGATTATATGATTACTTCCGCGTACAACGCGCCGGACGTAGCTTTCACTTAAAACTCACCTATCAACTATTCAATGCACATGAAAACTAGATTTATATTTCAAGCACTTGCATTCTCTTTATTCGGATTTACGGCTTGTTCGGATGACGCTCCAAATCCTGGAAACGAAACAGAAAGTGTCTATCTATTACAAACTATGAGCGAGGTCACTCAGTTGAAACCGGGCTTTATGAGCAGTTATACGGAATTTCCTTCGGGAACTTTTGCCAATGCTACGCAGCCTTCGGCCTTCCAAGGGCAAGCTAATGAAGGATGGCGTACGCGCAATGGCAATGTGTATAAAATGTTTAATGCGAGCTTTGAACGCGGTATCCACAAATTGAATATTAGTGCGCAAGGATCGATATCTTACGGCACATCGATCCTGACTGGCAACACCTTAAACGGTTCTGGAAATTTTGTGATCGAAAACGATACGAAAGGTTATTACTGGGATGGCAATGAGCCTTGGGTGATCCAGACATTTAACCCAGAACTGGTACAAAAAACTGGCAAGATCGACGTAGATTTCGAAACTATATTGAAAAGAAATGATAGTCGTATCACTTTCCAAGGGATTGGACAACACTTTTTAGCGATTAAAGGTGGCAAGCTCTACGCTGATGTGGTGTATAGCAGTGGTACGGGTATGGCGAGAGGCATGTTCAACGATGTTTTCAATGATGTTTCTATTGCAGTCATTGATTTGGCTACGCAGAAATATGAGAAAACCATCACGATTCCGAATACACAATCCATCGCCTTTGTGAATGATAATGAAATGTATTCTTTCGATACCAACGGTGATTTATACATCCTATGCCAAGGTGGTCCAGGTGCTTTAGGCGGACGTTCGAAAATTGCACGTATCAAAGCAGCGGAAACGGACATCGACACAAGCTGGGAGTTGAAATACTCCGATATTTATTCGGTAGATACGGGTAAATTCACCGGTCTGTTGGCCAAAAATGGCAAACTAATCGTATTCTCGAATTCGGTGCCGCTTTCATTAACACCGAATAATATTAATACGGGTGAAATATGGAAGTACCACGTCGTAGATATCAATTCCAAATTGATAACTCCGGTAGAAGGTTTAGAATTATCGACCAATGCGGGTGGCGCTTATGCGGCATTTGAAATCGATGGCAGAATTATCCTACGCGTAAATGCACCATCTAAAGCAGGCGTAACAGGTTACTACGAGTTGAATGGTACTCAAGCCAAACAGATCATCCACGTATCGGACGGTCACGTAGCGGGCTTCACAAAAGCTAATGTGCAGTAAGCACTAGTAGCAATCAAGAAACTTACATAACAGATCAAAGAGCCACCTTGCCAGGTGGCTTTTCTGCTATAAGCAAGTTTTTTATAATAATTTGCAACATTATACAATCAACGGCGACTATAGTATAGAAACAAGATGAAAGACACTAGGTTAAAATAAGAGGGTGAAAGCTAGTTGGACCGATAAGGAATTAATAGACTTATGTCTTGCTGGTAAAGACAGCGGGTATACGCGGTTATATGAACGGTATGCTACGTCGATCTATAACTCGATCTATCGGCTCGTCAATAATATAGCCGAAGCAGAAGATCTCTTGCAAGAAGTATTTGTCAATGTCTTTTCGAATGTGAATCGATTGGTAGAGCTAGATAGCTTCGAAGCTTGGACAAAGCGCATTGCTATTAACAAGAGTATTTCGCATTTGCGCAAACGCCGTATCTATTTTACCGATATCGATGAAGTACAAGGATCGGAAATTCTGCGCGATGACGAAGAGAATGAATGGCAACAAAGTCGCGTCGAAGATATTGAACAGGCGATAGAACGACTGCCCGATCTGACGAAAACAATCGTCAATCTGTTCCTTTTTGAGGATATGTCCCAAGAAGAAATTGGAGAAACACTAGGTCTGTCACACACGGCGGTACGCAGTCAGTATCACCGAGCGAAGCAAAAAATAGCACAAATGATAAAGGAGAAAGGGTGTTATGGAAGATAAATTGAAAAAATTTGTGAACGAGAATAGGCAGGCGTTTGATCGGCATCAGCCCTCACCGCTTGTTTGGGATCAGATTAAGAAAAAATTACCGCAGCAAATCGAGGCGGCAGCGGAGCAAGAAGAAACGATTACTCCAATCAAGCGAATACGCCCGGCACGGATGTGGTATGCCGCCGCATCTATTGTGGCGATATTAATGGTGAGCGGAATCATATGGAAACAGTACCATGCAAGCAATGCAATCGTAGAAGAAGATACAAATGCTCAAATCGCACAACTAGCACAACCGGAAAATAACAATAGTGCGCAAGGTTCAACTGTTGATCAGCCAATATCGAAGGTTAGTCCTAACAAGGATGGATTGACGTATGATATCGATGCGCGTACGGCACAAACAACGACAAGACAGCCGCAAAAACAGATCCAAGAAAATCGATCAAAACACGTCGAGATAGAAGATCCATTGGCGAAATCTTATGCTTTGCTAGCGGATGAAAGCTCTGCCATCAACCGAATGGAAGGCGTATTGCAATTGGCGAGTATGGATTATGTACCGGATGCCGGCATGGAAAAAATCCAACACCTCATGGCAAGCGATCCAAATGAAAACATCCGTTTGGCAGCGTATGACATCTTCATGGAACATGCTTCTGCGGAGCAAAAGGAACAACAAATTCAGGACGCATTCCTGCAACAAAAAGATGCAACTATGCAAGTAGAACTGATGCAGGCCATGGCTGAAACAGAAGATTTAAAGATTAATGATGCAACCACCAAACGTTTGGAAGCAATCGTAGAAGATCCTTTGGCTATCGACCTCGTCAAAAATCAGGCGTATGCCGTATTAATGAAAAATTGGTAAACACAAGACTATGAAAACACAGATAATCAGCAGCGTAATAGCTTTGTTAGCTATGTGTATCACAGGTACAGCGCAAACAACACCAGCTCAACCACCTCAAGCGAAAGTGGTATATGGGACAGGTACATTCAATACCGCAAAATCTAACAGTAATGATTTAGAAAAAAAAGAATACCGTTTTAAGAAGAATAGCGGCAAACTACTAGTAAACTCCAATGCGATCTCAGCAGAGGGCTACGATGGTAATGAAGTGGTCGTGACTACCTGGGCGGAACGCACAGAGCAGGACGAGCGTGCCGCTGGATTACAAGGCATAAACAGCTCAGGCTTAAAAGATAATACAGGTGTCGGGCTACAGTTGACAGAAGCAAACGACGGCACAACTGTACTTAGCGTCGTGAACTATCAGAAATTGGACTCCGTACATCTACGTTTGCCAAAAAGGATTGCGCTATCTATCAAATCTCCTTCAAGCTGGACAGAAGGCACTATTGCATTAAAGGATTTGCTATCAGAGATCGAAGTGAGTAATACATTTGGCGATGTAAAACTACAGCAAGTAACTGGCCCGATGACCATTAAAACGGTACATGGAAACATTGAGGCCGTATTAGATAAACCGGTGAAAGGACCTGTTTCTTTAGTATCAACCTTAGGTTTTATCGATGTCGCCATCCCCAAATCAACGCCTGCCAATTTGGAATTGCGTACCACTTTGGGAGAAATTTTTGCAGCAGAAGAACTCAATATTGACTTGAAGCCAACCACGAAGCAAAAAGATCCTACGATTGTTTTGGCAAAAACTAAAACTTACGTGAATACCGATAGTTTAAGGAACAAGATTAGCATTGATCTACAATCAGAAGGCTTATCCGACTCGATTGGAAACGTGATAGAACAAGCCATGGAATCGGCCAATGTGGCGTTGGAATCTGCTTTTTCGGAATTACCACAATCCTTTACCATTTCAGGGGCTTCCTCTAATCGAATTCAAGGTACGATTAATGGTGGTGGTGAAAATATCAACTTGCGTACAACACATGGTAAAATTTACTTACGCACTACCAGCAAGTAAGTACGAAGTATACCCAAGCAAAACGCAAAAGTCGTCTTTAAAATGCGTAACTTTGCCACCTGCATAAATCAGGATTCTAATGGCAAAAGATAAGACGGTAGATCTGGGTGAACAACGTGAGGTAGAGGTTTTTGGAGCAAGGGTACACAATCTTAAAAACATTGATGTATCCTTTCCGCGTAATGAGCTGGTCGTAATCACCGGCTTGAGCGGTAGTGGGAAGTCATCCTTGGCTTTCGACACGATTTATGCCGAGGGGCAACGCCGTTACATGGAAACTTTTTCGGCATATAGCCGTCAGTTTCTAGGTGGCATGGAGCGCCCCGATGTGGATAAAATCTCTGGATTAAGTCCAGTGATTTCCATCGAACAAAAAACCACTTCCAAAAACCCGAGATCCACAGTCGGCACCATCACAGAAATTTACGATTTCTTGCGTTTGCTATATGCTCGTGCAGGAGAAGCCTATTCTTACGCGAGTGGCCGCAAAATGGAGCGCATGTCCGACGATCAGATCATTGATCGTATTATGGAAGAATATGCAGGCGATCCCATCTACATTCTAGCACCGGTCATCAAAGGCCGAAAAGGACATTACCGCGAATTATTCGAGCAGATCCGTAAACAAGGTTATACCAAAGTACGCGTGGATGGCGATATCTTAGATGTGGTTGCCAAAATGCAGGTAGATCGATATAAAATCCACGATATCGAGATTGTTATCGATCGATTGTATGTCAATGAAGACGACCGCAAGCGTTTGTACACTTCGGTGTTGCAAGCGTTGAAAACCGCCAAAGGTATCATCAAGATTGTCAATAAAGAAGATAAAGAGAATTTCTACAGCCGCTACTTGATGGATGCAGAATCTGGAATTTCCTACGACGAACCGCAGCCCAATACATTCTCGTTCAACTCGCCTTATGGCGCTTGTCCGAAATGCGACGGATTAGGTTATGTATTTGAGATCGATAAGCAAATGGTCATTCCAGATCGCACCTTGAGCATTCAGAAAGGGGCTATTGTACCGATCGGCGCGCTGCGCGAATCTTGGACTTCGGCCATCATTAAAGCCATTGCTGCCAAATTCGACTTTTCGCTTACCGCGCCAATCAGCAAGCTAACGGAAGAGCAAATAGACATGCTTCTGTACGGAGCAGAAGAACCTATTCCACTCACCGTTTCCTATGGCAGCTACGGCGCAAGAGAATATAAAGTCAATTTCCAAGGCATCTTCACCTTATTGGAAGAGCACGCTCCAAAACAACAGGAGGATAGCCGTCCGGTCGAAGATTTCCGTACGAAAGTCATCTGCCCTACTTGCCAAGGTGCAAGATTGAAAAAAGAATCGCTTCATTTTAAGATAGACGAAAAGAATATCTATGAGTTGGCTTCGACCGATATTTCTAACCTACACGCTTGGTTCGAAGGACTAGAAGATCGCTTGAATGATCGCCAGCGCACTATTGCGACCGAAATCTTGAAAGAGATCCGTACGCGCTTGGGATTCTTGTTGGATGTAGGACTTACTTACCTCACGCTAAACCGTAGTTCCAAAACGCTTTCGGGCGGCGAGGCGCAGCGCATCCGATTGGCTACGCAGATTGGCTCGCAGTTGGTCAACGTCTTATATATTTTGGATGAGCCGAGCATTGGTTTGCATCAGCGCGACAACGAACGCCTGATTCATGCTTTAAAGAATCTGCGTGACATTGGCAATTCGGTATTGGTCGTAGAGCATGATAAGGATATGATCTTGCATGCCGATTATGTGATCGATATGGGGCCACATGCTGGTTTACACGGCGGTAAAGTCGTGGCAGAAGGTAAGCCAAAAGATATTTTGAAAGCAGATACGCTGACAGCAGCTTATCTAAACGGCCGAAAAGAAGTCGCCATTCCTGCCACACGACGTGAAGGCAACGGCAAAGAGTTGGTATTGTCGGGAGCAACAGGACACAACCTGAAAAAGGTAAATGCGGTATTCCCTTTAGGAAAACTCATCGCGGTAACGGGTGTATCAGGTTCTGGAAAATCTAGTTTGATTACTGGAACGCTTTATCCAATCTTGAATCATCATTTCTTCCGGGCGAAAGCGACACCACTCCCTTACAAATCCATTGAAGGATTAGAGCATATTGATAAGGTGATCGAGATCGACCAAAGTCCGATCGGGCGAACTCCACGGTCGAATCCATCTACATATACCGGTGTATTTTCGGACATCCGAACGCTGTTTGTACAACTGCCGGAAGCCAAAATCCGAGGTTACAAACCGGGACGTTTTTCATTCAATGTAAAAGGTGGGCGTTGTGAAACCTGTCAAGGAGCGGGCATGAAGATTATTGAAATGAACTTCCTGCCCGATGTGCAAGTTCCTTGTGAAACCTGCCACGGCAAACGCTATAATCGCGAAACATTGGAAGTACGCTACCGCGGAAAATCCATCGCGGATGTATTGCACATGAGTATTGATGAGGCTGTAGAATTTTTTGAGAATATTCCGTCCATCTTCCGTAAGATCAAAACCTTGCAAGATGTTGGTTTAGGATATATCACCTTAGGACAATCATCAACGACATTGTCTGGCGGTGAAGCCCAACGTGTTAAGTTAGCGACCGAATTGTCTAAGAAAGATACGGGAAGTACATTTTATATACTGGATGAGCCAACCACTGGGTTGCATTTTGAAGATGTGAATGTCTTGATGGGCGTGATTAATCGTTTGGTGGATCGTGGAAACAGTGTCTTGATTATTGAACACAACTTGGATGTGATCAAAACGGCAGACTGGGTGATTGATATGGGGCCAGAAGGCGGAGCAGCAGGCGGCACCATGCTATTTGCTGGCGTACCCGAAGATCTGATCAAAGTGAAGAAAAGTGAAACGGGCAGATTCCTGAAAGAGGAAATGAAACCGCAAAAAGCTGCAGCTGTTTAACGGTCTTTTAAATTGACCACAACCGGTTGCCGGAAACGGGTCTTTACAGGCTGACCATCGCGCAGTGCTGGTTTCCAGCGTGGTGAGCGTCTCATCACGCGCATCACTTCTTCTTTGAACTCGGGACTGATCTTGTCGGCATTGAGCACTTCTATGTCGCAGACCTTGCCATCTTCACACACCGTAAATTCCAGATTGGCTTGCTGCACTAGTCCAAAGCTGATGTAGCTATCTTCGTCGATACTTTCTTGTATACTACGAACGTTCAGGTTTTTGTTCAGGAAGTTACTCCAACCTCTCGCGCCGCCAGAAAACCGAGGAATCACATCTACCTCGGTATAAATGGTATCCACCGAAATAGGTTTTTCTGCAATAGCATAAGCTGCGGGCATCACGGCACTCAGCGAGAGCCCGAGCACAATCGAAAAAATGTATTTTATCGTCTGCATCTGTTTGTTCCTACCTTTCAGAGTGGAAAGGAACAAAAATCACTCCACGAAGCAAGAAGAAGTATGCAATGCAGACCAAGACCGCTTAAGCAAGGGGAAGATCGACCTTTTCCCGAAAGTTTCCGTCTTCATCGGAAATAAAGCTCATCGGCTCTTCAGGATTTTTGATGATCTCAAAAAGCGTATATCCCCAAGGTTTCCAAAAATTCTCCAACACCTGTCCGTAAGTTTTCACCTGCCAATGATCGAAAATAGGCTTCATCGTCCAATCTTGCATCGGCATCGGCTCTACATAGATCATATTGGGTGTGTCCATATACGTGTATTCTGGCAGCTTATTAAACAGATATGCCGAGTAGAAATAGCGCGCACAGATTTCTTCGAATTGAATCGGATGCAAGACCTTGTCTTTAACCGTAGCCAGCACATCTTCATGATAGATCGCATGCGTGCCATTATCCTGTAGCGTCGCAATGATCGCAAAATCATTCATCCGCAGCGAAAAGATCAACGTATTAATCTCGTCGCGGTAGATAAAGGTTTCCGGCGCATTTTCTACCGGAAGAACTAACACCGAGAATGGGTTTCTATTTTCAAATTCCATGGGGTGAATGGCCGATTGCAACATGGTATGCAGATTGCGAAATTTGTGCACCAAAGCCTGCGAGAAGTTCATCTCCTCCCCGCTCATGGTAGCTTGTCTGATTCCGGCCTGTATTTCATTAAACACGACACCATACAGGATCTTGGCTACCCATTGGAATAAAATGGTAGTTGGCAATTCCTTTACCGCATCATAACCAATAGCCATAGCGCGTTCTACCGCAGATTCTACTGACTCCAACTGTAATGCTGCGTCCGCAGAGCAGGGCAATTTCAACTTTTTGTAGGTAGAAAAGCTTTCATCCAGCATCTTAAACGGCTGCTCTTCCAAATTGAAAGCACGCATCATCCATACCGGGAATACCTGAATTTGCTCATCGGCAGAATGCAAGGCCTGGCCGGTCAAAAAACAAGTCTTATTATCGAATTTAAAATCTAGAAAAGGGTTGTAAAGTCGTGTCGCCATATCTCAAACAAAGGTAGGGCTTTGAATAAGTTATTTGATAGTTTGAGCAGCTAATGACGAAAAAATGGCGGATGAGGACTGCAACGAAACAGAAAATTCTAAAAATGTATGTATTTTTGCGCCTTATTCAATAAATTCTATTCGTGCGACGTCTACTTACGCTATATATTTTCTTTTTTATCGTGGCTGCAAATAATGTGTACGCACAAACGGATTCTATCGCAAAGCGAAAATCTCCCATAGTTTTTGAAATGGAGATAGAAAATGGTGGGATTTTGCAGCAGAAAAATGCGAAGGTTGCTTATCAGGATGCCTATTATGAAGGCGTCAACTTCAAAGTAGGCTGGCAGCAACGTGATAAAAAAGACCCCTATTTTGAATTATACAACAATCCAATTTATGGAATAGGATTTTACTCCAGCACATTCAATAATGACATCATCGGTAATCCGTATGCTTTGTATGGATTCGTACAGACGCCGATTGCTCCTCGCGAGCACAGTCGTTGGTCTTATGATTATCGCATTGGATTAGGTTTATCTGGTAATTTTTATCCATTCGATGAGGAGGATAATCCTCTGAATCTGGTTATTGGCTCCAAGAATAATGTATTTATCGATTTTGGTATTCGTACACAATACGCTTTTCACCCCAAATGGCGTGCTGGATTAGGTTTGGCCTTTCATCATTTTTCCAATGGCGCATTGGCTCTGCCCAATTCTGGTGTGAATCTAGTGCCCGTCACGATTTCGGTTAATTATCAACCTAACCCGATGCCCGTACGTGCAAGAAAGGCCGACATTCCGCCTTATAGTAGGCGAACGCTTTTCCACATCAACTACGGAGCTGGTGTGAAACAGCTTAGTGAATATAATGATCACCTGTATTTCAAATCTACGATAAGTGCATACGCTAGTCGGCACGTCAGTCATAAATGGCGTATCGGAGGTGGCTTAGACCTTTTCTATTCTTCGTCTGGAAATGATGATGAAGTTGCTGGCGATAAATCCGGTGATTTAGGTTCCAAGCTTTCGGGCGGCCCATCGTTTTATTTAGCGCATGTGCTCAACCAACGCTTGGTATTAAATGGAAATGTGGGCTATTACATCCACAACCAGGTCTTCAATGGAGAGATTAATAAGTTCTTTCTGCGTGCTGGAGCACGTTATTATGTATATCAAAATATCAACGCAGGTGTATCGATCAAAGCACATATGGGCAAGGCCGATTTCATCGAATGGACCGTCGGCTATACCTTTAATCGCTAGCTCGGTTATTCAACCGGGCTAACGCGCAGATTTTCGAATGTCAAGGCTGATTCTACCAATTGGCCTTGCTTATTCTTCACGCCTTTCAGCACCGAAGTTTTTCCTTTCTCCAACAAGTTTTTCATTTCCTTTTCTTCCAAGAATACGCCATTCAGAGTGCGCCAGATTTTAAAATCGCAACCTTGCGCATAGCGATCACATTGCGCGATTTTTTCGTACAAATGGATGTTGCCTGGTTCACATTTCGGACATTTGATCTTGCCTTTTTGCTGCGGCTTGGCTTCTTCCTGCGCAATAGCAATTTTCAATTGCAGCAACTCACCCGTAATCTTCGCCGTGTAATCTTTGATATGCTTCATAAAGACGTCGTAAGACACTTTATTGGCACGCATCTCTTCGAGCTTCTGCTCCCACTTTCCGGTCAGCGTCACCTTGGCGATAGAACGGTCTTTCACCAGATTATAGATCGTCAATCCCTTATCGGTGGGTACCAGCTTTTTCTTTTCCCGACGGATATACTCGCGTTGAAACAAGGTTTCGATGGTCGCAGCGCGCGTAGCAGGCGTTCCCAATCCACAGTCTTTCATCGCTTGACGCATTTCCTCGTCTTCGATTTCCTTGCCAGAAGTTTCCATTGCTTTCAACAAAGAAGCTTCGGTATGCACGGGCTTGGCTTTGGTAAAGCGTTCCGACAAGGCCAAAGAACGCATGGCATGCCATTCACCCGTCGTCAACTTCGGCAATTGCGCATTTTCATTATCCTGATCTTCGTTGCCTTTTTCGTCTTCCGCGGCAGGCTCTACTTGCTCGGCAGATAAGCGCCAGCCGTATTGACGGATCACCGTCCCTTTGGCAATAAGTTCCGTATCCTCGGCTTTGAGCACCACAGTGGTAATGTCTTTAATACATATGTCGGAAAAACTCTCGACCATTCGCTTCGCGATCATCTCATAGACGTGCTGCTGATCTTTGGGCATCGGTCCCGGTTTTTCATCGGTCACGAGCAAAGCATGGTGATCGGTCACTTTCTTGTCGTCCACCGAACGTTTATTAAGCTTCGCTCCGATCAGGTTTCGGCTTATCGCCGCAATATTTTCTGGAGCCGTTGCCGCCAAATGTTGGAATAAAGGATCGATCGTCTCGAACACATCTTCTCCGATATACCGCGAACCCGTACGTGGATAGGTGATTACCTTTTTCTCGTACAAGGTTTGCGCAATGCTCAACGTTTGATCGGCAGAATAGCCATATTTCTTGTTCGCATCTTGTTGCAGCGTAGTCAAATCGTACAAAAGCGGTGGTTGCTCTTTCGTTTCCTTGGCTTCTACCTGTGTCACTTCGGCGTTATCGCCTACTTTCAGTTGGGCGAATCGAGCATCTGCATCTTCTTTTTTGTCGAACTTATTGGATGTCGCTGTGAAAGAGATACCATCTTTTTCAAAACCAGCTTGAATCTTAAAAAATGCTTGTGGTTTGAAATCAAGATTTTCCAAATAGCGCGCGCAAATCATGGCCAAAGTTGGCGTTTGCACACGGCCTAAGGACAATAAACCTTTGTTTCCGGCTGCTAGCGTAATGGCTTGCGTGGCATTGATACCGATCAGCCAGTCGGATTCCGAACGAGAACGCGCCGACATGTACAAGCTATCGTACTCCGCACCTTCTTTCAGCGCAGCAAAGCCCGCTTTGATAGCTTTATCCGTTTGCGAAGAAATCCACAAACGTTTGAATGGCACATCCGATTTGAGGTAATAATAAATATTGCGAAAGATCAATTCTCCTTCGCGCCCCGCATCCGTTGCCACAATGATTTCTTCGGCTTTGTCCAACAAACCTTTGATCGTATTCAACTGCTTGGCTGCGCCGCCATCATCTACCTGACGGCCATCTTTGCGCACTTTTTTTACTTCCAGTGCAAACGCAGGTGGAATAATTGGCAAGTTGCTGGCCGCCCAGCTATGATAACCATACGCTTGCGGCGTGCACAATTGCACTAAATGCCCAAATGCATAGGTAAAAGCATAACCATTTCCTTCGATATAGCCATCTTTAATATCTTTCGCTCCCATCACTCGCGCCAAATCTCGCGCCACAGATGGCTTCTCCGCAATTACTACTTTCATGCTTTTTCGTATCGAAACGTCAGGATCTTGTTTAGTCTAAGGAAGGAATGGTGATTCCTTGAATTTTACGGTACAAATCTACGGCGTACACATCGGTCATGCCCGACACAAAGTCTAGCACAGAACGAATCTTGCTATACACATCATCTGACGCGGCATGAAACTGTTCTGGAATCATCGCAACGACCTTTTCATCAAACTTAGTTTTGTTGGTTTTAAGATAAGCGGGCAAGAATTCGCCCAATAATGCATTCATTACCTTAAAACCAGCAATCTCAATCTGCACCACGTTAGGCGCATTATAGATACGTTTTATCGACAGTTTTTCGATGCGTTTCATCTGGTCGACCAATGGCTGATCCAGTGCATCCATCAAAGAAGATTGAAAAGTACCTGCTAATAATTGCGCTTGATGATCCGTAAACACCTTGGCACAACCGTGGATCAAGGTATTAATGGCTTTTGCCCGTAACAAAGATACGCGACTGCCTTCGTCGGCTAATCCATCCAATCGCTCGCGCAGATTCGCATCTCCGCAAAGCGGCAACAATAACGCTTCCACTTCAGAATAAGATAATATGCGCAGATGATGCGCATCTTCTAGATCGATAATATTATAACAAATATCATCGGCCGCTTCCACCAGATAGACTAACGGATGACGCAGATATCCATCTGGATTTTCAGGATCGGTCTTTAGACCAAGTTCTATGGCGATCTTATCAAAAATGGGCTTTTCGCCCTCAAAGAAACCATACTTCTTGCGGTGATGATTACCTTTTACATGGCCATCAATAGCGCGACAAGGGTATTTGACAATCGCCGCCAGACTCGTATACGTGAGCGCAAATCCTTTATCATCTTTCCCGTTAAAAGGATGCGTCAGAATGCGTAGCGCATTGGCATTTCCTTCAAAATGTGTAAGATCTGCCCATTGCGCCTCTGTAACCTGTTCTTTAAAATGTAAGCCTGCACCATCGGTGAAGTAAGACGATATCGCGGCTTCGCCGGAATGACCGAAAGCCGGATTTCCCAAATCATGCGACAAACAAGCTGCCGAAACGATATTGCCGACCTCTTGTAGGAAAGGCACCTCGATATCGATATTGGGATTATTCTTTTTGGTCATCATGTAAAACAATCGACCTAAAGACCTGCCCACACTGGCGACTTCTAAGCTATGCGTCAACCGGTTGTGAACAAACACGGATCCGGGCAATGGAAATACCTGCGTTTTGTTTTGCAATCTGCGAAAAGGTGACGAAAATATCAGACGATCGTAATCACGCTGAAACTCAGAGCGCGCATCAATCTGGTCATTCATTTCCCGGGCTTCATAGCCCCACCTTTTAGCCGATAATAGTTGTTTCCACTGCATGCAATATCGTGTTTTGACCGCCAAATATACGGTTTAATCGGGAGAAGGGGAATGCACATCGACCCAGTTTTAGACCCGCATCTGCCATTTGCCGAGATTGAAAATATTCGTTATCTTTAGTCACCAAAATAGAAACAACAATCTTATATGATCACTTATCAGCTACCTGATCCTGCACAATTTAAAACAAAACATCGCGATAAAAACACGCATCTTATTGTGCTTCAAAATCAGGCCGGTATGCAGGTTGCGCTCACCGATTATGGCGCACGGATTGTGAGCATTATCGTGCCCAACCAACAAGGTGAACCGACCGACGTGGTGTTGGGTTTTGATAACATTGGAGATTATTTGAACGCGGAAGCTAAATTCTTGGGCACGACTGTGGGTCGCTATGCGAATCGCATTGCGAATGCGCGTTTTGAGCTGGACGGACGGGAATATCTACTGGAAAAAAACAACGGTAGCAACTGCTTGCATGGTGGTAGCGATGGATTTCATGATCGCGTATGGGATCGCCAAGTGAGCTTGCAGCATAAAGTGGACTTTTATTATACGGCAAATGATGGAGAGGGCGGATTTCCGGGCAATCTCAATGTGCATGTATCTTACGAGTTGACCGATGCAAATGAATTAAAAATTGCTTACAGAGCAGTTACAGATCAAAAGACGGTGCTTAACTTGACTAATCATGCGTATTTCAATTTGCATGGCGAAGGCCAAGGGGAAATACTGGATCATTATGTACGCATTCCGTCAAGTAAATACATCCCGACCAATGCCGATCAAATCCCACTAAATACGGGCGAAGACGTCGCGAATACGCCATTTGATTTCCGAACCGAAACACTGATTTCGGATCAACTGGACTTAAGTAATCCGCAACAGGAAGTAGCCAAAGGATTTGACCACAGCTATGTCGTCACTGTTGGTGATCAAGAACCATTAGCTACGGCGCGATCGGCTTCTTCGGGCATTCAGCTAGAAGTTTTCAGCACGGAGCCATCGGTACATTTTTATACTGGAAATCACTTGTTTGGTGAAGATACCGGCAAGGCCGGCAAAGCCTACACACCGTATACCGGCTTGTGTTTCGAAACACAGCATTTCCCAAATTCGCCAAATATGCCCGAATTCCCGTCGGTAATACTTGACAAAGGACAGGAATATCAGTCTAAGACGATATATAAATTTTCACTACACAAATAAGCAGTAAACACAAACAGATCTTCGCCCAATAACGAAAGGTCGAAAACATCTATCTGATAAACTAAAGTAAGGTACAACATGATGAAAAAGATAAAATGGATCGCGCTCGCTTGTAGCGCAGTATTATATTTCCAGCAAGCTCAGGCGCAGGAAGTAGTGGCCGCTAAAGAGGGGGCGACATACGAAGAGATTCTTAATCAAATCAATAAATTAGCCAGCAGCAGTAAAGAAGAAGACAAAGCCCTTTTGAGAAAAGAAGCCGAGGCATTGGCACTGAAAAAAGGTGAAGACGAGCTTGATCTTGCAGCGATCGTGTATGAGCGCGCATTGGATGACGCTAGCCGTGCAAACGAAATCCGCGCAGCGATCGAAGCAGCATATCCACAAGGTGTTACTGTACGTAATAAATCGTATGCTGCCATGATGAAAGAGGCTGGTGAAGACAAATCTGCCGCAGATATTGAACAGCTTTATTTAGCTTGGGAAAAACAGTATCCGGCGAGCAACTACGCAGAAAAAGATCAAAACATGTATCACTCGGCCGTCTATAACTTATCTACGCGCTATGCGAAAGAGCAAAATATGCCGAAGACGATCGAACTGTTAGGACAATTGAAAGGAACAAATTACTACGTACCTGCTGTCGCTACCACTTTCGATAAATTACCAGAAGAACAGAAAGATTACAAAGCATTTTCTCCACTGTTGAAGGATGCCTATGTTGTAAGCAAGGCGGCTAACGAATCCGAAGATCCTGCAATCAAAGAAAGTAACAGTGCTTACTATTATGGTGCGGTAGCTCCTCTTTACGCAGCGGCATTGGTCGGGGAAAAAAACTTTGATGAAGCAATTTTAATTACGCAATCAGCTTTAGAAGAAGAAAACTACGGTGGCTACTATGCTTTGCAAAATGCCAAAACCTTGGGTAACGCTTATGCGCAAAAAGGCGACAAAGCAAAAGCTTTGGAAACCTACGAAAAGTTCATCGCAGCGAATGGAAAAGATTCTACCATCGTAGCACAGGCGCAGGTATTGTATAAAGATGTTAACGGCGACAAAGCTGACTTCCAAGCACATCTTGCCGACTTAGACAAGCAAATGACGGAAGCATATTTTGCGAAATATGAGCAGGAAATGAAGAAAGAGGAAGCTCCTGCATTTACATTAATGAACCGTGAAGGCAAAGAAGTTTCCTTAGCTTCTTTAAAAGGTAAGGTAGTAGTATTAGATTTCTGGGCGACTTGGTGTGGACCATGTATCATCTCATTCCCTGGTATGCAAGCAGCCGTAAATAAATATGCGAACGATGATGAAGTAGAGTTTTTGTTTATCGATACTTGGCAGCGCGAAGAAAACTACAAAGAACTAGTAGACGAGTTTATCGCCAAAAACAATTATAACTTCAACGTACTATTTGACGAAATGAAAGATCGCTCCAAAGCAACGGTAACCGCTTATGGTATCCAAGGGATCCCTGCGAAAGTGATTATCGACAAAGAAGGTTTCATCCGTTTCCAAAACTCGGGCTCGGAACCCAATGTGGATAAGTTGGTGAAAGAATTAGACACGAAGATTGCTTTAGCAAAACGCGGTTAAGCAAGCTTAGAACATAATGAATGTATCAAAATCCTCCGGAAGAATTCTTCCGGAGGATTTTTTTTTGGCATTCTAAATGGACATCTGTGGCAACAAACTATAACAGTATCCTTACGCACTTTTAATTTTCCCTTAATCTTTGCTTACGACCTTTGTCGGAGATGCACCTATCACCTACCGATGAAGATCACAGCGACGAACTATTAGCAGATTCGCCCAATTCGACGACTAATCCAAGTGTTAGTCACGCTCAACTATCCATTATTTTTCAGCGTAACTGGGAACGGTTGTTTAGACTTGCATACCATTTACTAAAGGATAATGATGATGCGCAAGATGTGGTACAGGAGGTCTTTATCAACTTTTGGGATCGGCGTCACGAACTACAAATTCAGACCAGCATCGACAATTACCTCTTTGGAGCAGTTCGTTACAAAACCCTGACCCGACTGCAGACCAAATTAAGCTACAACAAGCGAAATATCCCATTTGAAAACGCTTTAGTAGATAGCTTCGTAGAAGCCGTAGACCCAGTATTAGTGCAAGAATTGCAGGAAGAAATCGACCGGCAGGTCAAACTATTACCCGAAAAAATGCGGCAGGTTTTCTACCTACGAACCGTAGAATGTCTTTCTATTCCACAAATCGCAGAAAAATTGCTCATCTCAGAAGCTACCGTCAAAAACCATTTGGCTGCCGCCCGACGCAAACTACGCACACAGTTGGGTGATGCGGCCTATTTGGCTGTAGCAGTTTTCTTAAACCAGTTGTAAACCGGAGATCGGCGCACCAAACTTTAATAGACAGGTAACGATTTCATAACACGGCTCACTAGTCCTCCCTCTACCTTTTCTAGACTTATAAGTAACGAACAGTACTTATATGCAGCGGAAAGAAATTCAGCAAATCGTAGAAAACTACCTGAAAAAGAAAAACACCTTAAAGCAAACGGAAGCACTGCGACAGTGGCTTTCGTTTTTAGTCAAAAAGCCCTTACCGCATAGCCAAGATGAGCAGGAAGCCATCCGCGAAAAAATGTGGCTACACATCGAGGAAGCAACTCAGACGGCGGATTATGACGAGTCAAAAACAGGGAATAAACGCATTTCCATCTGGAGTGCAGCGGCTACAGCGGCTGCTTCGCTTCTTCTCACCTTTGGTCTCTATCATTTCTTTCAACCGGAGCGCCTCATCTATCAAACAAGTGCTGGCGAAACTAAGCAGATCACACTAGCAGATGGTTCGACCATCTTCTTAGAGGAAAATTCGCAGGTAGAAGTTGGCCCAGAATTTCAGTCAGATACCGCACGTACAATTCATTTGGTTACCGGACAGGTTTTCTTTCAAGTGCAGAAAGATGCTTCCCGACCATTTAGGATTAAGGGATCGGCGATGCAAACTGAAGTATTGGGTACTTCATTTCGCATTCGTTCTTACGAAAACGAATCGCTGTGGCATATCGCTGTAAAAACTGGAAAAGTGGCCGTATCCTCGCTGCATGATCCAAGTAAAAGATACACCTTAATCGCGGCCGACAGTTTGGTGTACAGCAAGACGGACGATCAAGTAAGGCAATATATACATCAGGCAGCTAACTCGGGTTCTCTGCTATTCCATGATGACAACTTCCAAAATATTGCCCAAAAGTTACAGCAACGCTACGGCATCGATATTATTCTCGAACCATCCTTAGCAGACGATCACAAGTTTTCGGGCGAATTCACTTCACAAGATGATATGGAAGACATTTTGGAGATGATCTGCTTGGCTACCGGAACCACCTACCGACAGGAAAATGGAAAAATAATTATTCAATCCAAATAACAAACTGGAGAGATGGGTCGTACCCAGGCTGGATCGCGCGCAAACTATATAATCTAGCCAAATACACCACTTCAATCCTTATTAATCAAACAACAAACATCAACCACAGAAAATGAAAAGTTACCTATTGCTGCTTACTGGAGCCTGCCTTTTAGGGGCTGCTCCCACACAAGGTAAGATGCTGACGACCATCTCCACGTACACCACGCAGGCAGACGGAAGTGCTTTGCTTGTCTCTTTGGAGAATATCGCCAAGAATGCTAACAAACGATTGGTCTACGACAAAGAGATCCTAATCGGAAAGAAAGCGGCTAGCTACGACAAAAATCATTCGCTACCGCGGATGCTGGAAGAATTGCTACGTGGCACGGGTATCGCCTACCAAATCAAAGGCGACATTATTTTGCTGCACGCATCGACTGAAAACCCGGCGCCAAAAGTAGAAACAAGAAGTCAATCGCAACAACAAGCAGTACTTCGTGGTATCGTACGCGACGAATTGACGCGCCAACCTGTATCGGAAGCCACGATTGCTGTGGTGGCTAAAAATAGATCTATCAAAGCGGGAGTAGATGGAAATTTTAAGCTGGATCTTCCTGCGGCAGAAAGCTGGATTATTCGCGTGAGCTTTATGGGATATAAAACCAAGGATATTACCGTTTCGCGCAGCAGCTTATCACAAAAACTGGAAATTGACTTGGCACAAGATCTTTTCGGATTGGATGAAGTGGTCATCACCGGTCAAGGTCTCGACATCAACAAAAGAAGGCTTTCTACCAATATAGCCAGCATTGGCGGCGACGAGTTGGCGAAAGTACCGGCCACACGTTTCGACCAACTATTACAATCCAAACTCCCGAATGCGCAAATCCGCCTTACAGGTGGACAATCTGGCGCAACGTCTATCATTCGCGCCCGCGGTGTCGTTTCTGCTTTTATGAATTCCACACCCGTGATTTATGTGGATGGTGTGCGTATGGATAATCTAAATACCGCCTCCGCGATTGGTGGTGGTAGTGCACAAGGTGCTGGCGTGAGTGCGTTAGCGGATATTCCGATTGATAATATCGAACGCGTGGAATATGTAAACGGTGGTGCGGCTACAACTTTATATGGATCGGATGCGGCGAATGGCGTGATTCAGATTTTCACCAAAAAAGGTGGTGCAGATCGCACCAGCGTGTCCGCCGAGGCGACGCTAGGTGCGGAGCGTGCAACCACGGATTTCCTACATTTCCAACGGACGAAGGAACTCTTGTTTGAGCCAGGACTTTTCCAGCGCTATAATGTGGCCGTAAATGGTAACAGCGGAAAAGTAGGATACAGCGTAACCGGTGCGTACCTCAACAGTTCGGGTGTACAGTTATTCAAGCAAAATCAAAACAAGCGTTTTGACCTGCGCACAGGATTCAAAGCCGAACTGCACGAAAAAGTGTCGTATGAAAGTAGCTTCTCTTTCGTCAACAACAGTTTCAAGCGTACACGAAATGGTAACCAAGGTGGTTATACTGGATTATGGTATGCAGAAAGTGGTGCATCGGCGGTAACTGGCCCAACGCCAAGATTCAATCCGCGTATTGATGATCTATCGGAGGAGGAATTTGAAAAGATGAAAATGTTTGTACACACCGCAGAACGACTGCAAGATAATGAGATTGTGGTGAATCGCTTTCAAACCGGACAAACCTTCCAGTACAAACCGGTGCACAATATTAACATTAAGGCGGTCGGTGGTATCGATTATCGTGTGGTGCGCAATCAAACGATCCAAACCAATGAATACTTGACGCACACCACAGGTAACTTGACCACAGATCGTGGAAGCATCAACAATGGCGAACGAAAATTCTGGGGATTGACCTTGGAATTAAACGGGCAACATCGTGCAGAGATCGGCGATTTTTCCGCGGTGACGACCGTTGGTGGACAATTATTCCGGAACGAAGACAAGCAAGTGGCTTACAATGGTACGAATGTGCGCGATGGCGCAAGAACCATTCGCGAAGCGATCGCAACGAGTAGTGATAATTTCGTAGACGAAGTGGTTAACTATGGTGTGTACGCACAGACGAACTTAGGTTGGAAAAACAAACTTTTCTTGGATTTGGGTCTTCGTGGCGATGGTAATAGTGCCTTCGGTAAAGATATCGGGGTGCAGTACTATCCGAAAGTCGGATTCTCCTACATTCCTTCGTCAGAAAGCTGGTGGAGCGATAACCTTCCATTCTTACCTTCTGCGAAATTGCGTGGTAACTATGGTGTAGCTGGGAACTTTCCGCCGGCCTTCCTCAATTTGAGAACGGTGAGTTTCGCGGGATATTTGGGCAGTCAAGCGGCGATGTTTGGTATGCCAGGTGTAGACTTACGCCCAGAAAAAACGACCACATTTGAAGCAGGTTTGGATTTAGGTTTCTGGAAAGACCGCATTACTTTGTCGGCCGGCTTATATCATGCGGTGACGAATGATGCTTTGTTTTCTGTACCCGCAGCACCTTCTACAGGCGAAGCCTTGGCACTTAGAAATGTCGGTACCATCCTAAATCGTGGATTGGAATTCTCGACGCAAATTGTCGCAATTCAGAAAGAAAACACTTCCCTTCGTTTCAATCTAGCGGTAAATACGCTTTACAATAAAGTCTTGTCTTCTAATGGAGCTGCGCCATTCAACTTGGCCGGATTTAGCGAGCGTACGATACAGACCGTGGTACAAGAAGGTTATCCCATCGGATTTATCCGTGGTGCGTATGGCGAATTTGGTGAAGATGGTGTGTTGGAAAGCACCACGCCATTGCAAAATCTGGGCACCACCATTCCAGATCTTTTCGGTAGCATGGGCGTCAACTTCCAATGGAAATCACTTAACCTATTTGCTAATGCAGATTACCAACAAGGTGCTTATGCTAACAACTGGGACAGCCAGTTTAGATACAACTATGGCGCTGGCGACGAAGGCATTCCCGAAGGAGAAATCAACTCGGAATTCAAGCGCACCCGTTGGTTGCAATTCACGAATATGTTCGTAGAGAAAACCGATTACATCAAGATCAGAACGATTGGAGCCAGTTATACATTGCCACAGCAAATGATCCGTTCTTTTGCCAAAAGCATGGTTGTGAGCGGTACCGTAATGAATCCTTTCAACTTTGCGACATCCAGCTTTGATCCAGAAGCAACCATTAGTGGATCGGCTCAAGGTCAAGGTCGCGCAACGACGGGCGGTATTTCTTACGCGACTTACTCCGCACCTAGACAATACCTGATCTCTGTTAAAATGTCCTTTTAAGAAATAATACCATGAAATTATCATTCAATCCTTTATATCTATTAGCAAGCGCTAGCATATTGCTAAGCTCTTGCGAACTTTTCGAAGTAGAAAACCCGTACGTCACCGAAGATCGTTTTATCGACGGACAACAATCACTACCTACTTGGCTCAACGGCGTGCGTCGCCAAACCAGTTTGACCGTGGGTACCGTAGTGGAGTTTACCGAACTCGTCTCGGACAACTACTTCAACAATTACACGCAAAGTAGTAAAGTCTTCGACAATCCAGAGATCAATCACTTTGATCGTGACGTCACGAATATTCAGGCCAATATCCAAAAGCTGTTGGAGATGAGCGAATTTGGATTAACCAAATTTACCTTTTCTGATTCGCCAGCAGATCAGCAAATCCGCGCGGAACTGCTTTTCTCTAAAGCATATGCCCATATTTTGGGAGCTGAATTGTACGTAGGATTGCCGACGACGGTATTGGGCGAAGTAAAATCCCCCGTTGAATTACGTACTCTCGCCATTGCGCTGCTCAACGAAGCAGCTACGCTGTATAGCACAGCTGCCGACAAGGATGCTTGTACGCTGTTGATTGCACGTTGTCATTATGGTTTAGGAAATATGACCGAAGCTACCAACTTTGCCAATCAAATCGTAGCGACCCCACTATTATTACGCCAAGTAAAATATGGAACACAAAATGGACCATCAAATAACTTCCAAAGCGCTATTTTTTCAAATACCACCAACTGGTTTGCTCCGCTGCCGCGATTGGACTTTTTAGATCCAAAGTACTTTCACCAAACCAGCAATATCTTCGACGATGAGAAGCCTATTGCTATCGCCAAAGCCGAAGAAGCATACCTGATCTTGGCAGAAGCCCAAGCCGTACAAAACAACTTGACAGCGGTAAAGCAAACCTTGAAAGATCTGTTGAGCAATACCGTAAGCAAACGGCCAGTAACGCAGCTTAATGATAAAACCGACACACGTAATGGCGGTAATAGAACGGATTATCCAATAACGGCCGTACAGGTTAAGTTCGATGCACAAAGCCCAGCTATGTCTGGCTTCGTGTTAGATCGCGCCAATGGAACTATTCCGGCTTACTCAGTATCTGGCACGCACATCACCAATACAGAAATCGATGCCATACAAACGCAAGACGAGGCGCTTTATCTGATCTACTTACTGCGCCAAGAAATCTTTATCGCGGAAGGCCGTCGGATGACAGACTTAGGTATTCGTTTCCCAGTTTCAGAGCGCGAGCAGTTGAACAACCGCAACGTGAGTGAGCAACATATCAAAGCGATTATTCCAGATTTCATTCCAAAAAACAGAGGCTTGGATGATTTTACGTACGATCGTGCGAATGCCACGGTGACCATGGCGTATGATATGAATAAGGTATTGGTTCAACACAAAGCATCGCCTTATGTGATGCCATTCATTAAATAATCTATTAAGAACTATGAAGAAGAATCTATTTGGCCTATTGGCTACGGGGTTAGTATTCGCGGCGCTAACAGGCATTGCACAAGAATTGGCCAAAGGCAAGGTTTACGAAGACCTCAACAAGAATGGAAAATGGGACAAAGGCGAGCAAGGCGTCGCCCAAGTAGCCGTGAGTAATGGCGTACAAGTGGTATTGACCGATGCAAAAGGACAGTACGAACTTCCAGTTGGCGAAGACAATATTGTATTTGTCATCAAACCAAGCGGATATACGGTGCCACTAAACGAGTACTATTTGCACAAATCTTACTACATCCACAAACCCAAAGGTTCGCCAAAGGAATTGACCTATGCCGGTGTGGATCCGACTGGCCCATTGCCGAAATCTATTGATTTTGCTTTGCAGAAAAACACAGAAAAAGAGGAATTTCGTATGTTGCTATTTGGTGATCCACAGGCGTACACGGCACAAGAAATGACCTTTTTCAATCGTGCTATTGTGGATGAAGTGGTCGGCATTCAGAATGTGGCTTTCGGTTTGAGTTTAGGAGATTTGGTGGGCGACGACCTGAGCTTACACCCATCCTATCGCGCTAGCATGGCACGTATCGGCTTGCCTTGGTACAATCTAAAAGGCAATCACGATATGAACTATGATGTGACGGCCGATAGCTTATCAGACGAAACTTTTGAAAGAAACTTTGGCCCTGCCAATTATTCCTTCAACTATGGCCATGTCCATTTTATCGTATTGGATAATGTGCGTTACCCAAACCCACGCACTGGTAAAGGATATTTGGGTGGATTCCGGAAAGATCAGTTGGATTTCGTAGAGAATGATTTAAAGCATGTAGATCATTCCAAATTAATTGTTTTAGCTTTTCACATTCCGTTGGAGCACCGCAATGGCGACACGTTCCGTGCAGAAGATAGACAGCGTCTGTTTGATCTGTTGAAAGATTATCCGCATACGTTGTCGCTATCTGCCCACATGCATACGCAAACACAGCATTTTTACGGTAAAGCGGATGGCTGGAAACAAGAGAAACCGCATCATGAATACAATGCGGGTACAACGTCAGGAGATTGGTACAGCGGCGAATTGGATGAGCGTGGTGTACCAGCCGCAACGATGCGTGATGGTACGCCAAATGGCTATGCCTTTATCGATTTCAACAAACACGATTACCGCATCAGCTACAAACCATCGGGCAAAGATTCCACCTATCAGATCAATTTATACCACCCGAAAGTAGTTGGGCAAGGGAAACGCACACGCGCAGCAATTTTTGCCAACTTCTTTATGGGTCATCATGGTAATAAAGTCGAATTTGCGATCGATGGTGGCAAATGGGAAAAGATGATACCAGCCAGAACAATCGACCCTGCTTATTCTGCGATTTTATATCCTTGGGATAATCTGGAAACCTTGCTTCCAGGTCGTCGTCCGACGGATGGCATGACCAGCACGCATTTGTGGCGCGTCGGATTACCGATCGACTTGGCCGTTGGCGAACATAAAATTAAAGTACGGGCAACCGATGATTACGGTCGTGTACACGAAGCGACGAGTACCTACCGCATCGAACCGACAAAGGATTATCCGGATCTAAAGTAATCGGATAAAAGTAAAAAATGCGTCCTTGCGAGGAAGTATGACGAAGCAATCTTACATGCTAAACAACATGAGATTGCTTCGTCGTCGTTCCTCCTTCTTACGATGACGTTTATAGCAAAGAGGGCAGCCTGTGGATAGACTGCCCTCTTTCATATAATAGCATATTGCGTTGTTTAATCTGCTAATAGATCTGCCAACGCTTTCTCCACTTGCTCAAAGCCAAACGAAGATTTTGCTTCTTCGAACAAACGAACAACCTGATCGTTGCACAAATTGCCAATACTTCCCTCGTGCGTATGATTCACAGCTTTCTCCGGACTGAAAGTACCTTCTTCAATCGCTAAGCCAATATTTTTGTACGCTTCGCGGAATGGAATACCTTGCAAAACCTCGTTGTTCACGACTTCCACACTGAAGAGGTAATCGTATTTTGGATCATCCAGAATATTTTTCTTGATATCAATATGCTGTAGCATAAAGGTGGCGATCTCCAGACAATCTTTCAGCGATTGGAACGCTGGGAAAAGGTTTTCCTTCAACAATTGTAGATCGCGGTGATAGCCTACCGGCAAATTAGTGGTCATTAAAGCAATCTCATTCGGCAAGGCCTGAATCTTATTACAACGCGAACGAATTAATTCAAACACATCGGGGTTTTTCTTGTGCGGCATAATGCTAGAACCTGTCGTCAAATGCGCCGGAAAGGAAATAAACCCAAAATTCTGGTTGATAAACAAACACACGTCCATCGCGAATTTGGCTAATGTCGCCGCGATAGAGCTCATGGCCTGCGCGAGAATACGCTCGGTTTTACCGCGGCCCATCTGCGCATACACCACATTGTAGTTCAAATCTTCGAAACCTAGCAAGTTTGTCGTCATCGTACGATTTAATGGAAACGACGAGCCGTATCCAGCTGCTGAACCCAGCGGATTCTTATTGCACACTTGCCAAGCAGCTTTCATCAAATGCAGATCATCTACCAAGCTTTCGGCATAGGCACCAAACCACAAGCCAAAGGAAGAAGGCATGGCAATTTGCAAATGCGTATAACCTGGCATCAGCACATCGCGATGCGTATTGCTCAACTTGATTAATTGACGGAATAAACCTTCGGTGTGCGAAACCATACTTTCGATCTCCGTCCGGAAATACAACTTAAGATCTACGAGAACCTGATCATTGCGGGAGCGCCCCGAATGGATTTTCTTGCCTGCATCGCCAACCCGTTGCGTTAGCAACATCTCGATCTGCGAGTGCACATCTTCTACCACGGCTTCGATTTCAAAATTGCCCGCCTGTATATCTTTATATATTTTTTTTAGCTCGGCTTGTACTGACGCAAGGTCTTCGGCCGTCATCAGGCCAATGCTGTGCAGCATCTGCGTGTGTGCGAGCGATCCCAGCACATCTGCTCCGGCCAAGTGCAAATCCATGGCGCGGTCATTGCCTACGGTAAAGTTTTCTACGAAAGTATCAACGTCTATATTCTTTTGCCAAATCTTCATATCTCTATATTCGTGCTTATGCCCTACGAGTCTGGAAAATTGGTAGCCATTGCGCCAGCTCCATTTCGAAGGATCGAGTTAAATCCACCAAAAGTAGCAATTGCAGACCGTTAAATCAATTGTTTGGCAACGGTAACCTTGCTGATACCTACCGGAAAAAGAAAGAAAATTCAATATATTCGAAAATCCAAAATAACGATCAACGAATTCCTCACTATGAAATTAAAACAATGCATACTTCTGGCCTTCCTTTTAGCGTCCGCTTTAGGTGGCCAAGCACAAGAAAGCAAACCACCCATTACTTGGAAAGATATCCCGAAATGGGAATACCTGCGCATGAATGTCATGACGATCTCCAACAATGCGAAATGGTACGCTTACGCGGAAGGACCGACGCAAGGCGATCTCAACCTATTATTGAAATCTGCTTTTGATACCACAAAATACCAATACAATATAGGCGGTGAAGCAGGGCCAATTCGCTTCAATGAATCGGCGAGTCATGTGGCCTTCTTTGAGGCAGCGCCGTACAAAACCATCAAGGCTAACGAGAAAGCAAAGAAACCTAGCTTTAAAAACCTACGCTTAGTGACGGTGAAAGACACGAGCAGCGTTCTATTTGACCGCGCGAGATCATTCGAATTTTCGAACGAAGGCGGCAACTGGCTAGCGGTGAGATTTGAATCTTCGGGTGATGGTCCAAAAGGTCCAGACGCGGCTAAAGGAAGCGACTTACTATTGTATAACCTACAGAATAAACAAACGTTCAATATTGGTAATGTCAATGAATTTCAATTCAACAAATCGGGACAATACCTTGCTTACACGATAGATGCGAATAACAAAAACGGAAATGGCGTATTCTTGCGCGATATGCAAACCGGTACAACCTACGCATTGGATAATGACAAAGCAGCTTACAGCAAAATCAATTGGAACAAGGAAGGTACAGCGCTGGCCTTGTTGAAAGCAAAAACAGATAAAGCGTACAAAACGCCTGTGTACACGCTTATCGGTGTGAAAGATATCAAAGGAAATGCGTCCAACATCATCAGCTACACCGGATTGGATGAGAAAGAAATCAGCGCTGGATTTGGCATTAGCGAAAACAGCACACCATTTTGGTCGAAAGACTTAAACACCTTGTTTTTTGGCATCGCCAAACTGGAAAAAACGGAAAATAAAGCGGCGGCAGATAGTACGGCGCAAGATTCTACCAAGATTGCCGAGAAAAAACCTGCTCCAAAAGCCGATAAGGATGCGGAAAAGCCGGACATGATCATTTGGAACTGGCAGGATAAAAGATTGCAATCGGCGCAGCGCACGCAATCTAACCGTGATAAGAACTACACCGCACAATCGGCCTATCACATCAAAAGTAAACAATTTGTATCCTTGGCAGATAGCGCGCGCAAGAGCATTGCGCTAGCACCAAATCAAGACCTGGGTTATGCACTTGATTACACGCCTTATGAGATGGCATCTAGCTTAGATGGACAACAATTTGCCGATTTATATCTGGTAGACATCGGTACTGGCCAAAGCCGTAAAGCGATTGAGAAACTTTATCTGAACGCCATACGTAATCTATCTTTCTCGCCTGATGGCAAATATTTATTGTATTACCAAAACGGGCATTATCACAATTTGAATACAAGCAGCTTGGCTTCAACGAATCTGACTAACAAGATCAAAGCCAGCTTTATTGCCGAAAAAGTAGATAACAACGTAGAAAAGCCGGGTACACCCAACTTTGGCTGGACAGCTGATGGCAAATATGTCTTCTTGAGAGATAACTTCGACCTGTGGAAAGTATCTGCAGATGGCAAATCGGCTGTGGCGCTGACTGATCGTTGGAAAGATCAGCAATGGACGGCAAACCGACTTTTGTCCAACCTGTATCCAGATGATGACTTTACTGACACGAAGAAGGATCAGTATTTTATGGTGTTCAACGAAGGTAATAAGCAATCGGGCATCGCGGTATTGAAATCTGGCAGCAATAAGCTGGAAATACTACAACATTCGGATGACCTGTATTCTTCTGTCAGCAAGCCGAAACAAGCGAACGATTTGTTTTTTGTAAAAGAGAATAATACAACATCTCCCGAGCTATACATCGCGGAGAACAGCACTTTCAAAAACACCAGAAAGCTGACAGATAATACGCCGAAGAAAGATGATTATGCGCTTTCCAGCGGCGCGAAACTGATTAGCTATGTCAATGACTTTGGTGATACTTTGCAAGCGACTCTTTTCTTGCCTGCCGACTATGTAGAAGGAAAATCGTATCCGACAATCACGTACATCTACGAGCGATTAACAGATGGTACGAACAGTTATTCTCAACCTGCTTTTCCGGGCGGAGGTTTTAATCGCGCGGTATACACGAGTAATGGTTATGCTGTCCTGATGCCAGATATCGCTTATAAATTGAATGATCCAGGCATGTCTGCCGTGGCTTGTGTAGTGCCAGCAGTAAAAGCAGCGGTGGCAACGGGCATCGTAGATGAAGAACGCGTGGGTATTCACGGACATTCTTGGGGCGGATATCAGACTTCGTTCTTAATCACGCAAACCAATATTTTTAAAGCGGCGGTGGCTGGAGCGCCATTGACAAATATGATTAGTATGTATAGCTTGATTTATTGGAATTCAGGATCGACGAATCAAAGCATTTTTGAGTCTTCGCAAGGCAGATTGACCACGGGTTATTGGGACAACTGGGATGCGTACACTCGAAATTCTCCCATCTACCACATCAAAAATGTGAACACTCCTTTGGTTATTTTGCATAATGATAAAGATGGGGCGGTGGACTATACTCAGGGGATAGAATACTTCAATGGATTGCGCCGATTGCAGAAGCCGGTAACCATGCTGACGTACAATGGAGAAAATCACGGCTTAGCGAAAGAAGTGAATAAAAAAGACTACGCCGTGCGCATGATGGAATTTTTTGATCACTATTTGAAGGGAGCAACTTCTCCCGATTGGTGGGAAAAAGGTATCGATTACCTAGATATGGACAAACATTTGGAAGAGCGTGCTTTTTAATAAAATGCGTTAGTAAGTAGTTAAGCGTTGCTTTATACGATTTAGCAAAGTGTGGGTCTAAATACGATTTAACATCGAAAGTAATCACTTACTTTTTTTTAAGTTTTAGTTTGTGAGGTCTAAATCAAAACCCTATGTTTGTGATGTAAAGGGAGATGAAAAAAAAATCTGAGTAAGCTTACCCTTACTCATCACTGCCACCAGTAAACTTTAAACTTGATAGACCTAAAAAGTCTTAAAACTTACACGAAATTCATGCTATCCAATTATAAACTAGTTTTTGATGAAAAGCTTGTCTAATCCTAAGACAAGCTTTTTCCTTTTAACGGTATTTTATTTTCCCATAGCATGCCTTATTCTAAGCGAAAATTCATGTGATCTATTTTGCCTATATTTGTAGCTTAATATAGCGTTACCTTATAACCTCATATTATCATGGCAACTGAGAGCAAAAGACAACAAAGATTTGCTGGTGTGATCCAGCAAGATTTAGCAGAGATATTTCAACGGGAAGCACATCAGTGGGCGCCGAATGCATTTATTACCGTTACAAGAGTTCGCGTGACGCCAGATTTGGCGATCGCACGCGTGTACCTAAGCTTCATCAATACGCAGACCGCGAAAGAGGATTTGGAAAAAATCAAAGCCAAATCCAATGAAATCCGCTATAAACTGGGCACACGCATTAAGAATAATGCCCGTATCGTACCGCATCTAGAATTCTTCTTGGACGATACGAATGAATATGTGGAACATATGGACAAAATATTTGACCAAATCAGCAAGGAGCCACGTCAACCAGACGAAGAAGATTAAGGAACTCCGATAGTTCATGATCTTTCAACTTAATGCAGATCCGACGCAGATGCCTGATCCAGCGCTGGCGGAAGAAGATGGTTTGCTCGCCGTAGGAGGCGACCTGTCTCCTACCCGATTGCTACACGCGTATCACAATGGCATATTCCCTTGGTACAGCGAAGAAACGCCGATTCTCTGGTACGCACCGCACGAACGTTTTGTATTAGAGCCGAAAAACATTCGCATCAGCAAAAGTATGAGACAAGTATTGCGATCAGACCGCTTTCGGTGGACTTATAATAAAGCTTTTTCGGACGTAATAGATGCTTGTGCAAGCGCAAATCGCAAAGATCAGGATGGCACATGGATTGTAGCTGATATGCGCGCCGCTTATATTCAATTGCATGAACTCGGTTTTGCTCACTCTATAGAGGTGTGGAATACCGACAACGAACTGATAGGCGGGTTATATGGTGTATTATTCGGGAAGGTTTTTAGTGGCGAAAGTATGTTTTCTCGCGTCAGTAATAGCTCCAAATATGCCTTGATTCAATTTGCAACACATTTTGATCTGCAACTGATCGACTGCCAGATCCACTCCGATCATTTGGAAAGCCTTGGCGCTAGTATGATCTCTCAAGAGACTTATCTGAGATTGTTGGATCAGCAGGAATACACAAAGAATGGTTTGGATGTATTGATCCAATCGAATAAATAGAAGAATTAGATAGACAACATAAGGAGATAGTATATGAACTTCAAAATAGGTGACTTTGTACGATTTGTGGATGAGGCTATTGAGGGCCATATCACATCTTTTCTGAGCGACGATATTATCGGCGTTACCGATGAATCCGGATTTGAAATCCCTGTATCGATCACTAAAATAACGGCAGTGCATGGCGATATGAAGCGCCAAGACGATGAAGATGCTCCGGCAGAAATCGTAGGCCAGTTCATCGAGAAAGGTATTTATCTGGCTGTTACCGGTGAGCAGAAAGAAGGATTAGCGCGATTCTGGATCGTGAATGAAACATCGTTTCAGTTATTGATCTCCATCAGCGAAGCAAAGGCTGGCAAGCAAGAAGGATTATTCAGCTCCTTACTGGGCGCAAAGAAAACAGTAGAATTTCACAAAGCTAATTTTTCTGCGGTGGGCAAATGGCCGATTTTTACCATCCGTATAATCAGACACAGCAATAACTTACACACTGCCCAACCGGTATTGGAAGAGGAGATTCGCATCAAACCGATATCACTTAGTGATCCGAAAACAAGGTTAGATTTACTCCCCGAGAAAGCTTGGGTCACCCAGCTTGATATAGAGAAAAAAGACATTGGATTACAACGCTTAAAAGATTTCGGTAAATAGACGGTCATATAATTAGAACAAATATTCATGCAGCGCTTCGAGTACAGAAGTTAAAATACTGTAAATCAGATTTATACAATAATTTTCACGCTATTTAAAATCGTTCTAAATTTGTCGCTTTGACAGATTTTTGACAGAAACAGACGGCTTTTGATCTACATTTGCAGGACGAATCATAGCGCGAGTAGCAGACTTTGGAAAATTTAAAAGTAATAGCGTTTACACACAAACATGTCGAGTTGAAGGACTTGGGAAATTTGGTAATCTGCAACGAAGAGTTGAACCACAGATTGATCAATCTCAAGAACAACTTGGATATTCCTGAAATCTTTTACATTGGTACATGTAACCGCGTAGAGTTTGTCTTTTACGGGGCGCATGAACTTACTGACGAGTTTATTTCTCAGTTCATGCATAGCATGAATTTTTGTGTTCCTTCTGAGCGCCTACAATGTTATCTAGGTCAGGTAAACAAATACGCTGGTATGGATGCTCTTAATCACCTACTTCGTATGTCTTGCTCGATTGAGAGCTTGGTGGTTGGTGAGAAAGAAATTCTTGCACAGGTTCGCCGGGCATATGAGCGCTGTCGTGATGCTGGTTTTACTGGAGATTTTATGCGTATGGTAATGGATCGCTTGGTCAAAACTGCTAAGGAGGTCTATACACACACCAATATCTCTCGCAATCCGATATCTGTCGTTTCCTTGGCTTACCGTAAGCTAAGAGAAGTAAAATTGGTGGAAAACCCACGTATCCTTGTTATTGGAGCAGGTGAAACCAACCAAAATCTAGCAAAATACCTTAAAAAACATAAGTATAAAAACTTCGTAGTATTCAACAGAACCGTGGAGAAAGCGTATGCTTTGGCTTCCGAGCTACAAGCAACGGCATATCCACTATCGGAGTTGGCTAACTATAAGAAAGGTTTTGATGTGATGATTACCTGTACAGGATCATCAGAGCCTATTGTCGACCAAGCATTGTACACTTCCTTGTGCAACGGTGAAGTGGACAAGAAAGTGGTGGTCGATTTGGCTATTCCAAACGATATCGATGCCGAAGTGATCGCGCAAAACCCGATCCACTACATTGAGGTGAGCAGCTTGCAAGCTATTGCACAGAAAAACATTAAAGAACGCTATGATGAGCTACATCATGCGGAGAAAATCATACATCAAAACATCGAAGAATTTCTTCCGATGATCAAACAAAGACGGGTAGAAGTTGCTATGCGTCAGGTTCCTGATAAAATCAAGGAGATACGCGCTACCGCGATGAATGAAGTATTTGCTCGTGAATTGAATGGGTTGGATCCTCAAGCTTTGGAAGTTTTGGAGAAAGTCATCAATTACATGGAAAAGAAATACATTAAAGTTCCTATGGTGATGGCAAAAGAGATTTTAGTACAATCTTCCGACGTCGTGCAGAATTAAATATATTCTTTCCGCTCTTTTTCTTCTATTTCTCTGGCATATTAGCATCATTTTGGGTAATATAGCTCCACATCTTTATACCTTTACTATTTCATTGTGAAAAGAAAACTTACAATCGGCACGAGAGGAAGTGCTTTGGCACTATGGCAGGCTAACTATATCAAAGATAGACTACAAGAGATTGGCGTAGAATCCGAACTCAAGATCATCAAAACGCAAGGTGATATTGTACAACACCTTCGCTTGGATAAGTTAGAAGGAAAAGGTTTTTTTACCAAAGAATTAGAAGAGGAATTACTCTCTAGCCAAATTGATTTGGCGGTACATTCACACAAAGATTTGCCGACGATCAACCCACCAGGCTTATCTATTGCCGCAGTTTCTGAGCGCGAAGATCCTTCTGAACTACTGATCATCAGACCAGAAGCAGTGGATATCTCCCAGCGTTTATCGCTGAAACTGAAAGCAGACGTAGGTACGTCATCCAACCGTCGCAAGGCACAATTACTTTCTTTACGAGAGGATTTGGACTTCGCTGATTTGCGAGGCAATATACAAACGCGTGTACAGAAATTACGTGATGGTAAGTATGACGCAATCATGCTAGCCAAAGCAGGTATTGAGCGTGTAGAGATGGATCTATCAGAATTTCATGTAGAAGAAATTCCACCGATTAAAATCATTCCGGCACCGGCACAAGGTGTACTCGCGATCCAGATTCGTGACAATGACCAAGAGCTATTTGACATCTTGCAACCTATCAATGATACAGCAGTGCAAGAAACCATTGCGGTGGAACGTAAAGTGTTGAACCTTTTTGATGCTGGCTGTCATGCACCATTAGGCTGCTATTGCCGCAAACATAACGGTCTGTATGAAGTGTGGACATCGGTAGCAGAAGACAATGAAGAGTTTCCAGATCGCTTATTCGTACGTGCCGAAAGCACCGAAGGTTTGGCGCAACATATATTTGAGAAATTCCAGAAAAATCGCGCCCTTCCTCAGTCCGTCTTTATTACCCGTGATTTGGACGAAGAATCATACCTGTCTCGCTTCTTGAACAAGCACCATGTAGAAGTAGAAGGCCGATCGCTCATCAAAATATACCCCATCATCAAGCACTTGGATTCCTTTATCCTAAAGCATGTGGATTGGTTGTTTTTCGGAAGTAAGAATGCCATCGATCATTTCTTCAAGCTGGAACCATTCCTAATGAAGAAAACGAAGATTGCGGTATTAGGACAGGGATCTGAACAGGCTTTGCGTAAGTACGATCGCGTGGCCGATTTTTCGGGTGACCAGATTGGGGTAACTGCCGAAGAGTTTGCTGCGGAATTTGCTAAAGTGGCCAATGGCACCAAAGTCGTGATTCCTTGTGCCAAAGAAAGCATGAATACGGTACGTGATGCTTTGAGTGCGGATACGGAGGTGATCACGATTCCGATCTATGAGACAGTACAAATAGAGGACGTAGACAAAACCAATGCACAGGTATTGATCTTCACATCACCGAGCAATGTAGAGGCTTATTTCCGCGAACATTTGTTGGATCCGGGACAAAAAGTCATCTCGATTGGCACATCGACCGGTAAGAAATTTGATGAAATGGGCATTCCTTATGTTTTACCATTCTCCCCCGATGAGGTTGGATTGGCAGAAGCAGTATTTGGATTAGATATAAAATAAAATGATGATTCGACCACGTAGAAATAGAAAATCGGCCGTGATTCGTGATATGGTGCAAGAAACACACCTTCACGCAGGCAACTTGATTTTTCCGTTATTTATTGTCGATGGTGAAAACCAAAAGACAGAAGTAAAATCCATGCCGGGAATCTTCCGGTATAGTATAGACAATCTACTGCGTGAAGTAGAAAGCTGTATGAATCTTGGATTAAAGGCTTTTGACTTATTTCCTAACATCGAAGATTCGCTAAAAGATAAGTATGCCACGGTTAGTTACCAAAAAAGCAATTTATACCTGCGTGCGATCGAAGCGGTGAAAAAGAATTTTCCAGAAGCTTGTGTGGTGACGGATGTGGCGATGGATCCATATAGTTCGGACGGACACGATGGTATTGTCGAAAATGGCGAAATCCTAAACGATGAAACCTTGGATATCTTAGGCAAAATGGCTTTGGCGCATGCTGAATCTGGCGCAGACATTATCGCACCTTCAGATATGATGGATGGCCGTATAGGTTATATTCGTGACGTATTAGACACGAATGGATTCACCAACGTATCCTTGATGTCATACACCGCAAAATATGCTTCTGCGTTCTATGGACCATTCCGCGATGCGTTGAACTCAGCCCCTAAATCAGGCGATAAGAAGACCTATCAGATGAATCCGGCTAATGTGCGCGAAGCGCTGATCGAAGCGCAGCTAGACGCCGAAGAAGGCGCGGATTTCTTGATGGTGAAGCCAGGACTTCCGTACTTGGATGTCGTAAAGTTATTACATGATAATTTTGACTTACCAATCGCGGTATACAACGTGAGCGGCGAATATGCGATGCTGAAAGCAGCCGCACAAAACGGTTGGTTAGATGCAGAACGCGCAACGATGGAAACGCTGTTAAGCTTCCGCCGCGCGGGCGCTTCTTCTATCCTTACCTACCACGCCAAAGAAGTATTGGCGAATGGTTGGTTGACGAGATAGGTTAATAGAAGAGTTAATAAAGTTGAGAGGTATATAGAGTTGATAAAGTTAATAGGGTTGGGAACGTTGATAGGTTTATAAACTAACATTAGAGATTACGTCACCTTCGTACCTAAGGTTCGTAAGAACGGTATAACCACGTCATCGCGCGGAGGTACGACAAAGCGATCTATCATTTTCGAATGATAAAAACACATCAGTTAAGATTGCCGCAGCCTCATGCTTCGGCTTCGCAAAGACGACTTTAAGAAGCCTCTTCGATAATTCGAAGGGGCTTCTTTCTTTTTTAGATTACGGCACCCTCGTACCTCAGGTTCGTAAGAACGGTATAACCACGTCATCGCGAGTATGCGAAGCGATCTTCCATAATAATACTGTGTAGCTTTAGATTGCCACAGCCTCGTTCCTCGGCTTCGCAATGACGTAGTGAATGAATTTGTAATCACAAAGCGCCAAAATGCAAAACGGTGGCTATCCATTTGGGTAGCCACCGTTCTTTTATCTAAGTACTAAAATCTAAATACTCATATCTCAATACTCACATCTAAATACTAGTATCTCATTACTCATATCTAAATACTAGTATCTCATTACTCATATCTAAATACTAGTATCTAAAAATCTACTGCGCATTTAAGAACATGGATTTCTGACTGTATAACTCGCGGAAATGTGGATCTTCCAAATCTTTGATAAAACGAATCGCTTCACCTGTTGATTTCATCTCAGGGCCGAGTTGCTTATCTACCTCTGGGAATTTAGAGAAAGAGAATACCGGCTCTTTAATTGCATAACCTTTTAGCTTGCGCTCAATCGTGAAATCACTTAATTTATTCGCTCCCAACATCACTTTCGTCGCGATATTGATATATGGTACATCGTATGCTTTTGCAATGAATGGGACAGTACGAGATGCACGTGGGTTAGCTTCGATCACATATACCTGCTCATCTTTGATCGCGAATTGTATGTTCAACAAACCACGAACATTCAATGCTTTTGCCAATTTTCTAGAATACTCTTCCATTTTGGATTGCACGTTTTCAGATAAGCTGAATGGTGGCAATACCGCAGATGAATCGCCGGAGTGGATACCCGCAGGCTCGATGTGCTCCATCATGCCGATGATGTGTACATCTTCGCCATCACAGATCGAATCCGATTCTGCTTCTTCTGCACGATCTAAGAAATGGTCGATCAAGATCTGGTTTCCTGGAAGCGTACGCAACAATTTCACCACTGCTTTTTCCAAATCCTCATCGTTGATCACGATGCTCATCCCTTGTCCACCCAACACGTACGATGGACGAACCAATACAGGATAACCAACTTGATTCGCTACCACAATAGCTTCTTCGGCAGAAGTCGCCACGCCGTATTTCGGATAAGGAATCTCCAATTCTTTCAACAAGTCTGAGAAGCTACCACGATCTTCGGCCAAATCCATGTTAGCGAAAGATGTTCCAATGATCTTCACCCCTAACTCCTCCAATTGCTTCGCCATTTTCAATGCCGTCTGACCACCTAATTGTACGATCACACCTTCTGGTTTTTCCATCTCAATGATTTCACGTACGTGCTCCCAGAAAACTGGCTCAAAGTACAATTTATCGGCCATGTTGAAGTCGGTAGATACCGTCTCTGGGTTACAGTTGATCATGATCGCTTCGTAACCACATTCTTTGGCCGCTAATAAACCGTGAACACATGAGTAATCAAACTCGATACCTTGACCGATACGGTTAGGACCTGAACCTAGAACGACGATCTTTTTGCGATCAGATACTTGTGATTCGTTTTCATCCTCAAATGTCGAGTAGTAGTATGGCGTTTGCGCCGGGAATTCTGCCGCACATGTATCAACCATTTTGTACACGCGGCGAATGCCTAGTTCGGTACGGCGGTCGTATACTTGATCTTCTGTTACATTGCCCAACAACCAAGAAATCTGTACGTCAGAGTATCCTTTTTGCTTCAAGGTCAAGAAGAAATCACGAGGAATATTGTTTAGTTGGTAACGACGTAATTCCGTTTCTAAATGCACCAATTCTTGGATTTGCACTAAGAACCATTTGTCGATATGCGTCACCTTGCGGATGGATTCCAAAGGCACGCCCATTTCGAAGGCATCTTTAACATGGAATAGACGATCTGCACTTGGATGCTCCAAAGAGTACATAATCTCTTCTAGATCGCGCGATTGACGACCGTCGGCTCCAAGACCAGCACGGCCTGTTTCCAACGATTGTGCTGCTTTCTGCAACGCTTCAATGAAGGTACGTCCGATTGCCATCACTTCCCCTACGGCTTTCATCTGTAGACCTAATTCTTTGTTAGCGCCTTTAAATTTATCAAAGTTAAAACGAGGTACTTTTACGATCACGTAATCCAACGTTGGCTCGAAGTAAGCCGAAGTCGTTTTCGTGATTTGATTTTGCAACTCATCTAAGTTGTAGCCGATGGCTAATTTGGCAGCGATCTTCGCAATAGGGTATCCTGTTGCTTTAGATGCTAGTGCCGATGAACGGGATACACGTGGATTGATCTCAATCGCGATGATTTCCTCGTTCTCTGGATTTACTGAGAATTGTACGTTACAACCTCCGGCGAACGTACCGATGGAGCGCATCATTAAGATCGCCTGATTACGCATATCTTGGTAACACTTGTCAGATAATGTCATCCCTGGCGCTACCGTGATTGAATCTCCTGTGTGAATACCCATCGGATCGAAGTTTTCGATCGTACAGATAATGATCACATTATCATTGGTATCACGCAAAAGCTCTAATTCAAATTCTTTCCAACCTAGTACGGCTTGCTCTACCAATACCTCATGCGTTGGTGAAGCGTGTAGACCGCGGTTCAATGCGGCATCAAAATCTTCTTTTTTGTGCACGAAACCACCACCTGTACCAGCTAGTGTGTAGGATGGGCGAATAACTAACGGGAAGCCGATTTGCTGAGCAGCTTCTTTACCTTCTAGAAAAGAGTTCGCAATTTTAGAGTTGGCAATACCAACACCGATATCGATCATCAGTTGGCGAAACTCTTCGCGGTTCTCCGTTTTTTCGATGGCGGCAACATCCACACCGATTACTTTAACGTTGTATTTGTCCCAGATACCTCTATTGGACGCCTCAATACACAAGTTCAATGCCGTCTGTCCACCCATCGTTGGCAATACAGCATCAATTTGTTGCTCTTCCAAAATTTGCTCGATACTTTCGCAAGTAAGTGGCAATAGATACACATTATCCGCGACGATATTATCTGTCATAATCGTTGCTGGATTGGAGTTGATGATCGAAACTCGGATACCTTCTTCTTTAAGAGATAAGGCGGCTTGTGAGCCTGAATAATCAAATTCACACGCCTGTCCGATGACAATAGGCCCTGAACCGATAATTAAAACCGAGTTGATGGAAGTGTTTCTTGGCATTTTTTTGAATTCAAAATGTTAAAATACAAATTGTTAATTGTGGGACAGCGCAACGAAACGTGCATGGTAGAGTGCGGAATTCCGACTGCTTTGTCGGAGTGCAAAATTACAGTATTTTTTGCAATAATTCATCAATTATTTACGCAGATTTTTAGTTGCTCTCCTCTGGGATATACATTTGCAGATCAAAATGCTGATTGATATATCTTTTAAGATCCGGAGTGAGCACTATCTTCTCCTCCACCAGCGGCAGCAACGCGGTATCTATGGCTAGTCGCTGATGGTAATCATCAATGGCCCTAACCGTGATTTGATATAAGAATTCCTGTTCTTCACCCGATTTTTCGCGGTAAAGATATTCTCCATCGTCATACTTTGCATTGGCTACCTGATCACAAGAATCTTGTATCGTATAATGGTAATATTTGTAAAAATCACCGAAAAGTACATTTTGTTGATCCAAAGTATTAAGCACACTGTTGAAAGCAGCTGCCGTATCGGTTTGGAAATTCATTTGATCAACCAAGTTTCTGAATTCATCATTGGGCTGAGGTGTTTTATTGCACGAGGCAAAGAAAACTACGGCAGCAACTAGTAGTAATGTGTTTTTCATAATAGTGGATTTTGAATATTAATCGACAACAATTTCATCGATGAATAAAAAGGCTTTCTTCGTATTCTTGGCTTCGAATTTAATGAATTTAGCCATCACCGGTTTATCAAATTTGATTTCGAAGGATTGTATATCGAGTACTTCGGGATGTTTATCTACATGTGGCACGAATGATCCTGCTTCGCGGTAGCTTTTGCCATTGTCAGAAATCCAAACTTTGATCGAACCTGGAAAAAATACACCCGGCCCTGGCATTTGCATAAAGCGCGCAGCGACACGGTTGATTTCCTCGCGGCGATCCAAATCGATCACCAATTCAATATCGGAGGTAAATCCTTGCCATTTACCATCTTGGTAGCTGACGCCGCCTTTGCGACCGTCGACCAAGGTCTGCTCGCCTTGCGCAGCATAGCGATCATTCCACTTCGTGTTGTATTGCACTGTTTTTCCAATCGCTTTATGGATATCCAATTCAACCGTTTTGATAGGCCCCATACGAGCGGAATCTAAAAACGAAGCTGCCTTGAGCGTGGCACTTACGGCCAAATCAATCGGCGCGATATAAAGCGGAGATTGATTATCTGGCTCGGTGCCATCGATCGTATAGCGTATTGTTGGTTCAAACTGCTCCGATGTTAAAATAATACGATTTGACTTCTTGGCAGCATCGTACACCACATCATACAGTACATCGAAGCTCGGACGGTAATAATTGATTTGTAGATCTTGCAGTATCGCATAATGTTTTTGCAAACGCCGTTTGAAATCCGGAAAATCACGCTGATCCTGAGCCGTCCAGTTGATTTCTGCTAAGGCCAGAGCACGAGGAAATGCCATGTATTCTACTTGTTGTGGATTGGGCATAAATTCTGTCCACAAGTTGGCCTGCGCACCCAAAATATGTTTGGCTTTATCTGCCGCAATTTTATCGGAAACTGGATTGTAACTATAAACGCGTTCTAAAGGCAGGTAGCCACCAAATGCTTTGGGTTGTGTACGCGGATCGAATTGATAAAAGTCAAAATACAAATGACTTTGTGGCGTCATAATCACGTCGTGCCCTTTATTCGCAGCTTCAATGCCGCCCTCTTCGCCGCGCCAACTCATTACGGTGGCTCCTTCGGTCAATCCGCCTTCCAAGATTTCATCCCAGCCAATCATTTTCCGCCCCTTGGATTGCAAGTATTCATCCATTTGCTGTACAGCGTAGCTTTGCAGCTCTTCTTCGGTCTTTACTTGTAGTTTTTCTTTTAAGGCCTGACATTTCGGACAGGTTTTCCAATGAGATTTATCCGCTTCGTCGCCACCGATATGAATGTATTCCGAAGGGAAAATATCCAACACTTCATCCAGCACATTTTTCAAAAAGGTGAAAGTCTGCTCATTGCCCACACAAAACTCATTTTGTGTATAAGGCAGGCCAGTGCAAGAAAGCTCTGGATATACGGCTAACACCTCTTCGGAGTGGCCTGGCATTTCGATTTCAGGAATAATATTAATCCCCTTTTTGGCTGCATAAGCGACGAGTTCACGCGCTTGCGCCTGCGTATAAAATCCACCATGTGCGTTTGCTGTACCTTGCTCTACATAGCGTTTGCCATACTTTTCCCAATCTGCAAAATGTGCCTGCGGTCGCCATGCTGCTTTTTTAGTGAGTTCAGGGTAGCGATTGATCTGCAAGCGCCATCCAGCGCCATCGGTCAGATGCCAGTGAAACTGATTGAACTTATATAAGGCCATCACATCGATGTACTTTTTCAAAAACTCAAAAGGCATGAAATGGCGCGAAACATCCAAGTGCAATCCGCGGTACGCAAAACGGGGCTTATCTTGTATTTCTACAAAAGGAAGTACATCCGAATCTTGTAACATGCTGAGCTGATGCAAACTCTGCACACCTGCCATAGCACCTGCTACATCAGGAGACTTGATCGTGATCCCTGCTGGATTGATCAACAGCGTATATTCGTTGGGGCGTAAATTGTCCGACGGCTTAGACTCCAGAATCCAAATGGCTGCGGGCTGCTGTTTTTTCACCCGTTTGAAGAGTTCGTACGAAGTAATTTGTAAATTCGGAATATCTGCAAGCAGCTGACTCAACTCCATAAAACGTTCGCTGTAGAATACTGGAAATGCTTGATCCAATGCAAGCGCACCTTCATTTATTACGACTTTATCTGGCCGGGGAATTAGATCGGCATGCAGTTCTTGTGCCCTGCTGTTGCACCACGTTATTAGGAGGAAACAACTTAGTAGTGTGACTCGCGAAAATTTCATAGGAAAGCAGTAATAGTTTGTACCCAAAGATCCTAAATAAAGTGTGAACCGACAATCTGCGGATTGTAAAACTTTTATGAAGCATCATTATAATTTATATAAAATCAAATGATGAGAAAATCTCCCGTGAGCCTATAGCCAAAATGTGATAAACATATGAAACTGGCTTAACAAATGCATTGCATAAAAAATGAAATAATGCGTAACTTTGTGTTATGATTGAATTACCCGTTATTCCAGCGCAACAAACACAGCGAAAACCTGATTGGCTACGTGTAAAACTACCTGTAGGCAAGGAATATCGCCATGTGCGCGGACTGGTTGATGAACATAAATTGCACACGATCTGCGAAAGTGGTAACTGCCCAAATATGGGCGAATGCTGGGGTGCCGGCACGGCTACTTTTATGATCTTGGGAAATATCTGTACGCGTTCCTGTTCGTTCTGTGCGGTAGCTACGGGAAGACCATTAGCTGTGGACATGGATGAACCAAATCGTGTGGCACAATCGGTAAAACTGATGCAAGTAAAACATTGCGTGATCACTTCGGTGGATCGGGATGATTTGAAAGATGGTGGATCTACCATCTGGGCAGAGACGGTCAATGCCATCCGTCGCGAAAGCCCAGAAACGACGTTAGAAACCTTGATTCCTGATTTTAAAGGACAATGGGATAATTTGGATCGCGTATTAGCGGTGCGTCCAGAAGTGGTATCGCACAATCTAGAAACAGTGCGTCGCCTCACACGCGAAGTCCGCATACAAGCTAAGTATGATCGTTCATTAGAATGTCTTCGTCGTATAGCGGAAGCAGGATTGCGTACCAAATCTGGTATTATGTTGGGCTTTGGTGAGACAGAAGAAGATGTGGTAGAAGCGATGCGCGACTTGTACGAAGTTGGGGTAGATATTTTGACCATCGGTCAATACTTACAACCAAGTAAAGCACACCATCCGGTGGTGGAATGGATCACTCCAGATCAATTCAAACGCTATCAAGAAATCGGTTTGGAAATGGGCTTTAAGTATGTAGAATCCGGCCCTTTGGTAAGATCTTCGTACCATGCAGAGAAACATCTCTTCGACATGCAATAAGCAACAAATTGATAATTAGGCTGTTTTTGATTACATTAGTAGAACATGAAGCAGCCAAAACATAGACGATATTTTATAGGAGCAATGCTAATCGCATTGCTTTTTATTTTATTGGTCAGTTCGTTGGTATATGCTTGGTACATTCACACGCAAGATGACGGCCTTCCTATTTTCATCACTCGTATTTTGCTACCACTTGCTGTGGGCGCTGCTATCAGCAGTGTATTGGTTTCTTACCTGTACCAGAAAAATAATTTCTACGTTCTCCTACTTCCAGCTGAACGCTATGCAGCGCATCGTTTTGTGTTGACGTTCATCCTCACCGCTACCGCGATTGTTTTATTTCAGCCCTTATTCACGAGTATTCGTTACAATGTAGGTAAGGTATTGCATTTGCAAAGCGTAGAAGAAATGCCTGCATACGAGCAACCTACTTTCCTTTCGTTGGGCGAATGGCATGTGGATCGGATGCGTGTGATACCTATTCACACTTACGAAAACGGAAAGGGCTGGAACTACAATAAGGTTCACCTCAAATCACTTTTCTTACTGCCAATTTTCTCCCAGAAGAATGCGTATCAAAATGCGGCCAAAGCCTGGCTGGCATTTAAATATGAAAATACAATCTCGAAAGAGGAATTTGCACGTAATAAAGGACGCCCTTACTTTGAGCAATCGCTGAGCCATTTTAAAAAGATCAACGTAGGTGCTTTTTTGTATTTTGAACTGTATGATCAAGGGACAGAAAAACAGGTCTTGACACAACTAGCTCGTAATCACTCCTATTTTAAAAGCTCCTACAGCGCCGTTTACCAAGGCAATTCGGTTGATCGTGATTGGATCTCTTTACGTTACTTTGTGTACACGCTGTTGGGATTCCTACTCGTCGTTGTACCCATTTACTGGCTGATCATTCGTTATCTAATCGCAATTGACGGTGATGACGAACAGTCTTTGCGTCATATCGAATAAGAACCGCAGATTCTTACATCTTCTTCTGATAAACGGTCTCGCCATTGATCACAGTACGAAGCACGGCCACGCTAGGCAATTCACCGTCAGGAATGGTCATAATATCTTGTGACAGGATCACAAAGTCGGCGTCTTTTCCGCGTTGAATATTGCCGCGTCGGGTTTCTTGGAAACATGCTTGTGCAGCCCATATGGTCATACCCATTAATGCTTCGCGTCGCGTAAGTGCATTTTTGATTTCAAAACCGCCTTCGGGAAGTCCATTGGCATCCACGCGGGTCACGGCTGCGTGAAAACTGTTGATAGGATTGAAGTTTTCGCCTGGGAGACCGCTTCCAATGGCAACCATCCCGTAATTATCCGCCAAACGCTTCAGTGCGTAAGCATTGTGTAATCGCTCTTCGCCAATCCGATTGCGCACCCAATGCATATCTGATGTAGCATGTGCTGGTTGCAGCGACGGAAAAACACGGAAACGATCGAATTTCTCAAAATCGAACTCATTCACTACCTGAGCATGTTCGATACGCCAGCGTCTTGTATTATTTTGACCAAGGTATTTGCCATAAAGATCCAATATTAGCCGCGCAGCGGAATCACCAACGGCACGTGTACTTAATTGAAAGTTCGTAGCAGCGATCTCTTTAATCGTTCGCTCTAATTCCGCTGGTGTTTGCAACAAGAAACCACGTGTGGTGCTATCATCGGAGTACGGAGCTAACAAACTGGCGCTGCGCGTACGAAGCAAGCCATCTGCGGTGAGTTTGACGCTACGAATACTCAAGCGGCCATCATCATAATAGCCACTTCGAATCATTCGACGTACAGTGCGTAGATTATCCTCGATCATCGCATAATTCCGAATGTTCAATTTTTTGCTGGTATAGAGATTTCGTAGAAATTCCAGATCTCTCTCGTTCATACCGGCATCAACAATGCTGGTGAGTCCGACGGAAAATAACAGTTGCTCTGCTTTGGTCAGTGCACGCAATTCCTGATCATCACTAACTTCAGGAATATGCTCTCTCACTAAGGACATAGCATTATCCATCAACACGCCGCTTAATCGGCCAACTGAATCTGTCAGGATCAAACCGCCTTCTACATAGAATGCGGTATCTATACCTGCGATTTCCAATGCTTTCGAATTCACCGAAGCCGCTTGATAATCTACCCGAGAAAGATACACGGGAATATCCGGAAAATATTTATCCAAAGAATCGCGGACTGTAAAAGGTTCGTCGCCCCAGCGCTCTTGATCCCATCCAGCGCCTACGAGCCACGGGCGATCGGGATATGCTTTGTGATGTGCTTGTAAGCGCTGCAAAACATCATCAAAGGATGCTGCACCGTACAGGTTAGTCATATCCAGAGAAGCCGCAAAATCTAAGAAATGCGTGTGCGAATCGTAAAACCCAGGATAAATGGCTGCGCCTTGCGCATCGATAGTTTCTTTGGCCTCATAGCGTTGAAGCAAGCGCTCTGAACTGCCGACCTCCACAAAAACACCTCCTCGTATCGCAAAAGCCTCTGCTATGGTAAATGCGGAATCCACCGTGTACACGCGCGCATTGTATACGATTAGATCCACCTCATGATTGGTGGTGCAAGAGACAAATAGAAAGAGTAAACCTAGAGCGGCAAGTATTGATTTCATGTATCTTTTGGGCTTTGTGCTAATTTACAAAAGAATTGGTGGAGATCGTAGTTGTAAATACGGGTGTAGAATACGGAAAAAGCTTTTCGCGCATGCGAAAAGCTTTCCTATCATTCAAAAAATCAAAAGATGAACTAGCAGTACTCGTCGAAAGCAGCTACTAGGTTGTCTGCAATCATTTGTGCGGGACGACCTTCGATCATGTGGCGCTCGATCATATGTACCAACTGACCATCTTTGAATAGGGCCATCGCTGGTGATGATGGTGGATAAGGCAACATATATTGACGTGCTCTATCTACAGCATCTTTTTCCATACCAGCAAATACGGTTACTAATTTATCTGGATGTTTTTCGTTTTTAACGGCTGCTTTAGCTGCTGGACGCGCATTGGCTGCCGCACATCCGCATACCGAATTAACCACAACAAACACGGTTCCTTCCGAAGGAATAGCGCTTTCTACTGCTTCCGCAGATTTTAGTTCTTCGAACCCAGCATCTACCAATTCTTGACGCATAGGGGTTACTAAATATTCTGGATACATATCTTCTCGTTTTTGATTATTTACAAATATAATAGGAAACCGCTAGCAGGTCAAGAGCAAGGAATCAGAACAATGTAAGATTTGTAGGATGCTCTATTTCCCTAGTATCCCGAGTGCGCTCAAAATTGACATTTTCCTTACGGAAAACCACTAATCAGGCATATAATTTGCGTATCTAATTATATAAAAATTAGAAAGATTATGAGTACACTATCAAAAACACATAAGCAACCTGAGATAGGCTTGCAAGAAAGAGATATGGCGAATGTGTCTGAATTTTTAAATAAATTGTTAGCAGACTACACCGTATTATATACAAAAATAAGACATGCACACTGGAATGTGGAAGGTCCAGATTTTCACTCACAGCACCTATTTTTCGAAGGGCTGTACAATCAATTAGCGGTCAACATTGACGACGTAGCTGAGCGTGTACGTATGTTGGGTCATTATGCCGTAGGATCTTTGGCAAAATATCTACAATTAACGCATCTGTCCGAAATACAACACGGTGGCACTGATAGCCAAGGGTTGATTAAAGAATTAACTTCTGACTTTGAAACAGTCATTATGGTCATTCGCTCAGGCATCGAATTAGCAGAGTCGGCTGGTGATACTGGTACGGAAGATTTCTTAACTGGATTGATGGAAGAGCACGAAAAAACCGCTTGGATGTTGCGCTCTCACCTCGGTTAAAAGGAACTGTTTATTATAGTTTATTTACGAAGAAGCCGCTTACCTTGTTGATTGACAACTCGGCAAGCGGCTTCTTTATTTGTTTATATCTCTGCGTAATGCCTACAAGTGGATTACTTCTCCGTATGCGTCAGCAGCTGCTTCCATGATCGCTTCGCTCATGGTTGGGTGCGGATGTACAGATTTGATGATTTCGTGTCCTGTGGTTTCTAGCTTACGAGCTACTACTACTTCAGCAATCATCTCCGTTACATTTGCACCAATTAAGTGTGCGCCTAAGAATTCACCATATTTCGCATCAAAGATTACTTTTACAAAACCATCTTTCGCGCCAGCAGCAGATGCCTTACCTGATGCCGAGAATGGGAATTTACCTACTTTTACTTCGTAACCAGCGTCTTTCGCTGCTTTCTCTGTGTAACCTACCGAAGCAATCTCCGGTGAGCAGTACGTACAACCCGGGATGTTGTTGTAGTCAATGGCATCTACATGTAAGCCTTTGATTTTCTCCACGCAAGTGATCGCTTCTGCAGAAGCTACGTGTGCCAAAGCTTGACCTTTTACAATATCACCAATAGCATATACGCCATCAATGTTCGTTTTATAAAAATCATCTACCAATACGCGGCCTTTATCAACTTTTACACCAACTTCCTCAAGCCCGATGTTTTCGATATTTGGTGTGATACCTACTGCTGAAAGTACAATTTCGGCTTCGATAACCTCTTCGCCTTTGGCTGTTTTGATTTTCACCTTAGATACATCACCTTTCGTATCCACACCTGTAACTTCTGATTTAGTTAAGATATTGATACCTGCTTTTTTCAGGGATTTCTCCAATTGTTTCGAGATCTCTTCGTCTTCTACTGGTACGATGCGATCCATAAACTCTACAATCGTAACCTTAGTCCCAATTGTATTGTAGAAATAAGCAAACTCGACACCAATTGCGCCAGAACCCACTACTACGATAGATTTAGGTTGTGTAGGCAAATTCATCGCTTGGCGGTAGCCAATGATTTTTTTACCGTCTTGAGGCAAGTTAGGCAATTCGCGAGAGCGAGCTCCTGTAGCTAAGATCGTATGTTTAGCGGTATATTCTTTGGTTGCACCATCGGCACCTTTTACTTCGACTTTACCACCTTTTTTGATTTTGGCCGTACCCATGATGACGTCGATTTTATTCTTTTTCATCAAGAACTGGATACCTTTGCTCATGCCATCAGCAACACCACGGCTTCTCTTTACGATAGCTCCGAAGTCTGCTTCTCCGCCATTCACTTTAATACCATATTCTTCGGCATGGTTCAGGTATTCGAAAACCTGTGCACTTTTCAACAATGCTTTTGTAGGAATACAGCCCCAGTTCAAACAAATTCCACCTAATGCTTCACGTTCTACAATCGCTGTTTTAAAACCGAGTTGGGATGCTCTGATGGCAGCAACATACCCACCTGGACCACTACCAATAACAATAATATCGTAATTCATAAATATAACGTTGTCGTTTTGATTCTATTAGACAAATATACCAAAAATACACCTTTCTACATTTTATTCCGCAAATTCCCTGTCAAATTACTTGCGAACAAGACGATGAACATCAAGATTTTGTCAGGTGTAAGTCAGTTCCCGAAAAAGAATTCTACACATCACCGTTTTATACCTTTCTTTGCGAACCATTCAAACGCGATTAATATAGTTATGCTCAGAATTTTTAGACAAGTTGCGCTGTGGGAGGCGATCTCCACCATATTTTTATTCTTTGTCGCAATGCCTGTTAAGTACGTGTTGCCTCGCTTTATGGAGATCCCTGATGATATTCGTCTTGGCACGGTACGTATCGCCGGATCTATTCATGGCTTTTTGGTCGTGATATTCGTGGTGCTATTAATTGCCTGTTGGCAATCGTATAATTGGAAATTTAAACGAGTAGTGATGTACTTTGCGGCATCTTTGATCCCGATCGTTTCCTTCTGGGTAGAGCGTGATGTGCTGAAGATTATTAACAAGGAAAAGATCTAGCAGAAATCGGCTTTATTTTCGGCAATACCTCATAATTTCGTATCCTTGCATAGCAAAAGCGCAATCGCGCAGGGTATAGATAATTATAATGGAACACACACGTATTAAACAACTGCTAATCGCAGAAGACTTTGGTCAAGAGGTAATCGTTAAAGGATGGGTGCGGACTTTTCGCAACAATCAATTTATTGCCATCAATGATGGCTCTACACTCAATAATATCCAAGCTGTAGTTGACTTTGAGAATACCGATGAGCAGCTGCTACGTCGCGTAACTACCGGCGCTGCCGTTCGCGTAAAAGGCGAGTTGATACAATCGTTGGGTAAAGGGCAACGCGTGGAAATCAAGGTCAATGAATTGACCATTTTGGGTGATTCTGATCCAGAAAAATATCCATTACAACCCAAAAAACATTCCCTAGAATTTCTGAGAGAGATTGCACATTTACGTTTCCGTACGGGTACATTCAATGCGATCTTCAAAGTTCGTAATGCTTTGGCATTTGCCGTACACCAATTCTTCAATGAGCGCGACTTTGTGTATATGCATACGCCTATCGTGACGGGTTCTGACGCTGAAGGGGCGGGTGAAATGTTTCGTGTAACCACGATCGATTTTGACAATGTACCACGTAATGAAGACGGTACAGTAAACTATAAAGAAGATTTCTTCGGGAAATCAACCAACTTGACGGTGTCTGGACAGCTGGAAGGTGAACTGGCAGCGATGGCATTAGGGAATATCTACACCTTTGGTCCGACTTTCCGTGCAGAAAATTCGAATACTACGCGTCACTTAGCCGAGTTTTGGATGATCGAGCCAGAGATGGCTTTCTACGAATTGGAAGACAATATGGATCTCGCAGAGGAGTTATTGAAATACGTCATTAACTATGCGCTGAAAAACTGTCCGGACGAGATCGCTTTCTTGAGTAACCGATTGGTAGAAGAAGAAAAATCAAAGCCGCAGAGCGAACGATCTGAAATGAATTTGGTTGACAAATTGCAATTTGTATTGACGAATGACTTTGAACGGGTAACGTATACGGATGCAATTGAGATCTTGAAACGCAGCAAACCTAACCAAAAGAAACAGTTTAAATACTTGATCGAAGAATGGGGTGCTGATTTACAATCAGAGCACGAACGTTATTTGGTAGAGAAACACTTCAAAAAGCCCGTAATCTTAACAGACTATCCAAGAGAGATCAAATCATTCTACATGAAGCAGAATGAACCAGATGCGCAAGGTCGACACACAGTACGTGCTATGGACATCCTGTTCCCAGGTATTGGAGAGATGGTAGGTGGATCACAACGCGAGGAAAACTTAGAAAAGTTATTAGCGCGTATGGCGGAAGTAGGTATTCCAGAACATGAGATCGACTGGTTCTTGGATACGAGACGTTTTGGTTCGGCACCGCACTCCGGATTTGGAGTTGGTTTTGAAAGATTGGTATTATTCACTACGGGCATGAGCAACATCCGTGATGTGATCCCTTTCCCACGTACTCCAAAAAATGCCGAGTTCTAAAGGTCAATCAACCTTTTGATATAAAAAAACACCTTTTAAGACGAACTTAAGAGGTGTTTTTTTATAACTATACGATGCTAACCAAGCACTTGCTAAACCTGCAACTGTCCCTCGCTTGCTTTTGCTACTGCACGAATCTTCGTATTGCCACCACCTTCTAAACTCAGGCTTACTGGCTGGTTGCTTTTCCAGTTCCCCTTGGTAAAATCCGGAAAGTTCAACTGTCGACTATTTTGTGCTGATGATTGTATGCTTAATGGTATAATGGCACTCCACGATGCAGCATCATACACATCCTGATCTAATGGCAAGCCATTGCGCAAGCAATCAATCAGGCGCCAATCCATAATAAAATCCATTCCACCATGCCCACCAACCGCCTTAGCTTGTTCACCAATCAGCTTCACCATGTCGGGCGTATATTTAGCTTCTAGCTCTGCCATTGCTTCTTGCGATAGCCATGCGTGTCCATCTTTGTAATTCTTAAAAGACAAACCTTTGGTAGGATATTTTTGTGCAAAGCCAATCGTGCCACTCAGCAGATGTATACGAGAGTACGGACGAGGGGAACTGACATCATGCTGTATCATTAAGGTTTTGCCTTTTTGTGTCCTCATCAACGTAGTATTCATATTTCCTCTGTAAGATTTCCTAGCAAATGGCGCAAAATCTGCCTCGGTAGCGGCTAATTCGGACGCTTTTGCGCCCATATGAAAGTCCGCACTTTGCATATTGACTAAGGTAGCGATCTGGTCGCCTCGATTGATATTCATGCACTGTGCAATCGGGCCAATACCATGCGTGGGATAGAGATTACCATGTAAGCGGATATTCTCTTTTAAACGCCAGAAATCATCATAGTAGGTTTTGCTGAAGTTAAGATCCAATAAATCGTGTATGTAAGCTCCTTCCGCATGGATCAGTTCACCAAACAAACCTCGCTGAACCATGTTGAGCGTGATCAACTCAAAGAAATCATAGCAACAGTTTTCGAGCATCATGCAGTGTTTCTGTGTTTGTTCAGAAACTTGCACTACTCTCCATAATTCTTTTATAGTTAACCCAATGGGTACTTCACAACCCACATGTGCTCCTGCTTGCATGGCAGCGATAGACATCGGCGCATGCAAATCCCAAGGAGTGCATATGTATACGAGATCAAGTGTATTCTCTTCCAACATACGCTGCCATCCATTGCCTCCCGAATATGTCTTGGGAGCTAGCAAACCTGCATCTTTCACCTTCTGCTGCTCTCGTTGCGCGCGGTCTTCATGCCGATCACATAGCGCCACTATAGTGACGCCTTCTATATAGGTGAATCGGGATACCGCGCCCGAACCACGATTTCCCAAACCAACAATTGCGATGCGTACTTGGTCGATTTTGGGTGCACGAAATCCACACATGTTGTTTTCTGAAAAAGCAGAAGTGGAATGAACAATATTAGGTAAGGAAATAGCTAATCCGGAAAGCAGGCTGGCCTGTTTTAAAAAGGAACGTCTTGAGGAATCCATAGTAAATGAGATTTATAGGTCATGCACAGCGGCACATCTCTTATGAAAAGCACTAAAAGACGCTTAAAATTGCTGCCTTAGCAAGTATAAATCAATTTATCGATAAATGAAACTCGGTGGACAACGCAATCGATTGCTTAAAATAAAACATTATTGTACCCGACACCCTATCCCAAACCTTAGGTCACAGGCCTTAATACACACTAAAAAGAAGCATTACTAAGGAATAACACTAACTGATCCTAGAAACTGACGCGCAAGCCTAGAGATCCACTGTACTGGGTTAGATTTGCACCATTGAAACGTGTACGTAATGTTCCGTTATTGCGTGTATACAATTCATCTAATCCCTGATTGGTAAAGGCGCTGGTATAATTTCCAGATAGCTCAATTGCCAATAATGAATTGACCTGGTATCCCAGTCGTAGTACACCATTATGCTTTAAGCCTAAGGCAGAATGTCGAAAACTAACCGGTTGTTCAAAATTATCAATCAAATTCCAATTGGCTTTAGCCTTGTAATCATACAAGCCGAAGCCGTAGCTACCTAATGCATAGAATGAATTATACGCATAAGCTAACTCAAGTGCTATTTGCCCTCCATACCAATTAGTTTCGTAGGTAGTGCGCAAATTACGATTGTCAGTATCATCAGGTAGCGGCAATAGAAATAAGCGGTTACCCAATTGCTCGTAGCCGAACAGTACTCTAGGCGAAATTACCCCTAAATCAGGCAGTACATATCGCCCTGAAAACCGATAAATATAAAAGTATCCTTCGTCACTGTTGAACCTCTCATCATAAAATGGAGCTGTGCGATTGTCTCCATTATAATCCGTATCTCGCGCTTTACCTTTACGCGTATGCTGATAATCTCCTTCTAGGACAATATCCAATTTAGGGAGAACACGGAACGTTCCTTGTAAACCATAATTCATCCCTTGAATTTGATCCCATATTAGCTCTGAATAAACATTAGGCCCAGTACCATCTAAATTGCCAGCGATTGACCAATCCAGATTTTGTACTCCGTAACCTATACGCGGAGCTATAGTAAATCGAGATTCTTGGGCGAACAAGGTGCTACAGATAGATAGGAATACCAACGCAGCTACGGCCAGACTTCGAAAGTAAAATAAATTACACATATAACTAAAATATTAACGTACGTAATATACGTCTTTTCTCGCTGATGGGGAATCACAACATTTATAAACACAAAAAAGCCCTTGCAAAGTTTTTTGCAAGGGCTTTAGTATAAAATTAGGCACCGACCTACTCTCCCACCTGTTACGGCAATACCATCGGCTCTGGCGGGCTTAACTACTCTGTTCGGAATGGGAAG